>NZ_JAGSPN010000587.1 GCF_018139685.1 Cognatundibacterium luofuense
TTGCATCGTTACCAGCTTCATCTGTCATTTTCAGTACGCCGATCGGACGGCAACGGATCACAACGCCAGGTATCAGTGGAAATGGTGTGATCACCAGCACGTCAACCGGGTCGCCATCACCAGCGATGGTTTGAGGAACATAGCCGTAGTTGCATGGATAATGCATTGCTGTTCCCATGAAGCGATCAACAAAGATAGCGCCGGTATCTTTATCAACTTCATACTTGATCGGATCAGAATTCATCGGGATTTCAATTACTACGTTGAAATCATTTGGCAGATCACGACCT
>NZ_JAGSPN010000588.1 GCF_018139685.1 Cognatundibacterium luofuense
GAGAATGAGCAAGGCGTCATTGTCGATAAATCTGGCAAGCCATCCAGCACGGCTTCCGATGGTTTCGGCGCGGCTGCAATGGACAACGACATTGCCAATATGCTGTTTGACGCTGAACACGGCAAAAAGATTGAACCGACAGCCGAAAACAAGCAACGTGCGCAGACAGCCTGGAACGCTGCTAAAGCCAACAAGGAAATGTACGACGCAAACTCTACGTCGTTTTCTGCTGCAGGCGCAGACAGCATCCTACGCAGCTACAACCGCGCAAAAGCTCTGGCAGAGTCCAT
>NZ_JAGSPN010000589.1 GCF_018139685.1 Cognatundibacterium luofuense
CTTCTTCAACGACTTCGCTTTCCGGTACCACGAAAGGCAGCATTCGTTGTCCTAATTTTTCAGAAAACAAAGAGAGCACATCTTGTGCCAGTTGACGCTGAGTCCCTTGGTTGATCAGATAAGCAGACCCTATTCTGGCGCTTGATCCTGCGGTATAACTCGCAATCAGCGCCTCCATTTCTGGCAAGGTTGAATAAGAAGCTGCATCCGCCAACACCACTGCCAGCAAAAAATCTGCGGCGCGAACGGCCTGCTTCAGATACACCGAAGGACCGGGAGGCGTATCGAGT
>NZ_JAGSPN010000590.1 GCF_018139685.1 Cognatundibacterium luofuense
GGGAAGAAAAGCAAAAGACGAAAATGGCTAAATTTAAGATCCGTCCAGCCACTGCCTCTGACTGCAGTGACATCCTGCGACTGATCAAGGAACTGGCTAAATATGAATACATGGAAGATCAAGTAGTTTTAACTGAGAAAGATCTCTTAGAGGATGGTTTTGGAGAGCACCCCTTCTACCACTGCCTGGTTGCAGAAGTGCCTAAAGAGCACTGGACCCCTGAAGGACACAGCATTGTTGGTTTTGCCATGTACTATTTTACCTATGACCCATGGATTGGCAAGTTACT
>NZ_JAGSPN010000591.1 GCF_018139685.1 Cognatundibacterium luofuense
GTCAGAGGCATGATGGCGGCGATTTCAGAATTTGCGTCAGGTTGAGCAGAAGTTTCCTGTAAAATTCGGGACGAACAAGAACTCGTATCAGGCTATTCGGTCAACAGAGTTCCTACCCTTCATGATATTCAGGATACCGTCATTATGAGCGATTTGAACCCAAACGCGGCTGCACCCAACCCACCTATCGATAAATTAGCTGGCGTTGAACCTGCTATTAAAGCAGAAATTCTGGCAGAAGCGCTGCCGTATATCCGTAAATTTCACGGTAAAACGATCGTTGTGAAAT
>NZ_JAGSPN010000592.1 GCF_018139685.1 Cognatundibacterium luofuense
GATGGACAGATCTTCTTCACCGAGGGCCACCATGATTTTGATGGGAGGGAGAGTGAGGCTGGACTCGTGGCTTTCCACTGTGGCCCGCATGGCATTCTTGAAGAGTTCAAAGAGCATGTGGTAGAGGTGGGAGGGGACGTAGACCATGTGAATGGGCTGGGTGGCGTTGGTGGCATTGACTTCCTGGATCTCCAGGTCAGGGGAAGCCATGTAATACTTGTCACACAGGAGCTTAGCCATGTCGTAGGCATCTTTCACCACATCAGACACGCTGCAGTTGGGATCAATG
>NZ_JAGSPN010000593.1 GCF_018139685.1 Cognatundibacterium luofuense
GGTTTTGTACCACGCCTTTAGAAAATTCCATCTGATGCACTTTGCCATCGCGACGGATAGTCAGCTTCAGCAATTTGGACAGCGCATTCACGCAGGAGACACCCACGCCATGCAGGCCGCCGGAGACTTTATAGGAGTTCTGATCGAACTTACCACCGGCATGCAGCTCGGTCATCACGATTTCTGCAGCGCTGCGCTTAGGATCGTTTTTGTCATCCCACTTAATGCCAGTCGGAATACCACGGCCATTGTCGGTGATGGAGATCGAGTTATCCGAATGGATGGTGAC
>NZ_JAGSPN010000594.1 GCF_018139685.1 Cognatundibacterium luofuense
GGCCGCCTTTTTATTACCTGTACTGGCGAAACGCAGCAGTAAAAAAATCGTCCACATGCTGTGTCTGCTGGCCGGTGGAGCCGGACTGATCAGCATCTACTTTATCCATACACAACTCTGGTTATTGCTGCCTATGCTGGGTATGGGACTGGCGTGGGCCAGCATACTGACTATGCCTTATGCCTTGCTGGCATCTTCTTTGCCGCAAGAAAAAATGGGTTACTACATGGGCGTGTTCAACTTCTTCATCGTGATCCCGCAAATTGTGAGTGGCTTATTATTGGGCTGG
>NZ_JAGSPN010000595.1 GCF_018139685.1 Cognatundibacterium luofuense
TTATTTTTTTGAAGGTAATCGGACTGAACAATATGTGCAGGTCGGTAATGCTGTGCCACCCTTTCTAGCAAAACAAATTGCGCATATTGTTCAAGCACTGCTTTCTTCATAGCCATTGACCTTCTGGCTGCCCTTGTCAGGCAAAGTAACTAGAAAATCAACACAAAGTTTCTTCACATTATTAACAATGAACGTCCTATTAATGTAAAAGTTCCGGGGCACTAACTATTATTTAATTATCGGAGAACTTCTTCTTACTAATTTTATTAATTTATTTAAATTTAAGTTA
>NZ_JAGSPN010000596.1 GCF_018139685.1 Cognatundibacterium luofuense
ATGCAGCTTCGATAGCGACGGCCTTGATGGGGGATAACATCGCGACCAATATGTTCATCCTCGGTTACGCCTGGCAAAAAGGCTGGGTGCCGTTGGAAGAAGTAGCGTTGATGCGTGCGATCGAACTCAATGGCGTTTCTATCGACTTCAATAAACAGGCATTCAACTGGGGACGTCTGGCAGCGCATGATCTGGCGGCCGTCAAGCGTCTGGCAACACCGGCCCAAGTGGTAGAAATCAAACGTCAGCCTACGCTCAATGAAGTGATCGAAAAGCGCCTGGTATTCCT
>NZ_JAGSPN010000597.1 GCF_018139685.1 Cognatundibacterium luofuense
TTCTGCCAGCGCCATACCCACCGCATTGGTGATGCCCTGCCCCAGAGGACCGGTGGTGGTTTCTACGCCCGGTGTGATGTGCACTTCCGGATGTCCTGCAGTTTTGGAATGCAGTTGACGGAAATTGCGGATTTCATCCATCGACAGATCATAGCCAGTCAGATGCAGCAACGAGTAATGCAGCATAGAGCCATGGCCATTCGACAGAACAAAACGGTCGCGGTTAATCCACTGAGGATGCGCTGGGTTATGACGATAATGGCCTTTCCACAATGCCACAGCGATGTCT
>NZ_JAGSPN010000598.1 GCF_018139685.1 Cognatundibacterium luofuense
ATTCCGAGTCTTATAAACAAAGTATGTATAAATCTGTGTTGTACGGATTAGAATCTGGTCTCCGCTATATCGTATGGACCGATACCACCAAGAGCCCACAACAACAGGAAGGATAACCATAAAAGCCAATCCATACACAAGTAAAACCAGAATCGAATTTTTCTGGTCAACTATCCAAGCTGGCAAAGCAATTCCAAAGCTTGTGGCTTGAGGCCCATCTGGATTTCCAAATTCTTCCCAATTTTTCCGAGACTCTTCATCTGTTAAAGCTGCGTAAGCTTTCGCTATC
>NZ_JAGSPN010000599.1 GCF_018139685.1 Cognatundibacterium luofuense
TTTATGTTACTCACAGATATCTTGAGTTTGATTCGCCGCCGTAGCAGTCCAATTCCAACAGCAAAGCACAAAGCAAAGCGTAAAAAGCAAAACCCCCCGTTACGGTTGTAACGAGGGGTTTTTAAAGGGAGCCTGACGATAACCTACTTTCACACTGGTTGCAGCACTATCATTGGCGCAGAGTCGTTTCACGGTCCTGTTCGGGATGGGAAGGGGTGGTACCAACTCGCTATGGTCATCAGGCATAAACTGTCAGTCCGCTGTGCACACCGTCCTTTGTGTGTTCAC
>NZ_JAGSPN010000600.1 GCF_018139685.1 Cognatundibacterium luofuense
GTTGGCGTTTCTGCTGTGCTCATGCAGGGCGTGTTTCTGGGGGCGTATACCAAGCGGGTCGGTGATGAAAAAGCGGTGCAATATGGCTTGATGTCCTCTTGTGTGGCGTTGACCTTGTACGGGCTGGCGACCGAAGGCTGGATGATGTATGTGTTGATACTGTGTAATTTGCTCGCGTTTGCTGCAGGGCCCGCCTTACAGGCGATTTTTTCCAGGGCGGTCGATGCCGGTTCTCAAGGCATGGCGATGGGCTCTTTAAGCTCCCTGGCCAGCGTGATGAGTGTTACC
>NZ_JAGSPN010000601.1 GCF_018139685.1 Cognatundibacterium luofuense
CGTCTTCTGCCACACAGAAGTAGTACCCCTTCATACTGCCCTGCGGCGTTTTCAAGATACAGCCACTGGTGTACTCAAAGCTTTGCCCCGGCGGCAGGAAAGGCTGATGGCCGACTACGCCCAACCCCTTGACCTCTTCAATATGATTATTCGCATCATTAATAATCCAGTGACGCGATATCACTTGTGCTGCCACTTCGCCGCTATTCGTAATGCTGATGGTATAAGCGAACACAAAATGGGACTTATCCGGTTCGGATTGCTCTTCTATATATTGCGTCACCACGG
>NZ_JAGSPN010000602.1 GCF_018139685.1 Cognatundibacterium luofuense
GTGCGTTACCGCGATGGGCAGGAGCAGGAGTATGTGCGCTTTTGTGCGCAGCTCGATCCGGCGCTGGTGGTGGGCTGGAAGTTTGCGCAGCATCTGATGTCGCCGCATAGTCTGACTACCCACGATATGCAGCGCATCGTGGGGCAGCAGCAGGCTCTGTTCAGTCCTGCCGCGGTCGATGGCAATGCGGTCGCGGAAAATCATGTGCATCTGGGCGGCGTGCATACCAGCGGGCTCGCTTTGTTATTGGGTGTGCTAGCTCCGGATGCCGATCATCTTAAGCAGCAT
>NZ_JAGSPN010000603.1 GCF_018139685.1 Cognatundibacterium luofuense
TGACAACCAATATCGTCGATGTCTATGATGATTCAAGTCAATTCGATTATTTTATGAAACTCTCCCATCCATCCCGCGTTGTCGCAGCGTTTGTCGCGCTCTTCAGCATGCTGTTTATGCAGCTTGCTGTGGCGTCCTACGCTTGTCCGGGCTTGGCAATGAGGGGCGGCGATGACATGTCAGCGATGCCGGCCGTGGTCGCTATGCCTACCATGACGGATTGCGAAGGCATGGACCAAGTTCAGCCGGTTCTTTGTCATGCGCACGCCCAAGATCAACAGGGCAAAC
>NZ_JAGSPN010000604.1 GCF_018139685.1 Cognatundibacterium luofuense
CCTTTGAGTGAAGCTAGTGCCAGTCAGATCACATTCCTCTCCAATTCAAAATTAAAGCATCAGGCGGCCAGCACGAAAGCGGCTGCGCTGATCGTGACTGAGGCTGACTACGCGCAGGTGCGCAGCAGCTATCAGGGCGCTTGCATCGTTTTCGCTAATCCTTACGTTTATTTTGCGCGCACAGCGCAGCTATTCGCTGAACTCAATAAAATCCCGGCTGTGACGGGGATACATCCGACGGCCTGGGTCAGCCCGGCGGCTATCGTCCATGAGACTGCCAGTATCGGT
>NZ_JAGSPN010000605.1 GCF_018139685.1 Cognatundibacterium luofuense
TCATTCTTTCCAGCGGCTTTGCGCTGCTCGCGGCTTTCTATGCCATGCACAATCGCGTTTCGCAGCAAATGTTCAAACGGACCTACCATTTTCTCCAGAACGCCACGGTCCATTTCTACGCTGGAACCACGGATATCCAGATTAACGCGCTTATCAAGTTCTTTGGCAGTCTGCCGGGTCACACGGTACAAACGCTCAGACACGCTGGCAAACGGGATCATACGCACGCGCATCAAATCCTGTTGCAATTCACGGGTCAGACGTGCCTGTACATGCAGGTTACCGGAC
>NZ_JAGSPN010000606.1 GCF_018139685.1 Cognatundibacterium luofuense
GAAAACCGGCTGCCTATCTACGTCGGCAAGAGCAATACCTTGCGCCAGCGCGTGCTATCGCATTTCTCGGCGGATCATGCACTGGCTAAGGAAATGAATATCTCCCAACAGGTGAGAGATATCGAATGGATAGAATGTGCGGGTGAAATCGATGCGCTGATTACCGAAGCGCGCCTGATCAAGGAAAAACAACCTACCCTGAACCGTCAGTTACGCAGGAATAGCGAATTTTGCTCCTGGCGCCTGAGTGATCTGGGCAGCGGCCTGCTGCAACCGCAACTGGTGTAT
>NZ_JAGSPN010000607.1 GCF_018139685.1 Cognatundibacterium luofuense
TGCTGGCCATCGGCATTACGGCGGCACTCGCCCAAATGGCGATGACACGTGCCTACCGCTTGGGTAACACCTTGCTGACTGCAAATCTGCAATATCTGGGCATTGTCTTTTCCAGTATCTGGGATGTGCTGATCTGGCGTGACAGTTTGTCCTGGCTTAGCTGGGCTGGTATCGTCGTGATACTGTGCAGTGGTTGTCTGGCCAGTTTTTACAATGCGCGCAATAGTCCTGCTAAAGTGCTACCTGAGTAGCACCTGATCCGATGGCGACTGAGTAGGCCAGCAAGCC
>NZ_JAGSPN010000608.1 GCF_018139685.1 Cognatundibacterium luofuense
GATAGTCCTGATGCGGCATGGCTGCTGATACGATATGACCAGAATAACAGCGCAGCCTGCACAAGCTGCAATTGAAAAGAATCCCGCTATTTTAAAGGATTTCGCCTTACTCTTCCTGCGCTTTCTGCGCTTTAGACTGGATTTTCCTCAAATTTGAATGCGGCCACGGCCGATTTCTATGACTTTGCCACCGACCTGTATCTTTTCCTGCCCGGAAATATCCAGATACAAGACGCTGGGGCGACCCATCTGTACACCCTGCTCAATACGGAATTGTTGTTGCGACAT
>NZ_JAGSPN010000609.1 GCF_018139685.1 Cognatundibacterium luofuense
GCCCTGATCCAGCAAGTTACCGGCAATGCTGAGCATGGCTGCATTGGCGCCAATCACGACCGGCTGAATGGCGGTGATGGATGGCATCAATTGCCACATTTGCAGATTCAGGCCATCACTGAACTGATGGATCAGCTTATTCAGATGGGTGCGTCGTTGCTGGCCTTCTTCACCGCTGATGATATCTATGCTGGTCAGTAAAGCATGCGCCAGTGCCGGTGCAGCAGCAGTGGTGTAGATGTAGGCACGCGCTTTCTGGATCAGCCATTCGATCACGGTTTCATGGGC
>NZ_JAGSPN010000610.1 GCF_018139685.1 Cognatundibacterium luofuense
GTTGGCGTCTGAAAGCCAGCCTGCGCCCATTGTGCAGCCTGCTGCTCCTGACTCAGCAGCGTACTGCTGGGTTGCGGCATGGCTGACAGTTCGCGCAAACCGTAATAATACAAACCCCAGGGCAGCGCCAGACCAACGCTGGCACAGAACAGGGTGATGGCGAGCAGGGTGTTACGCAGGAAGTGAGATTTCATCGTATTCATTTCAATGACAGATGCGGCTGCTGTATGGGTTGTTGTGCGGGTTGCCGCGCTAAATACTGCGCCCAGGCGGCAGTAGCACTTTCCC
>NZ_JAGSPN010000611.1 GCF_018139685.1 Cognatundibacterium luofuense
GCCAGATAGTTCCCATGGCAGAGTATTTCAAACACTCTCCCCATATTCTGCGCTTCATCGAATATATGGATGTCGGTGCTTCGAACGGCTGGCGCATGGGCGAAGTCGTCACTGCGGATCAGATACTGCAACGGTTGCAACAGGCAGACATGCAACTGGCGACACTGGATGCGAATTATCCAGGTGAGACGGCAAGGCGTTGGAAGCATCTGCATCATGCTGGTGAAATCGGTATCATTTCAAGCGTGACCCAAGCCTTTTGCGGCGATTGTTCGCGCATACGGCTTT
>NZ_JAGSPN010000612.1 GCF_018139685.1 Cognatundibacterium luofuense
CTGGTCACCCAGTAACGTACCCTGAATGACATCGCCATCATCGAGTAATACGGTATTTGGGTTTTCCGCGCGTGCAGACTGAATCAGGGCTGCGGTACGCTCCAAACCGATACTGGTGTCAGCTTTCAAGCCATAGTAATCGTAGCTCAAGATGTTTTGATGCAAATCGGTGGTTTCCAGTAACGAGACTTTGACGATGGTTCCCTCAGGAATCGTTTCGGCCTCAGTGGTGGCTGAGCTGGAATTATTGTTGGCACAGCCACTGAGGATCAGGCCAGGGAACAGAGC
>NZ_JAGSPN010000613.1 GCF_018139685.1 Cognatundibacterium luofuense
CGCCAAGGTGGCTGCCGCATGCGGGTTATGCGCCACATCCAGCACAACCACCGGACGTCCCGGCATCACCTGGAAGCGCCCAGGCAAATCCACCATCACTAGACCGGTGCGCACTTCCTGCGCTCCAACCGGCAATACATCTTTAAGGGATTCTAAAGCAGCGAGTACCGCCGCTGCATTCAACAATTGGTTCGCACCGCGCAGACTAGGATAGCCCAGCGAATTGCGACGCTGACTGCGCCCACCATAATTCCATTGCTGCTTGTCGCCGTTATAGTTGAAATCACG
>NZ_JAGSPN010000614.1 GCF_018139685.1 Cognatundibacterium luofuense
CCGCCTTTACTATTCGAACTCGGCAAGATTACACGTCGCGCAGGATGGAAGTATGCAAGGTGAGGATGGCAAGCTGACGCTGACACCACTCACGCACAGCACAACCAAGCCAGCGCAGGCACAATTCCAGTATCTGCCTGCAGGGCTGCAATTTCAGCTACAACAAGACTCCGGTCACGTACAGCAACTACTGCGCTCGCAACTCATCATCGTGAAAGAAGATGCCAAGGGAAAGGTCATCGGCTACACGCATCTGCAACACCCGGCTGCACTCGACACCTTATATG
>NZ_JAGSPN010000615.1 GCF_018139685.1 Cognatundibacterium luofuense
GGCCATCGAAATCCGCGTTCAGATCAGGATTCGCTACTTCAATGATTTTACGCACCAGCGAGAATCCATTGGAGTGAATGCCTGAAGAGGCCAGACCCAGAATCACATCGCCCGGCTGAATTTTGCTACCGTCGATAATTTTGGATTTTTCAACTGCGCCAACCGCAAAACCAGCCAGATCATATTCACCATCCGGATACATGGAAGGCATTTCTGCGGTTTCACCACCGATCAGCGCGCAGCCAGCCTGCTCACAACCGAAAGCCACGCCCTTGATGACGTCTGTC
>NZ_JAGSPN010000616.1 GCF_018139685.1 Cognatundibacterium luofuense
AAATCGGTCACATACCAGCCATTACCTTTGAGCTGAAAACCAGCCGCAGTCACCTGCTTCTTAAATGCAGACTTGCCACACTCAGGACAGTCAGTCAGCGGCGCATCAGAAATCTTTTGCAATACATCTTTGGCAAAACCACACTGTTCGCAACGATAAGCGTAAATCGGCATACTCTCGCCCTAAAAAACTGATAAAACCCTGAATTATAAAGGTTTTACCGGAAAATTTGCGCATTGCATCAAGCCTGGCTCAGACTTCCGCCGCTTGCCGTGTATATTGTGGCA
>NZ_JAGSPN010000617.1 GCF_018139685.1 Cognatundibacterium luofuense
TACGTTGCCCGATCCGGATAAGAACTGAATTTAGTCAAGCCATCGCAGGCTACCCAGCGCTGCGACACCATGCTTTCAAGCCATTTGCTTAGCACACGTGGGACCAGCTTATACGGCAACCACGCGGTTACGTCCGCTGGCTTTCGCCTGGTAGCAGGCTTTATCGATACGTTGAAATGTCAGGTCAGGGCTATCATCGTTTTGCCAGTCTGCTAAGCCAGTTCCCATACTGGCAGTAAATACAATCTGCACCGTTCCAAGCTGACAAGGTGTTTTTTGCAAATCT
>NZ_JAGSPN010000618.1 GCF_018139685.1 Cognatundibacterium luofuense
TCTCAATGATGACGGCATATTTGGCCAGCTCAACCACTTCGTTGTCATCCAGCGAGTAGCGGTTACGCATTTCAACCGGTACATCCACGGTTTTGACTGAACGACCAGCCTTGGCTTCGCCAGTAAATTCCATCTTGATGAGTTTAGAACCAATGTTGCGACGGATCACAGGCAATTTGCCTTGTTCCAGCATCGGTTTATGCACATAAAATTCATCCGGATTCACCGCTCCCTGCACCACGGTTTCACCCAGACCATAGCTGGAAGTGATAAACACCACATCCTT
>NZ_JAGSPN010000619.1 GCF_018139685.1 Cognatundibacterium luofuense
CTACGCGAAGAAATCCGTCATTTGCGGACCAGAATCGCCGCGATTCCGTTTCTCGATCCCTTCGATCTGCGCTACAGCAATCGCATCAAAGTTCCCAAGCCAGCCAGCCAGTGTGTGATGTTTTGCCTGCTGGATGTTTCCGGTTCTATGGATGAGCAAAAAAAAGATACTGCGAAGCGCTTCTTTATTTTGCTGTATCTGTTCCTGACACGGGCTTATGAAAAAATAGAGGTGGTGTTTATCCGTCACCATACGACAGCACAGGAAGTGGATGAAAACGCTTTCT
>NZ_JAGSPN010000620.1 GCF_018139685.1 Cognatundibacterium luofuense
GGCGGAAAGACAGCATATCTATCCGCCAAGATCATGTGTTGACCGGCTTATTCTCAGTCTGCCAGGTCAAAAACAGCCATAGACTCCACGTGCGAAGTGTGCGGGAACATGTTGACCACACCGGCATAACTCAGACGATAACCGGCCGCCGTTACCAGAATGCCAGCATCGCGCGCCAGCGTGGACGGGCTGCAGGAGACGTAAACCAGGCGCTTAGGTCGTATTTCCGGCGCACGTTGCGACAAGTCAGCCAGCGCCTGACACAATGCCATCGCGCCATCGCGTG
>NZ_JAGSPN010000621.1 GCF_018139685.1 Cognatundibacterium luofuense
CACATCGAACTTCATGCGCGCATCTTCGAATGCCTCGAAGCCGCACTCATAGGCGGATGTTTTTTGGGAGTCTGGCTTATAAGGAGCAAGGATGCGACCCAACAATTGCGGCAACACACCAACACCAATGCCAACCAGAATAAAAAGAAGAACTGGGAAATAATTTTCGAGGTTCACGTTAGGCTACCTGTAATTGAACGCCATATGAAGCGAATTGCATTTTGAAAGAGACTTCAAACCCACAACCACTTCCTCGACAAAGCCAGGAAAGAAAATCTGACTTTTT
>NZ_JAGSPN010000622.1 GCF_018139685.1 Cognatundibacterium luofuense
CAGGCAAATTGTCAGTGGTTGTTGCATCATTTCGCAACGTTCTTTGACGATATCGGCAATTGTTCCCTGATTCATACTTGAATGCGGCGCGACTGCAGTTAAGTTCATCAGCTTGGACCAGGATGTATCCACCAGCTTACAGAGTGGCGTGGGTATTAATTTACTCGCACGGCTACTAATAAACTTAATACCGTTCCAAAGAGGAGTGACATTGCCTTTACTTAGATGTATTAACCAGCGCAACGGCGCACTTAATTTCCAGGCTGTACTGGCACGAATTTCGACT
>NZ_JAGSPN010000623.1 GCF_018139685.1 Cognatundibacterium luofuense
CTCTAAAATAAATTTCATCAAAAATATACTCATTGTTTATTGATGTAATTCACTTGTTTTACATCAGAAAATATTTTTTCTCTTATTGATTCATGTTAAATTTCAAAGGCGCATCTAAGTGTCCCACTTTAGTCTCAGAAATGTCTCCAGACTGTTCTTCCTTAGTAATGTCACCTTCATTTTTCTCATTGATTCCAGACTTATACCAGCTATGTTTGAAAAAGAATCAAACATTTACCCATAGTTCTTGCCTGCTTGTATATTTTAATATATCATGAAATTCTTT
>NZ_JAGSPN010000040.1 GCF_018139685.1 Cognatundibacterium luofuense
GGCCAGCAGTGCCAGTGCTGATATCGCGCCGCAACTCAAAGTTGGATTAGTTGACTTGCAAAATGGCGATGATGCGACGGAATATTGGATTGCAACCGACAACTTCTATGCGATTACCCAATACAACCGCAGTTACTTCTACGCGATGTCTGTGATTGATTTGGGCCGCGTCATCCGTCAGGCGCGGGAACAAATGTAATGACTCTTTTTGCTTCGTTATTACTGGACACCACGACTGGATGCGGTCGCTGATCCAGACTTGAAAATACCTCTGTGTACGTGTTACCAAGCACGCACAAATTTCACAAAAGAAATAATAAATGCAATTCTACGAAACTTTTTTAACAATATCTTTCGTTTTCACCAATTGATCTCAAGCATATTTTGCCCAATACTTCAGGTGCAGGCAATTGTTAGCTTGTAAAAAAAGCGAATGAAATCAATTGGTAATCTATTAAAAAAGTAAATTGCTTTTCAGCTTGTATTGATCTACAGTACTATTGCCTTATAGACACAATGGCGTAAATAGCACTCCCTGTGCCAAGAAATTTAACAATGTTTTGCTATTTTTCTGATAAGCAATTTCTGTTTTAAAGATACAATATTACCGTTTGATTAATTTCATTGAAGCAATTAAATCAGGCATCAATAGACTAGATAGCGAGGTAATTATGGCAAATCTGACCCAGCTTGAATCAGATGAAATCGACTACGATCCAAACAATTTGTTGGACACTCTGATCAAGCAATTGCACTTAAAAAACGACGCAGCCCTCTCCAGAGCTTTGGAAGTTGCGCCTCCAGTAATCAGTAAAATCAGACATCGTCGCCTGCCGGTTGGCGCATCCCTGCTGATCCGCATGCATGAAATCAGCGATGTCAGC
>NZ_JAGSPN010000624.1 GCF_018139685.1 Cognatundibacterium luofuense
GCATACACGCTTTTTATTATTCCAGTCAAAAATGACGCCAGGATTAATCGCCGTACAGTTTTTGCTTCATTTCACGTCTTTGCTGTGCTTCCAGCGACAAAGTCGCTGTCGGGCGTGCCAGCAGGCGTGGAATGCCAATAGGTTCACCGGTTTCTTCGCACCAGCCATAATCACCTTCATCAATGCTGGCGATGGCTTGCTGAACTTTTTTCAGCAACTTACGTTCGCGGTCGCGGGTACGCAACTCTAACGCGTGTTCCTCTTCTATCGTGGCACGATCTGCCG
>NZ_JAGSPN010000625.1 GCF_018139685.1 Cognatundibacterium luofuense
GCCACCGAGAAGCTGCTAATCGCAGTCGGTGGCGTGTCTACAAATGTGGTTGCGGGGGCAGGATTTGAACCTACGACCTTCGGGTTATGAGCCCGACGAGCTGCCAGACTGCTCCACCCCGCGTCTGAAGAGGCCGAATAATACATGGCTGGACTGGTATATACAAGGGGGTGCCGGATTTATTTTTTATTTCATTCTTTTTGATTGCGATTTCTTGCAATCCGTGTGGCAGTACGGGAATTTTATTGCTGCAAGGATTGCTTGTGTAGTGAAACACTGCATAAT
>NZ_JAGSPN010000626.1 GCF_018139685.1 Cognatundibacterium luofuense
CACCTGCTGGTCACTTTAGTCCGTCATTGGACCTCGCGGGCTCGCGCCGCAGCGCCGGTTTGATGCTGGGATTCAGCCTGCCTTTGTACGACGGTGGCACGCGCCAGCTCTCACTGAGCAAGGCACGTCTGGACGCAGAAAACGCTGGCCTGCGCGCGCAACAACTGCGTGATGAGGCGGTGCGGCAGATTCTTCAGACCAGGAACAGCCTGATCAAAAGTATTCATGCCTGGCTGGCGGCACAAGTCCTGGTGGATGCGGCACAAACCACTTACAATGCGGCCT
>NZ_JAGSPN010000627.1 GCF_018139685.1 Cognatundibacterium luofuense
GGTCGCTGTGACGTATAAGCGCAGGCCCCAAGATTTGGGCCCGTCCTATGTCGCTCTTCTACCTGAGTCGGTGAAGTGGAGGACGAGGGGATTGCATTTCGCGCCCTGTTTACACAAGGTGTAAGGAAGCTGACCGTCTCGTTTCAGAGTTATCAGGTCCCAAGATGAGGATGGCTTCCAATACGCATCCCCAGTAGTCTCACATCCCCACGGGGCACAGTACCCACTCCCCGGCCCTCCGCACTGCCGGCTCACTCTGTGTCCAGGGCAAACGTAGATCTCTT
>NZ_JAGSPN010000628.1 GCF_018139685.1 Cognatundibacterium luofuense
GCATTCATTGCCAAGGCGATACTTCATGGTATTGCCGCCGAGGTCGAAGCAACTTTGCGGGCCTTTTTCTGAACTGCTGCCGACGCCGGCACGCAAATAACCGTGGAATTCACCTTCTGCTTCGCTGGCCTGTGCCATACCTGCGCTCAGGGCGAGCGCGACCAACGCGGACATACCGCGCAGTTTGCTGTATTTCATGTTGTCTCCGTCTTTTTGATCTAAGTGTTTTATGGGGTGCGACAACAAAAGCCAGCATGTGGAATGTAGGGGTAGAGAGGACTCAT
>NZ_JAGSPN010000629.1 GCF_018139685.1 Cognatundibacterium luofuense
GGCGGTATCGCTCTGGTCATGGGTGCTGAAGGCGAAGGCATGCGTCGCCTGACACGCGAAACCTGCGACCATCTGGTCAGCATTCCTATGTTGGGCTCGGTCGAAAGTCTGAACGTCTCTGTGGCGTCGGGTGTTTGTCTGTACGAAGCGCGTCGTCAGCGTACGGTCAAAGCCTAAGCATTTGCTCCTGAATAAAGAAAGTCTGCGCTGTGCGGACTTTCTCAGGATGCGCTACTATTCCTGCCTGTTTTACTCCAATTTACCCCGTCCCATGTTTAGCCGTT
>NZ_JAGSPN010000041.1 GCF_018139685.1 Cognatundibacterium luofuense
TGTATTGATAGAAAAAGAGCAGCTCAGGCTGCTCTTTTTTATTGGATTTCAAGTAAATGCTTAGCGTACGCAGGCATGGAGTCCTGCTGTTTGTTACAATGAAAGAATTCTGGCTTCACCGAAAGATCATCATGAATAAATCCCTCTCATCCGTCATCGCCGTGATTTTTTCTGCCCAGCTTGCTATCCCTGCGCTTGCGCAGACGCCAGCTAAAGCAGAGGTGCCACCACCGCCGAAAATGGAAAAACTGGAAGAGGGGCCAACTGAAAAGAGTTTGTCGGTCGGTAAACCTGAGCAAAAAAATAAAGTTGTTGAAAAAAAGAATAATGCAGGCAAAGTCACTGAAGTCGAAGTGAAGTCTGGAAAAAGCAGTTACACGCTGAAAGCGGACCCTCAGGCGGGGAATGCCCAGCCTGGTACTGTGCAGGGGCAAGGCAATCGCGCTGCGCAATGGAAACTCCTGGAGTTTGGTGGAAAAAAAGAAGTAAAAGAAGCGCCTGAACCCTTACCTGTGTTACCGCCAGCGCCAGTCAAAGCAGCTCCTGCCAGCGCAGTAGCGAAATAATATCGTTGATAAGAAAAAATAATGGCAGTTTTTACCCCCGTTTCTCTGCAAGATCTGAGTTCTTGGATAGATCAGTTCCCATTAGGTAAAGTCAGTGCGGTGAAGGGTATCTCTTCAGGCATAGAAAACAGTAATTTCTTTATCACCACTGAAGCGGGTGAATATGTACTGACCATTTTCGAGAATCTGAATTTCGAGCAATTGCCGTTCTACCTGAAGCTGATGCGTCACCTGGCGGATCATGGGGTGCTGGTGCCTGCACCCGTCGCCAATCGTGACGGAGAACTGGTCGTCC
>NZ_JAGSPN010000010.1 GCF_018139685.1 Cognatundibacterium luofuense
GGTCAAAAACAAAAAGACAAAGACAAAGACAAAACAAACCCGGCTGCCGCCGGGTTTGTGCTTTGCAGATCAGAAAACAGGCAAAATGCGGTGTTCAGCACACCAGCTCCCCGCTCCACGGCAGAAAGTCTGGCTCTCCAAAAACAGCGAATGCCGATATCTGCACAGACTACCCGTCAGAACGGATACGCAACCCGGATGACCGCAACATTGGCGCCGGGATTAGGGCGTTTGATGGCGCCGTTCGAGAAATGCTGCACCTTCAGGCCAACGTCCAGCCCGTTGTCGAACACATAGCCGACACCGAGGTGATCGCCAAACTGGAACGCCGTTGAAAACCGGCGGCCGTTATTGTTATACACATGGCTGAACAGATGGATACCGACGGCGGCTTCGCCGTACAGACCTTTACGGTTGTTTTGCTGACTGACTCAGTACACCTTTGCTGCGTCATTAGTCAGTAATGCAGTTCGCTTGCGAAATGCCGCAGCATAAAAGTTCACTATCGAGGAATGAGAAGTGCGGAGCGAGCAGCGCAGGAGTATGAAGGAATCAAAGAATCAAAGCGAAAACCTGTTACCGGATAATCGAAATACACTTACCAAAAACAAACCCGGCTAAAACCGGGTTTGTTTTACTCATCCTGATTCAGTGCTCAGCAGATCAGGCGGTACCTTCCCAGTAACGGCGGGCTTTGGCAAATGCCTGAGCGCCGGTTTTTTTACCGATATCTTTACCTGCATTATTACCGTCGGCGAAGTGAATGCCGCCGTATAAGCGTGACATGCCGGCTTCTTCGGTGGCTTCCGTAAATGTTGCCCAGCTCAGTGTGAGCGGTGCAGCGGGCAAGCTGTTGTCGGCGATCAGCGAACGCGCCGGAATGGTGGCGCTGTGACCGAAGGCATCGCTGCCGGTAAAGCTGCGCAGCACTTCGGCGCCGGCAGCGGAGAAAGCGCTGTGACCGGAAGTGTATTCCGCGAACGGTGGTGTCGGGAAAGTGTCGCGCTGGAATGGACGCCATCCGGAACCGGAAATATCGACGAGTCCGGCTGGCGGGCCGCCTGCACCATAACCTTTGATGGTCTGGCTGTTGAACAAATAACGGATAGCGCTGATCGGACGTACGTAATCATAGAATCGTTTGCATTCCCAGGTGGCGATACCGGCATCAAAGACCGCATTCGTCAGCGCAAAGAACAGACGTACGTCTTTGTCGTTATCGTGTTTATCGCGTTCGGAAATGACCTGAGCAAACAAATTCCAGTGACCCGGCGGTAACTCGGAGTTCGGGCCGTCGGCCCAGTATTCCGCGATACATTTCTGTTTTTCCGTCAGATTGATGAGCAAGTCGACGATTTGCTGTGCCTGTGCGGTAAATGCCGGTGTATTCAGCGCAGCGGGCGGGCCGGGGCGGAACTGGCTGGATGAAGTCATCGCGAACGGTACGACATGACGCCAGTGTGGTGCGATGAAGCCGGGCGTGCGCGTGACACCTGCCGCATCGGTGAATGTCAGCGGCTGCCAGTGATCCGGTGCCGGAAAGCTGGTCATTGGTGTGGTGCCGGTGAAAACGGTCGCAGGATTCACAGGCGCGTAGCCAGTGTAATCAGCGTAGGCTGTACCGGATGCCGTCAGGCTGCCATCCTGATTGGAGCCGTCACCGCGACGGAAGTCGATTACGGCCTGAGCGGCCAGATTGCCGATGCCTTCCGGTTGCGCTGGATCAAAAGACGCAGAAACGCTGAAGCCAAGCTGACTCATCGCTTTATCAAAGATCGCTTTTTGCGCCGGAAACTGGTTCAGGCACGCGACATAAGCGGCCTGACTCATGGCTTTGACTTTGTTCAGTGCGGTGCGTTCTGCCTCCGGGCGACGCAAGGCGCCGCGTAAGCGAGTGCCGATGGCAACCGCATCATACGCAGCCCAGGCATCGTAAATGGCGGTGTGAATGACGGCCAGCGAACGTGCCACCATCGGCGGACCCGGTTTCGCATCACGCACCGCAGCCAGCGCTGCGGTATTCCACAGCACAACTACTTTGGGTTGCGGTGCTTCTGCCACACTGCCTGTACCGCTGTCGCTGCCACCGCAACCCGGCAAGGCTGCAGCAGTACCGCTGATGGCGCTGATACGTAAAAAGTCACGTCGTTTCATTTTTCTCTCTGATGAATAATAGTTTTTTGTAAAGTCAGAAAAATAATCCACGAAACGCAGAATGCCAATATCAAAGTTATAAAAAATTCAAATATTGTGTTGGCAGCAAATAGCGGTGGCACATTTTCCTGTTAACCGGGAAAGTAAGGACAGTACGCAGAGACACTGCTACATACCGGCGGCGACGCTGAAAACACCTTAAATGCGGTGTTCAGCACAGCAATTCGGCGCTCCACGGCAGAAAGTCCGGCTATCCGGAATACGCCAATGCGGATAGTTGCACAGCGGAGCGCAGAAAATCATCCGCAGTGTTGTATGTAAGCAATCCGGAAAATCCGGAAAAAACGGAAAGTGGGAAAAGAAAACGGGTTCTGCTGTTCAGGCAGAACCCGTTAGTGCAGCAGAATCATCAGTCCCGCTGAAACCTGAGATCAGTGGCCGGCGCTATCAGCGTGCATCGCGGCCACGGGCTTTACGCTGCAGTACGAAGATTGGCTGCGCCCACGGCATTTCTTTTTTCTTTTTGCTGGTGATCAGCGTCAGTTCAGACGGGTCGTACACATCGGTATTATGTGTCAGCGGCGTCGTCATCAGATACTGTGCATCGGTGTTTTTCAGGAACTCGCCGACCAGCTGAATATTGCGGATATCCAGATGGGCAAAAGGTTCATCGATAAACACGAAGCCACCACTGCCATCTTCGGATTTTAATAAACCGATTAACAAAATCAGCGATTTCATGACTTGCTGACCGCCGGACGCTTCGCCGTCATTCATGCCGATCGGGCCTTTGCCGTCGAATTTGAAGCGCACATGCAGGCCAGCCTGATTGAGCTGGATATCATCATTTTCCAGCTTCACCGGATCGGTATGCACTTCGATGCCAGCCAGTTCACCCAGTTCACGGATGTTTTTGCTGTACGCCTTGATCGTGAAACGCAGACGTTCGATATAAGCAGCGCGCGCGTTGATGGTCGCTTCAATCGCGCGGTTATTCTGATAGCGGCGCTCTTCAGTTTCAGAGACGCGGGTTTGCAGCAAATGCTGCAGGCGGCTGTACTGGCTGACCACGGTTGCATCGGTTTCCCAGTCTTCGCGTGCCAGCTGATTACCGAGATTGCGCAAACGCAGTTCGGTCTGATGCGCGTTTTCATGTTCTGCGATCAGCGCTTCGCGATGTGCGCGGCGACGCCAGCCAACCGGCAAATGCTTCCATTCCGTGCGCAGATTGCGCAAGTGTTCCGCATGACTGCGACGCTCGTCGGCATAGCGTTTTTCTGCCTGTGATTTTTGCGCTTCGGTTTCTGCCAGCGCCGCTTTCGCCTGCTCCCACTTCAGATGAGTGACTGAGCGTTGTTCGGTCGCGGATTTCAGCAGCGGTGCGATCTCGCCGAGGCGTGTTCCGGTTTCGGTACGCTGTGTACGCAGCGGCGCAACCTGCTGTACTGCTTCATCAAATTCCGCCTGACGTGCCATCAGTTCCTTGGTGGCATCGACACCGGCCAGACGGCTGCGGATATCGCTGATCTCGCCGGCCAGACGCGAGATTTGCAGCGTCAGCTGATCTTCCTGTGCCTGCAGACGCGGCAGACTGCGCTGCAGCGCTTCCAGACGTTGCGAACGGCCTGCATTACCGAAGCGGTAGCGTGAGACTTCAACAAACAGCGAGCGGCCGCCGCGACGTTCGAAATGGTAGGCTTCTGGTGTGATCCATTCGCGCTGACGCGAAAACGCCAGACCTTCTTCAATCGAATCGACACGGGTAATACGCTGCAGCTGATCAATCAGCCATTCCGGCGCGAGCGCGGTGAAATTCACCACCGACAACAAGCTGTTATCTTTGACCAGCGGTGCGCTGACGCGGTCTGCCACGATGAAGTGGTTGTAGCGTTGCTTTTCACCGATCTTATACGCACGCTGTGCATCGCTGGCTTTATCCAGCAGTATCACCGAGGTATAGCTGCGCAATACACCTTCAATTGCTGCCTGCCAAGCCGGATCGGTCACTTCGACGATATCGGTCAGCATGCAGTGCGCGATGTCTTCATCACGCAGTGCTTTGCGCATCTGGCGCACATTGTCCGGGTCCGGCAAACCGGTTTTACCCTGCAATGCAGAAATCGTTGACTGGTCAGCCGCAATGCGCTGGCTGAGCTGATCGCGTTCTGATTTCAGGCGCGTAAATTCAGTTTCTTTCTGCGTTAAACCCTGCGCCAGACCGGCAACCTGTTCATCGGCTTCCGCCGCCAGTTTTTCCAGTCGCTGCTTTTGTTCCATCAGACTTTCCAGCGGTTTCAGTTTGCTGTTGATCTTGCCCAGTTGTTCGCGCAGCGTGTTTTCTTCCTGTTCCAGTGCCGCTTCCGACTGACGCGATTCCGTCAGCGTTTGCGCCAGCTTTGCAATGTGCTGACGCTGGCTGCTCAGGGTTTCATTCTGACTGCCCAGATGGCGTCGTGATGCGCGCAGGCTGGCAGAAATGCCACCGGCTTTTTCGCGCGCTTCATGGTATTGCAGGGTCGGCAATACCGATTCCTGCAAATCGCGTTTTTCTTTGTTCAGGCTTTCATACTGATGGAAATTCGCGACGCGCAGACGCAAGCCTTCCAGGCTGGTTTTTGCGCCATCCAGTTCGGTTTCAAAGCGCTGCAATTCGATTTCCGTATCGTGCTGATGGCGCTTGGCATCGTCATACGCATCCAGCACTTCTTTATCGCCGAATACCTGAAACACCAGATCCAGCAACTGACGCGGCGAGTATTCGCACAGCTTGTCGGTTTCACCCTGTTCCAGTGCCAGCACCTTGCCCATCGCATTCGATAAGCCGGCATGCGCCAGACGTTTTCGGTAACTTTCCACACCCAGCCAGTCACTGGCTTCGGTCACTTCTTCGATATCGACCACGCCACCGCGCATCAGATACTGACGCTTCCAGTCGCCGCCGTTTTTTTCGATTTTGCAGATCAGTGTGACTTCATCGTCATACAGACCGGACATGCGGAACGGACGATTAGAAATCTGCGGGCCAACCGCTTTGTTATCGACCACAGCGCGTATCCACGATGACTGCTGGCCGGAGTGACGCGCATAATGTTTATATGAGCGGCCCATCGAGCATTCCAGCCCGAACAGCGTGCGCAATGCATCCAGCAGCGTGGTTTTGCCGGAACCGTTCTGGCCGGCAATGGTAATGATTTTCGCATTCAGCGGAATATTTTTGATGCGCTGCCAGTAATCCCAGTGCACCAGTTCCAGCGATTGAAGATGAAACATAATTCTGTCTTATTAACGTTGAGACGGCGGGATGCCTGATCAGGAGGCGTCGTCAGCGGACGGTGCCGCGACATCATCCTGCGTGCTTTGCAGTTCAGCAGCAGGGCGGCTGACCGGCAGCGGGAAAATATCCGATAAGGCGCCATTGATAATGCGGTCGCGCAAGGTATCGGTATCCATCAGCAAATCCAGCAGCGGCCCTTCCAGTAACTGATCGCCTTTGCGTTCGATAAAACCCAGACGTGCCAGCAAACCCAGATTCATATCCAGACGGGTTTTTTTGCCAAGCTTTTCACCGAAATCCGCCAGCAGCGCACGGTAAGAAATGCCGACCGAAGTTTCTTCTGCGCGCAGCATCGGTTTTTCTTTGCCAAACATATCGGTCTGATCTTCCGCCGCAGCCTGATGCGCTTCCTGACGGGCGCGTTTCGGCAGAATAATCAGCGACCATAACACCACCAGTAAGGCGACGCCATCACGTGCCAGTCCGAAATTATTGTTTTGCCAGGTTTCGCGCGTACCGAATACACGCGGTTCGCAATCCCGGGTAAATGCCAGCGTGACGTGATCGGCGTACACATTGTCCACAAAGCGCATGCCACAGGCTTTCAGGCGCGCATCCAGATCGGTACGGAAAATTTCGTCAGACAAGGCGCGTTTCACCAGCTTATCGTCACGGCGCAAGGTCTGATGCGCCAGCAATCTGGCGATCAGGATTTGTACTTCTTCAGTCATGATGTGGAATCGGAATTCGGTGTGGTTTCGGATGGCAGGCGGACGATGGTCGCAACGGACATTGAGGCGATGTCCTGCGCCTGTACCTTTTTCATTTTGTCCTGAATCTGCCATTGCAGCGGCAGGCGCGCCAGCGTACCGGTTGCGCCCTGTAAGGCAGATTCGTTCGGATCGCCGATCAGCGGCAGCATGGAAGCGCGGTAAGAAGCCACCGCAAAATTCACCGGCGTCAGCAAGTCTGCCACCAGTTGCGGTTGTTCGTTCTGGCTTAGTCCCTGCAACATGCCCAGCCAGTGATCCAGTTCATGCAACGCATCAGAATCATCACCGGCCAGCGCGACCGCATTCTCACCGGCAGGCAGCGCGCCGGATACCGCAGACACGCGGTGACTCAGCAATTCGCTCTCTGCCACGTCGATCATTTCAGACGGTGTGATAAACAGCGGCGTGACCGGATGCGATAAGGCATCGTCAGCCAGCGAGGCCAGATCGTCTTTTTGCAGCAGCCAGGTTTTGATATCGGTGGTGGATAAGCCGGACTGGCCCAGATGCACGCGCTGGCGTTCAATCTGGTTCAGTGCGCGCGAGAACATGCCCTGCATATTCAGCAAATGACTCTGCGCACGGCCAATCGCTTGTGCTGCTTTATGGGTGGCTGCATCCGCACGTTCATCATGCGTAATGGCATGGATAATTTGCGAACCTTTTTCCACCCAGTCGCAGGCGCTGTGCCACTTTTGCTGCGCGCTGCGTAACTGAAATTCCGAGCCGGAAGCAATCGCATCCGAAAACTCTTCTGTCAGTTCCAGCAATCGGCCCAGCAAGTGATGCAATTGTTCGACCGACACGCCGCCCACCGCCTGCGCACCGGCCACCTGTGTCAGCACAAAGCTCATTTCAGCCGCATCGGCATTTTCATCCGTGCCGAGCAGGGATTCGGTGGCAGCCAGTACATTGCGCGCATTCGGCGTAATCCGGTACACAGACTGGCTGTTATCCCAGCTGATCAGACCGGTGGAACGCAAACGGGTCAGCACGGTTTCCAGTGCATCGGGGTCCAGATAACCGAGACGGGCATTGATATCGGCACGGCTGAATGCCGTTGTCGCAGTATCGGAAGCCAGCTCGCGCAATACCAGCAGACGCAACAGTACGCCGTTAAATCCGCCGTGAAAAATCGCTGTGAACGCCTGCAAAACGGGTTGCGCCCGTTTCAGGGAATACACAGCGGAAATATCGTCGGGGGAAATACCGGTCTTAAAAAAAGTCTGCAGAGCGAAATCATCAGCGCTCTGGGTATGAACATCGTCGGAAAAATTCTGCATACCGCATTTTAACCGTTCACCCAGTGCTTGAGTACAGGGCGACGGCAGGCGGTGGCGGTGTACAGACAGGTCAGTGGCAGATGCCAGCCGCAAGCGGGGATACCAGCGGCTGGCCGGAGAGAGAACTTGTTACAAAGCTACGTTTATGTGCGCTTATCTGCATCAGTGCAGATAACGTGCCGGATAACGGGTATCCAGGATGCGCTGATGGATTTCATGGCGCTTTTCTGCGTCGGCGCGTAATAAGCGCTCCACGGCCTTACGCGGCACGCGGTAGTAACGGCGGCGGTTACTTTTGTAATCCATCGCGCGCCAACCCTGTGCAGTCAGGAAATCCCACTGTTCATAATCAATCGCCAGAAACAATTGCATTTTCAGATTGTCTTTCACGATGGACGTACCAAAAGCCGGTTTCGGCCCTGCGGGCGGCAGCGCACGCGGCTGACGTATTCTGAACAACGTGCGCAGCAAGTCTTTGAATTTGCTGGTTTGCATGGGAATGTGATCAATTCTGGAAAAGGCGCGTATTGTAAAAGCAAGACGGTGCAGAATTTGCAAGGCTTTGTAAGCGTTAGTAAGAAACGTGGCAGACTGTCAGGAAATGGCAGTTCGCGCAGACTAAGTTGCATTGAGCGATTGCAATATCGTATTGCTGATTCTGGCAGAAATGTACTTTTGCAGAGATATAGCTTGGCTGCGGGAGGGGAATCTACTATTGCGTGGCTTAAATGTTAATTAATTTAAGCCACGCAACCAAATTTGGTAGAATCAGACGGCGGAGAGGTCAGCATTTCGACTGGAGCTACTCCTAGTCACTGACATACGTTAATCCTACAGTATTTGCAAGGCTATTGCAACAATGTTGCTCTAGCTAATGAGTATTTATCAATAATACTAACTAAGATGATGGAAAAGCAACCATTACGAGCGCTATTTAACGCCATGTATCACGAAAAATTTAATTTCGATGATTTTTTGACCTATTCTGTTTCTGATAGTTATGAGATTTCTTCTAAAGAAAAATTATTTGAGAGGAAGTTTAAAAAACCAAAAGATATGGTTAAAAATTATCATCGATTCTTGAATTTGTTTGTCTTTGATTATTTGGAAACAAATCCTCGAGTTGTTTTCTCTTATAAAAAAGGACTTAGTGCACTGAATGCTGTTGAAAGGCACTCATTAAGTAAGTTTTTTTTTCAAACAGATATAAGCTCTTTTTTTGAGTCAATAGACAAAAAATTGATTCGAGAAACAATAGTGGCTGGATGTAGTGCATGCCCAGTATCTGATATTGACTTATATATTGATCGTATTGTTGATATTGTATGTATAGATAATGCATTACCTGTTGGGTTGCCATGTTCTGCGCCTATAAGTAATGCAGTTCTTTTGTTATTCGACAATGAGATTGAGAAAATTTGTGCGCAAAGAAATCTGATTTACACTCGATATTCTGATGATATTATCATTTCAGGGATGGAGAGGAGCTCTTTGGATGGAATTGATAAACAAGTTAGGGGTAGTCTTGAGGTTATTTATAACAATAAATTCAGTATAAATATTGCGAAGACCAAATTTTTCAAAGTTGGAAACAAGATAAGTATACTTGGAGTTAATATTCTTCCGAATGGGAAGGTTACGCCTGACAAGAGTAAAAAAGAAGAATTGGAGATTTTGCTTCATTTTTATTTGACTGATAGAGATAAATTTATCTCTCGAGCCTCTGAAATGAAGAGGGGTAATAAAAATACTTTAAGCGAAGAGGATTGTTTGAATTTGCTCGGTGGTAACTTGAACTATGTTGATTCGATTGATAAGGATTATACTGATAAATTAAGAAGGAAATTCGGTGTTGTAACTATTGATAAGTTAATTCATAGAGGATTTCCGGTGAAGAAATGAATTTTGGTATTGAAATTGTTGATGTTCAGCAGATAAAAAGCTTGAAATTTAATTTTGATTTTGAGCGAAAATCAATTATCTGTATTACGGGTAAAAACGGATGTGGTAAGACTACGTTAATAAAATCCGTAAAAAATCTTATTAGTTCGGATACTTTTTACAAAACAAATTCATCTCGATCACTTGGTGAGTCGAGTCGGATAATATATGGGCTTGATGAGAATAAGGTAATATTTGGTTTTAATAGAAAAAGTAAGACAATGGATTCGCGGGATAGTATTCCACGCGATTTAAGAAATAGTTTTTTTGTTGAATTGCCAATCCCTCATGGTGAGAGATTTAATTTCTTTCAGAAGATCAGTGAAATTGATCGTGATATTAGGCATCATGTTGTATTAAAGAAGTATAGTCAACCTTCTCAACTTATCGATTTTCTTGAATCAGTATACTCGACGAGAAAGTTTTTTAATTTGGTTGAGGTGATTATAAAAAATAGTCCATACTATGCATTAGTTTATGATGATGGCTATTATTTGAGGGAAGATTATTTTAGTTCTGGTGAGTACTTTTTAATAAATTTATATAAGCGAGTTAAATCTGGCTATCGTTTTGTTTTTATTGATGAGATTGATATTTCTCTTGACGCTGCTGCGCAAGTCAAGTTGATTTTTTGGTTAAATAAATTCAATAATTTATATGGGACAAAATTTGTATTTACGACACACTCTCTTGCTATGATGAAAACTATTTCTTCCGACAACCTTTATTGTATGGAGGTTGTTGGCGATGGTAGTACAGTAATAGAGAACAGGTCTTATGCATATATAAAGAGTACACTCTTTGGTTTTTATGGGTGCGATAGATATATTTTGACTGAAGATGAGGTTTTGAAGGATTTTTTGGAATTTTATATATCCAAGTGTTTTGGGGATACTTTTTATAAGTACAAAATTATTTACGTTGGAGGCGGTACGAATACGACAGATTTGATGAGTCGTAACATAAGTGAGAAGTTTTTTTCAGAAGATCCGTCGAATGTAATCGTGATTTTAGATGGTGATCAAAAAGATAAGAAACATGCTAAATTAGATAATGTGTTTTGTGTTCCATTTGATAGTGTTGAAAAAGATTTTCTTTGTAGGTGTCTTCATCGTGAATTTGGGGATTTTAATGAAATTGAATTGATTATTCCGGATCATATCCGGTTGTTAAATTTTATTGATAGAAAAAATAAACCTAAGAAAAAAAATTACTTATTAATTGTAATGTATCGAATTTCCTTGTTTTTCAAGAAAACTCCGGAGCTGAGGGATCAATTAAGTGCTGCAAAGGGGGAGCCGATAACAGAAAAAAAATACAATAGGGATGGGAAGAAACTGTACGACGTAATGGTGAAGGAAAAAAATTGTAAGCGTGGAATATTTGATTTTCTTATGAAAAAAAATGAGGCTGGGTTAAGTGATTTAAAAATGAAGCTAAATTCTTTTTTGAGTCGTCCAACTTGATGATGTTATTTTTTTAGGCTATCTACACGATGCATGAAAATCTATTTCAAACCCCAGTTCAATATGCAACCCTGGGCGGCGGATGTTTCTGGTGCCTAGACGCCGTGTTCCGCAAAATACGCGGTGTGGTGCAGGTGGAGTCCGGTTATTGCGGCGGGCGGACGTCGGATCCGACTTATGAGCAGATTTGCACCGGCCAGACCGGGCATGCTGAAGTAGTGCGGGTGGTGTTTGATGCAGATGAAATTTCGTTTGCGGAATTGCTGCAGATTTTCTTTGCGATCCATGATCCGACTACCTTAAACCGGCAGGGCAATGATATCGGTACGCAGTATCGTTCTGTGATTTTTTACCATGATGAACAACAGCGTCAGCAGGCTGAAGTGGCGATTGCGGCGGCGGGTGCGCTGTGGGATGCACCGGTGGTGACTGAGCTGGCAGCGCTCGCGCCTTACTATCCGGCGGAAGACTATCATCAGGATTACTTCACTCAGCATCTGGGGCAGGGTTATTGCGCGTTTGTGGTCGCACCAAAGGTGGTGAAAGCGCGACAATTGTTTGCTGCGCGCTGGCAGAACTGAGTTGCAATGGCCTGTATTTGATTGCATTTTGCTATCATGCTGTATGCCGTTATCGCGGGGATAATGGTAGAAACCGGTAGCGCCGTACGGCGGCCGCTCTGCGAAAGGAACAGCAATGGCATTACGTGCAGTCAATCAGGCGACTATCGACCTGATCAAGCAGTATGAAGGGCTGGGAGATGGCAAACCGCAAACCAGCGCGATTGATCCGTATCTGGACCCGGTCGGCATCTGGACCATAGGCTGGGGCCACGCAATTGTGTATCAGGGCCGTATGCTGCGCGGTACGGCGGATCAGGCGACCGTGAATCAGTTGTATCCCGGTGGCATTACCGAAGCGCAGGCAGAAGCCTTGTTATCCGGCGATCTGATGAATACCGGCCGCGATGTGTCAGCAGCGGTGACCGTGCCACTGAATGACAATGAATTCGGCGCGCTGACCAGCTTTACCTTTAATCTGGGCATTGGCAATCTGAAATCTTCCACGCTGCTGAAAAAACTGAATGCCGGAGACCGCGCCGGTGCGGCAGATGAATTCGGTAAATGGGTGAATGCCGGTGGCAAGCCTTTGCCGGGACTGGTCAAGCGCCGTGCGGCAGAACGGGCTTTATTTCTGACACCAGTTTAAGTTCAGTCAGATAAATCTCAATCAGATTAATTAATAAACTGATTTACGCAGCCAGTTTTACTTCGCTGTTAAGCGCAGTGCGCTGGCTGTACCACAGTAAACCCAGCATCACCAGCGTGCCACCCCAGTATTCCACCGGCAAACCCCATAACCAGTGTTTATGCCAGTGTGCCACTGCCGGATTCAGTGCCTGCCAGCCGAAGCCCGGATTCATCACAAACCACATCGCATCTTCGATAATCCAGAACTGAATAATCGCTGCAATCACACCGGCTTCGTCACGCCATGAGGGGCGCGGTAAATGCAGCAGCGGCCAGTGAAAAAATAAGGCAATCCACGGAAAAACCCATGCGTGATAACCGGTCATCGCGCGGCCGCCCCAGAACACATCCAGCAGCCAGTGATTTTCGATACGCCAGGTCGGTAAGCTTGCGCCCCAGCCTGCGCTGCCTTCAATCTGAATTTCGACCTGTGCAAAGCCGATGGCCAGCAGGCTCACAAAGATCAGACGGAAGATTAACGGCAGCAGGCGTTGCAGACTCATACATCACTTTCCTATCAGCATGCGATAACACCAGATGCAGCACTTGTAATGCCGCCGCCGGACGCCCGAGCGCTCTGGCTTTATCGCACATACGTTTCATCATATCGGGTTGATCGAGCAGGGTTTGCAGGCGGTACAGCAGACTCGGAAAATCCCATGCATGCAGCGCCACACCTTGCTCCAGCAAATAATTCGCATTGCGCTCTTCCTGCCCCGGAATCGGATCATGCACGATCATCGGTACGCCCATCGCCAGACATTCGCTGCTGGTTAAACCACCGGGTTTGCTGATCACGATATCGGCGCAAGCCATATACAGTTCTACCTGCTGGGTAAAACTGACAGCCAGTAAGCGTTGCGGATAGCGTGTCTGCAGCGCCTGACATTGCTGCAGCTGCACCGCGTTTTTTCCGGTCAGCACAATCAGCTGAATATCGCTGCGCTGCTGCAGTAACTGTTCCGCCAGCGTCACTGCATTCCCCAGTCCCGCACCGCCGCTCATCAGCAACAGCGTCGGCCGTTCGGCCTGCAGCGGCAGGCTGGCAAAACTGTGCGCCCGTGTCGGCGGATGCACAAAACCGGGCATCAGCGGAATACCGGTTACATGAATACGCTGCGCCGGCACGCCATGCATACGCAGCCGGAAAGCGATTTCCTCATTCGGCGCAAAATAGCCCGCCACACCCGGCTGTATCCACATTCTGTGCAAATCAAAATCGGTAATCTGTACCCAGACCGGACACGGCAAGCGGCGCTGATGTTTCAGGCGGCTCAGAATTTCTGCAGGTAAAAAATGCGTGCAAATCACCGCATCCGCGCCGTATTCCCGCACCGCCTTCAGCAGCGGCCGCGCATTCAGCCTTTCCAGCGCACGGCGCAAACGCTCGGTTTTACTGTCCTGCTGCGCATCATGGCTGAACTGGTACAGATAACCCCACAGCCCCGGCGCTTTGCTGATCAGCTTCAGATACAAATCGGTGTACAGCTTACGAAACGCCGCGCTGACAAACTGCATCGCATCCAGATGACGTATCTCCGCCTGCGGAAAATGCCGCGCCGCATGCGCCGCAATAGCCTCCGCCGCCCGCTGATGACCGGCACCGGCAGACACACTCAGAATCAACACACGAAAAGGCGCTGGCTGCATACAAACGTCACGCTGTTTCAGACCGCACCAGACTAAACAGCAAATATGTCAGCCTGATGTCATCTGCCTGCAACGCAGCGGTCATTTTGACCCGTATTCCGGCCTGCGCTTACAAAACGCCGGACAACATCGTTTTTGCGGCTCAAAATGCCCCAAATGCGGGGTTCAGCACAGCGATCCGGCGGTCGTCGGCAGAAAGTCCGGGCCTTGGAAAAAGTGAAATGACGATATTTGCATAGTGTTTGTGTCGAAGAACAGATAAGACTGACCCGAATTACATAAGAATCTTTGACGTCTGTGTTTGCGGAATTTTGAAAACTCAACGCCGCAAACTTTTATAATGACCAGCGATACATTGCGATTGATAAACCATCGCTGACGTTGTGCGTGGTTCAAACGGTGTTGTTCGATTACTCGCCATTCTCTATTGGCGACAGCAAGTTAAAAAACAGATTTGGCCAAATCAATGGCTACAATATATTCACAGTGGACTCCTTACGTTGAAAACAGATCTTCATCCTCAATATGAACCAGCGCACTTAATGTCGCGCAATAAGGCGGGGGAGTTCATCCCATCATTTCTGCGGATCGCTTCGGCGTCCGCTGAATTCACACGTTAGAGCCCTATATGCAGACGCTCCTAAGTCGCGAATCAGTAGCGCTGGAAATTCTTCGAAAACCTGAATTATTTCCAAGCCTTCCAAAAAGGAGGGAATTCGATCGCCTCATTTGCCTGTGGCGAATCCCTTCATTTGAACCACACTCTTCTTGGTCACTGTATCGAGGGAGAAAAACAAACGAAAATTTCGTTAGGCGCTTGGAGCATGACCCGCGTCGAGGCTTTCCTTCTAATGTCGTCGATCCTCATATTTTTGGTTCCGAGGTACCCATTCCAACCGAAATGGCAACAAAGATTATTGAGCAATTCGAAGGTCTGACTGTTCCAATGTTTCGCAGCCCCGCTTGGGCTGGCGTGGACGGAGTGTCATTCGGTGCACACATCGGGAATTTTTGGCAAAGCACTACCGTAAACTGGTGGTCATCCTTCAGTCCAGAGTGGAAGCCGCTGAACGAATTGTTTCAAGAGACAGTAGCTCAATTAGATTCTCTGCTCCCCACGAGTACGCTGCGTAAAATCGAGCTTTAACCTTTCGGTCAACGTGACGGCTCAAAGCTGCGCTTTGGGCTCCCTCCATGCTTGCGACATTCTTGCCGCCCGTTACCTCCAACGTTAGGCGGTGTGCTGATTTAGCATGTTTTGCGTTCGTCAGTAAAATCACCGACTACAAATATTTGCGCCGAGTTCACCGTAATTTTCCGGTTTCGCAATCAGCACGCATCGCGCGAGTTCATTGTCATTTCCATCGCGGCGCTTTACAATCAGCTAACATTTTTTAGTTTGGGTTCAGGGTGTGTTATGCGTCGTCGTTCATCAACCAGCCTAACCCATCATTGCAGCGGATCGCCTGTGGCGCCCGCTGAACTCACACGTTAGGCAAATTATATGTCGTGTCCAATTTGTGGTGCAGGCCACGACAGCATTCGACGACCGGTAGAACCAAGTGCAATGGAGGTTCACTTATGCACATCGTGCGGTCATGAATTTGCTGTCCACTGCCAGTACCCGATTCCAGAAGAATATTGGAGTAAGAACAAAATTTTCCTTGGAACCTATACCGTTCCGAACGAAAACGAAGTCGCAAAGAGCTATATCAAGCTTACGAAAATTCTAAGATACTGTGAGTGGTTCCAACTATCTAAACTTGAGCAGCAAAGAATCGAAGGAAAGAAAACTTGGGAACTTGGCCAATTTCTGGATGTTGAGGTTGAGAGAATAAAAGAGGAATGTAGAGCGCATGCAATTTCCATATGTTTTGTTGAAACAAACTAGAGTCAAAAGGTATTACTTCTCCGCGAACATTTGCCTAACCCATCGTTGCAGCGGATCGCCTACGGCGCCCGCTGAACTCACACGTTGAGCGTCATGAAACTAGCGCAGATCGTAGCCACGTTGGAATCGAGCGATGAGTCGCTCTGTATCGTTGCCAAGCGACCTTGGTCTGGCGATTCAGAAGCGAAACTTGTAGCTTTCACCGAAGAATTTCGAATTTCCGAAGAGGTTTTAGCAAATGGCTACAAATACTTCTTGGAGGTTTCTGTCGCGGTGGATGATGTGCTCACTGGGCCAGTAGCGTTGTCAGCTGAACAAAGAGTAGCGGCCGTCATCTACTACGCCGAAAACGATGCGTATCCAGAGTGGCTAAATGAACTGTGGAGCGGGCAGTGACGCCCAACCCTTCATTGCAGCGGATCGCCTGCGGCGCCAGCTGAACTCACACGTTAGGCGATATAGATGCAGGCAGTGTATATCTCTGGGGATGAACTTATCGATTGGTGTGACGCGGATGCGCTGCTTGTGGGATTGCCGCAAGGTGACGCATCAGTGAGCGCACGAGTTGGCGTCGTATTAGATGGAGGAGGCAGGCTCCGAATCGATCTTCAAGCCAGTGCAGGCCGCTCATGCTTTCATGAAGTCCGATGTGTGAACGGTATTGTCTATATTGGCTTTGGCGAGTACGTCTTCGTCCTCTGGCCCGACAGTCGGGAATTTGATGCTCATCCCCTTTGGGGCTACTTTGGACACCTATGCACCGCGGCCGAACTAGAAGCGTCGGAACAGAGTTTCGCAGTACTTGTCGGGTCGGCTTCGGAGCTTTTGTGCTTTTCTCGTGATGGCATACTTCAATGGCGAGCAAGTAATCTTGGAATCGACGGGGTCATCCCTTATTCAGTCCAAGAAGGCGTCGTGACTGGGGCGGGCGAATGGGATCCTCCGGATGGATGGGAGCAATTCAAGGTTAGTCTGAGCACTGGCGATAAAATTGTTTCCTAACCCAGTCGTATATGGACTCCCCCCAAAGTACAAGAAATTAATCAATAGGTCAGTGATCGAAACAAAAAGCCATGCATCACAACTGATTTGCTGAGTTTTACGTCCGTCAGTAAAAACACCGGCTACAAATTTTTGCGCTGAGTTCGCCGTAATTTTCAGGCTACACGATCAGCGCACATCGCGCGAGTTCATTGTCATTTCCATTGTTGCGCTTTACAATTAGCTAACATTTTTTCGTTTGGGTTCAGGGTGTGTTATGTGTCATCGTTCATCAATCAGCCTAACCCATCGTTGCAGCGGATCGCCTGCGGCGCTCGCTGAACTTACACGTTAAACCGTACCAATGAAAGCCTGTGATCTTCAGTTCGTCTGCGGAAAGCAATGGGTGCAACTTGAGCCTACTGCTTTAGCCAATGCAAGGTACTGTGGAGACTGCCGAAAGGCGGTTTTCATGGTGAAGACAAGACACCAACTTCACGTTGCTTCCGCTTTAGGCCGCTGTGTAGGCATAGCAGACGACAATGATTTCATTGGGGTAATTGGTGACCCTGTGGCGTTGGGCGAATTTGATTGGATGGAGGACGATTATTTCGAAAACACGGTGGTAAATCTTGCTATGTTTCCGACGCCTGATCGCGTCGCTCAGCTAAGGATGCTTTTCCCCAAGCTTTTTGATGGTGGTAAAAATGAAATCGCACTCCTAAGTGGAACCACGGTTTCTATTGGAAATCTGTGCCGCAAAGACAGGGAACAGTTGGCTTCAGAATTAGGTGAGTTCGCCCCTGAATTAAAAATGCGCAGTACGGTTTAACCCTTCCTGTATGCCCCCAAAGTACAAGAAATTCATCAATGGTTCTGGCCCGTGGTAATGCATGCAGTCGACTATCCCTCATCTGGTGTGGAATCTATAGTGTTCCGCGCCGACATGGAATCGGCCTGATCATTGCGCCACTCGCGACAAGCGGCAGGCGTAAAGCTGCCGGAATCTCAGTTTCGGTGCCTTTGACGTTCATTGGTCAGCGGTAGAAAACAAAAAGCCATGCATTACAGCATGGCTTTTTTGTCTGAGCAGCGGCGCGGCGTTTAAGGTTGCAGGCGCTGGATGGACCAGCTGCCGTCGGTTTGTTTTTCGTAGACGATGCGGTCGTGCAGGCGGGACGGGCGGCCTTGCCAGAATTCGATGCGTTCCGGAATCAGGCGGTAGCCGCCCCAGTGGGCCGGACGCGGTGGCTGGTCGCCGAATTTGGCGACGACGTCTACCAGTTGCTGTTCCAGTGCTTCGCGGTTGGCAATAGGCTGGCTCTGGTGCGATGCATGAGCGCCTTGCTGACTGCCGACCGGACGGCTGAAAAAGTAAGTGTCGTTTTCAGCGTCGCTGAGTTTTTCGACACGGCCTTCGATGCGCACCTGACGTTCCAGCGGAATCCAGAAAAACAACAGCGAGGCAAACGGGTTGCTGGCCAGATCCTGACCTTTGGCGCTGTCGTAATTGGTGAACCAGCTGAAGCCGCGCTGATCGTAATCTTTGATCAACACGATACGGCCGCTCGGTTTGCCTTCGGCGCTGACGGTGGACAGGGTCATGGCGTTGACTTCCGGTACACCGGCGGTCAGTGCCTGATCGAACCAGCGGGAGAACTGGGCAAACGGATCGGCGGCAACGTCGGTTTCCGTCAGTTGATCGCGTTGATAGTCGGTGCGGATATCAGCTATAGACATACTTTTCCTTTAAAAACAGATTGAATTCGGTTCAGGTGGCGGGCACGATGCCGCGGCGTTCCTGCATCGAGGCGCCGAGTTCGCGCATTTGTTGCTCGCTCAGCACGCGCATCGCCAGCGGTGCGATCTGGCCTTCTTCCAGCGCCATGTGTTCACGGTACAGCGCACTGAAGTCTTCGACATCGGCAGCCGATAAATCGTAGCCGGAGCCATCTTCCAGCGCTTCTAACTGGGCGCGCAGGGTTTGCCACAGGCGGTCCATTTCTTTGTGGTGCTGCAGGATGGTGGTGGTTGCTTTTTCCAGCAGATGCGCATCCTCACCCTGTACAGTGGCGCGCAGCGCAGGCAGAAGGTCAACTTCTTCATCCTGATGATGCAGCGGCGCTGCTTTGTTGAAGTACTTCAGCACGGCTTTGGCGGCAGCCTGTACGCTCTCGTCCACGCCACGGTCGGGCAGATAACTGACCAGTTTATCGAGCGTGGTCAGTTGTTTGCGGATACGCTCATGACAATGGCGGATCACAGCAATCGGTTCATCGAAAGCGGGGGCGGTATCGTACAAATTAGCCATGGTGACTCCTAACACTGAGGCAGATTCTCATTATGAAGCAGTACTTTGCAGCGCGCTTGCGACACATCAATGCCGCTCAGACGATGCTTGCGGAACAGTCCGGCAAAAATTGCAGGGTGAGTTCCAGTAAAATGTAGTCTGAATTTTCCCTGACTTCAATTATGCAACAAGATTCAGAAATCGACTTTGAGCGCCGTTTTGGCGGAATAGCAAGACTTTACGGTGCCGAAGCACTGGCACGTTTCCGTCAGGCGCACGTGGTGGTAGTGGGTGTCGGCGGCGTCGGCTCGTGGGTGGTGGAAGGGCTGGCGCGCAGCGCGATTGGCAAAATCACCATGATCGATCTGGATATGGTGGCGGAATCCAATATCAACCGTCAGATTCAGGCAACATCGGATACCATCGGCAAGGCCAAAGTCACGGCGCTGGCCGAGCGTATCGCGCTGATTAACCCGTTTTGCGAGGTGCGTGAAGTCGAAGACTTCATCCTGCCGGAGAATATGCCGGAAATGCTGGGTGACGCGCCGATTGATTACATCATCGACGCGATGGATCACGTCAAAGCCAAAACTGCGCTGATTGCGTATTGCCGCGAAAAAGGCATTCCGCTGATCACGATAGGCGCAGCGGGTGGGCAGACTGATCCGGGCAAGATCGAGATCCGTGATTTGTCGCGCACCGAGCAGGAGCCATTGCTGGCGCTGGTACGCAAACGCCTGCGCCAGAATTTCGGTTTTCCGCGCGGCACCAAAAATAAATTCGGCATCGACGCGGTGTTTTCTATGGAAGTGCTGACCATGCCGGAAACCGCAGAAGCTTGCGACACCGGTGCGGGTGCAGCCAGTGCCGAAGGGATTACCGGTCTGAATTGCGCCGGTTTTGGTTCGGCGGTGGTGGTGACTGCCTCATTCGGGTTGCGTGCAGTGGCCCATGTATTGCGCAAACTGGCCGGTCTGGCCTGATGAATGTGATTTTTTGAAACGGAAACAGTATGAACGATCAGCAGCAAGCATCTGAAGGCATCGTCGCCGAACGCGAATTTCTGGCGTTTCGCCTGGGTAAAGAAGAATACGGCGTGCCGATTCTGCTGACCCAGGAAGTGCGCAGTGTAGAACCGGTGACCGTGATTGCGAATGCACCGGCGCACATGAAAGGTGTGCTGAATCTGCGCGGCGTGATTGTGCCGGTGATGGATATGCGCGTTTGCTTTAACACCGGCCCGGATACGGTGGATGCAGAAACCGTGGTGATTATTCTGCAATTGCACGGCCGCGTGATTGGCATGGTGGTGGATGCGGTATCGGATGTGATCCGCCTGCCGGATTCTGCGATTCGTCCGGCACCGGAAGTCGGCACGGCATTCTCTGCAGATGTGATCGATGGCATTGGTCAGATGGATGAAGGTCGCATGATTATCCTGATCGACATCATCAAGGTCATGCGCCTGCCGGAAGTCGGCTTGCTGAAACCGGAAGCCTGATTTTTTGATAATTTGATGGTTTGATCGTTTGACGGATTACTGCTGACCGGTTTGTATGACGGGCAGCGTGCCAAAGAAAAACAGCCGCATATGCGGCTGTTTTTTTGCGGGAAATTTTCCCGCTGCTGCATGGCGCGGCGGATGGGGCCGCGCCATTGTTGACTGCATTGCCTGCTTAATTGTCGTATTTGAAATTGAATTCGGTCACCACTGTCTGGCCTTTTGCGATCGGTGCGTATTTCCATTGCGATGCAGCGGCAATGACTTCTTTGTCAAATACCTTGGTTGGACGTGCTTTCAGGATTTCCACCTGTGAAACACGGCCATCCGGTTCCACATGCAGACGTGCGCTGACTGCGCCTTCGGTGATACCGGCACGTGCTGCGGCAGTCGGATATTTCGGTGCCGGATTGCTGATCAGTTTCAGGACATTGCTTTTTTCAGGTTCCGGTGCGGCAGCTGGTTTCGGCGCTGGTGCGGCAGCGGCAACCTGAACCGGTGCCGGCGCAGCCTGTACCGGCGCAGGGGCTGGTGCAGCAGCTTGCGGAGCGGGAGTCACCGGTGTCACGGTTTCACGGATAGCCGGTTTGGCTGCTGCAGATGCGGTTTTGGCTTCCTGTGCTTTTTTGGCTTCCTGCGCGGCTTTTTCTGCCTTCTCTTTCGCTTCTTTCGCAGCGCGTTCTTCGGCGGCGATTTGTTGCGGTGTTTTGGTGCCGGCTTTATCCATCCATTGCGTCACATCGGCAACGTGGCCGTGTTTGACCGGATTTTTGACCAGGCCGGTAGGCTGGTCAGGATTGGCCGGTGCAGAGGCTGTTTCTTCCGGGGCAGCCTGTGGTTGCGGGTCTTTGGAACAAGCTGTCAGCAAGCATGCTGCCAGTACACTCGTAATTGCCAGCGAAGGGATGCCCTTGCGGCTGTGGTCTCCTGCCTTCTTCATATCTCTCCATTTACAAAATGCGGTTTATCCTGGCTTGCCGGATGTGGATCTTGTCTGCCTGAAAACGGAAGATTCTTATTGCCAGTGTTGTTATCGCTCTGTGCTTTATTCCCTTGCGTCCGGTCTGCAGACTGCTTGCAGCCGGGTGCTGAAAAATATCGTGCCACGGAAAAAAACAGGGTGCAACAGTTCTTTCATCACGGGCAGGGAATACGGAAATTTGTTTAGCACATTATGTGCCAGTTGTTGTTTTCGGCTCAGTTTGTGCTGGAAAACGGCTATTGCCGGAGATTGTGCAGAAAAAAAGGGCTGACCGTGAGGCCAGCCCGTAAGCAGGGAGCCGCATTGCGGCCAACTACACGAAAAACAGATCAGGATTTGCCGAGTGACTCGTTCAGTTGCTGGGTCACACGTACAAAAGTGGTGCGTTTGGTCAGTTCTTTGAGTTTATGTGCACCAACATAGGTACAGGCCGAGCGCACGCCGCCCAGAATATCCTGCACGGTTTGTTCGACCGGGCCGCGATACGGAACCAGAACTTCCTTACCTTCGGACGCGCGGTATTTGGCAACGCCACCGGCGTATTTATCCATCGCGGCTTTGCTGCTCATGCCGTAGAAGCGTTTGTATTGCTGACCGTCACGTTCAACCAGATCACCGGCACATTCATCATGGCCTGCCAGCATGCCGCCCAGCATAATGAAGTCGGCGCCGCCGCCGAAGGCTTTGGCCAGATCGCCCGGTACCACGCAGCCGCCATCAGCACAAATCTGACCACCAAGGCCATGTGCCGCGTCCGCGCATTCGATGATGGCAGACAGTTGCGGATAACCGACGCCGGTCATTTTGCGGGTGGTGCAGACTGAGCCCGGACCAATGCCGACTTTCACGATATCCGCGCCAGCGAGGATCAGTTCTTCGGTGATATCGCCGGTGACCACGTTACCGGCCATGATGGTCAGTTGCGGGTAAGTCTGGCGGACTTTCTTAACGAATTCGATAAAGGTTTCGGTATAACCGTTGGCGACATCGATACACACGTATTCAATCGCGGAACCGGCTTGCTTCATCACGGTAGTGAATTTTTCGTAATCTGCCGGTGTAATGCCCATCGAGTAAAACACCGCTGATTTGTTTTGCAGGCCGGTGAAAAATCTGACCAGCGTTTCCACATCATAATGTTTATGCAGAGCGACGGATAAGCCGTGCGGTTCCAGCGCATTCGCCATTTCCAGCGTGCCGGTAGTATCCATGTTGGCGGCAATTACCGGTACACCGCGGTAATGACGTTGCGAATGACGGAAAATGAATTCACGTTCCAGTTCGACTTGTGCGCGGGAGGTCAGGGTAGAACGTTTCGGGCGGATCAGGACGTCTTTAAAGTCCAGCTTCAGGGATTCTTCGATGTGCATAACGACTCCAGTATGCGTAGGGCAGACGCGAAAATAGACGGTCGGGGCGCGTGTATGCCTCAGACCGTTGGGCCGTAGTTCAGTATAGTCGGAACGGGGGAAGCGCTGGCATCAGCGCAAGCGATACACGGTATACGAAAATGTGTATACCGTGATCAGAATGAAAAGTGCTCAGTAGGGGGAGGCTCAGTGGCAGCTGCCGTTGCCGCTGTCACGCAGATTGTCGCCGGGGATGGACAGAAATTCCCAGCTGTAACTGTTTTCCTGCAACACCAGTTTCAGCACGCCGTGGTTATTGTTGTCGCGGATTTCGGTATTGGCTTTCGGGAAAAACATCGGCGTTAATTTCGCACCGCCGGTGCCAACCACAAAGCTGCGTATGCCTTTGCGCTCATCCGCTTCGCCCTGCGCATTCATCGGCGCAAAGCGTTCGTAATCATGGTCGTGCGAAGCCAGCACGATGTCTGCACCGGCATCAGCCAGTAATTTCCACGCTGGCCACATTTGCTTGTTATTGCCGTGACCGCCGGAACTGTAAGCAGGGTGATGCCAGAATGCCAGTGTGCAGCGGCTTTTATTCTTTTGCAGTTCGTCTTTCAGCCATTGCAGCTGCGCCTGCATCGCATTGCCGCTGAGCTGGCTGTTCAGCGAATACAGCGTCCAGTTGCCGAGTTTTTTGCTGTAGTAACCGCGCCGGTCCGGGCCAGCCAGTTCACCGAAATAATTGAAATAACCAAGCGCTTTCGGCTGGCCGTAATCATGGTTGCCCGGTGATGGCAGTGTGCGCTCTTTGAAGCGGCCCCAGGTCGGTTCATAACATTCGGTGAATTCCGATGGCGCACCAATCGGGTAAGTATTGTCGCCCAGCGTGACGGCAAAGGCTTGCGGATCTTTGTCCAGCGCTGCGGCGATCAGATTCGCGGTTTGGGCGGCAGCGGTTTGCAATGCCGGTTTTTTGGCGCAGTCGGCAATATCACCGGCGGCGTACAGTGTGTAGACCGGGGCTTTCGCGCGTGGCTTGGCCTGTCCGGCGGCTGGCGTATTGCTGGCGCTGGCAAACACGGGGAGGATCAGACTCAGGGCAGCGAGGGCCAGTTTTTTCATGGAGCAAATCCGTTAGGCAAAAAACCACTATTTTACCTGTGAACGGCTTGCGCTTCCTTCACAGGCAGCGGCACGGCAAAGGGTGCCGGCAAAGTGGCAGGAGCTGCGCTGCCGGGTGCATTCTGCGGCCACTGCAGCGACGGGGAAGCGGTGTGCTGACTATGCCTGAGTTTGCGCTTCACTCAAAGAAAAACATCACGAAAACAGATACTCCCCCCTGTTTTCGTCAAAATCGCCTTGTTGTCGGCATGAATGCTGGGGCTTTTTTGATACCCCCGGGGGTATTTTTGAGGCAAAAAACGGCCGAAAATGGCAAAAAACGGGGATCAGACATGCAACGGAAGGGCGTACCGGTTGCCAGCAGCGCAGGCAATCCGTTACCGAAACAGCGGGGGTGATGTGGCGAATGCGGTTTCCGGCAGCCACACAGCGCGCCGGAAACCGCAGAAAACAGAGGATGGATTTACAGCGACTGACGACGCAGTCGCAACGCGTTGCTGATCACGGACACCGAGCTCAGACTCATCGCCGCGCTGGCCAGCATAGGACTCAGCAGCAAGCCGGTGAACGGGTACAGCAAACCAGCTGCCACCGGTACGCCGATGAAGTTATAGCCGAATGCAAACCACAGGTTCTGGCGGATATTGCCCATGCAGCGCTGGCTTAAGGCAATCGCTTTGCGTATGCCTTGCAAATCGCCTTTGACCAGCACGCATTGCGCTGAATGCAGCGCCACATCGCTGCCATTGCCCATCGCGATACCGGTATTCGCTTTGGCCAGCGCCGGTGCATCGTTGACGCCATCGCCCGCCATCGCAACAATCTGGCCAGCAGCCTGACATTGCTCCACCATGCGGTATTTGTCTTCCGGTGTTACATCGGCATGCCATTCGCTGATACCCAGTTCGGTCGCAACACGCTGTGCGCTGGCGGCATGATCACCGGTCATCAGAATCACGCGTAAACCGGCGGCACGTAATTCGGCAATCGCGGTTTTGCTGTTCGCTTTGATCTGATCTGACAAGGCATACCATGCGACCACGCGCTTGCCTTCACTGAGTAAAGCCAGACTGTCACCGCGTTGCTGCGCAGCTTGTATCGCTTGCTTCACCGGTTGCAAATCCACGACTTGTGCTGCCAGCCAGTCCGGCTTACCGAGGCGCACAATGCGGCCGTACCAGTCTGCCTGCACACCGGCACCGTGTACCGATGTGAAGCCGCTGAGTGTGATCTCCGGCATGTCCGCTTGCTGGCTGCGTACATGACGCAGCAGGGCTTGCGCCAGCGGATGCGCGCTCTGGCTTTCCAGTGCCGCAGTCAGTGCCAGCCAGACTTCCGGCTGTTGTCCGGCATCGCGGTGCAGCCACTGATTGCTGACCACCGGTTTGCCTTCGGTCAGCGTGCCGGTTTTATCAATAATCAGGGTCGTGGTTTTGCCCAGTTGCTCCAGCGCCGCTGCATCCTTAATCAGTATGCCTTCAGACGCGCCGCGCCCCATGCCCACCGTCACCGAAATCGGTGTTGCCAGACCCAGTGCGCAAGGGCAGGCGATGATTAACACCGATACCGCCGCCATCAGACCATGCGCCAGACCCGGTGCCGGTCCCCACAAAGCCCAGCCGGCAAACGCCAGCACGGCAATCAGTATCACCGCCGGAACAAACCAGCCTGCGACTTTGTCGGCCAGTTGCTGCACCGGCGCACGCGAGCGGCTGGCCTGATTAACCAGTTGTATCATGTTGGCGAGCAGGGTTTCGCTACCGATTTTTTCGGCGCGCATTTGCAGGCTGCCTTGCTGGTTCAGCGTGCCGGCAATCAGCGCATCACCTACTTGTTTGCTGACCGCGACCGGTTCGCCGGTCAGCATCGCTTCATCGACATAGCTTTCACCCGATACCACGCGGCCATCGACCGGCACACTGGCGCCCGGACGTATCAGCAACAGATCGCCGCGCTGCACTTCATTCAGTGCAATCTCCTGTGTGCTGCCATCGGCACCGATTCTGACTGCCTGCGACGGTGTCAGTGTTAACAAACGCCGTATCGCGCTGCCGGTCTGCGCACGGGCGCGCAACTCCAGAATTTGTCCGAGCAGCACCAGACTGATGATCACCGCTGCTGCTTCAAAATACAATGGTGGCATACCATCTGCCATAAATGCTTGCGGCAGCAAACCCGGTGCCAGTAAGGCCAGCAGACTGAAGCCGTACGCGGTGGCAGTGCCGATGCCGATTAAACTAAACATATTCAGATTGCGGCTGCGGAACGATGCAATTGCGCGTTCAAAAAACGGTTTTCCGAGCCAGACCACCACCGGCGTTGCCAGTGCGCATTGCAGCCAGTTCCAGATTTGCATCCCCATGCGCTGATGCCAGTTCACGCCGGGCAGCATGTCGGTCATGGTCAGTATCAGTAAGGGCAGGGCCAGCAGCAGGCTGATACGGAAGCGTTTTTCCATATCGCGCAATTCGCTGTCATCTTCTTCCAGCGTCGCTTCTTTGGGTTCCAGCGCCATACCGCAGATCGGGCAAATGCCGGGGCCGATCTGTTCAATTTCCGGGTCCATCGGGCACATATACACTGCATCCGGCGCCGCCGCTTTGCTGGCTGCTGCGCGCGCGGCTTTGCGTTCGGGATCAAGATAGGCTTGCGGATCTTTGCTGAATTTTTGCAGGCAACTGTTGCAGCAGAAATACCAGGTCTGATCCTGATACTGCCACTGATGCTGGCTGTTTTCATTCACCTTCATGCCGCATACCGGATCGGTGTGCGCACCCTGCGCATCGCTGACCATGGTTTCTTTCGCATGGCCGCCACAACAACTGGCGGACGCTGCTTGCAGTGCGGCGGGGCTGACTGGTTTGACCGGCGCTGCAGCAACTGCCATGCCGCCAGCCAGCGGAATGACTTTGCGTGTCTGCACAAAATTTTCCGGTGCCGCATCAAAGCGGGTCTGGCAATGCGGGCTGCAAAAATAATAGGCGACGCCGCGCCAGCGCGATTGCAATGCGCCTTCGCGTACCACACTCATGCCGCAGACCGGATCTTTGGCTGGTTTGGCGGGCGCAGGCTGTTCCGGTGCCGGATGGCCGCCGCAGCATCCGCCCTGATGTTGATGATCGTGTTCCATCGTGACCTCCATAGACGTTTGACCGTATCATAGACTCTGTACCTGAGTACGGAGTCAAGGAGATTTGTATGACACAGCACAAAACTGACAACAGCCCGCAATTTACGATCGGCAAACTGGCTGCTGCAGCCGGCGTGGGCGTGGAAACCATACGCTATTACCAGCGGCGCGGCCTGTTGCCGGTGCCGGATAATGCGCAAGGTTTTCGCCATTATCCGGCGACGCTGGCTGACCGTATCCGCTTTATCCGCCGTGCTCAGGAGCTGGGTTTCAGCCTGGATGAAGTCGGCCATTTGCTGCAGTTAGAGCAGGGCGGCGAACGGGTCGCGATTCGCAGTCTGGCGGGGGAGCGGCTGGCGCAGGTACAGGCCAAAATTCATGATCTGCAAAAGATGGAAAGTATGCTGTCCGGCCTGATACAGGCTTGCGCGCACAGCAGCGGCGATACCGCCTGCCCGATTATTGCGGCACTGGCCGGTGAGCTGGCTGTGTCCGCGCCGGACTGTCCGCCTGAGCGTCCGGACTGTCCGGTGTCCGGCTGCGGACACTGATGCCTGATTATGCTGAAATAAAAAATCCTTTTAAATCAAAGGTTTAAAAATTTTTAAAAGCTGGCACGGTTTTCGCGATAGTCAGGATACAACTGACCGGAGAACCTTATGTCTGCGCAATCCGATTTTCTTCTGACTGGCTGGTGGCAACGCTGCCAGCAACTGGCGACAGCAACACTGCTGGCGGTGGTCTTGCTCGCCTGCACGATGACATTGCTGACCCGCGCCGAATCCTACAGCGTCCTCACGCTGCGTTCGGTTCCGACCGCAGGCGCGGACAGCGCGTGTCCTTCAGTCGGTCTCCGCATCGATGTCAGCCGCCAGACTTATCGCATCGAAGCATGCTGGCAAATCCGGCAGTGGCAATTGCGCTATCTATACAGCGGTGTGTGGACATTCGCTACAAAAAATCTTCGCAGCCTGAGCCCGGCAGGGGCTTGGTCTGCTCCTTCCTTACTGTCTGAAAATACGGAATATGATGAACTCGATTCGTGATACCTCGGCGCAGGATACGGTGCTGCTGGCACAACGCTGGTGGCAGAAAAAGCGCGTCTGGCTGATTGCAGCCTGCATCAGCGGAGCAGCGGTGGCCAGTGCGCTGCTGATACAGCAATGGACAACGCGCACGCTGGCAGTGTCGCGCGACAGTCTGGGGATTGCCACGGTCACCCGTGGCACTCTGGTGCGCGATATCGTGGTGAATGGCAAGCTGGTGGCGGCGAATAGTCCCGCTTTGTACTCCACTACCAGCGCTACGGTGCGTTTTAAAGTAAAGGCCGGTGATGCAGTGCGCGCCGGTGATGTGGTAGCGGAGCTGGATTCGCCGGATCTGATGTCTGAGCTGAGACGTGAAGAAGCCAGTCTGCAGCAATTAGAAGCGGATATTGAGAAACAGAAAATTCTGGCACGTAAGCAAAAATTGCTGGCACAACGTGATGCTGATACGGCGGAAATCGAAAGACTCACGGCAGAACGCGCTTATCAGCGTATAGAGCAGGCCGGTGTTGCCGGTGTGGTGCAGAAAAATGAATTTCAGCGCGCCCGTGATGCACTGGAAGCGGCAGGTATTCGTGCCAGACATGCGCGTCAGGCCAGTGAACTGGAAAATGAAGAAGTCGTACAAACCCTGCGCAGCAAACAGGCCCAACTGCAGCAACAGCAACTGGTGCGCGACAATCTGCAGCGCCGTGTTGATCAGTTACGTCTGCGTGCCCCGGTGTCCGGTGTGGTTGGCACACTGGCGGTGGCAGACCGCACGGTGGTCGCAGCGAATACCGCGCTGATGACGCTGGTGGATTTATCTGAGCTGGAAACCGAGCTGGAAATTCCGGAATCCTATGTGTCAGAACTGAGCGTTGGCATGCCGGTGGAGCTGAATGTGAACGGCAGCAAAGTAACGGCTTCACTCAGCGCATTATCGCCGGAAGTGGTCAGAAATCAGGTCGTTGCACGTGCCCGTTTCAGTGGCAGCATGCCTGCCGGTTTGCGCCAGAGCCAGCGTGTCAGTGCGCGTTTGTTACTGGAATCCCGCCCGAATGTGCTGATGCTGAGTCGCGGATCTTTCCTCGAACAGGATGGCGGACAAACAGCCTGGGTAGTGCAGGACAATCAGGCGATTCGTAAACCTGTGCGCACCGGTGCAACCAGTCTCAGTGCAGTGGAAATTCTCAGTGGCTTGCGTGAGGGTGAGCAGGTTGTGATATCGGGTGCTGAGCGCTTCGGCGATCATTCCCGCGTGCAGGTTAATCAGCACTGAAAAGTGCAGCGTATTTTCTCAAGAAAGGAATTCAGATGCTGGTCATGAAAAATCTGAGCAAGGTGTATCGCACACATTTAGTCGAAACCCATGCTTTACGTGGTCTGGATATGGAAGTCAAAGAAGGTGAGTTTGTGACGGTGACCGGCCCTTCCGGTTCCGGTAAAACCACGTTTCTGAATATTGCCGGTTTGCTGGAAGATTTCAGTGCCGGTGAATATTTGCTGGATGGCGTCAAGGTGCAGGGCTTGAACGATACCCAGCGTACACGCTTACGTAATGAAAAACTGGGTTTTATTTTTCAGGGATTCAACCTGATACCGGATCTGAATCTGGCGGATAACGTCGATGTGCCTTTGCGCTATCGTGGTTTCAGCGCGGCAGAACGGCGCGAACGGATTGAATCCGCACTGGAAAAAGTCGGTCTTATCTCACGCCGCAAACATTACCCGTCTGAGTTGTCAGGCGGGCAGCAACAGCGGGTGGCGATTGCACGTGCGCTGGCAGGAAATCCGCGCTTGCTGCTGGCCGATGAACCTACCGGTAATCTGGATACGCAAATGGCGCGCGGCGTGATGGAGTTGCTGGAACAGATTAATCAGGCCGGCACGACGATCCTGATGGTGACGCATGATCCGGAGCTGGCGGTGCGGGCGCAGCGTAATGTTCACATTATTGATGGTCAGGTCGCGGATCTGGTGCACCCTGTGCCCAGCCTGCGTCAGGCATCACGTTAAGCGGAGTCGCCATGTTCACGTATTATTTCTGGCTTGGTTTGCGTGCCCTGCGTCGCCATCGCTGGCTGACCGGCTTAACCGTCATGATTTTGTCGGTGGGCGTTGCGGTCAGTATCGCTGCACTGACAATTTTGCATCTGATGTCGGCAGATCCTTTACCGTTTAAGAGCGACCGTGTGCTGACCACGGTGCTTGATAATGGCCCGTCGGAAGGTTACCGGCCCGGTGATCAGTATGTAGATCATCAGATGAGTTATATCGATCTGATGGCATTGCTGGAGCGCGCACCTGCCATGCGCAAAGCCGGTATGTATGCGGTACAGAGTCCGGTGGAAATGCCGCGTAAAGAGCTTGGCGTTTTGTCCGGCATGGGCGTGGCCGGTACGCTGGACTGGTTCGGTATGCTGGAAATTCCGTTTCTGGCCGGACAGCCGTGGTCGCTGCAGGATGATCAGCGCGGTGCCGCTGTGGTGGTGATTTCAAAAAAATTCGCTGCGAAATTATTTGGTTCAGAGCCAGCGCTCGGTAAAAGTATCACGATGTGGGGCCGGCCTTATCAGGTGGCAGGCGTTATGGATGAATGGCATGTGCGGCCGCGTTTTTATCTGATTAACGGACGCAGCGGTGCATTTGCTAATGATGAAGATTTTGTGATTCCGTTCAGGAATGCAATGCAGAATGAAATCCCGCATGCCGGTGGCATGAGTTGTTCTAACCGGAGCGATGCAAGCTGGAAATCATTGCTGGAGTCGGAATGTACCTGGCTGATGTTCTGGGCTGAACTGAAAAATGCTTCGGACCGGCCACAACTGGAAGCATTTCTGCGTGCTTATCAACAGGAGCAGGAAGCACATGAGCGTTTCCCGCGTAAGGCGGCAGTCCGGGTTTTCAATATCCGCGAATGGCTGACGGAACGGAAAATTGTCGGTGCAGAAAATAAAATGGCGGCATGGCTGGCGAGCGGATTCTTACTGTTGTGTCTGGTGAATGCAGTCGGATTATTGCTGGCGCGTTTTTCACGCAGAGCGGCGGAAGTCGGTGTGCGGCGTGCGCTCGGTGCTTCGCAAATCCAGATATTTTTTCAGTTCTTAACCGAGAGTGCTGTCATGGGGATTGCAGGCGCAATCGGCGGAGTATTGCTCAGCCTGCTGCTGTTATATCTGATCGGTTCGCAGTCGGCTTATCTGAAAGTAGTGACCCGTATGGACTGGACCATGCTGGGCGTGACAGTGCTGATGTCTTTATCAGCCGCAATGTGTGCCGGTGTGTTTCCGGCCTGGCGGGCATGCAGAGTAACACCGGCTATTCAGCTTAAATCTCAGTGAGGAAATGATGACAGGACTTTTTCAACCGGGGCCGGTGCTGGCCGCAATGCTGCGCCATAAAACGGGTCCTTTGTTGGTGGCATTGCAAGTCGCGCTGAGTCTGGCGATTCTGTGTAATGCGATGCTGATGATCAGTGAGCGATTGAGCATGGCAGCAAGGCCGAGCGGCATTGCAAATGAACAGGATGTGTTTTACGTGCATGTCAGCAATCAGAAAGTTGACGGACACGAAGCGCAACTGGCGATGCAAAAACAGGAGGAGCAAACCATGCTTGCAGTGCCCGGTGTGGAGGGAGTTGCGCGTACCAATTCTGTACCGATGTCACAGTCCGGCTGGTATAACTCACTTTCGCAAAGCGGTGAGCCTGAAAGCGCAACGGTGACGGCAGCTGCATTTATGTCACCGGGTTCACTGATCAGCGTCTGGAAGCTGAAGCTGACGGAAGGCCGTGATTTTCTGCCGGAAGATGTGATGGAGGCAGACAGTAAGGCGATGACCAGTTTGCCGGGCGTTGGTGTCGTGACCAGAGCGCTGGCAAAGCGTTTGTATCCGAATGACAGCAGTTATGTCGGCAAGTATTTTTATAACGGCAGAGGCAGTGGTGCAGACCGCATCCGTATTGTCGGCGTGGTTGATCATATACAGTCGCCGAATGCAAATGCAGGACCTGACGACAGCCTGGGGTTTATCCTGCCGATACGTGCTACACAGGATACCTATTCCGGATACACCGTCCGTGCCCGCGCCGGACAGGCAGACCGTGTAATGCGCGATGTGACTGCAGCATTGCGTAAAGCGTCTGTTTCACCGTTAAAAATCGATATGCGCAGTGTTTCTGAAATTCGTGCCGACCGCTATCGTAATGATTACGGCATGTCGTGGATGCTGATTGCCGTGTGTGGTTTGCTGTTTCTGGTGACGGCAACCGGCATCATCGGTATGTGCAGCTTGTGGGTCAGCCAGCGTACCCGTCAGATTGGCATTCGCCGTGCGCTGGGTGCGCGTCGTGTCGATATTCTTGCCTACTTTCTGACAGAAAATCTGATGATCACGACAGGTGGCATCGTGCTGGGTGTACTGCTGGCAATGGGGCTCAACCAGTTACTGATTCGTGAATTTGAAATGGCAGCGCTGCCAGCGCATTATCTGTTACTGACGCCGCTGGTGTTCTGGCTGCTGGGTCTGGTTTCGGCTGCAGCACCGTCGTGGCGCGCTGCCTGCGTTGCACCGGCAACCGCAACACGTACGGTGTAAGGCTTGGCGCGGACATGACGAAATGGTATGTTGTGTGCGCCGGTCATCCCGGTTTTTCTGACGCTTCCGGAGTAAATGCATGCCGCTGGTACTGATCATTGATGATAACCCCGCTGTTGTGATGGCGCTGGAGGTGCTGTTATCGCTGCATGATATGCAGACGATCCATGCTGCATCTCCGCAAGAGGGGATGGCGCAATTGCAGGCACATGCAGTGGATCTGGTGATACAGGATATGAACTTCTCCGCCGATACCACGTCCGGTGACGAGGGTGTGGCCTTGTTTCATCAGATACGTGATGCGTTTCCGGATATGCCGGTGATTTTACTGACGGCATGGACGCATCTGGATGTCGCGGTAAGGCTGATCAAAGCCGGTGCGGCAGATTATCTGGGCAAGCCCTGGGATGATGAACGTCTGATGACCACGGTACGCAATCTGATTGAGCTGGGTCAGGCCGGTCGTTCGCTGCGTCAGCGACTGGCGCGTGACGTACAGGAAAAACAGGCGCTGGAGCAGCGTTACGATTTATGTGATCTGATCTGGCAGGATGCAGCGATGGCGCGCTTGCTGCAAATGGCATGTCAGGTTGCCGTGTCGGATGTGCCGGTGCTGATTACCGGTCCGAACGGTGCGGGAAAGGAAAAAATTGCGCAAATCGTGCAACGCAATTCATCGGTGAAGGATGGCCCGTTTGTGGTGCTGAACTGCGGTGCAATTCCTGCCGAACTGATCGAGGCAGAATTATTCGGTGCGGAAGCCGGTTCCTATACCGGCGCTGCAAAAGCGCGTGAGGGAAAGTTTGAAGCGGCTGACGGTGGCACGCTGTTTCTGGATGAAATCGGCAATTTACCGTTAAGCGGGCAAATGAAGTTATTGCGCGTGCTGGAGACAGGCAGTTTTCAGCGCCTCGGTTCAAATCGCGAGCGGCGTGTCAAAGTCCGTATCCTGAGTGCCACCAATGCCGACTTACCGGCGATGATCCGCGCCGGACAATTCCGCGAAGATTTGTATTACCGGCTGAACGTCATACCGCTGACGGTGCAGTCGCTGAATGAGCGGCCTGACGATATTCTGCCATTGGCGCAGGCTTTCCTCGGGGCGCACAAGCAACTGAGTCAGGACGCAGTGCAGGCTTTACAGCAGTATCCGTGGCCGGGCAATGTCCGCGAGTTAAAGAATCTGATGCAGCGGGTGCAGTTATTGTGCCCGCATGCAATGATCGGTCGCGATGATTTACAGTTACCGGTTTCCGGTCCGCGTTCAAAAGAGACTGAGGCAGGTCCCGATAAAGCCAGCATCGAAGCTGCGCTGGCGCAGGCAGGTGGCGTCGTGGCGCAAGCGGCGGCGACGCTTGGTCTGAGCCGGCAATCGTTGTACCGGCGTATGGAACGTTTCGGCATAGACCGTCACTGAGCCTGAACGATGCGTATCATTCACTGGTTACGGAAATCCACATTTACCCGACGCCTATTGCTGGTGCCTTCGCTGATGCTGGCGGCAATCTTGCTTACCGCCTTTTTTCTTTACCGTCATCCGGCGGAGATTGCGACAGTGTACGTTCTTATCGCGGTGTTGCTGGCGCTGAGCGTATTGCAGATTGTGTGGCTGCAGCGCGAATCCAGCGAGGTGCTGGCCTTGTTCCGTGCCCTGAGCGGTACGGTCTATTGTTATAAAGACGGTGATTACAGTTTTGGTATTCACTGGCCGCGTCCGGATGAACTGGGGGAGCTGGCGCTGGCCCATCAGCAACTGGCTGGCAGTCTGCGTGACCAGCGTCTGCACCTTGCGCAGCGTGAGTTGTTACTGGACACCATGCTGCAAAACACGCCGGTAGCAATGTTGCTGGTGAATGAGCAGGAAAATATTCTGTATGCGAATTTAGCGGCCCGCCATTTTCTGAATGAAGGCAGGCAACTGGAGGGTTTTCATTTATCTGCCCTGATGCCCGCGCTGTCACCCGCGCTGGTAGCTGCCTTGCAGCAGGAAAATGATGGCTTGTTCACCGACACCGCAACAAGCGGTGAAGCGGATGCCGCAGATCAGCCCGAAACCTATCATCTGGCACAGCGCCAGTTTTTACTGAACGGCCGGCGTCATCGCCTTATCATGCTGAGACAGCTGACTGCGGAATTGCGGCGTCAGGAAGTGCAGACCTGGAAAAAAGTGATCCGGGTGATCAGCCATGAACTGAATAACTCGCTGGCACCGATGCGTTCGCTGGCTCACTCCGGACAACTGATGATGCAGCGCGGACAGACCGAGCGGGTTCCTGAACTATTCAGTGCAATTGCAGACCGCGCGAATCATCTTGATCAGTTCATTCAGGGTTACGCCAGTTTTTCCAAACTACCTGCGCCCCGACTGGAGCAGCACAGCTGGGAAGCCTTTTTCGCTGGCCTGTCTGGTCAGTATGCATTTACTCAATATGGTCAGATGACCGGACAGACGTTTGTGGCAGACCGGGCGCAACTGGAGCAGGCGATGATAAATCTGTTGAAGAATGCCGCAGATGCCGCGCCGGACAGCACGCCGGAAGTGCACTTGCAGCGCTTGCCCGATGGCTGGCGGATTGATGTCATGGACAACGGGCCGGGTATGAGTCCGGCCGTACTGGAAAATGCACTAGTGCCTTTTTATTCCACTAAACGTCACGGAACCGGACTGGGGCTGGCGCTGACCAGAGAAATTATCGAGGCGCATGGTGGCCGCATCAGTCTGCATAACCGCCCGCAAGCGGGATTATGTGTCAGCCTGTTTCTGGCGCAGACTGATGTGAGCAATGCCTCACAAAGCAGCGTTCCCGAATAAACACTGCATGGTCTGGCGATGGGCTGCGTGTAAGGCATGCCCGTCTTTCCTGACTTTGGCCAGAATCGACGCACCGATCCAGCTACTGTATAAAAAACTGGCCAGCTCAGAGGGTTCAGAGTTCGCTGCGACGCTGCCTTCCTGAATTGCATCACGAATCACACCTGCAATCTGATCGCAGTGCAGCGCCATTCCTTCTGACAATGCCTGCCGCATTGCGTCCGATAAATCGGCTACTTCCGCCGCCAGCTTCACGCCAAGGCAAAGCTTGTTGCAGCCAGGGACGTCAGCGAGGCTGAGCCATTGATCAAAATACAAAATCAGCTTTTGCTTTGCGCTGAGTTCACTGTCGCCGAATAATTCAGCCGTTTTTTGCTGATAGTCACGGAAATATCGTTCAAGTAATGCGACGCCGAATGCCTCTTTGGAGGCGAAATAATGGTAGAACGAACCTTTTGGCACTGTTGCGGCAGAAAGCAATTCGCTCAGCCCCATTGCACTGAAGCCTTTACCGAGGATCAGGCATTCGCCAGTTGCCAGTATCCGCTCGCGGGTATCCTGGATGGCAGGTCGGTTTTCATTGCTCATGTTAAGATCTATTGGACCGGTCGTCTAATCAGTATAGCGCGTATACAAAAAAGTACGGCAGGTTTGTGGAAAGTAGAAAAAATTGTAACAATCGTCTATGATACCACTCCGCTTTATGCGAAAATGCTAAATTCCTGACTAGTACCATTTGATCTTTTTTCATTCCAATCTTTCACTATGTTCCGCTGGCTTTTTTTAAATGAGAGTGCTCTCGCGCCTGCCGAACATGCTGCATGGAAGATCAGTACGCTCAGGATTTTGCTGGTTTCCGGCTTCATTCTGGAAGCCTGGGTGGCATTGCACAGTTCTTTCCGCGCCGTGGAGCGCGGAGCCTACGAAATTCTGCTGACAGTCGTCAGCCTGTATGCGCTGAAATCCGTCGCTATCTGGGGGTCCCGTAAATATCCCCGATTCAGCGCAGCGTTATTATTGCTGAATATCTACGGCATAGCGAGTGCCATCAGTATCTTCACCCGCGATCCCGATCTGGCCAAACTGGGCTATATGTTTGTTTACATCACGCCGATTCTGGCGCGGATATTTTTCCACAGCCGTCTTGCACTGACTCTGATGCTGCTGAATACGATACCGTATGTCAGTGTTATCAGCGGGTACTCACATTCGCTTGAAGGTCATCATTCGATTCCGGATGCAGAGGTGTATATCCACACCCTGTTTTACTTCTTCTTTAATATCTGTCTGCCACTGGCTGTCTTCCGCATTCTGTATGCACTGGATACGACGCTGGTGCGCTATCAGGACACCAGTGGTGCATTGCAGGTCAGCCACGCACAGTATCAGGAAGTGTTTGAAAATGCCGGAACCGCGCTGCTGCTGACGGATGCCTACGGACAAATCCTGCAGGCAAATCAGCAGGCAAATCACTTGCTGGGCCGGAATCCGGAAACCGACAGTGAGCTGGCACTGTTCGGCTGGCTGTCGCTGGATGAAAGCTTCAAATTGTCGCAGGCTGATGAGGTGGCGGGCTTGCGCACATCGGCGTATCGCACACGTGATGGCAAGCTGGTAGCGCTCGATAATATTTCCCAGACATCAACAGAGCATTACATTGTAGCTTTGCGCGATGTCTCCGGCCTGCACAAAATGCAGCATGCACTGAAAGCCAGTATTGAGCGTCAGGATTACCTGAGTAGTCATGACTCACTGACCAATTTGCCGAATCGCGATATGTTGCGCCAGTTCCTGCAGCAAAAGCTGGAAGGCTTATCGACGGATCAGGTGACAGCGCTGGTGTCATTCAGACTGAACAGTGTACGTCAGGCAAATCAGCAATTCGGTGCTCATACAGGCGACGTTCTGCTGCGCCGCTTTGCAGACGAGTTAACGCAGGTTTTGCCAAAAAACTGCTTCTGTGCCCGCTTGCGCAGCATCGTGTTTTCATTTGTGATTGACCAGTTGCATTCACCTGCGGACGTGGTTCAGTTTGTTGATCAGATTCGTGAGGCAATGCCTAAGGAACTGATGGTGAACGGCGAATTACTACTGGTCCAGTTTTCTGCCGGAATTGCCGTCTTGCGGCCTGAAGATAAAGAGCCGGATGAGCTGATACGCCGCAGTGAAGTTGCACTGGATACATCCCGCAGGGGCTCAGATCAGAACGTCACGCTGTTTGATGAACATGATGCTAACCAGATCCGCCGTAATGTGGAAATCGAAGTTGGTATTCTGAACGGACTGAAAGCTGGCGAATTCCATCTGATGTATCAGCCCAAAGTTGACTGGGATGGCAGAATCGCGGGTGTCGAAGCACTTATCCGCTGGGTATCTCCGTCGCTGGGGAAAGTGGCTCCGTCCGAGTTTATTCCGATTGCAGAACGCTCGGGTCTGGTGCGTCAGGTCAGTAATTTTGTGATTGAACAAAGCTGCTCGCAGATACGTGCCTGGCTGGATGAGTTTGGGCACAGTCCGGTTGTTGCGATTAATCTGGCTGTCAGTGATATTGCCCGCCCGGATCTGATCAGTCTGATTGATGATACCTGCGCACGCTATCGTATCGCGACCAGCTACCTTGAGCTGGAAATTACCGAAACCGGTCTGATCGCGAATGAGCAGCAATCTATCGAGCACCTGAATGTCCTGAAAAACCGTGGTTTCGGTATCGCGATCGACGACTTTGGTACCGGGTATTCATCACTGTCCAAACTCAGTCATTTCCCTGCGCATACGGTTAAAATTGACCGCTCTTTTGTGGCCCAGATAGGCTATAACCGTAAGAGTGAAATGATTGTTAAGGCGATCGTTTCACTGGCTGAAATTCTGGCATGTAATACGATTGCGGAGGGTGTGGAAAACGAATCACAGGAGCAATTCCTGAAAGAAGTCGGTTGTCAGTATTTCCAAGGGTATCTGTATTATCGTCCACTTGATCTGGACGGTATGCGTAGCTTATTAAGTCAGCCCGGACTGAATCTCTCAGCAGACCAGATGATCGCTGATCAGATGTTAAAAACAGGCAACACTGCAGCCTGAGTTATACACAATTCCGTGTTCGAGGATGTGTCATATTCCTTCCTGACTTGCATTAAAGCAGTCACAAAACAGCATTCGATATTCGTTTATTGCGTTACCTCACAGAATTTTTTTGTCATTTTGTGAAATGAATTATTTAACGCAACACAATTTCCCAAATTCATCTACACTAAAGTCATAGTCTGCAGGTTGGTGACACCACCGGCTGTCTGTGACCAATGCTGCTGTTCGGAATTTGCGTGTTGATGCTTAACCCGGGAGGTCAGGATGAACATCTTTGACAACTATGCTGCACGGTATGAACGGACCAGAGAAGAAGAGTATTCTATGCAGGAATATCTTGAGCTCTGCAAGAAAGACAAACTTGCATTTGCCAGCGCTGCCGAACGTATGCTGGCTGCGATCGGTGAACCTGAACTGATCGACACCCGCCATGATTCGCGCCTCTCGCGCATCTTCTCAAATAAAGTGATTAAGATTTACCCTGCATTCCGTGAGTTTTACGGTATGGAAGAGGTGATTGAACAAGTGGTTTCATATTTCCGGCATGCTGCGCAGGGACTGGAAGAGAAAAAGCAAATTCTTTATTTGCTTGGCCCTGTCGGTGGCGGTAAATCATCAATCGCTGAAAAACTCAAATACCTGATGGAGCGGATTCCGTTTTACTGCATCAAGGGGTCGCCGATTAATGAGTCTCCGCTTGGCTTGTTTAATGAAGATGAAGATGGCGCTATTCTTGAAGAAGACTATGGGATTCCCCGTCGCTATCTGAAAACAATTCCGAGTCCCTGGGCTGTGAAACGGTTGCATGAATTTAACGGGGATATTAATAAATTCCGTGTGGTGAAGCGCTATCCTTCGGTTCTGAAACAGATAGCGGTTTCCAAGACTGAGCCGGGCGATGAAAATAATCAGGATATTTCATCGCTGGTAGGTAAGGTGGATATCCGTAAGCTGGAAGATTTTTCTCAGGATGATCCTGATGCTTATAGCTATTCCGGTGGCCTGTGCCTTGCCAATCAGGGGCTGATGGAATTTGTAGAAATGTTTAAAGCCCCGATCAAAGTGCTGCATCCTTTGCTCACGGCAACGCAGGAAGGCAATTTCAAGGGAACAGAGGGCTTTGGTGCGATTCCGTTTGAAGGTGTAATTCTTGCTCACTCAAATGAATCAGAATGGAAGAGCTTTAAAAATAATAAAAATAATGAAGCATTTCTGGATCGTATCTATATCGTCAAAGTCCCGTATTGCCTGCGTATCTCGGATGAAATTCATATTTACGAAAAGCTGATACGCAGTTCTTCGCTCGCTCTGGCGCCATGTGCGCCCGGAACTCTGAAAATGATGGCGCAGTTTGCAGTATTGTCGCGTCTGAAAGAGCCTGAAAATTCCAGTGTTTTCAGCAAGATGATGGTGTATGACGGCGAAAATCTGAAAGATACGGATCCGAAAGCTAAATCGCTGCAGGAGTACTCTGATTATGCCGGCGTTGATGAAGGGATGACCGGACTTTCCACGCGCTTCGCGTTCAAAATACTTTCTAAAGTATTTAATTTTGATAATACAGAGGTGGCGGCAAATCCTGTTCATTTGCTGTACGTGCTTGAGCAGCAGATAGAGCGTGAACAATTTGCGGCTGAAACAGAGCAAAAATACATTTCCTATATCAAAGAATATCTGGCACAGAGATATGCTGAATTTATTGGTAAAGAAATTCAGACAGCTTATCTGGAAAGCTACTCTGAGTACGGCCAGAATATTTTTGACAGATACGTCACGTTTGCCGATTTCTGGATTCAGGATCAGGAGTTCCGCGATCCGGATACGGGTGAAAGTTTCGACCGGGAGTCACTGAATAACGAGCTCGAAAAAATCGAAAAACCTGCAGGCATTTCGAATCCGAAAGATTTCCGGAATGAGATTGTCAATTTTGTATTGCGAGCCCGGGCGCAGAATGGCGGAAAAAATCCGACCTGGACCAGTTACGAAAAGCTGCGCACAGTTATCGAGAAAAAAATGTTCTCGAATACGGAAGATCTGTTGCCGGTTATTTCATTTAATGCGAAAGCCAGTGCGGAAGATGCGAATAAGCATCAGGAATTTGTTAACCGCATGGTCAGTAAGGGATATACACCGAAACAGGTTCGCTTGCTGTGTGAATGGTATCTGAGGGTCAGAAAGTCATCTTAGTGATGACGACTGACAGTGTCTGAACGAACGGGAGAATATCTTGGTGCATCTGATAGACCGGCGTGTTCAGGGGAAAAATAAATCTGCGCCTAATCGCGAGCGTTTTTTACGCCGCTATAAGGCGCAGATCAAAGAGGCAGTTGCCAAAGCTGTAAAAGGACGCTCGATCACTGATATCGAAAGCGGTGAGAAAATTTCTATACCGGTGAAAGATATCAGTGAGCCTACTTTCGGTCATTCACGTGGAGGCGTTTGGGAGGGCGTTTATCCGGGCAATGATCAGTATCAGAAGGGCGATCAGATCGCACGTCCTAAAGGCGGAGCAGGTGGCGGAGGCAGCGGTAAAGGGCAGGGCGGTAACAGTGAAGAAGTTACTGAAGATGATTTTGCTTTCCAGCTCAGTCGCGAAGAATTTATGAATTATTTCTTCGAAGATCTGGAACTGCCGAATATGGTCAAGACTCAACTCAGCGCCACGCAGGATTTTCGTACCCAGCGCGCCGGTTACAAAACGACGGGAACGGCGTCCAGTCTGCATGTGATACGTTCTCTGCGGGGGGCGCTCGGGCGCAGAATTGCTATTGGCGGAAAGTCCAGACGGCGCTTGCAGGATGCGGAAAAAGAGCTCGCGGCAGAACTTGCTTCCGCTTGCCCTGACCATCGCAAAATCAGCATGCTGCGGGAAGAAATTCATCATTTGAAGATACGCCTTGCGGCAATTCCTTTTCTGGATCCGTTTGACTTACGTTACAGCAACCGCATCCGTGTTCCTAAACCCGCAACGCAGTGTGTGATGTTTTGTCTGCTGGATGTTTCCGGTTCGATGGATGAGCAGAAAAAAGATACGGCCAAGCGGTTCTTTATTTTGCTATATCTGTTTCTGACACGAATGTATGAAAAAATTGAAGTGGTGTTCATCCGTCATCACACAACGGCACTGGAAGTGGATGAGCATGCATTTTTTCACTCGCGTGAATCCGGTGGCACGATCGTTTCTTCGGCGCTGAATCTACTGCTGAAAGTGATACAGGAACGATATGCAACCAGTGACTGGAATATCTATGTCGCACAGGCTTCTGACGGTGATAACTGGGATAACGATTCAGTGCAGTGTCGTGAAATTTTATCGAAGGCGATTTTGCCCTTAGTTCAGTACTATGCATACGTAGAGATCACGGAAGGTGACCCGCAGAATTTGTGGCTGGAATATGAACAGGTAGCGCAGGCGCGTGAAAATTTCGCGATGCAAAAAATTGAAAGCCAGGCGGATATTTATCCGGTGTTCCGTGAACTGTTCAAGAAACAACCTGCCTGACGAGGTGGCTTATGGAAACAACTGTCGCCGCAGCAAGGAAAAAACACCCGAATGCACTGCCAGAGCAGTCTGAGTGGACTTTCGAACTGATTGAACAAATCCACGAAGAAATCCGGCGTGTTGCAGATGGTTTCGGACTGGATACTTATCCGAACCAACTGGAAATCATCACCGCCGAGCAAATGATGGATGCTTATGCTTCGGTGGGGATGCCGGTTTCGTATAACCACTGGTCCTTTGGTAAGCATTTTCTGCATACAGAAAAAAGCTACAGACGTGGCCAGATGGGGCTGGCCTATGAGATTGTGATTAACTCCAATCCCTGCATATCGTATCTGATGGAGGAAAACAGTCTGACGATGCAGGCACTGGTGATTGCACATGCCGCCTATGGTCATAATTCTTTTTTCAAAGGGAATTATTTATTCCGGACCTGGACGGATGCCGATGCGATTATTGATTACATGGTCTTCGCAAAAAAATATGTGTCGCAATGCGAGCAGCGTTATGGTGCTGAGGCGGTTGAACGGATCATTGATTCCTGCCATGCGCTGCAAAACTACGGAGTTGACCGTTACAAGCGTCCGGCAAGAATTTCGATGCTGGAAGAACGTGAACGGCAGGAAGAGCGCGAGCGGTATATTCAGTCCCAGATCAATGATCTGTGGCGTACTTTGCCAAGGCGGCCCGAAGTGCAGGAAGCGCCGCAGGAGCGTCAGCGTTTCCCGAAAGAGCCACAGGAAAATCTTCTTTATTTTATTGAGAAGTATTCGCCTCTGCTGGAACCATGGCAGCGTGAAATCGTGCGGATCATACGTAAAATTTCTCAGTACTTTTATCCTCAGCGTCAGACACAGGTGATGAATGAAGGCTGGGCAACGTTCTGGCATTACACGATTCTGAACCAGCTGTACGACGAAGGTGTGGTTGGTGATGGCTTTATGATGGAATTTCTGCAAAGCCATACCAATGTGGTCTATCAGCCTCCGGTCGGAAGCCGCTATTACAATGGTATCAATCCGTACGCACTCGGCTTTGCGATGATGCGTGATATTCGCCGCATCTGTGAAAATCCGACGGATGAAGACAAAGAGTGGTTCCCTGATATTGCAGGCAGTAACTGGCAGGAGACGTTGCAGTTTGCGATGCGGAATTTTAAAGATGAGAGTTTTATTGCCCAGTTTTTATCGCCGCGTCTGATTCGTGAGTTTCATTTATTTTCCGTGCTGGATGATGACCGTAAAGATAAGCTGACAGTGTCAGCCATTCATGATGAGTCCGGCTATCGTTATCTGCGCCAGCAACTGGCCGGGCAATATAATCTGGGTAACCGGGAACCGAATATTCAGGTCTGGTCGGTGGATATGCAGGGCGATCGCTCGCTGACATTACGCCATTCTCAGTATCAGCGCAGGCCACTGAGTCAGAGTACACAGGAGATGCTGCGTCATGTGGCACGCCTGTGGGGATTTGATGTCTATCTGGATACGGTGGATGGCGATAATAAAATTATCGCCCGGCACGATTGCAAGTGGGAAAAGCGGCACCGGCCATAAAACACTGATCATCTGATTTGCTGCAACTGGTTCGGCGGTGTGCTGTCATTGTGTTACGAGCCGGTGGGCAGGCAAACCGTTGCATGCAGATCAAAAAGAAAGTCAGCTGCATGTTTCCGGATGCCTGCTTGGAGTAGAATCTGAGCATTCACCGGCACATCTGAACCGGCAAACTCTGGAGAAGGCGTATGTTCCTTGATATTCCCAAAATTTCTGCAACCAACAGTGAAACAGAGCCAGATCGTCTGGAGCGTTTGAGCCGCGTATATGGTTACGCAGCTGCGTTGTCTGATATGGATGGTAATGCGGACTTTTGTGCAAAAGTCGCCAAGCTGCATGATCACAAAGGTAATCTGGTGGTGATCTGGTACGAGCAGCCAACTGCCAGAGAACTGACGTATTTCCTGCGCGCCTGGCAAAGCCGCATGGGAGATGAGTCCACCAATATTGAGCATGCGCTGATGCTGCGAGAATTGCCGGAAGCCGATGACGAAAGTGACGCATGATTTGACGTTGCCGATGATCTCTTCAATACGGGATTGAATCAGCATGCAAAAAAAGAAACGCCGGTGCTCATTCACCGGCGTTTCTTTTTGAATTTTCAGGGATTCGCTTCAGCAACAGATCAGCATCACGCCTGCTTTATCCGTCAGTGAGTAGATACGGAATCTTCTGGCGTCTTGTGCTATTAAGCGCTGTGGCTGCGCAAAATACGCAAACCATTCAGCACCACCAGCAAACTTGCTCCCGTATCCGCCATGACGGCTGCCCACAAGCTGCCGTGGCCTGTCAGCGTTAGTCCAAACACGATCAACTTCAGACCGAGTGCCAGCACGATGTTTTGCCAGAGTACGCGGTGTGTTGTTGCAGAAATCCGGATCAGCTCAGGAATTTTTTGCAGATTGTTTTCCATCAGTGCAACGTCTGCTGTTTCCAGCGCGATATCACTACCCGCACCCATTGCAATACCCAGATGTGCTCTGGCAAGTGCGGGTGCATCGTTAATGCCGTCACCCGTCATTGCGGTGACGCCACTGCTTGCCAGTTCAGCAATCAGCTTCGCTTTTTGCTCAGGCAATAACTGGCTGTGTACGACGGCAATTCCGGCTTGCTTTGCGATGTAGCGCGCAGTACCTTCCTGATCGCCGGTCAGCATATGAGTTTCCACACCCATCGTCCTTAACTCATTCAGCGCAACGGTACTTGTGCTGCGCAGACTGTCGGCTACGGCAAACACAGCCAGCAATTGCTGCTCATCACACAGATACAGCAGACTGTTACCTTGCTCGGTCAGTCCGGTCAGTGCTGTCAGCCAGTCCGGTTTTTGTGGCAAGCTGTTTAAGATCGCCTGATTGCCGATCCGGTAATGCCGGCCATGGATTTTTCCCTGAACGCCGCGTAATGCGTCTTCTTCCAGCAAGCCGCTGTCTGTGACTGGCAGCAGAGCTTGCGTGCAGGCGGACAGCAATGCGTGTGCGAGCGGATGGGAGGAGTCCTGCTCCAGGCTTGCAGCAAGTTGCAACGCCTGTTCCTCAGAAATAGCGGGCGCGCAAAAGATATGTTGTAACCTGGGTTTGCCTTCGGTCAGTGTGCCGGTTTTATCCAGTGCCAGAAATTTCAGCGAGCGTGCCAGTTCCAGATATTGTCCGCCTTTGATCACAATCCCACGCCGCGCTGCCAGTGTCAGCCCGCTGACAATCGTAACCGGTGCTGCGATCACCAGAGCGCAGGGGCAGGCAATCACCAGTAATATCAGTGCCCGGTACAGGCTGGTTTGCCAGCTGAGTTCGCCCATCAGCGGTGGTAGTACTGCAATCGCCAGTGCAATCAGGCCGACTACCGGTGTGTAGATTGCAGCGAACCGGTCGATCATGCGCTGACTTTGTGCCCGCTGGCTTTGTGCCTGCTGAACAGAGTCAGCGATACGTGCCAGCATACTGTCGGATGAAGTTGCTGTTACGCGAATTTCCAGCGCAGCACTGATATTCAGCGTGCCTGCATAAACCGTATCGCCCGGTTGTTTTTCGACCGGAAGACTTTCGCCGGTGACGGCTGCCTGATTCAGCGCAGAGCGCCCGTTTACGATGATGCCATCCAGCGCAATGCGGTCGCCTGGGCGGCATTGCATCAGGCTGCCGGTTGAAACGTTTGCCGCTGGCAGTGTTTGCCACTGTCCGTTTTCGTCCTGTATCCGGACTGTATCCGGTGCCTGTTGCAGTAAGGCGCGTATCGCATCTCTGGCTTTATCCAGACTGGCTGCTTCAATTCTTTCTGCAACGGCAAATAAGACGATGACCATCGCCGCCTCTGGCCACTCACCCAGCGCCAGCGCACCGGCAACAGCAATCGTCATCAGTAAATGAATATTCAGTGTCAGATGGCGCAGCGCTATCCAGCCCTTTTTCAGCGTTGCCCCGCCACACAATAATACTGCTGCCAGGGCACTGGCCGGTGCCAGCCATGCCGGAACACTGGCTGTTGCCAGATCGGCGATTTCTGCCAGCAGTGCAAGCGCACCGGCTGCTACCAGATGCCATGGAAAACCACCCGCCGGCATGACCGCAGCGGTACTGCCTGCCGGCACTGCTTCCATCCCCAGTCCGCGCAGCGCCTTCTGCAAAGCTTCCTGCGTCAGATTTTCGTGGTGCACCGTCAGCAAGCGGTTCAGTAAATCGAATTCCAGATGCCGTACTTCCGGCATCGCGGACAATTGCTTACGGATCAGAGCTTCCTCTGTCGGGCAATCCATGGCATCGATGCGTACCCGCAGCGTTGCGAACCCTTGCGGTGCGTCGGGCACAGGTGGACTGATCAGGTCGGCTGGTGCACAGCAGTGGGTATGTCCGCCGCAGGTTGCGGAAGTTGCCGTATCCTGATGCGCATGGGTATGCGCATGATCAGCGTGATCCGTTTGTTCGTGTGAATGAGAATGCGGATGAGCGTGTGGATGGGCATGATCCGCACAGGAGGTGTGTAGTGTCGTGTGACTGTCTGATGATTTACAGGAATGCATGGCGCTCTTTCTCTGCGAAAGTTTACGGGCAAAGCCGTGATATTCTGCAGTCTAGAGGCTGTAGTCACTACAGGGTCAAGCGGTAATTTGGAACAGGGGAAAAGAATGCGGATAGGTGCACTGGCAGCAGCAACCGGCGTGGATCTGGAGACAATTCGTTATTACGAAAAGAGCGGCTTATTACCTGAGCCGCAGCGTCAGGATAATGGTTATCGCGACTACCAACAGGCGCATCTGGAGCGGCTGGCATTTATCCGCCATTGCCGCGCACTGGATATTCCGCTGGCAGATATCCGGCGGCTGGTACAGTTTATGGAAAATCCTGCGGAAGATTGCGGTGACATCAACCATTTAATTGATGCGCAGATAGAGCGGGTGCAAGCCAGACTGGCCAGTATGCAGGCGCTGGAAAAGCAACTAAGCCGTTTACGTGCTGCTTGTGATGAAGCGCATCACGGACGTGAGTGCGGCATTTTGCATGAACTGGTAGCGGCTGCACATGGTGAGGCTTGCCTTTGTCACACCCATACCTCATCCGCTGAGCATAAAAAAAGCGGCTGAAAAAATCAGCCGCTTGTCGTTGAGTTGCCTGTGAATACCGGATCAGGACACCAGTTCTGTGACCAGATCTTTAATCAGTTCTGAAATACCTGCCCAGCTGATAGCGATACCCAGGCAGACCAGAATAAATGCGGACAAGCGCAGTAAAACAATACCGCCGACGTCGCCGAGGAAGCGTTCCATTTTGTGGGCGAAGCGGTAGCAGAAGTAAATCACCAGTGTGGTCGCCAGTACGCCGAGTGCGGATGCGAGGCTGGTCACCAGCCAGTCTATCGGTTTGTGCGGCATTTGCGTACCGATCGTGACCGAGGCAGCAATCGTGCCGGGACCGACAGTCAGCGGAAAGCTGAACGGATAGAAACTGCGGCGCTGCAATTCTTCTTTTGTCCACTGGCCTGCATGGCTGGATGCCGCCACCGAGCTGCGCAGCTTATCCTGACTCTGGTCATTCAGCAGCTTCCAGCCAGCCATACCAACAACGATACCACCGGCTACGCGCACGATAGAAATCGAAATGCCGAAAAAATCCAGTACATAAGAACCGACGAAGACTGCGCCCATCAGCATAAAAAAACAATTAATAGCAATACGTTTTGCGAGGCGTCGCGCAGTGACCGGGTCCAGCGGGCCGGTCATCGATAAATAAATCGGTGCAATCGCAATCGGATTCACCAGCGGTAACATGGCAACGGGCACGACCAGAAATGCCTTAAAAAAGACAATCATCGCAAGGTTCATTACAGCTCCTTTTTTTTAACAGATCTGCTGGATTATACGGGGCGGGCGAGCACAAAAGCTACCGCTTGTAATCAGCTTTTTCAGTCCATTAGCAGGATGGCATGACATGAAGAAATGCTGAATCGCGTACACTGCGGTGTGTTGTGATGTTAACGGAGGATACACAGTGTCGGTGAAACCAGATTTCCCGGTCTTACGAACACAGCGGCTGGGCTTGCGCCGGATTGTGGCAGAGGACCGCACAGCTATTTTTCAGGGTTTGTCTGATCCGCAAGTGACGCAGTATTACGGCGTGCATTATGAAACGTTCGAAAGCACACAGGCTCAGATGGATTGGTATGAACTGATTTTACGCAGCGGCACCGGCATCTGGTGGGGGCTGCATTTGCACGACACGCCGCAAACCCTGATCGGTACCTGCGGTTTTTATGAGTGGGAGCAGGAGCACCAGTGTGCGGAACTGGGATTCTGGCTGCTGCCGCAATATACAGGGCAGGGGCTGATGAGCGAAGCCTGTGATGCGATCCTGCGTTGCGGATATACCCGATTGCAAATGCACCGTGTACAGGCGCGTGCTGAACCCGAAAATATTGCCAGTTGCCGCCTGATTGAGCGTGCTGGTTTTCAGCTCGAAGGGGTGCTGCGTGAATGTGAACGCAAGCAGGAGCGCTATGTCAGTCTGCATTGTTATTCGCTGCTGCGCACCGATGCACAGGCAGCTATTTATCTGAAAGAGAGTCCGACATGAAAATCACTGAACGCTTGCCGGTCTGGGCGAAAGCCATACCTGTTCTTGCCTGGGTAACGCTGGGTATTGCCAGCGTCAGCAGCAGCCCGTGGCTGGCGCTGTTGCTGGTACCGGCATTGTTTGCCGGTGTGACTTGCGCGGTGTACCACGCCGAAGTGGTGGCACATAAAATCGGCGAACCTTTCGGTACCTTGTTGCTGGCAGTTGCCGTGACGCTGATTGAAGTGGCACTGATTGTGTCGCTGATGATTGCCGGTGGCGAATCGGCTTCCGGTCTGGCACGCGATACGGTGTTCGCCGCGATTATGGTGATATTGTCCGGCATTATCGGTGCCTGCCTGTTGCTCGGTGGTTTGCGGCACCGTGAACAGAGTTTCGGTTTGCACGGTGCAAGTACTTCGCTGGCAACGCTGGCCGCGCTGGCAGTGCTGACACTCGTATTGCCGAACTTCACCTCAACGATACCGGGACCGTTTTACAGCAAATCCCAGCTCGCTTTTATCGCACTGGTTTCACTGGTGTTGTACGGCACTTTTGTGCTGGTGCAAACCGTGCGTCACCGCGATTACTTTTTGCCGGCGAATGCCGCAGCGGATGAAGCAGTGCATGCGCCGCGCCCCAGTAACAGAATGGCCTGGACCAGTCTTGCCTTACTGATTGCGAGTCTGGTTGCGGTAGTGTTGCTGGCCAAAGCGCTGGCACCCGGCCTTGAACAGGCAGTGGCGGCACTCGGCGCGCCAAAGCAACTGGTGGGGATTGTGATTGCAATTATCGTGCTGTTACCGGAAGGACTGGCGGCACTCAGCGCCGCACGTGCTAACCGGCTGCAAACCAGTATTAATCTGGCACTCGGTTCTGCGCTGGCATCGATTGGTTTAACGATTCCGGTCGTGGCGGTGATTTCGCTGTGGACCGGCTGGCCGCTGAGTCTTGGGATAGATGCGAAGTCCACGGTATTGTTATTACTGTCGCTGCTGGTTACCTCGCTGTCGCTGAGTACCGGCCGCACGACGATTATGCAGGGCACGATTCATCTGGTGATTTTTGCGGTGTATCTGCTGACCACCATCGTTCCCTAATTCCTGAATTCTTTAATTCCTTAATTCCTGAATTCCTTAACTCATTCATTTATTCCGGAGTGTGCATGTCTTTGATGGAATCTTGTTTCCGGCAGCATCGCTTACGCATGGTCATGGTAGCGACAATCGCTGTGACGCTGACGGCCTGCCAGCCGCTGGCGCTGGTCAGTCCGGCAGATCCGCTGACCGAACGCGCCATGCTGGAATACGCGACGCGCTTACAACTGCATCTGGGCAGCATGGCGGAACTGGCAGGCAAGCCGGAAGGCAGCTATGAGGCGAACTGGCGTAGCTATCAGGAAATGGATGCGCAGCTTGCCGCCCTGATCACACGGGCAAGCGTGTATGCAGGCAATACGTCCTGCGCTGTGCAGGATGCGGTGTATCAGCGTTTGCAAAACACCTTCGGGCAAGCGCTGCCGTTTCCAGTTAAAACGGCAGCGCAGACCGGCAGCAGTGCGGCACAAGCCTGTCATACCTTGCTGCTGACACAGGTCCGTCAGCAACTGGCAATTCTGCAGCAGATTCACCGCGATACCGACCGCTGCGGTGCTTACTCCTGCCTGCGTCCGGCCACCGCGGCCGATGCAAAAGCCATCACGGATCAGGCGATCCGTGCAGTATTTGTGATCGAAGCTGCCAAAGCCGGTCACGCCACCATTCAGCCTTAAGTGAATTCTCATGTCTATCGAAGACTTGTTTCAGGAAATGATGTCGAATGCGCAAGCCGCATTCGGTGAGCACTGGCAGCAGGCCAGAAACTATCTGCCAGCCGAGCTGCGCAAAATGGCAGAACATTTGCAGCGCATTGCGGACAATGTCACCGCATATCAGCTCGATAACACTCAGGGTTATAGTCCCGATACCGGCAAGCTGATGCTGAAGATGCAACAGCAAGCCTGCGTTTCGGTGCTGGTCACGGCGACCCAGCTGACGCTGCTGGCGGTACAGGCGGCGGTCAACAGTATTCTGCAGGCCTTACGCACTGCGCTGATCCGTGTCGCTTCACCTTTATTGCTGGTGCTGTAAGCCGGTCTTTTTGCCTGCACTTCTGCTTTACCTTCCTCGCCCGACCGTTAGGTTCTGCACCGGTCGGGAGCAGTTCATTGTGCAGAAGTCCGCATGGGTACTTTTGCGAGAGCCGGACTTTCTGCCGACGACCGCCGGATCGCTGTGCTGAACACCGCATTTGAGGCATTTTCAGCCGTTTTCAGGCGTTCTGGCGCCTCCTGATCACTGGCTGTCAGCCAGGTGCCGGTATGTCAGCCAGCACCAGCCTGCGACAGTAATTCGTCGCACAACATTCGCCAGTGTTGGTATTTTGCAAATCCGGCCTTCCGCACGCTTTCACCAGCATCCGCAGGCCCAGCGTGGTATCTGCGCTGACGCTGTCGTAAAAAGCACATTTTCTGCGCTGATTTTGGGCTTTTGCCGCAGCATGCGCGGCGCTTTTGCCTATATGATGGCGGTTTTTATGTCACCGGACTGACATAAAACCGAATACAGCAATACAGATGCTGATCCCGCCCCGCCACGACGGGGCAAATCTCGATAAGGAAAAATCTTGAGACAGACGTTCTTACAACAGCTGTTACGAACCCGACCGCTGGATGCACCGGAAGTCATCGTTGAAGGTCAGCACGGTTTGCACCGCACGCTGGGCTTGTTTGCCCTGACCATGATCGGCGTCGGCGCCACCATAGGCACCGGTATCTTTTTTACCATGGTGGAAGCGGTGCCTAAGGCCGGGCCTTCCGTGATTCTGTCTTTTCTGATTGCCGCAATTACCGCTGGTCTGACTGCTTTGTGCTATTCCGAACTGTCGGCAAGGATTCCCGCTTCCGGTTCTTCTTACTCGTTCGCCTACGCCAGCGTCGGTGAGTTCGGCGCTTTCGTTGTTGCTGCCTGCCTGTTGCTGGAATACGGGCTGGCTGGCAGCGCCACCGCGATTGGCTGGTCGGCTTACCTGAACAACTTCCTCGAAAATGCCGCTGGCTGGCATATTCCGACCATGCTGCGCAGCCCGATGATCGTGGCCGGCGCAAACGGAGTGGAATTCCATCCGGGTCAGATCAATCTGCCGCCGATTGTGCTGGTCGTGATTTGCTGCTTTTTACTGCTGCGCGGCGCGAAAGAATCTGCCAGCGTTAATGCGGTCATGGTCATGGTCAAGCTGGCGATTCTGGTGTTTTTCTCGGTCATCGCTTTCAGCGGTTTTCAGGCAGAACACTTCACCCCGTTTTTTAATACTGATAACAGCAAAGGCATGGCCGGCATGGCCGGCGTGACAGCCGCCGCCGGTACGGTGTTTTTCTCGTTTATCGGTCTGGATACCGTCGCAACGGCGGGCGCTGAAGTCAAAGATCCTAAACGTAATGTGCCGCTGGGTATCATGCTGGCGCTGCTGATCGTGACGGTGTTTTATATGCTGGTAGCGGTGGCGGCGGTTGGTGCGCAACCTGCAGCCATGTTTGAAGGGCAGGAAGCCGGTCTCGCGGTGATTCTGCAGAACGTGACCGGTAAATCCTGGCCTGCGCTGATTCTGTCTGCCGGTGCTGTGATTTCTGTGTTCAGCGTAACGCTGGTCACGATTTACGGCCAGACCCGTATTCTGTATGCGATCAGTAAAGACGGCCTGATTCCGCCATCGTTTCAGATCGTGAATCCGAAAACCCGTGCACCATTCGTTAATACCATTCTGGTCTGTATGGTGGTTGGTATGGTGGCCGGTCTGGTCGATGCAACCTTGCTGTGGGATATGGTCAGCATGGGCACGCTGGTCGCGTTTATCGTTGTGTCTGCCGCTGTGCCGGTGGTGCGCCGCCGCCATCTGGGTGTGCACGGTGAAGGTTTCCGTGTTCCTTTCGGCCCTTACCTGATTCCGGGCACCAGTATTCTGGCTTGCCTGTATATTCTGAAAGACTTGTCGGCGGTCACTTACCATGTGTTTTTTGCATGGATGCTGGTCTCGCTGGCCATTTATTTGTTATACAGCCGTCATCATTCACGCTTGAATAAAAACTGACAGACCGCATATCTTGTTAAGATGGCAGGGAGGCATTGCCTCCCTGTTTTTTTATGACCGTTCTGAAAGGGTAAGCATGAAAACTTCTGGCTGGCTGGCAGCGGCTGTACTGGTTGCAATCAGCGGTATGGCGCAGGCGGAAAATATCGGCAGTGTCGATACCGCGTTTAAACTGATCGGGCCGGATCATAAAGTGGTAGTGGAGGCCTATGATGATCCGAAAGTGAATGGCGTCACCTGCTATGTATCGCGTGCCAAAACCGGCGGTATCAGCGGCGGTCTGGGTCTGGCAGAAGATAAATCAGAAGCATCCATTGCCTGCCGTCAGGTCGGACCGATCAGCTTTAACGGACAACTGCGTCAGCAGGAAGAAGTCTTTAACCAGAGCCTGTCGATTTTGTTTAAAAAGCTGCGCATCGTCAGGATGGTGGATGCGAAGCGCAACGCACTGGTATATCTGACGTATTCGGATAAACTGGTGGACGGTTCGCCGAAAAACAGTGTGACCGCAGTGCCGGTTGACCGTGCTGTCAGTATTCCATTGCGCTGAAACAATTCTTTGCAGATATGGCAGGCATTTCACGGAAACGCCGCCAGTCTGCGCTGCTGTTTCCTGAAGGAAAATGTTACACTCTGCCCCTGCTGTTTTTCTGTCTTACCGTTGATGATGCTATGAATTCCACCACCGCTGCAGTTGCCGAAAAGTCTGTTGACAGTCTGATCAAAACAATCCGTATTCCGCCACGCCCGAGTCTTCTGGCCGACGTACAGGATGAGCTGGCCGGCAGCGATCCCGATCCGCGTCGCTTGTCCGGTCTGATTGCCAATGATGTCTCGATGTCCGCATCTTTACTGAAACTGGCAAATTCGCCGTTTTACGGCCTGCGCTTAAAAGCAACGTCGGTTGAGCATGCGGTGCAGCTGATCGGTATGCGTCAGTGCGGACTGGTACTGACCGGCATCATTGCGCGTCAGTCGGTGCAGACGGAAAAAATGCCTTTAGAACAATTCTGGGATTTTTCCACTAAGCGTGCGCAGGCGATGTCTTACCTTGCGTCCCGTATGCGTGTGTGTCCGCCGGATGTCGCACATACCTTCGGATTGTTCTGCGATATCGGTATTCCTTTGCTGATGGAGCGTTTCGAAGATTATCAGGCGACGCTGGATCTCGCAGCGGAAGCCCGGGAAGTACGATTTACCGAAGTTGAGCAAGACCGGCATTCCACCAGCCATACCTCCGTTGGTGCGCTGATGGCGCGTACATGGGGTTTGCCTGAGCAGGTCACATCCGCCATTCTGCTGCATCATGATTACAGCGCGCTCAATGACACCGCGACAGATGACATGGTGCGTGCGTTGATTGCTTTATGCGTGGTCGCTGAATTCAGTATTCACAAATACCACGGGCGTGAAAACCAGGCGGAATGGGATAAAGGCGGAGCCATAGCCTGCGAATTCCTCGGCCTGACGCACGATGAACTGGAAGACTATTTCGAGGAACTGCACGACATCTACAGTCACGTGCAGTGATGAAAAACCCGGCGCGTTTGCCCCGGGTTTTTCCTTGCCGTTTCAGTGTGCGATCTGCGATAAAAACTGCAGCGCAGCGACCAGAACAAAGCTCAGTAAAATCAGCGATTCAAAGGTATCAGTGAGTTTCATGGCAGCCTCCTTGTTGCACTTACAGTGTAGGCCGCCATCAGAAAAAAACGAGGGTCATCAGATCAGATGCATCCGGCAGGGAACAGAATGCTGTTTTGCCGGATGAATGCAGCGCGGATGATCAGCGGGTCTGCGCAGCTACCGAATCAATCATCGCAGCGGTTTCCGCATCTGCCATACCATCAAATTTTGCCGGACGGTATTTGGTCTGGAAAGCAATAATGACATTGCGGGTTGCATCATCAAACTGCCCGCTTTGCGGTACACCATAACCAATCTTCGCCAGCTTTTGCTGGAACCAGCGCGCTTCCGGTAATTGCTGCGTGTACACAGGCGTCAGTCGCGCTACCTCATCTGCATTCGGCCAGATAATCAGTCCGGCATCGGCAAATTGTTTCCACGGAAATAAAGGCCCCGGGTCCTGTTTGCGCGAAGGGGCAATGTCAGAGTGGCCGAGTACGAATTCCGGCTTGATGTTATAGCGCTTGACGATATCTTTCGACAAGGCGATTACCTGATCAATCTGTGCTTGCGGAAACGGGAAATAGACACGTCCCTGCGGTGTATCCTGAAAGCCCTGATTCACGATTTCGATGCCGACGGAAGACGCATTCAGACGGCTGTAACCTTTCCATTCGCTGAGTCCGGCGTGGTAGGCCATGCGGCTCTCATCCACCAGTTGCCATACTTTGACCGGATTCTGGTCGCCTACCAGATAGTGCGCGCTGACGTCACGCTGGCTTAAAACACGCAGCGAGGCTGGTTCATTGATGGCGGTGTAATGCAGAATCAGAAACTGAATCCGTGGCTCCTGACTGACCGAGACGACGCTGCGGTCGATCTGGGTCAGTAACGGCGCGGGTGTGGAGCAGGCGGACAATAAGCCAGCCAGCAGGGCAACAGCGAAAAGACGTTTCATGTTGTGATTGGTAATTGTTTGGCCGCCAGCCGGGCCGCAGAAAAATGGGCCTGACAGGTACTCTGACGCAGGCTGATTTCTGAAGGCAAATGTTTGCGCAGTGATTCGGTAATCAGCGGATGCAATTCCTGCACCCGGCCGCTCAGCACCACCGGACGCGGGCCGTAACGATGACAAAGCGAAATCGCCAGCCGCGCCAGTTCCTGTCCTGCTCGCCACAAAATATCAGCCGCTACCGTGTCCTGACTGGCCACAGCAGCAACGCCAAGCGCGAGTTTACCAATATCGCCGCGACTGCGGTGATATACGAACTCTTTTGTACGTTGCCAGTCGTGGCTGCCGATCTGATGGAAGATGCTTTGTGCAAGGCGTGACTGGCGCCAGTAACCCGGCTGCTCATCTTCATTGCGCCAGATGTATTGCAATGCCTCACGTGCAATCCAGTAACCGCTGCCACCGTCATCAATCAGATATCCGCGGCCACCGGCGCGGTGAAACTCACCATTTTCATCAATATACGCGGCGATGGAACCTGTGCCTGCATAGATCAGGTAACCACTGCCCGGTGAAAAAATATCGAGATACGCGATTTCAATATCGTTGCTGATCGAAACGCATGCATCCGGCAACTCAAAAATACGCGCAATCATATGATGCAGTTGCGCCTGCTCCGCACTGAATCCGGTAATACCAGCTTTGACATAGCCGAGTTCGCCGTGGCTGCGCGCAGTCGCCGCGAGTGTTGCGAACAAATGCTGAAACGCTGTTTTTCCTTCCCGGGTGCCAAACTGTAATGCGGTAAATCCTTCCGCTGTGCCACTGGCGACCACAGATTGCTGCTGATTTGCCAGCGCCCAGCGGGTCTGTGTTCCGCCGGTATCGATACCGAGGCCCAGTAGTGGCAATGGCGGGGGAAGTTCCCCTGATTCAGGAAGAAAGATTTCCGAGTTCATTACTGATAATAAAATTCCGGGCAGCGGGGCAGATTTTTCATCTTACTCCCGTTCTCTGCAGATGCATGAGTTTTTAATATGTACCGGCGGCGATGCCTTATCATTACGGCACAGGTGTGAAAGACCGGAAGAACAACACATTAGTTCAACCAGTGTATTAATACCACTATTGTACTTGCCCGGATGCAAGCAAAGTGATTGACTGACACCGATTTGATACATCCCTAAGAACGGAACGATTTAATGACAACATCTTCTTCCGGACGCTCAGTCTGGTCCTGGATACCGACACTGTATTTTGCACAGGGTTTGCCGTATGTGATTGTGATGACCTTATCGGTCATTTTGTACAAAGATCTCGGAATCTCGAATACCGATATCACGTTCTATACAAGCTGGTTATATCTGCCGTTTGTGATTAAACCGCTGTGGGCACCGCTGGTGGATATGACCGGCAAAAAGCGCGGATGGATCGTTGCAATGGAACTGGTGATAGGCGCTTTGTTTGCAGCGGTTGCGCTGACCATTCCTGTATCTGATTTTTTCCGCTGGTCGCTGGCGATGTTCTGGTTGCTGGCCTTTGCTGCCGCGACGCACGATATCAGTGTGGACGGCTTTTATATGCTGGCGCTGGAAAAGCATCAGCAGGCTGCTTACGTTGGCTTCCGCAGTTTGTTTTACCGGTGTGCAATGCTGACCGGGCAGGGCGGTCTGGTATGGTTGGCCGGACACAGCGCCAGTCTCAGCGGCAGTGTTGAAAAAGGCTGGATGCTGGTCTTTGGCTTGCTTGCGGCGGGGTTTCTGATGATGGCATTGTGGCATCAGTTCGGATTGCCAAAGCCCGTATCAGACCAGCCGCAGCGGCACGGCGAGCACTGGTGGCAATCATTCGCTGCGGTGTTTGCGCTGTATCTGCGTAAGCCGCAATTTGGTCTGGCTGTTGCGTTCATGCTGCTTTACCGCTTTGGTGAAGCGCAACTGGTGAAGGTAGCGCCTTTATTTTTAAAGGACAGTATCGCCAATGGCGGACTGGCGCTGAGTACTGAGCAGGTCGGTCTGATTTACGGGATGGCGGGTATGGCAGCACTGACCACCGGCGGTATTGCCGGTGGTGCAGCGATTTCGCGCTGGGGGCTGAAAGCCTGTTTGTGGCCGATGGCGATAGCGATCAATCTGCCGCATCTGGTGTATGTGTATCTGGCATGGATGCAGCCTCAGCATGCAGGCATTATCGGCATATCGGTTGCGATTGAACAGTTCGGCTACGGCTTTGGTTTCGCTGCATATTTGCTGTATCTGATGATGTTTTCTGACGGCGAGCATAAAACAGCCCATTACGCGATCTGCACCGGTTTCATGGCGTTATCGATGATGATTCCGGGCTTGTTCAGTGGCTGGCTGCAAACGCAACTCGGCTACACCGGATTTTTTCTCTGGATTTGTATTGCGGCGTTAGCCACGTTTATCGTGTGCGCGATGATCAGGATTGATCCGCAGTTCGGTAAAAAAGAAACGCCGCAGAATCCGGCATAATCAGCACGAGCAGGTATCACGATGACACGACAACAGGTTCAGAAATCTTATCCGGAGCAGGCATTGCATTTTGTCAGCCACCGCTATCAGGCGATGCGTCCGGGAACGGCGCTGATGATTACCGGTGCTGTGCATGGAAATGAAACTTGCGGTACTCAGGCAATTCGCCGCCTGATTGCCGCACTGGACAGCGGTGAGATTGTTTTGAGCAGCGGTTCACTGACACTGGTTCCGGTTTGCAATCCGCTGGCATACGCCCGCAAAGAACGGCATGGCGACCGTAATCTGAACCGTCGCCTGATTCCGACCGAGCAAGCGCAGGAATTTGAAGATCATGTTGCCAACTGGTTGTGCCCCTTGATGGCGCAGCACGATGTGTTGCTGGATTTGCATTCATTCCGAGGAGACGGGCAGCCATTTGTTCTGGTCGGTCCTGAAAACAATCTGGGAAAACTCGAACCTTTCCGGCATGCGACGCCGGAACTGGCATTGGCGATGCGGCTCGGTGTTCGCCGACTTGTCGATGGCTGGCTCAGTACTTATGACAAAGGCATGGCTCGCCGCCGTGCTGCGCTGCCGCCTGATGCCAGCGCTTTGCAAATTGCGGATGCGGATACCAGCTTTGGTATAGGCACGACAGAATACATGCGTTCTGTTGGTGGCTATGCGATGACGCTGGAGTGCGGCAGTCACGATGATCCTGCGGCACCGGAAGTGGCATGGAATGCGATACGCCGTACGCTTGACTGGCTCGGGCTGACATCAGGGGAACCTGTGCCTGCAGACACCGGGATGGAAGCACTGCATCTGGAAGAAGTCATTGATAAGCGAAATAAGGCAGACCGTTTTGTACGCACATGGGCCAGTTTTGACATGGTCAGCGCGGGCGAGCTGATTGGTATTCATGCCGATGGTACCGAGGTTCGCGCGCCTTTTGACGGGAGGATTGTATTTCCGGATCCCGGGGCAGAGGCTGGTGAAGAATGGTTTTATCTGGCGCGTTACTCATCGCGCCTGCAGGGAGTTTGCTGATGCCTATGCGCTCGTTTATAGCTGTGCTGTTGTTGTTTTCACTGATGCTCAGTACCGGTGCGCATGCAGCCAAAGTGCTCAATGTGCTGATCACTAACCCGGAAAGTAGTTTTGATCCAGCACTGGCGTCGGATATAGCCACCATGAGCATCAACGAAAATATGTTCGAACCGATGCTGCGCTATGACTATCTGGCACGTCCTGTCAGCCTGAGGCCCAATACGCTGAGTGCGATGCCCGATGTTTCTCCCGATGGCCTGACTTACACCTTCCGGTTGCAGAAGGGCATACGTTTTACCCCCGACCCCGCTTTTGCTGGCAAAGACCGTGAACTGACGGCCGACGATTACGCGTATTCGTTGCGCCGTTTATATGATCCTCTGCTGAAATCTCCGTGGCTGTTTTTGCTGGAAGGGAAATTGCAGGGTGATGAGCGCTTACTGACTGCTGTGCGCAGCAATCCGGATGCTGCATATCAGCTGGTGTTTCCGGGGATAGAGGTGACAGATCGTTATACGCTGAAGCTACGCCTGCGTCAGTCTGATCCCGGATTCTTGTTTGCACTGGCGACACCCGCAACAGCAGCAGTAGCGCGTGAAGTCATCGAAATGTATGGTAATCAGGCCGGAAATCATCCTGTCGGAACCGGCCCGTTCAAACTTGGTTCGTGGAAGCGCAGTTTCCGTATTGAGCTGGTGGCCAGCCCTTCTTTCCGCCGTCCGCAGTTTTCTGATTCAGGTGCAACAGATGATGATGGTCGTCGTGTGCAACAGATTCTGAAAGCGAAGTCTTATCCGCTGGTGGACGCGGTGAATGTTCTTGTTATGGAGGAACAGCAGGCCCGTGTGCTGGCGTTTCTGAACAAAGAACTGGATATTCTTGAGCAAGTCCCGCCACCATTGTCGGAAATGGTACTGGATCAGGGAAAACTGAAACCTGCTCTGGCGCAGCAAGGGATACGCCTTTACTGGTTCACACCTTTGCAGACGTATTACGTCTGGATGAATATGGAAGATCCGGTCATCGGCGGATATACCAAAGAAAAAATCGCGCTGCGCCGGGCGATTGCTCTCAGTTACGACGCGGACAGTGATATTCGTCTGATCGAAAAAGGTCTTGCGATTCCTGCGCAAACTCCTTTGCCACCGAATGTACTTGGATATGATCCGCAATGGAAAAGCCCGCTCAGACATCATCTTGCATTAGCCAATGCATTGCTGGATCGCTACGGCTACCGGCGCGGGCAGGATGGGTACCGCAGCCTGCCGGACGGGAATCCGCTAGAGTTAGTGATGCACAGTCTGGCGAATGCTACCGGTAAATTGCGTGAAGAAGTCTGGCGCAGGCATATGGAAACAATCGGTGTGCGTATCCGTTTTGTCTCAGACAAGCACGGCGAAATTCTGAAAGCAGCGCGGCTCGGCAAAGTGCAAATGACTGAAGCGAACTGGGTTGGTGATTTTCCGGACGGCGAGAATTTTTATCAGTTGCTGTACGGGCCAAATGCCGGTAAAGCCAATTATTCGCGCTTTAACCTGCCGGAATTTAATCAATTATTTGAGCAGTCCAGACGACTGGCAGACGGGCCGGAGCGCAAAAAGTTATACAGCCGTATGGTATTTCTGATGCATGCCTATAATCCGTGGATATTGCGTACACATCCCTTGTCTGCTGACCTTGTGCAGCCGCGTGTGCAGAACTATCTGCGTCATCCGGTTGAGTTCACGAACTGGCGCTATCTGGATGTTCAGGATCAGAGCGGGAATCGCTGATATGAAGGCAGATCAGTACACAGGCATTTGCCCGCATCCCGATTTTTTGCCGCTGTCCGGTTTGCGCGGCGTAGTCACCGATTTGCGCTATGCATGCGACGATAATTTCACCGGACGCAATTTGTATGCAGGGCGTGACTGCGTATGGCTGCATCGTGAGGCAGCCATTGCTTTACAAACTGCGGCCAACGCATTGCAGCGCTTGCAGCCGGGTTATCACATCATTGTTTACGATGCATTGCGCCCGCATCAGATACAGATTGCGCTTTGGGATTTTCTGGCCGGAACGCCGCTGCAAATGTATGTGGCTGATCCAGCCCGTGGCTCCATTCACTCATTCGGTATGGCGGTTGATGTCAGTATTCTGGATGAGTACGGAAGGGCGCTGGATATGGGTACCGCGTTTGATGCTTTTGATCCCCGTTCACAACCGCGTCTTGAACAGCAGTTTCTGGCAAGCGGCGAACTGACAACTCAGCAGGTGGCTAACCGTCAGTTATTGAACAGGCTCATGCAGGAAGCCGGATTTCACGGCATTCCTACAGAATGGTGGCATTTCAATATGGGTGATCCTGCGCAGGTACGTGCCACTTATCCGCGCATTGACTGAGCTTGTGCCGAAGCGCGTGCAATGTGATCATTCGCAGTCTGGCGCACAGCGTCCACAAATGCATGTGCGCTGCGGGACAAAGGCGTTGCCTTGCGTGACAGCAAATACAAATCAACACCGACCGCAGGAAAGACCGGACGGCAGGCTGTTTTACTGCGGTCTGCAATAGCAGCGGTAAAAGGATCAACTACCGCAGCGCCTGCGCCAAGCTCCACCAGCGTTTTTGCCTGCAGATAGGTTTGCACCATCGTGCTTGATTCAAACACGGTACCTTCATCTTCGCACGCGTCCAAAAGGCGGCTGACCAGATGATCATCCAGATCAATCCCGATCAGATTTTTCGGCAGGCCACACAGTTTCAGCGGTTGCCCGTGCAAATCTTCTGGCCAGGTATCAGCGGGTGCAATGACCGTCATATTGCCGCGGATAATCGCTTCACTGTGTATGCCCGGATGACAGGGGTCATATAAAGAAAATGCCAGATCGGTATCTCCAACCAGTAAGCTGTTGACCAGTCCGGCGGTATGAAAAGTTGCGAGCGTACAGTGGACTTTTTCAAAACGCCGGCGCCAGCGTGCCAGCGCTTCCGGAATGAGCGTGATGGACAGCGTCGGCGTAGACGCCAGACGCACCGCTTCGGCCGGATTGGTTTTCAGATTCGCCGCCAGTCGCCTCACTGCCTGCAGATCACGTTGCAATTTATCTACTTCTCCGAACAGACGGTGCGCTTCCGGCGTCGGATGCAGTTTGCCGCGTATACGTTCAAACAGTTTCAATCCCAGTTGCAGTTCGCAATGCTGCAACACTTTGGTTGCAGCAGGCTGGGAAATGTTTAATAACTGAGCAGCACCGCTGATGGTGCCGGTTTGCATCACAGCGTGAAAAATTTCTATATGGCGCAATCGCATGTCGTATTTGGCGGATATATCAGCGGTCGATTGTACTCTGTTAGCTGCGCTGGCTGCCTCCGTATTTCTACGGAGACACAAAAAGGCCTTTGCAGCACTTTTGAACATCTTTCACAGTTACGACTTTCTGTTTTGCTCAAAAATGATTATCTTGAAATACCACTTTTATTCATCATGCAAATAATTGCCGGTAAAGGATGAATCAGGAAAGTGATTTGCTAAACTGGCATCAGACCACTTGTTGGTGTCCGCTGTCACCAGTCGGATCGGATATACGGAAAAACGGTTATGACAGAACATCTGAATCTGAATGAAATGGCGGGCGAAGGCTTGCTGGAAAATCCGTATTTGCTGGTTTCGCTGTTTGATCAGCACGATATTCTGCGCGCTGCCAATCCGCCTTTTTGTGAAGCTTACGGTGCACGCACGGATGGCAGTATGAGCTGGGAGCAGCTTATTCGTGAGAATTACGAGCAACAGCGCGGCGTCCGGATTCGCGCAGATGATATCGAAGCATGGATACGGTCAGCCTATTCACGTCGTGGCAAGCAGCCATTTCGCGGTTTTGAAGCCGACTTAACCGATGGCCGCTGGGTCTGGATGACGGAAACTATTTTGCCTAACCGGTGGATGTTGTGTGTCGGTATGGATATCACGCATCAGCGACAGGAGGGAAGGGAGTTGCGCTATGCACGTGATCTTGCATTGCGCGAAGCCAGTACGGATGTTCTGACAGGTATCAGTAACCGCAGGGCGATGATGCGTAATTTACAGCAGCAGGTTCGCAGCGCTGCAGAGCAGAAGAGGCAGTTGCATATTGCTCTGATTGATATCGATCACTTCAAAGCAGTCAACGATACCTACGGACATGCAACCGGTGATCAGGTACTGATACATTTTGCCCGTACGCTGCAAGCTTGTATACGCCGTGAAGATGCGTGCGGACGGGTCGGTGGCGAGGAATTTTTACTGCTGCTGCCGGATGTCGGGCAGCAGCAGGCATTGCAAATCTGTGAGCGCTTGCTTGAGCGATTGCGCAAGTCTCATCCGCTGGCTCAACTGCCCGCATTTCGCTACAGCGCATCCGTCGGCATGACATCATTGCAGGACGATACCGACACTGCGCGACTGCTGGCGCTGGCTGATGGTGCTTTGTATGAAGCAAAACGCAGCGGACGCGATCGCATCGTGTTTCGTTCTGCTGCGGAAATCAGTAACTGACGCCGGTTCAGAAGTTCAGACTCGCCGGCAGACTCTCCTGGCCGGAACGGTTAACGGCGATAACAGTAATCTGACGCAGAGGACCAGGGCTGTAAAGGCTGACCTCGGTTTGCGTCGCGGGCTGATAACTGAACAGCCATTGCTGATCGGTTTTTTTCCAGACTGCTAACCAGCGTGTGTTGGCCGGATCAGGCAACTGAACGCGGATTTTGCCGGCAGGTGACAAACTAAGCTGCGGCGGCGCAATATTGGTATTTTCCAGCCACGGGGTCGCCGGAACCAGCGCCGGTGTCAGATACTTTTCCTGTTCCAGTCGCTGGCGGATCTGCTTACGATTCTGTGCCAGACTGACCATGCTGAAATGAATATGTCCGCCAGCCTGCATACTGCGCGCAGCATCTACCTGATTCAGAATTTCATCCGCTGGCCAGGACTTTTCGCTGTGATCGATTTTACTGGTGAATAAACCCGGCCAGATATGGCGCTGCTGAGTATTCTGACGCTGCCAGTAATCCAGCAATACCTTGAATGCCTGCGGGGTTTGCTGTATCGGCCAGTAAAGCTGTGGTGCCAGATAGTCCAGCCAGCCGTTAGCCAGCCATGTCTCAACATCAGCGTACAGCTTATCGTACTGACTGAAACCGGCAATGCCGGGTGGCAGCCGGTCAGGGCGACCAATCCCGAACGGACTGATACCAAACTTCACCCAGGATTTTTCCTGATGCACCATTTCTGCAATCGCACGCACCAGCTGGTTCACATTGTCCCGCCGCCAGTCGGCGCGGCTTAAGTTGCCGCCGGATTGCAGATAGCGGTTCCACGCAGCGTCATCCGGAAATTCCACTTCTGTGCCTTGCGCATTCTTTACCGGATACGGGTAAAAGTAATCATCGATATGCACGCCATCCACATCGTAACGACGCAGTACATCAGCGATCACATTCAGTGTGTGCTGACGTGCCAGTGGCTCACCGGGGTCCATCCATTGCTGATCGCCGTAATTACGTACAACCTGTGCTGCAGCGCGGCTGATGTGGTTGCGTGCCTGCGTTGCTTTCGGGGATGCGGTGCGCGCGCGGAAAGGGTTAAACCACGCATGTAATTCCATGCCGCGTTCATGCGCCTGCTCAATCCAGAATTGCAGCGGATCATAGGCAGGACTCGGTGCGCGCCCCTGTTCACCAGTCAGAAATTCAGACCACGGTTCCAGTGCTGAAGGATAGATCGCATCGGCAGCGGGACGGACTTGCAAAACGATAGCATTCATCCGCATTTGCGCGGCCTGATCCAGAATCTGCAGAATTTCCTGTTTCTGGCGTTCACTGCTCAGATCACGGCGGCTGGGCCAGTCGATGTTGGCAACGGTCGATACCCAGACCGCACGGAATTCACGTGGCAGCGGCGGAACTTGCTGACTGACAGCCTGACCCGGCAGTGGTGCATTGACAGGCTGTGCAGCCGGAACGGAGGTATCTGTTACAGGAGCAGGTGGTTTAACCGGCGTGCCGCAGGCACTCAGTAGCAATGCAATACATCCTGATCGCAGCAGGTTTTTAATACGTGCACGGGGTGAAAACGACGCTGAACTGAACATTCCGGCGCATCCAAATCGAAATTCAAAGTTCCGCATCGTACTGGATCATCGTCCGTATGCCAATGTCTATGCAAGTAATTGAAAAAGCGGATTCCGCTCGATGCAACATTTATGACAAAAAAATAATAAATGCAAAATGGCAATACGAAAGAGACTGTTTCCCTGCGTAAATTATTTGTCATTCGATTAAAGAAATCATTTTGTTACGATGCCGCTCCGGATGATGGTGAAAAGTGTTTTTACTGCATTCAAAAATTATTAAGGAGAAATTTGAGATGAAGAAATTGTTAATCAGCACGTACTTTTTTACGGGTTTGCTGACTTGTGCTGCGGCATCTGCACAGGTCTATATAGGTGGAAGTGTAGGGCGCTACAACTGGGATGCCGCCTGTGTCGGCATAAGTTGTAAAACGAGTGACACCGGATTCTCAGTTTTTGGCGGATATCAGATTAATTCCACAATCGCTGCTGAGCTTAGTTACAAAGACACAGGTACACTGCATACAACAGGGTCTTCGGCGGGTAACTTGCCGACCGATGTTAAAGGAAAGAGTCTGGCAATCAGTGCGTTAGCAAATGCACCGATTTATCAGGATCTGAGTGCTTTTGCGAAGTTCGGTATCGGCTATATGCGTGCAGAAATCCGTAACGGGGCACTCGGTAATTTCGATCACTCCTCATGGCAGCCGGTTTTAGGTGTCGGTTTGAACTATAAGCTGAACAAGAATTTGACACTGCGCGGCGAGGTGGAAAGTCAGAAATTTGATATGTCGTACAGCAAAAAATCGATGCTGGGTTACTCAGCTGGATTGCAGTACGCGTTCTGACCGGTGGCAGAGTCGCAAGTGTAAAGTACAGTCCTCACTGTTCTTTAGCGTTTTTGTGAGTGATGAAGGCTGTAAAAAAAACGGGCGCCAGGGCGCCCGTGAAAGTATCCTCACTATCTTGGGGGATAGCAGAGATGGGTCTGACCAATCCATCAGACTGCGGCATCATAGGCAAATTTCTGTGTGGCAACGAGTGATTTTTTGGACGCTGCCTATAATTGCAGGTTATGTACTTGCTTCAACGGAAATGTTTTTGCTGATATTACGTCCCGATACGCGGTGAATTTTTTTCACAGTATTAATGGCAAAAGTAGCGGGAAAAAATCAGCAGGGAAATGAGTGAGATGGCAGCAATGCTGCTACTGGTGATGAAGCTGCCATACTGAACCGGAATGCCGCGTTTTTTATTTTCTGCAAACCGGATTAATTCACCGACACTGACCAGCCCGCTGAGTGCGGTGATCAGCATATTCATCAGCATCACAAAGGCTTCTTTGTCAGTCAGGTTGCGGCAGGACTCCGAAGCCAGATGCGCGCCCTTAAACACGTGATCATAGCTGAGCAGATCCATCAGAATTGCGAGCATCAGCAGGCTCATCACAGCAAGTGGTATGAACCACAGCAGAAAAAACTTATCGGTGAATGCTTCGCGGATAATCCGCTTCCACTCGAGCACACCGCTGACATACTCTTTCCACATGATTGCCTGATCTCCCTGGTTGCTGCTGCGCTGCATCCGGTCACAAAGATGTGCCTGCAGTCTGCTTATGCCGCTATCCGCGGTTGTCCAAACAGTATGCCAAAGCGATACGTTTGACCAGTATCAAATGTATGGTGCAGGTGGAAAGTCAGTAGCGCGGGATTTTTTGATGACGGAAAGCAACAACTTTGTTTTTTTAAGCCGTTGGCATGCAGCTTTTTTAATCAATATTCATTCCGTCTTCGTTCAAACAGGTGCACCTAATCCTGAGAGCCTGTCCCATTCCGGTACCGGTGAAAATTCACTGACCAGCACATCGATCAGTGTGCGGACTGCGGGGGAAAGCCTGCGCGTGGCCGGGTACAGTGCGGTCAGATGGTTCAGTGGCACTTGCCAGTCAGGCAATACGACTTGCAGATGCCCCGCTGCAATATCGCGGGCGGCCAGAAAACTGGTGTGATACACAATGCCGGCGCCGGCCAGCGCCGCCTGATGTAATGCACGACCATTATTTGCGCTGAAGACCGGACTGACCGTGACTTCGCAGTGTTCGTCACCACGCTGAAACTGCCAGCGCGCACCCTGCGTCAGATGACTGAAATGCAGGCAGCGGTGCTGCGTCAATTCTGCAGGATGCGCAGGAATACCGGCACGGGCCAGATAAGCCGGGCTGGCGCACAGCAAGCCACGGCAGGGCGCCAGCGTCCGCATTTGCAGGCCGAACTGATCCGGAATGCCGCCGACCCGTATGCTCAGATCAAAACCGTGGCGCACCGGATCGAGCAAGGCATCGTCCGCATGTAATTCAATCTGCAGTTCCGGATGATCCAGTCCGAAACGGGCGAGAATGTCCGCCAGCCATTCAGAGGCAAAACTGGCCGGTGCCTGTAAGCGCAGAATGCCGCGCAACTGGTCGCTGCTGTGTGCTGCCAGCGCCAGTGCCGCGCGTGCCTGTTGTACTGCTTCCTCGCACGGCGTCAGAAAGGCCAGCCCCTGACCGGTCAGGCTGACTTCGCGGGTGGAGCGGTGCAGCAGTCGTATCTGCAGATGCTGTTCCAGTGCGGCGATATGTTTGCTGACCAGTGCGCGGCTGATGCCCAGCCTGCGTCCCGCTTCACTGAAGCTGCGCTGACGTGCTACCTCGCAAAAAACTTCCATCGCTTTCAGCGTATCCATAGCTTGACGGGTTCAGGGGATAAACGCTGATTGTCAAAGAAACGGAAACAAACTGTCAACCGTTGTAGCCATTGTCGGGCAGGTGCTGCGCTGATTACACTTGCGCTATCGCAAAACAAGGAGGCAGCAATGCTGAATCAGGAACAGTTAGACCGCTATCAGCAGGATGGCTTTATCGTTATCCCGGATTTCAAAACTCCGGCACAAATCGCCGCATTGCGTCAGCGCGCTGCCGAGATTGTGGATGCTTTCGATCCTGCACAGTCACGTTCGATTTTCACTACCCGCGAACAGGATAAACACATCGATCATTACTTTCTCGATTCGGCAACCCGTATGCATTGCTTCTTTGAAGAGGAAGCATTTGGTGAGGATGGTCAGTTGCGTCAGGCTAAAGCACTGTCGATCAATAAAATCGGTCATGCGATGCATGATCTGGATCCGGTGTTCAGTGCGTTTTCACGCGGACCGGAACTGGCTGCCGTGGCGCGTCAGTTAGGTTTGCAACAGCCGGAAATCTGGCAATCGATGTATATCTTTAAACAGCCGGGCATAGGCGGTGAAGTGCGCTGGCATCAGGACGCCACATACTTTGACACCGATCCGGTGACAGTCACCACGTTCTGGTTTGCGCTGGAAGATGCCAGTCTGGAAAACGGTTGTCTGTGGGCGGAGCCCGGTGGTCACCGCACGCCGCTGCGTGAACGCTTTGTGCGTGAAGGCGACCATGTACGTACTGAAAAATTGTCCGATTTGCCGTGGCCGGATGACAGTACCGCCGTGCCGCTGGAAGTGCGTGCAGGCAGTCTGGTGTGCTTCCACGGCTTGCTGCCACATTACAGCGCACCGAACCGGTCTCCGGTATCACGCCATGCTTACACACTGCACGTGACCGATGGCGCCAGCCGGTATTCGCCGGCAAACTGGATACAGCGCGGCGCGGAATTTCCGGTGCGGGGTTTTGAATGAGTCAGGCGGTGAAACTGCATGTTTTTGCGGCGCACTGGGGACATGCGGGTAAACCGGCGCAGCAGTTTATTGATGAAGTCAAAGCCGCTGGTTTTGATGGCATTGAAATGTCCTTGCCTGCGGATGAAGCCGAATGGGCGCACTGGCTGGAGCGCATCCGCGATGCCGGTTTGCTGCTGATTACCCAGCAGTGGGAAACCGTGTTTCATAGCGATTTCGCGCAGCATAAATCGGCGCTGGAAAATCTGTTGCGCCGTGCCTGCGCGGCACAGCCGCTGATGGTCAACAGCCACACCGGCAAAGACTGGTACAGCGTCGCGCAGAATCAGGAACTGATTGCGCTGACGACAGCGATCAGCCAGCAAACCGGTGTGCGTATCGTGCATGAAATTCACCGCAGCCGTTTCAGCGGCCATCCGGCGCTGATGGCACCGTATCTGGCACACAATCCGGACTTACCGCTGAATGCGGATTTGTCGCACTGGTGCTGTGCCTGCGAATCGCTGCTGCAGGATCAGCAAGCGATGCTGGAAGGAATTTTCCCGTTGGTGAAGCATATTCATGCGCGGGTTGGTCATGCGCAGGGGCCGCAGGTCAGCGATTTCCGTGCACCGGAATTTGCTGCAGAACTGCAGGCGCATTTGGCATGGTGGGATCAGATTCTGCAGGCACGTGTCGCTGCCGGTGAAACCTGCCTGACCATCACTCCGGAATTCGGCCCCGTGCCTTACACGGCCACGCTGCCGTACAGCCAGCAGGAAGTCAGCAATGCGTGGGAATTAAATGTCGCCATGATGCATTTGTTGCGTGCGCGCTATGCAGCGCATGGCTGGTGCTGAATCCTTCACCGTCACACCAATTCAGCAAGAATGGTCAGGTAAGATGGGCGCGCTGTCTGCATACTGTGCAGACAGGAGAGCAGGCGGGTAGGCAATATTGATATCCGCCGCTCAGGTTTTTTTCGCACACTTCTCTGACACTATGGATCCTCTTTCAGAAAACACGTCGTCTGCCGGTAGCCGTCAGCGCCGCCTGCAACCGGTGCTGGACTGGATTGATGCCCATCCGGATGGTGATTTGCGTCTGGAAACCCTGAGCGCGCTGGTTGCCGTTTCACCGTTTCATTTTCATCGCTTGTTTAAGGCATGGACCGGCATTGCGCTGCATCGTTACATCCGCTTAAGCCGTTTGCGGCGTGCTTCGTATCAGCTGGCATACCGCCCGCTGAGTGTGATGCAGGTGGCGCTGGATAACGGTTATCAGAGTCCGGAAGCGTTTGCACGCGAATTCCGGCGCGATACCGGACAAAGCCCGAGCGCATTCCGCCATGCACCGGACTGGCTCTCCTGGAACCGGAGTTTCCGTTTATTTTCTGAAAGGAGTCTGCATATGTCCGCTGTATTCGCTGAACCGCAACTAATCGCTTTTCCCGCCACCCGTATTGCCTGCATGTCGCATCTGGGCGATCCTGCGCTGATCGGGCAAACCATACAACGCTTTATTGCATGGCGCAAAAAACACCATCTGCATCCCTCACGCTATGCCACGCTGAATATTCTGTACAACGATCCTGATACGGTTGCTGCACAGGATTTCCGGCTTGATCTGGCGATCCCGCTGGATGCTGATCCGGGTGAGGGTGCTGACGGCATCCATCTGCAAACCATCCCTGCCGGACGCTGCGCGAAATTGCTGATTACCGGTCGGGAACAGGATTTATACGCCGGACTGGACTGGCTGTACCGCACATGGCTGCCTGCCAGCGGTCAGCAGCTACGGGATTTTCCGCTGTTTGTGGAACGTATCCGCTTCTTCCCCGATGTGCCTGAGCATCAGTCGGAATTCGCGGTGTATCTGCCTCTGCAGGACTGAGTTTTTCTTGTTTGTCGGAGCGCTGCACGGTCGCACGCTGTGCAGCTATCCGCATCACCCGTTTACGGAGAGCTGGACTTTCTGCCGACGACCGCCGGACCGCTATGCTGAACTCCGCATTTAGGTCAGTTTTGGGCAATTTCGGGTAGTTTCAAACCGTGCTGACCGGCTTCCGGCGGGTAGTGCAGCAGCATATTGCCGGCTTGTCACCGCAAAGTCCTGACATTTGTCACTGTTGCCGCCGCCGCGCCACGGGCACACTGTGAACACCTTAACGCGAACTTTCGGAGAAACAACATGGAACCAGCACAAATGATTCAGTGGGCAGTCGGCGCAGGTGTGGCATGGCTGATTTTCAGCAGCATGACCGGGTTGGGTAACCGCTGGATTAAGCATGCCGATGCGGACGATGTGGAACGTTTAGAGCGCCGCATCGCCAGTCTGGAACAGCAACTGGCGGCACTGCAGCGCGAACAGGCGGGACGTCAGGGCTGAGTTTCCGGCGCTGGTTCGTCCGGTGCCTGCCATTGTTCAGGATGTCCGGCCACCACCCACAAAATCAGCTGATCTAAAGCTTTGCGCGCTTTGGCGGCTTGTTCATCGTTGATGATGGCGACCACTATCCACTGCGTATCCTGCAGATCACGTACATAGCCTGCCAGCGCGGTGGCATTGCGCAGGGTGCCGGTTTTCAGACGGGCGCGGCCTTCGGCTACCGTGCCTTTCAGACGCTTGCGCAGAGTGCCATCCATGCCGCCTATCGGCAGGCTGCTGATAAATTCTGCATTCCACGGACTGCGCCAGCCTGCCTGCAATACACCAGCCAGTGTTTGTGCGCTGATGCGTTCGCTGCGCGATAAACCGGAGCCATTCTCGATCACCAGCCCCTGTTCATCGAGCTGATGGCGCAGCAGCCACTGGCGTATGCGCAGGTCACCGGCAGTCCGTGAACCGGTGCCACTGGCAGCATTATTCGGCGCTGTGCTGCCCAGCGTTTGCAGCAGGGCGCGCGCCATCGTGTTATCGGATTGTTTGTTAATCGTACGCAGCAAATCGGCCAGCGTTTCCGACTGATGTTCCAGTAACAGCGTCGCATCCGCCGGTGCTTTGCCTTCACGTACCTGACCGCGCCAGACACCGCCGAGTTCGCGCCAGATTTGCGCAAACATCGCTGCTACATACTGATTGCGGTCCATCAGATTTAAGCGCGTACTGATCTGACAGTTTTTCGGGAAGCTGCCGTTGAGGCGTATCTCAATATCTCCGTTATCATCCGTCAGCGCCACCGGCGGCGTTACGGATTTTTCCCAGCTGGCGCAGGCTGCATTATTCAGCTTCAGATTATTGCGGATCACGACATTCGCCAGCGGCGTCTGCAAACGGGTTTGTATGCGTTTGCCATCGGACTCTATCGCAAACTGCAGCAGATTATGATTCAGCAGCAGCGCATCGGGAATCACGTTGTAGGCGGCATCCGGATGTTCATCAAACGGGCTGGTCTGTAAGTCTTCGCGTTCCGGCTGAAAACTGCTGCGGTCCAGTATCAGATCGCCGCGCAGGGTTTTGATGCCGCTGTAACGCAGCCGGCGCAGAAAGCTGGTCCATTTTTCCAGTGACAAAGAAGGATCGCCGCCGCCGCGTAAATACAAATCGCCGTTCAGCACTTCTTTTTCCGGTGTGGCCGTACTCAGCAACTGGGTTTTCCAGCGGAATACCGGCCCCAGTTCTTCCAGCCCCGCCAGCGTGGTCAGCAGCTTCATGCTGGATGCCGGACTGACCGCTTGTGTTGCCTGTTGTTGCATAACGATTTGTCCGCTGTCAGCGCGCATCACCACTACCGATAAGGCTTGCGCCGGAATCCCTTGCTGCTGTAATTGCTGTCGTATGCTGTCCGGTAAGACGCCGGTTTCGCGGGTTTGCAACGGTGCGGCAAGCGCGGGCAAGGAAAATACAACAGACAACAGCAGGGCGGGCAGGCGGATAGGCATAAGCAGATTCTGAACGGAGTGTTGCACAGCGGCATCAGCCGCAACGGCAGAGATAGATTTGCTGCATAAGATACAACAAATTGCTGGCGCGCTGACGGATATTTGCTATGCTGGAATCACGCTTTTTTATTTCCATATATGCAAAAACTGATCCGTACTCTGGTTTTTTCCTGTTGTGCCCTGAGTTTGTCTGCTGCTGCGCAGGAGACTGAGGTGTCGCGCTGGCACTGGAATAGCTTCGGTACGCTGGGTCTGGCACACAGCAGTGAGGATCGTGCGGATTTTGTGTTTGATAATCTGCAACCGAAAGGCACAGGCTTCAACCGGCGCTGGAATCCTGATCTGGATTCCCGGCTGGGTGTGCAACTGAATGCTGATCTGCTGCCGGGCCTGGAAGCGGTTGTGCAAGTGGTGTCTGAACAGCGTCCGGATAATTCGTATACCCCGTTTCTGAACTGGGCCAACCTGCGTTATGAAATTCTGCCGGATTTGCGGATACGCGCCGGACGGGTGGCGATGGCGAGTTTTATGGCGTCGTCGTCACGTAAAGTCGGTTACAGCAATCCGTGGATACGCCCGTCAGCAGAAGTCTACCGCTTGCTGGCGCTGACCAACAGCGATGGCGTGGATATTGAATACCGGCTTCGTACCGGCGAGTTCACGCATACGCTGTCGGCGCTGTATGGCAAGAAAACGGTGATTAATACCCGCGATCAGCATGTACACAATACCGATGTCTGGGGTGTGTATGACACCAGTGAATTCGGGCCGTGGACAGTACACATTGCCCATCAGCAAAAACACACGGATAACCAGAATCCGCCGCTGGGTAAATTCTGGTCAGCCGGCGTCAGCTATGACAGCGGCTTATGGCTGCTGAACGCAGAATGGGTGCGCGCTGAAAATTATGACGGACGTCGTGTGCTGGCGGTGCGCGAAGCCTGGAATCTGGCAGCCGCTTACCGGATGGATTTGCTGACGCCGTTTATCAGCCTGTCGCAATTACGGCCGCTTACGGTGGTCAGTGGTACACCGGTGTCGCAAACCACGCTGGCGACGGGTGTGCGCTGGGATATTCGTAAAAACTGGGACCTGAAGCTGCAGTGGGATCATGTGCGGCCGGGAAATGATTCATTCGGCACGCTGCAGGCGATACAGCCGGGATTTCCGAAAGGAAAGCCGGTGAATGTGGTCGCCGTGGTGCTGGATTTCGCTTACTGAGGAGTCCTGCATGCGTCGCTTACTGATATCCGCCCTGATCTTCATATGCAGTCTGACAGCACATACTGCACGGGCTGATGTTGCGGTCATCGTGGCACCGGCCAATGCGTCGCCGGTACTGACGCAGACACAGGCGGCCCAGATTTTTATGCGCAAAATCGCGACTTTTCCCAATGGTACGGAAGCGACGCCGGTGGATCAGCCGGAAGAGCAGGGTGTGCGTGCGCAGTTTTATCAGTACGTGGTCGGAAAAACCAATTCGCAGATGAGCGCCTACTGGTCTAAGATGATTTTTACCGGTCAGGGACGGCCACCGGTGGAAATCGGCGATAACGAGCGCATCAAAAAGTTTGTCATCACCCACCCGAATGCGATTGGCTACATCGACAGAAAAGCGGTCGATCATTCTGTACGGGTCTTGCTGATCCTTCCTTAAGACACACCCTGAGCACCGCCGCTGGCCGCAATCTGAATGAAATAACATCATTGTCTGTGCTGCTGCTTTGATGCAGGACATAAGCCTTTGATTTCGTTATAATTTCGCCCTTTTCTTCCGCTTTCGGCACGCATCATGTCCCTGTTACCGCATCAGATTGAATTATTGTCACCGGCCAAGAATATTGAGATCGGGAAAGAAGCGATTTTGCACGGCGCGGATGCGGTGTATATCGGTGGGCCGTCGTTTGGTGCGCGTCACAATGCATCGAACGAAGTCAGTGAAATCGCGGAACTGGTGGCATACGCGCACCGTTACCATGCGCGGATTTTCGTGACCATGAATACCATCATGCACGAATCGGAACTGGAACCGGCGCGCAAACAAATTCATCAGTTATACGATGCCGGCGTAGATGCACTGATTATTCAGGACATGGGTTTGCTGGAACTGGATATTCCGCCGATTCAATTGCACGCGAGTACGCAATGCGATATCCGTGATGTGGAAAAAGCGCGTTTTCTGAGCCAGTGCGGTTTCTCGCAACTGGTGCTGGCGCGTGAACTGACGGTGGAGCAAATCCGTGCGATCAAAGCAGAAGTCAAAACGCCGCTGGAATATTTTGTACACGGCGCTTTGTGCGTCGCGTTTTCCGGTCAGTGCTATATCTCGCATGCCGATACCGGCCGCAGCGCCAACCGTGGTGACTGTTCGCAAGCCTGCCGTCTGCCGTACACGATGACGGATGCGCAAGGCCGCGTGGTTGCGTTTGAAAAGCATTTGCTGTCGATGAAAGACAACGACCAGAGTGCGAATCTGGAAGCGCTGCTGAATGCCGGTGTGCAGTCGCTGAAAATCGAAGGCCGCTACAAAGACATGAGTTACGTGAAAAACATCACAGCGCATTACCGTTTGCTGCTGGATGAAATCATGGAGCGCCGTCCTGAACTGCAGCGTGCGTCCAGTGGTGTCTCGCGCATTGCTTTCACGCCAAACGTGGATAAAACCTTCCATCGCGGTCATACCGATTATTTTGCGAATGGCCGTCAGGAAGATATCGGCGCATTTGATTCGCCGAAATTCGTTGGTCTGCATTTTGGTTATGTCACCCGCGTCGGTACCAACTGGGTGGAAATCGAAACGCAGGAGCCGATGGCCAACGGCGACGGCCTGAACTACATGCACAAGCGCGAAGTGGTTGGTGTGCAGGCAAATACTGTTGAGAAAACCGGCCAGTCGGAAAACGGCGAAATCTGGCGTATTTATCCGAACGAAACCATGGCAGAGTTGCCGGGTTTAAAAGCCGGTGTGGCGATGAACCGCAACCGCGATCAGCGCTGGGAACAGGCTTTGCACAAAAAGTCCGCAGAGCGCCGCGTGCCGGTATGGCTGCGTTTGCGTGACGATGCGCAAGGTTTGCTGCTGACTATCAGCGATGCTGACGGTGTGGAAACCACCACCCGCGCAGATGTCGTGCTGGAAGCAGCGCAGCAGGCTGATAAGGCCGAAGCCGCGCTGAAAGACGGTTTGCGTAAACTGGGTAACACCATGTTTGAAGCAGAAGATGTCAGCCTGCAATTAAGCCAGATGTGGTTTGTACCGACTTCGGTACTGAATGCGCTGCGCCGGGATGCTGTGGCTGCGCATGAAGCCGCACGTGTCAGTGCCTGGCCGCGTCCGCAACGCGAACCGGCTGTCGAACCACCGGCGCAATATCCGGAAACCACGCTCAGCTATCTGGCCAATGTGTACAACAGCAAAGCGCGCGAGTTTTACCAGAAGCATGGTGTGGAACTGATCGCTGCTGCGTACGAGTCACATGAAGAAGCCGGTGAAGTGCCGCTGATGATTACCAAACACTGCCTGCGCTTCTCATTCAACCTGTGTCCGAAACAAGCCAAAGGTGTGAAAGGCGTGCAGGGGCAGGTAAAAGCCGAGCCGATGACGCTGGTGTCCGGTGGTGAAAAATACACACTGCGCTTTGATTGCAAACCTTGTGAAATGCATGTGGTCGGTGCGATGAAAAAACATATTCTGCAATCGCCGCCACCATCCAGCGTGCCTTACAGCCCGATTACTTTCCACAAGCAGCGTCCGGCACGTCAGGAAAAAATTTAATCCTGCGTCAGCTGACGGAATTGCTGCAACACTTCCAGTACATTGCGGCTGGCTCCGTCCAGCTGCGGTAATGGCCGGTGTGCAATGCCGGTGTAGCGCGGTAATGGCGGGTCCAGAGGCCGGATTTGCATGGTTTTCACGCCATGCTGATCCGGATGCTCCGCCGGTAAAATCGCTGCGCCATACGAGGACGCGACCAGACTTTTCATCGCTTCGGTGTAATTCAGTTCAATCCGCGCACGCGGTGCAAAACCGGCTGCGGCAAACCATGCCATCGTCAGATGGTACATATGGGTACTGGGTTCATTGAAAATCAGCGGTTTGTCAGCCAGCCATGCCGGGGTGATCAGATCAGGACATTCCCAGCGCGGCGGAATGAAAGCCATCATCGGATCGGTACGCCAGTGCTGAATCACAATATCTTTGTGCTGAGGCTGCGGCATCGCCACAATACCGAGATCCAGACTGCCCTGCGTTAAACCCGCCAGCGTATCGGCCGATCCCAGAATCTGCACGTCAATATCAATGCCGTTGTAACGCTGTTCAAGGATTTCCATCACCGCCGGCAGGTTGTGCACGAGTATGCCGCTGGAGGCGCCCATGCGTACCCGTCCGCGTATGCCCAGCGTCTGGCGGCGTATCGCTTCGCTGATCTCATCCGCTTCCTTCAGCAATTTCCGTCCGCGCTCCGCCAGCAAGGCACCGGCTGCGGTAGCCGTCACCGGCTTCTTTGTACGTACCAGCAAGGGCGTGTTGAAGCGTTGTTCCAGTTCTGCGATATGCAGACTGATGGTCGGCTGGGACAAATGCAGCGCCTGCGCTGCCGCTGAAAATGTCCCCAGATCCAGAATGGCAATCAGCGTGCGTACCTGATCGAGGCTGAGTTCTCGCATGATAGATGATCAGTTTTTCTGATAGTGTCGATTATAAAATCTGGCTTCTCTGATAATCAGCAGCATAGCATGATGGCGGCTCTGAATCCTTAATTAAACAGGAGGCCGCACATGCTGAAATCCCTACGAAACTGGTGGCAACAGCGTCGCCGTACACAACAGCAACACGCAGAGCTGGCGGGAATGACAGACCGGGACTGGAGCGATCTGGGGGCCGGGCGTTCGGAAATGGATTACTGGCTGGCGCAGCAAAACCGCGCAGAGCAGAACACATCAGTACCGTCCTGCGCTGCCGGAATGGAGCAGATTAATATTCGCCCAGCAGGTAACCGCTGATATACGAAAAGTACTCACGCAGCCAGGATGGAAAGCGTGTGTACAGCGGCGTGACTGAAGCGGCGGTATACGTGTTCCGGAAACCGGCGCGGTGTGCAATGGCGGTAGCACGCTCCAGATGAAATTCGCTGCTGACGATAATCAGTGGTGTATCGTCGGCAAGTCCTTGCTGTTGCAATAATGGGCGTGAGAAACGCAGATTTTCATAGGTACTGGTGCTGGCGTTTTCCTGTATCAGCCTGTTTGCGGGAATGCCTTTTTTCATCAGATAAGCCGCCATGACTTCCGCTTCGGAACATGAACGGCCATATCCATATCCGCCGCTGACCACCATTTTCATCGCCGGAAATTGCATGGCGACCTCCGCACCGCGATCCAGCCGGGCTGCGAGTGTCGGTGAAGGGACGCATCCGCGTACGCTGGAACCCAGTACGATAATCGCACCGCGGTCAGTCGCCGCCAGCGGTATTGTTTGTTCGCTGAGCACGCTGATGTGCCGGAAAAACGCTACAACGCTGATTGCCCACAACACAAATCCGGTCAGCATCAACTGCCATACGATCTGGCGCCAGCGTTGCTGTTGTAACCAGCGCGCCAGTGACACACTGAACCAGCTGGATGCGGCCATGGCGACGCCGATACTGGCAATCAGCACCGTTCCTGCGTGGGTGATATGCATCAGACACAAATACAGTGCATAGACAATCAGTGCGCTACCGGTAACAAACGATAACAGCGCACGCCAATGAGTGAAGCGGGACAACATACAGACTCCGGTGAAGACAAGATCGCCGGATTATGACACGGATGTTATGTCTTTTATATGACATAACATCCGTGCAGAAGACAGCGGATTACGCCAGTACCTTGTGGGCAATCTGCATATACAGCGGAATACCGAACAGGATATTCAGCGGGAAGGTGATACCCAGTGACATGCCGAAGTACAGCGAAGGCTTGGCTTCCGGAATCGCGTAGCGCAGTACGGCAGGCACGGCGATATACGAAGCGGATGCCGCCAGCACCATCAGCAAACCAGCATCACCGGCCGGAATATGCAGCAGATAAGCGATACCCAGCGCCAGTGCTGCATGGCACAGCGGACCGGCAATCGCGTAGGCCATCATCCATACCGGTGTACCGCGTAATTGCGGCAGGCTGCGTGCTGCCAGCAAACCCATATCCAGCAGGAAGAAAGCCAGCATGCCTTTGAATAAATCCACCGAGAACGGTTGCATCACTGCTTTACCTGCGTCGCCGGTGATCAGCCCCACGACCATCGCACCTATCAGTAACAGTTGCGCACCATCGGTCAGCGATTCATGCAGGGTGTGACGGATAGACAAATTCTGTTGCGGCGTCTGTTCACTTTTCTTACGCAGCATATTCGCCAGCACCACGGCGACAATGATTGCAGGTGATTCCATCAGCGCCATTGCCGCTGCCATGTGGCCGCCGTATGCGAGCTGGTGCGAATCCAGATACTGCACCGCTGTGATAAAGGTGACTGCACTGACAGAGCCGTAAGTCGCCGCGACTGCCGCCGCGTCGAACGGACTGACCATGCGTTTCAGTACCTGATAACCGGCCACCGGAATCGCCACCGCCAGAAACATGGCTGCGCCGAGGCTGGCAGCAACCTGCCAGTTCATGCCGGAATGCGACAGGGCAAAACCGCCTTTCAGACCGAGCGCCATCAGCAGATACAGAGATAAAAAACGCGAAATCGGTTGCGGAATTTCGAGATTCGAGCGCACCGCGCCCGCAAACAAACCGAACACAAAAAATAAAATTGCCGGATCAACTAAGCTTGCCATATCAGACCTTTTCTGAAGTGTGGCGCAGTCGCCTTGTACGGGGCGCTGACCGAGGTGTTGCGTGAGAAGATGCCGGGATCCCAGAGCAGGCGAGATGTTAACGGAAGGCTGATATCAGGTAAAATCAATTTTTACGGCATCATCTATCGATAAAAATCTATGAATGTCACTTTCCGCCAGTTACGCTTGTTTGCTGCGCTGGCGCAGCACCGCAGTATCAGCGAAGTTGCGCGCCAGTTTCACGTGACTCAGCCCACGGTCTCGATGCAATTACGTGAACTGAGTGACAGTATCGGTCTGCCCCTGTATGAGATGACTGGCAAACGCCTGAGCCTGACGGCGGCCGGTGAAGAACTGGCGCAGACTGCACGTCATATCGGTCAGGAATGGGCAGACTTTGAACAGCGTATTGCGGCAATGAAAGGGCTGACGCAAGGTCGGCTGCAAGTGGCCGTGGTATCGACTGCCAAATACTTTGTGCCGCGTATGCTGGGAGCGTTTTGCCGTGACTATCCGGAAATCGATATCGCGCTCGAAGTGCAGAACCGCGACGGCGTGTTGCAAAGGCTGCGCGATAATCTCGATGATCTGGTCATCATGTCCACGCCGCCACGCGATATGGATATCGTGTCGCAAGTCTTCATGCCGAATCCGCTGGTAGTGACTGCACCGTTGTCGCATCCGCTGGCACAGCAAAAAGCCATTCCGCTGACACAACTCAGCGGCGAACGCTTCATCCTGCGTGAACGCGGTTCCGGTACGCGGCTGGCCTGCGATCAGCATTTTGAAAAAGCCGGTTTTGCCCCGCTGGTGCGGCTGGAACTGGGCAGTAACGAAGCGATCAAGCAGGCGGTTGCCGGCGGTATGGGGCTGGCGGTGTTATCCCGCCATGCGCTTGGCGAACATCTGGTCGATGAAGCACTGGCGGTGCTGGACGTGGACAGTTTTCCGATCCAGTCCAGCTGGTACATCGTGTATCTGCAAGGCAAACGCCTGTCTCCGCTGGCGCAGGCATTCCTGCAATACCTGAGCGCCCATGCCTCCGACTGGCGCCAGCGCCAGCGCGTGCTACCCGCCACCTGACAGCGTTCCGCGCGACCGCGTTGCTATCGCCAGTTGGTATCCGCCAGCCTTCCACGGCGCCAAAAATGCCCGAAAACACCCCAAATGCGGTGTTCAGCATAGCGACCCGGCGGTCGTCGGCAGAAAGTCAGGCTCTCCGAAAAAGTGAAATGCGGAGTTCTGCACAGTGGTGACCGGATGAGCGACGGATTGAATTGGAAATTGCTGCTTGTCTGTAGATACGCGGACAGTGGGGCGATGCTTTTCAGCATTGTTCGCGAGATCCGAGGCTGCAAAATAAAAAGTCCCGCACGTAGCGGGACTTCGGAATGGGGGAGCGGTATACCTTGCGCTGCAGACGGGGTCAGGCAGTGGTTTTAATACCCAGCGATTCACGGCGTTTTTCATTATTACGTGACAGCAATTGCTGCTGTTCCGCGTAATGCGCTGCATTGTTGGCCGCATTGGCTTCCTGACCGCTGTTTTTGACTTTGACCTGCGCCTGTTCAGAAAAAGAATCCTGAATTTTGATCGAAGGTTTCACCGGTTGGCCGGAAAACGGATCGATGCCATCTTTACGCAGATTTTCCTGTTTGTCAGCAGGCTTCACTTCTGCATTATTCACAGACTGTGGTTTGCTGACTGCCGATGCCGCATTACCACTGTCATTAGCAGCACTGGCCTGTGCCAGACCAGCCGGTTTATCCGCGGAATTTTCCGCTTTCAGGGCTTCGGTGTTTTGCTGATTCACTTCATTCAGACGCTGCGCGGCAGCCACGGCGGCTTCCTGCGCACGCTTGATTGATTCTTCGCTGAGACTGACTTCCGTTGACGACGGTGTTTTGCGGACAGGCGTTTGCTGCTGTTGCTCGCCGGTCAGCTTTTGCAGTGTTTGTTTCAGATCTTTTTCACGGGCCGTTTGCCCGACATCGGCCAGATTCGACAGGCTGGCGCTCACCGACATTTCCATCACATCACCTGCTGAGTGCTTAAATTTTCATCAGTTCAATATAGTAGCACCAAAACCGGCTTGCAAGTTGCTGAAGGGAAATTTTGCCTGAATTTTCATCAGTCAGCCCGCCATTTCTGAGGTGGCACAGAAGCTTGTGAACAGGCTTCCGTACTGTGCTTCTTAACTTCCGAAACGGAATGCAGATGTTCTGGAATCGGCCAGAAATTCAGAAAAAATCAGGTGTGCAGCATCGTCACCGGCCGCACCCGCAATCACCATCAGCGGCAATAAATGTTCCTCACGCGGATGAGCAAGTCTGGCGGCTGGCGCCTGCGCCCAGTCTGTCAGTGCCTGATGTCTTTGCGCTGTCTGCGGCAATGCCATCGCCTGTTGCAGCCACTGATCAAACACTTCCGATGCTTGCCGTGCCGCTGCGCCATGCAGGCGCAGATTATGAAAGCTTTGTCCACTGCCAATGATCAGCACGCCCTCATCACGCAAGGGTTGCAGCAGCTTGCCAAGCGCAATATGTTCTGCAGGATCCAGTCCGTGCTTCAGCGACATCTGCACGACCGGAACGCTGGCGTCAGGATAGATTTCCTGCATCATGCAAAACGTACCGTGGTCAAAACCGCGCTGATCATCCGTGGCAACCGGCCAGCCCGCATCTGACAACAAACCGGCAATACGTTGTCCGATTTCCGGCGAACCGGGAGCCGGATAGCGCACGCTGTAGGTGTGCGGCGGAAATCCGTAATAGTCATACAGCATGCCGGGCTTTGCCGCAGTGGATACCGTGAATACCGGCTCTTCCCAGTGCGCACTGATCACCAACACCGCGCGTGGTGCCTGCGGCAACTGATGCGGTACGGCGCGCAGCGCGGTTCCCAGTGGCGCAAACAGCGCATGAAATGCCCCTTCCATATATGGCCACGGCCCGCCGCCGTGCGACATAAAAAACACAGGCTGGCGTGCGCCGGATTCAAGAGAATCGTCGGGAGTGCTTAACGTAGTCTGAGCAAAGGTGTTCATGATCATTTCCTGCGAAGTCAGTCGGGAGTCATGATCTTAGTATCAAAAAATTCGAATGAGAATGTGATAAATTCGATTAAGTCTATCGAATATTTGAATATAGCGATGCATTACTCTCTCGATCAGTTTCAGACTTTTCTGGCGGTCGTGGACCATGGCGGGTTTGCCGCTGCGGCGCGCGAACTGGGGCGTTCACAGTCCACTATCACGTATGCAATCCGTGCGCTGGAAGAGCAAACCGGCCTGATTCTGTTTGACCGCGCGCATTACCGTCCGCAACTGACCAGTGCAGGGAAGGCACTGCTGCCGCGCGCCAGACGGCTGGTTGAAGATCTGCAGGATTTTCATGCGCAGGCCAGTGGCTTCGCGCAGGGTGTGGAGGCGGCACTGACACTGGTCGTGAATGAGTTTGCAGATATGGAACAGGTGATTGCAGCGCTGACAGTCATGCACAAAAGCTTTCCGGGGGTGGGCGTAAAACTGGTGCGCAAATCGTTTGGCGACGATCTGGAGATGGTTCGTCAGGGTCAGGCGCAACTGGGTGTTGTGGCCGGACTGGGGCCGATGGGCAATGAAATCGAAGCGCATTTTCTGGGGGAAGGGCCGCTGATTGCCGTGGCAGCGCCGGCGCATCCGCTGGCGCAAAAGCAGGGCGCACTGGCACTGGAAGATGTGCGCGGGCATATGCAGATCGTCTGGACGCGCGAGGGGGCACTGGCTGGCGATCCGGATTTCGGTGTCCACGCGCTGGACGCATGGCATGTTACGGAACTGGACACGAAACGCCGGCTGCTGCTGGCGGGCATAGGCTGGGGCAGCATGCCGCTGCATTTGGTGCAGCAGGAAATCGATCAGGGCAAACTGGTCCGGCTGACGATACAAAGTTGGGAGGGAAGTGACCGTATGCCAGTCTTTCCGGCATTTGTGATACGCCAGCGCAAAGCCGTACAAGGCCCGGCCGCACGCTGTCTGATGCAGGCACTGATGAACGCTACACAGGAAGCACAGCCCTGACGCATGGGTACACCACTTTGCACCGCACAGCCTCCGGTTCCCATTGCAGGAAAAACAAAAGCCTCCGTCGCTTGCGCAACGGAGGCTTTTTGAATCTGGTGGAGTCGGCGGGAATTGAACCCGCGTCCAGAAGCCCTCTACAGACAGTTCTACATACTTAGTGTTGTCATTTGATTTAACCTGAACGACGCGGACACACACGCTGCGGTCAGGCTAGTTACCTAAAGTTTAGTCACTAACCAGGTAACCCGGTGAATGACGATTTCCTATAAATTACCTTACTGCTGTTGCCAGCCCACCCTAGGAACAAAGTGGTGTAAGGAAAGCCGGATTTAAGCGGCTAATGCGTACGAAGAATCGTTTGCAGTTATATTTTTCAGACTGTATTTACGAGGTGATCTGGCCTCGGTATGCCCTGCACTGCTTTGCAACCCCTGTCGAAACCAGGTCGACCCCAAAGCAATTGCGAAGTATAACTGATTTAGCGTGTTTGTGTTAATTCTGCGCTACACGGGCTTGCAAATGTTTTGCGCGTATCAGCTCCAGTAATTCCAGTGGACTGTCCACAATCGCATCTGCCTTCCAGTGTTGCGGCTCAGTTGCGCCGCAATAACCCCAGGCGGCTGCGATGCTGGTCATGCCAGCCGCTTCGGCAGCCTGAATATCGCGTAAATCGTCACCGATATACCAGCATTCTTCCGAGCGCACACCAAGCTGTCTTGCTGCTTCGAGTAAAGGTGCCGGATGCGGTTTGGCGTGCGGCGTGGTGTCGCCGCAAACCACACAGCGGGCTTGTTCTAAATCGAGCAAGGGCACCAGCGGGCGGGTAAATCGCTTTGCTTTATTGGTGACGATGCCCCATGGTAATTTCAGGCTGTCCAGTCCGTGCAACAGTGCCGGAACGTGCTCAAATAACTTACTGTGAACCGCAATCGCTGATTCGTACTGATCAAGAAATTCAGTGCGCATTGCTTCAAACTCACTGTCTTCCGGCTTAATGCCGAATCCGGCACCGATCAGACCGCGTGCGCCAGCAGAAGCAAACGGACGTAAGCTGAGATAACTGGCTTCCGGCATGCTGCGACGGGTGCGCATTACATTAACTGCTGCGGCAAGATCAGGGGCGGTATCGGCGAGTGTGCCGTCAAGGTCAAACAGAACTGCGGTAGGTGTACGCATAGACAATCCGCTCCGGTTTGAGGCCGGAGCATTACAGACAAACGGTTAATCAGGCAGGACGGCGGCAAGCCACCATGTAGTTGACGCTGGTGTCCTCATTCAGTGAGTACATTTTGGTCAGCGGATTGTAGCCCAGGCCCTTCATGCCCAGCACTTCCAGACCAGCATTGCGGATATCCTGCGCGAGTTCAGAAGGTTTGATGAACTTGGCGTAATCGTGCGTGCCTTTTGGCAGCATTTGCAATACGTATTCCGCACCGATTATGGCAAACAGATACGATTTAGGATTGCGGTTCAGCGTGGAAAAGAATACGTGACCACCCGGCTTTACAAGGCGGGTGCAGGCCTGAATTACGGACGCCGGATCCGGTACGTGCTCCAGCATTTCCATGCATGTGACTACGTCGTACTGTCCGGCTTCTTCAGCCGCCATATCTTCAGCTGCGATATGGCGGTAGCGAACCTGCACGCCGGACTCCAGACTGTGCAGGTCAGCGACTTTCAATGCTTTTTCTGATAAATCGATACCGGTAACATCAGCACCTTTCCGGGCCATCGATTCGGCCAGGATGCCACCACCGCAACCTACATCAATCACCTTTTTACCAGTCAGCGAAGCGCGCTGGTGTATCCACTCAAGACGAAGAGGATTAATTTCATGGAGCGGGCGGAATTCCGAAGTCGGGTCCCACCAGCGGTGAGCGAGGTCGCTGAATTTCTGGATTTCTGCCGGATCGGCATTCAGATGAGTCGTAGTCATGGCAATGGAAAGTCAGGTCTGCGATAAAAGGCCATATTGTAGGCGAAAGCAGGTCCGGATGCTTGGTTGTGGATCAAGCCGCGCAAGGGCACGTTACTTTCAGATTGAACTTTGTGCGAATTGAAAAGTGGCAGCCGGTGCGCCGACGGGTGCTGCATCCCGCGACGTTTTAGTTTGCTTTATGGTGACGAATGGGCGTTACGGCGAAGCTCTGAGGCGAAAAGCGTTTCCTGTGCAACGAAAACGCAAAACTGAAAAGCAAAGCCTGAGGCTTGAGGATAAAGTCAAAAAAAACAAAACCCCGCCGTAGCGGGGTTTTTGTCAGAATAATCTCAGAAGAAATTATTTAACTGCGCGTGTACCAACAACTTCGATTTCAACGCGACGGTTTTTAGCGCGGCCATCAGCTGTTTTGTTGTCAGCTACTGGCTGTTTCTTGCCTTTGCCTTCAGTGTAAACACGGTTAGCTTCGATACCTTTGCTTACCAGGTAAGCTTTAACTGCTTCTGCACGGCGTACAGACAGTTTTTGGTTGTATTCATCGGAACCAACGGAGTCAGTGTGACCAACAGCGATCACAACTTCCAGGTTGATCGATTTCAGTTTTGCTGCCATTTCGTCCAGATGGGTTTTGCCTTCTGGTTTCAGAACAGCTTTGTCGAAGTCGAACAGTGCGCTGGCTGCGAAAGTCACTTTTTCAGAAGTTGGTGCTGGAGCTGGAGCTGGTTTTACAGGAGCTGGAGCAACAACCGGAGCCGGAGCCGGAGCTGGAGCTGCTTTTGGCTGTTCTACAACCAGCGGTGCATCGCAACCTGGCACCGCATCAGCTGGTGTCCAGTAGCCAGTGCGCCAGCACAGACCTGTGGAGTTACGTGCAACAGCGCCGCGACCGTCTTGAACGTATGCGCTGTTTGGTGTTGCAGCTTTAATATCTGTCACTTGAGCAGAAGCAGCAAAAGACGCAACTGCGGACGCTGCGATAACGAGCTTAACTAAATTTTTCATATTTCTCCTCTCGGGTGAGATTTAATTACCGCAGATAAACTGCGCAAAATACTGCATAAACCAGATGATACCACGTGGATGATGACATTACTATTTCAGCAAACCACGCAAGTGCTAACTACCTCATTGTGCCACAGGCACCGTATGCATGCCGTTAAACTTTGGCAGCGCGGCAACCGTGTTGTCGGTTTGTCGCTGCTTAGCAACGAATTCGCACCAAATTAACGTTAGAAAACCACTTTTGCAGATTTATTGGCAATTTTGGCAAGCAATTTATCTGTTGCTGCGGATTTTACCGCAAGCGCTTGCTGCATTGCGCAAAAAATGACATTCAATTGTGAAACATCGTGCAATTTTTGTGCATACGGGTTTATACGGAGTGAAATTTGCACAAATTTAGACAGGTCGCCTTAAACACAGGGTGTATGTTTCTCAGGTAACCGATTTTTTCACCACATTCAGCAACCCATCCGGCCTGGTAATTAGGGGCTCCCCCGAATTGCTGTCTATGCCGAGGGTTGGCATGTTAGAATCAAACGTTAAACGCTTGTAAAAGCGGTGTTACTAATTCATAAGTTCTTAACCGCGGTCTGCCAATGGATCAATTCGCAAAAGAAACACTCCCGATTTCCCTCGAAGAAGAAATGCGCAAAAGCTACCTCGATTACGCGATGAGCGTGATCGTCGGGCGTGCGTTGCCGGATGTGCGTGACGGCCTGAAGCCGGTGCATCGTCGTGTTCTGTACGCGATGCATGAAATGAACAATGTCTATAACCGTCCGTACGTAAAATGTGCACGTGTGGTCGGTGACGTCATGGGTAAGTATCACCCGCACGGTGATGCATCCATTTATGACACGCTGGTTCGTATGGCGCAGGACTTTTCTTTGCGCTACACACTGGTGGATGGTCAGGGTAACTTCGGTTCTATCGATGGCGATAATGCGGCGGCGATGCGTTATACCGAGTGCCGTCTCGACAAAATTGCCAACGAGCTGCTGGCAGATATTGAGAAGGAAACGGTTGATTTCGTACCGAACTATGACGGTAAAGAAAAAGAACCGTCTGTGTTGCCAACCCGTATTCCGAATCTGCTGATCAACGGTGCGTCCGGTATCGCGGTGGGTATGGCGACAAACATTCCGCCGCACAATATTACGGAAATCATCAACGGCTCTCTGCATTTGCTGCGTAATCCATCTTGTACGGTGGATGAACTGATAGAAATGATTCCGGCGCCGGACTTTCCGACCGGCGGCATTATTTACGGTGTTTCCGGTGTGCGCGAAGGTTATCGCACAGGTCGTGGTCGTGTTGTTATGCGCGCTAAAACGCATTTCGAAGAATTCGGCAAAGACGGTCGTACCGCACTGATCATCGATGAGCTGCCATACCAGGTAAACAAAAAGTCTCTGCTGGAACGTATCGCAGAGCTGGTTCGCGACAAAAAGCTGGAAGGTATTTCGGATATCCGTGACGAATCCGATAAGTCCGGTATGCGTGTTGTGATTGAACTCAAGCGTGGCGAAGTGCCGGATGTCGTACTGAATAACCTGTATAAGCAAACCCAGTTGCAGGACACTTTCGGCATGAACATGGTCGCGCTGGTGAACGGCCAGCCTAAGCTGCTGAATCTGCGCGAAATGCTGGATTGCTTCCTGTCCCATCGTCGTGAAGTCGTGACGCGCCGTACTGTATTCGAATTGCGTAAGGCGCGTGAGCGCGGGCACGTGCTTGAAGGTCTGGCTGTAGCGCTGGCGAATATTGATGACTTTATAGCCATCATCAAAGCAGCCCCAACACCGCCGATCGCTAAACAGGAGCTGATGACCCGTGCTTGGGACAGCTCTCTGGTGCGCGAAATGCTGACCCGTACAGCTGCGGATAACGCCGGTGGCATTAATGCTTTCCGTCCGGAAAATCTGCCAGCCCACTACGGCATTCAGCCCGACGGCTTGTACAAACTGTCCGAAGATCAGGCGCAGGAAATTCTGCAGATGCGTTTGCAGCGCCTGACTGGTCTGGAGCAGGATAAGATTGTTAATGAATATAAAGAAGTGATGGCGGAAATTGCCGACTTGCTGGATATTCTGTCTCGCCCGGAACGTGTGACTGCCATTATTGACACCGAGCTGACAGATGCGCGTAACGAATACGGTGAAGGTAATAAAGATCAGCGCCGCTCTGAGATCGTTCATAACGCGACCGACCTGGAAACCGAAGATCTGATTGCGCCGCAGGATATGGTGGTGACACTGTCGCATTCCGGATATATGAAGTCTCAGCCTTTGTCCGAATACCGTGCGCAAAAACGCGGTGGTCGCGGTAAGCAGGCGACAGCAACTAAAGACGATGACTGGATTGAGCAATTATTCGTCGCCAATACGCACGATTACATTCTGTGCTTCAGTAACCGTGGTCGTTTGTACTGGCTGAAAGTGTGGGAGGTACCGCAAGGTTCACGTGCATCACGTGGTAAGCCTATCGTGAATATGTTCCCGCTGCAGGATGGCGAGAAAATCACCGTTATTCTGCCGTTGTCCGGTGAGAACCGTACTTTCCCTGAAGATCGCTACGTGTTTATGTCGACCAGTCTCGGCACAGTGAAGAAGACGGCACTCAAGGAGTTCAGTAATCCTCGTAAAGCAGGCATTATTGCTGTGGATCTGGATGATGGTGACTTCCTGATCGGTGCAGCGCTGACGGACGGTGCGCACGATGTCATGCTGTTCTCGGATGCAGGTAAAGCGGTGCGCTTTGATGAAAACGATGTTCGCCCGATGGGACGTAATGCGCGTGGTGTGCGCGGAATGAATCTGGAAGAAGGGCAGCAGGTCATTGCATTACTGGTTGCTGAAAATGAGCAGCAATCGGTTCTGACCGCAACTGAAAACGGATTTGGCAAACGCACGCTGATTACTGAGTACACACGTCACGGTCGCGGCACGAAAGGTATGATCGCGATCCAGACTTCTGAGCGTAACGGTAAAGTGGTTGCTGCAACGCTGGTCAGCAGTACGGATGAAATCATGCTGATTACGACCGGCGGTGTGCTCATCCGCACCCGTGTTTCTGAGATTCGCGAAATGGGACGTGCAACACAAGGCGTTACTCTGATTTCTGTGGATGACGGTACAAAATTGTCTGGTTTGCAGCGTATTGTTGAATCGGATGCTGACGTTGATGCTGAGACCTTCTCTGAAGGCGATGCATCTGATGAAGCGGCAGACGGCACTCAGGCGGAGTAATTACATGACTGATATCTTCAATTTCTCTGCCGGCCCTGCGGTTTTGCCAAAAGAAGTTTTGCAGCAGGCCGCATCAGAAATGCTGGACTGGCACGGAAGCGGGATGTCAGTCATGGAAATGAGTCATCGCGGACCGGAGTTTATGTCCATTATGGACGCAGCTCAGCGCGATTTGCGTGACTTACTCAGTGTTCCTGAAAATTACCAGATACTGTTTTTGCAAGGTGGCGGTCTCGGTGAGAACGCCATTGTCCCGATGAATCTGATGGGAAGCCGCCCTGATGCAACGATTGATATGGTGCATACAGGTAGCTGGAGTGGTAAATCGATTCAGGAGGCTGCAAAATATGCAAAGGTGAATGTTGCCGCATCCGCCCAGGGCAATGGATTCAGCCGGATTCCGGATGTCAGTGAATGGAATCTGAGCGCATCCCCGGCTTATGTGCATTTGTGTACCAACGAAACGATTGATGGTGTGGAGTTTCACAGCGTACCCGACATCGCAGAACGCACCGCAGGCGCACCGATTGTCGCCGATATGTCTTCCCATATTTTGTCGCGTGAAATCGATGTTTCCGCATATGGCGTTATTTTTGGTGGTGCGCAGAAGAATATCGGTCCGGCAGGATTAACGATCGCTATCGTACGCGACGATTTAATTGGACATGCGTTGCCATGCTGCCCCTCAGCTTTTGACTGGAAAAAAATCGCTGATAACGGATCGATGTATAACACGCCGCCTACCTATGGAATTTATATCGCAGGGCTGGTATTTCAGTGGCTGAAACGTCAGGGTGGTGTTGCTGCATTGGAGCAGCGAAATATTGAAAAAGCACAATTGCTCTATCAGTGCCTTGATTCAACGGATTTTTATGAAAGCAGGGTGGAAGTACCGTTCCGCTCCCGAATGAATGTGCCCTTTTATCTGCGAGATGAACGTCTGAATGCCGCTTTCTTAGCTGAGGCGCGTGAGCATGGCTTGATTCAGTTGAAGGGGCATAAATCCGTTGGCGGTATGCGCGCTTCAATTTACAACGCGATGCCTTTAGAAGGCGTTCAAGCCCTGGTAGATTTTATGCAGGAATTTGCTTCGCAACATTCCTGATCAGATTTCGATTCTTTCGGCGGCACTGAAATCTCATGGTTCTCCCGATCACCTGAAAGCCGTGATGCTGCCGTACCGGTTCATAAGACCGGCTGAGTCAGTTTGCGCTGGTTAATGCCAGCGTATTAAGACGGTTTTTAGGTGAAATATGAGTGACGATAAACTCCTCCCTTTGCGTCAGAAAATTGATGCAATCGATGCGCAGATTCTGGATTTACTGAATCAGCGCGCACTTGTGGCCGAAGAAGTTGGTCACGTCAAAGCGGTAACCAATGCCCCTGTCTTTCGTCCGGAGCGTGAAGCGCAAGTCCTGCGCGGCGTTGCGGAGAGAAATCCCGGCCCTCTGCTGAGTGCCGATGTACAACTGATATTCCGCGAGATTATGTCTGCCTGCCGCGCGCTTGAGCGACGTGTAGTGGTCGCATTTCTGGGGCCGGTCGGTACTTTCTCGGAACAGGCGGTCTACAAACAATTCGGGCATGCAATTCAGGCCTTGCCGTGCGTTTCGATTGACGAAGTTTTTCGAGCGACAGAAGCTGGTACTGCGGATTTTGGTGTCGTGCCAATCGAAAATTCCACAGAAGGTGCAATTAACCGGACTCTGGATTTGTTACTGCAAACCAGTCTGGTGATCAGTGGTGAAGTCGCTATCCCGGTTCAGCATAGTCTGATGAGTCAGCGTGGAACAATGCAGGGTGTTACTCGTATTTGCGCGCATTCGCAGGCGCTGGCGCAGTGTCAGGCGTGGCTCAATCAACACTACCCTCATATTGAGCGCCATGCTGTCGCCTCCAATGCTGAAGCAGCCCGTATGGCAGGTGCTGACGCGTCCGTAGCTGCGATAGCAAGTGAAATCGCCGGACACCAGTACCAGCTGGGTATTATCAGTGCCCACATTCAAGATGATCCGCATAACCGCACACGCTTTGCAGTTGTCGGACGTCTTCATACCAATCCGAGTGGTAAAGATCAGACCTCAATGGTTCTGGCGACGCCTAATCGTGCCGGTGCGGTATACCAATTACTGGCACCTCTGTCCGGTCACGGTGTATCGATGACGCGTTTTGAGTCACGTCCGGCGCGTACAGGTAACTGGGAGTACTATTTTTATGTCGACGTTGAGGGGCATGTGAAAGATGAAAAAGTAGCTGCCGCGCTCCGCGAACTGGATGACAAGGCTGCGTTCTTCAAAATATTAGGTTCATATCCGTGCACGGAATAAGCGGGATATTCGGCATGGAACAGAAACTGAAGAAAATCGTCATTGCAGGCGTTGGCCTGATTGGCGGATCATTCGCGCTTGCAATCCGAAGTGCGGGGATAAAAGCGGAATTGGTAGGGATCGGTCGCGATCCGGAGTCGATGCAGCAGGCGCTTGCACTTGGCATCATCGATAGAGTTGCAGTTGAGGCGGAGGATGCTTACGGTGGCGCTGATCTGATTCTGATCGCTGCTCCCGTGGCCCAGACAGGGGGTATTCTTCGTCAAATTCTGCCTTTTCTGGGGCGTGATACAGTCGTGACTGATGTTGGTAGCACTAAAGCAGATGCTGTAGCGGCTGCCCGGCAGGTGCTGGGAGACCGCATCGCTCAGTTTGTGCCTGCACATCCGATTGCTGGCCGCGAATTGAATGGGCCATCTGCAGCAATCAGTGATTTGTATGTTGGTAAAAAACTGGTAATCACCGCTTTGCCGGAAAATCAGGATGCATCCGTCAGGTTAGTAGAAAGCCTGTGGAAAATGTGTGGCGCACAAATTCACTTTTTGTCTCCGGAAGTGCACGATGCTGTGTTTGCAAGCGTAAGTCACTTACCGCATTTGCTGGCTTATGCACTGGTTCATGAGGTGTCTCAGCGCGAAAACGCTGATACTTTATTCCAGTATGCTGCCAGCGGATTTCGTGACTTTACCCGAATTGCAGGGTCATCACCTGAAATGTGGCGTGATATAGCGATGGCGAATCGCGACGCATTGTTACATGAGCTGGATGCGTATATTGCAAAGATTGTATCTATGAGATCGGATCTTGAATCGGGTGATGCTGAAAGTTTGTATAAGACTTTCTCGACGGCTCAGTATGCCAGGCAGCGTTGGGTTGATGCTATAGAAGCGGCTGAAAAAGATGGGTGCGCAGCTGCCTTAACAAAAAAGAATATTTTTTAATATGAAGACAGCAATAAAAAGTTATCCTCCATTTATCGACTTGCAACCGGTGATGAAAGTAGGGGGCACAATTCGACTGCCTGGTTCAAAAAGTATTTCAAACCGTACTTTATTGTTGGCAGCGTTGTCGCACGGCACGACAGAAATTCATGACTTACTGGCATCCGACGATACCTTAGTCATGCTGAATGCTTTGCAAAAACTGGGAGTGCATTGGCACCAGTGCCAGAATACACAAAAGTACACAGTGGAAGGTGTCGGTGGTAAGTTTCCTGTTCGTCAGGCAGATCTGTTTATGGGCAATGCCGGAACGGCAATCAGACCGTTAGTCGCAGCTCTGGCTGTTCTTGGCGGGGACTATACCGTTCATGGCGTTCCGCGCATGCATGAGCGCCCGATCGGTGATCTGGTTGATGCGCTGAACCAGGCGGGAGCTTCGATTGATTACACTGGCAATGACGGCTTTCCACCATTGCACATTCATCAAGGGGCTTTTCATGCGCATCGATTGCAGGTCAAAGGTAATGTTTCCAGCCAGTTTCTGACGGCTTTGCTGATGGCTGCGCCTTTGATTGCGCAACACCATGATGTGCTGATTGAAGTTGTCGGTGAACTGATTTCTAAGCCGTATATTGAAATTACACTGAATTTGATGGCTCGCTTTGGCGTTCAGGTGGAACGAAACGCCTGGCATTCGTTCACCATTCGGCACGGACAGCAATATCAGTCTCCTGGAAGTATCTACGTTGAAGGCGATGCGTCATCGGCGTCCTATTTTCTTGCTGCAGCTGCTATTGGCGGCGGGCCGGTCAGAGTGGAAGGTATTGGCTTAAATTCTATTCAGGGTGATGTCCGTTTTGCTGATGCACTGGCGCAGATGGGTGTGGAAATCAGGAAAGGCGATAACTGGATTGAGGCTGAATGCCACACTCCATTGAGATCAATTGATCTTGATTGCAATCATATTCCGGATGCGGCGATGACCCTTGCAGTAGCCGCGCTTTATGCAGACGGAACAACAACGCTGCGAAATATCGCCAGTTGGAGGGTGAAGGAGACTGATCGTCTCAGTGCGATGGCGACCGAGTTACGAAAGCTCGGTGCATCAATCGAGGAGGGGCAAGACTATATGCGTATTTCGCCACCTTCAGAAATTCAGGCAGCAGAAATTGCAACATATGATGATCACCGGATGGCGATGTGCTTCTCGCTGGCCAGTCTGGATGGAAAGCTCCGGCGCGGTGCAACAATGCGTATCCTTGAGCCACAGTGTGTTGCCAAGACTTTCCCAGATTATTTTGAAGCATTCGGCAGTCTCAGAAATGAGGATTTGTTCTAAGTCCGGCTGTATGTAAACAGTCCGGATAATATTGGGCAGGAATAGAAATATGGAAAAAAGTTGTGCAGTAATTACGATAGATGGCCCTACCGCGTCGGGAAAAGGGACGGTTGCTCACCGAGTGGCAAAACATCTCGGATTTCAATATTTAGATTCAGGCGCCTTGTACAGGCTGACTGCGTTAAACGCTATCGGTAATGGTGTTGCACTGGATGACGAAGCTTCCATCGCTTCATTAGCAAAAGTGCTGCCTTGTCGCTTTGATCATGGGCATGTTTACCTTTCTGCTAGTGACGTTACAGATGATGTGCGGGCAGAGCAGATTGGTGTCGCTGCGTCCAGAATTGCAGTTTTGCCCCTGGTGCGCCAGGCGCTGGTTGAGCTGCAGCTTTCATTTCGCACGGGTAACGGATTGGTGGCTGACGGCCGTGATATGGGGACTGTGATTTTTCCTGATGCTGCTCTCAAGGTATTCCTGACCGCATCTGCGGAAGCGAGGGCTTCGCGCCGTTATAAGCAATTGAAGGAAAAAGGAATTGCTGCTAATATGGAAGACTTGGTAAAAGATTTGATCGAACGTGATGCACGGGATAGTTCCCGGACAACAGCGCCCCTCAAACCCGCACCAGATGCATACATTCTGGATACGTCTGACATGACTGCAGAGCAGGCTGTGCAGCAAGTTCTCGACTGGTATGCGCAAGCCGCGACAAATGTTGCTGGCTGAAATTGTTTGGCCCCTGTGCAGAGGCAAGCTCGCGCAGGGTTGTTTAACTTAACCCCGTCTGACGCTCCGTGTTAGTCGGCTTACTCTCTATTATTATGTCTACTGTATTCATGTCCCAAGATTTCGCAACCGGTCCAGACAGCTTCGCAGCATTGTTCGAAGAGTCCCTGTCCCGTCAGGATATGCGTTCCGGTGAAGTGATTTCTGCTGAAGTCGTTCGCATCGATCATAACTTTGTTATCGTAAATGCTGGTCTGAAATCTGAAGCATTTATCCCTGTTGAAGAATTCCGTAACGACCAGGGCGAACTCGAAGTGCAAATCGGTGATTTCGTTTCCGTTGCAATCGATTCCCTGGAAAATGGTTTCGGCGACACTATCCTGTCCCGTGACAAAGCAAAGCGCCTGGCTTCCTGGCTGGCACTGGAAAAAGCACTGGAATCCGGCGAACTGGTTACCGGTACTGTTAACGGTAAAGTTAAAGGCGGTCTGACCGTTCTGACTAACGGTATCCGCGCATTCCTGCCAGGTTCCCTGGTTGATACACGTCCAGTTAAAGATACAACTCCATACGAAGGTAAAACAATGGAGTTCAAAGTTATCAAGCTGGATCGTAAGCGTAACAACGTTGTTCTGTCCCGTCGTGCAGTTGTTGAAGCATCTATGGGTGAAGAACGCGCTAAACTGATGGAAACCCTGAAAGAAGGTACAGTGGTTACTGGTGTCGTTAAAAACATCACTGACTACGGTGCATTCGTTGATCTGGGTGGTATCGATGGTCTGCTGCACATCACCGACCTGGCATGGCGCCGTGTACGTCACCCATCCGAGGTGCTGACAGTTGGTCAAGAGATCACTGCAAAAGTTCTGAAATTCGATCAAGAGAAAAACCGTGTTTCTCTGGGTGTAAAACAACTGGGCGACGATCCATGGACAGGCCTGTCCCGTCGTTATCCAGCGAACACACGTCTGTTCGGTAAAGTAACTAACCTGACTGACTACGGTGCATTCGTTGAAATCGAACAAGGCATCGAAGGCCTGGTTCACGTTTCCGAAATGGACTGGACAAACAAAAACGTTGCTCCGAACAAAGTTGTTCAACTGGGTGATGAAGTTGAAGTTATGGTTCTGGAAATCGACGAAGAGCGTCGTCGTATCAGCCTGGGTATGAAACAGTGCAAAGCAAATCCATGGGATGACTTTGCAATGAATCACAAAAAAGGCGATAAAGTTAAAGGCGCGATCAAATCGATCACCGACTTCGGCGTATTCATCGGTCTGACAGGCAACATCGATGGTCTGGTTCACTTGTCCGATTTGTCCTGGAACGAAGCTGGCGAAGAAGCTGTTCGCAAGTTCAAAAAAGGTGATGAGCTGGAAGCTGTTGTTCTGGCAATCGACGTTGAGCGTGAGCGTGTTTCTCTGGGTGTAAAACAACTGGAAGGTGATCCATTCACCAACTTCACTGCAATGAACGACAAAGGTGCAGTTGTTACAGGTACAGTGAAATCTGTTGAAGCTAAAGGTGCAGTTGTTCAACTGGCAGACGACGTAGAAGGCTATCTGCGTGCATCTGAAATCTCCCGTGACCGCGTGGAAGATGCTGGTTCTCACCTGAAAGCAGGCGACACCGTTGAAGCGATGATTCTGAACATTGATCGTAAAGCACGTTCTATCCAGCTGTCGATCAAAGCAAAAGATTCTGCTGAAACTCAGGAAGCAATGCAAAAAATGTCTGCTGACGCGAGTGCATCTGCTGGTACAACCAGCCTGGGCGCACTGCTGAAAGCAAAACTGGACAACAAAAACTAATCGTTACTGATTAAGGTTTTGTTGATATGACGAAGTCTGAGCTGATTGCTCGTCTGGCAGAACGATATCCTCAACTTGTTGCTAAAGATGTGGATGTCGCTGTCAAGACCATACTTGACGCGATGACCGATGCTCTTGCAACCGGTCAGCGTATTGAAATTCGTGGTTTTGGCAGTTTTGCCTTAAATTGTCGTCCGCCTCGTATCGGACGTAACCCCAAGTCCGGGGATAAAGTAATGGTGCCTGAAAAAAGGGTTCCACACTTTAAGCCCGGAAAGGAGTTGCGTGAGCGTGTGGACGCGATGGTCGGGCAGCCTATTCGAGACGATTGAATCAGTGCAGTTCGTTATGCCAAAATTAAAAAACGGTATACCGGTTCGCGGTATACCGTTTTTTTTCAGTACAATGCTTTCTATTGTGCAGAAACTAATGTGCGGATCTTTTTCTTCCGGGAAAATCTCATGAAATACATATCAAGGTTGCTAACCCTGCTGCTGTTTGTTGGTTTTTTTGGTTTTGCGCTGAAGAATGATGAGATTGTTACATTGAAATATTTTTTTGGTTTTCAGCAATCTGCGCCGCTGGTTATTTTGCTGCTGATTTTTTTTATCGCGGGGGCTGTGATTGGTGCCATGGCTATGGTGCCTATGATTTACAGACATCGACGTGACTTGACGCATCACAGAAAAACGCTTGCGGAGGTAGAAAAAGAGCGCGATGCTGCTCAGCAGGCTGCAACGCAAGCACCGCAACCGGATAGTGTGCGCAACACATGATTTTATTCGTCTGATAAAGATGATCTTATTTTAAACAGATAAAAATATGGAATTTGAAGTCTGGTGGTTGCTGGGTATTCCGCTTTTTTTCAGTCTGGGCTGGATTGCGGCTCGTGTTGATATCCGGCAACTGATTTCGGATACGGGTACATTGCCCAGAGGATATTTTAAAGGATTGAATTTTCTTCTGAATGACCAGCATGACAAAGCAATTGATGCATTTGTTGAGATTGTTCAGCTGGATCCTGAGGCGATTGAATTACATTTTGCGCTCGGAAATCTTTTTCGTCGCAGAGGGGAAACCGAACGGGCTATTCGTGTGCATCAAAGCTTGCTAGCAAGAGCGGATTTGCCTGATGCTCAGAAGGTTCAGGCATGTTACGAATTGGGGCAGGATTTTTTTAAGGCCGGCCTTCTGGACCGAGCTGAAGAGACATTCCAACAGTTGATTGGTGGGATTTACGAAGCTCAGGCGCGCCGGTCCTTACTTGAAATCTATCAGCGCGAAAAAGAGTGGGCGCGCGCGATTGATGCAGCTGGCTCTTTGCAAGAGTCCGGTGCAGGAAGCCGGCAAAAAGAGATTGCACAGTTTTACTGTGAACTTGCGCAGGATGAATTGGTGCAAAACCGGTTTGAGAGTGCTTTGGCAATGCTTGAAAAAGCGATTGCAACCGATCGCAGTAATGTTCGCGCAACTATTTTAACCGGTGATGTATTTCTGAAGCAGGGACAGCCTGACAAAGCAATTACGGCCTGGATAAAAGTTGAGCAGCAAAGCGTACCTCATGTCGCCTTGGTTGCCCAGCGCCTTATGGATGCCTACAGGCAGTTAGGTAAGCTGGCAGACGGACTTGATTTGTTGAGATCGTATTTGGAGCAGGCTCCATCCGTTGATTTGCTGGAGGTTGCTTACAAAGCTGCGCTTGAGATTGGGCTTACCCACGAAGCCAATCAAATGGTTAAGGACGAGCTGAAGCGAACACCAACGCTGCTTGGGTTAGATAAATTGTTAGATGTGCGAATGATGGAGGCTCCTCCAGAGCTGCGCCCAGAGCTGGCAGTGGTGAAAAATCTGGTCAGTGGGTATGCGCACAAATTTGCACGTTATCAGTGCGCACATTGTGGCTTTAAGGCACGTCAGTATTACTGGCATTGCCCAGGGTGTAATGGCTGGGATACGTATCCACCACGCCGTACAGAAGAATTAAGTGTTATGAATTAAACCTGTGAGCAGATACATAACAGTTTGTACCTGTCATCACTATTTTAGATTGTGGTTGCCAAATGAAAATTACAATTATCGGAACCGGTTACGTCGGTTTAGTTACGGGTGCTTGCCTTGCTGAGTTGGGTAATGATGTATTTTGCCTTGATGTTGATCAGCGCAAAATCGATATTCTGAACAGTGGCGGTATCCCTATTCATGAGCCCGGACTGGAAGAGGTTGTGCGCCGGAACAGTGCAGCCGGACGGTTGAAATTTTCTACCGATATCGAGGCAAGTGTTGCTCACGGTGATATCCAGTTTATCGCAGTTGGAACGCCGCCTGATGAGGATGGATCAGCAGATTTGCAGTATGTACTCGCCGCTGCGCGAAATATTGGTAAATACATGACCGGGTTTAAGGTTGTCGTTGATAAGTCAACGGTACCAGTAGGAACAGCGGATAAAGTCCGCGCGGTCATTGCTCAGGAGTTGTCTTCGCGTAAAGATGGGTTACCTTTTTCTGTTGTTTCCAATCCGGAGTTTTTGAAAGAGGGCGCTGCAGTTGAAGATTTTATGCGACCAGATCGTATTGTGATTGGATGTGACAATACAACTGATGGTGAACGCGCTCGTGACTTGATGAAAAAACTGTATGCACCGTTTAACCGGAATCATGAGCGTACTTACTGGATGGATGTCAGGTCTGCAGAATTTACTAAGTATGCTGCAAATGCCATGCTGGCGACGCGTATTTCTTTCATGAATGAACTTGCAAATCTTGCTGATCATGTCGGTGCTGACATTGATGCGGTTCGTCACGGTATTGGCTCTGATCCCCGCATCGGACACAGCTTTTTGTATGCCGGATGCGGATATGGTGGCTCGTGTTTCCCTAAAGATGTACAAGCTCTCGAAAGAACAGCGCAGGAATACAGCCTGAATCTGCAAATCCTGCAGGCAGTGGAAGCGGTTAATAATCAGCAAAAACAGGTGCTGGGCAACAAAATTATTCACCGTTTCGGTAAAAATCTGACCGGTCGCCATTTCGCAGTATGGGGGCTGGCATTTAAACCGAACACTGACGATATGCGTGCAGCTCCTTCCCGTGTGTTGCTTGGTGAATTATTGCGGGCGGGCGCATCTGTCGCTGTCTATGATCCTGTCGCAATTGAAGAGGCAAAACGGGTGCTTGAGCTCGATTTTTATGATGCACCTGAGCTATTGGCGTCAATTCGTTACGCAGAAAATCCTATGGATGCGCTTTCCGGCGCAGATGCATTAGCAATCGTGACGGAGTGGAAAGCATTCCGCAGTCCGGATTTTGATAAAGTAAAAAGCAGTCTGAAGCAACCAGTCATTTTTGATGGCCGTAACTTGTATGACCCTTCTGTGATGAGAGAAATCGGTGTTGAATATTACGGAATTGGCCGGTCTGTCCTGGCTAAGGCGTGACGACGATGCTGGCAACTGAAAAACGTTTGCTGGTCGCTGGTGACATCATGCTGGATCGTTACTGGTTCGGTGATGTCAATCGGATTTCCCCAGAGGCTCCCGTGCCAGTCGTTCGCATTACCAGAAAAGAGGATCGGTTGGGTGGGGCGGCAAATGTTGCCGTTAACGCTGCTGCACTTGGCGCAAGAGTTGGTTTAATTGGTGTGGTTGGTGATGATGAGGCAGCAGGTACGATTGATGAATTGCTGACTCAAAAGCAAATAGATGCAAAGCTTAGCCGTGACCCGTCAATTTCAACAATTATTAAGCTTCGGGTAATCGGACGACAACAACAATTGGTTCGGATCGATTTTGAGGAGCCGCCCAGCGAAAGCGTTCTGCAGACGAAACTGTCAGCATTTAATGCTGAAGTTGCAAATGCAGACCTGATTATCTTATCGGATTATGCAAAGGGAGGTCTGACAAATGTCCGCGATATGATTTCCGTTGCGCGTGAAGCTGGTAAGCCTGTACTGGTTGATCCTAAAGGGTTGGATTTTGCACGGTACACAGGAGCTACGATGCTGACACCCAACAAATCTGAGTTGCGGCAGGTTATAGGTGACTGGCGGTCTGAAGCCGAGTTGACTGAAAAAGCGCAGAATCTGAGAACTTCCCTGAATCTGGGGGGGATTCTGCTTACGCGTTCAGAGGAAGGAATGAGCCTTTTTACAGAGGATGTAATTTTGCATATCCCGGCGATGGCCAGAGAGGTCTACGACGTTTCCGGGGCTGGTGATACGGTCATTGCGACTCTGGCGGTTATGCTGATGAATGGCAAATCTCTCCCGGAATCCGTTATGATCGCAAATCGGGCAGGCGGTATTGTCGTTGGTAAGCTTGGAACGGCAACCGTTTCGCGGGAAGAGTTGTTTGCCGGTCACACCTAATAAAATCGATAGCTTTTCCATGATTGCAATTTTGATATTCTAATGATTCCCTTTTGTTTGGGAATGCGGTTCTTATCTAATCAGATATTCTTCAGGAGAATGGATATGTGGAAAAAATGGATTGTTGCAATTGTCGGATTTGTGGCATTGATGGGCACAGCACTTGCGGATGTCGATGTAAATAAGGCGGATCAGGTAGCTCTGGATGGCTTGCGAGGACTGGGACCAGCAAAATCTAAGGCAATTATTGAAGAGCGTACCAAGAATGGTCCGTTTAAAGACTGGCCTGATTTTCAGAAGCGAGTCAAAGGAATTGGCGATGTAATTTCGACGCGATTGTCTGAAGCTGGTCTGACGGTCAATGGTCAAGCGAAGCCTGGCGCAGAGAAGACCACGGATACACCAAAAAAATCGTCCGAGAAACCGGAAAAATCCAAAATGGATGTAAAAGAGAAATCTAAGGCTGAACCCGCTAAAGAACAGAAGTAAGTGAAATGAAATTAGGAAAACCCGGTCAGAAATGGCCGGGTTTTTTGTTATTAGCTTATTCGAAAAATATATGTATTGCTGAAAAATTGTAAGGGCTTGATTTTAAAGGTGCAATTTCCGCGTGGAGATTTGAAATACGTGCATCAGATCAAAACAGCGTGAATTAACGGGTATTTTGAATGCAGCATTTCTATCGTGGGATTAGAATACAGCGACCTCCATCTTTGATATAACCATATGAAATTTCTGACCATAGAAGATACGATCGGCAACACGCCGCTGGTACGTTTGCAGCGAATTCCAGGTCCGGAAAACGAGCGCCGCAATAATATTATTCTCGGTAAGCTGGAGGGTAACAACCCTGCAGGGTCAGTAAAAGACCGGCCTGCAATCTCTATGATTAAGCGTGCGGAAGCGAGAGGTCTGATTAAGCCTGGTGATACCCTGATCGAGGCTACGAGTGGCAATACAGGTATTGCTCTGGCAATGGCTGCTGCGATGCGTGGCTATAAAATGGTGTTGATCATGCCGGAAAACCTCAGCATTGAACGTCGTCAGAGTATGGCGGCTTACGGCGCACAAATTATCCTGACACCAAAATCCGGTGGAATGGAGTATGCACGCGACCTTGCGGAAGCGATGCAAAAAGAGGGTAAGGGCTTGATTCTTGATCAGTTTGCGAATCAGGATAATCCGTTGGCGCATTATGAAGGTACAGGTCCGGAAATATGGCGTGATACCGATGGCAAAGTCACTCATTTCGTCAGTGCAATGGGCACTACCGGAACAATTATGGGAGTTTCTTCGTTTCTGAAGGAGCAGAATTCTGCTGTCCAGATTATCGGTGCCCAGCCTGAAGACGGCTCGTCAATTCCGGGAATTCGTAAGTGGCCGGAAGCATATCTGCCAAAGATTTTTGATCGTAGCCGTATTGATCAGGTTCTGTCAGTCAGTCAGTCTGATGCAGAGCATATGGCGCGCAGAATGGCTGTAGAGGAGGGTATTTTCTGCGGTATTTCAGCTGCCGGGGCTTGTGAAGTGGCATTGCGTGTTGCTGAAACTGTCGAGAATGCAGTAATTGTATTTGTGGTTTGTGATCGTGGTGATCGTTACCTTTCGACGGGTGTATTTCCGGCTTGAGTTTGATAAAAAACACAAAAGCACATCAGTAGCGATGCTGATGTGTTTTTTATTTTGTACGGATAAATAAAACAGTTCAGAAAATAAAAATACCGAAAGTGCATAGATTGCAATTTCGGTATTTTATCTTTGCCCCTCAGATTGCGGGCAGAGACCTAAGATTAAGCTGCTTTATCTTTTGGTTTAAACTGTTTATCGCTGATGCGGAATTTCGCACGACGATCACCCATCAGTTCACGCAGTTCCTTGATGCTGATGTCGCTGATTTCATGCATGCGAATCAGTAAAGATGCACCCACCGGCAGGCGGCGATGACGAATTTTACTGATGACAGGTGGTGCAACTTCCAGTGCGCGGGAAAGTGCCGCGTCATTTTTTAAATGCAGATGTTTAATCAATGTATCCAAAAGATTATTTGGATCGTAGTCGATTTCATCCGATTCAAGCTGAGTCAGATTTGCCATAATTACCTCGCTATTGTCTATTGATGCTGGTCTTAGCGCTTCAATGAGAATTAACCAATCGGTAATATTGTAGCTTTAAAATCTAATTCACTTTGCATAAAAAGAGCAAAACATTGTTAAATGTATTGACACAATTTCGCAAAAATTATGACATTGTGATAATGCTTAAATATTACCATTTATTACGTAAATCCGCAAAGAAGCTCCTGGTTGTGTGACGAAAAGAACATAGAGATTCATTTGTTTCTTGCAGGGAACTCATTTCCCGCATGACTAGTATTGGATAAAAAGTGCCTAAGATCAATTAGTAAGAACGAAAGATATTGTTAAAAGAAATTTGGAAAACGTAAAAAATAATCACTTTTCTTTTGTTATCTTGATGATTCTTCCTAATTCATACACAGACATTGCGTAGAAGTAACTACGGTTGTACTGAGTGATCGCATAAAAATTCTCTGTGCCTACCCAGAATTCGTCGGGCGCGGAGCCATTCTGAAGATCTATCAGCCCATAAGAAATCTGTACAGGAATATCGCGTGTGGATATGCCTGCGATAGCGCTGATCTGATCGTAGCTGAAGGTGGCCTTTAAACCCCGGTCGATCGCTTCTTTGATCGAGGGATGGTCCTGCGGTAAAAGCAGGGCGGCCGGGAATGCAACCGGGATAGATTTTTTCCAGCCATGTTTCGCAAGATAATTTGCGACGCTGCCGATCGCATCAGCAGGCGAGTTCGCCAGATCAATTTTTCCGTCCCGGTCGTAATCCACGGCGTATCGCAGAATGCTTCCCGGCATGAACTGAGGTAATCCGATCGCTCCGGCGTAAGAACCTTTATACGCAAACGGATCGCTTTGCGATTGCTGTGCCATCACCAGCAATGCCTCCAGTTCATCACGGAAAAAACGTTGTCTTGCTTCTTTATTTGGCGTTTCAGGATAATCGAAAGCCAGTGTGGCCAGTGCATCAGCGACCCTGAAATTTCCGGTGTTACGTCCGTACAGGGTTTCAATGCCAATCAGGCCAACAATAATTTCCTGCGGAATACCGAACTCGGCTTCCGCACGTGCCAGCGTGGCTTCATTTTCCTCCCAGAATCGCAGGCCTTTTTCAATGCGTATGGATTCAATAAAGCGACTCCGGTACGCTTGCCAGTTCTTGGGTTTGCCTGCCGGTGCCGGTTTAATCAGCTGCTTCACTTTTTCCAGGTGTACTGCTTCAGAAAAAAATCGGTTTGCCGCCGCCTCATCCAGAATATGTTTAGCCTGTAATTCCTGAATAAATACTTTCACATCATTGAAATCACTGAAGCGAACACTGCTGGCAACAGGTGTGGCAGGTGCTTGTTGTGGCACTGTTTTTTTTGTCTTTGTTTTCGCTGCTGCAGCTGGAGCATGAATTGCGGTGGCGCCTGCCACCAGCAACATACCTGCGGCAAACAGTTTTGCGGAATATCGGGAGCACGTCCTGAATTTATTGTTCATGTTGAATCCGGTAGAGAATATTTTTTAAACGTGTAAAGCTGGCTTGTTCATTGTCGTTGTGCCCGGCATAACAGTAACGGCTGTAGTAATGCAAGAATTCTTCAATGTTATGGAGTTCTTCTTTTGGCAGTGTTTGCTTAATGCGCTCCAGAAAAATCGTGGGACTTTCGTGTGCGGCTTTTGCAACTCCGCGTGCAGCCATATGCTCGCAGAAAGCTTTGTATAACGATTCTGCGTTAAGTTGTTTGCGTCGCCGCAGAACGGATATCAATGCTGCAGCAACAAATAAGGCAGACGCTGCTGATGCTGCAGCGATACCGGTTTTTTGAAGATCCAGTTGGTCAAAGTCAAATGAGCGCAACAGATTTTCCTGTTTTTGCTGCCCATACCCGAGTATCCACTGATTCCATTCGTTATTGGTGGCATCCCAGTACATTTGCACATACTGTGGCCAGCTCTGGTTTTGAAAGACGGAAGAAACAACGGCCGCAAAACCACGCGCACTGTTCGCCTGATAAAAGCTCTGATGAATACGTTCCGGTGCAATTGTCGCCGTGGGATCAATACGTGTCCAGCCAGTGGCTGGCAGCCATACTTCTGTCCATGCATGTGCATCCGATTGCCGGACTTCAAAATAGTCATCAATCGGGTTTTGCATACCGCCCTGATATCCGGTCACAATGCGGGCTGGGATGCCTGCCTCACGCATCAGAAACGTGAATGCACTGGCGTAGTGTTCACAGAATCCTTTTTTATTCACAAACAAAAACTCATCAATCGCATGCAGGCCAGCTTTACCCGGATGCAGCGTGTATTCAAATTGCTGATTGGTGAAGTAGGCCAGGATCGCCTGAATATATTGCACGTCGCTGGTTGATTGCTTGCGTAACTGTTGCGCAAATAATCTGGTTTTTGGATTTGTACTGTGCGGAAGTAACGTGTTCAGTTGTCTTTCCGCAGGATCGATATTTTTTGAAAAATGATACGCCGTATACGACCGCAGACTGTAATGCTGGCGACTGATGACAGGGGTATTTGCCCTTAACTCCATATTTGGTGTGATCAGTGCCGGATTTCCGGGAATTGCCGGTGCAGATTCCGGCATGTCCAGACCAAACAGCCATTTTTTCTGATGTGGTTCCAGTGTAATGTCGTAACTGATGATTCCGCTTTTGGATGTGAGCGATGGTGGTGTTTGTCCGGTTGATGCCTTGCTCTGTGCAGAAGCCTTCCAACTGCGGCCATCGTAATCATCAAGCACGATACCGCGCCAGTACAGAACGGATTTATCTTTCGGATAATTATGAAATTTGACGCGGAAAGCAATATCTTCGTTCAGTGCCAGATCACTGATGTTGCCGGGATTTAAGCTGTCGGATAAGCCGGATTTGCCATGTCCTTCATCACTTGGCAGCCCCCATAACGGGCCGGGAATACGCGGAAAAAGGAAGAAGCCAATCAGCATCACCGGAATGGCGGTCAGCAGCATTCTGACGCTGGCAGACAGACGTTCAGACAGCGGCGGAATGACTGACGTGTACTGAAAGGTGCTGAGTGAGGTTGTCAGTAGTAACACTGAAAGAATACTCAGCGTGCCGGAGAAAATCGTCTGATTATATAAATAACTGGTTAACAGCAAAAAGTATGCAAGAAATACTGCAACGTACAAATCGCGCTTCGCATGCATTTCCAGTAATTTGCAGCTGATCAGCAGAATCAGCATTGTGACACCTGCTTCTTTTCCCAGAAAGGTATGAAACGATATCCACACGCCTGCCATCATCAGACATACATAGGGGAGCAGAAGCAGCGTAGCCGGCAATTTGCGTCCGGTCATGACCAGCCATAAGCGCCAGATCAGCGCGAAACTGCTGCCGCCAATGACCCATGCTGTCGTATGAAAAAAGTGCGGGAAGACGGCGGTAAAGCAGGAAATCGTCAGCAGGACAGAATTGCTTTTGTCCTGTGTCAGCGGGTTAGTGAAGCGGCTCATGAGCGTTCACCGTACAGTGCCAGAATTTCCAGGCAGCGTCGCGCATGCTCCTCTCCTGCTGAAGCCGGAATATGCAGATCACCAGTATGTAATCCGTAAGCCATATTGTGTTTTTCGAGTTGCAATATCCATGCCGCGACGCGGGATAAGGCTTGTTCGGTTGCCAGTGCGTGCAGCAGACTTTGTAAGTCGAGTACGGTTTCGCCACCGGTGTGCTGCACATATTCTTTGGTGAGCAAAGCATTGCTGCTGTCCGGATTCAGTCTGGCAATTTGCTTCCATGCCAGTTGCTTCAGTGAGTCGCCGGGGCGGTACGGGCGGATGCCGGAAAAATCACCGCCGCTTGCCACTGTCGTACTTTCATTCTCGCCGTCGCCGGAAAGCGGTATCTGAGGCGTGACTGCCTCCGGTGCCGGATACACAATCGCCTGCATGCCGGGATACCAGTAGCTCCAGGCGCGAAGTAAGCCCAGCGGGAACCATGTATTTAACGTGACGATCGGTATCTGACAACGGCCGCGCGCAGTGGTCAGCAATTCCAGCTCGACAATAATGTCGCTTTCCGGTGGAATATCGTAAGCCTGCTTTTGCTCAGGTGCATGGCGCCAGCCAATCCAGATAGCGTAACGCGCCCGCTTTCCGGGATTACGGATACGCAGACGTACAGTGCTGGAATCTCCGGCAAACGTGTTTTCAGCAGATACCGGTTCCAGTTCAAGCGACGCGAGATTGGCAAAACCCTGAAAGACACTGACAAAGGCGATCCCGGCGATGGTGAACGTCAGGATGAAGCCCAGATTCAGGTTGTAGTTGGTCGATGTGACAAACAGAATTAATAACACCAGTACCAGCATCCATCCGCTTTTGGATGGCACGGTATAAATACGCTTCTGATTCAGTATGACCGTGCCGGGTTCCGGTGCGCGCTTGATCCAGAATAATTTTGCAGGCAGATCACTGATCCAGTGTTGCAGCTTGCTGAGCAAAGGAAATTCCATATCAGACGGCGGTTTCCTGCAGAATTTTTCGCAGCAGAGTGGCGCTGGTTTCGGTTCTTCCCTGCGAAGTGGTTGCGGTTCTTAAGCGATGTGCAATCACAGGAATAAACACTGCCTGTACATCTTCGGGCAGGGCATGATCGCGGCCTTCGGTCAGCGCCCATGCGCGTGCTGCCTGCACCAGTGCCAGCGATGCCCGCGGACTCATACCTTCTGCAAATAATCCGGAGTGTCGGGTTGCGGCTGCAAGCGTCAGAATATAGTCGACCAGCTTATCGGAGACAAAAATCGTGCGCACTTGTTGCTGCAGACTGAGAAATGCGTCGAGCGACATTGCCGTGCCGAGCGTGTTCATCAGTGTTCTGCGGTCATCGCCTTTCAGCAAAGCGCGTTCTGCCTGCTTATCAGGATAGCCGAGCGAAATACGCATCAGAAAACGATCAAGCTGCGACTCTGGCAGCGGATGCGTGCCCAACTGATGAGACGGATTCTGGGTGGCAATCACAAAGAAGGGTACGGGCAGACGATGCGTCACACCATCGGCAGAAATCTGACCTTCTTCCATCGCTTCCAGCAATGCGGACTGGGATTTCGGCGTGGCGCGGTTAATTTCATCGGCCAGTAAAACCTGACTGAACACCGGGCCGGGATGGAATTCGAATTGCTGGCGCTCACGATTAAAAACAGAAATGCCGGTGATATCTGCCGGTAGTAAATCGCTGGTGAATTGCACGCGGGTGAATTTCAGTCCGAGCGACATCGCCAGTGCATGTGAAAGCGTTGTTTTACCGACGCCGGGCAAATCTTCAATCAGCAGGTGTCCGCCTGCGATCAGGCAGACAACCGCCAGCTTCACCTGGGGCTCTTTGCCGATAATGATGGAATTTAACTGCTCGGAAAGGCGTTGAATGTTCCTGTGCATGGGGGATGGAATTGAAATACGGCAAAGTTGATCGGTGAATTGCTGCGACAATTGTATCTTTTAATTCCCGGCTTTTAGTATCGCCAGCCGCTGACTGGTTTAAACTGATTTTTTCTGCCCTAACCGGCAGCAAAGCGGCACAGCGCGATATGCGGACACCCCCGTGGCAGCATGTCATTCAGGCGAGCAGGAAAGCAGCATTTTGTAAGATAGTATTCGACATGAAGAGCGCATTTTTCAGCCACGACGATTGTAAATTACACGAAATGGGTGCGTGGCATCCTGAGGCGCCATCGCGTTTGCAGGCGATTGAAGATGCCGTCAGGCAGAGCCCGGTGGCCGCCGTTCTGGACTGGCGCTCCGGCCCGCTGGCAACGGAAGCGGATCTGGCGCGTGTACACACGACCGATGCCATTTACCGTATCCGGGAAAACTGTCCCTCACAGCGATCTGAGTATGCGCATTTTCCGCTGGATGCAGATACCGGGCTGAATGCGCACAGTTGGCAGGCCGCTTTGCGCGCAGCAGGCTTATCGATGGCTGCAGTCGATGCGGTAATGCATGGTGAGGCTGATAATGCCTTTTGCGCGATTCGTCCGCCTGGCCATCATGCCAGTGCATCTCAGTCCATGGGTTTTTGCCTGTTCAATAATGTGGCAATCGCCGCGCGCTATGCGCAGGCACGTTACGGACTGAAACGTATCGCAATTGTGGATTTTGATGTGCACCACGGTAATGGTACTGAGGATATTTTCAGCGGCGACAACAGTATTCTGATGGCGGGTTTTTTTCAGCATCCTTTCTATCCGTATTGCGGCACCGAGTTTCCCGCCGAAAATATGCTGAACACACCGGTGGATGCCAGTACGGACGGCGAAGTGATACGCCGTATCGTGAATCAGAGCTGGTTGCCTGCGATGCAGCGTTTCCGGCCTGAACTGATACTGATTTCCGCCGGCTTCGATGCCCATCGTGATGATGAAATGGCGCAAATGTGCCTGACTGAAACGGATTATGCGTGGATGACGCAGCAAATTCTGCAGGTGGCACAAAAGTATGCATCAGGCCGCATCGTCAGTTGTCTGGAAGGCGGCTATAACCTGAATGCCCTGAGTAAGAGTGTGATTGCGCATTTATCTGTTCTGACCGGACTTTCCTGAATTAACTGAGCTGCTTCTCTTTGAAGGAATCTGACATTATGAAAAAAACACCTCTGATGATCTTGCTGAGTGCGGCAGGTATCAGCTTGTCCCCGTTTGTGCTGGCAGACGGCGGCAAACCCGATGCACCGCTCACAGCGACTGCAAATGTGAAAGCAGATAAAGCAGAAAAAGCAGAAAAAGCCATTCATGCGATGCTCGATCAGTGGCACAACGATGCTGCCCGTGCTGACCGCGCTTACTTCGATAAACTGACAGAAAACGCCGTGTTTATCGGCACCGATCCGGATGAGCGCTGGACACGCGCAGAATTTATCAAATGGTCGGAACCGTTTTTCCAACGAGGCAAAGCATGGACTTTTCATGTGCGCCAGCGGCATCTGAAGCCGGATTTTTCCGGCAAATGGGCGTGGTTTGATGAGCAGCTGGATACCGATCTGGGCTTGTGTCAGGCGAGCGGCGTGGTCGTGCTGACTGCAAAAGGATGGAAAATCGATCATTACCAGTTATCCATCAGCGTCAAAAATGAACTGATTGAACCGCTGAAAAAACTGACTGCGGAGTTACCGGCGGCGAAAAAAACGCCTTAAACGCTGCCTGATATCCATTTCAGAACGGATTTTTGTTGTTCGCAGCTCTAAGGCCGTCCTGTCTCAGCGGCCCGTGTCAGGGCTGATTTCGGGCATTTTGAGGCCAAAATGCGGTGTTCTGCATAGCGATTCCCTTGTCGTCGGCAGAAAGTCCGGGCCTCAGAGAATGTGAAATGACGATACTTGCATAATGACTGCTTGTCCGGTGGTCGTAATTGCCGGATGAATTCTCCGTTTAAGCGAGTGATGTACCGGGCGCGGAGGTTGGATGTCCGGCAGGCAGATAGCTGAAATGCTGACGGAATCCACAAGGAATGGTGATTTTATATATCCATACCGCTCACAATCAGCGGATTTCACGGTTTTTATCCATTGCCGCCTCCCGTCCGGTTCGTCATTCCGCCTGACTCTCCCGTACAATAGCGGTTTGAATAAGTTTGACGAACACTATGTCGATACAATGGTTTCCCGGGCATATGAATGCCGCCCGGAAGAAAGCTGCTGAGGCGATGGAAAGCACCGATCTGGTGATCGAAGTGCTGGATTCCCGCATCCCTCAGGCCAGCTGCAATCCTATGGTGGAACAAATCCGGGCAGCGCGCCAACGTCCTTGTCTGAAGATTCTGAATAAAGCAGATTTGTCCGATCCGGCCGCGACCAAAGCCTGGCTCGATTTTTACAATGCGCAGAAAAATGTGCATGCGGTAGCGCTGAGCTGCAAAAAACCGGCGGATGTCGCAAGAATTCCTTTGCTGGCGCAGAAAATCTGCCCGCATCGCGCAGTGCCGACCAAGCCTTTACGCATGATGATCATGGGGATTCCGAACGTCGGTAAATCCACGCTGATGAATGCTTTGCTGAAAAAGCGGGTTGCCAATGTCGGCGATGAACCGGCAGTCACCAAAACCCAGCAGCGCCTGTATCTGGGTAAAAACATGATTCTGACCGATACACCGGGGATGTTGTGGCCTAAGATCGAGCATCCGACCGATGGTCTGATGCTGGCCGCTTGCCACGCCGTTGGTGTGAATGCCGTTATCGAAGAGGAAGTGGCCGTGTTTCTGGCAGGGCAGTTACTGGAAAAATACCCGGCTGCTATCAGCGCACGTTATAAGTTTCAACTGGACGGACTGGATGCGGTTGGTGTGGTCGAAAGTATCGCGAAACAACGCGGTTTCCGTATCAAAGGTGGCGATCTGGATTTCGAAAAAGCATCGCATACTTTGCTGCTGGACTTCCGCAGCGGGGCACTGGGCCGTATGAGTCTGGAAACGCCGCAAAGCCGCGCAAATCTGCTGGCAAGCTATGTTGAAGAACCTTCACTGGGCTTGAGCCGCAGTGTGCAGGAATTCCTGAAAACAGAAGAAGGCGGCGAGCCACAGGAGGACGACGAAGACTGATCGTCGATACCGCATCGTTCTGTGTTATGGCAGAACGCAGATGAGGTAACTGACCGGACTGACTAGGCAATTCAGCGGGATCAAATAAAAACGGGGCAATCAATTGCCCCGTTTTATTTCCGGATCGCGATCCGGCCTGACGGCAAACGCGAAGCGCTCAGCCGATCACTTTGCGGGCGAACGATTCCAGATAATCCATCAGACCATCGGACGCTTTCATCGCCAGATCTTCATTACCTTTGGAAATCGCTTTCGCGACCAGCATATGGTTGCGCGCACCTTCTTCGACATCGCCTTCGTGCTGGAATGCATACCAGAAGCGGCGGCATTTGATAATCATCGGAATCACTGCCTGCACCGCAGACGGGTTGCGGCAGGCTTCGTGGACAACGTAATCAAATTCCTGATCCGCTGCCATGTATTCATTCAGATCGTGGCGTTTCGCCGCAATCAGCATTTTTTCTGCACACTCGACCATCGCTTTGCGCTGCTGCGGATTCGCGCGGCGCGCCGCACTTTGTGCAATCAGTCGTTCCACGACACGCCGTGTTTCCACCAGTGTCATATGTTCAGCAGGTTCGATATCGCTGATGATCAGGCCGCGGCGCGGCATCTGGATAATCAGGCCATTGGAGGACATACGCATCAGCGCTTCGCGCAGCGGTGTACGGCCCAGTCCGGTACGTTCAACCAGTTCAGATTCAACAATTGGTGCGCCCGGTTTTAGATCCAGGCTGACGATCATGCTTTCAATCGCATCATAGGCGATATCTGCAGCACGCTTTTTGGGCGCGCTAGGTGTGGTCGCTTCGACTTTGGTAAGCATCTTTATTCCCTGAATATTTCAATATTTTTTGTATATATTACTGCTTTTTCTTGAATTTTTCGCTGAATAAGTTCGAACATTCAGCATATTATGCATTTTGAAAGTAACTTGAAAGCTTTGACCTGAACCTGCACTGAAGGTTCACCCCAGTAATAAAAATTAGAAAAGCACGGTTATGAGGTAATTTAATTTCACAAAATCTCGTAAATACTATTCTTATTTCACGATTTCTGCAGACTCAATGTAGATTTCTGCATAGTGCGGGCAGCATTTAGGCTATGATCAGTGTTTTAAAATGCAGTTAGTATATTTAAAAACGCTGATTTTTTTCCTTGTGGCAAATACTTATTGACGAGAAATCGTTTGCGCCAACTTTTGTAGGTTTGTAAGCACATTTCACGCACGTTTGTGACGAAAAGTTAAGCCTTTTTGTCCGGAATCAGGTATGCTCTCATCCTTAATATATTAGATAAATATATTAAGCTCATCTTGTGAAAGTGATCCGATGGAAAAACATGCAATTTTCTCAGCTGTAGAGAAGCGTCATAATCTCGCAAACCAGCTTAGTGATGTATTTTTTGCTGAACAATTGTTCGACACCATGTCTGATATCGTCTTTTTCGTAAAAGATACGGAAGGGCGTTATGTTGTTGTGAACCAAACCCTGGTGCGCCGCTGCGGTTTGCGTGAAAAAAATGCATTGATTGGTCGTAAGGCAGAAGATGTATTCCCCAGCTCGCTGGCAATCAGCTATGCCGCGCAGGACGCCATAGTGCTGCGCGGTTCGCGTGAGTTGCGCGATCAGCTGGAATTGCATCTGTATCCGAATCGCTCTCCGGGCTGGTGTCTGACACAAAAGAACCCGCTGCGTGATGAACGCGGTCATATTGTCGGTATGTGCGGTATTTCGCGTGATCTGGCAACGCCGGATCAGCATCATCCGGTGTATGCAAAAATCGCTGCGGCCGTGAAGTATCTGCATCAGAATTATGCGCAAACTGTCACGATGGCAGAGCTGGTGAAACTGACCGGCTTATCGATTGCGCAGCTGGAACGGAATTTCCACAAAATCTTTTCGCTGACCCCGCGTCAGATGATGGTCAAGATTCGTCTGGATGCAGCTTCCATCATGCTGGCAGAAACCAATACCAGTATTACTGAAATTGCACTGGCTTGCGGTTATCAGGATCACAGCGCATTTTCGCGTGTGTTCAAAGCGACTGTGGGTATGACGCCAAGTGAATACCGTGAAGTGATTCGCAAAAAAGTCTGATCCTGTTGTCTGGGCAGAGATGTGCAGTATGTGAAAAGCACCGCAGATGCGGTGCTTTTTCTTTTTCTGATACGGCTTTCAGCCTGCGTTTTTTGCTTTTCAGGGTTACTGCCGATTGCCGGAGGATACGATTTGCTGCGTTTATTTATCAGTCAGTGTGACTTTAAACTAACACTGCAATTGAGTCTGAATCAGGTACGGAGGAGTGGGATTTTAAACAGGTTTGGATGCGTGTCGCCGTCTGTGCTTGGGATGGCTGAACCAGCCGGGGGATGCAAAAAAACCTGCTGCGCGCGCGAGGGGGATGGGGTGCGGGGCAGCAGGGCGGAAAGGATATCGCCGGTTAGCGAATACCCCAGATGAAAGGGTCACGTTCATTCAGAATCAACTGGCTGTTGGCATTGACGAAAGCGGTGCCGCGCAGCGTTGGCAGAATTTTGTGTTTTTCAGCATCGGTAAAGCGATACGATGCGTGGAATACGCTGCCGAGTATGCTTTCCTGATGCCAGATGCTGTCTTCCTGCAGTTTGCCATCGGCTGCCAGACAAGCCAGCTTGGCGCTGGTGCCGGTGCCGCAAGGCGAGCGGTCATAGGCTTTGCCCGGACACAAAACAAAACTCTTACTGTGATTTTCGGTGGACTGTGGCTGACCGAATAATTCAATATGATCAATCAGGCCGCCGTTTTCGCCGGTGATGCCTTGTGCTTCGAGTGCTTGTCTGACTTTCCATGCGTACTCGGTCAGACGTTCAGTATTTTTCAGCGATAAGTCCTGGCCGTGATCGTTGATCAGGAAGAACCAGTTGCCGCCCCACGCGATATCGCCGGTCACCACGCCTTCGCCCGGCACTTCAACACGTACAGCGGCCTGATAGCGGTAAGACGGTACGTTGCGCACCGTCACGCTGAAATCTTCATTCAGTTCAGCTTCAACAATGCCAACCGGCGTTTCTACTTTATGAATACCCGGCTGAATTTTGCCCAGGTAAGCCAGTGTGACGATGTAGCCGATCATGCCGTGGCCGCACATGCCCAGATAACCGACATTGTTGAAAAAAATCACGCCGGAAATGCATTCCGGATGGCTGCTTTCACAATGCAGTGCGCCGACAATCACGTCTGATCCGCGTGGTTCGCAGACGGTGGCGCTGCGGTAGTGATCGAACTGTTCGCGGAATATTTGCAGGCGTTGTTCCATGCTGCCGTTACCGAGTTCTGGTCCGCCGCCAATGATGACGCGGGTAGGTTCTCCGCCAGTGTGGGAGTCGATAATGTGAATCTTCTTCATCTGCGACCTCGTTATAGTTTGATACGGAGAGAGAATACTGAGCCGTTTGCACAGCGTCTTGATATGAAATTTGCGTATGACGCCTTAAATATGCATAGCAATTTTTGCATTACTGTGGCTGTTTTGGTAGTTTCAATGCAGCAAATCTGTCGGTCAGCCGGAAATATGGCAGACTCCTGCACTGCGTACCCGTGCAGCAGTGTCAGATTGTGGTCGACAGGCGACATCTTTTCGCTGTGCGGCGTTATGATGAAGCATGTCATTCGATTAATGCCAGACCAGATAAATAATGAGTGTGTTGCAGTTGACGGAATCAAAGCAGACAGACCAGTCAGATATCAGTCGCTTACGGCTGGGTCTGTTGTTGTCGTTACTGGTACATGTACTGTTGTTGTCACTGCAGTTTGGCGGTGACAGCAAGGAAGCCGCTGAATCATCCGAAGCCGGAGCAGTCGCCGATCCGGTGTCGCCGCCTTTGCAAATCCGTTTGCAAACGACAGAACCACCAGTGTCACAAGAGAAAACTGCACAAGCTGTGGTGCCGCCGGTGCCAGCTCTGCAGTCTGCGGTCAGCGCACCTGAGAAACCTGCGGAAACAAGGCCTGCGGTGCGTACCGGAATTCAACTGGTGGACTTGCCAAAACCTGTAGCAGTTAAAGAGGCTGCTGCTGAAAAAGCGCAGGCCAGACCAGCCCGTGCGATCAAAAAAGCGCCGGTCGCCGCAAAAAAAGGTATGCCGGATGCCGCACCGCTGATCATTGCGCAAGACCGCTTTCGTGTAGACAGCTTTACTGTGGCCAATCCGCATCCCGATGATCCTGTTAAAACGCCGGGTACGGCAGAGCAGGGCAGCGACACGCCGCAAAAAGTTGCGGTCAGTGAGGAAGTGCCCAAAACCATCACGGAACCCGAAACCAAGCCGGAAACGAAGCCTGAAGCTGAGCCGGAAACCGCGCCCGCCAAATATGTTCCGGCACCGGAAAAAGTACAGGCACGCCAGAAAACGCTGGCACCCGATGTCAATTTGCTGGCGACAAGGGCGTCGAATGCGGATCTGACGAAAGCGATGCAATCGGACGTGAAGGTGCAGGCAGACGAAATTCGCACAAAAATCGCTGCCGAACAAAAGCAACTGCGTGAGCAGGAAGCAGCAAGAGCGCGGGAAGCGCAGCGACTGGCGGAACAGCAACTTGCAGAGCAGCGTGCGGCTGAGCAGAAAACAGCGGAAGCCCAGCGTGTACAGCAAAGTCTGGCAAGTCTGGATCAGATGGCGTCTGCTGTCCTTGTGAACCGCAAGCAGGAACCGGTGCAGGATGCGGTGGCACAACATCTGCAGGAACAAATGGCGGCAGAGCGTGAGTTGCGCCGTCAGCGCACACGCGAACAGGCGAATTTCAGGGTGACTGACCGCGAGCAACAGGAACAAATCGCGGCTGCCGCCAAAGTGCCGGAATTGCCGAAGCGCGAAACAGAAGCGGTGCAGTCGCAACTGGATCAGCAAGCGGCGGCCAGCCGTCAGCAGCAAAAAGAAGAAATGCGTCGTGCAACAGAAAACCGGCTGGCGCAGATGGCTGCGGCGCAGGCCGAGGCCGGACGTTTGCAAAGTAAGCCGGTCACCACCGGGACTGGTGCAGAAGGTAAGGGAAGCGGTGCGCGTCCGGATGGTAGTGCCGCAACGCCGAAGGCTGGTGTTGCTCAGGGCGGTGGCAGTGACCCGCTGGCGACAGGTTCTAGTAAAGGTAATGAAGTGGTTTCTGCAGGCCCCGGCGATTTTGCGAGCCGTCTGAGAGATCAGGCGCGCGGGCTGAATTTGCTGAAGGGCGCGCCGCCAACCAATATGCTGACCGAGGGCGGACGTCGCAAGCTGTATCTGGGCGCTACCGAACGCAGCGTGCATTTACGCATGTATGCGGAAAGCATCGCCCAGAAATGGGAGCGTAACGGCAATCTGAATTACTCTGACAGCGCCCGCAATAAATCGCGCGGCGATGCGGTGGTGACCGTGGTGATCCGTAAAGATGGCAGTGTGGAGGAAGTGGTGATTCACCGTTCCAGCGGCAGTAACGAACTGGATCAGGCGATCCGGAATATTGCGAAACTGAATGCCCGTTATGCGATCTTTCCGGAGGCAATCAGTGCTGATTACGACGTGCTGGAAATCCGTAAAGTCTGGCGTTTTGATGAGCGTCTGAGTATCGGTGAAGAGTGGCGCTGAGTAAGCATCTGCTGTGTGGCCGTACAATGGCTGAAATTGCCTCAAATGCGGTGTTCTGCACAGCGATCCGGCGGTCGTCGGCAGAAAGTCCGGGCCTCCGGAATGACCAGATGACGATAGCTGCATCATTGCGATCTGTCGCTGCGTTGAAAAAACGGTTTTTGCGGACATATTTTGCGCTGCTCGTTGTCTTTCTTCATCGCACCGTTTTGCCTTCTGGGCCGGTGGGCGGGGGATTGCTGTGAATTGATGGTGTATCCGTTTTCAGGATAAAGAAGCATGAATATTTTGATCACTGGCGGTACCGGCCTGATCGGCCGCCGATTATGTGCAGATCTTCTTCGTCAGGGACATCAGCTGACGGTGCTGAGTCGTCAACCCGGTGAGGTTGTACGGCGTTGCGGTGCCGGCGTGAAAGCGATTGACAGCCTTGATGCTTACACGCCGGATTGTGTGTTTGATGCGGTCATTAATCTGGCCGGCGAACCCATCATCGGCGCACGCTGGACCGATGCCCGCAAAGCCCGGCTAAGGGAAAGCCGGATCTTTCTGACCGAATGTCTGGTGCAGAAAATGCGCGAAGCACGGGTAAAGCCTGCGGTTTTGCTGAGCGGATCTGCCATCGGCTTTTACGGCGATTCCGGTGATGAACGGATTGATGAAACCCGTGCAGCAGGCGGTGATTTCGGTGCGCAACTCTGCGTGGACTGGGAGGCCGCAGCCTTGTCTGCTGCGCGTGATGGTATCCGTGTGGTGTTATTGCGTACCGGTGTGGTGCTGGACACAGAAGGCGGCGCACTGACGAAAATGCTGCTGCCGTTCCGGCTAGGTCTGGGCGGTAAAATCGGTAATGGTCAACAGTGGATGAGCTGGATTCACTATCAGGATTATGTTGGGCTGATCAGTGTGCTGTTGCAGGATCAGCGCATCAGCGGCAGTGTGAATATGGTCGCGCCGGGGGCGGTGACCAATACAGAATTCACACAGGCACTGGCCGCGCAGCTGCACCGGCCAGCGCTGCTGACCACGCCGGCATGGGCTTTGAAACTGGCAATGGGTGAAATGGCGATGTTGCTGACCGGCGGACAGCATGTGTTGCCGGCACGGGCGCAGCGCGCTGGTTTTCAGTTCCGTTATCCGAAAATTCAGGGCGCGCTGGCTGACTTATTGTCTGCCCGGTAGCAGCTTAAGGAAGGGCAGTCGGGTTGGCGAGATAGTTGGTGCTCAGAGTTTTAAACTGTCCGCCATCGGTGTTAATGCTGGTCTGATTGACTTCGCCGGTACTGAATACCACGCCCAGCCCGCCAGCGGCGACCATTTCCGCAGTGTGGGTCAGGAAGTAGCTGGCGCGGTTGTCGCGGTAACGTCCGGCAACGCCGCCTGGTGTCGATGAAGGCACGCCCAGCGGTGTCTGCCACCAGATGACCGGCAATTGCAAACCTGTGTTGTAGCTCTTGGTCAGCGCAAAATGCTCGGTGAAATTCGGCGATGTCTTATTCGTCGCATCCCAGTACCAGCCGGTTCCGGCACGCTGGCAATATGATGGTTGCGGGCTGACTTCAAAGCAGCCGGAATCGCGATCCAGTGTCTGCATCACAATGAAATCCGCTTTGTCAGCGCCCAGTTTTTGCATGTAACCCAGCGCAGTGGAATACAGATCACCGAACAGTGCTGGCGGAAAGCCGACATAGGCATTATTCGGCGCATATTTGCGTGCGATCTGAATCAGACACTGGGCAATGCCAGTCACGTTATCAGGCTGATTCGTACAATCCTGATCAAAGCTGACCAGCGCTTTCACGGTGGAAGGATCTGCATTCACCGACAACCTTTGGGTATACCCCCAGAAATCCGGTTCAAAATTCACCAGTACCGGCTTGCCGTAAGTCGCGATTTGCTGAAACAGCAAGCGTACATTATTCCAGTAGCCGGTCATGAAAGTCTGATTCGTGAGGCCGGACAGATTGCCATCGCCGTTGCTTGCCATCTGATACAGCGTGAACATCGGCACTGCACCGAGCGTGTCAGCATTTTTCGCGACGACCTGCACATACGCACCGGACGGACTGTTCCATGTTGGCCATGAACCGGCACCGACGCCATTCAGATACTGATCATAAATATCAATGCGGATGTTCTGCTTCTGAATATCGGCGACGCTGGTGGTTCCCAGACCGACCAGAAAACGGCTGCTTTTGCCGAGCTTGGCTGCCAGCGCGGCAGCTTTTTTCTCCAGCGTGACTGCCGTTCCGCCACCCGTGCCGCCGCCTGTACCACCACCGGACGTACCGCCTGAACCACTGCCTGACCCCGTACCGGAACCGGACGTACTGGTTGCGGAATCCGTGGAACTGCTGCCTCCGCCACCTCCGCAGGCGGCAGCAAAAAGAACGATCAGGGAGGCAAAAATGGCAGGCGTTTTCATAATAACTATCTGGTTTCGGCGAATGAAATTTTCTCTGACTGTACAATAGCAGACTTTCCGTAGCCCTACCTGAGCGAGCGTAAAACAATGTTAGTTAAACGAATGCCGTGCCAGCAGTGCTTACGGATGCAGTGTCTGTGTCACCGGGTTGTTTCCGTAGATAACGGGATTCCTTTGCTGATCATCCAGCATCCGCTGGAACTGACGCATCCCAAAGGCAGCGGGCGATTACTGCATCTGAGTCTGCAGCAGTCATCGCTGATCAGCGGCGAAACATTTGATGAGAATGATTTACGTGGCGAGCTTTTCACCAGCGTTGCAGATGCTGCGCTCGCGGGAACGGTTTTGCTGTATCCCGATACCAGTCTGGATCAGTCGGAAGATGTGGTGCAGGGACCGCTGCATGTCTGGCCGGAAGATTGTCGTCCGCAAAGGCTGGTTGTGATTGACGCTACGTGGCGTAAGAGCCGGAAAATACTGTACGCCAATCCCTTGCTGCAAAAATTACCTCGACTGAGTCTGACAGATGTTGAAACCGGCAGTTACCGGATTCGTAAGGCGCATCGCGAAGGGCAATTGTCGACGCTGGAGGCCAGCGTGCTGGCATTGTCGCGCTGGGATGGAGACTCAGTTTATACGCCCTTGCTTTCGGCATTCAGTGCGCTTATGCAGGACTATGAAGATAATCTGCAGGCACAGAAAAACAAAAAAGCCCTGTCGTGAGAGACAGGGCTTTTTTTATACTGGTACTGGATTTGTCCGGCTGATGCTGGTTTTTAAGCAGTTAAGAACAGTCAAGCCGGTTGTAAGGGATCACAGCAGTACGTTAATGATCGCGTTACCGATACCCATCAGTGCTGCACCGGAAATCAGGCCTGCACAGATTGGTTCGCAACCTTCCACCCAGAACTGGTGACCGGAGGTTTTCGGATCAGGATGTTTGCGACCCATCCACCAGAACAGCGCTGCGCCTATCCACATTGCCAGACAGGAATCCGGTGGCAGTACCACACCCAGACCGATCGAAACAGCCGACAACGGGAATTTACCCTTGGTCACGATACGACTGACTTCGATGACGACGGCTGCAATTGCAGCAACTGCCATCGCAATAATCGCAGATGCAGGCAGGCTGCTGACGCCCTTAGCGATCAGTTCCGCAACACCTTTCCATTGCATTGCTGCAGGGAAAGCGAATTTTTCAGAAATGATGGTCGCGGTTGAGCGCAAACCGTCAGCATCCGGCGGCAGGAATAACAGGTAGTAAAGCGGAATACAGGCGATAGCACCGGAGAAAATGCCGATCACGTGGCCAACCGCTTGCTGACGTGGCTTTGCACCCAGCATGTAGCCCGGTTTGATATCAGACAGCAGATTGGATGCATTCGACGCGACTTCGGCAGTCATACCGGCCGGAATCAGATTGCTGGCCGGATTGCTGGAATCAATCGCACCCATACTGAACTGGGTGATTTTCGACAGTGCGCCGGTCGGTGTCCAGGAAGTCAGCGCCATTGCATTGGCACAAATGACGGTCAGGATAAAGATCAGTGGCAGACTGATGAAGGACAGTAACCATGGCACATTGAAGAACTCATGTGTAGTCCATGCAGCCAGAACACTGAAAATCGGGATGCCGATGTAAGATACCATCAGTGGCAGTTCGATGTGTGCGACAGGGTCCGGGCCGGTATTCTGTTCTTTTTTACCGAAGCCTTTGAACAGGCCGGTGAACAGTTCAGGTTTTGCCAGCAGACCGACAATCGAACCAACCACCATGATGGCGACCGCCCACCACAGGCCCCACTGGTTGACGATTTCAACGCGGGAAATAGGAACCACTTTGCCGCTCGGTGCAATGCGTTCGATGATATCGCCACGCTGAATCATCCACGGAGCGAGGAATACGAAGTTAATGATGGAGCCGAGCAGGATACTGTTCGCAACGCGGATACCCATCAGACCACCAACACCGACCATGGCCAGATCAGCATTAAAGCGCAAACCCAGTGCACGGAAATCGGTGCCGAGAATTTTCGGAATCAGCAAATCGGCTTTTGCCGCATACATGTAGTAGTAGTCGTCAAAACGCTCATGTAAATGCCACGGTTCAACCAGACCGGCCCATTTATCCATCATCAGCAATTTGAACTGAATCAGTTTCATCCAGCCATCGCTGACAATCGCCTGGAATGCGGCAGTCCACAATGCGGTTTTTGCCAGCAGTTTGGCCTGGCGCATACCGGTGTCACCATCGTCGGAATACAAAGTATCCAGCACCACGCCACAAGCACGGCCTTCTGGAAACGGCAACTGATCTTCATTGATGAAGCGGCGTTTCAGCGGGAATGCGACCAGTACACCCAGAATCGAACAAGTCGACATCCAGATCATCATTTGCCACCAAGGGATGATTTTTCCGGTAATCAGCATATAGGCTGACAGCGCGGAAATCATTGGCATCACCATGTAGCCGGCAGCGGTGGCGATGGATTGCGAGCAATTGTTTTCCAGAATCGTGAAATCTTTTGCCAGACCGGAACTTGCCAGTAAGCGGAACAAAGCGAAAGCAAGAATCACGGAAGTCAGCCCGACGCCGATGGAGATGCCGGTTTTACCACCGATATACAGTGCAGTACCGGACAAAATGCCACCCAGCAAAAAGCCGGTCAGGGCAGAGCGCAGCGTCAGCTGTGCCATATCGCCGCGATAAACGTTTTTTAACCACCATTCATCTTTCTGCGCCCGCGTCCAGGTGCGGATCTGCTCATCAGATAGTTGCTGCAGGGCCATTGTGTCTCCAGAACAAATTGAAAATCGGATTGCTTTTGTCTGATACGATTTGCTGCAATATGCAGTAATCCGTTACAAAAGCTGAAAATATACTTACAGGTGCGGCAGTATCTAAGTGCCGGTTTGCCCTGTCAAGTCGCATTGCGGTAAAGACGGCCGCACATGCAGGAATGTTGTGTTTTGATGAATTTCCGGTCGCTGAGTTCTCAGATTCCGGAAAAATAAAAAGCCCCGTGAAATTCACGGGGCTTTGACTCAGCAGACTGAGGGGGATGATTACATCATGCCGCCCATGCCACCCATACCGCCCATGTCAGGAGCAGCTGGTTTGTCTTCAGCGATTTCAGCAACCAGAGCGTCAGTTGTCAGGATCAGGCCAGCAACCGATGCTGCATTTTGCAGTGCAGAGCGGGTTACTTTTGCCGGATCCAGAATACCCATTTCGATCATGTCGCCGTAGGTGTCGTTTGCAGCATTGAAACCGAAGTTGCCGGAACCGTTAACGATAGCGTTAACAACAACGCTTGGTTCGCCACCAGCGTTAGCAACGATTTCACGCAGAGGTGCTTCGATTGCTTTCAGAACCAGTTTGATACCGGCTTCCTGATCAGGGTTGTCGCCTTTGATTGCGCCAACTGCAGCACGTGCACGCAGCAGAGCAACGCCACCGCCTGGCACAACGCCTTCTTCCACTGCTGCACGGGTAGCGTGCAGAGCATCTTCAACGCGTGCTTTTTTCTCTTTCATTTCAACTTCGGTTGCAGCACCGACTTTGATCACAGCAACACCGCCTGCCAGTTTGGCAACGCGCTCTTGCAGTTTTTCACGATCGTAGTCAGAAGTTGCCTGTTCGATTTGCGCGCGGATTTGTTTTACGCGTGCTTCGATGTTGGCAGCTGCACCAGCGCCGTCAATGATAGTGGTGTTTTCTTTACCGATTTCTACACGTTTTGCCTGACCCAGATCTTGCAGAGTTGCTTTTTCCAGTGTCAGACCAACTTCTTCAGCGATCACATTGCCACCTGTCAGGATAGCGATGTCTTCCAGCATGGCTTTACGACGGTCGCCGAAGCCAGGTGCTTTTACTGCGGATACTTTCAGGATGCCGCGCAGGTTGTTCACAACCAGAGTTGCCAGTGCTTCGCCTTCTACATCTTCAGCGATGATCAGCAGCGGACGGCCGGCTTTTGCAACTTGCTCCAGAACTGGCAGCAGATCACGGATGTTGGAGATTTTTTTGTCGAACAGCAGGATGAACGGGCTTTCCAGAATCGCAGACTGTTTTTCAGGGTTGTTGATGAAGTATGGAGACAGGTAGCCGCGGTCGAATTGCATACCTTCAACGATATCCAGTTCGTTTTCCAGGGATTTACCGTCTTCAACAGTGATTACGCCTTCTTTGCCGACTTTTTCCATTGCGTTAGCGATGATTTCGCCGACTGCAACGTCAGAGTTAGCAGAGATAGAACCAACCTGAGCGATTTCTTTGGAAGTCGTGGTTGGTTTGGACATGGTTTTTACTTCGGCAACCAGAGCTGCAACCGCTTTGTCGATACCGCGTTTCAGATCGGTAGGATTGAAGCCTGCTGCAACGTATTTGAAGCCTTCGCGAACGATTGCTTGTGCCAGTACGGTTGCGGTTGTTGTACCGTCACCTGCGTTGTCGGAAGTTTTGGAGGCAACTTCTTTAACCAGTTGCGCACCCATGTTTTCCAGCTTGTCTTTCAGTTCGATTTCTTTTGCAACGGAAACACCGTCTTTAGTCACGGTAGGCGCGCCGAAAGAGCGTTCCAGAACTACGTTACGGCCTTTAGGGCCCAGAGTGACTTTTACTGCGTTTGCCAGAACGTTTACGCCGTTAACAACTTTTGCACGTGCGTCATCGCCAAATACAACTTGTTTTGCTGCCATGTTTATTCTCCAGAATAATTCGGATTAATTCAGTACGGGAAGCGCGGGATTACTTCTGAATGATCGCGAAGATGTCTTCTTCACGCATTACCAGATATTCCTGACCATCCATTTTGACTGCCTGACCAGAGTATTTGCCGAACAGTACGCGGTCGCCGACTTTTACTTCCAGCGCGCGAACGGAACCGTTATCCAGCTGTTTACCTGCGCCAACGGCCAATACTTCACCTTGGTCTGGTTTTTCAGCTGCAGCGTCAGGCAGAACGATACCGGAAGCGGTTTTTGTTTCTTGATCCAGACGTTTAACGATCAGACGATCGTGCAGGGGACGAAGGTTCATACGAGCTCCTTTAATTAACGAGTCATTACCAGAAATTGATTTTTAGGGCTGGGGAGAAAGCCATTGTTAGCACTCTATCCCAACGAGTGCTAATTATATGGGCGACCTATGGGCATTTCAAGGAAGAAAAAAGCAGGAAATTTGCACTTACTTCCTTATTTCGTTCGGCAGTGCAGGAAAAACGGCTTTACCAGTCGGTGTAAATGGCCTGTTTTTTTGTAAGTGGTATTGCTGTTCCGCTTAGATGTTTGTTGGCCCGGCAGCCTGTCAGCGGTTTAAATTAGCCATCGGAAAAAACGGATTCAGCGGTTCGGAGGTCGTTGCCAGAGAATGTGAGTTATTGTCACGAGTGAGCGCAATTCGCTGAAAATGTACGAAAATAGTGCATATCAGAAAGCTATTTGCATTGATCTGGTGCGGATAGTAATTGTAACGGCAGGTGAGTGCGAATGCTCTCAGGCGATACGGTAAGGCAGGAGACGGTGGTGAAACGATTGTGCAAGGGAATCTTTTTGTGTCTGGCGCTGATGCCAGCATGGTGCCTTGCTATGTCAGTGGTATTCATCAACCCCGGGAAAAAAGATGAAATTTTCTGGCTGACGGCAGCCCGCAGTATGGAAGCTGCAGCTGGTGATCTTGGCATTCAGCTGGAAGTGATCTATGCCGAACGTAACCACCTGAATGCGCTGCGTTTTGCGCGCCAGCTGGCGGAACGTCCGCGTCATCAGCGTCCCGATTATTTGATTCTCAGTAACGATTACGGCGTCGGCCCCGAGGTGCTCCGCCTGCTGGAGGGCACCGGAATCCGTACTTTTTTTGCCTACAGCGGCATTACCGATCCGCGAGACCGCCAGAAAGTACAGGCACCGCGTAAGGTATACAAAAACTGGATCGGTGTCCTTGAACCGAATTCTGAAGAGGCCGGTTACCTGACCGCTTCTGCGATGATTGCAAAGGCGCGTGCGCAAGGCCTCGCTGGCAGTGACCATAAACTGCACATGATTGCGATTGCCGGTGACCGCTCAACCACCACATCGCTGAAAAGGAATCAGGGCATGCTGCGCGCTGTTACTGAGCAAAGTGATGTGGTGCTGGAGCAGCAGGTTTATGGGGAGTGGAACCGTGCCAAGGCGCGCGAACAAAGTGACTGGCTGTACCAGCGCTATCCACAGGTCAGGGTTGTATGGGCCGGAAATGATCTGATGGCCTTCGGTGCAATGGAGAGCTGGGCTGAGCGCGGCGGAAAACCCGGCAGTGATGCGGTATTCAGCGGCATTAATACATCCGAAGAAGCCATCACCAAACTTCGCACCGGCAGCCTCGCTGCGCTTGCCGGAGGCCATTTTATTGCCGGAGCCTATGCGCTGGTCATGCTGTATGACTACCATAACGGACACGATTTTGCCGATGAGGGTCTGGAGCTTGAACGCTCTATGTTCATCCTGTTCTCAGCAGATGATGCAAAACGCTTTCAGAGTCAGTACGGTGATCTGGACTTTCACAGGGTGGATTTCCGGCGTTTCAGCAAAGTGCTGAACCCGGCTGTACGCCAGTATCAGTTCAGTTTTCGTCAGATTCTTTCTCCGGGCAGGGGGCGCACATGACGCGATTTGTGCAGGAACCCATCGCATCGGTATTGTTAAGACAATTATTTAAATGGGTCATTCTTTGTGTGGTGCTGTTCAGCACGCTGCAGGGCTGGCTGAATTATCGCGCGGGCGAAGAAAAATTCGAAACCGCCGTGCGTAGCGTCGCCGAAACCCATTTGCCGCTGTTGTCCGTAGCTATCTGGGACATCGAGCCGCAAACCATCGAAAAACAAATGGGATTGTTACTGAACAGTCCGGATGTTGCCTGGGTGGCGATTTACACCAGTACAGGTAAAGTATTTACGCAAGGCAGCAAAGATAAGCTGTCACAGAGCCAGACCCTGCGTATGGATATTCCCGCGCCGATGGCCAGCAATGGCAGCGTCGGTACGCTGGAACTGGTACTCGATAAAAGCAGCCTGCGTTCTGAGCTGATCCGTAATCTGATTATCGCCGTGCTGGAAATTCTTGTGCTGGGGCTGGTGTTATTGTTTGCCGTGGCAAAAATTCTCAAGCGTGATCTGGAGCAGCCACTGCATGAGCTGGCAGCCTATGTGCGTAAGCTGGAAGCCAATCAGCTGGGCGCAGTGTTCAGCCTGCATCGCCGTAAGCGGCACGGTTACAACGAGATTGATCTGGTCGTCGATGGTTTTCGTGAAATGCAAAACAGTCTGCAGCGGCATATCCGCGATCAGGATCAGCTGGTAATGGAGCGCACGCAGCAATTGGAAAAAGCGCTGGCTACGCTGAAAACCTTGTCGAATACGGATGCGCTGACTCAGGTGTTTAACCGTCAGTATTTTAATGAGCAGATGCCGGCAGAACTGACACGCGCATTGCGTCATGGTCGTCCGGTATCAGTGATTTTTTGCGATATTGATTTTTTTAAACAGGTCAATGACACCTATGGTCATGCGATTGGTGACCGTGTACTGATTACCTTTGCCGGACTGGTCAGACAGAGTCTGTATGCAGACCGCGACTGGCTGACGCGTTACGGCGGGGAAGAATTCGTGATTGTTTTGCCGGAGACAGATCTGAACGCAGCGATGGAACGTGCAGAGCTTATCCGCAAAAAAGTAGAAAGCGACTTGCAGTTCTTTCTGGAAGATGGTCGCCATTTCAGCGTCACGTCCAGTTTCGGTGTCGCTGTCATGGATAGTCAGGACAGTGTGGATACACTGATGAAGCGCGCTGACCTTTGTTTGTATGAAGCAAAGCAAAATGGCCGTAATCAGGTACGCCCGGTTGTGCAGCGCCGTTCAGCCGCTCCGGTATTTCAGGTTCATGCACCGCAGGTAGATGGCTGGCAAAACAGCCGCGGTGGTACGGAGCGTTGATTTGCCTTGTAGGGGGCAATCGCAAAATGTGCTAAGGTGACGCCCATGCTGAATGTGTCCCGTCGATTATTGCTGTGTTTGCTGATGCTGGTTTTGCCTTTGCAAAGCCTGTTTGCATTCGCACATGCCAGTTGTCTGCCGGTGTCAGCATCTGATGTTGCGGTGATTCCGGCAGCGCCTGATATGACAGGCATGGCTGCACATCACTGTGATGAAATGCAGACTACAAACGCGACAGACCACAAGGTCAAAACAAAACTGTCTCCCGTAAAAGCACATGCCAAAACCGGGGGCTGTCATCAGCTATCGCCATGCTGTACTGCGCTTGCATTTCTGAATCCTCCTTCTCTGACATTGCCGCAACCGGCTTCCGGCGTGGCTGTTTTTCCGGTTGCTGAACTGCCGCGTTCAGTCACACCTTCCGTTCCTGTACCGCCACCACGGCAAAGCTGATCACCGGCACTGGCCGTCTTTTTTACCGTGATTAATTCGTGCTTACCTGCAAAGGTAATGTCACGCTTGTACAGGAATATCTTCTGATGAAACTGATCTTACTGACCGGCAGCCTGCTCTTACTCAGCGGCTGTACCGGTATGCCATCTGCGCCGCTGACCGATGCGGCTTATCTGCCGGTAACGACGCACCGCAGTGCGGCTGAAACCGGCTCCATTTTGCGCTTAGTACCCGGTGAAACGCTGCAACAAAGCGATGCAGTACAAATCGCACTGCAACAGCATCCGGCCATTCGTGCCATGTTTGCAGATGCTCAGTCCGGCGCTGCGCTGCGCGCTAAAGCGGCGTCATTGCCGGTGCCGGTATTCGGCTTTGAACGTGTGCATGCACCTGAACTGGAAATTGTGCGCAGTATCAGTCTGGGCTTGTGGGAGCTGATTTTATGGCCGCAGCGACGCCAGCAGGAACAGGCGTTGCAGTTGCAGGCCAGATTACAACTGACCAGCGAATTGACACAGCGCATTGCGGCTGCACGGCTTGCGTGGGTCGATGCCGTGGCTGCACAGGAACAATGGCATTACGCGCAGCAGGTGGAACAGGCTGCCGCTGCTGCCGGTGAACTGGCGACAGCGATGAAAGCCAGAGGTAATCTGAATGCGCTGAAAACCCTGCGCTACCAGCAGGGAGCGGGGGAAGCTCGTTTGCTGCGGACGCAGGCAGAGCAGCGTGCGCTGGCAACGCGGGAAGCATTGTGGCAGGCAATGGGACTGGATGCTGAAAGCGCCAAAGCCTTTCCTTTACCGGAACGTTTGCCGGATTTGCCGCAGCAGGCGATGACCGACGCGCAACTGAACAGCCCGCAGCGTCCTCAGCGTCTGGATGTGCGTCTGGCACAGGAGCGCTGGCAGACGGCGCGCTTGCAGGCAGGACTCAGCCGCGTGGAAAGTATCGCGGATATTGGTTTGCGCGCAAAGCGCGGTGATAGTCAGGGCTGGGAAGTGGAGATTGCGCTGCCCTTGTGGGATGGCGGTGCATTACAACGTCAGGCAGCTCAGTCCGGTGTGGAAGCTGCGCGCCAGCAAGCGCTGGCGGTGACACTGCAGGCGGCATCGGAGCAACGCGTGACCTATGCCGCATATTTACAAAGTTTTGATGCCGCGCGTCAGTACCGTGATGATCTGATTCCTGCGCGCCGCAAAATCTCAGATGAAATGTTGCTGCGTTATAACGCAATGCAAATCTCTGTATTTGAGCTGCTGGCGGATGCCCGTGAACAAAGGATGATGGTGACTGCAGCGATTGATGCGCTGGCAAATTTCTGGCGCGCCGATGCCGCGCTGCAAGCCAGCCTGACCGGTGCACCGCTGAATGTCAGCATCAGTCCGCTTAACCGCAATACCGGCAGTGCTGCTGCCGAAGCCAGCCACTGAATACGGAGAACAGCATGAATCAACGTAGACAATTTTTTAAACTGGCCGGTCTGACCGGTGCAGCCGTCGCCAGCGCTGTTGTCAGCCGTGTTGCCATGGCCGGATTGCCGGAGCCGGTGATACGCTCCGGCCCCGAAACCGCCGCACCGTATCTGCCGCCGGACGGCCGCCCGTACCGCCCTGTAGTCACGCTGAATGGCTGGACTTTACCGTGGCGCATGAACAAAGGTGTTAAAGAGTTCCATCTGATTGCAGAACCGGTCATGCGTGAATTTGCGCCGGGCATGACCGTGCAGTTATGGGGGTATAACGGACAAAGTCCGGGGCCGACGATCGAAGTCGTGGAAGGCGATCAGGTCAGGATTTTTGTGACCAACCGTTTGCCGGAACACACCAGTATGCACTGGCATGGTCAGCGTTTGCCGAATGGTATGGATGGCGTTTCCGGTCTGACGCAGCCACCGATTCCGCCGGGAAAAACCTTTGTATATGAATTCACCGCGCGGCGTCCGGGGACGTTTATGTACCATCCGCATGCCGATGAAATGACCCAAATGGCGATGGGGATGATGGGCGCATGGGTGACACATCCTAAACATCCGCATCCGCAGATTGATCAGGTGGACCGCGACTTCATCTTTCTGATCAATGCCTATGATGTGGAGCCTGGCGCTTCGGTGCCGAATATCATGACCATGAACGATTTTAATCTCTGGTCATGGAACAGCCGCGTGTTTCCGGGTATCGACAGTCTGCCTGTACGGCAGGGCGATAAAGTGCGTATCCGGGTCGGTAATCTGACCATGACCAATCACCCGATTCATATTCATGGTCACGAATTTACGGTGACTGGCACCGATGGTGGCCCGGTGCCGAAAACAGCGCGCTGGCCTGAAGTCACCACCGATGTCGGTGTCGGACAAATGCGTCAGATTGAATTCGTTGCGGATGAATTGGGCGACTGGGCTTTCCACTGCCATAAAAGCCATCACACCATGAATGCAATGGGACATAATCTGCCGACCATGATCGGTGTTGATCAGCGCGCAGTCGCCAGAAAAATCCATCAGCTGATTCCGGGTTATATGGCGATGGGCAGCAACGGTATGGCGGAAATGGGGATGATGGAAATGCCGCTGCCTGAGAACACTCTGCCGATGATGAGCGGCGAAGGGCCTTTCGGTTCGCTGGAGATGGGCGGCATGTTTACCGTGCTGAAAGTGCGCAAAGATCAGAAACCGGGTGATTACACCGATCCCGGCTGGTATCAAGCGCCGGAGCACACGCGGGCGCGTTTGTATGAAGGGCCTTTACCGGAATCGCTGCGCCAGAAATCCATGACGGATGCAGGTAAAGCTGCGGATGTGCACAGCGGACATCAGGGACACGCCATGCCGGAAAAAGCCAGTGAAGACGCGGCACTGAAAGTAGTGAAGCCGCGTCAGCATCAGCACTGATCAGCGTACCGCGGGCGGTTCCGGCGGCGGCAGCATCGCTTCCAGTTCCGCCACACTGCTGAGAATTTCTGTTGTACTCCAGTTGCGCGTCAGCCAGATCGTCAGGGCACTGACGGCGAGCTGGCGCGCAGCCGGATTAATAGCGGAACCGCTTTGCCGGAAGTGGTGAGCTGCAATGCGTCCTGCGAACAGCGTCATTGGTTCCGGCATTTGATCCGCGGTCAGAATATAGCTGACCGGATTCAGTTTCTGGTCTTGCGGTGCGCCCTGAAAACCGGCTTTATCCCACAGCGCCTGCTGGTCGCGGATAGAAATCAGTCTGGCCGGTTTGTCCGGCATTTTGCTGAAGCTGCTCAGCCCGAACTGATACAGGCTCCACGGAATGCCGTGTACGACTAACAGCAGAAAGCCGACTGTCAGGCTGATGCGTTTTACCCATCGCAGATTCATAATTTCCCCAGATATTGTGCTGCCCATGCAGCTGTGGCGGCTTGCCAGAATTGTTCGGTTGTGAGGATGCCGGACGGTAGTGATAAACCCAGAAAGCCGGCAGCCGGCATCAGTGCTTCCGGTAACAAATCATTATCGCCGCGGTCAAACGCGATTGCACCGGTTTGTTTGGATAATTTTTCACCACCCGGATTATTCACCACAGGAACGTGCAGATACTGCGGTGTCGGCAGCGCCAGACATTCCTGCAGATACAACTGTCTGGCTGTGGAATCGGTCAGGTCTGCGCCGCGCACAATGTGAGTGATGTTCTGAGCACCGTCGTCTACCACCACCGCCAGTTGATAAGCCCAGAAACCATCGGCACGTTTTAATACAAAGTCGCCGACTTCAGCGGACAAATCCTGCTGCAAAGGGCCGAGCAGGCGATCGGTGAAATGCCTGATTGCTGCTTCGCCATCCGGCACCCGTAAGCGCCATGCGCGCGGACTGCGGCCTGTTGCCAGACCGTTGCGGCAAGTGCCCGGATACACAAGGCTGGCGCTGTCACCAAGCCGCAGACGCGAATCGGCAATTTCACGACGCGAACAGCCGCACGGATACACCAGCGTCCCCAGTTGCTGTAAAGCGGCTTCGTACAAAGGCTGACGCTGACTTTGCCAGACGACGTCGCCATCCCAGTGCATGCCGCAGCGCTGCAGGGTTTGCAGAATGGCGTGATCGGCGCCTGCGACATTGCGGTCGAAATCCAGATCTTCGATACGGACTAACCAGTGTCCGTGATGCGCGCGCGCATCCAGATAACTGGCCATCGCCGCGACCAGTGATCCCATGTGTAAAGGGCCGGTAGGCGAGGGCGCAAACCGGCCGGTGTAAGCAGTAACAGTCATGTTGTTTCTTATTGATAGCCCAGCAAATGGTGTTGCACTGCCGGATCACTCAGTTTATCGACAAACCAGCGCAGAGCTTTACCCCGGTGGCTGCTGCGCCAGACTAAGCGGTTGCTGCCTGTGGGTTTGCTGTTGACGGTTTGTTTTTCGATCAGGCTCCGGTTTTGCAGATGCGGCATCGCCAGCCTGCGCGGTAAATGACCGCATCCGAGCCCTGCCAGTTGCGCTGCCAGCTTAGCCTCCAGCGTCGGCACCGTCAGCACATCCTGTCCGCTGAACAAGCCCGCGGTCATCGACGGCAGCTCGCGACCGGTGTCGCCGACGGCAATTGCACGGTGCGCCTGAATCACGCTGGCAGGTAAGGGATCAGGGATCGCCGCCAGCGGATGTCCGGGCGCAACGGCAAATACCCAGTCGATATCGCCCAGTAATCTGGTCTGAAATTCACCCTGCATGCGTATGGTTTCCGGCCCGTCGTAGGCAGCGCCAATCGCCAGATCAGCACGACCCGACGCCATAGCTTCCCAGACGCCGGACAGCACTTCCTGCGAAATCCGCAGGCGGGTACCGCATTCCTGCTGTTCAAATTCACGGATCAGCGGAATCAGGTCTTCAAAGCGGATGATGCCGTCGATCACGATACGGAATTCGGCTTCCCAGCCTTTGGCGGTGCGCCGCACCTGATTTTCCAGTTGTTGCGCGGCTTGCAGCAAGTGCCTGCCCTGCAGCAGCAATTCTTCGCCCGCTTCGGTCAGCCGTGCTTTATGCCCGCGCCGGTCAAACAGCAGTACATCCAGATCATCTTCCAGCTTGCGCACGCTGTAAGTGATGGCGGAAGGCACTTTATCCAGTGCTTCGGCGGCGGCTGCGAAGCTGCCTTTACGGGCAATGGCGTCCACAATCTGCAGGGATTCCAGCGTCAGATTCATAGAGTTCAAAAAATTTGAATGATTTCGTGCAAATTTACCCCTCAACTCCGTGGACGACAAGAGCTATAGTGCATCTCAGCAATCAATTTTTTTGAACAGGTGACGTATGAAAGCAATCCGATTAGCGCAGGACCGTGGTTACGCCGAACATGGCTGGCTGAAATCCTTCCATAGTTTTTCGTTTGCGGAGTACTACGATCCGCGTTTCATGGGCTTTGGCCCGCTGCGGGTGATTAACGATGACTGGATCGCGCCGGGCATGGGTTTTGGTACCCATCCGCATCAGAACATGGAAATCATCACCTATGTGCTGGATGGTGCGATTGCGCACAAAGACAGCATGGGCAATGGCAGCACGATTCTGCCGGGCAATGTGCAGTACATGAGCGCCGGCACCGGCGTGCGTCACTCGGAATTCAATCCGGATACCAGACAGGCAACCCGCCTGCTGCAAATCTGGATACAACCGGATGTGACCGGCGTTGCACCGCGCTACGACGAAAAAGCGTTCAGCCAGGAAAGCAAAGACGGCAAGCTGGCGCTGGTGGCATCGCCGGATGGTCAGGATGGTTCGATTGCGATTCGTCAGAATGCCCGTTTGCTGATCGGTATGTTCGACGGTGCGCAAAGCCAGCAATTGCCGCTGCAGGCAGATCGTCTGACTTATGTGCATCTGGCACGCGGTGCGCTGGAAGTGAACGGCGTCAGTATGAAAGAAGGTGATGCGCTGATGCTGGCGGAAGAAGATCTGCTGGACATCAGCAGTGGTCAGCAGGCAGAAGTTCTGGTGTTTGATTTGCCGCGTCTGGGCTGAGCGGTCGCAGTTCCGCAGTGAATGTTTTGTAACCCGTGCGGCAACACATTGCCGCTCAGACATACCGGACCGATCAGATGTATCAGACGTATGTCATTTCTTATTGAATATTGTAAAAGGAATCCATCATGAAAAAAGTCGCTATCGTATTTCACTCGGGTTATGGTCACACTGTAAAAGCTGCTGAAGCCGTACAGGCAGGCGTGATTGCAGGTCAGGCCGAAGCGCATCTGGTCGCTATCAGCGCCGAAGGCACACTGACCGACGACCAATGGGCCACCCTGAATACCGCTGACGCCATCGTGTTCGGCAGTCCGACCTACATGGGCATGGCTTCCTGGCAGTTTAAGAAATTTGCCGATGCCACTTCCCGTATCTGGTTCACACAAGGCTGGAAAAACAAACTGGCAGCAGGCTTCACCAATTCGGCAACCATGAATGGCGATAAAGCTTCCACCATCAATTACCTGTTCACGCTGGCACAGCAACACGGCATGTTGTGGGTAGGCACAGGTTTGCTGCCATCCAACAGCAAAGCAGCGCAGCGTAACGACATCAACTACATCGGCGCATCCGCTGGCCTGATGACCGTATCTCCTTCCGATTCCACACCGGAAGAAGGCCCGCTGCCGGGTGATCTGGAAACGGCAAAACTGTTTGGTCAGCGCATCGCAGAAACAGCAGCACGTTTGCTGCCAGCCTGAGCCGCATCGCTGTAAATCAAAACCGGCACGCCGTGAGGCCTGCCGGTTTTTTCTTTATTTGCTCTCCGGCATGCCGCCGTCTATTTCCAGTGTATTGTCGGTCAGTGCATGTTCCCACATAAATTGCTGTACTGATTCCACGGTCACTGTCGCAATTTTTCCTGCCATACGATCCCCGAAAGGATGATCATCAAAGCGGATATTTGCGCGGAACATCCTTGCACCCAGTCGTGTCATGGCGGGTACATCAATCACATCCGGTTTGTATTGCATGGCTTTCAGCCAGCGCTGGGCTTCGCTGCGTTTGTGTACACGCGGATCGGCTGCTGTCGCCAGCAACTCCAGACCCCACTGATTTGAATTCTGGTAGTGGGTGCTGAATGCATACGACAGCATATTGTATTGAGGCTCATGTAAAGACAGTGCAGTACCGTCGCTGATTTTCGCCAGCATGGCCTGTTGCAGAGTCGGTGGCGGAATCAGGATCAGGCTGCGGAATCGGAACATATCATCCAGAAAAAAATTACCCAGTCCTTCTTCAAATAAAGCAGAACTTGCGCTGCCGCACTGGTTCAGTTCATGCAGCACAAACCAGCGCCCGTCCGGCATTTTGCGAATCACGCCGAGATGGGAATACACCAGATGGTACTGACTCAGATCCTGACCGGCGCGGGCAATGATGGCGAGTTCAGCGCCGCTGTCATTCAGCGCGTCCTGCACTTTCAGTGCGAAATTCATGGCTTGCATGATTTTGCGTGCATCCGGCGGTGCATCATCGCACGCAGTACCGGCATGGGCTGGTCGTATTTGCCAGCACAGCAGCAGACAAATCAGAAAGGTGATCAGCCGGAAAAAACGCGGGCCGGTTTCCGGCAGGGCAGGGCGGACAGACATGATTACTGTACCCGGCGATGATGCAGTAAGGCCTGACCGGCTTCATTAGGAATAAATGCCAGTGCTTCACCCGAAACCACCAGCAGATAGCCGGAAGCGACCACAGTTACTTCGATAATGGTGCCGCTGGTGATGGTGGCTTCTTTGATCACGTTGCCGGATAACTTCAGCGTTACGCTGGCAGCATCGCCTGAAGCTTTGGCGACCACAACCACACTGTCACCGGTCTTTTGCGCAGTTTGTACCACCAGATAGCCGGAGGCTTTCACCATAGTCAGGCTGCCGGCGACCACCAGAGCTGTACCAAAGGAAGCTGCCTGCGATGACTGCCCTGAGGCTTCAGATAAGCGGTCGGCTGCCACGGCAGATGTACTGAGGGCGATGGCGGTGATGACGGAAACGATGCGAACAGAAAAGACCATGAAAAACTCCTGTGATGCATGTCATCCGGCGGATCACATGGCTGAGCTTTCGTTGTAGCACAGTGTTTTGTGATCCGCACCGCGTATCCGGTAAGCGCCTGAAAAGGCTACTGTCAGGCGACTTTTTCGCTGCTTTTCAGTCGGCCAGTTTCTTGCCGGGAATACGCTGACCATTTTGCTGCAGAGTCAGTTGGCTGATACGTCCGTCAGCATCACGCTGAAAGGTAATGACAGCGCCAACTTCTGGGATTTCAAAACTGTCTTCAGCGATGACCGCAGCGCGGAATGCAGGCTGACCGCTCGCCTGTATCGTCAGGCTATTGTTGCCGGGTGTAACCGTGATAATGAAAGCCGGGGTCAGTGCATAACGACCGCTGAATTGTTGCAAGGCTTCCGCAGACAAATGTACAGCCTTGTGTTCCGGCAACTGTTGCGGAAACAGGGCGGCAATACCGAGAGCTTCCGGCGAACGTGCGGTATTGGTCAGAACAATCACACCCAGTTTTCCGTCTGCACTGAACGCGGCGAAGCTCGCGTAGCCCCCGGTCATACCGTTATGCCAGACCATATCCCTGCCATACATATTGCTCAGATGCCAACCGAATGCGATCCGCGTTTTTGGCGTGGAGGTATCGCGTTGTGCAGTCTGCACCAGCTTTTCTGCTGATGCCTGATCAGTGCGCGCTGCAGCCATCAGTGTATCCAGATAGCGCAGCATATCTGCTGCATCAGATCGTACCGCTCCGGCGGCCGCCATCGCGTCAAAATCCCAGCCTGAAACCGGCTTACCACTGGCATCGTGTCCGCCCTGCAAGCGTTTTTGCATCTCAGTACTGAGTTGTATTCCTGTTGAAGGCATGCCAAACGGCTTGCTGATTTCTTCACGAATCATTTGCTCAAACGGCTTTCCTGAAACAGTAGCAAGCGCACAACCAAGCATGCCGTAGCCAAGATTTGAATAAGCGTATTTACCTTTTCCGGGAAGATTTTTTATCGTTTGAATATACGAATTAAGATCTTTCTGCGTATAGTCGGCATAGGGGTTGGCCATGTTTTTCGGCTGCAAATTTTCTGGCAGACGGGGCAGACCGGATGTATGGGTTGCGAGGTCCAGCCAGCTGATGCTGAGTCCGGCGGAAGCCGTTGGCATACAGTCAGGCGCAAGCTCCGCCACTGGCTGTGCAGCTTGTATCCGGCCCTGCTGTATTTGCTTTGCCAGTATCAGGGCCGTCATGGTTTTTGTCAGTGATCCGATTTCGTAAATGCTGTTTTTGTCCGGTACAGGCTGGCCTTTGGCACTGAAGCCGGCAAACTGATGACGCTGACCATCGCTAACCCCGATGATGACGCTGGCAAATTCTCCGTCTTCCACTTTCTGGCTGATCAGCTGTTGAACTTTGTCATGCAGCAGTGTTTGCGGAGTTGCTGCGTCAGACGTTTCAGCATACGCAAAACAACTGATTGCCGAGATGCAGGCTGCTGCTACTGTGGATTTCAGCAGTGATAAATGGTGAGCACGATACATAGCAGCCTTCCTTATTCAGATACAGAATGTTGATCGAGACGATGAATTTCTTTTTGCACACGGTGTGCTGCCAGCCAGTTGGCAAGCAAAACCAATGCAAAAATCACGGCAATCGCTAAGTTAGCGAGCAAGCCACGGGCAAACGGTGCGCCGGTGCCGAGTTCTGTTTCCACACCCCAGCGAAACACCACAGTACCGGGAATCATCGGGCCCAGATACCATAACCAGACTGCACGTAATGCATCACGCTGCCGCACTAACTGCTGACGATAAAAATGACTGCAGCCTTGCTGCGCTAGTTGCTGCGGCAATGTCGTTGCCGATGCACGGCGGTGCAACTGCCAGGCAACGACGCATGTTCCCAGAATGATCAGTACGCTGCCAGTGCGCATCAGCGGTGTTGCGAAGCTGAACCAGTAACCGGTAAATACAGCGATCACCAGCACGCAGGCGGCATATTCGATCAGGTTTCGGAACAGCACACTGCGTTCTAGTCCGCGCGCTTTTTTTCTCAGATCATCCACGGTCCAGTGCAATTCAGGCACTGGCTGGGTATGCCATAAAGACTGAATATCATCGTGACTCATGCTGCAACTCCTTTTGCCTGCAAGCGGCTGCTTAATAAAGATTTGATACGGTGAATTTTGGTAGCGACATTGCGTGCCGATAGGCCGGTGACGTCAGCAATGCTGGCGGCATCGATGCCTTCCAGATACATCAGCATCACTTCACGGTCTGGCGGCCCCATCTGATAAATCAGACGAAACAAGCGCTGCAAATCCAGCTGTCTGTCGGTGTTTTCCATATCACTGTGTTCGCAGATAAGATCTTCTGCATCTTCCAGCGGTACATAATTCTGCTCTGTCGTGCGCAGACTTTTCTGTACGTGACTGACGCCGACGTTATGCGCAACCCGGTACACCCAGGTGCGCACGGAACACTGTTCCTGAAATCCGGCAAAGCTCTGCCACAAAGCCAGATGTACTTCCTGAAGCAATTCCTGCTGACGTGCGGTATCACGCTCATAACCGGCAGTGAAGCGCGCAATACTCGGACCGAATTCCTGGATTGCAGCCAGATAACGTTGTTCCTGTAACTGATCGCTGCTGTGCGTTTTTTTATGAAATAGTCTCAGCATGTTTTGAAATTTGTTGTCATGTGATGTTGTGTGTACAGAGATAGTCAGTGGCTGCGGAACTTTCTTACACCGTGACGCAAATTTTTTTTCAAACAAAGTGCACAAAACAAAACAGCTGAATCCGGATGAGGGATTCAGCTGTTCGGGTCTTACCTGATCCGGTCAGAAGTTACCAGAGTTTGACACGCTGTTCCGGAGGCAGATACATATTGTCGCCCGGCTTCACATCGAACGCGGAATAGAATTCCGGTGTGTTACGCAGGCTGCCATTGACGCGGAATTCGCCCGGAGAGTGCGGATCAGTTTTGACCAGCATAATGGCGCGTGATTCGCGCGCTTTGAAGCGACGTGCCTGCGCCAGACCGAAGAACAGACGTTGTTCCGCACTGTAACCGTCGATCACCGGAGCAGGTTTTCCCTCCAGCGACAAATGATAGGCTTTGATTGCCATGACCAGGCCGGCATTGTCGGCAATATTTTCACCCAGAGTCAGTTTGCCATTCAGGAAATACCCGGCAACCGGACTGTATTTGTTGTATTGCTCCACCAGAATGCCGGTGCGTTGTTCAAATTTCTGACGGTCCTGCTCAGTCCACCAGTTACGCAGATTACCATCGCCGTCATATTGCGAACCGGAGTCATCAAATGCGTGGCTGATTTCATGGCCAATCGAAATACCGAGCGCACCATAGTTGAATGCATCATCGGCTTGCGGATTAACCAGCGGTGCCTGCAGGCGTGCTGCCGGGAACACGATTTCATTCATTTCCGGGCTGTAGTAGGCATTTACAGTTTGTGGCGTCATATGCCACACACTGCGGTCAACCGGCTTGCCAAGATGCGCAATTTCACGTGCATGATCTGCCGCACGAATACGGCGGATATTGCCGATCAGATCGTCAGCCTTCATCTGCAGTGAACTGTAATCGCGCCACTGATCCGGGTAGCCGACTTTGACGCTGATTTTAGAGAGCTTGATTTTGGCTTGCTTTTTGGTTTCTTCACTCATCCAGTCCAGCGTATCGATGCTCTGATCAAAGGCTTTCAGGAAGTAGTCCACCATTTTGCGGACGCGGGCTTTCCGTTCGGCCGGGAAATGATTTTCCACATACAGCTTGCCGACGGCTTCGCCAAGCATCTGGTCGGTCAGTTCGACACCGCGTTTTTCACGGCTGCGGTTTTTCTCAATACCGGACAGCACTTTGCCGCGGAAGGCGAAATGCGCATCTGTGTAAGCATCCGTCAGATACGGCGCATAAGCGTCCAGTAACTGGGTCGTCAGATAGGCTTGCCAGACTTCTGTACTGAACTGGCCAATAATCTGTTGCAAACCCTGCAGATAAGAAGGTTGCATGGCCTGCACTTCTTTGATCGCAACACCGGCGTGTTGGGCTTTCAGCCAGGTCTGCCACTGAATGGATGGCGTCAGTTTTTGCAGTTCATTAATGGAGAGTTTGTTGTACACCTTGACCGGATCGCGGTTTTCCACATTGCTCCATTGCGCTTTGGCAATTGCCGTTTCCAGTTCCAGTACTTGCGCTGCATGCTGTTCTGCAGCTTTGTCACCGCTTTGAGACAGCAAGGTCTGCACGTATTGCAGATAGGCAGCGCGTGCCTGCGTCATACGTGCATCATCCTGCTTCAGATAGTAGTCACGGTTTGGCAATCCCAGACCTGCCTGCGATAACACCAGCAGATAAGCGCTGGACTGACGCGCATCCTGTTCTACCGCTGCTGCGAACGGTGTGCGTACACCGGCTTGCTGCATTTGCGCAAACAATGCGGCTAATTGCTTTTTGTCTTTCAGTCCGGCAATCGCTTTCAAATCGGCTTGCAGTGGTTGCAGACCCAGTTCAGCCAGCTTGCCGGTATTCATAAAGCTGTTGTACAGATCACCGATTTTCTGTGCATTGCTGCCTTTGGCGCTGGCAGCATCCGTTGCGGCTTTTTCGACGATGGCTTTTAACTGTTGCTGCACCAGCTCGCGCGCCTGAATGAAGCCGCCCCAGTCAGAGCGGTCGGCGGGAATCTCAGTCGCTTTCAGCCATCCGCCTTGTGCGTGACGGTAGAAATCGTCCTGCGGACGGACGGTGGCATCCATCTGGTCGCGTACCACGCCGGAAACGCTTGTCGCGACGGTCTGGTTGGCAGAGGTGGTGGTTTGTGCTTGCAGGGCAGGTGCCCAGAGTGTCAGCAGTGCTGCGGACAGGGTGCTGAGCAGCAAAGGCTTGTTGGTCATGTTATGTGCTTTATCTTGCGTAAAGCAGCATAGACCCGTGGCCGGAACGGAAGTTCCGGCCTGCTTCAGGTTTGGTCAGACGCCGGCGCCTGCAGCTGGTTCTGCACGACCGGAGTGTTCTTTTTTGCAAATCGGGCAGGATTTGCCGGGAACATACCACGGCGACAATTGCTGGCGTGGTGTGATCACGGCGCGACAGGCAAAACATTGCTTGGTATCCGTAGCTTCTAACTGAGGATTCAGTGCTGTACGGTAATCAAAAACAAAGCAGTCGCCGTGATAATGGGCGCCGCCGACGTCTTCAAAGTACTTCAGAATGCCGCCTTCCAGCTGGTACACATGTTCAAATCCAACGTTCTGCATATGGATTGCGGCTTTTTCACAGCGAATGCCGCCCGTGCAGAAGGTCACCACGGTTTTGTCTTCCAGTTCAGGGCGGTGTTTTTCAACAATTTCCGGAAACTCGGTGAATTTCTGAATACGGTAATCAATCGTGTTGTCGAAACTGCCCACATCGACTTCGTAGTCATTGCGGGTATCCATCATCACAACCGGACGGCCAGCGTCATCGTGTCCCTGATCCAGCCAGCGTTTTAAGGTTTGCGGGTCCACTGCCGGAGCGCGACCTTCTTCCGGACGAATCAGCGGTTTGCGCATGGTGATGATTTCCTGCTTCACTTTCACCAGTAAGCGGGTGAATGGCTGACGGTCAGAAAAACTCTCTTTCGCTACCACATCCGCAAAGCGCGGGTCCTGATGCAGCCAGTCCATGTACGCATCGATTTCATGGCGGAAGCCTGCCAGAAACATATTGATGCCTTCCGGCGTCAGCAGGATCGTACCTTTCAGATTCAGTGCAGCGCACTGATCGTAATAACGCTGACGTTGTTCCGCATGGTCTTCAAACGTGATGAATTTATATGCAGAAATATTAACGTAAGGATTTTCTTCGGTCAGGGTAAGGACGGACATAATAATGGCGGATTGCATCAGATAATCCGCCATTATAGTGCGCTGCCGGTCAGATGCCGGAATAGCCCTGCAGAATTTGCGGTCGTTGCTCAGGCGTCAGCACGACGCAGCATGTCCTGGTGTTCGATGCCGTCTTCCAGATACACGGCAGAAACCGGTTCAAAGCCAAAGCTGCGGTAAAACTTGTCCAGATACAACTGTGCGCCGATCTGAATATCCTGTCCCGGATAATGCTGTTGCAAATACTGAATGCCTTGCTGCAGCAGCGTTTTACCAGCACCGCTGCCACGGGCAGCATCCGTCGTCAGCACACGTCCGAGTGACGGTTGCGGATAGCTGAGTCCCGGCGGAACGATACGCAGATAGGCTGCCAGATCGCCACTTGCTGTATATGCCGTCAAATGCAGACAATGCGGATCTTTACCATCGACTTCCTGATACGGGCAATTCTGTTCAACAACAAACACCGCGATGCGCGCTTTAACGATGTCATGCCATTGTGTCAGTGATAATTCCGAAAAAGGAAGGCACTGCCATTGCAGTGGCAAAGTCGCGGAAGCTTTCAAATTCATCGTACAGATTTCATCAGATATTTGGGAGATTCAGTATAACCCTGACGCGCATAAAAGCGATGTGCATCGGTACGACGGCTGTGACAATGGACTTCTATCCGGTCGCAGCCACGCGCTCTGGCAAGTTCCGTTGCGCGTACTTCCAGTAACGCACCGATGCCCTGACCACGTAAACCATCACCAATGCAGAAATAGCTGATACGGCAAAAGTCACCGGCCAGTGCCAGTTGCGGAATAAAGTGTAGCGATAGCACCGCGCACAATTGCCCTTGTTGCTCGGCAACCAGTAAGCGGGCATCCGGATGCGATAGCTGCGTTTGGATACGCTGGCTGATAAACGGTTCGGTATCGGGATAGCCGAGGCTTTCCAACAGCGCGGTGATCTCCGCAGCATCGGCCACGGTGGCATCGCGGATCTGAAGTTCTTTGCTCATTACATCTGACGGAACAAATGCGCATACACGCGGCTGACCGGCAGTTTAGCTTCACTGTTGCGCAGCCTCAGTGTGATTTTTCCGGCTTCGTCACGCTGTGCCAGACTGACTTCGCGGATGTTGACGACGGTGCTGCGATGAATTTGCCAGAACAGCGACGCATCCAGCTGAGGCAGTAAATCGCGCAGGCTGCAGCGTATCAGTGATTCATGTTCGCGCGTCACCACGTTAATGTATTTATCAGTTGCTTCAAAATACAGCACGTCTTCCACCGGAATCATACGGATATTGTTGCCGACCGCCGCGCGGATGACACGTAATGGCTCTGCTTTTTCTGCAACAGCAGGCAAGCCCTGTAACTGTGCTGCAGGCAGCAGATTTTGTAATTGTGTAATTAATTGGTCCAGTGCTGGTGCATTTGCAGTGCTTGCAGGTGAAGTGCTGCCGGCTTCCGGTGCACATTGTTTTTGCAGGCGGCTGACCGTGCGGCTCAGGCGTTCTTCGCTGACCGGTTTCAATACATAATCGCTGGCGCTGTGTTCAAAGGCTTGTACTGCAAATTCATCATAGGCTGTCACGAAGACGATACGCGGAAATGATTGCTGGTCCGGCCATGCATCCGCCAGTTCTTCGGCAACTTCCAGTCCGGTTTTGCCCGGCATTTTAATATCTAAAAAAATGATGTCCGGTTGCTGTTCCAGTGCCAGCTGCACTGCTTCCACGCCGTTTTCTGCCAGTGCAATGATCTGTAATTCCGGCCACAGTTTTTCCAGATGTTTTTTTAAAGTCAGTGCCAGTATCGGTTCATCTTCGGCGATCAGTGCGCGCAGTGTGCTCATGGTGTCTCGATGGTGTCAGGTTGATAGGTCAGCGGCAGGCGGAGTTCAGAAATTGCACCGGCAGGCTGATTAGCGTACAAGCGAAAACTTGCAGCGTCGCCGTACAGTGCCTGCAGGCGCTCACGCAAATTAGCGTTGCCAACATGCAGTCCCTGCGCATCCGGTCCCGGAATGTCTGCCGGATTTTCAGGTAAGCCCAGTCCTGTATCGCATATACGGATAATCAGTTGCTCTTGTTCACTAGTGGCGCTGATCTTCAGTGTGCCGCCACTGATGGCAGGCTCCAGACCATGTTTAATCGCATTCTCTACCAGCGGTTGTATCAGCATAGGAGCGATCACAGCACTCTCTAGCCCTTCGGGTAAGCTGATTTCATATTGCAGGCGCTTGCCCATGCGAATGGCGAGTAACTCCAGATAAGCCCGTATCAGCGAAAATTCCTGAGCCAGCGGGGTGCGGGCGGCACGTGATGCCTGCAGTGTGGCGCGCAGATAGGTAATCAGTTGTGCCAGCATATGCTGGGCTCGATCGGCGTCCAGCGCAATCAGTCCCTGTAAATTCGCCAGCGTATTGAACAGCATGTGCGGCTCTATTTGTGCCTGCAGCATTTGCAGCTGACTTTGTACCGCCTGACGCTCAATGGCTGCTGAGCGCGCTTTTTCGGATTCAGCCGCTGCCTGCAATTCTGATATGCGTGCGCGGTTCCACATGGACCATGCACCGATCGTTGCAGCAACTGCGCTAACGCTGAGAATGGCTTCGTAATAATGCAGCTGGTTTTTCAGGACAGCCTGGACCGGGTACGCATAAATCCATGCAGAAATCATGGAGCCAGTGAAATAGCCAACTGGCGTCAGTAACAAAGTCATGCCGATCACGCCTGCCAGCGGTGCTTTTCCATTGCGCCAGATTGCTTTGCAGGCACCGTGAACCATGAAAAAGCAGCAATAACCTATGCAGTTGGAGAACACCAGATTTTCAATAAAATGGCTGTTCCTAGCCATTAGTTTGCTGATCAGGAATGCACACAACAAATTGATGATAAAAACATGCAGCAGTCGCTGCAGCAGCGAACGGTGTCTGATCTGAATGTAGCGCATGGAAGAGTCCGTAATTCTGAAAACACGCCAAGCTTATTGCTGCCGGTGAGTTATAGCAGCAGGTAAGAGACGGAGTGCTGCTATTTGTCGCCAGCCCTGCAAAATACGGCGCAGATTGCAGCGCCGCAGTTGTCGTATCAGATGACGCCTTTGCCGGACAGCGTAGCAATATCCTGTTCGCTGTAGCCGAGTACGGTCGCCAGAATTTCTGCAGTGTGCTGTCCCAGCATCGGTGGCGGATTGCGGTATTGCACCGGCGTTTCGGATAAACGCATCGGACTGGCAACCAGTTTCACTTCACCGGCTGCCGGATGCGGCAAACCGACTTCCATGCCACGTGCTTTTACCTGCGGATCATCAAACACTTCATGCAATTGATTGATCGGGCCGCAAGGTACACCGGCTTCCTCCAGTGCAGCAATCCATTCCTGTTTGGTTTTGGTTCTGACCATGTCTGCCAATACCGGTACCAGTACATCGCGATGACGGACACGCGCCGGGTTGGTGGCAAAGCGTTCATCATCGGCCAGTTCCGGTTTGCCGCCGATGGTGACGAACTTACGATACTGACTGTCATTGCCTGCGGCGACAATGATGTGACCATCTGCGGTTGCGAAAGTCTGGTAAGGTACGATATTCGCATGGGCATTGCCCCAGCGCTTCGGTGACTGGCCGGTGGTCAGGAAATTCATATTCATATTCGCCAGCATCGCGACCTGCACGTCCAGCAGTGCCATATCGATGTGCTGGCCTTCACCGGTACGCTCACGGTGATTCAGTGCGGCCAGCACGGCAATGCTGGCATACATGCCGGTCATCAGATCGGCAATCGCAACACCGGCTTTTTGCGGCCCGCCGCCCGGTAAATCGTCGCGTTCACCGGTCAGTGACATAAAACCGCCCATGCCCTGTACGATAAAGTCGTAACCGGCACGGTGCGCATACGGGCCATCCTGCCCGAATCCGGTGATGGAGCAGTACACCAGATCGGGTTTGATTTGTTTCAGTGATTCGTAATCGAGTCCGTATTTTTTCAGCTGGCCGACTTTATAGTTTTCCAGCACCACATCGGATTTGGCCGCCAGTTCACGGATGATTTGCTGACCTTCAGGGGTCGCAATATCCACCGTGATTGCCAGCTTGCCGCGGTTGGCAGTCAGGTAATACGCTGCCTCAGAAGTCGCTTGTCCGTCCTGATCTTTCAAATAAGGCGGCCCCCAGCTGCGCGTATCATCGCCGCTGCCCGGACGTTCCACTTTAATCACTTCCGCCCCCAGATCAGCCAGATTCTGTGCGCACCACGGACCGGCTAGTACGCGGGTCAGATCAAGTACGCGAATATGCCCTAAGGCGGTTTTTGGTAATTCAGTGGAACGCATCCTGGAGTATCCTGTGAGGAAATCAATGAAACGGAAAACGGAGGAAAAGATGTGGCCGTATCCCAAGGTTTTAGCCCACCGTGGTGCCGGTACGCTGGCACCGGAAAACACGATGGCAGCCATGCGCTATGGCTGGGAACACGGTTTTGCCGCTGTGGAATTCGACGTGATGTTATCAAAGGATCAGCGCCCTGTGGTTATCCACGACGAGGATTTCGGCCGGACTGTTGCAGGAAGTGGTAAGGTCCCCGGGTATGATGCAGCTTTCATCATGCAGCAAGATGCGGGAGCCTGGTTTTCTGCCGACTACAAGGGAGAGCCTGTGCCGGACTACGCATCTGTGGTGAATTTCTGCCGTTCCAGAGGCATCTGGATGAATGTGGAGATGAAACCGGCGCAGGGCTATGAAAGAGAAACCGGTCTGGTGGTAGCAGCTGAAACTCTCCAATTGTTTGCTGACCTCAGTCCTGTGGATAAGCAACATCTGCCTTTGTTCTCTTCATTTTCCCGCGCAGCCTTGCTGGCGGCGCATGAAGTCGCGCCGCATATTCCGCGTGCTTTGCTAATACGTGAAGCAGGTCCTGACTGGAAGCTGCATTTGCAGGAAGTGGGTGCCTGCGCCCTGCATATTCGTCATGATTGCCTGACGCGTGATCTCGCCGCGCAAGTCAAAGATGCTGGCTATGGCTTGTTTTGTTACACCGTGAACTCGCCTGAACGTGCCAGAGAATTGCTGTCATGGGGCGTCGATGCATTCTGTACGGATCGCATTGATCTGATTCCTGCAGATTTCTGAAGTATGTACAAAAGGCTACAAAGCGCTACAAATTCAGGTCAGCGCATTATCGCGGGCTGCGTTGAGGATATAAGAGCTCTGAACAACCCGTAACGACACTTCAACATCTGAGGAGAAATCCATGAAAGCACTGCGTATCGTCCTGATCACTCTGGCAAGCCTGATGGTTGCACCGGTTTTTGCACAAAATACGGAAACACCGCGCATCGATAAACGTGAAGCACGTCAGCAACAGCGTATAGCACAGGGTGTCAAAACCGGCGAATTGACAGCGAAAGAAACCGCCAATCTGGAAAAGCGTGAAGCAAAGATTGAGGCAGATAAACAGGCTGCCAAAGCAGACGGTGTTGTGACGAAGCAGGAGCGCGCCAAACTGACTCATGAAGAAAATGTGGCCAGTCATAAAATTGCAGAAAAAAAGCACAATAACCGTCGCGTAACGCCATAAACGCGGTAATTGAGCACCGTTAATGCAGCTTGCAGGCTGTGTTCGAAGAAAATCCGCCCGAAAACGCCGCCATGAGCGGCGTTTTTTGTTGTGCAAGGCGCAATCTTTGCGAGTTTTGCGTACCGTTGAACCAGACTGTGCTGGCAGGCTGGCTTTATACCGTATAATCAAAGCTTACTTTTGACTGAATGGCTCTATAGCTCTTTATCTATGAAATCGTCCGAAATCCGCGAGAAATTCCTCAGTTTTTTCGAATCCAAAGGACACACCCGTGTTCGCTCTTCCAGTCTGGTACCGGCCAATGATCCGACCCTGCTGTTCACCAACTCCGGTATGGTGCAGTTCAAAGATGTATTCCTTGGTCAGGATCAGCGCGCGTACACACGTGCCACCACAGCGCAGCGCAGCGTGCGTGCGGGCGGTAAGCACAACGATCTGGAAAACGTCGGCTATACCGCACGTCACCATACCTTCTTCGAAATGCTGGGTAACTTCTCATTCGGTGATTACTTCAAAAAAGAGGCAATCAGCTACGCATGGGAATTGCTGACAACCGTCTACAAACTGCCGGCAGAAAAGCTGACCGTGACGGTGTATCACGAAGATGATGAAGCCTACGATATCTGGAAAAATGAGATCGGCGTACCGGCAGAACGTATCATCCGTATTGGCGACAACAAAGGTGCCCGCTACGCATCCGACAATTTCTGGCAAATGGCAGATACCGGCCCTTGCGGTCCGTGCACTGAAATTTTCTACGACCACGGCCCTGATATCTGGGGCGGCCCTCCGGGATCGGATCAGGAAGACGGTGACCGTTTCATCGAAATCTGGAATCTGGTATTCATGCAGTTCAACAAAGATGAGCATGGTGTTTTGCATCCGCTGCCAAAACCTTGCGTTGATACCGGCATGGGTATGGAGCGTTTGTCTGCGGTACTGCAGCACGTCCACTCCAACTATGAAATCGATACTTTCCAGGCGCTGATTAAAGCGGCTGCACGCGAAACCGGCTGCACGGATCTGGAAAATAAATCGCTGCGCGTGATTGCGGATCATATCCGTTGCGCTGCGTTCCTGATCGTTGACGGCGTGATTCCTGGTAACGAAGGCCGTGGTTATGTACTGCGTCGTATCGCACGCCGTGCATTACGTCATGGTCACAAGCTGGGTCAGACGCAGCCATTCTTCTTTAAGCTGGTCGATGATCTGGTCAAAGAAATGGGCGGCGCATATCCTGAGCTGGCAGAACAGGCGGTTCGCGTAGCTGAAGTGATTCGTCAGGAAGAAGAGCGTTTCGGCGAAACCCTGGGTAACGGTATGAAAATTCTGGAGGCAGCACTGGCGAAAGACAGTGCGAATCTGGACGGTGTAACCGCATTCACGCTGTATGACACCTATGGTTTCCCGCTGGATCTGACAGCCGATATCTGCCGCGAACGCAACGTTGCCCTAGACGAAGCCGGCTTCAACGCAGCGATGGAAGCGCAGCGTGAAAAAGCACGTGAAGGCAGCAAATTTAAAATGAACACTTCGCTGGAATACTCCGGCGATAAAACCCGCTTTACCGGTTACGAACAACTCGCGCATGAAGCAAAAATTGTTGCGCTGTATGTGGATGGTGTTGCGGTCAATGAAGTGAATGCCGGTCAGAATGCAATCGTAGTGCTGGATACCACACCGTTTTACGCGGAATCCGGTGGTCAGTGTGGCGATGCAGGTGTATTGATGGGCAGTGATGGCGCAGTGTTTGCCGTTAGCGATACCCTGAAAATTCAGGCGGATGTGTTCGGTCATCACGGCGTGGTGACAACTGGCAAGCTGACCATTGTACAAAGCGTCAAAGCAGAAGTGGACCAGGCGCGTCGCGCATCAACGATGCGCAATCACTCTGCAACCCATCTGATGCACAAAGCTTTGCGCGAAGTGCTGGGCAGCCATGTTGCTCAGCGCGGCTCTCTGGTTGATACGGACAAAACCCGTTTCGACTTCAGTCACAATGCGCCGATGACTGACGAAGAAATCCGTCAGGTTGAAGCGATTGTGAACCGCGAAATTCTGGCAAATCAGGCGACGCGCGCACAACTGATGGCATTCGATGACGCAGTCAAACACGGTGCAATGGCGCTGTTCGGCGAAAAATACGGCGATGAAGTGCGCGTACTGGATATCGGCTCTTCACGCGAACTGTGCGGTGGCACCCATGTCAGCCGTACAGGCGATATCGGTCTGTTCAAGATTGTTTCCGAAGGCGGTGTGGCTGCAGGTATCCGCCGTGTTGAGGCGGTGACTGGTGAGGCTGCGCTGGCGCTGGTACAGCAACTGAACAGCACTGTGGCGCAGGCTTCTGCGGCATTGCGTACGCAACCGGAAGAATTGCTGAACCGTATCGTACAGGTGCAGGATCAGGTCAAAGGTCTGGAAAAAGAGCTGGCGACACTGAAATCCAAACGGGCTTCCAGTCAGGGCGATGAACTGGTGCAGCAGGCTGCTGATATCAAGGGCATCAAGGTGCTGGCAGCCACGCTGGAGGGTGCGGATGTGACTGCATTGCGTGAAACTATGGACAAGCTGAAAGACAAGCTGAAAACGGCTGCTATCGTTCTGGCGTCTGTCAGCGACGGTAAAGTATCACTGATCGCCGGTGTGACAGCAGATTCAACAGGTAAGATCAAAGCCGGTGAGCTGGTGAATTTTGTTGCGCAGCAAGTTGGTGGTAAAGGTGGTGGTCGTCCTGATATGGCGCAGGCGGGCGGTACTAACCCTGCTGCATTACCAGCTGCACTGGCTGCGGTGAACGACTGGGTTTCTGCCAAGTTATGATCACCATCCGCCGTGCCACACCGGCGGATGCTGCGCAATTGCAGCGTATAAGTGAGGGTGCCAATGCCTACGGCGGCACCCTGCAATTGCCTTATTCTTCTGTCGAACTCTGGACTGAACGTTTGCGTCAGTCGTCCGGTGACGACATCGTACTGGTTGCTGTTGACGGTGAAGATGTCGTCGGCAGCGCTGGTCTCCATCCCGAAAAAAAGCGTCGCCGTCTGCATGTGGCCATGCTGGGAATTACCGTTGCGGAAAGTCACGCCGGACGTGGCATTGGTAGTCTGTTGATGGCTGAACTGATGCGCCTTGCTGACCAGTGGATGCATCTGCTGCGCATCGAGCTGACGGTCTATACCGATAACGAAGCAGCAATTCACCTGTATCGCAAGTTTGGCTTTGAAACCGAGGGTTGTTTACGGGCCTATGCTCTGCGCGACGGGAAATATGTCGATGCGTATTGCATGGCGCGCTTACATCCGAATCCGCCGCGCTTGCCCGCCTGAAAGGAAGCTCTTGGATCTCCGATATTGCCCGGTTTGTGCGCAGGAACTGATACATCGTGCTGATATTGATGATGGACAAAAGTTGCGTCAGGCCTGTCCTGATGAGCACTGGGTGCACTGGAATAATCCGGTGCCTGTACTGGCCGCGATTGTTGAATATCAGGGACAGGTTTTGCTGGCACGTAATGCACTTTGGCCTGAGGGGCATTTTGCACTGATTGCGGGGTTTCTTGAGCAGGGTGAATCACCTGAGCTTGGTATTGCTCGTGAAGTGGCTGAGGAAACCGGATTGCAAGCGGATCAGGTCAGCCTGGTGGGAGTATATGGGTTTGAACGTAAGAATCAGTTGATCATTGCATATCATGTCCGTGCGAGCGGCGAAGTGTGCCTGTCGCCGGAGCTGGCTGAATACAAGCTTGTCGGGCATGCGGATATTTTGCCATGGCCTGCCGGAACCGGACCTGCATTGTTTGACTGGCTGGTTTCAAAGGGTTATCAGCCAATCTACAAGGAGTGGGGTATTGGTTGAAATTCGCACTATTTTGGTGCAAATTGAAGGTTAAACTTCGTTAAGAATTTAAAGTTTTGTTGCATCTGTGTTGCGTTGCACCATACTGATGAAAAATTCTTGTAGAATTGGTGCATCGTTGTAGTGTGAGCGGTGAACTTATTCGCCAGTATGGGAAATATCATGCAAATCAATAAAGAACTTGACGCACGTGGACTGAATTGTCCTCTGCCGATTCTGAAAACCAAAAAAGCACTGGCAGAAATGCTGACAGGCGAGATCCTGCATGTGCTGGCGACAGATCCCGGCTCTGTGCGCGATTTCAAAGCGTTTTCTAAGCAAACCGGTAATGAGCTGGTTGCGCATCAGGAAAACACTAACGAGTTTGAGTACTTCATCAAGCGCAAGTAAGTTTGCGACTGTAAAAGTAAAAACTTGCCCAACCCGCAATTGCGGGTTTTTTTGTTGCATCTTTGCGATGCAAATCCCTTTTACATGACTGTTGATGATGCTGTGCATCATTCTTTGCGACATTTAGATAATCCGCTCTAACGCCGCGCAACAAAAAAAGGAACGATCGTGCTAAATTGCGCAAAATGTTGCCGGATTCGATTTATAATCCCTGAGATTTACGTATACGTCAATTTGCCCGGAATGGTGCACAATGTCAGTCGGGTGAGGCGACCGCAGCTTGCTGCATCCGCATGACCAATCAACAGTATTTTTTCTGTATTCCTCAATTACATAAAGGCAGAACTATGAAAGTCCTGGTACCAGTAAAACGAGTCGTTGATTACAACGTCAAAGTACGTGTGAAAACAGACGGCACAGGCGTGGATATCGCCAATGTGAAAATGTCGATGAATCCGTTCGATGAAATCGCGGTTGAAGAAGCGACCCGCCTGAAAGAATCTGGTGCAGTCACCGAAGTAGTTGCTGTTTCTGCCGGCGTAACGCAATGCCAGGAAACTCTGCGTACTGCAATGGCGATTGGTGCGGATCGCGGCATTCTGGTGGAAACAGATGCAGAACTGCAACCACTGGCAGTTGCAAAACTGCTCAAGGCAATCGCTGATAAAGAGCAGCCGCAACTGATTATTCTGGGCAAACAGGCAATTGATGATGATTGCAACCAGACTGGTCAGATGCTTGCAGCATTGCTGGGCTGGCCGCAGGCAACCTTTGCATCGAAAGTGGTTGTTGCAGACGGTAAAGCAACGGTTACCCGTGAAGTGGATGGCGGTCTGGAAACAGTTGCGCTGACACTGCCAGCTATTGTGACCACGGATCTGCGTCTGAATGAGCCACGTTACGTGACGCTGCCGAACATCATGAAAGCGAAAAAGAAGCAACTGGATGTTGTGAAGCCTGCAGATCTGGGTGTGGATGTGACTTCCCGTGTGAAAACGATCAAAGTCGCAGAACCTGCAAAACGCAGCGCCGGTATCAAAGTCGCTGATGCAGCGGCACTGGTCGAAAAACTGAAAACCGAAGCGAAAGTCATCGGCTGAGCGCTGACGGCATCAAAACGGATTTGTGATTGAATTTGTACAGCAGGTCAGCCTGCTGAATAACATAAGTGGATACCATCATGACTACACTCGTCATCGCTGAACACGACAATGCTGCACTGAAAGGCAGCACTCTGAATACCGTTACTGCTGCTGTGAAATGCGGCGGTGATGTACACGTTCTGGTTGCAGGTCACAATGCTGCAGGTGTTGCAGCAGCGGCAGCGCAGATAGCCGGCGTTTCTAAAGTATTGCACGCAGATGCTGCACATTTTGCGCATGGTCTGGCTGAAAACGTTGCTGAACAAGTGCTGGCAGTTGCAGGCGGTTACAGCCATATTCTGGCGCCAGCCACTTCTTTCGGTAAGAACGTACTGCCACGCGTTGCTGCGAAACTGGACGTTGCACAGATTTCCGAAATCACCAAAGTAGAATCTGCTGACACGTTTGAACGTCCTATCTATGCTGGTAACGCCATTGCTACAGTGCAATCTGAAGACGCTGTTAAAGTGATTACCGTGCGTTCAACTGGATTTGATGCTGCTGCAACCGGCGGCAGTGCTGCGGTTGAAACTATTGCGGCTGTTGCTGATTCCGGTAAATCTGCATTTGTCAGCCTGGAAGTGGCGAAATCGGATCGCCCTGAACTGACAGCGGCCAAAGTAATCGTTTCCGGTGGCCGCGGTATGGGTTCCGGCGACAATTTTAAAATTCTGGAGCCACTGGCAGACAAGCTGGGTGCGGCAATGGGTGCGTCCCGTGCAGCAGTGGATGCAGGTTTTGTACCAAATGACTGGCAGGTTGGTCAGACTGGTAAGATTGTTGCACCGCAACTGTATATTGCTGTCGGTATTTCCGGCGCGATTCAGCATCTGGCCGGTATGAAAGATTCCAAAGTGATCGTTGCGATCAATAAAGATCCTGAGGCACCGATTTTCTCGGTTGCTGACTACGGCATCGTTGGTGATTTGTTTGAAGTTGTTCCTCAGCTGGTCAAAGAGCTGGGCTGATCTGTAAGGTAATGCCGGCTTTCGGGCCGGTGCCGGGACAGAATGAGTATTGGTCGCGCCATTGACAGCATGGTCTTTGTTGTTGTGACTCATTGCTGATTCTGTCCCTTTTTCTTTTTTATTCTTGGGAAATGCTATGAGCTATGTCGCGCCTGTAAAAGATATGCTGTTCGTGTTGAATGAACTGGCGAATCTGGCTGAGGTAAATGCCTTGCCTGGTTGTGAGGATGCAACGCCTGAAACTGTGGAAGCAGTGCTGGAAGAAAAAGCGAAATTTACCAGTGAAGTAATCGCTCCTCTGAACTGGGAGGGTGATAAAGCACCGAGTTACTGGCACGATGGTCAGGTAACGACAACCAAAGGCTTTAAAGAAGCATTCCGCATGTTTGCTGAAGCTGGCTGGCAGGGTGTGCAGCATCCGCAGGAATTCGGCGGTCAGGGCTTGCCTAAGCTGGTAGCGACGCCGTGTCTGGAAATGCTGAACGCAGCAAATATTTCATTCGCTCTGTGTCCTTTACTGAGCGATGGTGCAATCGAGGCATTGCTGACAGCAGGTTCCGACGAGCAAAAAGCAATTTATCTGGAAAATCTGATTTCCGGTAAGTGGACAGGTACCATGAATCTGACTGAGCCACAGGCTGGCTCGGATCTGGCGCTGGTACGTTCCCGCGCCGTTCCGCAGGGTGACGGCACGTATAAAGTATTCGGTACCAAAATTTTCATCACTTACGGTGAACATGATATGGCCGAAAATATCATTCACCTGGTGCTGGCGCGCACGCCGGATGCGCCGGAAGGTGTTAAAGGTATTTCCCTGTTTATCGTGCCGAAATTCCTTGTGAATGCCGATGGCAGTCTGGGCGCACGTAATGATGCGCACTGTGTTTCTATCGAGCATAAACTGGGTATCAAAGCCAGTCCGACCGCAGTGTTGCAGTTCGGTGACCACGGTGGTGCGACCGGTTATCTGGTAGGTGAGGAAAACCGCGGTCTCGAATACATGTTCATTATGATGAATGCAGCCCGCTTTGGTGTTGGTATGCAGGGTATTGGTCTGGCAGAACGTGCATATCAGAAAGCGGTTCAGTATGCGCGCGATCGCGTGCAGTCACGTGATCTGGCGGGTTCTGCCGGTCCGGTAGCGATTATTCATCATCCGGACGTACGCCGTATGCTGATGTCCATGCGTGCGCAGATTGAGGCTTCCCGTGCACTGGCTTATGTCGCTGCATCCTACAGCGATATGGCGCATCATCATGCAGATGCTGAAGTGCGTAAGCAAAAACAGGCTGTGTACGAATATCTGGTGCCTATCGTCAAAGGCTGGTCAACTGAATTGTCACAGGATGTGACTTGCACCGGTGTGCAGGTGCACGGTGGTATGGGCTTTATCGAAGAAACCGGCGCGGCACAGCATTACCGTGATGCAAAGATTCTGACAATTTACGAAGGTACGACAGCAATTCAGGCGAACGATCTGGTTGGTCGTAAAACTGCACGTGACGGCGGCGCAGTTGCGTTGGCGATTCTGGCGCAGGTTCGTGCGACAGAGGAGGCATTGGCGCAGTCCGGCGACGCACAGTTGCAGGCAATTCAGCACCAGCTGGCACTGGGTAGTGCGGCGCTCGAAGACGTTGTGAAATATGTTGTTGCTAATGTTAAGTCTGACATCAAGGGCGTTTTCTCCGGCAGCGTTTTGTATCTGAAACTCGCTGGCATCGTTCTGGGCGGCTGGCAAATGGCGCGCGCAGCGCTGGTTGCGCATGACAAACTGCAATCCGGTGATGCTGATAAGGCATTCCTGGAGGCAAAAATTGTGACGGCACGCTTCTTTGCAGACCACATTTTGTCGGCGGCGCAGGGCATGCGTTCTGCAATCGTTGACGGCAGTGCCGGTGTCATGGGCTTGCCGGAAGAAATGTTCTGATGCGTGTGTCCGGCGGTGTCGCTTGAATTTCTCCAGAAATCAGCCGTAGGCACCGCCGGTCAGCATTAAATCCAGTGCTCTGGCTAAAATCGCCAGAATCAGGATGGCCGTCAGGCCGGCAGTCAGTACCAGAATCAGGGCTAACTGCCAGCCGGATGCGCTGGGATGCTCACTGAGTGTGTTATAGTGCGCGTCCCACTTTTCATCGCTTTGCAACCCGCTGAACAGTGCGCTGACCAAACCGGTCAGTGCGGCTGCAATCATCGGGCTCCAGGTCAGCAGACCGGGAGTGCCAAAGTAAGTGTGTTGTAACCACAGGCTCAGCGGGAAACTGGCTGCTAACAGCCATCCTGCGGGATCTTTTCTGCCGCGCAGATAAAAGCGGTGTGCTCCGGTCCAACCCAGCGTACTTGCCAGCAATGTGGCGGTGGTTTTGTTTTTGTGCATCACAATTCTCGCAGATCGTTACAGGGCGGTTGTAGCAGTAAGTGCCGCATTTGTACAGGGAAGCTGTGTGCATTTTGTTAATCGTTGCGGATAGTTCTTGCCTGCAGTTGAAATGCTGGACTATAATCTGCAGCTTTTTCCGCGTTTAGTACATTTTTTTCTGGAAATATTATGGTCGTTATTCGTTTAGCTCGTGGCGGCGCCAAAAAGCGTCCTTTCTACAACATCGTTGTTACTGATTCCCGTAACCGTCGTGACGGTCGCTTCATCGAGCGTATCGGCTTCTACAATCCAGTAGCAACCGGCAATGCAGAAGAAGTTCGTATCGCTGCTGACCGTCTGGGTTACTGGCAAGGTGTAGGCGCGCAACTGTCTCCTTCCGTTGCTCGTCTGGTTGCTCAAAGCAAACCAGCTGCTTAATAGCTGAGGCAGAATGTCTGCTGAAATGCATGTTCCTGAAGATCTGGTCCTGGTTGGCCATATCTCGGGAGCATTTGGTATTCAGGGCTGGGTAAAGATTCGTCCTTATTCAGCAGATGCCGATGCCATGTTCAATGCCCGTCAGTGGTGGCTGAATAAGCCGGGACTGCACGAAATCGGTTGTCTTGAGGTGAAGCCTCATGGCGAAGATGTTGTAGCGCGTTTGCGCGGCGTGGCAGACCGGAATGCGGCAGAAGCATTAAAAGGTTCAACCGTCAGTATTTCGCGCCAGTCATTCCCGCCTCTTGAGGACGGTGAATTTTACTGGGTGGATCTGATGGGTTTGTCCGTACAAAACCTTCAGGGTGAAGTTTTGGGTGTGGTCCGTGATCTGATGGATAACGGTGCGCATCCTATTCTGCGTGTTGCGGCAGCAGAAGTGCCGGAAGCAGAATTGCACAAGCACGAACGTCTGATTCCGTTTGTTGATCAGTTTGTTAAACAGGTTGATCTGCAGGGAAAAAGCATTCAGGTGGACTGGGGACTGGATTTCTGATGACGATGCAGTTTGACGTCGTCACTTTGTTTCCTGAAATGTTCACTGCACTGACACAATCCGGTGTCACGCGCAGAGCGTTTGAGCAGCAAAAAGCGGGATTGCATTTATGGAATCCGCGCGATTGCACCAGCGACAGGCACCGTACCGTTGACGACAGGCCGTATGGCGGTGGTCCGGGTATGGTGATGATGCCGGGTCCTTTGCGGGATACGATTGCGCTGGCGAAACAACGTCAGGCAGCAGTCACCGGACAGGCTCCGCGTGTGATTTTTATGTCACCGCAGGGGCAACCGTTCACGCACCGCAAGGCGGTCGAACTGAGTGCTTTATCCGGTGTGGTGTTGTTGTGTGGCCGTTACGAAGCAGTTGATCAGCGTTTGCTGGACAGTTGTGTGGATGAGGAAATCAGCCTCGGCGATTTTGTCTTATCCGGTGGCGAGTTACCGGCAATGGCGGTAATGGATGCGGTGATCAGGCTGTTACCAGGTGTTTTGCACGATGCAGATTCTGCGGTGCAGGACAGTTTCGTGAATGGCTTACTGGATTGCCCGCATTACACACGGCCCGAAGTGTTTGAAGGACAAGCAGTTCCACCTGTTTTAATGGGTGGAAATCATGCGGAAATTGAAAAATGGCGTCGTCAGCGCGCACTGGAATCCAGTGCGAAAAAACGACCAGACCTGATTCTGCGTGCGCGCGAAGCCGGTTTGTTAAGCCGTGCTGATGAGCAGTTTTTAAAAAGTCTGACTGGTTCTGTTGAATAACAGAGCTGGTTTTAAGTGCACAGATGACTGTGCGTTGTTTAACCCCATCCTCTGCCGGGCAGAAGTCAGGTATTGCCTGCGGCGTCGGTAAGATGGCTACTGGAGTCTGAAATGGATCTGATCCAAAAATTAGAGCAAGAAGAAATCGCTCGTCTGGCTAAAAACGTTCCTGAGTTCGCACCTGGCGACACAGTTGTTGTTAACGTCAACGTTGTTGAGGGTAACCGCAAACGTGTACAGGCTTACGAAGGCGTTGTTATCTCCCGTCGTAACCGTGGTCTGAACTCTAACTTCATCGTTCGTAAGATTTCTTCCGGCGAAGGCGTTGAGCGTACATTCCAGCTGTACTCCCCACTGATCGCTTCTATCGAAGTGAAACGTCGCGGTGACGTACGTCGTGCAAAACTGTACTACCTGCGTGAGCGTTCTGGTAAGTCTGCACGTATCAAAGAAAAACTGCCAGCACGTAAAGTGGCTGCAGAAGTTAAAGCATAATATTTGTGCTGCTTTGATAGCAAAAAAGGATGCTCCGGCATCCTTTTTGTTTTTTGAGAGTTTTGAATGAGTCTGAAGTTTCAACCACAGTATGTACCGGCAGAACCGGTTGCCGGTTTTGGTGCTGTTCCGGCAGAGCGCTTGCAGCCTTCGGCTTTGCGCATGCGCTTTCAGGAGTCTCGCATCTGGACGCCGGACACCCGTCTGGATGAGCAGCGCTTGCATGATCAGGCCTTTCTTCCGGCTGCGGTACTGATTCCTGTGCGCGAAACGGCAACCGGTCCCGAAGTCGTGCTGACGCGCAGATCGGCGCAACTACGGCATCATGCCGGGCAAATCAGTTTTCCGGGTGGACGTTACGAAGACAGTGATGCCGATCTGATTGCAACGGCATTGCGTGAAACACGTGAAGAAACCGGCATTGCAGAGCATTCGGTTGAAGTGCTGGGAACGCTGCCACTGTATCGTACCGGTACCGGCTATGAAGTGACGCCCGTGGTCGGATTGCTGCAATCCGCGGCAGACTGGGCTGGCGATGCTTCTGAGGTGACCGAGATTTTTACGGTGCCGCTGCATTTTCTGATGGATGATGCGCACCATTTTCTGCATCGCTATGTGCTGACGCCGGAGCAGGTGCGGCACTTTTATTCCATGCCTTACGGCGAGTATTTTATCTGGGGTGCTACCGCCGGAATGTTGCGGAATCTCTACCATTTCCTGCGGGCGTAGGTTTTTGTCCTGTGTCCCCGGGGCAATGCTTCATAAACCCGGCGTTTCGGTTTACACTTGCCGCATTTGCAAACCCTTGTGCGGACTGACGACCCGCCCGAATGCCTGACTCATTATGACTTTTATTTCGATTTTGCTGGCATTGCTGATTGAACAAATCAAACCTTTGCGTGCCGATAATCCGGTGTATACCCAGATTCAGCAACTGGCGCATAAGATCGAGGAAAGTTTCAATGCAGGTGCGGCAAAGCATGGCCGGCTCGGTTGGTGGATCGTGGTCGGCGTGCTGACCGTGCCGACGGCTTTGATTTACTGGCTGTGTATGAAGCTGAATCCGCTGGCCGGTTTATTGTGGAACGTGTTCATCGTCTACATGACACTGGGTTTCCGTCGCTACAGTCATTACTTCACATCCATACAACTGGCGCTGAGCGCCGGTGATGACGATGCGGCTCGCCGCCATCTGGCGGAGTGGGCGCATATTGATACGACCGGCATGGATGTTCCCGAGATTTCCCGTCTTGCCGTTGAGCGCTCACTGATTGCCACGCACCGTAACGTGTTCGGCGTGTTTTTCTGGTTCCTGATGCCGGTGGGGCCTGCCTGTGCCGTGATGTACCGCGTTTCCGAGTACCTGGCCCGCGCATGGTCTGAGCCTGAACATATGCGTAATGAAGCGTTTGGTGAGTATGCGCGCAAAGTGTTTTACTGGATAGACTGGTTGCCGGCACGTCTGACCGCAGTGGCTTTCGCAATTGTCGGTAATTTTGAAGATGCAGTGTATTCCTGGCGTAATTACGCAGATCGCTGGAAAGATGAAGCGATGGGCATCATCTTGTCCGCCGGTGGTGGTGCGCTTGGTGTGCGCCTTGGTGAGCCGGAAGAAAAAGCACTGATTATCAGCGATCCTGATGCCGAAGATGAAAATGCTGAAATCGAGTCGCAACCCGGTGCAGAAGCAACGCCGCGTTCGTTGCAAAGTGTGGTCGGGCTGGTCTGGCGAGCATTGCTGTTATGGATGCTGATGCTGGCGATTCTGTCGTTTGCCGTCTGGCTCTGAGACATCGCCATCAATCTGGCGGAAAAGCCGCTCCCGTTGTGGAGCGGCTTTTTTGTTTTCAACGCTCAGATGTACTCACGAAGCTGATCCGGAAATCTTTCCTGACTGATGTAATGCTCAGCCTGCCGGAGAGCTGAATGGTGGTTCATTGTGCAAATATCGTCATGATGACTTTCCGAACGCCCGCTGTTTTCGCCGACGAGCAGGCAGATGCTATGCAGAAACCCGCAAATCGGGGCTTTCCGGCCTTGCGCAGTCTTTTTCCCCCGTTTTGTGCCAGAGAGGGATTGCCTGCCGGTGCTGGCGGATCGTGCTCCCTGTTCCCGTGCATTTTATTGGAGGCTGCGATCCGATGGTTCGGTCAGAGGCTTCACTGTCCGTTACCGCCAGGTTCTGCGGATTGTGCAAATATCGTCAAAGCCATCTCACGGAGAGCCAGAGTTCTCGCGGGGGGTTGATGTTTTCTTGTGCTGAACACCGCATTTGCTCTGGTTTTCAGTGCTTTTTTGCACCAAACACGTGCGTGGCATATGTAAATTCATCAGATGATGCGGATGATTTTTTGGAAGCGATGCTCGGTAGCATTCGTTGTGGCAATATGCATCAGCACGCTCAGATTATGATCGTCGCCTATGTGCAAGTAAGGTTGATGCTGGAATTTAATTACAATTGGCCGGAATTGCTTTGGTTTTGATGGAAGAAGTCTGCAGCGGCAGACTTGCTTTACTGCGCGGCAAAATCGGCTATAGTGGTTAAACATGCTGTGCCAGCGGCCGGCAGGGTGGAAAATCTGTAAGTCCGGTTTCGAACTAAGTCTTCTATAAGATATAATATGGAAGTATTTTGAAAGCTGGATATCACATAATGACATTCTGCTTTTTTCAAACCTGCTTCATTGCGAGCCGAGCACATGGCCGATTCCGACAAAACACCTTCCAAACCCGTTAAAGAGTTTTTTATTCTGGGTCTGACTAATCAGGGAAAACAGTTTCGCCCGAGTGACTGGGCGGAACGGCTTTGTGGCGCCATGTCCTGTTTCAGCCCGGACGGCGGTCGCCACGCCCATTTAAAATATTCACCGTATGTTCGTCCTATTCTGATGAATGGCGTGCGTTCTGTGGTGGTCAACGAAGCCATTCGTGACATTGAGCCGATGGCATTCCACTTCGTGCTGAATTTTGCAAAAGACAATGATTTGCAAATCATTGATGCCTGCCTGATTCCTGACGACAATAACGCTGGCTGACCGCGCCAGCCTCTCCTGCCACTGTCCATGTGTTACCCTTGCATTTTTACTCAGGGGCAGGCACGGTGGCGCAACTCATTCTGGTCCGGCACGGACAAGCTTCTTTCGGCAGTCAGCATTACGATCAATTGTCTGAGCGCGGCTATTTGCAGGCGCAATTGCTGGGGCAATGGTGGCAGCAATGTCAGCGCCCTGCGGCTGCCATTGTCACCGGCAGTATGCAACGCCATCATCAAACTGCAGAACACTGCGCTGCCGCCTGGTCAGGTAGTGCGCATGCAGCGCATCTTGCCAGTGAATGGCAAACGAACAGTGACTGGAATGAATTCAATCACCATGAAATTCTGGTGCGCTATATGCCGGCACTGGAAGATCCTGCGGAGAGTCGTGCAATTCTGGCGCAGCCAGACGGTATGCGGAATTTTCAGGGTATTTTCAGTGCCGCAATGGCACGCTGGATCGCTGCCCCGGAGCAGCATGATTACACCGAAAGCTGGCCTGCATTCCGTCATCGGGTACAGCGGGCTTTGTTGAAGCAAGTACAGCAAGTAAATCAAAGTGGTCAGGACGTTGTCGTATTCACGTCGGCAGGGGTGATTACCACCGTCGCTCAGTTATTACTGGAATTTCCGCCGCTGCATTTCATGCGCTTAAGCTGGTCGCTGGTGAATACAGGCGTCACATGCCTGAATACCGCGCCGTCTGATCCATCCCTGCCTGCGGTGATTAGCAGTCTGAATCAGGTGCCGCATCTCGAATTGAAAAATCAGCCGGATCTGATCACCTTCGTCTGAAGAACTTGCACATCATTTTGTGCCTGTGATCAGAATGATGCATATTGCATAATTTTTCACACCGGATAATATGAAAAGCCTGAGTGCTGCATTCCTGTCGTTGTCAGGGCAGGCAGCATCTGTTGTCGTCTGTGATTCCATCCTGTCCGGAGGTTTGGTATGCAAGATGCACCTTGGCTTCAACACTATCCGGCTGGTATTCCGCGCCAGTTGCCTGCGGTCAGGCAACATCTGAGCGACTGGTTCACACAAACTTGCAAGCGCTGGTCTGCTCACGCTGCATTACAGGCTGGCGGACGATGCTGGACATATGCAGAACTCGCCGCGGAAACTGAAAGCCTGTGCCATCGCCTGCAGCAGGCTGGCATTCGTCCGGGACAATCTGTGGGCTTGCTGACCGGAAATTCACCGCAAGCCATCTTCAGCTATTTTGCACTCTGGCAATGTGGTGCGGTCGTTGTTCCCTTATCACCGCTGGATGCAGCGCCTCAACTGGCGCGCAAACTGGCCGACAGTCAGGCAGTATTTGTGCTGACCCAGAACCTCGCACCGTTCATTGCGGCTATATCACAGATTGCCGACGGTAGTGCGCTGCAGGCAGTGCTGGTGAACGATGTTTGCGCGTGTGCTTCCGATCCGATGGTTGTCCGTCAGCATCTGCAGGCTGCCGGTTTACTGGCGGACTTGCCGGTGCATTCGCTTTTTCGTTTTTTGCCAGATCTGCCGGTGCCAGCCAGTTCCGCAACAAATACATCAACAATTGCGAAATTCAATCTGATAAGCAATCTGACAAGCAATCCAACGAGTAATGCAGACACAGATAGAGTTTTACAGATACCTGATTGCGAGCAACCTGCTTTAATTCAGTACACGGGTGGTACAACCGGTGATCCGAAAGGAGCGCCGCTCAGTCACAGCAACTTACTGAGTGCCTGCGAACAATTGCTGGCAACCACACGCACAGAGCCTCCGGTGCTGCGGCGTGGTCAGGAGCGCCTGTTGCTGGTGTTGCCGGTGTTTCATATCTATGCGCTGACGGCAGGTATTTTGTTTGCCCTGTCCGCGGGTGCTGAAGTGATTCTGCATGCACGCTTTGACCCGGATGCAGTACTGCAGTATCTGATGCGGAAAGAAATCACCATTTTCCCCGGTGTGCCGACAATGTATGCGGGTTTGATGATGCATCCCGATGCAGGGCGTTTGCGCCAGTGCCAGCTGCGTTTTTGCTGCTCAGGCGGAGCACCGCTGCCACAGGTACTGGCAGCGCAGTTTGAGCAGCTCAGCGCTTGTCGTTTGCTGGAAGGGTGGGGCATGACCGAAGCCGGGCCATCCGGCACGTTTACACCGCGCACAGGTCAGGTTCCGCCGGGTTCTTGCGGCTTGCCGGTGCCGGGGCTGGCATTGAAAATTGTGCGCCTCGGAGCGCCGGAGATCACCGAAGCTGCAGGTGTCAAGGGAGAAATTTGTATACGCGGCCCGAATGTGATCCGGCAATACTGGCGACGCACTCCGGATGCGGAAAGTTTCACTGCAGACGGTTTTTTGCGTACCGGTGATATCGGTTATCTGGATCAGGATGGTTATCTGTATATCGTTGATCGCTGTAAAGACATGCTGATTACCGGTGGCATGAATGTCTATCCGCGTCTGATCGAAGAAGCGATTTACCGTCATCCCGATGTGGCGGAAGTGATGGTCATCGGCATGCCGGATGCTTACCACGGGCAGCTTGCACGCGCCGGTATCGTGGTGAAGCCCGGTCGTACACCGCTGACTCTCACCGTCTTAAGAGAATTTTTAAGTCCCGTACTCGGCAAGCATGAATTGCCGGCGCAACTGGTGATACGCGACAGTTTGCCAAAAACGGCTATCGGAAAGTTGTCTAAAAAAGACTTTCTGGCGGAAGAGATGGCAAAAGCGGCGTCAGGCGCGGATTGGGCGACTGGACTGCAAGCAAATCCGGCAACATAAGCATGCTGAGAAGGCAGAAAAAACGGAGATATAAAAGTGGTCTGGCAGACTTGCTGAAAGATACGTCATGGTATCAGGCAGGCTCTGGGAAAAACATTTCTTAGTGATGAATTTGTCATGAAAAATAAGGGCGGACAGTGGTAGAGTCTCGTCTGTTTTACTTAACAGGTTGAAGTATGTTGTCCGCTGTATCTGCGCCCGCCGCACCGCGTATCCTGATTCTCAGTCATGCCTGCTGGGAGGGTTTGTCACGTCTGCCGGCAATGTTGCATGCGGCCGGTGCGCGGGTGGAAGTGTTCGGGCCGGCTGGCAATTATCCGTCGTTGTCACGCTTTGCGGCTGCGAAGCATACTGCACCGCAGGCGATGGAATCTTATCTGCAAGCCTTGCAGGAATTTTTGTCGCGGAGTGCAGCGCCGGACTGGATTGTGATTGGCGATGACACCTTATGGTATGCACTGGCAGAACGACGTGAGCAGCAATGGGTGCAGGCGATTATTCAGCATGCAGTGCCATTATCTTCGCTGGATTTTATTGTTTCTAAAATAGTTTTTTCAGAAAAATGTCAGGCTGCCGGTATCCGTATGCCCGCGTTCAAGGTTTGCGGTAATGCAGCAGAGGCGCAGCAAGCTGCGACAGAACTGGGTTTTCCTGTGGTGTTGAAGGAGGCGCAGGGCTTTGCCGGATTATCCGTGCAAATACTGCACACGCCGGAAAGTCTGGCAGCAGCAGATTTTTCCGGGCCGCGTATTGTTCAGGCATTTATCCGGGGTAAAACACTGAGTGCCTGCGCCTTGTACCGGCACGGCGAACTGGCGGGTATGTTTTCTTATTACCGTAGTCGCACCTGGGGCAGCCTCGGACCTTCTGCAGCAATCCGTTTTAAAGTATTTGAAGGCTTAACTGAGATGGCGCAGAAGCTAGGCCAGCTCAGCAGATTTCATGGTTTGTGCGGACTGGACCTGATCGAATCGGAAGACGACGGGCAATTGTATTTGCTGGAACAGAATTTCCGGCCCACGCTGACGATGGATGCCGGACATCTGGCAGGCGCAGATCTGACTGGTTTGTTACCGTTGCTATGGTCGGGTAACAGTCAGTCAGACAATTTGCCGCGCCTGCAAAATCCTGCATGCGGTCAGCTGGAAGCGCTGTTCCCGCAAGACTTTTTCCGTGCCATTGATGAACGGCGCCGCCTGCAGATTGCTGGCTGGTTATTACGTCCGTGGCGCTGGCGCTGGCAGGAACCGGGGATTATGGCGCTGAACCTGCGTATTGCTATGCGTAAATTGTTTAATCGTCAGCACGGCGCGATATAAAACACTGAGCGGTTATGCTCATAACCAGCCCTGATCACGCGCAAGCCGGAACGCATCGACCCGGTTTTTTGCCTGCAGTTTGCTGATCGCTTCGGATAAATAATTTCTGACCGTGCCTTCCGATAAAAACAAACGCTTTGCGATATCGGCATTGCTCGCTCCTTCACCTGCCAGCCGCAGAATTTGCCGCTCTCGTTCATTCAAAGGGTCTGCCGCAGCACCCCAGCTTTCTACGGCCAGTTCCGGCGCAATCGCTTTCCCGCCTGCATGCACGGTACGAATTGCCGCTGCCAGTGCTTCCGCCGGTGCATCCTTCAGCATATAACCGCGCACACCGCTGGCCAGCGCACGGCGCAAAAAGCCGCTGCGGGCGAAAGTCGTCAGCACAATCACTTTGATCTGGCTGCGCGCGCTATGCAATTCGGCCGCCAGATCCAGACCACTCATGTGCGGCATTTCAATATCCGTGATCAGTACATCGGGCTGCAGCGTCTGGCACAGTTGCAGCGCTTCTTTGCCGTCCTTTGCCTGTGCCAGAACCTCTATATCGTCTTCCAGTTTCAGTAGTGCTGCCAGTGCGCCGGCAACCAGCGCCTGATCTTCGGCCAGTAAAATACGTATCATGCAAAGTCCTTTGCCAGAGTTGCGCGGATTTCCCATTCTTCTGCGCAGCGTATATCGAGATTGCCGCTCAGCGAAGCCAGACGTTCGCGCATGCCGCGCAATCCGTTACCATCGCTGACCGGCTGATGTTGTGTATCCGCGGGTAAATCGTTACTGACACTCAGCACCCATTGTCCTGCGGATTGTTCCAGGCTGATGCGGCATTGCGTTGCCTGCGCATGCCGCAAAATATTGGTTGCCGCTTCACGCAGCAACAGCGCCAGAATATTTTCGGTCGCAGCAGGAAGTGCAGGCAGGCTGGGTGGCATTTGTACCTGACATTGCACTCCGGCGGATTCCAGTGTTGCGCAGGCCTGACGCAACTCATGCGCAAAGCCGGTGGAACGGTAACCGGTAATCGCAGCGCGTACTTCTGCCAGTGCATCACGGGCGGTTTTTTCCACATCACGGATTTCCTGTTCCGCCTGTTCCGGAGCGCGTGAAATCAGCTTGCGCGCCAGTTCTGCTTTCAGTGCAATCACTGACAAGCTGTGTCCCAGCAAGTCATGCATATCACGTGCAATGCGTTCGCGTTCTGCAATGGTCGCCAGATATTCAACCTCTTCCTGTTTGCGCAGCAAATCTTCTTTACTGCGCAGCATTTTTTCACCGATGACGGCGCTGACACCGGCGGTGGTGCCGAACAACAATGCAGGTATCCAGAAAAATGGCGGCAGGTTCAGCAGCAGTGTGCATGCAATGATCAGCAGACCGGCGAAACTCAGCGTCTGATAAGCCGCACGTTCCGGTGTGATACGGCTCGCCATCGCTGCTGCGAAAATACAGAAAGTCGAACCGCCGCCATTCCACGGTGCCCAGATCAGACCCAGTGACAGCGTTGCAAACACACACAGATACAAACGCTTACCAGTGCTGTTGAAGCTCAGAAAATACACCGGCAAGAAAGCACAGATACTCAGCAGTATCAGTCCGATTTCTGTTATGTCCATGCGGGTGTACAGGGCTTTCCAGCCAAAGATCACCAGCGACAGCAACCAGAAGTAAGGCGCTTTACCGTAGCGTTCGGGTACAAGAGGAGAGGGCAGGTGCATACAGCGTTGTCCTTATCATCGCAAAAAAGAGCAGGCATCCTTGCCTGCTCCCGTTCGGGCATTATTCACTGATCAGACGAATGTCTGCAATCTCAAACTGACGTTCGCCCGCAGCGCCACCGGCATTCCAGCTGATCATGGTAATCAGTTTCATATTCAGGCCTGTAACGTCTGCGAAACGTACGCGGACTTCCTGCCAGTCCTGACTGGTCTGAAACGGAATCTGCACCGGAATAAAACTGCCTTCAATACCAAATGCCAGTGCATACGTTTGTCCGTCACCGCGCGTTCTGAAGCGCAGTTCACTGGCCTTTTCGAGATTTACAGCCTGCATAGGGCGGGTTCCCGGCAGCATGCTCAGACCTGCCCACGGATAGGCAAAACCCGGTTGAATATTGGCCTGTAACTGCAATACCGGACCAAGATCAGCATCTTCGCGTAATTGCATGCGTGCAGTGGATTTACCACCCATCATCGTGTCGGATGCTGCGCTCCAGCCGAGGCCGAATGGTGAGCCTGCCTTATTATTTTTTATTTGCAGTAGCGCAGTCACCGGATTCAGTTGCATTGCGCCACTTTGCAGGGCGGCTACTTTTTTTATCTGAGCCTGTTGCAACGGGCTGACAGGCTCACCTTGTTTCCAGGCTTCCGTGATGCGTTGCGTATCGGTGATTTTCTGATCCGGCTGACCATCGATCAGCAAAAGATTCGCGACCATGCCCGGCGCAATGCGACCCTGATCACGCAAATGAAATATCTTTGCCGGAGAACTGGTTGCAGCCTGCAAGGCTTGCACCGGCGTCAGGCCAGCCTCCACCAGTTCCAGTAATTCCTGATGCATGCTGATGCCGAACTGCGTGCCGTTATTCCCTGCATCCGTTCCCGCCAGCACCGGAATACCTGCGCGCTGGAATGCTGCCGCTGCTTTACGGGCGGGCGCTACCAGTTCCGGTTGCGGCTTACGGCCATAGGTTTGCTGTAATGCCTGTTGCTGCACCGGTGTCAGCCAGCGCATCCACACCGGATTGGCTAATACGGCATCTGCTTTGATCCCTGCAATGCTGTTTAATACCGAGAAGGTCGGAATCACAAACGCATGGTGTTTTTTTGCAGCGCGAACCATGGCTGTGATTTGCTGATCGCTGATTTCTTTTGCGGTGAATAAATGCACCAGACCATCCGCGCCATTTTCCAGTGCAAACAGGGCGTCATCAATACTGCTGATATGCACCAGTGCCAGCTTGTTGCGTTTGTGTGCGGCACTGATCAGCGCTTTCACAGTATCGCGGCTAAGGCTGGGAACGACGTGTTCGTGTCCGCCGCTTTCCATCACGATTTTGATGAAGTGCGAACCTTCTGCAATCCGTGCATCCACCCATGCCTGCGCCTGATCCGGTGCGCTCAGTGTTTCCACTGGCAATCCGTATTCTGTGCCGTGGCCGCCTTTGACAGTGGCTAGCATACCAGCCGAGTAAGTGTCCGGCAGCCGGGTATTTTTTTCTTTCAGCTGATGGTTAAACGCTTGCAATGCAGCTTGCGCAGCGAATAAGTCGATTTGCGCAGTCACGCCGAACAGCAGCGGTAATTCCTGATCTTTAAATGCGTGAACATGACTGTCGATCATGCCCGGCATCAGAGTCTTACCGGCGGCTTCCGTAATCACCGCATCTGCAGGTGCTGCAATGCTGGCGGCGACGCAGGTAATTTTGCCATCCTGAATCAGCACGTCGCGTACGCCAATGATGCGTTCACCATCAAACACGCGAGCCTGACGAATCAGGGTATCGGCAGCGCTGGCTTGGATTGCCATACCGGACAACAACAGACTCAGAACACTACGGGAAAATCGGGACATCTCAGCCTCCGTCAGAAAGAATATTGAACAGGCTTCAGTGTGCCTGTCCGGCATCAGAAACTGCAGGGCCATACGTCATGACTTTCATATGACAATTGTCATGTTCCATGTTTTATTCCGGCAAGCAGACATAAAAAAACCGTCGCCGGAGCGACGGTTTATGGCAGACCGGAAATACGGGAACCGGTCACCGCAAGGGCGTCAGCCCCCGCAGATTAAGGTGCTTTACAAAAGCAGTGCGTCACTTCTGCATAACCTTTCGGATTATTGTTCAGGTCGTTAATCCAGCGGATATCTTCCGTAACCTGATTCATCATCGCAGGTGTCATGCCGGCAGGTACCAGTGCCAGCTGGAAGTGCTTAGCCAGTGTGGCGCTGATTTGTGCATTGAACATTTCCAGCAATTTATCGAGCTTGGAACCTTCCGGCTCGATATAGCTGTAATGGTAATCGTCACCGAGTTTCGCCAGTTTGGCAGCGGAATTCAGTGCATCTTCAAAGCTACCCAGACGATCGACCAGACCACGCTCTTTTGCCTGCGTACCGGTCCAGACGCGGCCTTGTGCCACTTCATTGATTTTTTCCGGTGTGGTTTTGCGTGCGGCTGCGGCTTTGGTGGTGAACTCTGCATAGATATGGTTAATGCTGCTCTGAACCATGTCGGCAAACTTCGGATTTAAAGGACGCAGCGGATTGTAGGGTTCAGCCAGCCAGGTCGTTGTTGTGCCTGCGGTATGGATACCCAGTTTTTCAACGGCTTTGTCAGCAGTCGGCAGAATCGCAAACACACCGATAGAACCGGTGATGGTTGCTTCATCTGCAATCACTTCATCCGACGACATTGACACCCAGTAGCCACCGGATGCGGCAACGTTACCCATGGAAATGACAACAGGCTTGCCAGCTTTGCGTGTCAGTTCCAGTTCGCGGCGGATCAGTTCAGAACCGAAAGCGCTGCCACCCGGCGAATTAACACGCAGAACGACAGCTTTGATTTTGTCATCTTCACGTGCTTTGCGAATCAGATTCGATGTGGACAAACCACCGATGGAACCTGCAGGTGCTTTGCCTTCACTGATTTCGCCTTCGGCAACAATCACGCCAACCTGATCACGACCCAGATCCGGGTTGTGGCCTTTGTTCAGTGCCAGATAATCGTCAAAACCGATCTGACGGAAGCTTTTGTTTTTGCTGTCCGGTGCGCCGACGGTGTACATCAGTTCACGCAATTCATCGCGGGTTTTCAGACCATCCACCCACTTCAGATTCAGTGCCAGCTGACCACTGCTGTCACCGGCGGCTTTCAGCAGTTCCGGTAATTTGTTAATACTTTCGGTCACAGAGCCGGCAGGCAGTTTGCGCGCTTTTTCAATATCGTCCGTATAGGTTTTCCACAAAGCGTTGTACAGAAACGCATCTGCTTCAGCTGCAGCCTGAGACGGGCCATTGCCAATGTAGGGTTCTGCAAAACTCTTATAAGTACCGACCTTCAGCACATTGACCGTGACACCCAGTTTATCCAGCGCATCGCGGTAGTAATTGCGGTAACCGCCGAAGCCGGTGACCGACACCATACCCATAGGATGCATGTAGATCTGATCTGCGTGCGCAGCCAGCAGGTATTGCTTCTGGCTGTAAGAAGAACCCCAGGCGATGACTTTTTTGCCGGTGGCGCGGAATTTATCCAGCGCCGCGGCAACTTCACGTTCCAGTACCAGACCACCGCCGTTCAGTTCATCCAGCAACAAAACGATACTGGTGATTTTGCTGTCATCTTTCGCGGTATCAATCGCTTCCAGAATATCGCGTAACTGAATCGAGCGGCGCGTATCACCCTGTGCTTCAGCGAGGAAGGCATCACGTGCCGTACCTGCATGTTGTTCTACCAGATTCCCTTTGAGATCGAGGATCAGTGCCGTTTTATCTTCCAGCTTACGTGGTTTTTCAGAGGAAAACGACGCTGCGATACCGATCAGGATAATCAGTAACAGCAGGTTCAGGATTGCACGGCGGCCGTAATCAAGTACGGTCCACAGCATGCGGAATCCCTTTCCTATCCATTGCAAAGGCGTAATACGCATTGTTGCTCCTTCAGTTAAAAATTACTCCGGCCAGATGTCCTGCAAAATCTGGGTCAGATGTGCACCACCGCGTACCAGTGCATCATCTTTCATGTTTGCCATCATTTTTTCATATTCTAATGGCAATGCAATCGACCAGTTTAACCCACGCGAAGCCGGAGCGGCTTTTCCGAACTGAGAACCGGTGAATAAAGTACGCGCATCGCGGATTGCATCGTTCGCCCACAGCACCGGCAAATCGTTCAGTGGTGCTTTTGCAACATTGTAAGTGCGTGCTTTTTTCGCCAGCGCATCGTTCATGCGGCCGCGTTTGTAGTTGTACGGCACATCGTCCCACAGCGAATGCAGATTACCGCACGGGCATTGCAGTGCATTGCCGCCAACGGTGTTGGTGCTGTGATCGTAGCCGTGCTCATCCGGATTGACCTGTTTGCCGTCTTTATCGAGGAATACAGAGCCAACGTGCAGCGGCTGATGAATATCGCCGATGTAATGCACCAGCAACGCCAGTGCTTCCGCTTTATCTTTGAATGAGAACGGGGCAGGGGCTTCTTTGCCCTGCAGTACCAGTGCCGCAGCGCGGATGGCGTTCACCACATCATGATCGCTGGTGCCTGCGTAGCCGGTTTTGTAGTGATCATGCTGAATCGCGACGTCAGCATAGTGGTATTGCTTATGGCAGGTTTCTTCGCCTTCTTCCGGCTTGCACTGCGTATTGTTACGGCGGACGTAATCCGCCATGGCGGCAATACCGGCCTGGGTTTCGAACGGCGCACATTCCGGATAGCGTCCCATGGAGGTGTAGGCAAAATCTTTTTGCGGATCGATACCTTTGACGCAATCACCCCAGACCGAGACTTTTTCCAGCGTCTGACCTGCCAGAATCGCTTTGACCTGCGCACCGGCTTTCGTGCCTTCCAGCAGTTTGTCAGCAACAGCACCAACGGACTGGTGACCATCTGCACCCCACGCAAATGCCAGACCCGGCATCGCGACAGCCGCGCTCAGCAGGCTGCACAGTAATAATTTTTTCATCAATTCACTCTCTTTTTAAAAACGAAACAGGTATTCGTGACGACGATACCAGCATAGAACTCATTTCATAAATAGCCACGAGTGCGAACGCGAGGTGCCGGGATGCAGTGCGCGGCATCGTTGCGCAGCACAGGCTGGTGCCTGTGCAAGCGACGCAACAAAGCAATGCGCCCGGCACCTCCGTTCCCGGAGGGTTTGCCTCATAGCGCACGCTGGACAGCGTTGGACGCGTTGTGAATAGCACCGCTATTCACTTCCTTGTCCGTCTTGCCAGCCTGCGCTATGAGACAAACGCATCTCGCGGGTATTTATGAAATGAGTTCTAGCAATTCCGGATGTCATTGTGATGAAATCCGGTAAATAAGCAATCGTTTGCGTCATTTGGACAACGGCATCGCAGGCTGGTTCCGGTTCGTGTAAAAAATGACAGAGAAAGCATCAGGGCTTGTCTGTCCGTACATCGACTTCAAACCGTAGTGGCGATAAAATAGAGGGTTTTATCTCTGATCTGAACGGAAACCGATGAGTACCGAATCTGCCAATCCAGAAGCAAGCGTCGCCAGCGCGCAGACCAGTGCTTCGCTGCAAAACCTGATTAAGCGTGAAACTGCACGCCGCCGCACTTTCGGCATCATTTCCCACCCGGATGCGGGTAAAACCACACTGACCGAAAAACTGCTGATGTTTTCCGGTGCGATTCAGTTAGCCGGTACGGTGAAAGCGCGTAAGAGTGCGCGTCACGCCACTTCCGACTGGATGGAGATTGAAAAGCAGCGTGGTATTTCGGTGGCTTCATCGGTGATGCAGTTCGAGTACCGCGATCACGTCGTCAATCTGCTCGATACCCCGGGCCACCAGGACTTCTCGGAAGATACCTACCGCGTGCTGACCGCCGTTGACTCCGCACTGATGGTGATTGATGCGGCTAAGGGTGTGGAAGAACAAACCCTGAAGCTGCTGAATGTCTGCCGTATGCGCGACACCCCGATCATCACCTTCGTCAATAAAATGGACCGCGAAACCCGCGATCCGCTGGAATTGCTGGACGAACTGGAATCGGTACTCAAAATTCAGTGCGCACCGGTGACCTGGCCGATTGGCATGGGTAAAAATTTCCGTGGTGTGTATCACATCATCAAAGATGAAGTGCTGCTGTTTACACCGGGTAATGAGCGTGCAGATCAGGAAGTGGAAGTCATCAAAGGCATCGACAATCCGCGCCTGCAGGAAATGTTCCCGATTGAAATGGAACAGCTGCGCATGGAAGTGGAACTGGTACACGGCGCATCGCATCCGTTCAGTCTGGAAGACTTCCTGTCCGGCGTACAGACGCCGGTTTTCTTCGGTTCCGCGATCAATAACTTCGGTGTGCGTGAAATTCTGAATGCCCTGATCGAATGGGCACCGGCCCCGCGTGAACGCGATGCGACCGTACGTGCTGTCGGCCCGACCGAAGCACCGTTCTCCGGTTTCGTTTTCAAAATTCAGGCGAATATGGACCCGGCCCACCGCGACCGTATCGCTTTCCTGCGCGTCTGTTCCGGCCGTTTTGAACGCGGCATGAAACTCAAACATTTGCGTCTGAACCGCGACGTCAAAGTGTCGTCCGTTGTGACCTTCATGGCGTCATCGCGTGAACAGGTTGAAGAAGCGTACGCAGGCGATATTATCGGTTTGCCGAATCACGGCAATATGCAGATCGGCGACAGCTTTTCCGAAGGCGAACTGCTGCAATTCACCGGTATTCCTTACTTCGCACCGGACTTTTTCCGCACCGCCCGCATTCTGAATCCGCTGAAAATCAAGCAATTGCAAAAAGGTTTGCAGCAGCTCGGTGAAGAGGGTGCGGTGCAGGTGTTCCGTCCGGTCACCGGCAGCGATCTGGTGCTGGGTGCAGTCGGTGTGCTGCAGTTTGAAGTGGTTGCCAGCCGTCTCAAAAATGAATACGGCGTGGATGCCGTGTTTGAAGGCACCAGCATCAGCAGCGCACGCTGGATTACCTGCGATGATAAGAAAATGCTGGCTGATTTCGAACGTTCGTCCGCCGGTGCCAATCTGGCCTACGATGCCGCCGGCAATCTGGCCTATCTGGCCACCTCCGGCGTCAACCTGCGCTTAACGCAGGAACGCTGGCCGGACATCACCTTCCACAACACGCGCGAACACGCCGTCAAACTGAGCTGATCCGCTAATAGCCCGAAACATGAAAAACCCGCCCTGCAGATGCACGGCGGGTTTTTTGTTGCCTGATGCGTTTAGTTTTCAGAATCTCCAACTGAACGCTCACCAAGCTTTGCCGCCAGAGCCGGCTTTGAGCGCCAGAACATCCCAAATGCGGTGTTCAGCACAGCGATCCGGCGGTCGCCGGCAGAAAGTCAGGGCTTCAGAAAAATGCGAATGACGATAGTTGCACAGTACCTTGCAGGTTGACTTGCTGTGGCATGGAAGACGGATGGGGTAACTATCCGTGTTGTTGCAAGACTGTCGTTGCATCAAAATGGAAATGAGGAGGTGATTTGCAGACATAGTCCGAAACCCGACTTCGAATCGACACTCTCGAGGAACTGATAACTTCGATGTCGTGAATTAATACGCCGGAAATTCCGGAGAGGCATATCTCCGTTCTGACGAAGCCAAGGATCTGACTGTTTGTTGCAAGTGACTGAATTTGCGTTTTCGACGACTTCCACGAGCGACTCTGATGTTCTTGGATTATTCCCTGTATATCGAGCAATAAAATAAAAGGCTTGAAATCCTCTCTTTCACAGAATTTGTCTAAACAACGTTGTTTTGCCGCTGTATAGAGTGTGATCATGTGAGGTGTAAGGTCGTCTTCAGTTCCCTCAAAAGGGTAAGGTGAGACTTTCACGTGTGCGTAGGTTTCCAGTTTCCCAAAAGCCCTGAGTTCGGCGGCTACAGCATATTTGACAGATCGTATTCTGCTTTTCCAGATCATTCCCTCGCATTCTTGCAGCGCATGCGCACCCGTTTTGGAATCACCAGCGACATATGCTTCGTAAGACATTTCGATGAGTTCACGCATGATGCCCAGTTTTCGCGTGTCGGGTATTTTTCGCTCTGCAAAGCGAAATCCTGACCGAAGCGCGTTAAACGCAGCAGCCAGGGTTTCTTTCTGATTCACCGGCGTGTCGTCGAAAGAAGTAAAGCGATCCGGAGCGTTGAATAGTACATGTGCCCAAAAATCGTGGTACTGCCCTAATGTTTCAAAGTCATCGAAGAATAGAGTCATAATTTCACAGTAATGAAACGTGTTGCAGTCTTGTCAATCGGCGGCTGGATTATCAGCGTAGCAGTCCTGCTAAAAAAAATTCAAATGAAATTTAATGGACGTATTTGCACTTCAGGTGTCGAACGGAATAAACGCCTGACGCCGATCTGCGCATGAATTTTTTGTACGAAATAATTATTGAATTTTAACTTGGTGTGGCGCCGGTGGAATTGACTGTAAGTGAGTGATCAGTCCTTGTTTGTTCTCGCCATTTATACCCAAGCGCAGTTTTTCGTATTTCTGTCAGCTCCGATAGAAGGCTGTTGTCCAGTTGCGTTAAATTCAGCCCAGAAACACCCTGAATCACCCCAAATGCGGTGTTCAGCACAGCGATCCGGCGGTCGTCGGCAGAAAGTCTGGCTGTCGGGAAAATACCAATGCGGAGTTCTGCACAAATGTTCTGTTTCCCTGATCTGAATCCGGGTTCGTAATCCGTCGCCGTTGTGCCACCAGATGCCGGTTGGTGCGGATATGTCGAATAGCTGGTAGACCGGATGTGGTTGTATAGATAGCTATAATACCACTTTAAGCCGATCGGATTGCCAGCCCTTGTCCGGATGCGGGTTAGCGCCGGATGTTGTGCCGGTGCGGCTGTCTGCGTCCAGACCAGTTGCGCTGAGATCCTTTTTTTACCTTTCCCACAGACTGAGAATGCCGGTTGTTGCGCGCGGAAGAAGCCTGGCTGGCTGCGTGCAGGTCAGTACCCACATTGTGCAGCAACTGGTTTTTTCTGTTGGGAAAACTAAACAGACCACTTTTTCATTTCGCTAAGGAAAATTTATTCTTTATCGTTAAAAAACAAGGATCTATATATGTTTTGTGCGGTATTGAATCAATACCAATACGAGGGTAAGTAATACCACGTACATACCGCTTGACAACCACTTTTGCCAGCCATAAAGTGAGCCTCAATTCGAATTGATGCTTATTTTTTAGGCTGTTTAAAGACTGAAAAAGCAGGGCGGATTTCGGAGCAGGCGAAGCAGCGCGGTTTGTCCTCAGGCAGATTTGTGCAGCCGTCAGCGAACAGGCTGAACCGCTTCGCGCCAGACAGAGTGGCTTGCCCAACAGGCATACCAGTCGGTTCCGGCAAACTGACTTGGTTCCGGATTGTTGAACTGGAATTAAAGTGGAATGACTCTGAGGGGTGGGCAGTGAACACGCCAGTGTGATGACAGCAAACGGTTGTCATGCTGCTTTCAAAAATGTAAACGAGGGGGAGTAAATGAAACGAAATCTCACAACCGGACTGACACCGATTGCAGCTGCAGTCGCCCTGCTGTCCGTCAGCGCAAGCGTTTATGCACAACAGGCAGAAAAACCACAGGAAGTGGTTGTTACCGGTATCCGCGCTTCGCTGCAACAATCGATCAATCAGAAACGCAATGCGGAATCTCTGGTTGAAGTCATCACGGCGGAAGACGTCGGCAAGATGCCGGACAAAAACGTCGCAGATTCCCTGCAGCGTATTCCGGGCGTGAACGTGGCAACTGCCGGTGGTACAGAAGGTGGTTTCGGCGAAAACGACCGTGTATCCCTGCGCGGCACACCGTCTGCCCTGACACTGACCACATTCAACGGTCACTCTATCTCCAGTGGTGACTGGTACGCTGCTAACATCTCCGGTGGCGGCCGCAGCGTCAGCTATTCTCTGTTCCCATCCGAACTGATCGGCCGTGTGACTGTGTATAAAACAGCGCAGGCAGATCTGGTGGAAGGCGGCGCAGCTGGTTCCGTGGATATCGAATCCCGCAAACCGCTGGAATTTAAACAAAAACTGACTGCCATCGGTTCTCTGCAAGGCGTGAACTCCAGTCTGGCCGGTAAAACCAATGCACAGGTCAGCGGTCTGGTGAACTGGAAAAACGATGACAACACCGTTGGTATCATGGTGCAGGCATTTGATCAGAAGCGTTCGCTGCTGCGTGACGGTCAGGAATTCCTGTGGTGGGACAAAATGGTTCCCGGCTACGATGGCTCCGGCTGGGTACAGGCTAACCCGAATGTTCTGGGTAAAAATTTTTCCCTGCTGACCGGTACTGCGCAATTCTCGCAAGAGCGCGAAACCAAAGGCGGTATGGTTGATCTGCAATACAAAGTTAATCCTGATCTGACATTTGACCTGACCGGTTTCTACAGCAAACTGGAAGCGTCTAACGTCAACCGCAATATGATGTTTGCACCGTACTCCGCGATGACGAATGGCTGGAGCGGTAAAGGCGGCGTTGCACCGTCGAACTGGACTGTGGTTGGTGACACCATCACTTCCCTGACACTGCCAGGCTCTTGCCCGACAGGTCTGGATTGCTCCAGCATGTCCACTACTGTGCAGGACATCGCGGTGCGTCCGGGTTCTTACAGTGATTCCCGTTTTGTGAATCTGGATGTTTCTTATAAAGCGAACAAGGATCTGAGCTTCACAGGTAAGCTGGGTCAGACTCAGGGCACAGGCCATACACGTGACATCGGTTACGAAGTCTGGAATGCCTACACTGGCGGCAGCATCACCGTATTTGGTCTGAACGAGCCGGCACGTATCGTTGTACCGGGCTCCAATGTGCTGACATTCCGTCCTAACAACCCTATCGGTGGCTGGGCATCGGATGTGACGGCAACGGACAAAGAATCTTACGGTCAGTTCGACGGTACATTCAAAACCGGTAACGATATTCTGCATAGCATCAAGTTCGGTGCACGCGTTGCAACGCACAAACGTGATCTGACCAATCTGGCAGGCACTGTTGATGCAGCGGGCACACTGGTGGCAAATGCACCGACAGGCGTGACAACACTGAACTCCAGTCTGCCAAACGTGCTGAATAACACCTGGACGCTGACCGGTGATTCCGTGACTGCGTGGGCGAACAAGTATGTCACATTCAACTCCCATGCTTATCAGGCTGAATTCAACGTCAAAGAAGACGTACAGTCTGCTTACGCAATGGCAAACTTCAACACAGATAAAGTGTCCGGTAACTTCGGTGTGCGTTTTGTGAATACAAAAGAGCACGTAGAAAACGGTTCTCCAAACAATACCTGGACACCGATCGTGACAGAAAATACCTACACCGACATTCTGCCTAGCGCGAACTTCCGTGTAGATATCGCCGACAAACTGGTAGGTCGTTTTGCTGTGAGCCGCACGATGGCACGTCCTGACTTCGGTCAGCTGGCTGCGCTGTCTCTGCTGGATACACAGATGACCGGTTCCGGTGGTAACCCTAACCTGAAACCTATCCGTTCGAACAACTTCGATCTGGGCGTGGAATGGTACTTTGCACCGAAATCCATGGTATCCGCAGGCATCTACAATATGTCGATGGATTCTTATGTGACTTACGGCTCTTTCACGCAGCAGTTCTATAACTATGCGCAGAAAAAAGTCACCGACTACAAAATGAGTGCAGCGACTAACACCACAGCAGAAGTTAAAGGTCTGGAACTGGCTTATGTTCAGGACTTCGGCAACGGCTTCGGTGTGAACGGTAACTACACTTACGCTGACGGTAAAGAAACCGGTAAAGCGCCTGGTTCTGCCTGCGCAACCATCGGTGACTGCAGCATGGTGGGTACTTCCCGTCATTCTTACAACCTGGGTGCTTACTTCGAAAACAGTAAGTTCAGCGCACGTGTTCAGTACAACTACCGTTCTAAATTCCTGAACGGTCTGGATCGTAACTCTGCGATTTATCAGGATGCAGTCGGTACGATCTCCGCATCTCTGGGTTACAACCTGACTGACAACATCAGTCTGACACTGGAAGGTAAAGATCTGAATAATCCGATGCTGAAGTCTTACGCAACGACACCGGATCAGCCACGTGCCTTCTACAAAAACGGCCGTCAGATTTTCTTCGGTATTCGCGCGAAGATCTGATTGAACTGATTGTCACCACTCCGACCAGCGTCGGAACCTTTAATGGCGGAGCGCATCCTGCTCCGCCATTTTTTTGAGTAAAAATCAATATTCCGGTTAATAAGATGCCGGTTCAGCCTGTTGCTGCCTGTGGTTCTGTTCGCGTATCGGTGAACAGGAATACATACAGCAGTATGTTGCAAATCCCCGTTATCTGCGCGGCAGCAGAACGGAAATCAGTCAGGAAGGGAAGGTATGGATTTTTCAAATCGCCAGCAAGAGCCGGGCAAGAAGTTTCTCGGCATAGGGCTGGTCATCGCATTTCACGCGATACTTGTGTACGCGTTACTGAACGGTCTCGGACATAAAATCGTCCAGATCA
>NZ_JAGSPN010000630.1 GCF_018139685.1 Cognatundibacterium luofuense
CAAGGGTTCGCGCGTATACAGCATACGCAGCGTCTGACCGCGATGTGGCTCCATACGGAACAGAGGGGGAGTCAGCGTAAATGGGGTCGTCACTTTATCCGGCGTTACACTGGCATCTCCGTTGTCCATCCATGCTTCAACCAATGCCGGATACTCGCCCTCATTACTAAGCCTGACCGTCGCCTCCTGATCTGACTCACGAAAAATCACGCGTGTAGCACCGACCACGACACCGGCTTGCGCTGCAGACAATACCTGCATGCCCAGTACGAACAGTATCAGTT
>NZ_JAGSPN010000631.1 GCF_018139685.1 Cognatundibacterium luofuense
TGATGCTCTGGGCAAATGAAATTTTTGATCGCGATCTGCCTGATACGATTGCACATAGGGTTTAGTATGAAAAAGTTAAAAGTAATGACGGTTGTAGGTACTCGTCCCGAAATCATCCGTTTGGCAAGAGTTATTCCTAAGTTAGATGAACATTGCGAGCATGTACTTGTTCATACAGGTCAAAACTATGATTACGAACTTAACCAAATATTTTTTGATGATTTGGGTATTCGGAAGCCGGATTATTTTCTCAACTCTGCAGGTGCTTCAGGAGCAGAAACGAT
>NZ_JAGSPN010000632.1 GCF_018139685.1 Cognatundibacterium luofuense
ATGAATCAGTTACATGAACAGGGCGTACGTATGTCGATTGACGATTTTGGCACGGGTTATTCGTCGCTCAGCTATTTAAAGCAATTCAAAGTATATAAGTTAAAAATAGACCAGTCCTTTGTGCGTGACATTACCAGCGATCCGGAAGATAAAGCGATAGTCAGTGCCGTCATCAGCATGGCGCGCAACCTGGGGCTGATGACCATCGCCGAGGGAGTAGAAACACCGGAGCAGCTTGCTTTCCTGCGACAGCATGCCTGTGATGAAGTGCAGGGGTATTTATT
>NZ_JAGSPN010000633.1 GCF_018139685.1 Cognatundibacterium luofuense
TGGTCGAATACATAGGTCCCCGCAGTATGGTCCATGGTGTAGCTGTCTGGCGTTTTCCCCGGTACTTTTTGGTAATACACTTTGAAGTCCTTGGCGACCTGGGCAGTCGCCGCCGCATCACCATACAAGCCCAGGAAGCGCGCATCGAAATTCGGTACATAAGCCGCTAACAAGGCCTGGGTATCACGCTCAGGGTCTATGGTAGCGAACAATACCTGGGTCTTTTCTGCATCCGGCCCCAGCTTTTGCATCACATTCGCCATTTCCACCATGGTTGTCGGGCA
>NZ_JAGSPN010000634.1 GCF_018139685.1 Cognatundibacterium luofuense
ACCGCTGGTATGGCTTTGACGATGGCTTGTACGCCGGTGCGCGTCTGCTGGAAATCATCAGCCGCGTGACAGATATGACAGCTACTCTGAATAATTTGCCGCAATCACCATCGACACCGGAACTCCAGTTGAAGCTCAATGAAGGCGAGAATTTCAGCATCATCGCTGCCATGCAGGCGAATGCCGATTTCCCAGGCGCAGATGAAGTCATCACCATCGACGGTCTGCGTGTCGAATATCCGGATGGATTTGGTCTGGCACGCTCGTCCAACACCACCCCTGTG
>NZ_JAGSPN010000635.1 GCF_018139685.1 Cognatundibacterium luofuense
CATGACCGCGTCGTGTACATTCAGTGCCAGCAGCCGGCTGTTGATTTCGCCAAAGGCTTGCTCCAGTCCAGTCAGCCAGCGGGGTACATAGGTCAGCGACAAGGTATGCGGTACCGCGAAATCCACCGTAGTCTGCGTACTGGTACGCTTACCGCGCAACAAAGCACGCGCATTATTGATCTGGCCCAGCATTGCAATCGCCTGTTCATAAAACACTTCACCCGCATGCGTGAGCCGGGTTGGGTAGGAAGTGCGGTCGATCAGATCACTGCCCAGCCAGGCT
>NZ_JAGSPN010000636.1 GCF_018139685.1 Cognatundibacterium luofuense
TGAAAAAAATCAGATGACGGCAGACTACTTGCGTGCCAGAGACGAATTGAACCCATCCTGAAAATCCGCATGTCTATTCCTCCCGGAACCCGTATTACCAAGGCCGCAGACGCCGCTCAAGAAAACTACCTGCAGGATAAGCTGGCCTTGTCTGGCATGCATTGTGCTGCATGCATACAACTCATTGAGTTTCGTGTCAGACAAATCCCCGGTATCCTGACTTTTGTGATCAATCCCGCCACGCACAGAGCAGATGTGCAATGGGATGCTGCGCAGACGGGGC
>NZ_JAGSPN010000637.1 GCF_018139685.1 Cognatundibacterium luofuense
TGTCAGAAACAAGGGCAAGGCTGGAGGCCTGTGCCAATCAGCGGAGCTTGCGCTATATCGACGATGAATCAAATACGGATCAGCGTTATCTGCGCAATGCCATACGCCATAGCGTCATGCCCGTGCTGGAAACCCTGTCACCCGGCTATTCAGAACGCCTGGCCCGTTCAGCAACGCATTTCCAGGCAGCGCAAGACTTGATGCTGGAAGTCGCTCAGCAGGATTTTGCCAGTTGCTCTGTTGATGCTGGTCTGGGCATCGTTGCCATGCGTGCATTGAGTCC
>NZ_JAGSPN010000638.1 GCF_018139685.1 Cognatundibacterium luofuense
GATTTCTGGAAGCTAGTCGTCAGCATAGGTGTAAATATAGTGCCGCCCGCATTAGGGGCACCACCAAATACAGCATCACCCAACATCGCCAGCGCATACGGGCCGGACATACCAGCCAAGGCACTGACTTTGAATTCAGAAGCATAGGTTGTTTGCATCGCGCGTTGGGTTGCCATCGCAACGTGACCACCTTGCGAATAGCCAGTCAGTACCAGCTTGCCGGAGTCTTGCGCACCAATCACCGGGAACGCCTTGCGTGCAGCACGCAGGGAATCGACCATAT
>NZ_JAGSPN010000639.1 GCF_018139685.1 Cognatundibacterium luofuense
GCCTGTTCGACCAGGAAGGACATAGGATTCGCTTCATACATCAGGCGCAGCTTGCCCGCTTTATCGGGTTCACGCTGATCTGCCGGGTACATAAAAATACCGCCACGGTTCAGAATACGGTGCACATCAGCCACCATGGAAGCAATCCAGCGCATATTGAAATTCTTAGCGCGCGGACCAGTTTCGCCTGCCAGCATTTCATCCACATAGCGTGTGACTGGCGGATACCAGTGACGGCTGTTGGACGCATTAATCGCGAATTCTTTGGTGTCCGCAGGAATCT
>NZ_JAGSPN010000640.1 GCF_018139685.1 Cognatundibacterium luofuense
CTTGCGACGGCTGTCCTGATTCAGCTTACCGTCACGTGTCAGGATGTGTAGCTCCTTGAGCAGTTCCAGCGATTGTCCGGGTCGGATTTCATGCTTTTCCTGACTTGTGCTTGCAGCTGCAGTGGCTTGAACTTGGGTCGGCTGTGTTGCCGATTTTTTTGCAGACTTTTTCATGGCGGTATCCGGTGTACTGATCTGGCATCATAAATCCATTCCGGCCCCGGTGGGGAAGTTTACCTGTCCTGCGGGAGCAGGCAAATGCTGTCACTATCAATGGTTACCG
>NZ_JAGSPN010000641.1 GCF_018139685.1 Cognatundibacterium luofuense
CGTCAAACAGGCACAGTGGAATGACGTTGCGATCGAGATCGATTACCAGCCGGGTCACGGATACAACCTGGACCGCATGGTCAAAGGTGTACAGGAATCGCTGACCTATTACAGCAAAAACTTCGGCCCCTATCAACACAAACTGGTCAGGATTATCGAGTTCCCGCGCTATGCCGGCTTTGCACAAGCTTTCCCGAATACCATACCGTTTTCGGAATCGATAGGCTTCATCGCTAAAGTTGACGATAGCAATCCTAAGGATATTGATTATCCGTTTTACGTG
>NZ_JAGSPN010000042.1 GCF_018139685.1 Cognatundibacterium luofuense
GCAGCGAAAGCACGTACTTCTTCCATCGCGGATTTGTTGCGGCGTACCAGGAAGTTGTAACCCAGAACGGCAGGAACAGCGACGCCCAGACCGATCGCGGTCATGATCAGCGCTTCACCCACAGGACCAGCTACTTTGTCGATGGATGCCTGACCGGACATACCGATCGCTGTCAGCGCATGGTAAATACCCCAAACGGTACCAAACAGACCAACGAACGGTGCAGTAGAACCCACAGTTGCCAGGAATGCCAGGCCGTCTTGCAGGCGGGACTGTACTTTTTCAACAGCGCGCTGGATGGACATGGAGATCCAGGTGTTCAGGTCGATTTGTTCCAGCAGGGCACCTTCGTGGTGTTCGCTGGCTTTGACGCCGGATTCAGCGATGAAGCGGAACGGGCTGCCGTCTTTCAGGGAGCTTACGCCAGCTTGTACGGAAGCGGCTTTCCAGAATTTGGAGCGTGCTTCACCAGCCTGACCGGACAGTTTGACCTGGTCGATGGTTTTGGTGATCAGGATGTACCAGGAGCCCATGGACATGATGACCATGATGATCAGGGTGCCTTTGGCAACGAAGTCACCGGTTTTCCAGAGCGCGTCCAGGCCGTACGGGTTTTCGATCACTTCTTTCGCAGGACCTGCTTCAGCTGCCGGTGCTGCTGCAGGAACGGATGCTGCAGGTGCTGCTGCGGATGCTTGTGCGGAAGTGGCCGGTGCGGCTGCGGAGGCTTGTTCTTGTGCCATCACAGGTGCGGCAACTGCTGCGGTCAGGGCCAGTACGGCGGCAGCCAGGAATGCGGAGAAACGGTTTTTCATTATGGTGCTTCCTTTAAACAAAATAAGGTTGGTAGTGCTTACTG
>NZ_JAGSPN010000642.1 GCF_018139685.1 Cognatundibacterium luofuense
GGAACGCAGTATCAAGGTTTGATGCGCAGTCACGGTACTTTTCTGGTTCAGCGTATGCTCAGGCAGAATGGTGGCGGTATGCAGTTTAACGCGAGCGAATTGTCTGAGGTTGTCACTGCTGCCGATGAAATATGCTTCCGCCAACGCACCGCAACAGGCATCCTCCACACTGCTGAGCTGGCTGCCATCGGCAGAAATGCGCAGTAGCTGTTCGCGAAAAATGCCGTCCTGTTTTATTGTGTAGCCTTGGGCATTGCCGAACCAGATCAGCGTGGCATTGCCT
>NZ_JAGSPN010000643.1 GCF_018139685.1 Cognatundibacterium luofuense
GTAATTATGCCCAGTGAGATTTGCAGCGGTTAATGGATCAACTGCAGCGGTCGCCCCGGTTTTTCCCACATTAGAAAGATTCGGCACAATATTGAATTGTGCATTCGAGGTACGGATATTTCCAAACACCTCCATACCGGGTGCACTCAAGGGTAATTGCCGTGCCGAATCTGCCTGCAAATAACGCTGTCCCTGATCTCCGGTATAACTGGCACCGGCAATGGTTTTGGTAAATGGCGCTGTGGTGGTCGAAAATCCTGAAAAAAGGTAATTTCCTGTTCCG
>NZ_JAGSPN010000644.1 GCF_018139685.1 Cognatundibacterium luofuense
GGTGCAAGTGATGGTATTGCCGGAAGCCTTGTACAGCGTCTGGTTGAAAGGACCTGTTGCGCCATCCTGGCTGAACAGCCATTTACCCTTGGTGTTTTGCGGCACCAGTTTTTCTGCACCATTGACGTCGATGTATTTGTATTCGGCATTTGGAGTATTGTCCATGTGCTCAAAGGTCGCCCAGATCAATTCGGGATTGCCCTTTGCGCTGCCGACCACGTGCACACCGACCAGTGCCAGTTTGGTTTTTTTGTTCTTGACTGCGCCCGGCTTCAGTGAAGCA
>NZ_JAGSPN010000645.1 GCF_018139685.1 Cognatundibacterium luofuense
GCCCCTTCACGGAGGACTCCACCATCACCACCACCGATAACAAGGACCTTTTTTGGGTTAGGGTGGCTGTAAAGAGGGAGATTAGCAATCATCTCTTGATAGGCAAATTCGTCCCACTCGGTGCACTGGATGAGGCCATCTAACACCAACATGTTGCCGAATTTCTTGCTTCGGAATACCTGGATGTCTTGATAATCAGACTTGCCCTGGAAGAGAACTTCTTCGATTTCAACTGCCAAACTGATTCCCAGGTCCATGTAGTTGTGAATCTCATGGAACCATC
>NZ_JAGSPN010000646.1 GCF_018139685.1 Cognatundibacterium luofuense
TCTTTGGCTTCATCGTATGGCATACTTGCACAAGATCGCTGGTAGACAAGTGTATCCGTGACTTGACGAAGAGCATAACCACAAATTTGTATCATAATTTGAGTAAAAACACACCAACGTTGAATGATCTCTCCTCTGCATAAGCAGCGGAAGTCAGCTATCAATTAATGCCTAGAACGACTTGCTGGATTCAATGAAGACAAGGCGTCGTACTGTGTTCCTGTACTACGACGTCTTGATGGCTCTCGGTCCCAATCAAATGAAGAGAAGCCTAGGACACAGG
>NZ_JAGSPN010000043.1 GCF_018139685.1 Cognatundibacterium luofuense
TTGTGACGACAGGCAACTGTACGATCAATGCGAATCAGGCAGGTGACGGTACATACAATGCAGCGACCCAGGTACAGCAAACCTTCGCGGTTGCTGCGGTGGTTCCGGGTGCGCCGACCAGTGTCAGTGCCACAGCCGGCAACGGATCTGCCAGCGTCAGCTTCACAGCGCCGGCAGCAAGCGGTGGCGCATCGGTCACAGGTTACACCGTGACGGTCAGCCCGGGTGGTGCAACAGTGAGCGGTGCTTCCAGTCCGATCAATGTGACCGGCTTAACGAACGGCACGGCATACACCTTCACGGTGACCGCCACGAACAGTGCTGGTACAGGCAATGCCTCGTCAGCATCGACTGCTGTAACACCGCAAGCATCGCAGACGATCACGTTCAATACGATTCCGAATGGTGTCGTCGGCGAAACAGTCGTGCTGAATGCAACAGCGTCTTCCGGTCTGGCGATCAGCTATGGCACGACAACCCCGTCCGTTTGTACTGTCAGTGGCACAACAGCAAGCCTGATCGCGCAAGGTACTTGCACGATTACTGCTGTTCAGTCAGGTAATGCTGCATTTACCGCCGCAACACAGGTAAATCGCTCATTTACCGTGAACCCAACCCCGGTTCCTGTTCTGAGCTTCTCACAAGCTGGTCCGCTGCAAATCATTCTGGGTAACAGCCTGACGAATGCAGTGAGTTCCACATTAACCGGCGGCAGCTACGGTGCAGTAACTTACACCAGCAGCAATCCGGCGGTTGCTACTGTCGATGCAGCAGGTAAAGTGACGACTGTTTCTGCAGGCACAGTAACCATCACCGCAACACAGGCAGCTGTTGTGGGCGTGAACGTACAGGCAACGC
>NZ_JAGSPN010000647.1 GCF_018139685.1 Cognatundibacterium luofuense
TATTTCCGTGCAAAATTTGCTTTACTATGGAATAAATCGACAATTTTTTTTCAAAATGAATTGCCACTGAGAAAGTAAATACGTAAAATCCCGCATGTTTATTGCGCTGCACAAATTTGCGCGCTGGCTCGGATTCTTGATTTATTTTTACTTTTGTCTGTATTGAGCATTTTCCCATGAAAAAAATTCTATTAGCTACTGCGTTGCTGGCTGTGGTATCCAGCGTCTCTGCCAACGAAATCGCTCCTGTGATGGATAAAAACACTTGCGAAAAAGTGGTTT
>NZ_JAGSPN010000648.1 GCF_018139685.1 Cognatundibacterium luofuense
ATCTGCTGCTGCCACGAGCGTTGTAACTCCATTTGCTTGCCAGGTGCAAAGGACAGATGTAAGCCCCAGTCCAGCCAGGCCAGGATCACGCTGGCCGGAGAAATGCCACCAGTCCATTGCGCAAGTTGATTTTGCAAAGCCAGGTCTAGCGGATGCACCGATGCCTCCCGGGTCAGATAACAGATGCTGTCAGGCTGAGCTGGTGTGGGTGGCGCGCTTGAAGTGGATTGGTTTATGGTGGACTGATTCATAGTGGCTCCGGTTTCTTGCTGTGGTTTCATT
>NZ_JAGSPN010000649.1 GCF_018139685.1 Cognatundibacterium luofuense
GATGGGTTGACGCTACTGAAGGGCATACGCGAAGCAGGTAAATCAAATCCTGTTTTGATCCTCAGTGCCTTGACCAGCATCGATGAGCGGGTTTCCGGTTTGCGCGGCGGAGGCGACGATTATTTAACCAAACCCTTTGCTTTTTCCGAATTATTGGCGCGTTGCGAAGCCTTGCTCAGACGCAGTTCGGCGATACGAGAGGAAACGCAGGAATTATGGATCGCCGATTTGCGGCTCGATTTGCGCAGCAGAAAAGCGGATAGAGCAGGCAAAGCAATCAAT
>NZ_JAGSPN010000650.1 GCF_018139685.1 Cognatundibacterium luofuense
AGATTGATGGAGATTCATCCCCAGGTCACATTTTCTTTTTACCTATAAGTTTTTGCATAAATTTTATTGTGACCTAAACTTATGGCCGTACCTGCGGCAAAGGTGATGTTCTTGAACTGACTTTTGAGGGGAAAACCTGATGAACGATATTCAAACAATTTTAATGGTGAATTATCAAAGGGCGGACCGTCTTATGATGGGCGTCCTGTGGGCTTTGCTTCTGCTCGCATTTGCGCTGAGTGGTTTGCACAATACTTTATTCCTGGTGCTGGTGGTTGGGTT
>NZ_JAGSPN010000651.1 GCF_018139685.1 Cognatundibacterium luofuense
TGGGCCATCAGTCAGATTGGCAAAAAACCGGGTGCCCCCCATTTCGCGGAATTGTTGTATCACCAGACCACGATAATTGACCGGCAAACTGAGGAAATAGCGCAGACTGCTGGCGGCGCTATGCCCCAGATGCTCGGCTGCAGTACGCACTTCAGTACGCGCTTCGCTGCGCATTTGCGCTGCCCAGATCGCGTTCCCGGCAAACTGCACCAGCATCACGCCGGCCAGCATCACCAGACTCAGGCGCCCCAGTAAGGATTGCGGCACCCAACGCGTCAGTCT
>NZ_JAGSPN010000652.1 GCF_018139685.1 Cognatundibacterium luofuense
CAAAATTTTTTCACTTTGCATGCTCCTGAGTCTGAAAGATAAGTTAAGCCGTTTGCTACTGACATGCGTGTTGGCGCTGACGGCTATACTCATTTGTCCCCAGACCCGGGCAGCCGAAGTAGAAATCACTTCAGCCCGGATAGAAACCTCAGACGAGGGGTATAAGCTGTCTGCCAGCTTTGCTTTCGAACTCAGTCACGGACTGGTCGACGCGATTTCCAAAGAAATCCCGCTCTCCTTCACCACCGAAGTGGAGCTGACCCGGCCACGCTGGTACTGGTT
>NZ_JAGSPN010000653.1 GCF_018139685.1 Cognatundibacterium luofuense
CCAGTCATTGCAGCTGGCCAGCGTAGTCATCGGGATCAGCGTCCCATTTCTTTCAGATAGTCAGCGCGGCTGCTGAGTGCGGTGTCCGCAAAATCAGAGAACATGCCATCTACGCCCAGACGCAGGAATTGCAGATACTCGGCCTTAGGATCACCTTTGTAATTCGCAGCTAAACGGCGCTGTTCATTACGGAAGGTATAAGGATGTACCAGCAAGCCAGCTTTATGGGCATCAGCGATCAAACTGCCTGGTGCCAGTGTGGTCGTGTCAGCATCATTGATT
>NZ_JAGSPN010000654.1 GCF_018139685.1 Cognatundibacterium luofuense
GTTTGCTGGAGCAGCAGCTGACACCGCCGGTAATCGCTATCAACGTATCACCACGTCAGTTGAAGGAGGCCGGGTTTCCTGAAAATATGCTGGCCATCATGAATGAATATGGTGTGACAGCAGAGCACTTGTCGCTAGAGGTGACGGAGAGTGTGTTAATAGATTGTGATGAAGGATTTGATGCTTTATTTTTTCGACTGAAAAGTCTGGGCTTTAGTTTGTCACTGGATGATTTTGGAACGGGTTATTCCGCACTCGGTTATCTGAAACGTTTCTCATTT
>NZ_JAGSPN010000655.1 GCF_018139685.1 Cognatundibacterium luofuense
ACTTCGGCTTTTGACTCTGCGTTCACGACATAGACCGACTTACCGCGTGCACCGACCACAATCGCATCCTGCGGCACTACTACGGCATCTTTGATGGTGCGCACACTCATGTCCAGATTGACGTAAGCACCAGGCCATAATTTCATCTCTTTATTGTCAAATACCGCTTTGACTTTGACTGTGCCGGAGGCTGCATCGACCACATTATCAACAAACTGTAATTTGCCTTTATATTTGCCCTGACCATCCGGCAGGCTGGCCTGCACAAAGCTGTCTGCATT
>NZ_JAGSPN010000656.1 GCF_018139685.1 Cognatundibacterium luofuense
GCCGACTCCAATACCTGCTGTACCTGTTCGCGCCATACCACATGGTGCTGACGCTGATCACGCAAGCGCTGTATCAGTGTCTGTGCTAATTCTTCCGCGGCCTGATGTTCGTGGGCGAGTTGCTGCTGCTCTTCCTGTGCTGCTGCCTGCAGTGTTTGCTCTTCCTGCGCCCATTGTGCTTGCAAGGTAGCCAACTGCTGGGCTTGTTGTGCGCGTAATGCGCTCAGTTTCTCACTTTGCACAGCCTGCGCTGCCAGCAATTCCTGCAAAGACTGCTCTTC
>NZ_JAGSPN010000657.1 GCF_018139685.1 Cognatundibacterium luofuense
TTAACTCATTCAGGCGCGATTGTCGGCAGCGATGCCATTTTCGATGCGGCCCTGCAGCGCGCCGGCGCTGTGCGGGTGCGTTCTATGGTACAGATGTTTGCTGCCATCAAATGCCTGTCGGCGCGCTATTTGCCGGTGGGACGGCGACTGGCAATCATCTCAAATGGCGGCGGCCCTGCCGTGCTGGCCGCGGATGTACTGAATGAACTGGGTCTGCAACTCGCCACGCTCTCCACCCCCGATGCAGAACAACTGACGACACGCTTATCACCGCTGGCTTG
>NZ_JAGSPN010000658.1 GCF_018139685.1 Cognatundibacterium luofuense
GGATAGAATTCGCAGGATGGGACTTGCTTCAAAGCAGCAGCATGATAAATATAATCAACTCCGCGAACCGCATTTAATACAGATTGATAATCCCTGACATCACCAATATAAAATTTTAATTTTGGATCGTTATAATACTTGCGCAAATCATCTTGTTTTTTTTCATCTCGACTTAAAATTCGAATTTCACGCAGGTTTGACTTTAAAAACCGCCTCAAGACAGCGTTCCCAAAAGAGCCAGTTCCTCCTGTAATGAGTAGCACTTTACCATCGAATAAAGT
>NZ_JAGSPN010000659.1 GCF_018139685.1 Cognatundibacterium luofuense
TGTCCAAGCTTAGTCGTGAAAAATGGGTCAAACACTTTCTTTTGAACTGACTCGGTCATGCCTACACCATCATCACTGAACTGAATCTCTACAAAATCAGCATCTAGCTCGTTGCATCGCACAAGCATCCTGCCCGTGGTTTTGCCATCGAATCCGTGCAGTAAAGAATTGGTCACAAAATTAGTCAAAATCTGCCCCAGCGGACCAGGGTAACTATCCATAGCAATGCCTGGCTGCAGTGTGCAATCGAGATGAAATCCAGTTTTCTTATACAACGGCGT
>NZ_JAGSPN010000660.1 GCF_018139685.1 Cognatundibacterium luofuense
GGGATGATGAGTCTGCCCTATCCGGCACTACGATTCAGTCAAACCGCGCGGAGCCATAAGCATGACCGCTTTTGTATTTAACGAAATCAATTTTGACCACCACGAACAAGTCGTTTTTGCCTCAGAAGAAAAATCCGGCCTGAAAGCCATCATCGCCGTACACAATACCAACCTGGGCCCGGCCATGGGCGGTTGCCGTATGTGGAATTACGCCAGTGAAGCCGAAGCGGTACGCGATGTACTGCGTCTGTCGCGCGGCATGACTTATAAAAATGCAGTGG
>NZ_JAGSPN010000661.1 GCF_018139685.1 Cognatundibacterium luofuense
TCTTCCAGGCTGGCTTTCGCTGCATTGACGTTCAATGCGACTAATTGTTCCAGGCCTTCGAAAGCTTTTTTGTTCAATGCAGTCAAAGACGCGAATTGCGCTTCGAGGTTAGCTTTAGTTGCAGCGATGAATTGTTCAGGTGTAGTTGTCATGGTTTTCTCCAGAAAAGGATATCAAAATTGGCAGCGCCGTCCATGAGAATCAAATTGAATGGTGCACCGCAACAACCCCAATTCTACACCTGCTGTTTCACAGGTCAAGCATTTTTTGTGCATCGCACC
>NZ_JAGSPN010000662.1 GCF_018139685.1 Cognatundibacterium luofuense
ATTCGGAATCGCCTGCAGGAATGCTGTCATCTGCGCCTGCACTTCTGCCAGACGGACTTCAGATTTTTTCACTTCTTCAGGAATCGCAGCGACCTCGGCCATCACAGCAGAAGCGTCTTCGCCTTTACTCTTGAGCATACCGATTTGCTTGGACAAGGTGTTGCGCTTGCCTTGCAATTCTTCAGTACGTGACTGAATTTGTTTGCGCTCTGCTTCCAGCGCATTAAAAGTCGCTACGTCGAGCTGGAATTTACGGGTAGCGAGCCTTGCCGCAACCGTAT
>NZ_JAGSPN010000663.1 GCF_018139685.1 Cognatundibacterium luofuense
CGGTCGATGCCTTGATGGGTGCGGCCTATGGCTCTGCGGGTGAGCGCTGCATGGCGATTTCGGTTGCGGTGGCAGTGGGCAGCGCGGCTGATGCGCTGGTAGCGCGCATGGCAGAACGCGTACGCCTGCTGAAAGTCAACCATGGCAAAGTCGCTGACGCAGAGATGGGGCCGGTGATCACCAAAGCCGCACAACAGCGCATAGAACACTTAATTACTGAAGGTGTGCAGCAAGGCGCGACGCTGGTGGTGGATGGGCGCGGCTATGTGGTACCAGGTTGT
>NZ_JAGSPN010000664.1 GCF_018139685.1 Cognatundibacterium luofuense
CGGCTCAGGTAAGACTACATTGCTGCGCGCTGTGGCGGGTCTGGAATCGCCTAAAACCGGTACCATACATCTGGGTGAGCGCGCAATATTCGATGGTGCACAGGGCCTGGAAGTCCCGGCTGAACAAAGGAATCTGGGTCTGGTGTTCCAGTCTTACGCCTTATGGCCACATAAAACCGTAGCAGACAATGTCGGCTATGGTCTCAAGCTGCGCAAAATGAACAACAGCGACATCGCCGTCAAAGTCAAAGAAGTATTGGGTCAGCTGGGTCTGGGTCAT
>NZ_JAGSPN010000665.1 GCF_018139685.1 Cognatundibacterium luofuense
ATCTGCTTTTTCTGAGCCGCGATGTTGCACAAATCATCCAGCCGTATCGTGGCCGGATGGCGCACCACCTGCAAATAGCCCACACCGCCGCGCTTACGCCAGCGAAAAGCACTACCCAGCGCCCAGTCTGGCACTGGTGTGGCAGCTGGCAGCAAGGCTTCCAGCCTGGCCAGCACCTGCTCGGCACGATTCAGAAAATGCTCCAATTGCGTCATGTCAGATTGGATCAGGAGCGGTAATCGGCATTGATAGACACATAGTCATGCGATAAATCGCAAGT
>NZ_JAGSPN010000666.1 GCF_018139685.1 Cognatundibacterium luofuense
GCGCAAACAGATTGTGGCGACGCAGATTGCTGGCTGCGTTAAATGCGGTATTTTGCCAGGCCAGATTCGCCGCTGCCGCAGTCTGCCATTCAGCTTGCCTCGCGATCACTTGTAAGCGCTGGTTATGCTGCAGCCACTGCTGCCAGTCGGACTGACTGCGCGCACTGCCGTCATACCAGTACTCCAAAAAAAAACTGTGCTGATCTTCAGTGGTCAGATTCGCACCCAGCAGACACTGGCTGACTTGGTGTTGCATGCCCCATTGCCAGGGCGCGCTGCG
>NZ_JAGSPN010000667.1 GCF_018139685.1 Cognatundibacterium luofuense
GGTTTTATTGAATTCATCGATAGAACGTTGCGCCCAGCGCAGCGACATGCGCATGGATTTACCGGCTTCTTCCGTCGTCGCCGGACGGCCATCGATTTCATAAGGTGTGCATTCATCGAACTGCATCACGATATCGGAATTCAGCGAACGCTGGATTTGCATGGAAATCTCTGGCGACAGAAACAGGCGCTCGCCGCTGATCGGGGAAGAAAATTTCACACCTTCTTCGGTAATTTTGCGCATCGCGCCCAGCGAGAACACCTGGAAACCGCCGGAATCA
>NZ_JAGSPN010000668.1 GCF_018139685.1 Cognatundibacterium luofuense
TTACAAAAAAATCAATGACATGCTGATTTGGCCGATTTTTCCAGTAAAATCGCCGCTTTATATTTTAAATACTGCATTTCTAGGAGTGGTGAATGATATTCGTAACTGGCGGCGCTGGTTTCATCGGTTCCAATTTTGTATTGAACTGGCTCGCAACACATGATGAGGCAGTCCTCAATTTTGACAAACTGACTTATGCAGGCAACCTGAATAATCTGGTCACCGTACGCGATAACCCTAAGCATATTTTCGTGCAGGGTGATATCTGCGACACCGAACT
>NZ_JAGSPN010000669.1 GCF_018139685.1 Cognatundibacterium luofuense
TCTTGTGCCATCACAGGTGCGGCAACTGCTGCGGTCAGGGCCAGTACGGCGGCAGCCAGGAATGCGGAGAAACGGTTTTTCATTATGGTGCTTCCTTTAAACAAAATAAGGTTGGTAGTGCTTACTGCTTATTATCAGTTGGTCAGAACTGTCCCCTCCCGGGTGTTCTGTCTGACCGCCTTTGTTATGCGGGATCAGTCGAGTTTCCAGACGTAATCCACGTGCGTCCAGGTTTGTTGTGGCTTGCCATCCACCAGGCCCGGTTTGTTCCGGCAACTG
>NZ_JAGSPN010000670.1 GCF_018139685.1 Cognatundibacterium luofuense
GGATGTGTCTACGCTGGATCCAAAGCCTGAAGCAGAAAAACCCGCTGAAGAAAAAGCAGATCCTATCGAAAAAAGCGTGGAAAAATAAAGTTGACTGCCACCGGTAGTTACATCTGCTCAGTCTGTTCAGCCTGAGCAGTCAGTTCACACATACAAATCAGCCAAAGCGCGCGCCGCAGCTTGCGGATCGCGCTCAAAATACACACTGCTGATGACCGCGACCATTTCCGCACCGCGCGCGACCAGCGGTTTACAGTTTTCCAGCGTCATGCCACCGAT
>NZ_JAGSPN010000671.1 GCF_018139685.1 Cognatundibacterium luofuense
TGATGATAGCTGCCATACATGGCCGGACGCGCCAAATCGTTGAAACCGGCATCCACCAGTGCAAAGAAATTATTGCCTACCTGTTTTTGTGCGCGTAATTCCGCGATCAGTAAGCCAGATTGCGCGACCAGGAAGCGGCCAGGTTCAATTTCCATGCTGATGCGATGACCCAGATGGGCCTCTATCTGTAATCTGGCCTGATTCCAAAGCTGGAAATAGTGATCGGTGTCGACGATGGCTTCCCCGGCGCGATACGGGATCGACAATCCTCCACCTACC
>NZ_JAGSPN010000672.1 GCF_018139685.1 Cognatundibacterium luofuense
GTGGGAAGCACTTTGCTGCTGAGCTGCACATCGTCCATTATAACTCAGACCTGTACTCCGACTTCGGCAGTGCCAGTGACAAGTCAGAAGGGCTCGCTGTCCTTGCTGTTCTTATTGAGATAGGCTCTGTCAATCCGTCCTATGACAAGATCTTTAGTCATCTTCAACACGTCAAGTATAAAGGCCAACAAGTGCTCATCCCAGGCTTCAACATTGAAGAACTTCTGCCTGAGAGCCCTGGCGAGTATTACCGCTATGAAGGGTCCCTGACTACACCTC
>NZ_JAGSPN010000673.1 GCF_018139685.1 Cognatundibacterium luofuense
TATCTTGAGCCGTATGCTAGCTATCGTCGCAGCAATTGCGTTGACTGCCTTATTGGTACTGGCGCCGTTCTGGGTGGTGAACCATGTAGGGCCAGCGGCTTTGCTATGGTATGAAGGCTTGTCAGCAGCGATGCAAAGCAAGGTGGATTTTGCTTTGCGCTGGTGTGCACCTGCCATCATTGCTGTGTGTGGCCTGGTATTGTTGGCTTTAATGGCACGTCGCGCTCTGGCCGCCAAACGCGGCGATGAACACCGCCCTTTGTAAAACGCTGCATCATT
>NZ_JAGSPN010000674.1 GCF_018139685.1 Cognatundibacterium luofuense
TACACAGTTAGTGTTGGTCGTGACAAAAAAACAGAGCTGCCGATCTGCATCAGCGGCTCTGGACCTTGTGATTGTTGTTTATATTGCCTGTGCTGTCTGCAATGTCCGTGCAGGTTAAGGCGTGGTGACACTGAATTTTGCGGGCAAACTTTCTTGTCCTGAGCGGCTGACTGCCATCACCACCACTTGTTTCAATGGCGCTGGCTGCCCGTCTTTACGCACGTCTATCGTGAGCTTGCTGGCGGGCTGTACGCTGAATTGCCACTGCTGTTCAGTTTG
>NZ_JAGSPN010000675.1 GCF_018139685.1 Cognatundibacterium luofuense
CGTGCGGCGTTTGCCTGGGTCACCAAAAAACTCAAAGGCCATGTCTCGATTCCGCTGGTGGCGACTAACCGTATCAATACGCCGGAAGTGGCTGAGCAATTGCTTGCAGACGATTATTGCGACATGGTGTCGATGGCGCGTCCGTTGCTGGCTGATCCGCTATTCCTGCGTAAGGCCGAGCAAGGCCGCGCGGATGAAATCAATACCTGTATCGGCTGTAATCAGGCCTGCCTCGATCATACTTTCGGCGGCAAGCTGACTTCCTGTCTGGTCAATCCG
>NZ_JAGSPN010000676.1 GCF_018139685.1 Cognatundibacterium luofuense
GTCAGATACACATCCACCTGTTCTGCAGCCAGTTCATGTGCAGGTTCTGAAGAGCCGCCAAAATACAGTGGCGGATACGGTTGCTGCACCGGTGGGAACAAGGTCTTGGCACCCTTCACGCTCAGATGCTTACCCTGAAAATCGTAACCAGCCTCCCCGCCCTCGCCAGCCAGCGACGCGCGCCAGATACGCAGGAATTCATCGGTGATTTCATAGCGTTTTTCATGATCCGCAAATACACCATCCGCTTCCAGTTCGCCCTGATCACCGCCAGTCACG
>NZ_JAGSPN010000677.1 GCF_018139685.1 Cognatundibacterium luofuense
CTTTTTGGATCCGGATGCGTCCTTACTGATTGTAGCCCTGATGGATGTGACGCAGCAGGTCAAGGTGGAAAAAGAAATTCGGGAACTCAGCGCCCAATTGGAAAGACGCGTGGTGTTGCGTACGCGTAAGCTGGAGCAGGCGAATCAGGAACTCGCGAAGGCGATGGAAGATCTGCGCTATACCCAGGCTGATCTGGTGCGCTCTGAAAAAATGGCAGCATTGGGTTCTTTGGTTGCAGGTGTTGCGCATGAATTGAACACCCCATTGGGGAATAGCGT
>NZ_JAGSPN010000678.1 GCF_018139685.1 Cognatundibacterium luofuense
GTACGCAATGTGCAAAATTCACGCTTTTTTCAGGATAAGCAGGGTGTGCTCGGCCTCAACATCGGCAAGAATGCTGACACACCGATAGAACGTGCCGCCGACGATTACCTGCACTGCCTGAGCAAAGTCTATCCCTATGCCAGCTATGTGACGGTCAACATTTCCTCGCCCAACACAAAGAACCTGCGCCAGCTGCAAGGCGCCGGCGAATTAGACAGCCTGCTGTCCCAGCTCAAAGAGGCGCAGCAACGTCTGACTGACCAACATAAACACTATGTG
>NZ_JAGSPN010000679.1 GCF_018139685.1 Cognatundibacterium luofuense
TGGCTAAAAGCAAGGGCCTGGCTGTATGAAGCCTTGCGCCAATAAAATCCTGGCGTGTCCGTTCTGTCCCAACTTTATTTGTGACCCAATGACGCTTTGACAGGGGTGAATACGTTATGAGCCATAAGCTGATACAAATAAAACGGAGAATACGCGGAGTTCACCTTTGAGCAACAATACGCAAGACTGGCAAGCCATTTCTGTCCTGCTCGACGAGCTGCTGGAACTCTCAGCAGATCAGCAGCGCGAATTCCTGCACAACCTGCCACCGCCACAGCA
>NZ_JAGSPN010000680.1 GCF_018139685.1 Cognatundibacterium luofuense
TACTGGATGGGAATATCGAAAATATTGAGCAGGTGTCGGACACGATACGGAAGTTGTTAAAAAAGAGCGGTACTTCAGCAAAGAATGTCGCACTGGCAATGCCAGCATCCGCAGTGATCACGAAAAAGATTTTCCTTCCGATGACGCTCAGCGATCAGGCACTCGAAGTGCAGGTCGAATCTGAAGCGAGTCAGTACATTCCCTTTTCTATGGATGAAGTGAGTCTGGATTTCTGCGTGATCGGCCCAGCTGCGAATCAGGAAGATGTGGAAGTCATGT
>NZ_JAGSPN010000681.1 GCF_018139685.1 Cognatundibacterium luofuense
TGTAGGTATGATCTTTTTGCCGAAGGAGCATGCGTCCCGCCTGGCCTGTGAGCAAGAGATAGAACGTGCTGTGCGTGCCGAAGGCCAGGTGGTGCTGGGCTGGCGCGATGTACCGGTCGACCGCGACATGCCTATGTCGCCAACAGTGCGCGAAAAAGAACCGGTGATCCGTCAGATCTTCATCGGACGTGGACCAGACATCATGGTGACTGACGCGCTGGAGCGTAAGTTGTACGTGATCCGTAAATCGGCTGTCCACGCGATTGAAGCGCTCAAGCT
>NZ_JAGSPN010000682.1 GCF_018139685.1 Cognatundibacterium luofuense
CAACCCAGAAAATCAGCTCAGCACCAGACCAGCTACATGCTCAGAGATGATTTGCGCGCTGGCCGCCAGTGCCTGTTGCTCTAGACTGTCGAGTGGCGGATATAAGGTCTGCAGGATGCCAGCCCGCCCGACTACCTGCGGCAGCGACAAGGCCACATCGCGCACACCCTGCACCTGATCCTGTACGGAAGATACCGTCAGAACCTGACGCTCATCAAACAGGATACAACGGCTCAGCAAGGCAATCGCTGCACCGATGCCGTAATACGTAGCGCCCTT
>NZ_JAGSPN010000683.1 GCF_018139685.1 Cognatundibacterium luofuense
TGAACAGTTTGAAGTGATGGATCAGCTCTTCCATGTTCGACTTCATATTCACACGCGCCGGTGGGGCCACTTTATGATTGTTGGTGATCACCGGACCAGGATTATTACGCAGCCATTCCACGCATTGCTTAATGATGCGGTTAGACTGGCGCATCTCTTCGACACGCACCAGATAACGGTCATAGCAATCACCATTGACACCAACAGGAATATCGAAATCGAGCAAATCATACACTTCGTAGGGTTGCTTTTTACGCAAATCCCATTCGATAACGGAAC
>NZ_JAGSPN010000684.1 GCF_018139685.1 Cognatundibacterium luofuense
TTCTATGTCTGCATCCTATATTCCAGCACAAACAGCACCGTCAGCAAGCGCTACAAGCAATGTCAGCCAGAGCCGGCGCCATGGCAAACGCTTTCTAAATAGCCGCGTGCTGACTCAACCCGGCTTGCTACAGAATTCGCGTATTGCATGGCGCTTCCTGACCAAAGATACCGCGCACACGATACCCGGAGGCAGCATCCCGGTGCGTGAGCTGAGCCAGAGCGAATTACTGCAGGCACCCGATAACACGCTGTACCGGCTTGGCCACTCCACGCTGCT
>NZ_JAGSPN010000044.1 GCF_018139685.1 Cognatundibacterium luofuense
TCAGGCTGGCGCCCTGTGCCTGAAATGCATTGGCAATCGTGGTCTTGCCACTGCCTATGCCACCGGTCAGACCCAGACTGAACTTTTCCTGGTGCATAAGTCGTTTATAAGTAGCTCAGATAGGCGTGTAGAATTTGCTGCCCCCAGAGCATCGCAATCAGGCCTGCCATAGCCAGATACGGGCCGAAGGAGAGTTTGGTTTCAAACCCCATCTTTGATAACAGGATCAGCGTGATTCCGACGAGCGAGCCGACCAGAGATGACAGCAGAATAATCAGTGGCAGCATTTGCCAGCCCAGCCAGGCACCAAGTGCAGCCAGCATTTTGAAATCACCGTAACCAAAACCTTCTTTACCGGTCAGCATGCGATACAGGTGAAACACCAGCCACAAAGACAGATAGCCTGCGACAGCTCCCAGTATCGATGTGGCAGGTGTAGAGAATACACCCGTCAGGCTCAGTAACATCCCCAGCCAAAGCAGGCTATAGGTCAGATCATCGGGCAGAAACTGGGTGTCAGCATCGATCAGCGTCAGGGTAATCAGGAAAAAACAGAAAACGGTTGCTGCCATGCCTGCGATGCCGGTGCCAAAGTGCCAGGCCATCGCCGCCGCCAGTGCTCCAGTAATTGTTTCTACTATCGGATAGCGTGCCGAGACAGGGGCTTTGCAACTGGTGCATTTACCGCCTATCAGCAAGTAACTCACAACCGGAATATTTTCCCAGGCACGGATCTGATGCCCGCAATGCGGGCAGGCAGAGCGCGGCACAAGCAGATTGTAGCGATCAGTATG
>NZ_JAGSPN010000685.1 GCF_018139685.1 Cognatundibacterium luofuense
GCGTCGGTAGCAACTTCCGCACCCAACACTTCGCGGATCGCACGCAGCAGACAAGTGCCAACGATAGGGTAGTGCTCAGGCAAAATCTGCAGCGCCACATGCTTTTGAATTATTTGAGCTGGCAAATTTCCCAACGCGCCCAGATTGTCGATACAACGTGCGTAGCGCAAAATCGCGTTCGCCAGCGCTCTGGCCTGAGTTCCCTGTTGCTGATGGGCCTGATTGAATAAGGAGCGGACTTCCGGATAGTCGTTCAACATGATTTTGTAGAAGTGCGTG
>NZ_JAGSPN010000686.1 GCF_018139685.1 Cognatundibacterium luofuense
AGAAGATGTGAGTTCACATACGGCGCGTTTGCGTAAGCTGATCAGCCATCGCATGGATGTGATGCTGTTTGGCGATTTTCATACGCGTGCCGAGGAAGTCAGTCAGTTTTTGCATCAGCTGATCGTCGCTGAAAAATCCTCAGGCTTATCACCTGGCGAGGATTTCGTGGTGCTGGATAAGCCTTTGCTGATCGACGAATTATGCTTTGCGGCCAGTCCCAGATACGAAGACTGGATACGCCGTATCAATACCGTGATCCAGACTACACGGCGTAACGG
>NZ_JAGSPN010000687.1 GCF_018139685.1 Cognatundibacterium luofuense
CTAATTTGCACTTGGAGTCCAAAGAGCGACGTGCGCTTTTCAGGAACAGATCCGTGCCTTCGCGGCGGGATAACTTAGCTTTAGGTCCGATATAACGTGCCACAGTAATTTCCTTTAGTAATTGACGCAGAACAAGCTGCGCTAGTCTGATCTACCTGCTACCAGACAGTGGTCTTAAAGACAGTCAGCAACATGCTGCTTGTCTGAAATAAAATTTCCCAACACAAAACCCGCCAACAAAATGGCGGGCTTGCATTCTAACGAAAAAATCGTCAGAAC
>NZ_JAGSPN010000688.1 GCF_018139685.1 Cognatundibacterium luofuense
GATCGTACTGTACCCGGCGGAAGCGCTGAATATTCCAGCGGCCAATGCCTTACTGAAATCCCTGGAAGAACCCGCCAAAGACACCGTCTTTATTTTGGTTTGCCACAGTATTGATAAGCTGCTGCCAACCATCCTGTCGCGCTGCCACAAATTCGCCCTGAGCTTACCGGAGCACGCCCAGGCAATGGACTGGCTCAGACAACAAGGCGTGGCTGACGCTGATGTCTGGCTTGCGCAACAAGGCGGTGCACCGCTAGCGGCCAAGGAAATGGCGCAAT
>NZ_JAGSPN010000689.1 GCF_018139685.1 Cognatundibacterium luofuense
GACCGCCTGTGGCATACAAGTTCTGTCTTCTTCCACTCTCCGATGCATGAATATGCAGAGAGGCTGTCAGCACTCCTTCCTGAGCCTCTTAAGGTCATTTTCTTGGTAAACAGTGGATCAGAAGCCAATGACCTGGCCATGGTGATGGCCAGGGCATACTCGAACCACACAGACATCATTTCTTTCAGAGGAGCCTATCATGGATGTAGTCCCTACACACTTGGTCTGACGAATGTAGGAATTTACAAGATGAAAGTCCCCAGTACGATAGCCTGCCG
>NZ_JAGSPN010000690.1 GCF_018139685.1 Cognatundibacterium luofuense
CCATCTCAAAGACGGCCGTGAATACCGTTCGCCACGTGGTGCCGCACCGCTGTTCAGCGCAGATGGGAAGTTTGCGGCATTTGCCGTACGTCCTACCCGTGTCGAACAGGACAAAGCAAAAAAAGAAAAGAAAAAACCGGAAGATGCGCCGAAATCCGGTCTTGGCATCATCGATCTGCAAAGTGGAAAAATTGAACTGATCGAGCGCGTTAAACAGTATGCCTGGTCGGAAGAGGGCGGTGGCTGGCTGGCTGTGTTGATGGAAGCTGCGCCCGATG
>NZ_JAGSPN010000691.1 GCF_018139685.1 Cognatundibacterium luofuense
CGCTTTATGGATGACAGTCAGTGCTTATGTGTTGGAGAATCGCAGCTTTGCCTTGGGTGGTTTGAAAATACTCCTGCTGCCGCCAGCTATGCTTGCGGTCAGTCTGACCGCCTTGTTTCCGGGCAGCCTGATTCCGTTGGCCGGAAAAACCCAGATGTTTCCGTGGCATGTAGCCATTGCTTTGCTGGCCTACAGCACGCTGACCATCGCTGCGTTTCATGCTGCGATCATGAGCTTGCAGGATAAGCATTTGCACAAACTTCGTGCGCAGCCTGTCA
>NZ_JAGSPN010000045.1 GCF_018139685.1 Cognatundibacterium luofuense
ATTGCTGGGTCTGATTGATCTGAGTTCTGATCTGCATTTGTACTATCTGGTGCTGGCGATCTGTATCGCTGGCTTTGCGCTGATCGTACGCATCATCCATTCACCGTTTGGCACCGTGCTCAAAGCGGTCAAAGAGAACGAGGCGCGAGCAGTGTCACTGGGTTACGATGTGGATAAATACAAGTTGCTGGCTTTCGTGTTGTCTGCTGCGCTGGCTGGTTTGGCGGGAGCGACCAAGACGTTGGTACTGGGCTTTGAAACCCTGACCGATGTGCACTGGACCATGTCGGGTCTGGTGGTGTTGATGACGCTGGTCGGCGGCATGGGCACGCTGGTTGGTCCTGTGGTCGGTGCGGTATTGATCATCGCGCTGGAAAATAAACTCGGTGACCTTGGCAATGCGCTCGCGAATCTGACGCAGGTTGACTGGTTCCGTGGCCTCGGCGATTCGGTCACGATTGTGACGGGTTTGATCTTCATCATCTGTGTGCTCTTATTCCGGCGCGGTATCGTGGGTGAGCTGGCGGCGTTGCTACGCACTTCGGTCAGAAAATCCTGAGCTGTATTTGCAGTCTCAGTTTACTCAGGAGTTGTCTATGCTTGCAGATAAGTCAGAGAAAGTGCAGGGACCCGCATCCTATTTCCCTTCTATAGAAAAAAAGTATGGCCAGCCGATTGCGCACTGGATCGCGCTGGTCGAAGCCACATTGCCGCTCAGGCATATGGAGCTGGTACAAATGCTAAAAACCGAGTACCAGATGGGACATGGGCACGCGAATGCGATAGTGGCCT
>NZ_JAGSPN010000011.1 GCF_018139685.1 Cognatundibacterium luofuense
GCGGCATTGCGAACGTCAACATCGGCCCGTCCGGTGCAGAAATCGGCGGCGCCTTTGGTGGTGAGAAAGAAACCGGCGGTGGTCGCGAATCCGGTTCTGACAGCTGGAAAGCGTATATGCGCCGCACGACCAACACCTTCAACTACAGCCATTCCCTGCCGCTGGCGCAGGGGATTAAGTTTGAAGTCTGAGTGATTTAAGCATCCGGCTGCCTGGGTGCAGCTTTATGAAGGCAGCAAGTAGTTAACTCCTCACTCCTCCCCGCTCCGCAAGGATCGGGGAGTTTTTTTATCTGCTAACTACCCACTCAACCAAGAATACCCCCGTACACTAAAGCTGCAGAGAGGTATCAATTAGTAAATTTGCGTACCAACTAACCAACTCCAACACACGCCTGTTTTTTTCGGCAATTTTCATTGCAGGCGCAAATAAACCCGATACCAGACAAAAACACTCAGGTTTGCTATACTTGAGAAAATCGCTCAACAAATCAGGAAATTAGACGATGCATTTGAAATGCATCCGGAGTCTCACTTATGCGCCTTACGACAAAAGGACGTTTTGCCGTCACCGCTATGATCGATCTGGCATTGCGCCAGGATCAGGGGCCAGTGACACTGGCTGCTATCAGTCAGCGTCAGTCCATTTCCCTTTCATATCTTGAACAGCTTTTCGGCAAGTTGCGGCGCCATGAAATTGTTGAATCAGTGCGCGGTCCTGGCGGCGGATATAATCTCGCCCGCAAAGCTCAGAACGTCACAGTTGCCGACATCATTATTGCTGTAGATGAGCCGCTGGATGCAACTCAGTGCGGCGGAAAAGGCAATTGTCACGGCAGCGACCATGCGAACGGACTCCACTGCATGACACATGATTTGTGGGCAACATTAAACGCCAAGATGGTTGACTACCTAGACTCTGTGTCGCTTCAGGATTTAGTCAACCAGCAAAAACAGAAACAGGCAGACAGTCAGGTTGTGATGATGCGCAACCCATCTGCCAATACGATAACACCTTAATTTGGAGTCGCGAATGAACGCAGCACTGGAACAATCGATGATTGATTCTCTGAAGACACCGCATTTTCCGATTTACATGGATTACTCCGCAACAACGCCTGTTGATCCGCGTGTTGCAGACAAAATGATCCCATATCTGCGTGCGCAGTTTGGCAACCCGGCTTCCCGCAGCCACATGTACGGATGGGATGCTGAAGCTGCCGTTGAAGAAGCGCGCGGTCATATTGCTGCACTTGTCAACGCCGATCCCCGTGAAATTGTCTGGACATCCGGAGCGACAGAAAGTAACAACCTTGCGCTCAAAGGTGCAGCACACTTTTACAAATCCAAAGGCAAACACATTATCACGGTCAAAACTGAGCATAAAGCAGTTCTAGATACCGTACGCGAACTCGAACGCCAGGGATTTGAAGCGACCTATCTGCAGCCGGGTACTGACGGTCTCATCACGCTTGATCAGATCCGCGAAGCGATCCGTCCAGACACAATTATCGTGTCAGTAATGTGGGTCAATAACGAGATTGGTGTTATCCAGCCTATCGCTGAAATTGGCGAACTGTGCCGTGAGAAAGGCATTATTTTTCATTCCGATGCAGCACAGGCAACTGGCAAAGTAGAAATTGATCTGGAAAAAGTCAAAGTAGACTTAGTATCTTTTTCGGCACACAAATCCTACGGCCCGAAAGGTATCGGCGCCCTGTATATCCGTCGGAAACCACGCGTGCGACTGGAAGCACAAATGCATGGTGGCGGACATGAGCGCGGCTTCCGATCCGGCACATTAGCAACGCATCAATGTGTTGGCATGGGAGAAGCATTCCGCATTGCTAAAGAAGAAATGCAGTCGGAACTGGCGCATATCCGCGCAATGCGCGATCGTCTGGCAAAAGGATTGCAGGAAATCGAAGAAACATACGTCAATGGCGATATGGATCACCGTATTCCGCACAATCTGAATGTCAGCTTCAATTATGTTGAAGGTGAATCCCTGATCATGGCGGTCAAAGACATTGCAGTCTCCTCCGGATCAGCCTGTACATCAGCCAGCCTTGAGCCTTCTTACGTGCTTAGAGCACTGGGCCGCAGTGATGAACTTGCTCACAGCTCAATCCGGTTTACTATTGGCCGCTTCACAACAGAAGAGGACATTGACTTTGCTGTGAACTTATTAAAGAGCAAAGTTGCGAAATTGCGCGAATTGTCGCCGCTCTGGGACATGTACAAAGAGGGCATCGATTTATCAACAATCCAGTGGGCAGCACACTAACCACTGTTTTGTAAAATCGTCCCTTCACAGAATTCAGGAGAAATATCATGGCATATTCAGAAAAAGTACTCGATCACTACGAAAACCCGCGTAACGTTGGCGCATTTGAAAAGGGCGACGACAGCGTTGGTACCGGCATGGTTGGCGCACCTGCTTGCGGTGACGTCATGAAGCTGCAAATTAAAGTAGGCGCGAATGGTGTTATTGAAGACGCAAAATTCAAAACCTACGGTTGTGGTTCCGCGATTGCTTCATCATCTCTGGTGACTGAGTGGGTGAAAGGTAAAACTCTCGACCAGGCCCTGGAAATTAAAAACACTGAAATTGCAGAAGAACTGGCACTTCCTCCAGTAAAAATTCATTGTTCGATTCTGGCAGAAGATGCCATCAAAGCTGCTGTTCTGGATTACAAAAACAAGCACAACGGCTGATCGTTCTTCGCTGAAATAAAGAGATTCAAAAATGGCAATTACACTGACTGAAAAAGCCGCAAAACATGTTTCACGCTACATTGAACGACGCGGCAAGGGACTTGGACTCCGGTTCGGCGTTCGAACAACTGGCTGTTCCGGCATGGCGTATAAACTGGAATACGTGGACGAAATAGGCTCAGAAGACCAGGTTTTTGAATCTCACGGCGTTAAGATTTTCGTAGATCCGAAAAGTCTGCCTTATATCGACGGAACTGAACTTGATTTCGCGCGTGAAGGATTAAACGAGGGATTCAAGTTTTACAACCCTAATGTCAAAGATGAATGCGGCTGTGGTGAAAGCTTCCGCATCTGATGCGTAGTCCTATGCAGAATCATTTTGAACTTTTTGGTTTGCCAGTCAGCTTTGAAATAGAAATGAGCGCGCTGGATACTGCCTACCGAAAGATCCAGAGTCAGGTGCACCCGGATAAATATGCTTCGGGAACAGATACTGAAAAACGTATTGCAATGCAGTGGACTACACGTGCCAACGAAGCATATCTGACTCTGAAAAAACCCTTGAAACGCGCTGTATATCTGTGCGAACTCAATGGCGTCGATATCGCTGCAGAATCCAACACCAGTATGCCGCCGGCATTTCTGATGCAACAAATGGAATGGCGCGAATCACTGGATGATCTTAAATCCGGGGTAAATCCATCCGGATTGCAACTACTGGAACAGGAAGTTCTGTCTTCGCTGAAACAGACAATTCGCGACATTCAAAATGCCTGTGACAGCAATGACTTCCATACCGTAGCTGGCTTGATACGCATGAGTATGTTTATGGAAAAATTCCTCAACGATATCGCATCGCTTGATGACTGAACACCAACTCTATTCAAGCCTCCTCAAATTTTAAAAGCCTTCAAACGGCGACTCAATATGGCTTTACTGCAGATATCTGAACCAGGTATGTCCACTGCCCCGCACCAGCACAGACTGGCAGTTGGCATTGATCTCGGTACAACTAATTCACTCGTTGCAACTGTCCGCAACAGCATTCCGGAAGTGATCAACGATGAGGAAGGCAGATCACTGCTGCCCTCTGTTGTGCGCTATCTGAACAACGGACATGCACATATTGGTTTCAAAGCGCAGTCAGAGCAAATCAATGATCCTAAAAACACTATCGTTTCCGTAAAGCGATTCATGGGGCGCGGGCTGAAAGATATTCCTTACACGGAAAATCTCCCTTACGATTTTCACGATGAACCGGGAATGGTTCAGCTTAAAACTGTCGCCGGCATCAAAAGTCCGGTTGAAGTTTCTGCTCAGATTCTGGCAACGTTACGGCAGCGTGCGGAGGACAGTCTCGGTGATGATCTGGTCGGTGCTGTTATTACCGTACCCGCCTATTTTGATGATGCCCAGCGTCAGGCAACCAAAGACGCCGCAAAACTGGCAGGGCTAAATGTCCTCCGTCTTTTGAACGAACCAACAGCAGCAGCAATTGCCTACGGACTCGACCATGGTTCCGAAGGGATTTATGCCGTATACGATTTAGGTGGCGGCACTTTCGACATCTCCATACTACGTATGTCCAAAGGTGTATTCGAAGTACTCGCAACCGGTGGTGATTCTGCACTTGGCGGAGATGATTTTGACCATCGTTTGTTCTGTTGGATATTACAAGAAGCAAAGCTGAGTCTGCTTTCTGACGAAGATACTAGTCTGTTAATGATGAAAGCGCGGGAGGCGAAAGAAATTTTGTCTGCGAAACCAAGCACGTTTATCGATGCAAAGCTGAAGAGCGGCGAGTCTGTCCATTTACAGATTACGGCAACTCAGTTTGCGGAAATGACGCAAAATCTGGTGCTTAAAACCATGACGCCATGCCGCAAAGCACTACGTGATGCCGGACTCGGTGCTGATGAGGTGGATGGTGTTGTTCTCGTTGGTGGCGCCACACGCATGCCACACGTCCGCAAAGCAGTTGGCGACTTTTTCCAGACAACTCCTTTATCCAATATTGACCCCGACAAAGTCGTTGCACTTGGTGCAGCAGTACAGGCAAATTTACTGGCCGGCAATCGTGCGTCCGGAGACGATTGGCTGTTGCTGGACGTCATTCCTTTATCACTGGGCGTTGAAACAATGGGGGGGCTCGCTGAAAAGGTCATTCCACGTAACTCAACAATTCCGTGTGCACGCGCTCAGGAGTTTACAACGTTCAAAGACGGGCAGACTGCCATGGCAATCCACGTGGTACAGGGTGAACGCGAACTGGTCAGCGACTGCCGGTCACTTGCCAGATTTGAACTGCGCGGGATTCCGCCTATGGCTGCAGGTGCGGCAAGAATCCGTATCACATATCAGGTTGATGCTGACGGCTTGTTATCAGTCTCAGCAAGAGAGTTGAGATCCGGCGTTGAAGCTTCCGTTTCAGTAAAACCGTCTTACGGACTCAAAGATGATGATATTGCACGTATGCTGCAAGAATCCCATCATACTGCCAGTGACGATATGAAACTGCGTGCATTACGCGAAGAAGTGGTTGAAGCAGAGCGAATTCTGATTGCGATTGATTCGGCAATGGCTGTGGATTCCCATCTTCTGTCAGAGTCCGAAAGGAGCGCGATACTACAGCTGATGACAGCCGTACGCGATTTGATGCAAAGTAACGACCATGAGGCACTTCATAAAGCCGTTGAGAATCTTGCAAAAGGTACTGAAGAATTTGCCGCACGCAGAATGGATCAGAGTGTGCGCAGCGCCTTAGCAGGAAAAAAACTGGATGAGCTCGGTTGAGCGATTGCACCTGATACTGAAAGTTAAATATGCCAAAAATCATCATTCTGCCACACGCCGTTTTATGCCCTGAAGGTGCCGTTATTGATGCACAGGAAGGGAAATCAGTCTGTGAAGCATTAGTTGAAAATGACGTGGAAATTGAACATGCATGTGAAATGTCTTGTGCATGCACAACCTGCCATGTGATTATCCGCGAAGGATATAACAGCCTGAATGAATCTACAGAAGATGAAGAGGATTTGCTCGATGCGGCATGGGGACTGGAGGCAACCTCCCGCCTGTCCTGCCAGGCAAAGCTGGGACAAAAAGACATTACGATTGAAATCCCTAAATACACTATCAACCATGCACGTGAAAATCACTGAGTAATCTGTATTACATGTAAATGCAAGGCCGCCAGGTATTTCACCGGCGGCCTTGTCGTTTATTTGCGCAGCTAAAACGACTTTTCCCGCATAATCTTAAAAAATACTGCCCTTCGGGCAATATCTTGATATCCTAAAAAGTATTGAAAAAAAACAGCCGTTTTGCGCTGAATCAGCACATCAACGGCCAGCTAACTGAAAAAAATGGCCGCAGCCATACCCTGTAAAGATTACCTATGAGGTTAGATCAACTTCTTCCGTGGATACGACGAAGTATTTCACTCCGCCTTGCGATTATCCTCGCAGTGGTAGTCGGCCTGACTGTACCGTCTGCGGTACTGGTTCCGTATTACCTGAACACGCTGGAATCTGCTGCGAGACAAAAAAATATCGAAGATCACAATCGTTTAGTTGATATTTTGTCAGTTATTCTAAGTGAACCACTTTGGCAAATCACACCTGAGATCGCGAATATTTCCAGCGAAGTGGTTTACTCCGACCCGCGTGTTGCCAGCATAGAAGTCATTACTCTACCGGACCACAAAGATTTCATTAAAAACAATATTCGCAAACAAACACAAAAAGGACCATTTACCAGTATGGTTCGGGAAATTCGCCATGGTGGACAAGTCATTGGCGAAGTCAAGCTGGAGCTTGCAGAAGATTTAATGCAGGAAAGCCTGCGCAGCGATTTCCGCCGGTTCGTCACAACGTCCGTATTATCTTTACTGTTGGCAGTCTTATTTATTCTTCTCGTATTGCAATGGCGACTGGTGCGCCCGGTCAAAATTCTCATGGAAAAATCAGATCGCCTGGCGAATGGCGAACTGGATGAACCGATCGCACTGAACCGTGAAGATGAGCTTGGACGTCTTGCTCATAGTCTGGAAATGACCCGACGTGCGCTGAAGCACTCATTCGGTGAACTCGAAATCAAAAACCAGCAGTTACTTGAATACTCCAGCACACTGGAATCGAAAGTAAAGCAACGTACGCATGAACTGGAAAACGCGAATACAAACCTGGAAGCTGCACTAAAAGATATCAATTCCGCGCAGGCCGAACTCGCCCGCGTTGAACGTATGGCTGCGCTTGGTTCTATGGTTGCAGGCGTTGCCCATGAACTGAATACGCCTCTGGGAAATTGTCTGCTGGTTGCCAGCACGCTGGAAGATGAGACACGACGCTTGTTGCAAATGGTTGAAGAGGGGCAGATACGCCGCTCTGACCTGACGCGATATGCAAGCACAGCACTGGATTCCACCAAACTGCTGTTGCGTGGTCTGCAACAATCCGCTCATCTGGTGGGTGACTTCAAACAAGTCGCGGTTGATCAGTCAAGTGCGCAGCGACGTAAATTCGGATTACTGGTCACACTGCAGGAGTTAAGTGCACTGCTGCACTCCAGTCTTAAGAAAACACCTTACACCCTTGAACTGGATATTCCCGCAGATATTGAACTTGACAGCTATCCTGGTCCGCTTGGACAGGTATTTACAAATCTTGTCAACAATGCAGTTATTCACGGACTGGAAGGGAAGCCATCCGGCAGTATGCGCTGCACTGCGGAACGTCAGGGTGACCATGTTCAGATTGTCTTCACTGATGATGGCAAAGGAATTCCGCAAGACATTATCAATAGAATTTTCGAACCGTTTTTCACTACGAAATTCGGACAAGGTGGTTCCGGCCTTGGCCTTAGCATCACGTTTAATATGGTGACTAATGTGCTGGGTGGAACAATTCACGTTACCAGCAATGCGGGTACAGGTACACGATTTGAATTGCGCCTACCACTTGTTGCTCCCGGAGATGCGAAAGATGACACCCTGTATTTCGGAAGCTGACTTAACTCTGTAGTTCCATTGCCTTCTAAGCCGGGAATGTAATATTCCCGGCTTTTTTACAGGTCTTGCGTATGGTCTTCGTACAATACAGCAACAGACTACGCCTGCCGTATCAGTTAAAATAGGCGACTTTTTCTCAAATTTTTATCATGCAGCAATACCTCGACTTTATGCGCCTTGTGCGGGACACCGGCACACGCAAAACCGACCGCACCGGAACCGGGACTTTATCCGTATTCGGCCATCAGATGCGTTTCGATCTGAGCAAAGGCTTTCCGCTGGTCACAACAAAAAAACTGCACCTGAAGTCCATCGTGCATGAGCTTCTCTGGTTCTTACAAGGCTCCACCAACATTCAGTATCTAAAAGAAAACGGTGTTTCGATCTGGGATGAATGGGCTGATGAAAACGGCAATCTGGGTCCGGTTTATGGCTCACAGTGGCGCAGCTGGCAGACTCCCGACGGACAACACATCGACCAGATCAGCCAGTTAATGGATCAGATCCGGAACAATCCTGACTCCCGTCGTCTGATCGTTTCCGCATGGAATGTTGCAGAAATTCCGCAAATGAAACTACCGCCGTGCCACGCGATGTTCCAGTTTTATGTCGCTGACGGGAAACTGTCCTGTCAGTTGTACCAGCGCAGCGCAGATATTTTCCTGGGTGTTCCATTCAATATTGCATCCTATGCATTGCTGACACATATGATTGCGCAGCAAACTGGTCTCATCCCGGGGGATTTCATCTGGACCGGTGGTGACTGCCATTTGTACAGCAATCATCTTGAGCAGGTTGAAACGCAGTTAAGCCGCGAGCCACTGCCACTGCCAAAACTGATCATCCACCGGCAGCCAGAGGATATCTTCTCATATCGTTACGACGATTTTGAATTTTCCGATTACGCATTTCACCCGGCAATCAAAGCCCCTGTCGCGGTTTAAATAATTCATCAACATGTCATCGTTCATCATTATTGTTGCGCGTGATAAGCACTCTGGTATCGGCATTCAAAACGCCCTGCCCTGGCACTTGCCTGAGGATTTATCACATTTTAAAAAGACGACGTCCGGTCATGCGATCCTGATGGGAAGAAAGACTTTCGAATCGATAGGCAGACCACTCCCGAATCGCAGAAATATCGTCATTACCCGCAATCCGGATTGGAAAGCGGATGGGATTGAAATTTGCCATTCACTGGAAGAAGCAAAAGCGCTTGTAAAAGAACAAACTGCCTATATTATCGGCGGAGCGGAAATTTATCGTCAGGCGTTTGATCTGGCGGACAAAATGATCATTACGGAAATTGATCAGACTTTTGAATGCGATGCTTTTTTCCCGTCATTCAGTAACGATGCATGGCAGGAAACAGAACGCGAAGCTCACGTGTCAGCGTCGGGAATTCCGTACGCATTCGTCACTTATACAAAGAAGAATAAGGAGTAAAAATTATGTCCGGACACGGTTTTCATGTTCACGGCCCGCATGACCACGAAGTTGAACATGCAGCGCATGGTAACGACAGCTTTGCCAGCAAAATTGCAGTAATGACAGCTATTCTCGCCACCGTTGGCGCATTGTTTGGCTATGAGGGCGGCGCGACACAGAATGATGCAGCGATGTACAAAAATGAGGCTGCAATTAAAAAGACAGAAGCTGCGAACAAATGGAGCTATTACCAGTCCAAATCCAGTAAGCAAAATCTTGCTGAGCTGGCGGCAATACTTCCGGGTGCCGATACTGAAAAGTACAAAGCCGAAGTAGCGCGCTACAAAACTGAAAAAGAAGAAATTAAACAACAGGCGGAAGCACTGGAAGCTGAAGTTGAAAAATGGGAGCATGCTTCCGAACAGGCTCTGCATCAACACCATCGCTGGGCACAGGCAATGACCGCAATTCAGATTGCGATTTCTTTGGCAGCGATTACACTGTTAACCAAGAAGAAGTGGCTGCAAGTGACTTCTTACGGTGTCGCCGGGGTTGGTTTGGTGCTGGCTGCTTTAGCCTGGATGCATATTTGATAAATATATATGAAAAAAATCCTCGCGATGATCGCCCTCGCCCTCACTTCGGCGGCCTGGGCGCAAACGTCTGAATTTGTAAATACAATTCCTGAAGCGTATTTACAAAAAGATACCAACGTCACGCTGGGCGCTGCAGCATTGTCCGTTCCGAAATACACAGGTTCGGATGAAAGACGCCTCGCGGCTTACCCGATGTTTGACGTGCAATGGAAAAGCGGTGCATTTTTCAGTGCAACCAACGGACTGGGCTATAACTTTTCCAAAAAACCAGCCTTGCAATATGGTTTGCGCTTATCGCTGGAAGGCGCCCGTGATGAGTCACGCTCCTCAAAGCTGAATGGCCTCGGTGATGTCAATACCGCTGTTGAACCAGGTGCATTTGCAAATTTATCGCTGAGCGAAAATTATGCACTGGTTTCCTCTGTTCGCTATGGCTCCGGTACGGATCACAATGGCTTGCAGTTCAGCGTCGGTGGCCGCTTCTCGACAGCACTGAGTGAAAATCACCGCATTTCAGCAACAGTACGTGCAAACTGGGCGAACTCTGCTTATCTGCAATCGTACTTTGGTGTAAATGCGCAACAATCAGCAGCCAGTGGTTACAACCAGTTCACGCCTTCTTCCGGCGTCACTGATATCAAACTATCCGCCAGCTGGCGCTGGGCACTGGACAGTAACTGGTCTATTGTCACTGGCGCATCTGCAAGCCGTTTGCAGGGTGATGCCTCCCGTAGTCCGTTTGTATTTCAGAAGAACCCGGTCACTGTTTTTTCTGTGACGACCTACCGCTTCTGATCCATCTGGTGTGACATAAAAAGAGCACCCGTCGCGGTGCTCTTTTTTATTGTGCTTACGGGTCCAACTGGCAGCAATTTCTGACGCTGTAATGACATTTTTACGCTCTGCAAAAAGAATGAATTTTCTTACCTGATTTTGCAGATATCTGCGAGAATTCGCACTTCGATTTTTTCGGCGCGCAAGCGGTTGATTCAACTTGCCCAGGCGTCTCCCTTGTAACAAGTTTTTTTGGAGACCTCCATGAAATTCCGCTTCCCCATCGTCATCATTGACGAAGACTTCCGCTCTGAAAATACTTCCGGTCTGGGCATCCGCGCGCTGGCAGATGCCATTGAATCCGAAGGTATGGAAGTACTCGGTGTTACCAGCTACGGTGACTTATCGCAGTTTGCGCAACAGCAATCCCGCGCATCCGCATTCATTTTGTCGATTGACGATGAAGAATTCGGTGACGGCACAGAAGAAGAAACGGAAACCGCACTGAAATCCCTGCGCGCCTTCGTTGAAGAAATCCGCTATAAAAATTCTGATATCCCGATTTACATGTACGGTGAAACCCGTACATCGCGCCATATTCCTAACGATATCCTGCGTGAACTGCATGGCTTCATTCACATGTTTGAAGACACACCGGAATTCGTGGCCCGCCATATTATCCGTGAAGCCCGTTCGTATCTGGACAGCCTGGCACCACCGTTTTTCCGTGCGCTGGTTCACTACGCAAACGATGGCTCTTACTCCTGGCACTGCCCTGGTCACTCCGGTGGCGTAGCGTTCCTGAAATCGCCGATCGGCCAGATGTTCCACCAGTTCTTTGGTGAAAACATGCTGCGCGCTGACGTCTGTAACGCGGTGGAAGAACTGGGTCAGTTGCTGGATCATACCGGTCCGGTTGCGGCTTCTGAGCGTAATGCTGCACGTATTTTTAATGCAGACCACTGCTACTTTGTGACTAACGGTACGTCCACTTCCAACAAAATGGTCTGGCACTCTACTGTTGCGCCGGGTGATATTGTTGTTGTCGACCGTAACTGCCACAAATCGATTCTGCACTCCATCATCATGTGCGGTGCGATTCCGGTTTTCCTGATGCCAACCCGTAACCATTTGGGCATTATCGGCCCGATTCCGCTGGAAGAGTTTTCGATGGAAAGCATCCGTCGCAAAATCGAAGCGAACCCGTTTGCACGCGAAGCCAAAAACAAAAAACCACGTATTCTGACTATCACGCAATCGACTTATGACGGCGTGCTGTACAACGTCGAAGCCATCAAAGAAAAACTGGATGGCGAAATCGACACCCTGCACTTTGACGAAGCATGGCTGCCACACGCAACTTTCCATGACTTCTACAAAGACATGCACGCAATCGGCAAAGACCGTCCGCGCGCAAAAGAGTCGATGATTTTCTCGACCCAGTCCACACACAAACTGCTGGCCGGTATTTCTCAGGCATCGCAGATTCTGGTGCGTGAATCAGAATCCCGCAAACTGGATAAAGGCAGCTTTAACGAAGCCTACCTGATGCACACATCCACATCGCCGCAATACTCGATTATTGCCTCCTGCGATATCGCAGCAGCGATGATGGAAGCACCGGGCGGTACAGCACTGGTGGAAGAATCGATTCTGGAAGCGCTAGATTTCCGCCGCGCGATGAAGAAAGTCGATCAGGAATGGGGCAAAGACTGGTGGTTCCAGGTCTGGGGTCCTGACCATTTTGCAGAAGACGGCATCGGCAGCCGTGAAGACTGGGTACTGCGCAGCGAAGATAACTGGCATGGCTTCGGCAATCTGGCTTCCGGCTTCAACATGCTGGATCCGATCAAAGCAACTATCGTGACGCCGGGCCTGTCGCTGGAAGGTAAATTCGGCGAAACCGGTATTCCTGCCGCGATCGTGACCAAATATCTGGCAGAACACGGTGTGATCGTTGAAAAATGCGGCCTGTACTCGTTCTTCATCATGTTCACCATCGGCATTACCAAAGGCCGCTGGAACACACTGGTGACTGCGCTGCAGCAATTCAAAGATGATTACGATAAAAACCTGCCAATGTGGCGTATTCTGCCGGAATTTGCTGCGGCAAATCCGCGCTACGAAAGCGTCGGTCTGCGCGATCTGTGTCAGGAAATCCATCAGGAATACAAAGCGCATGACGTTGCACGTCTGACCACAGAAATGTATCTGTCTGACATGATTCCGGCGATGAAACCATCGGACGCGTTTGCAATGATGGCGCACCGCGAAATCGAACGTGTATCGATTGATGAACTGGAAGGCCGTATCACAGCGATTCTGCTGACGCCTTACCCACCGGGCATTCCGCTGCTGATCCCGGGCGAACAGTTCAACAAAACCATCGTCGATTACTTGCGTTTTGTCCGCACATTTAACGAGAAATTCCCTGGCTTCGAAACTGACTGCCACGGTCTCGTCAAAGCAGAAATTGATGGCAAACGCGGTTACTTTGTCGATTGCGTCAAAGCATCCTAATCTGAGCCGCATACACTGAAAGGCATCTGTGTGAATTGACACAGATGCCTTTTTTTTAGCTGCATTCTGCTGGCAATTAAATTATGATGCGTGTGCACACATTTCAAAATTGATCATGAAATTGTGCAGTTTCCGGTGGTATCACCATCAAATCACATTGAACATGTTACAGGCCGGTTTTTCCGGCTGGTTTTGTGTGCCTGAAGCTGATATCGGAACCTGAAGCACTGTTTTCCCTCCAATGCTTTCACTAGTCGATGTGACGCAGATAAGCATCACACACGTCTGAAGCCGCTGGATTTTGCCGCTCTTTTTGCTGTCCTCTTTTCCAATTCACATTTAATCAGACATGAATGATGTTCAAGGCCTGATGTCTCTGAAGCACGCAGAAGTCTGCGTTGGTCAAACACTGAACTGGCCGGTTTATAACCATGCCGGTGAATTATTGCATCCGGCCGGATTAAAGATTGAAGATCAGCAGCAGTTAAATCACTTGCTGGACACCGGCTATTGCAGCTCTGACTACCTGTGGGACAGCATTCCCACACCGGCAACACCAGTCATGCCCGCTCAAACCAGTACCGCAACCACCGGAGAAACACAAAAAACCGGCGCTGAAATGAATTTACCGGTTGCCCTGCCCGGCAGGCGCGCTGAAGATCATCAGGCCAAGGATTCCGTCATTGAGCTCGACAGCGTACGCTGGACAGTTGGCGAAGTGTTTTATCTGCAAGCTGCGGATAATGCTGCCGCCCGCTACACAGTGCGCCTGATTGGCTTTGTCAAAAATAAATCAATTCTGGTAACGGCACCGCTGGTGGAAGGCAAAGCTGCCTTAATCCGTGAAGGACAAAACTTTATCGTGCGCGCCTTCCCCGGTAAAAAAGCCTATGCTTTTTCAACGGCGCTGCAAAAGAACATCTACTCGCCCTTCCCTTACCTGCATCTGAACTATCCGAAAGAAGTCCGCTCTACTACGATTCGTCAGGCGGCGCGGGCTTCAGTCAAAATCATTGCCGCGGTCAGCGTTGGCGTACCGGAGCAAAGTGCGGCTGCGACGCTGGGCGACCTGAGTATCGGTGGCGCGTCCGGTACGATCAAACGGCAACTGGGCCATAAAGGCGATGCGGCGATCATTAAATTCCGCGTCAATGCTGCCGGTGCGGATGAGTACCTGAGTCTGAAAGCGATACTGCGCTCGGTGGCACCGGCTGAAAACAGCAGCGACTTCCGCCACGGTTTTGAATTCATCGACCTGACTCAGCGTGACAAACTGGTGTTATCCGCATTCGTACATCAGACACTGGCAGAAACCGACTAAGCCAGCCTTCATCACCGCATCAACCGGATAAAAAAAAGCACTGTCTTCCGCGAGCGGAAACAGTGCTTTTCCTTTTTTCCGCTCAGTAAAAATCCGGAGAAACTATGCAAATATCGTCATCCGTAATTTTTTGAGGCCCAGACTTTCTGCCGACGACCGCCAGACTGGTATGCAGAACTCCGCATTTGAAGCATTTTGAGGCATTTGAAGGCACTTTCGGCTACTACTCAAACATCTGCGGACAAATCACAATCAGCACCGCTGCGGGCTTATCAGTCACTCTGATGCACACAAAGCAAACGACGCAAAAAACCGCCGGTGTGCACTGGCGGTTTTTTAGGGAGCAGCCGCATAACAGCGACTGCATACATGCGGGCTCAGGTTTTCGGCAGTGTCACGCCATGCTGACCCTGATATTTACCACCACGGTCTTTGTACGAGGTTTCGCAGACTTCATCACTTTCGAAGAACAGCACCTGTGCGCAACCTTCGCCAGCATAGATCTTGGCCGGCAGCGGTGTGGTATTAGAAAATTCCAGTGTGACGTAACCTTCCCATTCCGGTTCAAACGGCGTCACATTGACGATAATGCCACAACGCGCATACGTGGATTTACCGAGGCAAATTGTCAGCACATTGCGCGGAATGCGGAAGTATTCGACGGTGCGGGCCAGCGCAAACGAATTTGGCGGGATGATGCAAACATCGCCTTTGAAGTCGACGAAGGATTTTTCATCAAAATTTTTCGGATCAACAATGGTGCTGTTGATATTAGTAAAAATTTTGAATTCATCAGCACAGCGAATATCGTAGCCGTAAGAAGAAGTACCGAAGCTGACGATACGCTGACCATCGCGCTGACGCACTTGTCCCGGTTCAAACGGCTCGATCATGCCGTGCTGCTCCGCCATGCGGCGTATCCATTTGTCTGACTTGATGCTCATGCGCTTCTCCTGCTGTATAAGTTGACGGCGATTTTACGCGAAAACCCCTGCAAAAATAAGCCGAACACCCGGAATATCCTGCTTTCGCAACGGATTCTGCTCAAAGCTTGCTCTGCGTCTGCGCTTTACGGGCACCGGTGTTCCACTGCACCGATTCAACAACGCCGTTTTTCACGGCGGTCATTTCCGCCAGAATAGAAATCGCGATTTCCGGTGGCGTTTTGCTGCCGATATACATGCCGACCGGCCCGAACAAGCGTGCCAGTTGCTCCGCTGTCACGCCAAATTCGACCAGCCGTTCACGCCGCTTCTGATTATTTTTGCGCGAGCCTATCGCTCCCACATAAAATGCCGGTGACTGCAAGGCTTCCATCAGTGCCAGGTCATCGAGTTTGGGATCATGCGTCAGTGCCACAATTGCGGTACGCTGATCCGGTTGCAGCGCCAGCACTTCATCATCCGGCATGCCCGACAGCAATTGCACCTGCGGCAAATCCCACTGATGCCGGTATTCTTCGCGCGGATCACAGACGAAAACCTGATAGCCCATGCCGTTGGCAACCGTCGCCAGAAAGCGCGACATGGTTCCGGCACCGATAATCAGCAAGCGCCAGCCCGGCCCCCAGATCGTTGTCAGCTGCTGGTGATCCATGACCAGTTTTTCACCGGCCACAGCGTCACGCAGTGTTACCTGCCCGCTCTGCAAATCCACTGTCCGCGCCACCAGTTTTTGCTGATTCGTCAGCGCCAGCAAAGTATGAATTTCGGAAGCTGCATGCAATGGTTCCAGCAATAACTGCAAAGTACCGCCGCAAGGCAAACCGAAGCGATGCGCTTCATCGGCGCTGATGCCATAAGTCACCAGTTCCGGCCGCTGCCAGCGTATGCCATGTTCCAGCACCTGATGCACCAGATCATCTTCGATACAGCCACCGGAAACAGAACCAGTCACTGCACCGTCTGCCCGGATCGCCATTACCGAACCTTCCGGACGCGGACTGGAGCCCCAGGTGCTGACCACGGTGACCAGCATCACGGCTTGTCCGGCATCCAGCGCCGCCGCGCAAAAACGTAAAGCGTCGAGATCAGGATGTTCCATACGCCCGCCCTTATTGCTGATCTGTGGCCATCTGCCACAGCGCAGGATGTTTACGCAACGCTGCCGGTGTCTGCTGATTCAGGTACATCAGCCAGCGCGGGTCAATCTTTTCCAGCTGCCATTGCTGCTGCAAATGGATACCGGCTTTCAGCATCAGTTCAGCCGTCACTTGCGCATCCGCCTCCGCTCTGTGCGCCGCTCCCTGAAAGCGCACACCCAGACTGGCAGCGAGCTTGCCCAGCGAATACGAAGCGAGACCGGGAAACACGCGGCGCATCAGTTTCACGGTACAAATCACGCCATCGTATTCAGGCCAGATGCCGGTACGGTCTGCTTCGGATTTCAGAAATCCTTCATCAAACGCGGCGTTATGTGCCACCAGCGTGTCGCTGCCGATAAAGCGCAGCAAATCAGGTACGACTTGCGCAGCAGGAGGCGCACTATCCACCATCTTTTGTGTAATGCCGGTCAGCTCGGTAATAAAGTACGGAATCCTGACACCGCAATTCACCAGTGAGCAATAACGGTCGGTGATCGTATCGCCTTCGATTCGGATGGCAGCAACCTCGGTAATACGGGCACCCTGATGCGGTGCCTGACCGGAAGTCTCGAAATCAAGTACCACCAGTGGAGTTTTAAAAAGTGACATGAAAATCGTGTGCGGAAAATCGCAGGAACTTAGTTTGCTAAATATAATCCATTTATAACAGGTTTCGCGCAGCTCCACGTCACAACGCGCAAACAACACATCAAACCCGCGGTGCAGGCAGCATCTGCTGCTGCCGGAAACACAGCTGCCCTTTCAGCTAATACACATGCTCAGACAATTTCTGCACTTACCACGCAATGATTTATTGCGTGACCGGATTTACCGCCGCTTATGGACCTCGATACTGATCAGTTCATTCGGTGCACAAATCACCTTGCTGGCACTGCCATTAACAGCGGCGGTGCTGTTGCACGCCACGCCAAGCCAGATGGGTATTCTGACCATGATGGAAACCCTGCCCTTCGTGCTGCTGTCTTTGCCATCCGGCGTCTGGCTGGACCGTGTGAAAAAACTGCCAATTTACATCTGGGGTGAAGTCGCGATTTCGCTGGCAGTATTCAGTGTGCCGGTCGCATGGTATTTCAATATGGTGAACATGCCCTTGTTATATGTGGTCGGCTTCGTGATCGGGGCAGTCAATACGACAGCGGGTTCCGCAGCACAGATCGTTCTGACCCAGATTGTCCCGCGCGAACGCCTGGTGGAAGCCCACGCCAAAAACGCGCTGGCGACGTCCGGTGCAGAAATCGGCGGACCGGCTGCAGCGGGTATGCTGGTGAAACTGCTCAGTGCACCACTGGCATTATGTGCCGATGCGCTGTTGCTATTGTCCTCGGCAGCCATCCTGCGCGGCATCCGGGTGGATGAAATACGCAAACCCGCACAAGACGCCCATTTCTGGCGTGACCTGAAAGAAGGTGTGCAATTCGTTTTCCGCGAGCCTTTGCTGCTGTCACTGGCTGCTGCTGTTGGCTTATGGGAGCTTTGCTATAACGCCGCGCTGGTGGTACAGATTCTGTTTGCAACGCGGGTACTGGGATTTTCCGAACAGGCAGTCGGCTTCAGTTACATGGGGATAGGTCTGGGCAGTATTTTCGCCAGCTTTGTCGGCCACCGTGTCAGTCAGCGTATCGGCCCCGGCCCGTGCATGATTCTCGGGATGATCATTTGCGGCATCGGCTGGAGTGCACTGGCGGTCGCACCTGTTGGCCCGCTCGGTGATTTTGCATTCATTCTGATGCTGATCTGCTATTCGATTGGCGGCGTATTTATTTTTATCAATTTCCTCGCGCTACGCCAGTCTGTCACACCGGAACCGATGCTGGGCCGCATGACCAGCACAATGCGCTGGCTGATCGTTCTGCCAGCGGGCCCGGGGGCATTGCTGGGCGGATGGATGGGTGAACACATCAGCCTGCGCAGCGCACTGGCGTTTGCCGGCATCACCGTACTGGCAGGCGCTTTCTTTGCCTGGCGTCACAAGCGTATTCGTGAGTTGCGTAAATTACCCGAAATACGTCAGCAGCACACAGACTGAACACAACGCTGATTGCGGAATGAAACTTATTGGCGTGATAATGCTCAACTGACAGTCCGGTCTGCTGTGGCAGGTCTGCCGGTCGGGGGAGGTTCAGCGACAGACTGAACTATCGAGTAAAAACAATAAAGGTAAAACATGTCAAAAGAAACGCCAGTGTCCGCGTTCAAGCCGTATATACCGGCCAACGCGCAACTGCCGGAAATGACCGCCCGCGCCCTGATTATGGGTGTGGTGCTGGGGATGATTTTCGGTGCTTCGTCGCTGTATCTGGTGCTGAAAGTCGGTCTGACCGTCAGCGCTTCGATTCCGGTCGCAGTGATTGCGATCACGCTGTTCCGCCTCAGTAATAAATTCGGTGCAAAAGATTCCACCATTCTGGAAAACAGTATTACCCAGACTGCCGGTTCTGCCGGTGAATCGCTGGCCTTCGGCCTTGGTGTGACGATGCCGGCCATTCTGATTCTGGGTTTCGATCTGGAAATTTCCCGCGTGATGCTGGTTGGCTGTCTTGGTGGTTTGCTCGGTATTCTGCTGATGATCCCGATGCGCCGCACCATGATCGTGGAAAAACACGGCGAACTGAAATATCCGGAAGGCACTGCCTGTGCGGAAGTACTGAAAGCCGCTGCCACCGAAACATCGCGTGAAGCAGCCGGTGAAGCCAGCAACCCGAATGCGGCAGAAGACGCTAACCGCCGTGCGAAAATTATTTTCGGCGGCTTCGGTATCGGTCTGCTGTATAAAATCGCTAACGTTGCTCTGCGCGGCTGGAAAGATACGCCGGAAGTGACTTTTGGCGCGCCGCTGAAAGCCGGTTCGCTGGGTGCGGAAGTATCGCCGGAATTGCTGGGCGTTGGTTATATCATCGGCCCGCGTATTGCTGCCGTTATGGCGGCCGGTGGCGTGATGTCTTACCTGCTGCTGATTCCGATGATCAAATTCTTTGGCGATGCGCTGACCGTACCGCTGACACCGGGCACCAAGCTGATCAGCGAGATGTCGCCGCACGATATCCGCAGCGCCTACGTGCTGTATATCGGTGCCGGTGCGGTCGCTGCCGGCGGTCTGGTCAGTCTCGGCCGTGCAATGCCAACCATCTGGCGCAGCCTGAGTGCTGGTCTGTCCGGTATGCGCGGCGGTAAAGCGCAAATCGAATCCGTATTGCGTACCGATCAGGATATTCCGCTGAAATGGGTAGTGATCGGTGCACTGGCAATTATCGCCGTGATTACCTTCGCCACACCACTGCACATGAATTTCCTCGGTGCGCTGCTGATTCTGGTGTTCGGCTTCCTGTTTGCGACAGTATCTTCGCGCCTGACCGGTGAAATCGGTTCATCTTCGAACCCGATTTCCGGTATGACAGTCGCCACCCTGCTGTTCACCTGTCTGATCTTCCTGATCATGGGCTGGACCGGTGGTCAGTATTACGTGACTGCGTTGTCGGTCGGTGCGATTGTCTGTATCGCTTCCAGCAATGCCGGTACGACATCGCAGGACCTGAAAACCGGTTATCTGGTCGGCTCCACACCGCGCTTGCAACAGTATGCCATTCTGGCTGGTGCATTTTCGTCCGCGCTGATTCTGGGCCCGATTCTGCTGAAACTGAACGATGCCGGCACGATTTATGTTCCGGCAGCACAGGTGGCACCGGCACTGAAAACCGACGCAACCCGTCTGACAGAAACTGCCGTGCTGCAAGGACCGCAGGCTGAACAGGATAAAAATACTTACAAAGTCTGGCATAAAGCGGACAGCAACGGCGCACCTGCCGGTAAGTATCTGGTTAACAATGAAGGTCAGGCAGTGTATCTGGTGGATCCGGGTATCAACGGTGCATACAACAAACGCCCTGACGGTACTGAAGTGAAGAAATTCGATGCGCCAAAAGCCGTACTGATGTCTTACATCATCAAAGGTATTCTGGATCAGCAACTGCCGTGGACGCTGGTACTGTTCGGCGTGATGATTGCACTGGTACTGGAAATGTCCGGCATTCCTTCGCTGGCGTTTGCCGTGGGCGTGTATCTGCCATTGTCATCCTCTGCTCCGTTGTTTATCGGCGGCATGATCCGCTGGCTGGTGGATCGCCGCAATAACAAGCTGGATCAGTACAAAAACCTGAATGAAGAAGAAATGCAGGCTGCAGGTGACCGCAGCAATGGCGTTCTGCTGTCTTCCGGCTACATCGCCGGTGGTGCGCTGGCCGGTATCATCATCGCGTTCACTGCGGGTGTCCTGGTGGATCTGGATAAATCGCTCAATGACTGGGCGACTGCCAATAATCCATTCTTCAACGGCCCGAATGCGAATCTGCTGACCATGATTCCTTACGTGCTGATCGCAGCGGTACTGTACTTCGTTGCACGTGAGAAAAACAAAGCGAACTGAACGGGCTGCACGGACTGAACACACTGAGCACACTCGGTGCAACCCGTTCAATCCGTGCAATCAATCAGTAAGCAGACAGCAGCCTGACCAGCAGCTGCAGGAGTAAAAAAGGCCGGGCGTCTGAATGCGCTCCGGCCTTTTTCTTTACCTGCAGATGCCCAGCGATTACAATGCGCCCTCTAAGCTGCCGTTCTGCCGGACCGCAGCATCTCTCATCCACAACTGCCCTGCCCATCCTATGCAATCCAACGTTAAAGACCGGAATCAGAAAATCATTGCCCTCGACGATATCGTCCGCGTTGTGCATTTCAGTGAAGATTTCATTGATGCCTTTCCGGAAGACGAACAAATCCTGATTTCTTCGATGGTGGGTCAGTTCTTCCGCGTTGTTGCGATTGATGAAGACGGCGCACCCTGCATCATGCGCGAATGGCATGACGAGAAAGGTCATCCGCAATCACACGTGATTGCACTGGATGGTGACGAAGTCGAGAAAATCTGAGCCTGCAAACGCGCGCATTGTGCAGAAGTCCGCATCGGGCAAAAATACAGGGTGTCCCGAAGCCCGGACTTTCTGCCGACGTCAGGGAAAATGGCGTTTTTTTCTGTGCAGGACTCCGCATTTGACCTGTTTTTGAGCTCTCAGAACCTGTTCACCCGTTTTTTACGGTTTTTGCGCGTTCTGTGCTCTCTGGCTGCAATCTCTGTGCTGACAGACTTCGCCGATCCGGTTCAAATCCGGATAAAAAAACGGCCGGAGCCTGCAATAAACGCAGCACTCAGGCCGTATCGCCCCGCTATGACAGCGAAACTCAGTTGATATAGCTGAACAGCGATAAATTCGCCGTTTTCACAAACGATTGCTGAGCAGCCTGTAACACAAACTGTTGCTGCGTCAGATCACTGATCGCTTTCACATAATCCACATCCTGAATTTCAGACAGCGATTGTTTGAAGGCAATACCTTTTGCATCGCCCTGCGCATTCAGTGAATCAATCTCTTGCAAGCTGACACCCAACTGACCTCGCGCCACCAGCGTATTGTTCAGCGACATATCGACGTTATTGTTGGCCTGCGTTAATGCTGCAGTCAGATCCTTTTTCGCAGTCACTGAAGTTGCTGGAGAGTTCAGAATATTGATTGCGTCCGTCAGTGTTTCAAAAATGTTCTGATTACCGGGCTGGACCGAAAACTTATCGCCCGGTGCCGGCGGGTTCGGCGTATTCGTGACGGTCAGGCTGATGCCATCAAAAACGACCGGTGTACCGCTAGTGTATGGAGTCAGTGGCAGTACGGTGCCACCTGTCGTCTTATTCATCACCGAAACTTGTGTACCGGTATTATCAAAGGTCAGCTCATAGTTCTGACCAGTCAGCGCCGCAGCGTTTGAAATACTGGCGGTTGCCACTCCCTGACCGACATTTGATGAATTCGGAACGACATTGAACGTATTCGATGAAGTCCGGATATTGCCGAAAATCTGGTCGCCGGACATTGTCAGTGGTAACTGACGCGCACTGTCCACCTGAAGGTAACGTTGCCCCTGATCACCGTTGTAGTTCGCACCATTGATAGTTTTACTGAATGGCGCTGTCGTCGTCGAAAATCCCGCAAACAAGTAGCCACCGGTTCCGTCCGTAGAATTGGCAAGCCCCAGTAAGTGATCAAGATTCCCCTGCAACTCATTCGCAATCGAGGCACGGTCTGAATCAGATAAAACTCCGTTGCCCGCTTTCACAATCAACGACTTGATGCTGTGCATCGTATCGGTGACATTTCCCAACACACCGTCTGCAATACTCAGCGTGTTAGTGATGCTCTTGCGATTCGTTGCAAACTGCTCATTCATCGAATCCGCCTGCTGTATCACCAGTGCACGCGCGGAACCGATCGGATCATCTTCCGGAGAAAGAACACGGCGGCCGGATGAAATCTGCTGCTGAGTTTTATTGATACCCACCTGTAAATCACTGATTTTATTGGTGGACGACGAGAAAATCGTATTTGTACTGATACGCATGATTAAACCTATCTGCCGATATTCAGCAATGCATCAAACAAGGTGCTGGCAATCTGCATCAGTTTGCCGGCGGCCTGATAAGCCTGCTGGTAGCGCAGCAAATTCGCCGCTTCTTCATCCAGATTCACCCCGGATTCGCTTTGCTGAGCAGTCACTGCCTGCTGCAGCATTTTGTTTTCAGAATCTTTGGTCACAGCCAGTTCACTGGTTTTGTTACCAATCTGACTCACAAACTGCGCGTATGAACCCTGAATCGTGGTGCTGTTCCCGTTCATGAAATTGGCAGTCTGAATTTTTGCCAGTTCCAGTGCATTCCGGTTGTCGCCACCGCCACTGGCATTCGGACCGATATTAAACACATCACCGTTCGCAGGTGCGCCCGTCAGTGTGACACTGCTGCCGTTAAAACTGTATGTAGCACCCGGCGTGTATGGCACGGGCGTACCGGCAGTGTAGATTGTGCTGCTGTTGCCATTTTTAACTGTTACGTTAGCACCGGCCGGGAAGCCAGACAATGTATTCGTCGCCGATGCAAATGTCAGCTTAGAAGCTGTCGCCGGTATCGCACTTCCCAGTGTGAATGTATCGCCATTTGCCGGAGCACCCGTTCCGTTACTGATCGAAAAACTCATCCCGGCGACGCTGATGGTGGCACCGCTGGTATAGGGTACGGTCGCTGGCGGGTTATAGTTTGTCTGAGTACCACCACTCGTAACTGTCACTACCTGCCCTGCCGGAAATCCCGTCAGATTACCGCCGGAGTATGTCAGCGTTACCGGAGAAGCGACAGCCGATCCTTTAAATGCATCGTCTGTTTTTACAGTACCGATGGTCGCAGTTGCAGATGTGGTATTCGTCGCTACCGGAGAGTCCTGCACACCGTTTGAAATTTTTCCGGTACCGGTGTTGGTACTGGGAATGGACGTCGTCATTGGTGCTGCAGCAGCAACTTTGTTCGGGTCAATAATTTGCACCGCAATGCCGGCTGCGGCGTAGGCAGTCGGTTTAATCTGAAACTCATCGCCGGCGGCAGGCTGAGGCTGTGGTGGCTGGGGAAATTCAAACCGCACACCGTCCACGGTCACTGGTTGCGAAGTCGCATTCGTGATCACGCCATCTGACATGCGGGTAACACGGTATTGTCCGGCAGCGGTTACCTGCAAACGATAATCGCTGGTCGTTAACTGGGATGCATCCGTCACGCTGGCTGTCAGCAAAGCCTGACTGGTATTCGACGAAGATGGCTTAACCACTGGCGGGTCAATTTTAAAGAATTGCGTGCCGGCCTGACCGTTCAGATCCTGCCCCAGTGTATGCTGATCATTAAACGCTGTTGCCACACCAATCGCAATACGGCCAATCGAACTTTGCGCCGGATCCAGGGTATTCGCACGGAAATCAAACAATCCGCCCAGCTTGCCACCCGGCAAACCATTTTCCGGAATCTGCGTCAGTTTTCCGTTTGAAGTGTAAGCAATCTCGGTACGGGTAGGATCAGTCGGCGACACACTGACCTGTAACTGATTCACCGCCCCGCCCAGTACGATAGGCTGCCCGTTACCGATAAACACATTGTATTTATTGTCTTGCGGAATGACAGTCACTTTAGTCAGTTTGGACAGCTCGGTCACAATCTGATCGCGCTGATCCAGCAAGTCATTCGGCGGAGAGCCGGTCGTGCTTTGCGATTTTGCAATCGTATCGTTCAGCGCCGCCAGTTCCGTGGCATAAGCATTGATGCTGGTAACTGCTGTATTGATTTCGCCATTGATGTCGTTACGGATCATATCCATACGACCCTGCAAGTCATTCAGACGGCTCGACAAAGCCTGCCCGGTTGACAGAACTGATTGCCGCGCAGCAGCACCGGCAGTACCGTTCGGACTGGACGACAGATTCTGTACAGCCTTGAAGAAATCCTGCAGCGCAGGTGTGACACCTGCTGACGAATCTGCGACCAGATTATTGATTTGTTTAATCTGCGTGTAATACGCGTCAATCTGATTCGTGCTGGTTTGTGCAGCGTTAACTTGCTGACCAATAAACTGATTGTACTGACGCTGAATCAGGCTGATCGACACCCCTTGCCCGACAAACGCACCGCCGAGATTCTGTGGCGGATTCGCAGTTTGTACCAGCACCTGTCTGCTGTAACCCGGCGTTGCCGAGTTAGCAATATTATGACCGGTGGTAGTAATGCCCATCTGCGCAGCCTGCAAGGCGGTCTGGCCGATGTTCAGAATATTGGTACCCATAGATTAACCTGTGTAGAGAGTCGCCGGTTTCAACCGGTTCGCATCAGGGTTTTCGGCGCAAAAGCATCAAACTTTAGCTGTTACCCTCAGGAAATCCGAAAAGACCTGTCGCACCGGCCTGGTTTACGCAGACAGCGTCTGCTTAATGATTTTTGTTAATTTTGCAGCATAGTTCGGATCTGTTGCATATCCTGCACGTTGCAAGCCTTGCGCGAACTGCACAGCGTCTTTCGCATTTGCAATGACGGATTCATAACGCGGATTACGTGTCAGCAGGCGGGCATAATCTTTGAATGCGTCAGCATAACTGTCGTAGGCTTTGAATTTTTCTACGCGGCGCTGCGCCACGCCATTGATGTATTCCGTTGTTACAGCATCAACGGTTTTACCTTTCCAGTCTTTGGTTGCTTTGACACCGAAGATATTATGGCTGTTTGTACCATCGACCGTTTTGATTTCTTTTTTACCCCAGCCAGTTTCTAAAGCAGCCTGACCGAGCATAAATTTCGCAGGAATACCGGTTTCACGACTGGCCTCTTCTGCATGCGCACCAAGACGATTCTGGAATTCACGTACGTGGGCCGGGCCGGATGTGACTACCTGCGCCGTGCTGTCACTGCCTGAGGTTTCCATACGACGGTTCGCCAGATAGGCATCAATACCGCGCGCCAGCGTATTGCCCACCGGCTGTGTTGTCTGCGTTCCGTTCTCAGGCTGCACAGCCTGCTGCAGGGATTGATGCGTCAGCTGTCGCACCAGTGCATCAGCCAGCCCCATCCCCTTATTCGCCATATGCTGAGACAATTGCTGATCCAGCATGGCAGTAAAAGTTTTGGTTTGCTCGGTATCGAACATGCCATCCTGCCCGGAAGCCTGACGCATGGATTTCAGCATGTTATTCAGCAGCAATGCTTCGAACTGTTTGGCAGCAGCACGAACGGACTCTTGCGAATTATCTTTCGCCTGAGAGCGCAGACCATCCAGGCTGCGCGTATCGAACGCAGCGGTACTGGTCGTGTATTCGTTGCCCCTGATCATGTTTTTCTCACTCAGATAATTTCAAGATCCGCACGCAAAGCGCCTGCTGCCTTCATCGCCTGTAAAATCGCCAGCAAATCCTGTGGTGTTGCACCAATTGCATTGAGTGCTTTCACCACATCAGCCAGCGAAGTGCCTGCTTTCAGCATCAGTAACTGTCCCGGATCTTTGGTAATGCTGATATTAGAATTCGCCGTCGCCGTCGTCTGTCCCGCTGCCAGCGGATTCGGCTGACTGACACCGTTATCGGTACTGATCACCACCGATAAATTACCGTGCGCAACTGCACAGGTTTCCAGCGTCACTGCCTGATTCATCACGATAGAACCGGTACGTGCATTCAGAATGACTTTTGCTGCCTGCTGCGCAGGCGTCACGTCTAGACTTTCCAGTTGCCCGAGAAACGCAATACGCTGATCCGGTGAAGCTGGCGCGCGAACCTGAATCGAGCGCCCGTCCAGTGCCGCTGCCGTACCCTGACCAAAACGGCGGTTGATCGCATCGACCACTTTGCTGGCTGTCGAAAAATCTGCCTGATTTAAATCCAGCTGTACCAGATCACCTTGAGTCAGGGGTGACTGCACCGCGCGTTCTACTGTCGCGCCGCCGGAAATCCGGCCAACGCTTAAATGATTAACCTGCGCTTTTGCACCATTCGCCGCTGCGCCGACACCACCAACCAGCACATTACCCTGCGCCATACCGTAAATCTGACCATCTGCGCCTTTCAGCGGCGTCATCAATAATGTGCCCCCGCGCAGGCTTTTAGCATTCCCCATCGACGACACTGTCACATCCATCGCCTGCCCCGGTTGCGCAAACGGTGGCAGACTTGCCGTTACCATGACGGCTGCCACGTTCTTTAACTGAAGACTGGTACCGGTCGGCAAACTGATACCCATCTGCTGCAACATACTGACGATGCTCTGCACGGTAAACGGCGTCTGTGTCGTCTGATCACCGGTACCATCCAGACCGACTACCAGTCCGTATCCAAGTAACTGATTCTGGCGAACACCCTGAATGCCCGCCAGATCTTTCAGGCGTTCTGCCTGAACGGTGGCCGGCATCAGTGCGACACTGACACAAGCGGCAAGCAGGCATTTTGCGAGCGTTTTCATAGCAATCCTCACTTACTTACATTGGCAACAGACTTTGGAAAAAGCGACTCAGCATAGAGCTGAACTCCGCCTTATCGAGCCTGGAAGTTGACCTGTATTCAAAACGTGCATCTGCAACTTGCGTTGAATTCACCATATTGCCGGCAGCAATGGAAGTCGGGTTCACGATACCGGAAAAGCGCACAAACTCTGCACCTTTATCAAAAGCCAGTTGTTTTTCACCGCTGACCAGCAAGTTCCCGTTCGGCAGCACATCGATCACGGTCGCTGTAATCGTTCCGGTAAAGGTATTGCTGGCAGTTTCCGCACCTTTTTCATCGACTTTTGAACCGGCGCTGGTGCTCAGCGAGCCGCGTGACGTCACAGCCGTACCAAGGCCAAACAGACTCGGCGTTGCCATCGACGTACTGGCTGTTTTACTACCGGAATTTGCGCTGGATTTTGCAGCGGAAGTTTTTTCGCTGATGTTGATGGTCAGCACATCACCGATCATGCGTGCACGGTTATCTTCATACATCGGACGATAGGAGGCACTCTGAAAAATTGCACCATTCACTTCCCGCATTGGCTTCGCCGACTGCGGAGTCATGGACATTGGCTGATGCACAATCGGCGCTGGTGTCGTTGCGCAAGCCGATAACAACAGCATTGTCAGCAAGCTGATCACGATGTGATTTTTCATTTCAAACCCCGCGAATATTAAAGCTGCGATAATTTCTGCAACATCTGATCCGATGTGGAAATGGCCTTACTGTTTATTTCATATGCACGCTGTGTCTGAATCATATTCACCAGCTCTTCCGCAACATTCACATTCGATGTTTCTACAAAATTCTGAATCAGCAGACCAGCGCCATTAGTACCCGGTGTATTCGCATTCGGGTTGCCTGAGGCAGCAGTTTCTACAAACAGGTTCTCACCCAGCGACTGTAGTCCGGCAGGATTAATAAACGTTGCCAGCTGCAATGAGCCAACCTGCACCGGCGCTGCAGATCCCGGCTGCATCACAGACACCGTACCATCGCGTCCAACCGTAATGCTTTGGGCATTGCCCGGAATCGTAATTGCAGGCTGAATCACATAACCGCTTGAGGTCACCAACTGACCCTGGCTGTCAGACTGAAAGGAACCGTCACGGGTATAGGCTGTTGTGCCATCTGGCAGCAGTACCTGAAAGAACCCTTGTCCCTGAATAGCGACATCCTTACTGTTACCGGTTTGCTGCAAATTACCCTGTGTAAAAATTTTTTCAGTTGCCACCGGACGTACACCGGTACCGAGCTGCAAACCGGAAGGCAATTGTGTTTGCTGTGAACTCTGACCACCGGGCTGACGCACAGTCTGATACAGAAGATCTTCGAATACTGCACGGGAGCGCTTAAAGCCAGTGGTACTGACGTTTGCCAGGTTATTTGAAATCACATCCATCTGCGTTTGCTGCGCATCCAGACCGGTTTTTGCAATCCACAATGAACGTATCATGATTTTCTCCCGCCGTTTCCGGCTTGCTTTACTGACTAACTGTTACCGCTATTCTGCACCAGCATGCATTAACTCAAACTGAGGATCTGAGCGGCTTTTGTCTCGTTATTCTCAGCGTTCTGAATTAACTTCATTTGCATTTCAAATGAACGTGCCAGATTGATCATGGTTACCATGGACTCGACGACATTCACATTACTGTTTTCGAGCGTACCGCCAGCCACCGACACAGTAGGATCAGCATCCGCAGGCACGCCGCCTTTCGTCCGGAATAACCCATCATCACCACGGGTCAGGGAGTTTTCTTCCGGATTCACCAGCTTCAGACGCCCGATGACTTGCACGTTATTCACCTGATTGCCGTTAGGCACAGCAGAAATAGTTCCGTCTTTTGCGATCGTGACCGACGTATCCGGTGGCAAAGTGATCGTTCCACCCTCACCCAATACGTTCAGTCCGCGCTGGGTCTGCAAAACACCGGTTTCGCTGACCTTAAAATTTCCTGCACGGGTATATGCTTCGCTGCCATCGCCCAGCTCAATTGCAAACCAACCCTTGCCTTGTATTGCCACATCCAGCTCACGTCCAGTCATCTGGACACTACCGGTTGAAAAATCTGTCCCCACAGTCGCATCGACAACAAATGCGCGCGTAGGTAATTCAGCACCGATGACAGGGACTGCACGGAAGGAATCCAACTGCGCCCTGAACCCTGTTGTCGTGGCGTTAGCAAGATTATTAGTATTTGTCGCTTGTTGTTCCAGAACGTGTTTCGCTCCGGTCATAGCGGTGTAGATCATCCTGTCCATACTTTACCCCGTCATTCGGTCTTTATGATCAGCGCAGATTCACGATGGTCTGTAAAACCTGATCCTGCGTCTTAATAGTTTGGGCATTCGCCTGATAAACCCGTTGCGCCGTAATCATGTTGACCAGTTCACCGGTCAGATCCGTATTAGAATCTTCCGTCGCCGACGCTGTCAGCACGCCAAGCGCACCGTTACCTGGCGGGCCAACCAGCGCCTGGCCGGAACCGGAGGTTTCAGCCCACTGGTTATCACCCAGAGATTGCAGACCGTTCGGATTAGTAAAGCCAGCCAGCACCACTTGCCCCAGTACTTTGGTCTGACCATTGGTGTAATTACCAACAATGGTTCCGTCTTTTGAAGTAATAAATTTAGAAAGTTTACCGGATGTGTAGCCATCCTGCTTCATCGTACTGACGCTGAAATCAGAACCAAACTGCGTGGAACTTGTGTAATCAAAAGCAATGTTTGCTGTTGTATTGATCGGTGTTACCGCCCCGGAATTCACCGGCACAATCATTTGCAGCGCGCGCGGTGATGTCGTACTGTAGGCTGGAACTGCACCAAGCAATTTACCCATGTTATCGAATGCCAGCTTGCCGATTGGCGTCGGCGTTGTACCGGTAGGCACCAGTGCACCGGTTGCGTCAAACGGGTTTCCGTCAACTGTCGAGAACACGTTCCATTCAATCGAACCTGCTGTTGCCGGTGGCGTTGTTGCCGGATCAACGCGCACATAATATGTTTGTAAAACGTGCGAGTTACCAAGCGAGTCAAATACCGTTACCGAAGTCGACTTGTTATAAGAAGTAGGATCGGTAGGCGAGAATGCAATCGGCGTAATGACTGGCGGAATGGCAACTGGCTTCTGCGTGCCCGGCACCAGCTCACGGGAATCCAGATTCATGATTGCATTGATCTTGGTCGTCTGATTCGGCGCGATATCCGCAGTATTGATACTCAACGCTGCCGGTGAACCGGTTGACAGTACACCGCTTGCATTTGCCAGATAACCTGTCAGCTGAGCACCTTGTGCATTCACGATGAAACCGTTCTTATCGAGCTGAAATTGTCCGTTACGTGTGTAAGTCACAGAACCGTTGGTCGATACGCGGAAAAAGCCGCTACCGTTAATCGCAATATCCAGCGGGTTATTAGTCGAGCTGATATTACCCTGCGTAAATTGCTGAGCAATTGTCGACACCTTGACACCAATACCAACGGCATTCGCAGAAGCACCGTTCAGCGAGTTTGCATAGACATCCGCAAACTGCACCTGCGCCTGCTTAAAGCCAACCGTATTCGCGTTCGAAATATTATTACCAATAACATCAAGCGATTTGGATGCAGCATTCAAACCACTTAAACCTTGTTGAAATCCCATGTTAGTTCTCCTTTAGCTTTCGCAATTTGTCGCACACTGCATCAGAAAATCTGACGTACATCACCCATTCCGATTTCGCCCACACCGGAAACACTCAGCTTGATACCGCCTGTTCCGGAAGTAACACTGTTCACCATGCCGAAACACAACGAAGTGATATCAATTTTTTTACCGGCTGCAGTACCGGCAACTTCGTAGGTATAGTTATCATCCGGCAGAGTTGCACCGGTATCTGACTTACCATCCCAGGTCAGGTTTTTCACACCCGATTGCTGCGCCCCCAAATCCAGATTACGCACCACTTTGCCGGTGGAATCTTTGATTGTGACTTTCAGCGAATCCACATTGGATGGCAGATCCAGTGAGTACACTGCCTTACCGCTGCTGAGCGGAAGAGAATTACCCGGCGTAATAACGCCGTGACCAATCATGCTTGCAGCCTGCAAAGTCTGACTAGCTGTCATATTGGCGCTCATGGTATTCATGGACGTATTCAGTTTTTCGATACCGGTAACGGTCGATAACTGCGCCATCTGACTGGTCACCGCCGCGTTATCCATAGGATTCAGCGGATCCTGATTTTTCATCTGCGCAACCAGCAAAGACATAAACCGGTCCTGCACATCCTGAATCGAACTGCTACCGGTTTTTTTGGTGCCGTTCATCGCATTCAGCAAACTTTGATCAACGGTGTTATCTGACTGTATCGTGGTCATGATCTGAACTCCTTACACATTAAGACTGACCAATCGTCAGCGTTTTCATCAGCATGGCTTTCGCTGCATTCATTGTTTCAACATTGGTCTGATATGAACGTGAAGCAGAAATCATATTGACCATTTCCTCCACTACATTCACATTCGGCATGGCGACATAACCTTTTTCGTCGGCAAGCGGATGCTTCGGGTCGTATTGCAGTTTGGGTGGTGTTGCGTCCTGCACGACTTCTTTTACCCTGACCGCGGTTGATGCAGTTCCTGCTACAGGCACAGCAGAAAAAACCACCTGCTTGGCTTTGTATGGCTGCCCGTTCGAACTGGTTACGCTGTCCGCATTTGCCAGATTGCTGGACACCACATTCAGACGCTGCGACTGCGCGCTCATCGCCGAACCGGCAACATTAAAAACATTAAAAAGTGACATGATTATTGCCCCTGAATAGCGGCCAGCATGCCCTTGATCTGCATATTGATCATGGTCAGACTCGCCTCGTAGCGCAGTGCGTTTTCAGTGAACTGGTTGCGCTCCACATCCAGGTCCACCGTATTGCCATCAATATTTCCCTGCAGTTCTTTGCGGTACAGAACACCATCGTTATCACCGCTCTGCTTTGCATCCAGATGCTTTGCCGCTGTCTTATTTAATTCCGTTGCAGGCTTTCCGGTTTGGGTACCAAGTGCCGTTTGCAAGGTGCTGGCAAAATCGATATCCCGTGCTTTGTAATTCGGCGTGTCCGCATTCGCGATATTGGAGGCAAGCAACTGCTGGCGCTGGCCGCGAATCGACAAAGCGGTCTCGTGGAATTTCAAATAATCATCAAGTCGGTTCACGGTAATCTCCGGCGGGTTCACTGTTCAGACAATGGTTTCCTATGTCTGACATAGTAGTGCCGCACAGGGATCAGCAATTGACCGAGCAGAAGGGGAAAAACCCCTTTATTCCCTCCTTCATTCTTCTCACCGAAAACTACAATGTGTTCATCAGCGGGATCATCACAGTTCAGCATTTCAGCCCGCAGCTTTTGAAACGGAATATGCAATGCGATCTTTTTGCCTTTTGCTACTGACTTTGCTGACCTGTGCTCCGGCAAGCGCGCAGAATGCAGTAACGCAAACTGCACCTGCCCGTCAGGATCCTGCGCTGGCAAAACACGTCGCCAGCGAGTTTCTAAAAGAAGTCACTTCTTCATTACCGGGCGAAGTCAGAATTCAGATCGCCGATCTCGATACACGCCAGAATCTCGCTGCCTGCGATGAACTACGTGCGTTTATGCCGCCCGGTGCAAAAACCATCGGAAAAACCAATGTCGGCTTGCGCTGCAGTGCACCGAAAAACTGGCAGATTTATCTTGGCGCACAGATTCAGGTTTTCACGGAATATCTGGTTGCCGCGCATCCGCTGACGGCAGGACAAACGGTGACACTGGCGGATATCAGCAAAGTGCGGGGCGACATTTCAGTATTGCCATCCGGATATATGCTCAGCGAAGAACAGGCAAGCGGCAAAACGATGGGGACATCCATTCAGGCCGGGACACCGCTACGTGCAGATCAGTTGCGCAATGCCATCGTGATTCAGCAAGGTCAGGCGGTCCGCATACAAGCAGGTGGCAACGGTTTCCGTATTACCACCGATGGCCAGGCACTGAATAATGCTGCTGACGGACAGACTGCCCGTGCAAAGTTAAATAATGGACAAACTGTTTCCGGCATCGCCAGGGCGGGCGGAATCATAGAAATTGCCTATTAAAAGAAAGGATCTGATATCAAACTTTTTAAGGATTTTTCCCTGATTCATTAAAGTTTAAAAATTGCCAGCCGATAACCTGAACGTAGATGTGAAAAAGTCCCACTATTGAGGGTATCGCTGTGAAAATTAATGACTCTATAAATAAGACTGGCGGCTTACCGATAAGTCCCCAGCAAGGTCGTACAGAGAAAGCGCCGGAAAAAGTCAGTTCGACTCCGACGCCTCCCTCTACGAATGTACAAATCTCTTCTTTGTCTTCGCAACTGCAAGCGATGCAGAGTACTCAGGCCAGCAGCGCTGTGTTTGAGGCCAAGAAAGTGGAAGAAATCAAATTAGCGATTTCTGAAGGCCGCTTTCAGGTGAACTCTGAGAAAGTCGCTGACGGTTTGCTGGAGACAGTGAAGGACTTACTGAGCTCCAGAAAACGCGGATAGCATCATGACGACAAGTGCCGGACAACAGACTCTTAAACAATCGCTGCAGCAGGAGCTGTCAGCCATGCATGAGTTACATCAGAAACTGCATGATGAACAAAACGCACTTGTCGACGATGATTCGGCCTCACTGACGCAATTACTTGACCAGAAAAACGAAGTTCTGCGCTTATTAACCGAGCTGGAAAAAAACCGTTTCCAGCTGATTAATGAAGCGGGTTACCGCAAAGATGCATCCGGCATGCGTGAATTTCTCGACCAGAATGCCGGCACTGCTGAACATGCGCTGTGGCAGGATCTGCTGAGCGCCACGGAACTGGCAAAAGAAAAAAACCGCGTGAACGGCACCCTGATTGCCCGTAAGCTGGCACAAAATCAGGCGGCACTGAATGTATTCCAGCAAGGTTCTGATACCGGCTCTTTATACGGCCCGTCGGGTCAGACCAGCATACGCTCCTCACCCGTCAAAGGTGTGATTGTGCGCTGAGCATGCGCGACACTCACTGAATACCGGACACCGGCTTTCCGAACAGGCAGCCGGTGTTTTATTTTGATGCGTACACTGTGCACATCATTCAGAGTAGCCTCCCTTTTTCACACTCACTTCGCTCAATCTTCACTCAGGCAAATACTGTCGGGCAACTGCTAAACCGAACAAGCACTGAATTCATGCCGCAGAACTGCGAAAAACAGGCAAAAAGCGGATTTCAGCATAGGCATCTGACGCTCGTCGGCAGAAAGTCCGGGCCTCGGAAAATGAACAATGACGATATTTGCACAATTAATGAGAGTGCAAACAGCCTGAATCCTGAATTTCGTGATTTGTAAAAGAAGAATTAACTGCCTTTGCCCGGCTGAAAAAAGCCAGAACAGAAGGTTTAAAGCGCGACGATAAAGATGACATCAGCCCCGACTGCGTCGTGACGATTTCGTTGTCTTAGTGAGATCCGCCGGCGATGTCAGGTGGCGGTGGCGCCAGCGTCGCGAGGACATTCACGGTCACACGACGATTTTTCGCACGTCCGTCCGGTGTGGCATTATCGCCGACCGGCATTTTGGCGCCCTGACCAATTGCCGTGATGCGCCGCTCATCAACCCCGTTCTCCATGAGCAACCGGGCGACCGTACTCGCACGCATTGCCGACAATTCCCAGTTAGACGGGAAAGCCGGATTGTGAATTGGCAGATTATCCGTGTGCCCTTCAATCTGCACCTGATGATTATCCACCCGTAAAACAGCTGAAATAGCGCGCAAAACCTGCACTGACTGCGGCGCCAGCGTTGCATCACCGACGGCAAACAAGACACCTGCATTCATATCAATCGTGACGCCTTTTGCGGTCTGCATCACCGTGACCTTGCCATCCTGCACCAGCGGGTCCAGCGCTGCCAGCATATCTCTGGTCACATTGGCCAGTTGCTCACGGTCACGCCGGTAAGCTTCTGCGGGTTTGCGTATCAGTGGCAATGGCTGTAACTGCACCACTGGCTGAGAATCTGAGCCGGAACGCGGAGGCGCATTCACCGTATTGCCGAATGCACCAGTCAGAGAATTGGATAAGACACGATATTTACCTTCATTGACCGATGAAATCGCATACATCACGACAAAGAAAGCAAACAGCAAGGTAATAAAGTCGGCGTAAGACACCAGCCAGCGCTCATGATTTTCATGCTCTTCCTGAAAGCGCTTGCGTGCCATGATCAGCCCCGGTTAGAAGCAACCCGCTCTTCCACCACGTGCGGGCCATCACCGACGGCGATGCTGTAAAAAATATCCACCAGCATTTCGCGACGCGTGACTTCGCGCACGATGATATCTTTCAGCTTATTCCCTACTGGCAGAAAAAACAGGTTAGCCAGACCAACACCGTAGACTGTCGCCACAAATGCTGTGGCGATACCTGCGCCCAGTTTGGATGGTTCTGCGAGGTTGTCCATCACATGAATGAGACCCAGCACTGCACCGAGAATACCCACCGTCGGTGAGTAACCACCTGCCGCATCCCAGATACGCGCGGCCTGCCGCTGCTCCAGTTCGTACAGTGAAATATCTGCGTCAAGAATTTCGCGCAGCCGCCCCGGCTCCACGCCATCGATGATCAGGCGCAGCCCTTTGCTGATAAACGGGTCTTTGGCTTCGGTCAGCGTACGCTCAAGACTCAGAAAACCTTCGCGACGGGCGATCAGACTCCAGTTCAGTGCTTCCTGAATATTTTTACGGGTATTGTCCGGCGGTTCCGATACCACCCAGCGCAACATATTGATGCCGCGACGGAAAGTATGGAGTTTGTTTTGCAGCAGTACAGCACCGATTGTGCCGACAAAAACAATCAGGAATGCCGCTGGCTGTACCAGCGACGATAGCTTTCCGCCTTCAATTGTATGTCCGGCGATGATACCGGTCAGCACCAGCAGAATGCCGGTTATGCTAGCCCAGTCCACGCTCTCTCCCTGAGGAAGGCACGCATACGCGCAACTGCCTGGCTGTGTAATTGTGACACCCTGGATTCAGAAACGCCCATCACCGCACCGATCTCCTTCAGATTTAACTGCTGCTCGTAATACAAACCCATTAACAGCTTTTCGCGCTCGGGTAAGGCATCAATCGCCCCGATGACCGCATCGCGAAAATCTTCGTGCAGCAAATCCTGCAAAGGATCCCCGGTATCATCAATACAGAAATGATCGAGGAAATGTTCTTTGGTATCCGGATCGTGGAAATCTTCGTAATACACTAACTGGTGACCACCGCTGTCGTTCAGAACATCCTGATACTCGCTGAGCGTGAGTTTCAGCGATTTGGCGACCTCGGTTTCGGTAGGCGGGCGTCCGAGTTTTTGCTGCAACTCGCTCAGTGCCGTTTCGATTTTGCGCATATTCTGGCGCACACCGCGCGGCAGCCAGTCGGTATTACGCAATTCATCCAGCATCGCGCCACGGATACGCTGCACCGCATAGGTTTCGAACTGCGCGCCGTGTGTATCTTCATAACGGTTCACCGCATCGAGCAAGCCTATCATGCCAGCCTGCACAAGATCATCCACCTCCACACTGGGGGGCAGACGCGCCTTGAGCTGGTAGGCAAGCCGCTTCACCAGAGGCACATGCTCTCTGAGAAGGTAGCTTTTATCGGATTTTCCACTGGCGGTGTACATATTCGTATTTACATTCCGAGACTCACACCAAGATCGGCTTGACCGGACATTCCACGGACAGCTTCCATACCGGCCTGCTGCGCCAGCGCGGCGCCCAGTGCCATATACGACTGAGCTGCACGGGAATTCGGGAATGCATCGGTCACTGATTGTCCCTGGTGTGCGGCTCTGACTACATATTCATCTTCCGGCACAAAACCGGCATACTGCAACGGTACTGCAAGATAACGGCTGGCGGCCTGAGCCATATTCGAATAGATCAAACGTGCGTCTCTTTCTGATGCAGCACTGACCAGAATATGGAAAGTACGGCGTCCCAGACGCTGGCTAAGGCGTTTAATCAGCGCATAAGCCGCTTTGATTTCTTCCGGCGTGGCGGACACTTGTATCATCAGCTCGCTGTCATCCAGCGCAGACAGCGGAAACTGATCCTGCTCATCCGGCGCTACATCCACCAGCATCAGGTCGGCATGATTAGCAGCCATATCCAGCACACGGTTCAGTTGCCGCACGGATTCCTGCGGCAGCCATTCCAGCGACTCAGACTGGCGACACAATTGAGTCACATCCAGCCCCTTGGTTACCGTCTTTACTGCTTCTTGCATTGTACGCTGTTGTCTTGCCACATCCAATAAGCAACGGTCAAATCTTGCATTCATCCATACGCCGACGCTGTCGCGCGTGCAGCGGGCATCCACCACCATCACTTGCTGCCCCTGAGTGGCCAGCGCCATGCTCAGATTAATCAGCATGCGGCTTTTACGATGATCATCCAGGACTGAGATAAAACTGAGTACACGTGGTCTTGGCACCGCCAGCATGCGGCGCAGGCCTTCGGCCTGATCGGTCTTAACCAAGGGATACCTCTCTTTCCATCGCACGCGGCTGCACTGCAACAGTTGCACCCGCCATGATCAGCGGCAATTCTTCATCCAGATAACGGAAGGCTGCAGTTTCGCGTTTCAGTTTAAAGGCGCGGTCAATCAGATATTGTTTATTTGCAACATGCAGATCTTCCGGTACACGCTGACCGCTGGCGACGTAGTACAGCGCCAGACGCTGACGGATAGCGATATCCAGCGCGCCACCGATGGTTGCGGCCTCATCCAGTTTGGTCAGAATACAGCCAGCCAGACCACCGCCCTGATAAGCGCGCACCACTTCACTCAGCGTTTCGCCGGTGCAGGTTGCGTTCAGGCACAGTAAGCGTTTGACGTCAGTACCGGCGGCAGACAGCATCGCCACCTGATCGGTCACCATCTTGTCGCGCTGACTGACACCCACAGTATCAATCAGCACGGTGTGTTTGCCTTTCAGCTCTTCCAGTGCAATACGCAGGTCGGTTTCATCTTTAACCGCATGCACCATCACACCCAGAATTTTTCCGTAGATGCGTAATTGCTCGAAACCGCCGATACGGTAACCGTCGGTCGTGATCAGCGCCAGCTTGGACGGGCCGTGGCGCATGACACAACGTGCAGCCAGTTTTGCTGTCGTGGTGGTTTTACCGACGCCGGTCGGGCCGACAATCGCGTACACACCGCCTTTTTCCAGAATTTCATTTTCATTGCTGATCGTGGTCAGATTGCGTGCCAGAATGGATTTCACCCATTCAATGCCTTGCTGCACATTCTGACCTTCCGGCATTTTGTTAACCAGAAAACGGGCCAGCGTGGCACTGATACCGGTTGCCAGCATTTCGCGCAGCACTTCCGCTTTCTGCGGTTGCTTTTGCTGCGTAGTACTCCAGGAAATTTCAGCCAGCTGCGATTCCAGCATCGAACGCATGGAACGGATTTCGCTCATCATGCTTTGCATGTCCGGCATACCAGCCATCATTTGCGGTGCGGCCTGTACTGCCGGTGCAACGGGCACTGCCTGCGTCTGAACTTGCGGCATCGCACGCATGACCGGCGCTGCAGCCACCGGTGCGGGTGCAGGTTCTGCGGCAGGCGTTGCGAATACCGGTTGCGCACGGAACAAGCCCGGACGAAATGCCGGTGCCGGCGCTTCTCCCTCTTCCTCATCCAGACGATACGCAGCAGCCTGACGGCTGGCTGCCGCTGGCGGTGTGAAACGCGCTGCGTCCGGCGCCGTACGGCGCGCTGCTTCTGCCGGCGCATATTCAGGAATCGCTTCGTCTGCCATAGCGAGAATTTCCACGCGGCCGTTGACGGTTTTATTCGACAGAATCACGGCATCGGCACCCAGTGCCTCACGCAACAGACGCAAAGCTTCCCGTGAAGTATTGGCGGTGAATTTTCTTACGTTCATGATTGTCCTCCGACGAGGCTAGTAACTCGTATTGTTTTTGTATCCGGAACTTCAGCATGCGACAGCACTTTGAGCTGAGGAATCGAGCGGCGCAGGAAACGTGACAGCAGCGGACGCAGCGGTGCAGGTACCAGCAGTACCGGCGTCACGCCCATTTGTTCCTGTTGTGCTGTTGCCATTTGTGCCTGCGATGTCAGTGTGTCAGCCAGACCCGGTTCCAGCGCGGCAGCATCGCCACCGCTGTGGATTGCCTGCATCAGCAGACGTTCGAGACGGCCATCCAGTGTCATCACTGTCAGTTCATTCGTACCAGGGAACAGTTGCTGCACGATTGCGCGGCCCAGACCGATACGCACAAAGGCGGTCAGTTCGTTCGCATCCTGTGTACGCATTGCATATTCCGACAGTGTTTCGATGATGGTGCGCATGTCGCGGATATGTACGCCTTCCTGCAACAGGTTTTGCAGCACTTTCTGCAGCACATTCAGCGGCACCAGTTTCGGTACCAGATCTTCCACCATCTTCGGCATTTCTTTGGCCAGATGATCCAGCAGCAGTTGCACTTCCTGACGACCAAGCAGATCAGATGCATGCGTCGTAATAATATGATTCAGATGCGTTGCAATCACGGTACCGGCGTCCACCACGGTGTAACCCATGACTTGTGCCTGCTCACGCAGACCGGCATCAATCCAGATCGCTGGTAAGCCGAAGGCAGGATCTTTGGTTTCCACGCCTGGCAGCGGGCCACTGACCATGCCCGGATTAATCGCCAGATACTGACCATTCATTGCTTCACCAGTACCGACTTCCACACCTTTCAGCGCAATTTTGTAGGCAGATGGTTTCAGTTCCAGATTGTCACGAATATGCACCGGTGGCGACAGGAAGCCGACTTCCTGCGCAAATTTCTTACGTATACCCTTAATACGGCGCAGCAATTCGCCACCCTGATTTTTATCCACCAGCGGAATCAGGCGATAGCCGACTTCCAGACCCAGCGTATCCACCGGCAGAATATCCTGCCATGTTGCTTCTTCGATTTCCGGGGCTGCCGTCGCGGAAGCCGGTGCTTCTGCTGCCGCTGCAGCCGCCGCATCCTGCGCTGGTTTCAGCGCACGTTTCTGAATCATGTAACCGATACCACCAAACATACCGCCCAGCATCATGAAGGCCAGATGCGGCATACCCGGAATAATGCCGAGGCCACCGATAATACCGCCAGTGATATACATGACTTCCGGACGGGCGAATAACTGTGCCACCAGCTGAGCACTGATATCCTGATCGCTGGCAACGCGGGAAACCACGACACCGGCAGCAATCGAAATAATCAGCGAAGGAATCTGCGCAACCAGACCGTCACCGATGGCCAGCAGCGTATAGTTTTTGATCGCCGTACCGAAGTCCAGATCATGCTGCACCATACCGACGATCAGACCGCCGACGATATTAATCACGGTTACCAGAATGCCGGCAACCGCGTCACCGCGTACGTATTTACTCGCACCGTCCATCGCGCCGTAGAATTCTGCTTCCTGCGATACTTCGGTACGGCGGCGGCGTGCTTCATTCTGATCAATCAGACCGGCATTCAGATCCGCATCAATCGCCATTTGCTTACCAGGCATCGCATCCAGTGCGAAACGGGCGCCGACTTCTGCGATACGGCCTGCACCTTTGGTAACAACGGTAAAGTTAATAATCGTTAAGATGATAAATACGACGATACCAACGGTGTAGTTACCGCCGATCAGGAAGTGACCGAAAGCTTCAATCACTTTACCGGCTGCATCCGGGCCGGTATGCCCCTCTGTCAGCACGATACGGGTAGAGGCCACGTTCAGCGACAAACGCAGCATGGTGGTGACCAACAAAACGGTCGGAAACACCATGAAGTCCAGCGGACGCACGGTGTACAAGCTGGTCAGCAGCACAATCACCGCCATCGCGATGTTAAAGCTGAAGAACACGTCGAGAATGAATGCCGGCAGCGGCAGAATCATCATGGCCAGCATCAGCACGATCAGCATTGGCGCTGCCAGTGCTTTGGTGTTCATGCTGCTCAGCCACAGCGGTAATCTGAGGCTATTCATTGCGATCTCCGTTGTTGTTCAAAGGGTCCATCTCTTTCGGTACAGGTAATTCACGTGGTTGTTCAGGACGGTCACCACCCTGATTGCGATACGTCCGCAGCTGGTACACATACGCCAGCACTTCGGCCACTGCGGCATACAGGGCTTCAGGAATTTCATCGCCCAGCTCGGTATGCTTGTACAGCGCACGCGCCAGCGGTGGCGCTTCCAGCATCGGCACGTTGTTTTCCTGTGCCAGTTCGCGGATCTTTGCCGCGACTTCATCCACCCCTTTTGCCACCACCTGCGGTGCACGCATACCGCCTTCTGCGTACTTCAGTGCCACCGCATAGTGCGTCGGGTTCGTCACGATCACGTCGGCATTCGGTACTTCAGACATCATGCGGCGACGGGCCATTTCACGTTGTTGCTGACGGATCTTCGCTTTGATCTGCGGATTACCGTTCATCTCTTTCGCTTCCTGCACGACTTCCTGATGTGTCATCTTCAGTTTGTTTGCGTAAGACCACATCTGGTAAGGCGCATCGATCATCGCAATCACCACCAGCGAAGCCACAATCGTCATAAAGCAAACGCCGAACATATGTCCGGAATGGGCCAGTGCCTGTTGCAGCGGTTCATTCGCCAGACTGAAAATCGCTTCCTTCTGCGCCATCACGACTACCCAGGCCACACTGCCAACCAGCACAGTTTTCAGGATGGATTTCACTAACTCCACACCGGCGCGCGAAGAAATCATGTTGCCCAGACCGGAAGCAGGATTTAAGCGGCCAAAATTCGGTGTCAGCGCTTTGGAAGAAAATACCCAGCCACCAATCAGTACCGGTGAAGCCAGCGCCACGATCAGCAATAATCCCGCTACCGGCGCAAATGCAATCAGTACGTCCAGCAAATCTGCGGCAATTTTTTCTGCCAGCACATTAAAGTCGTAAATCGTTTCGCGGTTCAGTGTCAGTCCGTGGGTCAGCATCTGATTCAACTGCTTCACCAGAGAACCACCCATCGCCCACAAAGCACCACCGGCTGCCAGCAACACGGTACAGGTCGACAACTCACGTGACCGGGGAACATCGCCCTCTTTACGCGCCTCTTCCAGACGCTTGGGCGAGGCCTCTTCCGTTCGTTCGAGATCGCTGTCTTCGGCCATTGCCGACTCCTGTTATGCCAATGCGGGACCAAAATCCCATTTACCATCACTCAGGTGTCATTATTGGATGCCGGACGGCAATCAGAAGCGCGGAATAAAGGGGGAAAAACCCCTTTTATCCGGTTTGAGCCTCAAGTTTGCGAAAACGCAGCCGTTACCTGCGGCCGGTGATGGGTAAAAACGGTTTTTGCAGTGGCGCTCAGTACCCCGCTGACAACAAGCGAATTGTGCAGAACACCGCATACGGCGAAAAAGCCACACCTCGCTAAGCCAGTGTTTTCACGGTCGTCCGGCATAGCGGGCACTTTTTCTGTACCGTACGCCGCATTTCAAGCATTTCAGGGCTTATTTGAGAGAGCTGATAGAGGCTGCGACACAATTGGCATCGACGCTGGCGTTGGATTTGCCACTGAAAATTTGCACTGCATGCTGATCGCAGACGACATCAGGAAATTTCAGAAAATTTGTGGTGAATCCGCCTCAGGTGCTGCGCAACACAGCTCTGCAAAAAACAGGGGGGCGTAAAAAAACCGGCAGGTTTGCACATGCCGGCTCAAATCTGGAGAGTAAAACAACAATCAGAGTGCTTCGACGCGACCTGCAAGACTTGCTGTCGGAACAACTCGCTGCAGGAAAATTTCTTTGCCGCCACCGATCAGTGCACCAGTAATGCCGCCAATCACACCGCCAGCCATTACACCAAGCAAGCCGCCAGCCAGCGCACTGGTACCAACTGCACCCCATTCAACACCACCGCCTACCGCCTCCACTTCACTCAGATTCAGCTCTTGCATATTCGCTCCTCAGGTTAAGACAATGTCACGCTGCAAGCACCGGCTTCGGTACTCAGCAGCCTGCTCAGTATTTCGATTGCATAACTTTCAGGCAAGACGGATCAGGGGGATAACGTGGCAGGCGTAACAACTTTTACATCTCCGTGCAGCAGGCAGAATTTGCGCATCGTTTTCTGCACAGATCTGTTGCGCGCATGCAGCAGACAACACTCACAAGCGACGCGCCAGCAACACCACATCTTCCGTCTGCTGGCTGGCACTGGCCGGACTGGCGATCAGCGCTTGCTCCAGAATCTGAAAACCAGCGGCGCGCACCATCGCTGCAATCTGACCGGCACTGCGGTAAAAGCTGTGTACACGGTCCCCACCGGCGCTGACCTGCACCCCGCTGAGCGCGGCATCGCCCGCGACACTGCTCAGCAACAAAGGCGCGCTGGAATGCAATAACCGGAATAATTCCGCCAGACTGCGTGCCGCATCATCCTCATTCAGATAACTGAGCCCGAAACAAAATGCCGCCGCACCGAACTGCAGATCTTCCGGCAGGCACTGCAAATCGCGGCAATCCGCCTGCACACAGCGCGCCTGCGGCAAACGCTGCAGTACCTGCTCCAGCATGGCGGCGGAGCGATCCACGCACCAGTAATCGAGTTCCGGCCGCCGTGCTGCCAGATACGCTGCCACCTGCCCCGGCCCGCAAGCCAGATCCAGCACGGCGCAGGATTGCGCTGGCAAGGCGGCCAGTAAAGCGTCGTAATACTGGTCATAATCCGGCAAGTCCGCATATTTTTCCGCGTAACGCCGGGCATGCAAGCCAAAGGTTTGCACCGATTCCAGATTGTAATCTTGCATGATCGCTCCTGATGATTGTGCAGACATCCGCATTGACCTCAAAATTGCCCTGCCCGCTCAGCCAGTGTTTCTGCCGACAAACGCAAAAAACCGGCTTTTTTCTGTGCTAAACACCGCATTTCAGGCATTTCAGCCCATTTCCGGCATGGCACCCAGCGCTGCCGGCTGCCGGGGTCAGTCAGTGTAACAGCCAGCCACCTGAGCTTTGCTTGCCGGTCTTATTTTTTTTGAAATACAATCGCCGCCAGATGGCGCAAGGCGGTCTGTTTCAGCATACGCCACAACGCAAGCGGTACAGCCAGCGGAAGGCACAGCCATCACAATCCCGGCAACGTAAATCAACACTGACAGGAGACAAACTATGGCCCGCAGCATCATCGACTTATCCATTCCGATAGAAAACGATATCCCATCCGATCCGCCCGGCTATCAACCCAAAGTCACTTACTACCGCCATCAGGATACCTTCGGCCAGATCGCCCCTTTCTTTCCCGGCCTGCAAGCCAGCGACTTACCGGACGGCGAAACCTGGGCCGTGGAAAAAGTCGAACTGATCACCCACAACGGCACGCATCTCGATGCGCCCTACCATTTTCACTCCACCATGAACCGTGGCGAACGCGCGATCACGATTGATGAAGTGCCGCTGGAATGGTGCTTTCAGCGCGGTGTGAAACTAGATTTCCGGCGTTTTGAAGATGGTTACGTGGTCAGCGCCGATGATGTGGCGCGCGAACTGGATCGCAACCAGGTCAGCCTGCAACCGCTGGATATCGTGGTCGTCAACACCCGCGCCGGCAGTCGCTATGGTCAGCCGGATTACCTGAGCGCCGGTTGCGGCATGGGCTACGATGCCACCATGTTTTTGCTGGAACGCGGCGTGCGCCTGACCGGCACCGATGGCTGGAGCTGGGATGCACCGTTCATTCACACTGCGAAAAAGTACGCCGAAGAAGGCAATCCGGCCATTATCTGGGAAGGCCATAAAGCCGGACGCGACATCGGCTACTGCCATCTGGAAAAACTCCACAACCTCGAAGCCCTGCCCGCCACCGGCTTCACCATCGCCTGCTTCCCGGTCAAAATCCGCGGCGCATCCGCAGGCTGGACGCGTGCGGTAGCCATTTTTGATGATGAAAAGCGCTGAAACAGCGCCAGAATCAGTGTAAATGCGGAGTCCGGCACAGCAAACCGGCTGTCGTCGGCAGAAAGTCCGGACTTCCGTAAATAAGAAATGACGAGAGCTGCACAACTTGCTGTGCATTCAAGAGGTGCTGTCGTCAGCGCGCGTCTGGATGACGGGCATGCCACACAAAAGCAGAATCAAATCTGCCTGAATAAAAAACTGCAGGAAGACAAAAACAAAAAACCCGCCATCTTGCGAAAGCGGGTTTGATGATTTGACAGATATGGTGCGAGGCCGGAATCAAATTATCAGTAAAAACACATATAAAACAACGGTTTAGTTTTTTTCGAAAATCAAAATACCGTAAAAAATACCGTAAAAACTTTTGGATACCCCCCTTGCTTTCGCAAAAAGCTACCTTAACAACAACCAAATGGGGAATATTTACCTGTTTTCTTTTGCAAGAATACCCGTTGCTACAGCACGACAATGCAGCCTGCCTATCGTTATACCCAGAACTTACGATACAACCCCCTTAAGTAAAATCTGACAGTAGCGGAAGCTCGGGACTCGAATTACCCGTGCATATACCCTGCTCTGAAAGAACCTATAGGGGGCTACCCCCTTCCATCATGCTACAAAGCAACATTTCCTAACCAAAACCACGGAGCCCCCCACCCCGTCCACAATCCACAAGTGGTATTGTCAAATACCACAAAAGGCAGATGCATTGATAAGCGGCTGCACCTGCATCATCGTTGTTTGCAAGCTCGGGTGTGTTCTCAAAAAGGTGTAACGGTGTAACAGAGGGGGTTAATCACCCGGAAAGCCTTATCTGGCGCGGGTTTCCGTGTTACACCTTCAAGGTGTAACACTCACCGGTAAAGGTGTAACGGTGTAACAAAAACCCCTCAATTCAGGCCGTTTTGAGGGGTTTTTACTGGAATAACTGTATGCATGAACAGTTATAATGACTGGATAGTGTATTTGTGGCGCAAAGGATATTCCCCCGCGCCACCACCACAGGCCGCGCCGCCAACGCTGACGCACAGACAAAGTGGTATTATCAAACCCTTACCTGATACTCAGACAGAGCCAATAACTTATCGCTTCTGATTTTGTAATACCGGCCTAAGCCACCGGCGAAGCGTTCCACAATACTGGTTTTGCCTTTATTGTCTTTCTCAAATACACCCAGCTCTGCCAGCTTTGCTGATAGCTGGCGCTGGTCGTATCCCTTGCATACCTCGTCCTTAAACACCTTCGGTATCATAAAATACTCGATTGCTGCCCCGTCTGCTTCGTCCGGGTGCATTTTGTCGCCGTATTCTTTCTGCCAGTCGGTGTTACTTTTTATCGGGTTGCCTGCTTTGCTGACAATGCGTTTATATCCGGCCACGTTCATGGTTTTGGGTGCGTGATCGTCTAAGGCTCTGTGTGCCCACACAAAGCGGGAATCACCGTTCGCCTGTATGAAGTCAGGCAGCAGCGCCAGCATCCTGTCATGCTCAATATCGCCCGCAGTACCGCGACTACTGAGCCAGTCATGAAAGCAGGTCTCTGCGGCGGCTGTGGCTTCACCATCCGCCCAGCCAGTGATACCCGCACCGGTTGCCAGCTCACCACCGGCGGCCACCAGCGAAAAGAACTCAGACACGCGCTTTACTTGGCCGTGTGCATTGGCCGGACACAGGCGGGCAGACGTGGTGCCGACCGCATCCCGCAGCAGTTCTGGCAGCATCTGTACGTTATCTACCAGCCATTCGATAAATGCCAGACCAGCGGTGCCGTAATACTGCTGCGCCATACCGACCAAATGCCGCGACAAGGCCGCACCGTCTGACTGGTCGTGCAGAGTTTCAAAGACACCTAAGCCTTTTCCGGCATCTGCCCGGATATGCGCCATCCGCACATCTTGGCCGCCTTTGGTCGCTTTTCCGGCTTCGGCCATCTTTGCCTCTAACGACAATTCACCATCACTGATAAAAATCAGCCGCCATGTGGCTATTTTCTTGGCCGTGGCGTGCTGGGTTGCCCGGCCTTTGCCCTTTTCATTACTGAGCATGTACGCGATATTACCCACCATCTTGGGGTCTGCCTGCCCGAGTTCATCCAATACCAGCAATGCATCAGAATGGCGCTGTGCGGTCGCTTCTAATGAGTTATCGGTGACGTGCCAGCTCTGCGCATAATCAGCACCACCAAATACCGAGGCAGCCACCTTCATGGCGGTACTTTTGCCGGTAGAGCTGCTACCCATTAAATGCAGGCCGAAACTTTGCACCTTCGCATGATGCAACAGCACAGAGGCAAAGGCCGCAGAAGTAAAGAACAACAAACGCGAATTACCACGGCAGTACGCGCCGACATGCTCCCGCCACGCCACCAGGTCGCCACGTTGTTTGAAATGGGTACTGACTGTGCCATTTGTCTGAAACAGCACCTCCTCAGCACCGTTGCCTATGCTGCGGTCTGGCAGGACATATACATCCTCATGCCATCCTGTGCGCTCTACGCATCGCACCCGGCTGTCTGCCTCCGCTGTCTGAATATACGTCGTTAACAAATTCCGTGGCTTCTGGCCGGGTTCAATCATCAGACCAAGTGACAATAAATCTGCCCGGTATTGCGTTCCGTCGCCGGATAACATGCGGGAAGGCATCGCCCAGCGTTTGATATGTCCGTCCGGGTCTGGCAATTCCAGCAAATATCCCCATTCGCTGCTTGATGCATCCCGGGTGCGTGCAACCACCCGCAGCGGCGAACAGATTTTAAGGGCTGGCAAGGCTTCGCCTTCATGAAAGGCGTGATAGAAAACACCTTCATCACTGGCCGTAAAAAATGGTTTGGCAGAACCTGCGCCAGCGTCTGTAGGCTTTGCCTTTCGGGTAGTGACACCGGCATTACGGGCGCTTTTGGGCTTGGCGGTTGCCTCAGTATTACCCACGCTGCTTAAATCGCTTGGCGGGCTGGTTTTATGGGTTGCTTGCGGTTTTGCGGCTGGCTTGTCTTTGCTGGCGCTGACAATTTCCTGTATCTGCCGGGTAACTGCATCCATTCCGGCAGAGCGCATCTGGTCATTGAAATCATTACCATCTGCGGCCAAGCCTTCCGGCTTACACCACCACGCCTGAATACTCGCGGCTGCTTCCTTTGCCGCCGCCACGCCGGGGTTTTTGCCTGTCTTTGCTTGGGTCTGCTGGTCATCATCTGCACACACCAATATCTGCTTATCCGGGAACCGTTGCCGCATCCGGGCACAAATATGTTTCAGGTTACTGGCGCTGAATGCCACGGTAACAGCGTAGCCAGTGCATTTGTGCAGTGCTGCTGCGGTGGCATAACCCTCTGCAATCAGCAACCAGTCAGATGCAGCCGGGTTGCCTATCTGGTGGCAGCAACCCGACATTCTGGCATCTGCGATAAATCGTTTATCACCATTGCTGAAAATACGTTGCACATTGCAGAGCTGGTCTTTGTCATCCACCAGCGGCACCAGCAAGGTATCGCCGGTGTTATGCGGCATGTAGCGGACACCATATGCACCCACCTGTTTATGTTGCAGGTATGCACAATAGCCGGTCTCGTTTGCTGACTGCCACATCTTGCGGGCTTTGGTGGCAGCGTCTGTCTGCTTACGGGCAATCTCTTCCTGTTCTGCGGCCAGCCGGTCTGCGCGTTCCTTTGCCTGCTGTGCGGCCTGTTCCGGGCTGATATGAGCTGCCGTCTGTGCTTTGATGTCAAAGCCCCGGGCTTTCGCCTCATACAGCACTGTACCGATACCAATCTTGCCGCCCACTTTAAAGCTGCGCCAGCTCGATTTAACAGCGGCAGCATCATAGTTTTCTGCGGTCTGGCTCCATGTATCAAACAGGTCAAACCCGGCATCAGCAAATTCCTGCTTAATACCCATACCCATTTTTAACCACAGCTCCCGGTCATCTGCCGGGATATAGGTCAGCGCCACCCGGACGGCATCCAGACTGGGGCGCTCAATCACTTTGTTTTTCATTGTTTTCCTTTGCGCTTAGAGAGCTTCGCACTCAGGCGAAAACACGCACACTGGTACAAAACGTACAGACGTATGCACCCCCAGCGCATTGGCGAACCAATGCGGCTTATCAATTGTTTTGGGGTCATGTCTGTCTCTTAGTGGACGGGGCAGCCCGGCTTTGGCCTGTGTGGAGACGAGCTAATTAGCTTTAACTTACCGCTGCGTGGCGCAATGCATAACGGCTGCACTGAAATATCAACCAGCAAATCTAAAATAAATTTCAGCGCTTCAGCGTTAAGCTTACGCATTTGCAAAATTGCGTTCTTTTCGTCACGACTGAGCGATTCAATCAAACTGTCATAATCATTGATTGCCGCCAGTATCGGAGTGGCTTTTACGGGGGTCTTCTTAGTCATGACTAACTCCCTCTTCAGCCACAACCAAGCTATGTAAAAGCTTTTGATTGATCTCTAAAATCTCTTTGACTTTCTTGCAGGCATAACCCGCAAAAAAACCAATTGAGTCAGCCAACTGGCTTGTTTGTTCGTCTGCAAGGTCTATATCTTCGACCTTATCCATAATCACATCAACAAACTGACCAACCTCAGTGGCGGCTTTCTCAATCTCGAAGCCAAGCGCGTGAACAAAACCAATTCGGCGTTCTGGATTTTCAATTACATCAAAGATATGCGCCCGTTCTGTGTCACTGGTCAGTGCACGAAACGAGAGAACTAACGCCAGCTCTTTAGCGGACAACGTTACAGTTTTTTGATTGCGGCTTTGCGCAGATGTGCTTGTATCAGTCATAGCAGACTCCTTTTACGATGATGGAGCCGCCTCCCGCTGTCAAACGGGGTGGGCAGCAAATAGCAGGGTTGACAGACCGGCGTAAAAGGAAACCGGCAGGCCGAAGCCTCCCTGCTACTGCCGCCCGTAGAAAGGGTGCAAGAAGCCACGCATGAAAAAGCCGCATTGCGCGGCCTATGCGCCTTTTACCTGTCGAGCTGTCAAACTCGTTCCCTTTTTTCTCAGGGACTCGCACAGAATAATCCCTGTGCTTGGCATTGGCAATATTTTTTCTCATACAACGCGCTCACCGCCCAACTGACGCAAGAGAATCGATGTATTGTGCGATTGTTTCAGAAGGCCATGCAATCGCCCGAACACCAATTTTTATCGGTGCTGGGAAAGTACCGTTTTTAATTCGACGATAAATCTCGGTGCGCGATAACGCGGTCAATTCCTGCACTGAATTAAAGCGTAAAAGCTGTGAGGGTTTAGTGACATTATGCATAATGTCCTCGCTTAAACTGCCGACGCTTTAATGCCAGAAGACAGGCTACCCACCATCTTTTTCAACGTACTACCGATATCAGAATTAACATCGCTAATAGCATTCAGCTCCGCTTCAATATTTGTTGCACCAAACTCAGCAACTGGGCGGACTTCGCGGAAGTAATAACCACCAGCACGATTTTCACCCGGCAATGCATTCATCATGCACTCGCTACCAATTGCAGGAATCATAATTTCAGCTGAATACACGACTGACGCGCTTGCAACCGCATCTCGCTGCGCCATTGCTTTTGCACATGCCATAATGCGGCGATAACTATTCCGCAATTTTTCTGCCGCTGCAAAATACACATCTTCCGCGTCGGAAATCTGCAAGGCCAGCCACTCGATTTCAAGTTGCTTTACCTTTTCTCGCTCATCTAACGCTTCCTGCTCAATAGCATCCAGTCTGCGACGGAATCCCGCCTGCTTCATCTCGGACTCCTTTTGCGCCCGTTTCGCCGATTGATAAGCGTTTTCTTCCGCGATAAGTGCCTGTTTGCATTGCTCCAATTCATCAGCAGTTGCTTCATTCAATGCGTGCCGGACAGTGCAATCCTCAAGCGCAACTGTCGCAGCCGATAACGCTACATCACTAATTTCAATCTTAGACTCTGCAATCAAGCGATTGAGTGTTTGGATATCAGCCAGCTTTTTTTTGTGATTCAAAACAGCATCTTTCAAATTAACTTCCAATTTTGATTTAGTCATTATTTTCTCCAAATACGTTAAAGGACGTTTTTGCACGTCATGGTATTTCATGCCGTGTCATGGCGCATCATGGTTCAAAATTGCATTCCCAAATAGGGCAAAATGGGAATATTTTTAGATGGCAGCATTTCTCGGTGTTCCTCGATATTCAAGGGAACAACTGGGAACAATATAAAATTAAGCAATTCTCAAAAATAGGCCAAAATGAGACTACTTTCGATGCCATCACCACTTGGTATTCCATGAGGTAGCCGGGGGCAGTATAGGCATTACGCTATTTTCAAAAATAGGGCAAAACCGGAAAATCTGAATTGCGGTAGATATGAATCGCGCTCGCCGCGACGGCGCTGGCGGGTAAACCCTTTGCGCGAAATTCCAAAAACTGGGGTTACGACACCCCAAAACGTCGAAATTCGCAACTAACAGGAAATTCCTTGAAGTTGAAATACAGTGAAAAGTTGAATGCTGTTACACCATTGCTACACCTTTGTTACACCTTTTTATGTATCGGTGTAACAAGCAAAAATCAATTAAAACAAGGCTTTGCACTGACTGTTACACCGTTACACCGTATTTTTTAAAAATAAGGCCGGGCATATTGTCGATACACATAAAAAAACCGCCCGGAGGCGGTTTATCTGTGCGGCTGTCGCTGGTCAGGACGCAGAACGAAACGGGATGATTTCAGCCCCTTGCTTGAGCTGGTCTAAGCGGTCAGCCCATGCCTGCATCATTTTGCGCCGGTCTTCAATGTACTTCGCTTTCTGGTACACGCCTTTAACGCCTTGCGCCAAGTGTGACAATTGCCGGTCTATGGTGTTTTCATCCCAGCCCATTTCCGCCAGCATGGTAGCGGCGGTATGTCTGAAACCATGCGGCTGGATAACGTCGCCGCCATAGCCGAGGGTTTTAAGTGCCTGGTTAATTGTTGCCTCGGACATAGGACGGTGCCCGGAACGTACACCGAACACATATTCCCCCGCGCCGGTCAGTGGTTCTAGCTGGCGCAGAATGGCAATGACTTGCTCTGCCAGCGGGACAATATGGTCTATATCCGTTTTGCTGGAATGGTAACGCCATTCCTTTGACTCAAAATGTATGTCTGCCCAGCGTGCCTGCCGCAATTCACCGGGTCTGACAAACACCATAGGCAGCACCTTTAACGCGGCCAGCGTCACTGGTGCGCCCCGGTATCCGTCAATATCCCGCATCAATTGCCCCAACAGCTTGGGGTCATCAATATGCGCGTAATTCTTTTGGGTATGTGGCTGCAATGCACCCCGCAAATCTGCGGCAATATCGCGTTCAGCTTGCCCGGTTGCAATCGCATAGCGCCAGAGCTGTCCCATTTGTTCACGTACACGATTGGCGGTCTCTGTTACCGGTGCGCCCTTATTGTTTTTGCGTTCCGCAATACGCCGGAGGCATTCCAGCAAAGCGGGTGCTTTAATCTCAGCGATTGGCACCTTGCCCAGATAGGGTATCAAGTCATTTTTCAGGTAAGCAGCAGCCCGGCTGCGGTGGCTTTCTGACTTAGTGGAAATTTTGGCCTCGAACCACTCCCACGCCACGGCCTCAAACGTACCAGCCACCGGCAAACCGGCTGCACTGTTTTCTGCTGCGGCCTTTGCCTTGCTGATTTCCTGTTTTTCCTCCTTACGCTTTTCGGCTGGGTCAATACCAGAGGCAATCATTTCCCGCGCTTCCTCTCGCTTTGCCCGGGCAGCAGCAAGGCCAAATTCCGGGTAACGACCAAAGGACAGTGTTTTGCGCTTTTCATTGATGGCGTAATCCAGCCGCCAGAGCTTAGAACCATCTTTGCTCACCCAGAGGTACAGGCCGCCCCCGTCTGTCAGTTTGTAAGGGGCATCTTTTGGTGCGGCATTTCTGATTTTTGCATCAGTTAGCGGTGTACTTTTGCGTGGCATTGTCAGGCTCCGGTATCGGTCTGTTTACGGTATATGGAAAATCACGCTAACAAGGCGGAAAGCCAGTACTGGCGCGGCTCTTCGGAGGGGCAAACAAACAACGGGAGGGTGTTAGCGGTATTTTTTACGGTATACGTAACGGTATTTTTTCAGGTTTTTACGGTATACCGTAAAAAATACCGTAAAAACTTTGGGATGCCTAGGTGCAGTATGGTACGTGCTGAAACAAAAAACCCGCGTATTCACTGAGGAAATCGCGGGTTTTGAGTCTTCTTGGTACTTCTTGAAATACAGATATGGTGCCCGAGGCCGGAATCGAACCGGCACGCCCCTTTTACGGAAAGCGGCGGATTTTAAGTCCGATGTGTCTACCAGTTTCACCACTCGGGCCCATCCCTGCAAGCAGGGAAATCTGATCTTTACAAAAAAAGCGCCCTAAAGCGCTTTCTTGATTCTGGAGGCGGGGGCCGGAATCGAACCGGCGTCCACGGCTTTGCAGGCCGCTGCATAACCACTTTGCTACCCCGCCATGACAGCACCGTTACCGGCACAATCAATCTGGAGCGGGATAAGAGGCTCGAACTCTCGACCTCAACCTTGGCAAGGTTGCGCTCTACCAACTGAGCTAATCCCGCATTTAACATGCTGTATTACTGAAGAAATCTGGAGCGGGATAAGAGGCTCGAACTCTCGACCTCAACCTTGGCAAGGTTGCGCTCTACCAACTGAGCTAATCCCGCTTTGATCTTTTCAGCACTACTAAAATTTTGGAGCGGGATAAGAGGCTCGAACTCTCGACCTCAACCTTGGCAAGGTTGCGCTCTACCAACTGAGCTAATCCCGCATCACTAATTTTTTCCGAAGCTTTTGGAGCGGGATAAGAGGCTCGAACTCTCGACCTCAACCTTGGCAAGGTTGCGCTCTACCAACTGAGCTAATCCCGCAGCAACGAAGACCAGAATTATAAATTACCGGAGAAATTTGTCAAGCACATCACTTCGATTGATCCATTTTTTCCGTGCTTTCCTTAATCAAAGGCCAGGCTTTTTTCAGGTAATAGAACATCGACCACACGGTCAGCACTGCGGCGATCAGCAACAACCATGAGCCCAGCAAAGCGCCGTCCAGACCGAATATCAGCTGATCGTAATACAGCAGCATAGGAATCGCCGCCATTTGTGCCGTGGTCTTAATTTTACCGAGCGAATTCACGGCAACTGACTTGGATGCACCGATCAGCGCCATCCATTCACGCAGCGCGGAAATCGTGATTTCACGGCCAATGATAATAAAGGCGATCACGGCATTAACGCGATCCAGTTGTACCAGCACCAGCAGCGCACCGGCCACCATCAGCTTATCTGCAACAGGATCAAGAAAAGCACCAAACGAGGATGTCTGATTCCAGCGCCGCGCCAGAAATCCGTCAAACCAGTCAGTGACGGCGGCAACAATGAAAACGATCGTTGCAGCAAGTCCTTTGTGATACGACGCCAGCCAGCTTTCCGGCAAGTAAAACACACCAACCACCAGTGGAATCAATGCGACCCGCAACCAGGTCAGCAATATCGGAACATTAAAAGGCATGAGGATTCAACCGAGATATTTTTCCGACATTATATGGGGCTAGCGCAATCGCTTGTAGATTTCTTCCGCAAGTTTTCGGGATATCCCCTCAACACCGGACAATTCTTCCACACTGGCTGCAGCAACACCTTTCAGTCCAGCGAAGCGCGCCAGCAAGCGCTGACGGCGCTTAGGGCCAACGCCTTCAATCTCTTCCAGCTGCGACGACTGCCGCGCCTTATCACGTTTGGCACGCATGCCGGTAATAGCGAAGCGGTGCGCCTCATCGCGGATTTGTGCAATCAGCATCAGCGCTGCTGATTCTTTCCCAAGCTCAAGCTCCGTTCTGCCATCTGCAAACACCAGCGTTTCCAGGCCGACTTTACGGCCCTCACCTTTGGCAACACCCACAATCAGGCTAATGTTCAGACCCAGCTCTTCAAACACTTCACGCGCCACTGTGATCTGACCTTTACCACCATCAACCAGTACCAGATCAGGCATCACCTGATCGCCCTGCTGCTCGCCGGCTGCCAGCTTTTCATAGCGGCGCGTCAGCACCTGACGCATCGCAGCGTAATCATCGCCTGGCGTAATATCGTGAATATTAAAACGACGGTACTCACTGTTTTGCATGGCGTGATGATGGAACACAACGCACGACGCCTGCGTTGCTTCGCCCTGTGTGTGGCTGATGTCAAAGCATTCAATACGCAGCGTTTCCAGATCATCGGAATCCAGCTGCAGCACTTGGGCCAGCGCCCGTGTTCTGGCTTGCTGAGAGCCCTGTTCAGACAGCAATCGTGCGAGTGCAAGCTGCGCGCCCTTCACTGCCATTTCCAGCCATAAACGACGCTGCTCCTGCGGCTGCATCACCAATTGAATCTTATGACCGCACTGTTGCATTAATGCCGTCATCAGCTCCGGCGCATCGAGTTCAATATTGGTAATCAGTACCGAAGGAATCGCCTGATCTGCGTAGTGCTGCGCCAGAAATGCGGCAAGGACTTCCGCTTCAATACTCTGATCTGTTGTCCCCTGCACATCATCGACATGCGTCGGAAAATAGGCGCGGTCACCCAGATGCCGCCCGCCACGAACCATCGCCAGATTAACGCAGGCACGTCCGCCTTCCACCAGAACAGCAATGATGTCGATGTCCGTTGTGCCTGTCGTTTCCATGCTCTGTTGCTGGAGAATTTTCGACAAGGCGGCCATTTGGTTACGTACCACTGCAGCTTGTTCAAATTCCAGTTTTTCTGCATGCTGCATCATGCGGGCTTCTAAGGCATGCAACACTTCATGCTGGCGTCCGCGCAAAAACCCGCTGGCATGCCGAACATCTTCCTGATACTGCTCCGGCGTAATCAGTCCGACACAAGGGCCGCTGCAACGCTGGATCTGATGCAACAGACAAGGACGGGTGCGGTTATGAAACACACTGTCTTCACAAGTGCGTAATAAGAAAACTTTTTGCAGAATCTGCATAGACTCACGTACAGCCCACGCCGACGGAAACGGCCCGAAATACTGATGCTTGCGATCTACACCACCGCGGTAATAACTGATACGCGGCGTCGCATCGCCGGAAATACGCAGATACGGATAGGACTTATCGTCGCGGAATAAAATGTTATAGCGCGGCTTCAGCGCTTTAATGAGATTGTTTTCAAGAATCAGCGCTTCCGCTTCGGTACGGGTAACCGTCGTTTCGAGACGCGCAATGCGTGCCACCATCATTGCGATACGCGGACTGGAAAGGGTCTTCTGAAAATAAGAGCTGACTCGCTTCTTCAGGTCTTTGGCTTTACCAACATAAAGCACTTGATCCTGTGCATCAAAATACCGGTAAACGCCGGGCAAATGCGGCAACTGACTCACCGCATCACTGACTTGCTGCCGGATATCCGGCCCTACACTGTCATTCATGTCCATGACTGACAGTCTCAATAATCACAAATGCCACTGCGTATTCACGCTCATCGCTGAGCGAAACATGCGCACGCCAGCCACGTTCAGCCATCGCGGATTTCAACGGTTCACCGTAATGCAATTCCGGCTTACCTGATGCACCCGAAACGGTCTGCACATTACGTAAGGTCACAGGGTCACTGACGCCAGTGCCAAAGGCTTTGCCAAATGCTTCTTTCACTGCAAACCGTGTTGCTAAAAACCGTATTGCGCGGGCAGCAGATTGCGCCCGCCTTACTTCAAAGACAGGCCACTCCAGATCGCCCAGCACCTTGCGGGCAAAAGCGTCGCCATGACGCTGCAAAGCCTGTTCAATACGTACAATACGGACGATGTCGTTACCGATACCCGCAATCACAGGCCTCTCCTCTGCAGAGATTCAGCCCTTATCTTAGCGACGCTTGCGCACATATCGCGAACAGCTTTGACAACACCTTCTTTCAGGCAAGCCTGTGCTAGCCCGGCAGAAAACAAAATCTGCTGTACCTGCATTGATGCTGCCAGCACCGGCAAATCCTCAGTACGCGCAACTTCAAACCAGACCGGCACATTTGCTGAGGCAAACCCCTGCAGGTGGTCATGCAATGCACGCGCGTCTGTCAGCATCCCCGCAGACAAAATCAACTGACGACCGACCTGCATTTCACCGGAAACCGGCAGCACAGTCGCGAGCACATCATCACCAGAAATCACTTCGCAATAAGGCGCATGAATGACGCAACCCGTATCATTCAACACCGTATCGATACCGGCTTCAGCGAGCATGCAGGTCAGTTGCGTCATAAAGGCAGCATCTGCTACAGCGCATTCAGGGACAAAAGCGGACAAACGTACTGCCAGTCGCGGCAAAAAAGTAAAATTCTGAATCATGATAAATTCTGTAAATCAATTAACAGCTGGCGCGTATTCAGCACGGCACCATGCAAGTGGTGTTGCAGCAGCGAACGTATTAAAAGTTTACTTTGAATCTGAATCTGTTGCTCGCGGAAGTCTCCTTCGTGCATCGCAAGCAGGCACGCGCCGGAAACCACTGGCAAATGCTCCTGATGCTGCGCCGGGCGCACGCCCGCATCAGGATCAAGCACATAAGCGAGCTCAGGAACCACACTCATACGGCTGCCACTGCAAAAGCGTAAATCGCCCAGCAAGCCAGCTTCTTTCAGCAGCACAAGCTCAAACTGACGCAATACCAGCGCCACAGGCTCACCGTGTGCCAGTTGATTTAAGGTAGAAACATATTGCTGGAATAAAGCCGGATGCGGATCATCGCGCACCAGCAATTTGAGCATCAGCTCATTCAGATAAAAGCCGCACACCAGTGCAGACTTTTCAAGGGGGAACATACCGCCTACCCAGTCAGCCTGCGTCAGATTTTTCAGATCCTGTTTACCGGTCCAACTCAATTGCAGCGGCTGAAAAGTTTGCAATACACTGCGCAGTTGTGAATACGGACGCTTGGCACCTTTTGCGATCAGCGCGATGCGTCCGCAATCCCGTGTCAGCACATCAATGACGAGACTGGTCTCTTTATAGGGGCGACTGTGAAGCACAAAACCCGGCTGCGTCAGCACTTTTCTCTGAACAGCCGATCGCGGAATAGCAGTTGCAGGCACGGACGGCGATTCTGCCAGCCATTCCGCAAGCTCGTCGTCATCCAGCGGAACACTGCCGGTCATGGTTTTTATTCGTAGCCGTAAGCGCGCAGGCCAGCTTCATTGTCCGCCCAGCCTGATTTCACTTTCACCCAGACTTCCAGATACACTTTGCCACCAAACAGTTTTTCCATATCGATACGGGACTGAGTGGAAATCTCTTTCAGGCGCGCACCTTTGTGACCAATCAGCATGGCTTTGTGACTGTCACGATCCACCAGAATCGCAACGAATACACGACGCAAATCACCTTCCTGCTCGAATTTCTCAATGATGACAGTGCTCGTATACGGCAGCTCATCACCGACAAAGCGGAATACTTTTTCCCGCACGATTTCGGCTGCCAAGAATTTCTCGCTGCGATCGGTAATATCATCTTCACCGAACATCGGCGGATTTTCCGGAAGGAAATCGCGCACGACACTCTCCAGACGATCCAGCTGGAAACGCTGCTTCGCTGAAACAGGGACAACTGCCTTGAATTCAAATGCATCGGCAACCTGACGTGCAAACGGCATCAGTACAGCCTTATCTTTCATGCGGTCTGCTTTGTTGATAACGAGAATGCATGGCACATTTTTTGGCAGCAGCTCAATGACCTGCCGGTCGGCATCACCAAATGTACCCGCTTCAACAATATAAAGAACCACATCCACCGCAGTCAGCGTCGTCGTTACGGTACGGTTCAGCGTGCGGTTCAGTGCGTTCGAATGGCGGGTCTGAAATCCGGGTGTATCAATGTAGACAAACTGCGTTTGTTCTTTGGTCTGAACACCGGTGATACGGTGACGGGTAGTTTGCGCCTTACGCGATGTAATGCTGACTTTTGCACCAATCAACTGATTCATCAGCGTGGATTTGCCAACATTCGGACGACCGACAATAGCAATATACCCGCATCGGAATCCGGGATTTTCTGTTATTTCCTGCATGGGTATACCTATTCAGATTGAGTTGTATGGTCTGCACCGGCCTGTGGCTCCGGTTGAACAGTTCCAATGCCCGCCAGTTTCATTTGCGGGCTGCGTGCACGGGATTTCCTGGCAGCGGGTGTTTTTGCCAGCGTCGCAATCGCTGTTTCCAGCGCCAGTTTCGCTGCTGCCTGCTCACCGGCGCGACGACTGCCACCTGTACCGAATACCTGAATATCCAGTTTAGGCACCAGACACTCAATTTCAAATTCCTGATTATGGGCAGCACCGTGTGTTGCTACGACATTGTATTGAGGCAAGGCGATTTTTTTACTTTGCAGAAATTCCTGCAGCAAAGTTTTAGCATCTTTACCCAGTGTAGACGGATCGACCGAAGTCAGCACTGGCTGATATAAAGCCACAATCACTACTTTTGCCGCATCAAAACCTGCATCAAGGTAGATCGCACCGAACAATGCCTCAAGCGTATCAGCCAGAATCGAAGGACGACGAAAACCACCAGACTTCAGCTCACCTTCACCAAGACGGAGAAACTGCGATAACTCGAGCCGCTGGGCAATTTCGAACAACGATTGTTGTTTGACCAGATTTGCCCGGACGCGCGATAAATCGCCTTCGTCGATATCAGCAAAACTTTCAAATAACAATGCTGCAACCACACAATTGAGCACCGAATCCCCAAGGAATTCAAGGCGCTCATTATGGGTACCGCTGTGACTGCGGTGTGTTAATGCCTGCTGCAATAAAGCGGGGTTACTGAACTGGTGCCCCAGTCTCTTTTGCAATACTTGTAAATTCATATTTTATTTCGCTTACTCCGGCTTTTTAGCAACAACACCGGAACGGGCTGTAGTTCCCTCATACTCGAGCAATAAACTGGCAGGTCCCACCAAAGGAATCTTTTTCTGATAGGAAAAGCTCACTTCCATGCCATCATCACCCTTCGTGAATTGCAGGTCTTTACCTGCAATCGATGTGATATAGCCAACTTCTGCCTGCTTATCAAATGCCACCTGCACTTCACGTGGCGTACTTGCACCATTTTTTGCGGCAACGATCGCTTTTTTAATCGAGCTGTACTCAATAGCTGTAGGAACAACTTTCATCGCTACCATGGCAAGCACAACCAGAACACCAAGCGACAAAACTAATCCAACCAGCGAAAGACCTTGCTGACGGGACTTCAGTTTCAATGCATTTTTGCTCATCATCATTGTCCTTTGCTTAAATTACTGGAAACTGCCAATACGACGGATATTACCGAGATTCATCCAGATAAAAAACGCTTTACCAACAATATTTTCATCCGGTACAAATCCCCAGTAGCGGCTATCTGCACTACGGTCACGATTATCACCCATCATAAAATACTGCCCCTGCGGCACAGTACAGGTGAAACCTTCGTTATCGTATACACAGTTTTCACGTCCCGGAAACTTCATCGGTTTTTCAACCCAAACCGGAGAATCATCATTATTCAGAATATGGTGCTGAACACCGAGCAAATTTTCTCTGAACTGTCTGGAATACTCCAGATTATTGTCACCCAGAAAATCCTGGAGTGGCTCATAAGAGGCGAGCTTCCCGTTGATGGTCAGTCGCTTATTTTTGTATTCAACTTTATCGCCTGGAACACCGACAACGCGCTTGATGTAGTCAACCTGAGGGTCCATCGGATATTTGAATACCATGACATCGCCGCGCTGCGGTTGCCCAATCTCAATAACTTTTTTATTGATCACCGGCAGGCGAATGCCGTATGTAAATTTATTCACCAGAATAAGGTCGCCAACAAACAAGGTTGGCAGCATTGAGCCTGACGGGATCTTAAATGGTTCAAACAAGAATGAACGCAATACGAAAACCAGCAAAATTACAGGAAAAAAGCTACCTGAGTATTCAATCCAGACTGGCTGACGCAGAAGACTTGACGCAATTTCTTCGCGTTTATTGGTATCCATTCGAACACCATCCGCCGCCAGCTTTGCTTCGCGCTGATCATATTCAGCAAGCGCTTTTTCCGCAGCTTCACGCCTCTTTTTTGAAAGAACGAATAAATCGAGCGTCCAGATAACGCCTGTCACTACCGTCAGTATCAGTAAAATCAGTGCAAAATTTGTCAGTAAAGACTGAAACATTATTTTTCTTCCACCTGTAAGATTGCAAGGAATGCTTCCTGCGGTACTTCAACGGAACCCACTTGTTTCATCCGTTTTTTACCAGCCTTTTGCTTCTCAAGCAATTTACGCTTACGGCTGATATCGCCGCCATAACATTTGGCCAGAACATTTTTACGCATCGCTTTGACGTTTTCACGAGCAATGATATTGGATCCGATTGCGGCCTGAATGGCGACATCAAACATCTGACGCGGAATCAGTTCACGCATTTTCGCTGCTACCGCACGTCCGCGATACTGACTGTTGGCGCGGTGAACGATAATCGCCAATGCATCAACTTTTTCGCTGTTGATCAGCATGTCGACTTTCACAACATCAGCATGGCGATATTCTTTGAATTCGTAATCCATGGATGCATATCCGCGCGAAATCGATTTCAAACGATCAAAGAAATCCAGCACGATTTCAGCCATTGGCAAATCATAAGTGAGCTTCACTTGCCGGCCGTGGTACGCCATATCCATCTGAACACCACGCTTCTGAGTACACAGGGTAATCACTGCCCCTACGTACTCTTGTGGCATATACAAATTGACTGAAACAATCGGTTCACGGATTTCTTCAACTTTAGATGGATCAGGCATCTTTGCCGGATTATCGACCTGAATAATCGATCCGTCAGCCATCACAACCTCATAAACCACTGTCGGAGCAGTTGTAATGAGATCCATGTCGAATTCGCGCTCAAGTCGTTCCTGCACAATTTCCATATGCAGTAAGCCCAAGAAGCCACAGCGGAAACCGAAGCCCAGCGCCTGAGAAACTTCCGGCTCAAACATCAGCGCCGCATCATTCAGCTTCAGTTTTTCCAGAGATTCACGCAGCGCGTCGTACTGGTTTGCCTCAACCGGGAATAAACCTGCAAACACCTGTGGCTGAATTTCTTTAAAACCAGGCAATGGTTCTTTTGCTTTATTTGCTACCGTCGTAATCGTATCACCGACTTTGGCTGCTTTCAGCTCCTTGATGCCAGCAATAATGAAACCCACCTGACCTGCCACCAGAGAGTCGCGGGACAACGACTTCGGCGTAAATACACCAACACTCTCAACCAGATGCTGAGCCTCAGTCGCCATCAGCAGAATTTTGTCTTTCGGACGCAGCGTGCCGTTAACAATACGTACCAGCATCACGACACCAACGTAATTATCAAACCACGAATCGATAATTAAGGCCTGCAGCGGTGCAGACGGATCACCCTCCGGGGCTGGCACTTTTGCAATCAGCGACTCAAGAACATCTGCCACGCCCAGACCGGTTTTTGCGGAGCAATGCACTGCATCCGTCGCATCAATACCGATAACATCCTCAATTTCTTTTGTCGCGTTATCCGGGTCAGCTGAAGGCAAGTCGATTTTATTCAGAACCGGTACGACTTCCACACCCAGATCAATTGCCGTGTAGCAGTTTGCAACTGTCTGCGCCTCAACACCCTGCGATGCATCGACGACCAACAGCGCTCCTTCACAAGCAGACAAAGAGCGGCTCACCTCATAACTGAAGTCAACGTGCCCTGGGGTATCAATCAGATTCAGATTGTAAACTTTACCGTCTTTGGCCTTGTAATTCAGCGCAGCTGTTTGCGCTTTAATCGTAATACCGCGCTCACGCTCGATATCCATCGAATCCAGCACCTGTGCTTCCATTTCACGGTCAGAAAGTCCGCCGCACAACTGAATAATACGATCAGCCAGGGTAGATTTACCGTGGTCGATATGAGCAATAATAGAAAAATTCCGGATGTTATTCATTGGGTAACAATTCAATTCGAAAGCACAGCAAAAACCGGCTAAAAAAAAGCGCTCCGGTCTGGGCTCAATCCCAGGCGGGCGCCTGCCAGTCTTTTTTGCAAAGCGTCATTTTACCGGATTTCGAGTCAGAAATCCGTGATTAGTCCGAGAATCCACTCAGTCGGCGGGCAAAAACGACAAGAATCCCGGTAGCAATATTTGTTTCTGCTGAGGCAACTGCCAGACCGGATCGTATTCAATGTGCGCAAGATACAAGCCATCCGGCATAAAGGTAGGTGCAGCCAAGCTTCGGTCCTTTGCCTCCAGCAACTCATGCATCCATTCCGGCTCACGCTTACCTGTACCGACAAACACCAGTGAGCCCACAATATTCCTGACCATATGATGAAGGAATGCACTCGCCTTCAGCGTAAAAATAAACATATCGCCATGCTGCCGGATATCAATACTGTACATATGCTTAACCGGCGATTTCGCCTGACATTCCGCAGCACGGAATGCTGAAAAGTCATGTTCGCCAAGCAAATATGCTGCGCCCGCCTGCATTTTTTCCAAATTCAGTTCACGAAACACCCAGCCTGCCCTGCCCCCCCATAAAGGGGACCGAATCTTATTATTATGCAGAACATAATGATAGGTGCGCGCTCTGGCACTGAAACGGGAATGAAACGCCTCCGGAGACACAGGATCACAGTCGAGCTCCTTAGCCCATTGAACTGCAACCGAGGAAGGCAGAAATGCATTTACGCCGTTCACCCATGAATAAGGGGTGCGTATCAGTTCGGTATCAAAGTGCACAACCTGCTCAAGTCCATGCACACCTGCATCTGTCCTGCCGGCGCAAGTCGTATGAACAGCCTGATTGGTAAATTGTTTTAATGCTCGCTCAAGCACATCCTGAACCGTATCGCCGGAAGGCTGCTTTTGCCAACCACGCCACGAATTCCCGTCGTACTGCACTCCCAAAACGATACGTTTCACATCTAATCCCACAAAAAGAAAACGGGCGCCGACCTGCGTCAGCGCCCGCGCATCATGGACGAAAATCAGGCAAGTTGCAACAACATCGCATTTGCGCGTTCGCGTTGCTCTGCATTACCACCGCGAACAACCTCTTCAAGCAACTCTCGTGCGCCTTCACGATCACCAATTTCCTGATAAGCCACTGCCAGATCCAGCTTCGTAGACATTTCAGCGTTCTCTGGCTCGGATTCCGGACCAGCATCAGCGGTCGGAATATCTGCAATCTCATTCGCAACTGGCGAAGGATCAAGATTCAGGTCGATACCAGATAAATCAAATTCGAATGCCGAAGCCTGCGCATCAACCGCAGGAACATCAGAAGTCAGATCGGACGGCACAGATTCTTCGATTGCAAAATCAAGTACCGGAACCTCATCGCCTGCATGCTCGTCTGCCAGCGAAACCTCTGCATCCAGTTTTGGCACACCATCGTCAAAAGACATTGCGCTCAGATCCGGAATACTTTCATTTGGAACCACATTCAGTTCCAATTCCGGCAACGTAAAATCGAGACTATTGTCGTCGGCTACAGATAACTCAGGCTCGCTTTGTACGACTGATTCAGGTTGAACAGCCGGCGTTTCAGGTTCACCGAAATCAAAGTCAATCACACCCAAATCCGGCTCATCGTTTTTCACAACTGGCTCAGCTGCAGGTGAATTCGCAGGTAATTCAGGCACAGCAGGTACGTCATCGCCAAAACCGAGATCAAAGTCCAGTGCGGAAGTATCAATCACGGCAGGACCAGATTCTGTCGCCATAACAGGAGCAGCTTCTTCAACTTGCGGACCAGGTTTAGTCGCGGTATCAATAATACTGATCGCCTCCAGCATATCCTTAGACATCGAATTTGAAAGCAAGGCCTCCGGATCTAAATCCTCCAGCGGATGCGTAGGCATACCGATGCCAGCATCAGAAACAGGCGCTTCTTTAGACTGACCGCCGGCATACAGCGGATTCGTTGGCTCCAGCGAGACACCCATCGATGCTGCCTGCGCCCACTCTTCGCCGGTACCGCTGGTCATTCCATACAGCTCACTGGCCACACGTTCAAACTGACGGGAGTCCTTACGCGCAAAGTAAATTTCCAGCAATTTCAAGCGCACGGCATGGCGATCAGGCTGTGTTCGCAACGCTTCCTTCAGAATTTCTTCCGCCTGCGTGTCACGACCGTAAGCAATGTAAACATCAGCCTCCGCAACAGGATCCACCTCATTGGCATCCAGTTGACTGGCAGACGGAGCAAAGTTGGAATTGAACACGCTGTTATTTGTATCCACACTCTGACCGCCAGTTGAACCGAACATCGAGTTCGCTTTCATACTGGAACCAGTAAGAATACTGTCTTCAAATTGCTGTTGCTTTTTGCGACGCTGATTAGCCCACAAACCAACGCCAGCCAGTATTGCGATTAATCCGGCGCCCGCAGGCATTGCCCAGTCAGACAAGCTTTCGAAGAAACTCGGCTCAGGCGGTGGTGGTGGTGGCGGAGCAACCGGGCGACGACGTGGCTTTTCAGCACTAGCCGACGCAGAAGCACTGGCAACGGCTGGAGCCGACGCCACTGCTGATGCCTGCACTGCTGCGGGGGCAGATGCTGTTGCTGCAGTAGAAGCGACTACCGGTACGGGCTGAGCAACAGGTTTCTCTGCTTCTTTTACTTCCTTGCCATCTTTTTTCACTGATTTCGCTGTCAGCTCGGCTTCTTTTGCAGCAAGATCTTTATTTTTAACGTCCAGCAGCTTTTGCAACTCACCGACATTTTTTTCCAGCTCTTTAACGCGGCTGTTTGCCTCGGCTACTGCTTTTTCTTTCGCAATTTTCTCTGCCTCAGCAGCAGCCTTATTACCTGCTTCTGCCTTGGAAAGTTTCAGCTTATCTGGGGATTCCGCACTCGGGGTCGGAGTTTCCTTTACTTTAGCGGTAATTTTTCCGCTTGCAGCCTGTTTCGCAGGTGCGGTACGTGCTGCTGGTGCACGCTCAACCTGTTCAGCCAGTTTGCCACGGTATGCACTGAAATCATTCGAATGTGCAATCACAACCGAGTGTGCCTCGGTCGCATTTGGTGCAGTTGCTTTTACCGATTCGGTATCAGGAATTTGCAGAATCTGGCCAGCACGCAAACGGTTCATATTGCTGCCAACAAATGCATCTTTATTCGCTTTATATAAAGCAACCAGCATTTGATCAAGCGAAACACCTTCTGAGCGATATGCTCCTGCGATTTTACTGAGAGTCTCACCAGGCTTTACAGCATGTTCAGCAGCTGTTTTTGCTGGCGGCTGAGATGGATTTGCAGCCGCCACTTGCTTTTTTGCTGCCTGCTGAGCAGGAACTGATTGCACAGGCTGAGGGGCTGTACGAATCTGTGATGCGCCATTTTTTGCTGCTACCTGTGCAGACTGTCCTGTGCGGAGATCAACCGGATCAAGCAGGAAAGTGTATTCACGCAGCAACTTTCCGTTCGACGAATTGAGTTCCAGCAGCATATCGACGAATGGTTCATTCATCGGCTGACTGGATGTCACTTTAATGATGTAGTTATTGCCGCGCTGCTCGATACCAAACTGCAACGACAATAATGCTGCATTGAATTCAATATTGGCACGTTTAAATGCCTCCGGCGATGCCAGTTTCGGCGTCAGAGAACCAAGTTCCTCTTTATTCGGGGAAGTCAGTTCAATTTCAGCTTTTAACGGTTGTCCGAGTGCTGACAATACCGTCAGTCGCCCCATGCCGGTTGCGCTCGCATCCGCCGCAAACAGCATAGCAGAAGCAACGGCGACGCTCAGTGCATTACGCCCCAGAGAAATAACGGATTTTCTTTTTTGTTTTTGCATATTGTCAGACAATTCGGGAGGAAACAAACAACAAAGTTTGCTAAAACTACACAAATTCAGATTTTTTCAAGGATGTAAATGCCATCTTTGCGCTGCAAGCTTACCGCTATTTATGCACATGGTAAATACATCAATTACAGAAGGCAGGCGGCCCGCACCAGAAACGTTGCAGCGCTTTAACACTCCTGTTTTTAAGTCAGCGCGTGTTTATACAAGAAAAAAAGAGGGCTGACGCCCTCTTTTTCACTTTCTTACACGAATTTCATAAAAATCAATCTATCAGTATGCGCAACATACGACGCAGAGGTTCTGCAGCACCCCACAGCAACTGATCGCCGATCGTAAATGCACCAACGTATTCTGGTCCCATCGCCAGCTTACGCACACGCCCCACAGGAATGGTAAGTGTGCCGGTGACTGCAACCGGTGTCAGATCACGAATGGTCGCTTCACGATTATTCGGCACAACTTTCGCCCACGGATTATCCGCCGCGATCATACCCTCGATTTCGTCAACAGGCACATCTTTCTTCAGCTTGAAAGTCAGTGCCTGGCTATGGCAGCGCATTGCGCCGACACGAACACAGAAACCATCCACCGGAATCGGCGCAGAGCCAAAGCCCTCGCCCAGACCCAGAATCTTGTTGGTTTCCGCCATGCCTTTCCACTCTTCGCGGGAAGTGCCGTTACCAAGATCTTTATCAATCCACGGGATCAGGGAACCACCGAGTGGCACACCGAAATTCGCGACTTCATCCGCACCGAAGCCCCGTTGCTTTGCGATGATCTTACGGTCAATTTCCAGAATCGCACTCTTAGGATCATCCAGCAGATCGCGCACTTCAGCATGCAATTTGCCATACTGCGTCAGCAATTCACGCATATGCTGCGCACCGCCGCCGGAAGCAGCCTGATACGTCTGTGTGCTCATCCACTCCACAAGACCGGCTTTATACAGCGCGCCGACACCCATCAGCATACAGCTGACGGTGCAGTTACCACCGATCCAGTTATTCTGACCTTTACTCAGCGCATTTTTGATGACTGGCAGATTGACCGGATCCAGAATAATCACTGCATCATCTTTCATGCGCAAGCTGGAAGCCGCGTCAATCCAGTGACCATTCCAGCCGGCTGCACGCAGTTGCGGGAATACTTCATTCGTATAATCACCGCCCTGGCAGGTAATAATGATGTCGCACTTCTTCAGCTCATCAATATTGTTCGCGTCCTTCAGCGTCTTTTCGTTCTTTGCCATTGCAGGTGCTGTGCCGCCTGCATTGGATGTAGAAAAGAATACGGGTTCAATATGGTCAAAGTCCCTCTCTTCCTGCATGCGCTGCATCAGAACGGAACCGACCATACCACGCCAACCTACCAAGCCTACCAGTTTCATCATTTTTCCCTAAAAAGCGCAGAAAACTGCGTCGTTCACTCACTCAGACAAGGCTGCCACGACTGCCTGTCCCATTTCAGCAGTACCAACTTTTGTCGTACCCGGCTCGTAAATATCCGGAGTACGCAAGCCAGCTGCCAATACTTTTTTCACTGCTGCCTCAATACGATCTGCCTGCTCCGCTTTATTCAGCGAATAGCGCAGCATCATTGCTGCCGACAAAATTGTTGCCAGCGGATTCGCGATCCCTTTGCCTGCGATATCCGGCGCAGAACCATGTGATGGTTCATACAAACCTTTGTTATTGGCATCCAGCGACGCACTTGGCAGCATACCAATAGAGCCGGTCAGCATTGCGGCGGCGTCCGACAAAATATCGCCGAACATATTGCCGGTAACGATCACGTCGAATTTCTTTGGCGCACGCACCAGTTGCATCGCAGCATTATCGACATACATATGCTCCAGTGCGACATCCGGATATTCGCGATGCACATCGATCACGATGTCTTTCCAGAACTGGAAAGTTTCCAGCACATTTGCCTTATCAACACTGGTCAGTCTGCCGCCACGTTTTTGCGCAGTCTGAAACGCCACGTGCGCGATACGGCGGATTTCCGTTTCTGCATAGCGCATGGTGTCAAAACCTTCGCGCTCACCCTGAAACGGACCATCCGGACAAGTACGCACACCGCGTGGCTGGCCAAAATAAATGTCACCGGTCAGTTCGCGAATAATCAGAATATCCAGACCGGACACCACTTCCGGCTTCAGTGTTGATGCACCCGCCAGTTCAGGATACAGGATTGCCGGACGCAGATTCGCAAACAATTTTAAATTTTTGCGCAATCCCAGAATTGCCTGCTCAGGGCGCAGTGCGCGTTCCAGCGTATCGTATTTCCAGTCGCCAACCGCGCCGAACAGAACAGCATCCGCTTCCTGCGCCAGCTTCAGCGTTGCTTCCGGCAACGGATGTCCGGCCGCCTCATAACCTGCACCACCGACCGGTGCGGTTTCCATTTCAAATTTTTCGTCCAGCGCATTCAGTACACTGACTGCTTGCGCAACAATCTCAGGACCAATGCCGTCACCCGGCAATACTGCAATTTTCATATTGTTTTCCTTCAGGACTGAATAGTATTCGACAGCCACGGGAAACGTGTCAGATGCTGCTCTTCATAACTGCGGATCTTTTGCTCATGGCGCAGTGTCAGGCCAATATCATCCAGACCATTCAGCAGGCAGTATTTCCGGAAAGGGTCAACGTTAAACGCATAAGACTGCGATCCGTTGACAGTGGAAACGGTCTGCGCTTCCAGATCAATCACCAGACGAAAACCCGGGAAGGCACGTACTTCGTTAAACAGCTGATCTACCTGCACTTCCGTCAGCACAATCGGCAAAACACCATTCTTAAAACAATTATTAAAAAAGATGTCAGCAAAACTTGGCGCAATAATCGCGCGGAAACCGTATTGTTCCAGCGCCCACGGCGCATGTTCACGCGACGAACCGCAACCGAAATTTTTACGGGTCAGTAAAACTGATGCACCCTGATAGCGCGGCTCATTCAGCACAAACTCCGGATTCAGCGGACGCTTGCTGTTATCCATTCCCGGTTCGCCATGATCCAGATAACGCCACTCATCAAACAGGTTAGGACCAAAACCGGTGCGCTGAATGGATTTCAGAAACTGCTTAGGAATAATGGCGTCAGTATCGACATTCGCCCGGTCCAGCGGTGCAACAAGACCATCAACAATAGTAAACTTTTGCATGCTTATTTCTTCCCGAGACCTTCTACCGCTTCACCGGCTTTTTTCACATCTTTCCCGATTCCCTGCACGGTATTGCAACCGGCAAGAACACAAACACACAGCAACATGAATGCAAATTTTTTCATGATTTTTCCTTCTGTCATTTCGTCAGGCGACGGACATCGACAAAATGCCCTGCCACACCTGCAGCAGCTGCCATTGCGGGCGATACCAGATGCGTACGACCGCCCTGCCCCTGACGGCCTTCAAAGTTTCTGTTCGACGTGGAAGCACAACGCTCACCCGGCTCAAGACGGTCGGCATTCATCGCCAGACACATAGAGCAACCCGGTTCACGCCATTCAAAACCAGCGTCCTTAAAGATTTTATCGAGCCCCTCACGTTCCGCCTGCTCTTTCACCAGGCCGGAACCCGGCACCACCATGGCCAGCTTCACATTGCTGGCGCGGAATTTGCCACGCACAACAGCGGCGGCTTCGCGTAAATCTTCGATACGGGAATTGGTGCAGGAACCGATAAACACTTTATCGATACGGATATCCGACATCGCTGTATTCGGTTTCAGATCCATATACACCAGCGCTTTTTCAATCGCATCACGCTTCACCGGATCTTTTTCGTGGTCAGGATCAGGAACACGTCCTTCGACCGGCAACACCATTTCCGGCGATGTACCCCAGGTAATTTGCGGCTGAATTTCTTCAGCGCGCAGTGTCACCACCATATCAAAGCGTGCGCCCTGATCGGAGTGCAGTGTCTTCCAGTAAGCAACAGCCTGATCCCATTGCGGGCCGACCGGAGAGAACGGACGGCCTTTGACATAATCGATCGTGGTCTGATCCACCGCCACCATACCGGCACGGGCACCGGCTTCAATCGCCATATTACAAATCGTCATACGGCCTTCCATGCTGAGGCCGCGAATCGCGGAGCCGGCAAATTCAATCGCATAGCCAGTGCCGCCTGCTGTACCGATCTGCCCGATGACAGCCAGTACAATGTCTTTCGCGGTCACACCGGCCTGCAATACGCCATCAATCTGTACCAGCATGGAACGGGATTTTTTTGCGATCAGGGTCTGGGTTGCCAGCACATGCTCGACTTCAGAGGTGCCGATGCCATGCGCCAGACAGCCAAACGCGCCGTGGGTGGAAGTGTGGGAGTCGCCGCACACAACAGTCATACCCGGCAGCGTTGCCCCCTGCTCAGGGCCGATCACGTGAACGATGCCCTGACGCTTATCATTCATACCAAAATACGTCAGACCAAACTGACGCGCATTGCCATCCAGCGTTTCCACCTGCAGGCGCGATACCGGATCATCGATACCATTCGCGCGGTTTGTGGTCGGCACATTGTGATCAGCGACTACCAGATTGGCGGCGTTACGCCACGGTGTGCGACCCGCGATTTTCAAGCCTTCAAACGCTTGCGGACTGGTCACTTCATGTAGCAGATGACGGTCGATATATAGAATCGTTGTTCCGTCATCCTCAGTATGCACTACATGAGATTCCCATAACTTGTCGTAAAGCGTTTTAAGCATCATTCCTTACCTGCCTGTTGAGAGTGGTAAACCGTCTGTGTCTGTCACAGAATTCGCATTTGATTATGCCACATTTGTGCAACGCAAAACCAAGAACAGACCACTTTGGTGCATATTCACACCAAACAAAAATAACTTTATCCGCATGAAATCGGTATTTTCAGCGGAAAATTTCGACTAATTCAAAAAAACACTGAAATTTATTCAGGAAGCATCTTAAAACATCCGCATTCACACGAGATTCGTCCACCCGTAAACCTCCGCCGTGACCATACCAGTGAAGGTGACTCTCCATGGGCACGGTGACAAATTTACGGCTGCTTCAATCTGAGCCCGCATCACAACGACAGCCCCGCTGCACTGTGCAAATATCGTCAAAACCCATTTCCGAAGGCCCGGACTTTCTGCCGACGACCGCCGAATCGCTATGCAGAACTGCGCATTCAGGCAGTTTTACGTGTTTTCAGAAGCTACTACCAAACACAAAAGAAAAAGCACTGCGCCGTTGACCGGTTGCAGTGCTTTTTTTCGGACCGCGGTATCTGATCCGTGAGACCAACGGATTGCGTGTGCTTATACTTTTTCGCCGCACTGCGCACGATGGCGCAAAGCGTGATCCATCAGCACCAGCGCCAGCATCGCTTCTGCAATTGGTGTTGCGCGGATACCAACGCAAGGATCATGGCGACCGAAGGTTTCCACCATCACAGGATCACCGTTGACATCCAGCGAGCGGCGCGGAATGCGGATCGACGACGTCGGCTTAATCGCCATCGACACAACAATATCCTGACCGGTGGAAATACCACCAAGCACACCGCCAGCATGATTACTCAGAAAACCGGCCTCGGTCAGTTCATCACCGTGCTGCGAACCTTTTTGACCGATACAGCCAAAACCGTCGCCAATCTCCACCCCCTTCACTGCGTTGACACCCATCATCGCATACGCGATTTCAGCGTCCAGCTTGTCATAAATCGGCTCGCCCAGACCGGCAGGAACATGTTGCGCAACCACATCCACGCGCGCGCCAATGGAATCGCCTTCTTTACGAATGCTGTCCATATAATCTTCCAGCTGCTGCAGCACAGCAGCATCTGCAGTTGGCGCGAAAAACGGATTCTGATTCACATGTTCCCAGGATTGAAACGGAATCACGACTTCACCAATCTGACGCATGCCACCGGTAAAGGTGGTGCCGAATTTCGCCAGCAACCATTTTTTGGCGATAGCACCTGCAGCCACGACCGGCGCAGTCAGCCGTGCAGACGAACGTCCGCCACCGCGCGGATCGCGGATGCCGTACTTTTTCCAGTAAGTGAAATCGGCATGGCCGGGACGGAAAGAATCCGTGATATTGCCGTAGTCTTTACTGCGCTGGTCCTGATTGCGGATCAGCAAAGAAATCGGTGTTCCTGTTGTCACACCCTGATATACGCCGGACAGGATTTCCACCGTATCCGGTTCCTGACGTTGCGTGACGTGACGTGAAGTGCCGGGGCGGCGGCGGTCGAGCTCAAGCTGTATATCTGCCTCGCTTAAAGGCAAGCCCGGCGGGCAGCCATCAACGATACAGCCAATTGCCGGGCCGTGAGATTCACCAAAAGTTGTTACCGTAAACAGAGTACCGAATGTATTGCCAGACATGATGAGTTTGCTGTCAGTGATAAAGGATTCCCTGATTCTAACAGCTTCCTGAAGCGCCTTTTCCTGACAATGGCAAGCGGATTTCGTTAATTTCACTTTTACGCAGAAACCACAATATCCGCCGTCGCTAATCTGCACAGCGCAAAAGCTGTTTTATTATTGCCAAATCCCAAGGAATGAGGCTTGGCTACAGCCTGAATTGATGTCATAGTTCTGTTCAATACAAATTTTGCAGTAATGCACAATCAATAAAAATGCCAAGCATGGAGCGGTGTTGCAGATGAATTCCCCGATTCAGTCCAATGAAGACGATCTGGTGTTTCTGGATGAACCGGACGCAAGTGAAGCATCGGCTGACTCTGCTGCACAGGGAAGCTGGCGCATTATGATCATTGATGATGATCCTGATGTGCATTCTGCAACCACTTTTGCGCTTGGCAGCCTTGAAATTCAGCACCGCCCGCTCAGTTTTCTGCACGCATATTCTGCAGCAGAAGCGCGTGAAATCCTGCAAAAAGAAAAAGACATTGCGATCATTCTGCTTGATGTGGTGATGGAGCACGAAGACGCTGGTCTGCAACTGGTGAATTACATCCGTAAAACACTGGGGTTAGCAGATGTGCGCATCATTCTGCGCACCGGTCAGCCGGGTTACGCACCGGAAATCGATGCGATCCGCGATTACGACATCAACGATTACAAAACCAAATCTGAGCTGACCCGTACCAAACTGTACACAGCGGTGACATCTGCCATCCGCTCCTATGAACAGATTTGCTCCATCAGTTCCAGCCGTCGCGGTCTGGAAATGATTATTAATGCCAGCACGGAGCTGATGGCAACCCACGGCCTGCACAATTTTGCCAGTGGCGTGCTGACGCAAATTACCAGCCTGCTTGGCCTCGGATGCGAAGGCTTTGTCTGCATTCGTCCTGCAAACCTGCAAAATAATCATCACACCGATGACCTGCAAATTATTGCCTGCACCGAACACTATCAGTCTTACCAGAATCAGTTACTGAAAACGCTGCAACTGCCATCCGCGCCGGAAGCTATTCATCATGCCTTGCATCAGCAGCAAAGCGTGTATGAAAAAAATGCGACGGTACTGTATTTCAATAACACTGAGAAAAAAGACTTCGCGCTGTATCTGGATTCCGGCGTACACCTGAATGAAATGGATCGCCGCCTGCTGGATGTATTCTGCGGCAATGTTTCAGTCGGTCTGGATAACGTTATCCTGAATTCCCGCTTACACAATTACGCGTTTTACGATTTGCTGACAGGCCTCGGCAATCGCCTGAAACTGCTGCAAACACTGGGAGAAACACTCAGCTCGGCATCCAAGCAGCATAGTGCGCTGTCACTGATCGATATCGACCATTTTGCCGAAACCAATGATGCGCTCGGCCATCAGTTCGGCGACTTACTGTTGTACGCGGTTGCACAACGCCTGTTCCGTCATTTCGGCGACAACTGCCAGCTGGCACGTGTGGGCAGCGATACATTTGCGCTGCTCGGTCATCAGGACAAGGTCAATCCTGACAAAATTCTGGAATTATTCACCACACCGTTTGAAGTCGATCATCAGGATGTGCAACTGACTGCAACCATCGGCCTGATCAAACTGGATGAATACGACGGTGATGCCTCAGAAGCATTAAAAGATACCAATATCGCACTGAAACGTGCAAAAACCAGTCGGCGCGGCGGTTATGAGTATTTCACACGCAGTATGGGCGTGGAAATCCGCGAACGTGTGATGCTGATGCATGCCTTGCGTGCAGCGTTCGAACATGAGCGCTTGTTTCTGGTCTACCAGCCACAGGTGGATATGCGCACCGGTAAAGCACTGGGAGCCGAAGCCTTACTGCGCTGGCGTACCGATGAAGGTAAATTCGTACCACCGGATCAGTTTATTCCGATTGCTGAATATTCCGGCCTGATTGTCGATATCGGTGAATGGGTGTTACGCAGCGCACTGCATGAACTGGTTGCTCTGCGCAACATGGGTTACACCACATTCCAGATGGCGATTAATGTGTCGCAGGCACAATTTTCCCATCCGCTGTTCATGCAGACATTGCACAAAGCGCTGCAAGACACCAGTGCGCCGCCACAATTTGTCGAACTGGAAATTACCGAATCGATGGCGATGAAAGACCCTGACCTGCTGATCAAAACCCTGCATCAGATCAAGCAACTGGGCGTCAGTGTATCGATTGATGATTTCGGTACCGGTTTCTCTTCACTCAGTCATCTGCAAAAACTGGATGTCGACAAACTGAAGATTGACCGTGCATTCGTCAACGATATTCAGCAAAACGGTTCCGAAGGCAGCATTGCAAAAATGATTGTGCAGCTTGGTCAGAATCTGGGCTTATCCGTTATTGCGGAAGGCGTGGAAAATGATATGCAGGCAAAAACGCTGATGGATTACGGTTGCCATATGGCGCAGGGTTATTTCTATGCGCGACCACTGACGCAACAGGATTTACACGACTGGCTGAAAGCCGGTCCCGCCCGGCCTGCAAGCTGATACCTGCGATCAGACACACGATGGCGACTGCAATTCAGTCGCCATTTTTCATTCTGTCCCCTCGTTTTTGCAGCGTATCGCAATCCGGTGGAGGCAACACGCTGATCCCGGTACATTGACACTTATCCAAACTGATTTCATTTCTCAAGGTATTTCGTCATGAATAACCCGACATTACAAACCATACACACTGTGCTGACGAAACTGAGCGGCTGGCTGAGCCGGACCTTCGACAAAACAGCGGCCTGGGTGACGCAGTTATCCTGGTGGAAATTTGCCATCTTTGCGATTCTGACGATGGCTGGCGGCGGCATTCTGAACGACACTCTGTTCAGTTCTGAAGAAGTCGTTGTCACCAAAAATAACAGCGGCAGCAAACAGCATAAAGTGCGATCCACAACGGATGGCGACACCACCGTGCAAATCGACGATACCGGTATCCGTATCCGCAAAAACAAACCCGGCTCGGGCGGCAAGGAAATTGAAATTGATGAGCATGGCATTCGCGAAAAAAACAGCACCGGCACACCGCCAGCGCCGCCAGCCGTGACAGGTTCAGCCAGCGAAGGTACGGTAACCGCACCACCTGCACCGCCGGCAGTGATTCAGTCCGGTGATGATATTCATATCAAACTGCCACCTGATATGGCACGTGAAATCGGGGAAGACATTAACAATGCTGTCGCCGATGCAGCGGATGAAGAGATCAGCAGTTACCGCAAAACTTCATCTAAATGGTTTGCTAATTTTGTCATGCTGTTTGTGCTGAGTCTGTTTGGCATGAAAGTGGTCATGGGTGGCAAAGTACGCGCAGAAGAAAAAGCCCGTGAAGCCGGCGTTGCCGCAGAACGCGAGTCGCTGTTGCGTCAGGTCAGCGAAGCCAAAGTGCAGATGATGCAAGCACAGGTTGAGCCGCATTTTCTGTTCAATACGCTCGCTTCCGTAGAGCATCTGATTGAAACCGATCCGCCCCGCGCAGCTGCCATGCAGCGTTGCCTGATCAGCTACCTGCGCGCCGTTTTGCCGCAAATCCGCGATCAGGTTGCATCAACCAATCTGGGACGTGAAGCGGACATGATCCGTGCTTATCTGGAATTGCTGAAAATGCGTATGGAAGAACGTCTGACGATTGATTATCAGATGCCGGAAGGCTTGCGCACCGCCGCATTCCCGCCAATGATGCTGCAGTCACTGGTTGAAAATGCGATCAAACACGGTCTGGAATGTAAAGCGGAAGGCGGCACGATCCGCTTCCGTGCCGAAGTCGCCCACAAAAACCTGCGTGTCAGTGTCAGCGACGACGGCCTTGGTTTCGGTGCATCGACCAGCAAGGGTACGGGTGTGGGATTGCAGAATATCCGTGAGCGACTGAAGCTTTTATACAAAGATCAGGGCCAGCTGATCATTACGCCGAATCAACCAAGTGGTGTTTGTGTCACAATTGAAATTCCTTATGAATTAGCGGATTAACATGAAAACACCTACCGCCATACTGGCTGATGATGAACGTTTAATGCGCGATCAGTTGCGCAGCCGGCTTGCACAAGTCTGGCCTGAATTACAGATTCTGGATGAAGCAAAAAATGGCGAAGAAGCCGTCAGTCTGACGCAACAGCATCAGCCGGATCTGGTTTTTCTGGATATCCGTATGCCGGTCAAAACCGGCATCGAAGCAGCCAAGGATATTGGTACGCAGTCGCACATTGTGTTTATCACGGCTTACGACCAGTACGCGGTTGAGGCGTTTGAGCACGGTGCGGTGGATTATGTGCTGAAGCCGGCGGATACCGAACGTCTGAGCAAAACCGTAGAACGCCTGAAAGCACGCCTGCAGACGAATGCTGCGCCACCGGATATGAGTCAGATGATCAGTCAGCTGGCAAAGCAAATGGGGATCGGCAAGCCGAACTATCTGCAATGGATACAGGCATCGATTGGTCAGGAACTGCGCCTGATTCCGGTCGAGGAAATTCTGTTTTTCCAGTCCGATGAAAAATACACGCGGGTACAAACGGCATCGTATGAAGCGCTGATCCGCAAACCGGTACGTGATCTGGCAGAAGAACTCGACCCTGCCCTGTTCTGGCAGATTCACCGTTCAACGCTGGTCAATGCCAAAGCCATCTCCGGCGTCATCCGTGATCTTCGCGGTCGCCATCTGGTGCAGGTCAAAGGCAGCAACGAAAAACTGGAAGTGAGTCGCAGTTTCGTACACCTGTTTAAGCAAATGTAAGTCCCCTGCCTTTATTTCCGGTGGCGACACTTCGTCACCGGAAATCCCTCCCGTAGCATCCCACTCCCGTCTGCTGGACACCATACCTGCCCGCTGGCAGGGAACACTCCGTCAGAGAATACAGGCCCCGATCACATCGGGACATATCTGTGACTACGCAGAAATCGTCATTTGCAAAAAAACCACCCTGCCGGAGCGCGAGCATTCTCGCGGACGACCAGCGCAGACACCGTTTTTCCTGTGCAGAACACCGCATTTCGCACCATTTTAGTGCAATTTTAACGCTTATTTTGCGAATGCCGGCAAGTCATCGGCAGACTGCCTTGCCAGCACAGATCACGGATAGCGTACGACTCGAGACAAAAGCAAAACGCCCGGCGTTTGCCAGGCGTTTTTGACTGAATCAGGCTGTTGCTTTCACATCAGCCTGTAAATACTTCAACAGGTATTACAGGATCTTCGTACCAATCCACCATGCAATCGCAGCAACAAATGCCGATGCAGGAATTGTCAGCACCCATGCCCAAACGATGTTACCTGCAACACCCCAGCGTACTGCTGACATTTTCTGGGACGAACCAACACCAACAATCGCACCGGTAATGGTGTGCGTCGTCGAAACAGGAACACCCATTGCTGTTGCAATAAACAAGGTAATCGCACCACCGGTTTCAGCACAGAAGCCACCGACCGGTTTCAGCTTCGTGATTTTCTGACCCATGGTCTTCACGATACGCCAGCCACCGAACAATGTACCCATACCAATCGCACCGTAGCAGGACAGAATCACCCACATTGGCGGAGCAGTATCCGTGGCGCTGGAATAACCGCCAGCAATCAACAGCATCCAGATGATACCCATGGTTTTTTGCGCATCATTACCACCGTGACCCAGACTGTACAGCGAAGCAGAAACCAGTTGCAGGCGACGGAACCAGCGGTCCACTTTCATAGGTGTTGATTTGACGAACAGCCACGACACAAGGAGCATCATCAGCGAACCCAGTATGAAGCCCAGCGTAGGAGACAATACAATGAAAGCGATCGTTTTCCACAAACCACCGGAAATCAGCGCACTGGTACCCGCTTTAGCGACTGCTGAACCGACCAGACCACCGATCAGCGCATGGGAAGAGGAAGAAGGAATACCGAAATACCATGTCACCAGATTCCAGAACACCGCACCGACGAGTGCACCGAAAATCACATAGTGATCAATCGCCCAAGGCTCAATAGTTCCTTTACCAATGGTGGATGCCACCTTCAGCTTGAAGAAGAAAATCGCAATTACGTTAAAGAAAGCTGCCATTGCCACTGCGGTCTGTGGCTTCAACACGCCGGTCGATACCACGGTCGCAATTGCATTTGCTGCGTCATGAAACCCGTTCATGAAGTCGAACACCAGTGCCAGCAACACCAGCGCAGCAATGACATAAATGCTGATTTGTAAAGTCTGCATGAAATTTACTCAATATTTCAAAAAAGTCCTGATCTGACTCAGGGCATGAACGGCCACCAGTACCGGCAAGCCGCTTTCTCACGCCGTATCAGGCATTTTCGACGACGATACCTTCGATGATATTCGCCACGTCTTCACAACGGTCAGTTACTGTTTCCAGCAGTTCGTAGATTGCTTTCAGCTTGATCAGTGTGCGAACGTCCGGTTCATCACGGAACAGTTTGGACATCGCAGCGCGCATTACGTGATCCGCATCCGATTCCAGACGGTCAATTTCTTCACAAACAGTCAGGATGTCGCGGGAATTATTCATGTTGTGCAACATGCCAACTGCCACTTTGACTTTTTCTGTACATGCCACGCACAGCTCAGCCAGACGTTTCGCTTCCGGCGTAACTTCGCGGATATCGTACAGAGAAATAGTCTGACCAGCGTCTTCCAGCAGATCCAGAATGTCATCCATACGGGTGATCAGCTTGTGGATATCATCACGATCCAGTGGTGTGATGAAAGTTTTGTGCAACAGCTCGATCGTGTTATAGGTCACCGCATCCGCCTGCTTTTCCACGCCTTCAATCGCGTGTACACGATTTTCGAGATCATCGAAATTCGTCATCAAAGCCAGCATCTCTTTCGAGCCTTTCACACACAACTCAGCGTGTTGATTGAACAGGTCAAAGAATTTGCCTTCGGTTGGCATCAAACGTCCAAACATTGTTTTCTCACTGAAAAATTAAAAAGGTTTTGCCTTTTGGGCCTTACAAATCAGAACTAACGTTCCACATCAGGATTCACTGTCACCGTAAATGGAGAGTGAACCCACATAATTATCGAATTTCGTATATTCACCGAGGAATGTCAGACGCACACTGCCAATCGGACCATTACGCTGCTTACCGATAATAATCTCAGCAGTGCCTTTGTCGGGCGAATCCGGGTTGTACACCTGATCGCGGTAAATAAACATAATCACGTCGGCATCCTGTTCAATAGCGCCAGATTCACGCAAATCGGACATCACAGGACGTTTGTTCGGACGTTGCTCCAGCGAGCGGTTCAGCTGCGACAGCGCAATGACCGGACAATGCAACTCTTTCGCCAGCCCTTTCAGGCTTCGCGAAATTTCAGAAATTTCCGTCGCACGGTTTTCACCGGAAACGTTGGCAGACATCAGCTGCAGGTAGTCGACGATAATCAGCCCAAGCTTGCCACACTGACGAGCCAGACGACGTGAGCGTGCGCGCAATTCAATCGGACTCAGCGCGGGCGTCTCATCAATATACAGCTGCGCTTCATTCATCTTCTGAATCGCATACGTCAGTTTAGGCCAGTCTTCGTCACTCAGCTTACCAATCCGCAGACGGCTCTGATCAAGACGACCAACCGAACCCAGCATACGCATCGCAAGCTGCGCACCGCCCATCTCCATCGAGAATACAGCGACAGGCAAACCGCTGTCGATTGCAACGTTTTCACCGATATTCAGCGAAAAAGCCGTTTTACCCATCGACGGACGTCCGGCCACAATCACCAGATCTCCCGGCTGCAAACCGGAAGTCATACGATCCAGATCGACAAAACCAGTAGGCACACCGGTGATGTCGCCCTGATTGTCGCGGTTATACAATTCGTCAATCCGCTCAACCACTTGTGTCAGCAGAGGCTGAATCGCCTGAAAACCTGCGGCACCGCGTGAACCTTCTTCGGCGATGGCAAAAATCTTGGATTCCGCCTCATCCAGAATCTTTTTGACTTCTTTACCCTGCGGTGCCAGCGCCGTCGAAGCAATTTCATCGGCAGCGGTAATCAGCTTACGCAAGACACCGCGATCACGGACAATCTCAGCATAGCGCCGGATATTGGCAGCGGAAGGTGTATTTTGCGCCAGCGCGTTCAGATAGGTCAGACCTCCAACCTCTTCCGCCTTGCCCAGTACCGTCAGTGCTTCATAAACCGTAATCACGTCAGCAGGCTTGGCACTGTTAATCAGCCTGACCATGCACTGAAAAATGATACGGTGGTCGTACCTGTAAAAATCTTCTTCGGTGATGTAATCGGCAATGCGATCCCATGCGGCATTATCAAGCAACAAACCTCCAAGCACGGATTGCTCCGCCTCAATCGAATGAGGAGGAACGCGGAGGGCATCAATTTGCGGATCAGAAGCAGCTTTCATGGCGCGCATTATACCTGCATATTCACAGCGGAACGAAGCAAAGCAAGCCGCCACTGTTCCTGTTCATATGCAACAACACTAAATAAATGATTTAAACAATTTCCCAACAAAAAACAAAAAAGCCGGGAGCAAGCTCCCGGCTTTTCGTTCAGCGTGTTGAATTACGCTTCAGCAACAACAGCAACTGTTACGTCTACAACAACGTCAGTATGCAGTGCAACTGCAACAGCGAACTCACCAGTTGTTTTCAGTGGGCCTTGTGGCAGGCGCACTTGTGATTTTTCTACGGTGAAACCTTGTTTCGCCAGCGCGTCAGCGATGTCGAAGTTGGTTACGGAACCGAACAGACGACCGTCAACGCCGGCTTTCTGCGCAACTTCAACTTTCAGGCCAGACAGTTTTTCACCGCTTGCTTGTGCAGCAGCCAGTTTTTCAGCAGCTGCTTTTTCCAGATCAGCGCGTTTTGCTTCGAATTCAGCAATCGCTGCTTCAGTCGCACGGCGAGCCTTGCGCTGAGGAATCAGGAAGTTACGTGCGTAACCATCTTTAACGCGAACTACGTCACCCAGGTTGCCCAGATTAACGACTTTTTCCAGCAGAATAACTTGCATATTTTTCTCCTAATTTCCTGTCGTTAATTACGCTGTGTGCAGATCAGTGTATGGCAACAGAGCGAGATAACGAGCACGTTTGATCGCTGTATCCACTTGACGCTGATACAGAGCTTTAGTGCCTGTCAGACGTGCTGGCATAATTTTGCCGTTTTCTTGGACGAAATCTTTCAGAGTGTCAACGTCTTTGTAGTCAACACGCTCAACCTGCGCTGCTGTGAAGCGGCAGAATTTTTTGCGTTTGAACAGTGGATTTTGTTGCTGACGCTTTTGCTTCAGTTTGCTTTTGTCAAATTTTTTACCGAATGCCATGTTAGGCTCCTAATCAAGTCTGAGAATCTCAAATTCTGAAATATGCAGAACGAGACTTTTACTGTTTCGATTCTTGCGACACAGAAAACCCTGAACCATCAACTCAGTTCCCGCCGGAATTTGCGCAAAACGCGCTGCTTGCGGCCCCGCTACCAGTGCAGTGATTTCCATCTCTGCGATTCGCTGATAACCGGCTTCGCTCTGTTCCGAACGGTGACTTAATATTGCCGTCGCCACCGAAATTCCCGCCGGGGTATGCCTGAGTGCTTCTTTTTCCAGCACAGAGGCACGAAGTTGTAACTGATTCAAATTTTCTGCATTACCGTAAGGAATTAAGCTGCAGAAGCTTCAGCGCGTTGTGCTTTCGCTGCGTCTTCTTTTTGAACTGCTTTCATCATTGGAGATGGTGCAGTTTCAGCTTTTTTCATTTTTACGGTCAGGTGACGCAGAACTGCATCGTTGAAGCGGAAGGAAGTTTCCAGCTCAGCCAGAGTTTCAGCGTCGCACTCGATGTTCATGCAAACATAGTGTGCTTTAGCCAGTTTCTGGATCATGTAAGCCAGTTGACGACGACCCCAGTCTTCAACGCGATGGATCTGACCACCACGTGTAGTAACAGTAGACTTGTAACGTTCGATCATTGCAGGCACTTGCTCGCTTTGATCCGGATGAACGATAAATACGATTTCGTAATGACGCATATATTCTCCTTGTGGACAATAAAAACAGCCTGCCTCAGCGTCAACTCGAGTGCAGGAAGAGGAAAGCGCAAGAGTTTAACCCAGTTTCAGGATCGTGACAAACATTTCCTGCATGTGAGCGTAATCTGCGCGCGCCAGCAATAAGCTGTCGTCGAGCCGCCATCGTCAGAAAAAAGAAATAACCGGCGATTCTAGGCGATTCCAAAGGAAAGACTTGCTTTCCGAAGCGCACTGTATAAAAATACAGACTGCTTATACATACAGCTGTTTTAATTCACACTGCGCTTATCAAATCATGCTTAAACTCACCGGCAGACAGGAACAAATCCTGAAACTGATCAAAGATGCTATTGATCAGACTGGCTTTCCACCGACCCGTGCCGAAATTGCCCGCCAGCTCGGCTATCGCTCCACTAACGCTGCTGAGGAGCACTTACAAGCACTGGCGCGCAAGGGTGTCATTGAAATTGCAGCAGGCACATCGCGCGGAATTCGCTTACTCGAATCAAGCTTATCCAGCCACATTACTGAAACGCCGTCGAAATTAGCAGATGCGGTAAGGCAGTTATCCATTCCACTGATTGGTCGCGTCGCAGCTGGCTCCCCTATTCTGGCTTCAGAACATATCGAGCAACATTATCAGGTTGATCCTGGTTTATTCTCTGCAACACCAGACTTTCTACTGAAAGTACGCGGCATGTCCATGCGTGACGCTGGCATATTAGATGGCGACTTGCTAGCTGTAAAACGCACAGATCAAGCTCGCAATGGTCAGATTGTGGTCGCAAGACTGGGCGAAGATGTGACCGTCAAGCGATATCGCAAAACAGATCGTCTGATTGAATTACTTCCAGAGAACCCTGACTACGATATTATCCAGATTAATTCTGAGGAATCAGAATTTCATCTGGAGGGACTAGCAGTTGGACTGATGCGCAACTGGGTCTGAAACACCCGATGCGTCATAAATAAAAAACGCACCTGACAGGTGCGTTTTTTATTTGGATGTGCCGGAACTTCATTTCCGGCACACAATTTTTCATACAAAAACATTAATAGTTAATGCTTAATCACTGAAGACTCATTTGTTGACTCAGGTTTTGCCTGAACAGCTTCCACCGGCGCATCTTCCTTTACCGGCTCCGGCTGGCGTTCGAGGGCCACTTCGAGCACTTTATCGATCCAGCGTACCGGAATAATTTCCAGCTTGTTTTTCACGCTCTCAGGAATATCAGCCAGATCTTTAGCATTGTCCTCCGGAATCAAAACCGTCTTGATTCCGCCACGCTGGGCTGCAAGCAGCTTCTCTTTCAACCCACCGATAGGAAGCACTTCGCCACGCAGAGTAATTTCACCGGTCATTGCAACATCAGCACGAACAGGAATCCCTGTAAATACAGATACCAATGCTGTCGTCATTGCGATACCTGCGGAAGGGCCATCTTTTGGCGTTGCGCCTTCCGGTACATGTATATGAATATCGGATTTTTCAAACACATCTGCCGATACACCAAGTCGTTTCGCCCGGCTACGAACAACTGTGCGGGCAGCCTCAATAGACTCCTTCATCACGTCGCCAAGTGTGCCAGTACGAATAACACCACCTTTACCCGGCACCTGTACCGCTTCGATAGTCAGCAAATCGCCACCGACCTCCGTCCATGCCAAGCCAACAACCTGCCCGATCTGATTCTCTTTCGCAGCAAGTCCGAAATCATAGCGACGTACACCAAGATATTTATCAAGGTTTTTCGACGTTACAGCCAGCTTCTTCTCACTCTTCTTAAGTAAAAGCATTTTCACGACCTTGCGGCAGATCTTCGAAAGCTCGCGCTCAAGAGAACGTACGCCCGCCTCACGTGTGTAGTAACGGATGATGTCACGAATAGCAGATTCAGCAACGCTGATCTCGCCATCCTTCAAACCGTTATTTTTAATTTGCTTCGGCAACAAATAGCGCTGCGCAATACTTGTCTTTTCGTCTTCCGTATAGCCGGATAAACGAATGACTTCCATCCGGTCCAGCAACGCCGGCGGGATGTTGTAAGAATTCGAAGTCGCAACAAACATCACGTCAGACAGGTCGAAATCCACTTCGACATAATGATCTGCGAATGTGTGATTTTGTTCCGGATCTAATACCTCAAGCAAAGCTGAAGATGGGTCACCTCTGAAGTCAGCGCCCATTTTATCGACTTCATCCAACAAAAACAGAGGGTTGCGCACGCCGACCTTAGACAAACTCTGCAAAATTTTCCCTGGCATAGAACCGATGTAAGTACGGCGATGACCGCGGATTTCCGCCTCATCACGAACACCACCAAGTGCCATTCGAACAAATTTACGATTCGTCGCACGAGCAATTGACTGCCCCAGAGAAGTTTTACCTACTCCAGGCGGACCTACCAGACACAAAATTGGTGCCTTAACCTTATCCACACGCTGCTGGACCGCGAGGTATTCAAGAATACGTTCTTTCACTTTCTCCAGACCGTAATGCTCATCCTCAAGCACTTTCTCAGCGTGAACCAGATCACTATTCACCTTAGATTTTTTCTTCCAAGGCAAATTTACCAGCGTATCAATATAGTTGCGCACGACTGTCGCTTCTGCGGACATTGGCGACATCATTTTGAGCTTTTTCAACTCAGCCTGAGCCTTGTCTTTCGCTTCCTTTGGCATTTTGGCTGCGATGATTTTTTTCTCAAGTTCTTCGAGATCAGCGCCTTCGTCTCCCTCGCCCAGCTCTTTCTGAATTGCTTTCACCTGCTCATTCAGATAATACTCACGCTGCGACTTTTCCATCTGACGCTTAACGCGTCCGCGAATGCGCTTCTCAACCTGGAGAATATCCAACTCACCTTCAAGCTGTCCGAGCAAATGCTCCAGCCGGCCTGAAACACTGAAAATTTCAAGTATTGCCTGCTTCTGCTCAAGCTTTAAAGGCAAGTGTGCAGCGATCGTATCTGCGAGCCTGCCCGCATCGTCAATTCCAGATAGGGAAGCCAGAATTTCCGGAGGAATTTTCTTATTCAGCTTCACGTACTGATCGAACTGCTGAACAATTGCACGACGCATCGCTTCAATTTCAGCATTATCATCGTCATCCGTGGCGAGTGGCTCCAGATCTGCGTAAAAATGCGACTCGGAATCATAAATCTTTTGCACTCTGGCACGCTGAGAACCTTCGACCAGCACTTTTACAGTGCCGTCTGGCAATTTCAGCATTTGCAGAATATTGGCCACACAACCAATACTGTAAATATCTTCTGCAGCCGGTTCATCTTTTGCTGCTGCTTTCTGAGCAGCCAGCATAATACTTTTACCCTGGTCCATTGCTGCTTCCAGGGCTTTAATAGATTTCGGACGCCCCACGAATAATGGGATGACCATATGAGGAAAGACCACCACATCGCGGAGAGGCAGAAGTGGAAGTTGCATTTGCTCATCATGTTTTGTCGTTGTCATGGCGCACCTTTCATAAATACTTGTGAACAATGTTGGCGCTTTAGGCTAAAACACAAGCCCACCAATCAAAAATAAATAAAAAAAGCCACCCGCAACTTTACCCGGGTGGCTTTTCTAATCGATAAAGCAGAAATACCGTCAATAACACGCCATAGCATGCACAATCAGCGGCGAACTCCCTGCTTCACTTAACCTCCGGAAACCTTCGGCTGCTCACGATATATGATCAGAGGTTTAGCTCCCTGAGTGATCGTGTTCTCATCAATTACGACCTTTTCAACATTCTGATGGCTTGGCAAGTCAAACATAATGTCCAGCAAAGCATGCTCAAGAATAGAACGCAAACCACGCGCTCCGGTTTTGCGGGCAATTGCTTTTTTTGCGATCGCAGTCAACGCCGATGGACGAATATCCAGCTCAGCACCTTCCATCTCAAGCAATTTTGAATACTGTTTAATCAATGCATTTTTCGGCTCAACCAGAATTTCGATTAGGGCAGCCTCATCAAGCTCGCTCAGAGTAGCGACAACTGGCAGACGACCAATCAGCTCAGGAATCAGACCAAACTTAATCAGATCCTGCGATTCAACATCATGCAACAGCTCTGTAGTGCTTTTGTCATTAGGGCTCTTTACGCTCGCAGCAAATCCAATACTACTTTTCTCTGAGCGGTCGGAAATAATTTTTGCGAGACCATCAAACGCCCCACCACAAATAAACAGGATATTTGTGGTATCGATTTGTATGAAATCCTGATTCGGATGCTTACGCCCACCCTGCGGCGGCACAGAGGCCATTGTTCCTTCTACCAGCTTCAAAAGGGCTTGCTGAACACCCTCGCCGGACACATCACGTGTAATCGATGGATTGTCAGATTTGCGGGAGATTTTATCGATTTCGTCGATGTAAACGATCCCTTTTTGCGCCTTTTCAACTTCGTAATTGCAATTTTGCAGCAATTTTTGAATAATGTTTTCTACATCCTCACCAACATAACCAGCTTCGGTAAGGGTAGTCGCATCTGCAATAACGAAAGGCACATTCAACATACGTGCAAGTGTCTGCGCCAGCAGTGTCTTACCAGACCCTGTCGGACCAACCAAAAGAATATTACTTTTTGCCAGCTCAACCTCATCTTTTTTTCCGAGGTGCTTCAGACGTTTGTAATGGTTATATACCGCGACGGCGAGTATTCGTTTAGCTGTGAACTGACCAATAACATACTGATCCAGCAGATCTGTAATTTCCTTCGGTGTAGGTAAATCATTTTTAGCGTTCGACACTGCATCAACATCCGCAACTTCATCACGGATAATGTCGTTACATAAATCGATACACTCATCGCAGATAAATACAGATGGCCCGGCGATCAGCTTTTTCACTTCGTGCTGACTTTTGCCGCAGAATGAGCAATACAGTAATTTCTCGCCACTGGAAGACTTTTTATCGGGCATGGTGTAAATATTTAATTAGCAAGATAAAGAAAAGCATTTATCGCATATTACCTGCAAAAATTCTTTTCGTCATGGATGGCCTGAAAAAATTGCAAAACACCAACTTCAACAAGCCAAAATAAAAAACGCCCGGCAAAACACCGGGCGTTCATTAAGGAGTTTATATCAGGCACGATGCTTCAGAACCTGATCAATCAAACCATACTGCGCAGCCTCCTCCGCAGACATGAAGTTATCACGATCCGTATCCCTGGTAATCTGATCAACAGTTTTACCTGTCTGTTCAGCAAGAATACCGTTCAAACGTTCACGCAGGTAAAGAATTTCCTTGGCCTGAATCTCGATATCTGATGCCTGACCCTGCGCACCACCGAGAGGCTGATGAATCATAATCCGGGAATTAGGTAAGGAGAAACGCTTACCTTTTGCACCTGCAGCCAACAAAAATGCTCCCATTGAAGCGGCCATACCCGTACAAAGGGTAGCCACATCAGGCTTAATGAATTGCATCGTGTCAAAAATCGCCATCCCCGCAGAAACGGAGCCACCCGGAGAATTAATATAAAGCGAAATATCCTTATCAGGATTTTCACTTTCCAGGAACAAGAGCTGCGCAACTACCAGATTTGCAGTCTGATCGTTAACCGGACCGACCAGGAAAATTACGCGCTCTTTGAGAAGTCGGGAGTAGATATCGTATGAACGCTCACCACGCCCGCTCTGCTCAATCACCATAGGCACCATGCCCAGCATATTTGTATCTAACGCCGAATTGTGGATGATGCCTGTCATATGTGATTTCCTTTGCTATTAAGCAGCAACGTTGTTGCCCATCAATTCATCAAAAGCCAGCTCTTTCACCGCAACTTTAGCCTTGGCCAAAACGTAGTTAACCACGTTATCTTCCAAAACAAGTGCTTCGACTTCAGCCAGACGATTACGATCGCTGTAGTAGTATTTAACGACTTGCTGCGGATCTTCGTAGCTTTGCGCGAAATCTTCAACCTGCGCTTTGATCTGCTCAGCAGTTGCTTGCAAGTTATTAGATTTTACCAGTTCTGCCAGGATCAAACCAAGACGCACGCGGCGTTCAGCCTGAGGAACAAACAGTTCTTTCGGGAACGGAACATCATTTACTTTCATACCACGCTGCGCCATATCCTGACGAGTCATCTCAGCCAGACGCTCAGTGTCCTGCTCAACCAGTGCTGTTGGCAGGTCGAAAGTAACTGCACCAACCAATGCGTTCATAACGCTGTCTTTGGTTTTTGCTTTTACACGACCACGTACTTCGCGTTCAAGATTTTCCTTGATATCAGCGCGCATTTTTTCGATATCGCCGTTTTCAACGCCAAGCATCTTTGCGAAGTCAGCATCAACTGCAGGCAAATGTGCCCATTCAACTTTTTTCACAGTGATTGTGAATTCAGCTGTTTTACCGGCAACATCCTTACCGTGATAGTCTTCAGGGAAGCTCAGCGGGAAAGACTTGGACTCGCCGGTTTTCAAGCCAATTGTCGCTGCTTCGAACTCAGGCAACATACGGCCTTCACCCAGAACGTAAACAAAATCTTCAGCTTTACCGCCCGCAAATTCAACGTCGTCGATCTTACCAACGAAGTCAACAGTTACACGATCGCCGCTTTGCGCGGAAGTATCGGCACCACCGTCGCCGTGATCACCCTGCTCACCTTTAACGTGGAAATGAACACGTTGCTTACGCAGGATATCAATCGTTTTATCAATTTCCGCATCAGTTACATTGCATGCAACCTGATCAACTTCCGCACCGGATAAGTCGCCAATCACAACTTCCGGATAAACTTCAAAAGTCGCATCGAACGCAACAAAACCATCTGCAACGCCTTCGCTGCCTTTTGCTTCAATACGAGGAAAACCTGCTACACGCAGATTATTCTCAGCTGCCGCCTGAGCAAACAACTGACCAACTTTATCGTTCAGAACTTCGGTTTCAACCTGATAACCGTATTGCGCCGCAACCATTTTCATCGGCACTTTACCTGGACGGAAGCCAGGCGCTCTTGCTGTGCGGGCGCGTACTTTCAAACGCTTTTCGACTTCTGATTTCAAATCAGCGATTGGGAAAGAAATTGTGAGGCGACGCTCCAATTTTTCTAAAGTTTCGACTGCAGTTGCCATGAAAATCGTCCAAATAAAAGAGTCTGTGGTGCGAGGAGGGGGACTCGAACCCCCACACCATTGCTGGCGTCAGGACCTAAACCTGGTGCGTCTACCAATTTCGCCATCCTCGCAGAATATTGAATTACCAAGCGAAGTAAAACTGACCGGCACAAAAGCAAAGGGCGACAACAGACCTACGCGTCGCCCAAAACGAATGCATACGGCATTACAACTTTAGCCCGCTATTCTAGCGGATTTTCTTTCGCTGTGTTTTGTTTTTTTGTTTTTTTCTGATTTTATTGTCAGCAAAAAGTGATGCGCCAGCCAAGCACTATTCGCATTACTCATCAGTGAAAAGATTTACGCACAATGATTCACCCAATAAAAAGGGCTTGCCGCAGCAAGCCCTTAGCACAAATCAGCGTTTATCGAATCCAGACTTCACTGACGACGAACTCTGAACCAGGCTGCGTAAAGTGCGGGCAGGAAGAGCAGCGTCAACGCAGTTGCGATAATCAACCCACCCATAATTGCCACTGCCATTGGCCCCCAGAATACTGACCTGGACAATGGAATCATCGCAAGTACAGCCGCAGCCGCTGTCAGGATAATCGGGCGAAGACGACGTACCGCAGCTTCCACAATTGCATCCCACGGAGCCGCTCCCTCACGGATATCCTGCTCAATCTGATCAATCAGAATCACAGAATTCCGGATGATCATTCCGAACAGCGCGATAACACCGAGCTGCGCGACAAATCCAAACGGGCGCTGCAATAGCAACAATGCCAGCGCCGCACCCGCAACTCCGAGCGGCCCGGTGAGGAACACCAGCAATGAACGTGAGAAGCTGTGCAATTGCAACATCAACAAAGTGAAGATAATGAAAATCACCAATGGCACATTTGCAGCAATAGATTCCTGTGCCTTACCGCTATCCGCAGCTGCACCGGCGAGTTCAACTTTATAACCGGCAGGCAATTTGTCGATAATTGACTTCAATACCGGTGCGATCTGAGACGATACGGTCGGCCCCTGAATCCCGTCCTTGACATCAGACTGCACCGTCACCGCCCACTCACGGCCTTCCCGCCAGACAACGCCAGGCTCCATCACAAGCTTAATCGTCGCAAGTTGTGATAAAGGTACTGTCTTACCCGACGCAGTTGCGATATTCAGATTTTTTAAAGCTTCCACCGTTGTGCGCTCATCAACCGGCTGACGCGCAACGATATCGATCAAGCGATTACCTTCGCGGAACTGACCGATCACAGAACCGGTTAAGACGGTGTTTGCTGTACGCATGACCTGCTGGGAGGTCACACCCATCGCACGCAATTTGTCCTGATCCAGTTCAATACGAACAACTTTTACTGATTCATTCCAGTTATCGTTCACGCCCACTGTATTCGGATTCGCACGCATCACCTCTTTCACCTGATCAGCAATCTCGCGCACTTTCTGAACTTCGAGCCCGGTTACGCGGAACTGCACCGGATATGGGACCGGTGGTCCGTTTGGTAACAATTTCACCCGTCCACGTACTTCAGGAAATTCTTCCTTAAATACTTGTGCAATCTTCAGGCGCAATGCATCCCGTGTTTTCAAATCTTTAGGCAAAATAACTAACTGCGTTACATTCGATTGCGGAAAAATCTGATCGAGCGGGAGATAAAAACGCGGGCTTCCTGTTCCGACGTAAGCCGTAATACTTTCCACACCCTCCTGTTTGCGAACAAAACTCTCAAACTTTTTCGCCTGTGCTTCGGTTGCTGCAAATGAAGAGCCTTCCGGCAACCACATCTCGACCATCAACTCAAGACGACTGGAATCGGGAAAGAATTGCTGTTCAATAAATTTAAATCCGAAAACCCCGAGTGCGAACACTGCCATAGTGACCGCCATTGTGGTTTTCCTCCATTCGACGCACCAGCTGACAACTGCACGGAAGCGCTGATAGAAAGGCGTATCAAACAGATCATGCGAATGATCACCAGTTGCATGCGGTTTCACTTTCAGCAACAGGTAGCCTATGTAAGGCGTGAAAACTACAGCCACCAGCCACGAAATGATCAGCGCCAGTGCATTCACTGAAAACATAGAAAAGGTATATTCGCCCGCAGCCGATTTAGCGAGACCAATCGGAAGGAAGCCGGCCGCAGTAATCAGGGTTCCTGTCAGCATTGGCATCGCTGTCGATGTATAGGCAAAAGTCGCTGCATCGAAGCGAGAGAAACCCTCTTCCATTTTGCGAACCATCATTTCAACCGCAATGATGGCATCATCCACCAGCAATCCCAGGGCAATAATCAACGCGCCCAGCGAGATCTTATGCAGGTCGATATCCAGAATTCGCATGAACAGGAAGGTAATCGCCAGTACCAGCGGGATCGTTAAACCAACAACAAGACCCGGCCAGACATCCAGTCGCAGCGGCTTGGTATGCAAGCCCAGCGACAGAAAACTGACCGCAAGTACAATCACGACAGCTTCAATCAGTGTATGAATAAATTCTCCCACCGAGGCTTTCACTGCGTCTGGCTGATTCGATACCTGCTCCAGCACAACTCCAACCGGAAGCTTTGATTTGATTTCGGTGACCGTGGCCTGGACATGTTTGCCAAGCTCAATGATGTTGCCGCCTTTTTCCATGGAAATGCCAAGGCCAATGACTTCTTTGCCATTGAAACGCATTTTATCCTGTGGCGGATTCGCATATTCGCGCTTAATGACAGCAAAATCTCCGAGACGGAAAGTCGTGCCGTTCGCCCTCAACTGCAAATTTTCCAGATCACGCACCGTCATCAGTGCGCCGGTTACACGAACTTGAAGGTTATCCGTCGACGTCACCATCACACCACTGGACTCCACACCGTTTTGCGAACCGATCTGAGACACAATGGCGTCAAACGGAATACCCAGCTGCGAAAATTTCTTGTGCGAAAACTCGATATTGATTTTCTCGTCCTGCACGCCGAACATTTCGACCTTCGCAACCGAGTTCACCCGCAAAAACTGCTGACGTACATAATCCGCGTAATCTTTCAGTTCAGCGTAGCTGAAACCATCGCCGGATAATGCAAAAATCGAACCATAGGTGTCGCCAAATTCATCGTTAAAAAATGGCCCGATGACACCCGGCGGCAAAGTCTGCTTAATATCACCAATCTTTTTACGCACCTGATACCAGGCCTGCGGTGTTTCCTTTGGCGGTGTAGACTCACGCAATTGCAGAATGATTAAAGTCTCACCTGGCTTGGAATAACTACGAATCTTATCGATGTACGGTGTTTCCTGAAGTTTTTTCTCCAGTTTATCCGTTACCTGCTCTGCCATTTGCAGCGACGTTGCACCCGGCCAGATTGCACGCACCACCATCGCACGGAAGGTAAAAGGAGGATCCTCATCCTGCCCGAGACGGCTGTAGCTAAGTATTCCGCCCAGCAACAGCACAACGATCAGATAGCGGATTAAGGGCGTGTGCTCCAGCGACCAGCGTGAGAGGTTAAACTCCTTGCTCATTTCTGGCCTCCGGTGGCCGCTGGCTTGGCAGACTCACTACCAAGAATACTGACCTGCTGTCCCGCTTTTAACAAATGCACACCGGCTGTTACCACTGTTTGCCCGGATTTAACTCCGCTGGCTAACAGTACGTTTTCACCCTGAGTTCCACTGATAACAACAGGGACCAGATTTACCTTGCCATCCTGCACAATCCAGACTGCGGTACTACCTTTTTCCTGGTACAGCGCTGTTACCGGCACAACAATCGCCGGACTGGCTTCAGTCGCCTGCAAGCTCACATTCGCTGTCATTCCGAGACGGATATCGGGATTATCTTTTGGCAACGCTAGTTTCGCGAGGAATGTCCGTGTCACCGGATCTGCGACCGGTGATAATTCACGTAATTTTGCAGTCACCACCTTATCTTTATCAGACCAGATTCTGACTTTCACATCCTGCAGCTTGCGAATAGCATTGACTTTGTTTTCCGGAACACCAACAACAACATCCATATCACCCGTTTGTGCAACGCGTACAACCGGCGTGCCAGCGGCGACCACCTGACCAACTTCTGCATCAATACCTGTCACCACGCCATCCGCGTCGGCGACCAGTTGCGCGTAGGAGGCCTGATTACTCTGAGACTTAAAGCCAGCCTGCGCCTGTTCATACGTCGACTGAGCAGACTTGAAGGTCGTTTCTTTTGCTTCCAGCACCGATGCCGCAACAAAATTTTTCGCGCGTAATTCCTGGTAGCGCTTCAGCTCAGCCTGCGCAAGATCACGATTACTCTCCGCTGCCGATAACGCTGCTTTTGCCTGCGCTTGTGCCAGCGCGAGATCCTGCGGATCAAGCTGCATCAGCACCTGCCCTTTTTTGACAACACTGCCAAGCTCCACCTGACGACTGAGTATCTTTCCGGGAACGCGGAAACCAAGTCTGGACTCAATACGCGGACGGACTTCACCTGCCAGTTCCAGGCCATCCGCTGTATTCACGTTGTTTGCAACAATTGCCCGCACCGGACGAATATCCGATTGCTCCTCTGTTTTCTTTGAACATGCGGACAAACCCGCAATCAGACTGAGCGCTGTCACTGACAGCATCATTTTCCGGCGCATACCCACTGAAGGCCCAGACATACTGTATTTCGTCGTCAACACTGGAATTCCCTTTTCTCGACAGAATTTTCATTAAAAGGCGCTGAAAACGCCCTCACCCCGGAAAAATAAATGACTCTTGGGTTAGTAATTATAATGAGAGCTCTTCTTATTTGCCAATGACTTTTGAGTCATTAAGCACATGCCTGTAGATCATTACGAAAATTTTCCGGTTGCATCGGTACTCTTACCACGTCAACTCCGCCCGGCTGTAGAAACGATTTATCAATTCGCCCGCAGCGCGGATGATATCGCTGATGAAGGAATGCTCAGCGATGCAGAAAGATTACATCAGCTCCAACAGTATGACGATGAACTGCTACGAATAATGCATGGAAAAACCACGCAAACAGAACTCTTCGGGAAACTGACCGCCGTCATTCAGCACCATCAACTCAGTGTGGAACCTTTCCGGCAACTGATCAGCGCGTTTCGCCAGGATGTAGAAAAGAAACGCTATGCCAGCTATGCTGAACTTCTGGATTACTGCCAGCGCTCAGCAGATCCCGTTGGGCATATTATGTTGGAGTTATATGACAAGGCCGATCCACAACGTCTGCAAGCCTCATCCTGCATCTGTACCGCATTGCAGCTCATTAATTTTTTACAAGACGTTGCCATCGACTGGAAAAAAGAACGCATTTACCTGCCACTGGAAGACCTGACGCACTTTTCTGTGCATGAACACGACATTGCCGGTGCAACCTTGTCACGTGAATGGCAGCATTTGATGCAATTTCAGATTGAACGCACAAGGGCGCTGATGCAACAAGGAGCATGGCTGGCAACAAGTCTACCCGGACGTATTGGCTGGGAATTGCGTCTTGTCGTTCAGGGTGGATTGCGCATTCTGGATAAAATCGAAGCGACCAATGGCGACATCTTTCACCAAAGACCGACATTAAATGCGAAAGATTGGGCAATAATGCTGATCCGCGCATTTGGAATGAAACGAAGATATCCTTTTCCTGACGATACTTTGCCGGAACGAAATAGAAAACCTGGCAAGGTCTGAAAAGACGACATCATCCAATTTAACAATCTGCACAAAAGAAGCATGCGATGAAACCTTGTATTCATATACTCACTCTCCTACTATCCAGCGTGATACTCAGTGGTTGCACCGCAATTGCCATTGTGGATACCGTCGCAACAACCACGGTAAAAGCCGGTGGTGCCGTTATCGGAACCGCAATTGATGTAACACGGGCAGGCGTACGAGCTGTCACTTCGTCTGATACTGCAGACAGCGATGCACCTGCAGATGAACCGACTAAAGCAGATCAGGAAAAACAGGATTAACCTCCTTTTCACTTGCCATGCCAACTCAACAAGATCTTGATCAGTACAGAGCGGTTCAGCACGCTGCAAAGCGGGTACTGTCATTGCTGGCTGAACAAATCGGTGCATCGGATACTGAACACTCGATTGCAGAAAAAGCGCACGCACTTCTTGCGAAAGAGGGTTATCCGGAAACCTGGTATTACGACTGCCCTGCCTTAGTTTTGCTGGGCAACCGGAGTTGTGTCTCTGTTTCGGGACGCCAGTATGTTCCTCAGCATGAGGCAGTCGGGCAATTGAATCTGATCACCATTGATCTGAGTCCTGCTAACGGCGAATACTGGGGAGATTGCGCAAGATCGTTTGCTATCGAAGCAGGACAAGTCACCGAATGCCCTAAGTTGCTGGAATTTCAGAATGGTCTGCTTTTCTTACAGGATATGCACCGGCAAATTCTGCGTCTGGCAAAACCTGAAACTACTTTCAGCCAGTTGTTTGAATGGGCAAACCTGAAAATTCGTCAGAGCGGATTCGTTAACCTCGATTACCGGAATAACGTTGGACACAGTCTGGCGAGTAATCGGGATGAGCGTCAGTTTATTGATGCCAATAATCACACCCTGATTGGGCAGTGCGGACTGTTCAGTTTTGAGCCATTTATTCGTGCAAAAGGCGGGAAATGGGGTTTCAAACACGAATCTGTTTTTTATTTTGACACTGACGGTTTGCTACAGGAGTTATGAGACGCTACGGTGACCTCAATAGGCTAAACAGATTAAAAACACTAAAAGATAAATACTAAAGATACAAAAAAGGCAGCGTAAGCTGCCTTTTTCTTTTCCACGCCATCCGGCCCGGATAAATTACTTACAATTGACAACGATATTCAGAGATGCCGACGGATTCGCCATACTCGCGACGCCTGTTGCACCGGTATCAACGCTGCAAGTCTGACCGGTTGCTTTCCCAGTACTATCAACCGGTTGCGCTTTGATCGATATCGTGTACGCGGTAGCATCCGGCCAGCTCCAGGCAAAACGATAAATACCGATCGCAGAGACGGCTTTTGTATCTTCTTTAAGCGCAGATTTATTCGTAACCTGCAGCAAGGTACCTGCTGTCAGACCATTGACAGTAAAGCCGACAGGAACTGCATCCGCACAGCTTACTGCAACATTGGTAGCCAATTCCGGTTTTGTATTATCAGCCACGCCTTTTGCATTCGCGACTGTACAGTACTGACCCGCAGGAGGCGCATATACAGAAATTTCGTACGGGTCACCATGTACGACATAACGTGTGAGGCTGAACGCGCCATTCGCAGTTACATTTTGCACGATTGGAGAATCTGCCAGTACGGTACGTTTGTCAAAATCAGGGGTTGTATTCTGCAAAGTTACAATGCCACCACTGCCCATGCCAGCGACCGTTCCTTTAACCTGCACGTTTGCTGCGCAGGCAACGCGAACGGACTTAACCTCGCCCTCGCCTTGCATTACACCAGTGCCGCCGTTAACGGTACAGAACACCAGACTTGGCTGGGCATAAACCTGAATTTTGTAAGCAGCATTGCTGGCGATCGGAAACGAAAAATCACCGTCTTTCGACAAAGACTGTGTGAATGCACGTTCGTTGACCAGCACTACTGTGTTGGTACCATCTGTGCCAAGGCCTGTTACAGAGCCACCAATCGATGTGTATACATAACCGCCACATGCTGCCAGCATTGCTGATGCGGCTGCCAAGCCGGCAAATTTCAATTTATTCAAGATGATTCCGTCCGAGAAAAGTTAACCTGAGCGCCCGACCTGGTTGCACAACTGACATTTTGGCAAGGCAATTTTCAATGGTTGCCAATGATACTGCAAATAGGTAACAAAAAGCGCAGCCTGCAGAAACCTGCTTGCAAATATACAGCACTCGTGTTTGTTGTTCTTGTATCAGTTTGTTAGGATAGCGGCTTTTGCAGCGCCTGATGCTGCCCACCGGTACTTTACAGTATGTCTCCAGACGAATATTGCCAGCAGAAAGCGGCACAAAGCGGCTCCAGCTTTTATTACAGTTTCCTGTTCCTGCCTCAGGAAAAACGCCGGGCAATTACTGCTCTGTATGCGTTTTGCCGAGAGGTGGATGATATCGTCGATGAAATTGCAGACGATATGGTGGCCCGTTCCAAGCTGGCGTGGTGGCGCAAGGAATTGCAAGCCATGCTGAATGGCGAGCCTACCCATCCTGTCACGAAGGCACTCGCGCCGCATATGGCGACTTTTGATCTGCAGGCGCAGCACCTGATGGCGATTATTGACGGTATGGAAATGGATCTGAACCAGTCGCGCTATCTGGATTTCAACGGCCTGAAAAACTACTGCTGGCATGTGGCCGGTGTGGTCGGCGTGTTGTCGGCCAGTATTTTCGGGATCAGCAATCCGCAAACCAAAGAATTTGCCGAGAAACTCGGACTGGCTTTACAGATGACCAACATCATCCGCGATGTCGGCGAAGATGCACGCAAAGGCCGCATTTATTTGCCGGTCAATGAATTACAGCAATTCCAGGTAAAAGCGGCTGACATTCTGAATGCGCGCCATACACCGGAATTCACACAACTGATGCAGTTTCAGTATGAACGCGCCTGTCAGTTGTATGAAGACGCCATGAATACGCTGCCCAAAGAAGACCGCCGTGCGCAGCGCACCGGACTGATGATGGCCGCGATTTACCGCTCTGTACTGGAAGAAGTGAAACTCGATGGTTTCCGCGTGTTGCAGCACAAAATCAAACTGACGCCGATCCGCAAATTGTGGCTGGCGTGGAAAACCTATATCCGTGGCTGATCATCAACAGCATATTGCCGTCATCGGCGCGGGCTGGGCTGGCTGCAGTGCAGCCGTTAGTCTGGTGCGGGATGGTCATCGTGTCAGTTTGTTCGAGGCGGCACCGCAGGCCGGTGGCCGCGCGCGCTCGGTAACGGTTCAGCAGCAAACACTAGATAACGGCCAGCATATTCTGTTAGGCGCCTACCACGACACCCTGCAACTGATCCGTTCACTGGGTGGCGATACTGCACAATTGTTTTTGCGATTACCGCTGCAAATGGTGTATCCGCCTGCCTGTGATGGCATGTCGCTGATCGCACCAAAGTTACCGGTACCATTGCACATGGCGATCGGCTTACTGAAAGCCAGCGGTCTGACGCTGGCCGATAAGCTGGCACTGGCACGTTTTTCGTCTGCTGCCAAATGGATGGGCTGGCGCTTGCATACCGATGTCAGTGTCAATGATTTACTGGTGCAGTTTGAGCAAACTGAACGCCTGGTCAGGCTGATGTGGCATCCGCTGTGTATTGCTGCGCTGAACACACCACCGGAACGTGCCTCGGCAAATACGTTTCTGGCCGTTTTGCGCGACAGCCTCGGTGCCGGCCGCGCCGCATCCGATATGCTGATCCCGCGCGCGCCACTCGGTGCCATCCTGCCGGAACTGGCAATCCGCTATTTGCAGCAACAGCAGATGACGGTGCAAACAGGAATGCCGGTGCGTGCGCTGCATCGTCATGGAGATCACTGGTCGCTCAGCAATGCAGAAACAACATTACCCGGAGAATTTGATCAGGTGGTGATTGCCACTGATATCCGCAATTGCCAGCGCTTGCTGGCCAGCGTCAGCGATGCGGATACAACGTCAACCCTGCCGGATTATCAGTTTGAAGCGATTACCACGGTCTATCTGCAATATCCGGCTACGGTCCGGCTGGATCGCGCGTTTTACGCACTACCGGATCATGCTGCCAGCCAGCATTACGGTCAGTTTGTGTTTGATCGCGGCTGGCTGGATACGCAACAGGCGGGATTGATGGCGGTCGTGATCAGCGCGCCGTCAACACTGCCGGAAACTGAAACACTCGCAGCGCTGGTTGCGCAGCAACTCGCCACACAAACCGGCATTCAGGCACTTGCGCAGCCGCTCTGGCATCAGGTCATCACCGAAAAACGCGCAACATGGGCTTGCACACCGGGAATCCGGCGTCCTTCGCAAGCCACCGGCATCTCAGGCTTATGGATTGCCGGCGATTACACCGACGCTGCCTATCCGGCCACGCTGGAATCTGCGGTGCGCAGCGGCAAGCAGCTTGCCAGCCTGATACGCGACAGTGCCAGGCAAGCGCGCTGAACCGGGTTTCAGCCTGAAAACGGCCTGAAAATGGCTCAAATGCGGTGTTTTGCACAGCGATCCGGCGGTCGTCGGCAGAAAGTCCGGGCCTCCGAAAATGCCGGATGACGATATTTGCACAATGCCGTCCGCTTTCCGGTACGAAAATGTCTGGATAAACACCGCCTGCCATCGGTGCCGGATGGCGACAGCACAATCAACAAGCATAAAAAACGGGCCAGCGCCACTGACCCGTTTCCTGAGTACAACTAAAACCTGACCGCGCCCGCCAGTTGCGCACAGTAACCGCAAACTCAGCTCATATCATCGATATCGCGGATTTTCGCCATCGCTTCTTCAATGCGATCAACGCCGACGATGGTCAGCCCTTCCACCGGCTGCTTCGGCACATTTGCCTTCGGAATCATTGCCACCGTAAAGCCGAGCTTAGCCGCTTCACGCAAACGTTCCTGACCACGCGGAGCGGGACGGATTTCACCAGCCAGCCCGACTTCACCAAACACTACCAGACGACGAGGCAGCGCTTTGTTACGCATGGACGAATGAATCGCCAGCAATACCGCCAGATCCGCTGCCGGTTCGGTAATTTTGACGCCGCCGACCGCGTTGATAAACACATCCTGATCAGCTGCCGCCACGCCCGCATGACGGTGCAGCACCGCCAGCAGCATCGCCAGCCGGTTTTGCTCCAGTCCCACAGACAAGCGTTTTGCATTCGGCGAAAACGCGGCATCCACCAGCGCCTGAATTTCTACCAGTAAGGGGCGCGTTCCTTCCTGCGTCACCATCACGCAAGAACCCGGCACTTGTGTTTCATGCTGCGATAAAAACAAGGCCGATGGATTCGATACGCCGCGCAGACCACGCTCTGTCATTGCGAACACACCGAGTTCATTGACCGCTCCAAAACGGTTTTTGATCGCCCGCACCAGGCGGAAACTGCTGTGTGTGTCACCTTCAAAATACAGCACCGTATCGACAATATGCTCCAGCACGCGCGGCCCTGCCAGCGCGCCTTCCTTGGTCACGTGGCCGACCAGAATCATGGTGATATTGTTGGTTTTCGCCATACGGGTCAGCTGTGCCGCGCATTCACGCACCTGCGCCACCGAACCCGGTGCCGAAGTCAGTGCTTCAGAATACAGGGTCTGAATCGAATCAATCACCACCACCTGCGGCTGATGCTCTGCCAGTGTTTGCAGAATTTTTTCGAGCTGAATTTCCGCCTGTAACTGCACACCGTTTGCATCCACCGCCAGCCGTTTGGCGCGCAGTGCAATTTGCGCACCGGATTCTTCGCCACTCACGTAAAGCACTTTGCGGATACGGGCCAGATGCGACAAGGCTTGCAACAGCAAGGTGGATTTACCGATGCCGGGATCACCGCCAATCAGCACCACACCGCCGGGAACCAGCCCGCCGCCCAGCACACGGTCAAACTCTTCCATGGAGGTCGAAAAGCGCGGTACATCTTCCGCATCGATATCCGTCAGGTTCATCACCGGTGCCGTTTGCGCCAGACTTTGCGGACGGGAAGCAGCAAAGCGGTTATTCGCGCTTTCCATGAGCGTTTCGACCATGGTGTTCCACTGCCCGCAAGCCGGACATTTACCCGCCCATTTCGCAGAAATACCGCCGCATTCGGTACAGGTGTACTGGGTCTTTGCTTTTGCCATACGATGCCGTCAGAAACTGGAAAATACTGATATTTTAACCAGTATTCGACGCAGAACTTGTTTTATTTCCGCTGTCTTTCCGGTTTTTCATGGTATAAAGCTCACCCAACACAGTTTGTAACAGGCTCATACCCAGCATGAAACGTGGTTTTTATATGATTATGGCGGCGCAGTTTTTTTCGTCGCTCGCAGACAATGCTCTGCTGATCGCGGCGATCAAACTGCTCGAATCCATGGAATCACCCGGCTGGATGACGCCGTTACTGAAACTGGTATTCGCCCTCTTCTACGTCTTACTTGCTGCATTCGTTGGCGCTTTTGCGGATGCATGGCCGAAGGGTAAGGTCATGTTTATGACCAACCTGATCAAGGTCGGCGGCTGCGCACTGATGTTCATGCATGTGCATCCGCTAATCTCTTATGCAGTGGTCGGGCTTGGCGCTGCAGCTTACTCCCCAGCCAAATACGGTATTCTGACGGAGCTTTTACCCGCCGAGAAACTGGTGGCTGCGAATGGATGGATCGAAGGATTAACCGTTTTATCTATTATTCTGGGAACGGTACTGGGGGGAAGACTGGTCAATCCGGAAGTCTCTGCCGCCCTGCTCGCATTCGATTTTCCTGTAATCGACTTCGGAATCAATACGTCACATGAAGCCGCCCTGACCGTGATTGCGGTACTGTACGGCGTTGCTGCATTGTTCAACCTGCGCATCCCACATACAGGAGCAGTCTATGAACATCAGCAAACCAATCCTGTTCGCCTGATTACAGATTTTGCAAACTGTTGCAGCGTGTTATGGAAAGATAAACTGGGGCAAATTTCACTGGCAATTACAACACTGTTCTGGGGTGCAGGTGCCACACTACAGTTCATCGTCCTGAAGTGGGCTCAGGAATCCCTCAATATGCCACTGGATAAAAGCGCAAACTTGCAAGGCGTGGTTGCCATAGGTATAGCACTGGGTGCAGTTGGCGCAGCAAAAATTATCCCTTTACGAAAATCCCTGAGTGTTATGCCAATGGGTGTGGCGATGGGTCTGGTTGTGACAATGATGATTTTCATCCATAACGTGACGCTGGCTTATCCGCTACTGATACTGGTAGGTGTGCTGGCCGGTTTCTTCGTGGTACCAATGAATGCCTTGCTGCAGCATCGCGGACACGTACTGATGAGTGCAGGTCATTCGATCGCGGTACAGAATTTCAATGAGAATTTGTCGGTGCTGACGATGCTGGGTCTTTATGCACTGATGATCAAACTGGATCTGAACGTTAAAACCGTGATTGTGATGTTCGGTTTATTCGTTGCCTGCTCCACTTATCTGGTGATGCGCCGTCATGCTGCTAATCAGCGCGAATTTGATTCCGTCGCGCTGATCGGTGAACACAAACACTGATCAAAAATCTTAGCCGGTCAGTTCAGATTGCCGCTGCAACGTCAGTTCAGCGGCAATTGCTTTTTCAGCCCAGCTGTCCGGTATCACCATCGCCCTGCCCGACTCCAGCCATTGCCCGTCCTGCTGTTTTAATGTTGCCAGCATGTACGGCGCTTCCTGCTTTTGCCATTCTGCCTGCAACAACGGCAGGCATTCTGCGGCGGCACGCACTTCAGATTCAGGGCAAATTGCCGGTGCCAGCCACGCCATCTTAGGTAACAGACATGTTGGTTCCTGCAAGGCTGCCAGTTCGTCCGTAGTCAGAATCAGGCCGCGTGCATGCTGAGGATGCAATCCCGGTGTATGCACATCTGCATTGTGCGAACGGTAAAACAGCCAGCCTTTGATCATCGCAGACGCGGAATGCACCGGCTGATCCAGCACGGATTGCGCCAGTGCCGTTTGCCCCAGCTGCATTTGCTGACGTAACATTTTCGGAATTTTCAGTCCCAGCGCATCGGCGAGATTCGGGCCCAGAAACTGCATCAGTCCGGCATCCGGCTGGTGCTGACGGCACAGATAAAATTTCGTCGCCAGCTCTACATGATGATAACCATCGTTTGTGGTCAGCAGAAAATCAAACTCACCGGCAGTGATGCCTCTTTCGTTGTGAATCTGCACGCCGCGGCGAAAAGCCAATCCTTCCGTCTGCAATGCAAATGCCAGTAACTGCTCTGCATACAAACCCAGACGACGCACCGGCATTTGTGCAAGAAAGGTTTCCAGTTCGGCTTGCACAGCAACCGGCTCACTTTGCAAGCGCTGCCACAAGCGCGGGAATTGCAATACCGGATTCAGCGCAGCACCGTGCCAGCAAGGCGCATGCTCATCCAGTAAAGGGGGAGATAACAGCAGCCAGCACAGTGCGCGCAATGGATACGATGCGTAGCTGTGCCAGCCGGACGGAGCGGAATCCACGTTTATTCAGGCGAAAAATGATCCAGTGCCAGACATAAATCCTGCCAGGCTTTGGCTTTGTCTGCCGGTTTGCGTAATAAATACGCCGGATGGTAAGTTGCCACCAGTGGAATACCGTTCAACTGGTGGACGCGTCCGCGCAATTGTCCGACCGGCGTTTCCGGACTCATTCCGAGCAAACTCACCGCCGCCGTTTTACCCAGCGCAATAATCATACGCGGCTGTATCAGTGCAATCTGACGATGCAGATACGGCAAACAGGCAGCGACTTCTTCCGCTGAAGGCGGACGGTCACGGCCATTGTCATCGGTAGGGCGGCATTTCACGATATTCGCAATATACGCACGCTGTCCGCGGGCGATGCCAAGTGCACGCAGCATATTGTCGAGCAACTGACCCGCAGCACCGACAAAGGGTTCGCCCTGAAGATTTTCGTTGTAACCGGGCCCTTCCCCGACAAATAACCATGGTGCAGCAGGATCACCGACACCGAACACCGTATTCGCCCTGCCCTGACACAAACCGCACTGCTGGCAGGAAGCAACTTCTGTTTGCAATGTCTGCCAGTCCATAGACTGAATACGCGATACCCGGGAACCGTCTGAAGGCGGAACATCCGCAACGGCAAATGGTTCATCAAATTCCGCAACCGGCAGGAACATCAATTCCTCAACATTGCTGCCATCCATGCTGACCAGCACTGATTCCTGAATCGGTGCCTCGTCTGTCACAGTCACAACAGGTGCTGCATCTACAGCAGTCATCTGGACAGGTGCGCCACCATCAACGTCAGCAAGTACAGCCTGCTCAACTTCGGGCGGCATGGATACGGCAGTTTCTGCAGTTTCCGCTGTTTCTGCTGTCACCGGATGTTTGCTGAGCCATAAAGGACCCAGCCCCATTTCATCGAAAACCCGTAACTGATGGACTGCAGACACCGGATTCATCAGAGTATCTTCCTCATTACAATTGCATCTTCACGCGTATGCGCATCAACCGGATAGTAATTTTTACGTTTGCCGATTTCGGCAAATCCGGCGGACTGGTAAACCGTAATCGCGCGCGCATTGGAGCGGCGTACTTCCAGCAACACTGATTCAAAACCCTGCTCACGACCGTATTGCTGCATGAAGTCGAGCAAAACCCTGGCCAGACCACGTCCCTGTGATGCCGGCTGCACTGTGATATTCAGCAAGTGCAATTCTTCCAGCACCGGCATTAAGAACATATAGGCTTGTATGTCGCCATCCGCATTACGAATGCCGAAAGCAGCATAAGCCGCTACAAAGGAATCGGTAAAATGTCCGCGCGTCCACGGATGGCTGTGCGCCTGCTCTTCCACCGGTAACAGGCAGTCAATATCTGCCATATGCAGCGCAGAAACTTGCTGTGACAGCATTACGGCCGCCCCTGCAATGCACGTTCTGCCGTTGTCAGTGCAATTTTATTACGCAGATACAGTGGCTCCGCCTCTGCAGCACTGACAGTTTGTCCGGCTAAAAAGCGCTGACTGCCGATACGGGCTACGTCAGCGGCATGCGGTCGGGCATGCACCAGAGGGCAAGCAGCCGCCGCTTCCGGCACTTCCAGCCCCGGCCCCAGCGCCAGTACCAGCGAAGGATACTGTTGCAGCCAGTCTGCCAGCAAAGCAGCATCAATCGCTGTCAGTACCGGTGCAATCAGCACGCTGACAGTCTGATTCTGTACGCGGCAGACCGCCGCATACATTTCTTTCATGCGTGCATCCAGCAAGCACAGAAAATCCGCATCGCCATGCTGTGCAGCAGCGGCCAGCGCCATTGCTTCCAGCGTGACTACCGGCACCACCGGCAAATCTGCGCCGTAAGCCATACCCTGCACCATTCCGCATGCTGTGCGCACACCGGTGAAAGCGCCGGGCCCGCAACCGAATGCGATTGCATCACAATCCTGCAGTGCAATACCCGCATCGCCAAGCAAACGCTGCATGGCTGGCAGACTGGCTTCAGAATGGGTTTCTGCCGAAGGAATATCAATGAAAGACAGTTTGCCGTCGCGCAATAAAGCGGCAGAGGCAAACTCATTGGAGGTTTCTATTGCTAAAATTGTCGTCATTTCGCTATTGTACTTGCTTCATCCGGCACTGCGCTGCAGTTTGCGCACGCAGCATGCATAATCCGCCTTGTGCGATTCGCTTACCGGAAGTTTGCTTCATTTTTGCATCTGACTATTATTTATGACCGTGTTATCTCTGCAACCTGACAGCATTCAGGAACATTTACCAAACAGCCGCTGGCTGGTTGCCTGCCTTTGTGCCGCATGGTGCGATACCTGCAATGCTTATCGCAGTGCATTTGAAGCACTTGCGGAGAAACATCCGGACAAATGCTTTTGCTGGATCGATATCGAGGATCAGGCCAGTCTGGTCGAAGACATCGATATCGAAAATTTCCCGACAATACTGGTGCAGATTGATGATCAGATCGAGTTTCTGGGCACGATGCTGCCGGATACTCAGCAATTGCATCGTATGCTGCAATCATTCAGTGCTCCGGAAGACGGGTCCCGGAAAAAATTTCAACGCACATCGCTAAATCAGCATGCGCCAGATGGCTGGAACTTACGCACGAGCCTGCTGGAGATGCAATAAAATAACCGCCGCTGCGTTTGCAATGCAGCGGCAATCAGGCAACGTGCATTAAGTAGGTCCGGAAAACAAAAAAGGATCAGATTTTCATCTGATCCTTTTTCTTAATACTGGTGCGGCCGGCAGGAATCGAACCCACGACCCCTTGGTTCGTAGCCAAGTACTCTATCCAGCTGAGCTACGGCCGCGAAGACAGTGATTATGCACGATACGGCCAAAAAAAGCCAGCCCCTCAGCCTGATTCTTTATCTGTCACATTTTTTCCGGATATGATTCCCGGCGGAGAAACGCAAATCGAAACAAATTAAAACAGAATCAGCTATCCGGGACTCAGGTAAACAGCGGCAACACTCGCGCAAACAAACCGATATTGCAGCAGCCAGGACAGGATCTTTGTTTATTTTTATTTCGGAAAATTTGCCGGAACTGGCAATGCAATGCGCAAGAACGCGCCGGAGCAACCTTTCCAAACGCACAAAACAAAAAAAGACCAGATTTTCATCTGGTCTTTTTTCTTAAAGCTGGTGCGGCCGGCAGGAATCGAACCCACGACCCCTTGGTTCGTAGCCAAGTACTCTATCCAGCTGAGCTACGGCCGCGCAAGAGAACGAAACTATAACAGAACCGGCGCCGCTTTTCCAGTCCTGAATATAAAAAACAGAAGAAACCGGTAATTTCACGAGCATATCCTGCACCAGGCTTCGGGTGCACAAAAACAAAAAAGGACCAGATTTTCATCTGATCCTTTTTCTTAATACTGGTGCGGCCGGCAGGAATCGAACCCACGACCCCTTGGTTCGTAGCCAAGTACTCTATCCAGCTGAGCTACGGCCGCGAAGACATGTATTATAGGTAAAACCCTCCTTCTTGTAAAGAGGGCCTGCCATTTTAAATCTCTACCTGAGAGCCGACCTCAATGACGCGGTTACTCGGGATGCGGTAAAAATCCGCAGCATCACGTGCATTGCGCGACATTGTCACAAACAACCATTCACGCCAGCCTGCCATACCACTGCCCGGACGCGACACGATCGTCTGACGCGCAATGAAATACGAGGTTTCCATTGGTTCAAAGCTCAGTCCGTGCTGCGCACACAACTCCAGCGCATTCGGAATATCCGGTTCATTTTTAAAACCGTAATTCACATCGACCTGATAGCAGTTGTGCCCAAGGTCTGTTACCTGAATCCGCTCGTTAAACGGCACCCACGGAATCTCCTTGTTACGCAGAGTCAGGAAAACAATACGTTCATGGACAATTTTGTTGTGCGACAAATTATGCAGCAAGGCATGCGGCACACCATCTGCCTCGCCACGCAAAAATACTGCCGTACCAGGTACCCGTACAGGCGGCGACACAAACAGTGACTCCAGAAAATCTTCCAGCGGAATCGCATGTTTTTTCAGATTCTCAAACACCAGCTCACGACCACGCTTCCAGGTAATCATGATGGTGAACATAATTACGCCGAGCAGAATCGGGAACCAGCCACCGTGGAAGAATTTCAGCGCATTCGCGGAGAACAGAGAAATATCGATAAACAGGAAAAAACTGGTAGAAGCAAGGCACAGCAGTAAATTGTATTTCCAGCCGTAACGAATGACGAAGAAAGTCAGCAGCGATGTGACCAGCATCGTACCTGTTACCGCGATACCGTAAGCGGCGGCCAGCTTGGAGGACGATGCAAAGCCAATCACCGCAGCAACCACTGCTGCCAGCTGCATCCAGTTAATTGCCGGAATATAAATCTGGCCAATTTCTTTTGCGGAAGTATGAATAATCTCCATGCGCGGCAGAATACCCAGCGAAATTGCCTGCTTGGTCATCGAGAACGTGCCGGAAATGGTAGCTTGCGACGCGATTACAGTTGCTGTGGCAGACAAAATCACCAGCGGATAAATACTCCAGGCACCGAGCTGAGAATAAAACGGATTTTCAGCTGCCGCCGGATTGGCCAGCAATAATGCGCCCTGCCCCAGATAATTCAGTGCCAGCGCAGGAAACACAATCATGAACCAGGCAAAGCGTATCGGCTTGGCGCCGAAGTGCCCCATGTCGGCATACAGCGCCTCAGCACCAGTCAGCGCCAGCACCACCGCGCCCAGCGCCAGAAATGCCGCAAAACGGTGGCGATTCAGAAATTCCAGCGCGCGGAAAGGATTCAGCGCTTCCAGAATAACCGGGTTTTTGATGATGTTATAAACACCCATCGCCGCCAGTGAGAAAAACCAGATCAGCATAATCGGGCCAAACCATTTGCCAATGCCTGCTGTTCCGTGCGACTGAACCGCATACAAGGCGACCAGCACAGTCAGCGTAATCGGCACAACAAATGGCTGAAATGCCGGCGTCGCCACCTCCAGCCCCTCGATTGCCGAAAGCACGGAAATCGCCGGTGTAATGACACCATCGCCGAAAAATAAAGCTGCGCCAAACAGCCCGAGCACCAGCAATGGAAAATGCCATGCCGATTTTTTACCGACCGATTCCAGTGCCAGCGCGGTCAGCGCCATGATACCGCCCTCGCCACGATTATGCGCCCGCAGGATCAGGGTCACATATTTGAGGGCAACGATAATGATCAAACCCCATAAAATCAGGGAAACCACACCAAAAATATTGTCCGGATTGACAGCCAGTCCGTGTTCCGCCGAAAAGATTTCCTTCATCGTGTACAGCGGACTGGTTCCGATATCACCGTAAACGATACCGATTGCAGCCAGCGTCAGCGCTTTGAGGCTGCTTTTTCCATGTTCTGTTCCCAATTGCATACCTTGAAGTTAATGGTGCATTGCACAATAGGCCAATTCGGCGCGAAATTCAATCTTGTCATATGAAATTCACATTGAATAGAAAGTTTACGCAACACTTCCTGCAGCCACCGGAAAATTTACAGCTTTTTTACGTAGTTTGTGTCTTCCCGCCGGAAAAAGAGAATCCGCCGGAGACAGAGACATACATCAGACGGTAGCTGAGGACGACTGCGTGCGCAAAACAACAAGACAGAGATGGACTAATGAGGGGGGGGAGGGACAACATGAAGGAAAATCTCATGCAAAAATCAACGCAGAAAAGAAAAAAGCCTCTGAACAAAGTTCAGAGGCTTCAATTCTGGCGGAGACGGTGAGATTCGAACTCACGATCCAGGTTACCCCAGATGCCTCCTTAGCAGGGAGGTGCCTTCGGCCACTCGGCCACGTCTCCACACATACGATCACATTACTGTGAGTCGCAGTTGAGACCGAGATAATATCTGCTCAACTGCATTTGGTCAACTGCCCGCACACAAAATTGTGTTGATACGGGCAACTTTTTACGCGCTTTCCAGACCGAAGGCTTTATGCAGCGCACGCACTGCCAGCTCCATGTATTTCTCGTCAATCAGGACGGAGATTTTGATTTCAGAAGTTGAAATCATCTGGATATTGATCCCCTCTTCCGACAAGGTGCGGAACATCTGGGAAGCGATGCCTACGTGGCTGCGCATACCGACGCCGACTACGGATACTTTGGACACTTTGCTGTCGCCAACAATATTTGTTGCGCCAATGTGTTCGCGCACACTTTCCTGCAATACCTGCATTGCTTTGTTGTAGTCTGCGCGCGGCACTGTGAACGTGAAGTCGGTTTTACCCTCAACAGACTGGTTCTGGATAATCATATCGACTTCGATATTGGCATCCGCTACCGGACCGAGGATCTGGTAAGCAATCCCCGGACGATCCGGTACGCACAGGACGGTGATCTTCGCCTCATCACGGTTAAACGCGATGCCAGTGACGGTTGCTTGTTCCATATTTGTATCTTCCTCAAACGAAATCAGGGTGCCGGAAGCAGCTTCTTCTTCCAGCGGCATTAACGGGTCGGTCAGCGATGAGAGTACGCGAGTTGGCATGCGGTAGTTACCGGCAAATTCCACAGAGCGGATTTGCAGAACTTTAGAGCCCAGCGATGCCATTTCCAGCATTTCTTCAAAGGTAATGGTTTTCAGGCGGCGCGCATCCGTCACCACACGCGGATCGGTGGTGTACACACCGTCAACGTCGGTGTAAATCAGACATTCCTGTGCCTGCAGCGCCGCAGCAACGGCAACTGCTGACGTATCTGAACCGCCGCGACCCAGCGTCGTAATATTACCCAGATCATCCACACCCTGAAAGCCGGTAATTACCACAATGCGGCCGGCATCCAGATCCGCCTTAACCTTCTTATCATCGATAGAGGAAATGCGTGCCTTGGTGTAAGCAGAGTCAGTTTTGATCGGAACTTGCCAGCCCGCATACGAGACCGCATCTTTGCCGATTGCCTGCAGCGCGATAGCCAGCAGACCGACAGAGACTTGTTCACCGGTTGCGGCAATCATATCAAGTTCACGCGGTGTCGGATCGGCGGACAATTCCTTCGCCAGACCCAGAAGACGGTTGGTTTCGCCGGACATGGCCGATGGCACCACAACGATCTGGTGACCGGCATCATGCCATTTGGCAACGCGTTTAGCGACATTCCTGATGCGCTCGACTGAGCCCATCGAGGTGCCACCATATTTGTGAACGATTAAAGCCATAGATGTACAAGACTGAAAAGGGGTGAAAAAAGCCGTAAATCAACCCCTAACTCTACATGCTGCCCTGCAAAATAACAAGGCAAAGCCCGAGTAAATTTTCTTAGGTTTTTTGATTTCAAAAAGGCAATTCAGCGAATTTTGTAAAGAATTCCGGCAAAAAAACCTGCGTTTACTGCTGTCTTTAAAATGACTCGCGATATGCGGTCTGCACAGGCGGCAAAAATGCGGATTTCGATGAAAATATACCCCCCAGGGTATATTTTAAGAGCCGCGTATTTACTGAGACAATTGGCATGTTTTGCCATATACCCCCATTGTTTTATACCAAAACCGGCATATCTCTGATCGTGTGGCGGGCGCGCATGCGGCTTCCTGCATAACGGGGCCTGATATGCGCCATATGCACGGACGGCATATGGATATAAGAAATCAGTCGCTGGAACGCGGCTTTACGGCACAACTGAAACCGGATAAATGATTTATATGCTTCCGGATACGAAAAACGCCGTGGTGCTATGCACAACGGCGCTTCGTTTTTACGGTATGTCAGTACATTGCGGGCAGCACAACGCTGACGATGGACGGTTTCTTACTGATCCTGATCCGGCTTGACGCTGGCCGGATCGAGCTTACCGTCCAGCAAATCGTACCAGCCTTCATGGCCCAGTTTGCGCATCATCGCCATATTACGGTCAAAGATGGCGGCGGCATCGGGAAATGCATCGACGGCGCGCTCTATGCTTTCTTCACGCAGCAAATGCAGCGTCGGATATGGCGAACGATTGGTGTAATTTTCAATATCACCCGGTTCGCTATCGGCAAACTGATAATCCGGATGGAAGTTGGCAATCTGCAGTATGCCATCCAGATCCAGCTCTTCCAGCAGCGCATCCGCGACATCCAGAAAATCATTGAAATCCAGAAAATCATTCAGCACATACGGGTGAATCAGCAACGTAGTTTCGGTTTTCTCCGGATTAGCTTCCGCCAGTACTTCCAGCTCCTGACGCAATACCTCAACCAGTTCTTCCGGCGTTTCTGCCTCACTGACGACATAGCGCACTTGCTGTTTGACATGCACCGCTTTGGCAAACGGGCAGAGATTGAGTCCGATCACCGCTTTTTCCAGCCAGTTGGTGGTTGCGGCAATGACCTGTTCGTTGGTGACACGACGTGGCGACATAAAACTTCCTTTCTCAGATGGGGCGAAGAATAGCATGCCGGATTGCCCTGCCCCGATAAAAAAACCGGTACAGCCTGCGCCATACCGGTTTTTTCCTGTTTCACTGCGTCAGCGCAAGCGCTGCTGGCAGCCTTTGATTAGCTGCACTGATCAGACTTCTTCGTACAGCGGCAGCGTCAGGAATTCGGCGAAATTGTCGGAGGTCGACATCTCTTCGAAAATCTGCGCGGCGCGGTCGTAAGTTGCGCCGTCACCGGCAACCGCTTTCACTTTGACCAGCTCTTCCGGAATCATGGCTTTGACCATTTCTTCCGTCACTTTACGGCCATCTTCCAGCACGCCTTTCGGAGTGCGTATCCATTGCCAGACTTGTGAACGGGAAATTTCCGCCGTCGCTGCATCTTCCATCAGATTGTGAATCGGTACGCAGCCATTGCCCGCCAGCCATGCACCCAGATAGTGAATACCGACGTTGATGTTGTAACGCAGACCGGCTTCGGTAATCGGCGTTTCCGGCTGGAAGTTCAGCAGATCGGCTGCAGTGGTTTGTACGTCCGGACGCTGTTTGCTGATTTGATTCGGTGCATCGCCGAGCACTTTTTTGAACTCGGTCATCGCCAGATCGACCAGTCCCGGATGGGCAACCCAGCCGCCGTCGTAGCCATCAGTCGCATCGCGGGCTTTGTCAGAGCGAACACCGCCCATGGCAACTTCATTTTTCTCAGGATCATTCTTGATCGGGATCAGCGCAGACATACCGCCGATAGCTGGTGCGTTACGTTTATGGCAGGTTTTCAGCAACAGCAGCGCATACGCACGCATGAACGGCGCAGTCATCGTGACTTTGCCGCGGTCGGCCAGACAGAAATCGCGGTCGTTTTTGAATTTTTTGATGCAGGAGAAGATGTAATCCCAGCGACCGGCATTCAGACCGGAACTGTGTTCACGCAGTTCGTACAGGATTTCATCCATTTCAAACGCCGCGACAATCGTTTCAATCAGTACCGTGGCTTTGATCGTGCCTTGTGCCAGACCCAGTTCGTTTTGCGCCATCACGAAAATGTCATTCCACAGACGGGCTTCCAGATGGGATTCCATTTTCGGCAGATAGAAATACGGGCCGGCGCCGCGTGCCAGTTGTTCTTTGGCATTGTGGAACAGGAACAGCGCGAAATCGAAAATACCGCCGGAAATACGTTTGCCATCCACCAGCACATGCTTTTCATCCAGATGCCAGCCGCGCGGACGTACCACCAGCGTCGCCACTTTATCGTTTAACACATAGCGTTTGCCGTTTTGCTCCAGACTGATCGTGCGGCGAACGGCATCGCGCATATTAATCTGGCCCTGAATCTGGTTATCCCAGTTCGGTGTATTCGAATCTTCAAAGTCCGTCATATAACTGTCGGCACCGGAATTCAACGCGTTGACGACCATTTTGCGCTCCACCGGACCAGTAATTTCCACGCGGCGGCATTCCAGTGCTTTTGGCAGCGGCGCAATCGTCCAGTCGCCTTCGCGGATATGGCGGGTGGATTCCAGGAAATCCGGACGCTCACCGGCATCCATGCGTTTAGCGCGCTCGACGCGGGCTTGCAGCAGCGACTGGCGACGCTCTTCAAATGCGCGGCTCAGTTTTGCGACAAAGCTCAGGGCTTCGGTGGTCAGAATCTGTTCATAGCCGGGTTTGATCGCGGCGGTAATCTGTACGCCTTCCGGCAAGCTGATTGTAGTCATGCGGTTCTCCATCCGTTTCAAAGTTCAAAGGTTTGACGATAAAAAATTCACTACATCCTGCAAGCTATTGCCCGTGCCCTGCGGCAATACACCCAGTTCTTCCGCCGGTGCCTGCTGGCGGTTCACCCAGAACGTGGTGTAACCGAACCAGCCTGCACCGCAGGCGTCCCAGCCATTGGCTGAAACAAACAAAATATCGCGCGCCGCCAGCCCCAGCACATCCGGCCCCATCTGATACACCTCCGGCGCGGTTTTATACTTTTGCACACTGTCGGCCGACAGCACATGATGGAAGTAGCTGCGCAAACCCGCTGCTTCCAGCGCTGACTGCAACATCGGCGTGGTGCCGTTCGATAAAATCGCCAGACTCAGCGGCATTGCCCGCAGCTGCTGTAATACCTGTTCGCATTCAGGAAACACCGGCAAACGGGCGTATTCCCCCATCAGCGCGTTCTGCGCTTCGATATTCAGCGCCAGCCCGAGTTTGCGGCAGCTGAATACCAGTGCATCCTGCGTGACTTCCCAAAATGGCTTATACATACAACACATCGTGCGCAACTGTGTGTACTCAATCTGCTTACTACGCCACAATTGTGCGAGTGCCGAACCGACACCGGGATAAAACCGCTCCGCCGTGGATGCCAGCGCATACACATCAAATAAGGTGCCATAAGCATCAAAAACCACTGCGCGAACCGGCATGAACGCCACCTTTATCCTGACTGTTGTTCTGTTCCACTACAGTATATTCAATCAAAACCAACATAAAGAGGGAGATTTATCACTTTATCTTTTACTTTTACGCAAAAATAATAAAAATACGTCGTTCATAACAAAAACAAAGAACACTTTGGGGGAATCCACGAGATGGATCAGTTCAAACAAATCAGCACGTTTGCTGAGGTTGCGTCACGAGGCAGCCTGTCAGCAGCGGCGCGGGCGGAAGGCGTGGCACCAGCCATGATCAGCCGCCGGCTGGATGCATTAGAAGAAAGACTCGGTGTCAAACTCTTACAACGCACCACCCGCAAAATTGCCCTGACGCATGAGGGCAGTTCATTTCTTGAAGATTGTCAGCGCATTCTGGCCGAACTGGAGGAGGCAGAAGCGCAGGTATCCGAACGCAGTGCCACCGCCAGCGGCGCACTGACAATTTCCGCACCGGCCGGATTCGGGCGTCAGCATGTGGCTCCGCTGATTCCGGCATTTCTGGATTTGCATCCGGGCTTAGAGCTGACCCTGAGCCTGAATGACCGCGTCGTCGATCTGATCGGCGAAGGCATCGATGTGGCGATTCGTATCGCCGCACTCAGTGACTCCAATCTGATTGGTGTAAAACTGGCTGATAACAAACGGGTGGTCGTCGCTTCACCGGATTATCTGAGCAAACACGGCAGGCCGCGTACGCTGGATGATCTGATGGCGCACAATTGTCTGGCCTTCAGTGCGGATGGTAGCCAGCGCGGCTGGACCTTCCGCCAGAATGGAAAAAATGTGACGATCAAAGTCGATGGCAACATGGTATGCAACGATGGCGAAGTGTTGCATGACTGGGCGCTGGCCGGACGTGGTCTCGCATGGCGCTCAATGTGGGAAGTCGGCACGGAAATCGAATCCGGCAAATTGGTGACGGTGCTCGATGAATTCACCGCACCGGGCAATGATATTTACGCGATTTTTGCGCAACGTCGCCACCTGCCATTCCGTATCCGCGCCTTCATTGACTTTCTGCGTCAGGCTTACGCCTTACCGGATTACTGGCGTAAGTAAGATTGCGAATACAGCGATCAGGTGACGGCTCTTTTAACCTGATAGACGTCCGGGCACGACCTCTTGTTATGCAAACTTCGTCATTTCGGAATAACGGAGGCCCGGACTTTCTGCTGACGATCGCCGGATCGCTGTGCCAAAGTCCGCATTTCGGGTTATTTCGGGTTATTCGGAACCGTTTCAGATCGTCACGGGCAGTAAGGTGTTCCGGTCAGCCGCGCCGTCCGAGGAAGCCTTACAACGAGATCCGGCAAGCATCTGATCTGCAAACATCACGCTTCCCGACAATTTCCATACGGGATCGCAAAAAAACGCCGTTTTCATGACAGAAAACGGCGCTTTTTGTGCTGCTTTGCTGCGCTGCCTCAGATATCAGTTCAGCGACGCTGACTGGCACTGACGAGCGGAAAAATCAGAACTCTTCCCAGTCACCATCGTCTTTCGGCTTCGATGCCGGAATCGATTTCACCGCCGCACGCGCCGCAGGCTTCGGTACAGGACGCGCTGCCGGTTTTGCAGCCGGAGTTGCTGCAATAACAGGTTCAGCAGCAGAGCGGTCGAAGTCATAACTCTGACCCTGATCCACTTTGAAAATACCGACAGCCTGATTCAGCATATTTGCCTGTTCACGCATACTGCCAGCCGCGGCCGCTGCTTCTTCCACCAGCGCCGCATTTTGCTGTGTCGATTCATCCATCTTGGTCACAGCCTGATTCACTTGCTGGATACCATCACGCTGTTCTGCGCTAGCGGCGGTGATTTCCGCCATGATGTCTGCCACACTTCTGATTGACGTGACAATTTCATCCATAGTTTTACCGGCGTTATCAACGAGACTGGCGCCCTCTTCAACTTTCTCTACCGAATTGCCGATCAGCTCTTTAATTTCTTTCGCGGCTCCCGCAGAGCGCTGCGCCAGACTGCGGACTTCACTCGCGACCACCGCGAAGCCACGGCCTTGCTCACCGGCACGTGCTGCTTCCACCGCAGCGTTCAGCGCCAGAATATTGGTCTGGAATGCAATGCCGTCAATCACGCCAATAATATCGACAATTTTCTGTGAGCTTTCCTTGATGGACGCCATCGTGTGCACCACATTACCCACCACCTGACCACCACGGGTAGCGACTTCCGAAGCGCGCACTGCCAGTGTATTTGCCTGACGTGCGTTATCCGCATTTTGCTGCACAGTAGAAGTCAGTTCTTCCATCGACGATGCAGTTTCTTCCAGGCTGGCAGCCTGTTGTTCCGTACGGGAAGACAAGTCCATATTGCCTTCGGCGATTTCTTGCGCCGACACCGCGATCGAACCACTGCTCTGACGTACCATCGTCACTGTCTGCACCAGCGACTGACGCATATTTTCCAGGCCAGAAATCAGTTCGCCCATTTCATCTTTGGATTCCGGACGGAGTTGCTGCGTCAGATCGCCGTCACCAATCGATTTAAACTGACGGATTGCCTGATGCAAAGGATGGGCAATTGCACGCAACAGGAAATGCGCGGAAATAAACACGGCAATCAGACCACCAAGTACGCCAAGCACATCCACCCAGACAAAGACATTAAAGAACTTACGTGAGTCGTCATACATGTCATGAACGACTTTCAATTGGTACTCATTCAACGCGGTTACTTTGTCCGCATAAGTTGAATAAGATTTAGCAGCAATTTCCATGTTGATGCTATCGGCTTCATCACGGTTACCTGCTTTCAGTGCGGTTACCATTTTGTCAAAATCTTTCAGATAGGCATCGCGCGCTGTGACGGCCTCGTCCGAGAGTTTCTTTTCTTCCGGAGTTTGCGGCAACTTCAGATAGCCGGTCATTGCCTCATCGGACTTTTCTTTAAACTTTACCGAGCGTTCCAGATTTTCTTTGAAATTAGGGTGTTCAGGATGAGCAATTGCACGATCAATCGCTGTACGCGAACGCAACAATGAAACACGCGAATTCGCCAGCATTTCCATTGATGGCATTTGATTCGTTAAGATTTCCTCAATAACGCCGTTGCTTTTACGCACGCCAGCCATCCCCATCAGTCCGCCGATGACCAGCATCACGGCCATGAAAGACATCGTGGCAATCAGCCGCATGCGAATTGTCAGATTAAACATATGCAGTTTCCCTGTAATGATTTTCTATAGAGCAACACGGAGGATACAAACTTCTTACCAAAAAGTCTTGATAATGAACAATAGCACTGAAATCAAATTATGCTCAATACGACATATTTTTTATTGTGTGTTTTGTCAGACGAAAGTCAGACAAAATCCTGAGCAACTATAAAGCAACAGGCGAAAAAAAATCCCCGCAAATGCGAGGATTTTTTTGAATCAGCGTATCGACTGTAAGAATTACAGTGGAACGATGTTAGAAGCTTGCTTGCCTTTAGGGCCAGTAGTTACTTCGAAAGAAACGCGTTGGTTTTCTTTCAGAGATTTGAAGCCGTTAGACTGGATCGCGGAGAAGTGCGCGAACAGGTCTTCGCCACCTTCATCAGGTGTAATGAAACCGAAACCTTTTGCATCGTTAAACCATTTAACAGTACCTTGTGCCATGATATTTCCAAAAAAATTGAGTTGAGGCAAATTGCCCAAAATCGTTTCAACCTCAGTAAGAAATGACAGACCGATACTGCAAAACCACTTTGAATTTCAACGACGAATCCGATTATACGCACATTTATTCCGGCTAAGTCAAATAAAACAGTTAAAGTTGATCCAAATGTCGCATTTCATAGCCAAAAGTTTAAATGCCAGATGCGGAAATGTTAATTTGATGACATTCAGCGCCCCTGCCCCTGATCAAATCTCGGCGCCCGTTTTTCAGCAAATGCGCGTACACCTTCCTGAAAATCCGGCGATCCGGCAAGCTCCGTCATCACACCGGTTTCCATTGCAATCTGCTGCTCAATGTTGTTCGTCTGTGATGCCAGTAACAGCTTTTTAACAGCAGCAACACATTGCGGCGGTGTGCGCAAAATACGTGCAGCCATTTTTTCCAGCACATCATGCAATTGCTCATCCGGCACAATCAGATTGATCAGCCCTGCTGTCTGCAATTCTTCCGGTGTCAGATTTTCCGCCAGCAATAACCATTGCAATGCCTGACGGTAACCGGCCAGAAGCGGCAACCACCAGCTCATTGCGCCATCCGGCCCGGACGCAAAACGCATGTAGCCTGTGTTAAAGCGGGTGAAGCGTGCTGCGATGACGATGTCTGCGAAATTCATCATGGCAAAACTGGAGCCGCCAACATAGCCATGTACACCAGCGATCATAATCGCCGGAAGTTGCTGCAAACGCAGCATGGACGCCGCAAAGACGGCTGTAGCTTCCGCCAGCCGCTGCGGACTGAGCGCGGCTTCCTGCGCCAGCCCGCGCATATCACCACCGGCACCGAATACCTCGCCTTCTGCTTTGAGCAGAATGACGCGCAAACCTTGCTGCGCAGCGAGTTCGCGGGATATCTGTTCCAGCTGACGGATTTGTGTTTCACCCAGCGCATTCATGCGCGCCGGATGCGAGATCAGGATTCTGGCAACCTGATCCTGTATTTCCAGACGGATACTCATATTGAACTCCTGCAATCAGATTTTTGCGCCGGTCAGCGCCTCACTTCATGCTAGGAGATCAACAGTGATTTAAATGTGAACTGATGTTAAACGGCGCTGCGCTGGCTCAGCCCTTGCCGTGCAGAATAAAGGCCGCTGCGCCGGTAGCAATGCGCACGCCATTCTGATCATGCATCTGCATCAGCACATTGGCGACACGGCGGCCAAGCCGCGTGACTTCGGCTGAGGCGACAAACACGTCGCCGCGTGCAGGCTTCAGGAAATCCACCCGCAAATCGATGGTGCTCATCTGGGCGAATTCTGCGACCTGTTCCATCGCGGTCTGGCGCGGTGTTTGCTGCGCCATTTTCAGCAATACGCCGACCGCGCCTATGCTGTCCAGCACAGAAGCGATTACGCCACCGTGCAGCATGCCCTGAGAGAAATTGCCGATCAGTTCCGGTTGTTTGCGGATCGTGAGCGTCGGATGATCCGCATTCAGATCCGTGAGCTTCATGCCCAGTAATTTACAAAAAGGGATTTTTTCTTCCAGCACATGATGAAGATACTGATGGAATTCTGCGTTGGTATGCATAGCCTGATATTGTCCTGATAGGTTCGTCTGAGTAGCGCAGACGGGCACAGAATAACGGTGTCCCGCAACAAATTGCGCGTTTTACTTTGCTTTGACTTTGCTTTTTCTTTGCATTCTGATGCTGTCCGCGCATAATCGTTCATCTGATCCGAATAACAACTTTCTGACTATGCGCCTGAAGAACGGATTTTTACTGCTGAGTTTTACACTCGCCAATACTGCACTGGCGCAAGACACCGGGCGACAACCGGAACTGCGCTGCAACGTCACCTATGCCAGTACCACAATCCAGTTGCGTACAACGCTGCAAACCGATCCGTATGCAGTGCCGGAAACTGATATTGAAGGACGTTTCCGTTTCAAGGCTGTGATGACCGGCAAGCCCGGCAAGATTGATTACATCAAGCTGTACGCCTATCTGCAAAAAGATCAGGGTGACATCCCGATTCATCAGGCAAGCTACACCGGGCCTTTTGCTGTCAGTCCGCAAGTATATAAGCTCACGCCGAATAATCAGTTATATGCGGGCGAATTAGAGCGCATCCTTCAGTACGAATGTGATTTGTACAATCCACCGCGATAGCATGACTGCATGCCGCCACATATAACGGCAGATAGTAAGCAGCTGCAGCACATCAACATCTTCATCGATCACGCTCTGTGACGACGTGCATTGTTTTCCGGACTGGCTTATGAAAAAAAACTTGTTAACACGTATCTGCAGTGCCCTGCTTCTTTTCACCGGTGTCAGCGCCGCATTGGCAGCGGATGCCACAGATTTGATGGCCAAGCAGGCATCGCCGGACAAAGGACTGACTCTGTTATTTGCCGGTGACATCGTGCCGGACGGTATTCCCGGCAATATGATGAAGAAAGGCCGTGATCCGCTGCGCGGCGTCAGCAACATCCTGACATCCACCGATATCCGTATCGGTAATCTGGAAAGTGTAGTGTCGCTGCGCGGCGAACGCGGTCACAAAATTTTCACCTTCCGCGCCCATCCTGTCACACTGAAATTACTGAAGCCTTATTTTGATGTGTTGTCGGTTGCCAATAATCATTCCGGCGACTTCGGTAAAACAGCGTTTATGGATACGCTGCAACACACCCGTCAGGCGGGCTTGATGACCGTGGGCGGCGGCAAAAACCTGCGCGAGGCACATCAGGCCGTGATCATCGAAAAACGGGGCTTACGGATCGCCATTCTGGCCTACAACGAATTTATGCCACGCAGCTTTGAAGCTGGCTCCGCAACACCCGGCGTGGCCTGGAGTGAAGATGAGCAAGTGCTTGCGGATATCCGCACTGCAATCGAACAGCAAAAAGCCGATATCGTGATTCCGTTCATGCACTGGGGCTGGGAAAACGAGCAGATTGCGAGCAAAAGGCAGCGGGAGCTGGCATACAAAATGATTGATGCCGGCGCGACCGCAGTGATCGGCGGACATCCGCATGTCACACAGGAAACTGAAATTTACCGCGGCAAACCGATTATCTACAGCCTCGGCAATTTTCTGATTGATTCGCTGGATAATGAACCGCAAACCCGTGGCTGGATTGCAAGGCTGGAAATTGACCGTCAGGGCGTGATCGCATTTGATACCAAACCAGTCAGACTGAATACGCGCGGTATTCCGGCGTTCAGCGCTGATCAGTCCAGCCCTTGCTGGTATCGCGGGCTGACAACACCGACTGCCTGCAAATCAGGATCTCCTGCATGGATCAGGCCGGGTTCTTCAGCTTTGCCAGCGGTATCTGTAACACCAGGTCGGACTCAGCCGTAGCCACACAGGGTAGCATCCAGCCCTCGGCTTTTTCATCCGGACTCAGGCCGGGCCATTCAATCAGATAGCGAATATCGCCGGATTGTTTATGGCACAGACAAGCACGGCAAGTGCCGTTGCGGCAAGAGCTGGGAATCAGAATCTGCTGACGCAATGCTGCCTGCAGCACGGTTTCATCCTGCCGTATCGTCATCTTCAGTCCGGACGGCAGCAAGCTCACTTGTCGCGTGTCATGATTTTCGTCCATTTGCATCTTTCACCTTGCCCTTTTGGCAGCCACGCACTAGAACGGGAACAGTTTCACTTTTCTTTGCGTTGCCATGAATCCTACGTCCTCCGCAACACTCCTCCCCGCCTACGATGGTCCTGAACGCAGAAAACAACGTGGTCCGGGTTTTATCCTGAAAGAACTTGACCCGCGCGACGTGATCGACGGTGAGGTGATTGATGGTCACTATGTCACACCGGATACGGAAGCTGCCGGTTATATGCGGGAACATTGTCCGTATTGCCCGGAATCATCCCTGCAATTGCAGCTGAAATACCGGCATGTACGGCGAACGCACTTATTTTGCGAGCATTGTACCCGCTGCTTTGATGCCTTACATCCGGATGGCAGCTCGGCACTGGCTGGCGCTGCACTGACGCTGTAGGTTGCTCACGCTCTGCACGCTGTGGATGGCGGCATGCAAACGGTGCGCAGGTTATGCAAATATCGTCATTTGTGATTTTGGGACGACCAGAGTTTCTGCCGACGACCGCCAGATCGCTATGCCAGAATCCGCATTTTGGCCTGAAACAGGCTTAAATCCGGCTTGAAACCGGCTTCCTGGCAAGCTTCCGGCTGCCGGAAACTCCCGGAAACTGGCGGACAGATGACGAACGAAAAATCATTTATCCGCGCCGGTATCACTACACTGCGTTTTCAGCAGACATAAAAAAACACCGCACCCTGTTTCAGGAAGCGGTGTTTTTATCTTTCGCAGCGCTACGGCAAGAGCCGCTGCGTTACGGTAAGTCCGGGTTTGCTTAAACCACAGATTGCAAACGCATTGCGATACCCATATCGCCGGCCACTTTCAGTTTGCCCATCATGAAGCCGTTCATCGGGTTCAGCTGACCAGTCAGCAGTGCGCCCAGATCTGCCAGTGCGATGGTGATAGTGCAGGCTGCATCGTTGTTATCGTTGCTGACTGTGTTAGGCACTGTTGTTGCGTCAACAAAAACCACACCGTCCGCGCCGCAATCAAATTTCAGGGTTGCGTTCAGGCCGCTGTCGTTACCAACTTTAGTGCGAATTGCTTCTGTACATGCTTGCAGATCCATTGTCGTCTCCTCAATCAGATTATTAACCGCGCGCAACTGTAGCATGTGGCTGACTGGAGGGACAATACTAGAACTTTTCTCCGCACTGACCATCCGTCAGAGGACACCTGTTACTGCAACACCGGCGCTTTACAGATCGTAACTGTCTTTCTGTCCCTGCATGACCTGATCCACCATTTTGCGGCTCAGCGTCGGATTCAGTAGTTCGATAAAGGTATACACATAGCTACGCAAATACGCGCCCTGCTTCAGCGCGACGCGGGAAACATTCATGCCGAACAAATGACCTGCCGGAATGGCGCGCAGATTTTTATCGCGTTCGTTATCAAACGCCATACCGGCGATAATGCCAACGCCCAGACCAAGTTCCACGTAGGTTTTGATGACGTCCGCATCAATCGCTTCGAGCAGAATATCCGGTTTCAGATTGCGCACCTGAAATGCATGATCCAGTCGCGTGCGTCCGGCGAATGCGGCGTCGTACGTCACCAGCGGATAATGTGCCAGATCTTCCAGCGTCAGGTGTTTCAGTTTCAGCAGCGGGTGATCAGGCGCGACCACAACCACATGCTCCCACTGATAATACGGCAGCGAAACCAGTCCGTCGTAACCGGCGATGGCTTCAGTGGCGATCACCAGATCCGCCTGATCGCGCATCACCATATCCGCAATCTGACGCGGATTTCCCTGCAACAGCGACAGCCTGACCTTCGGATACTTTTGCATGAAAGCATGAATCACCTTCGGCAGCGCATAGCGTGCCTGTGTGTGCGTGGTAGCAATGGTGAAGCTGCCACTATCCTGCGCCGCATATTCTTTACCGATGCGTTTTAAGCCGTCAATTTCCTGCATGATCAGCTCAACCGACTTCAGCACGGCACGACCCGGTTCGGTCAATCCGCGAATCCGCTTACCGTGGCGGGTAAAAATATCAATACCCAGTTCTTCTTCCAGCTCAATAATGGCTTTGGAAACCCCGGGCTGGGACGTAAACAGCGCTTTTGCCGCTTCGGTCAGATTAAAATTCTGACGTACCGCTTCGCGCACAAATCGTAACTGATGCAGGTTCATCGCAAACTTGCCTCCCTCATCTGCTTTAAATGCCAATTCAACATCCAAATCAGGCACAATGCCTGATATTGCACGCTTCATTATTCGCATTTCTGTTAGTTTTTTACATTCGATATAGCATATCAGCATATAGGCCACATGGCAGACATTTTATGAATCTCCGATCAGGCAAATTGCATTTTCTGCGCAACGTCGCACTTTTCTGCGCCACATTTCTGTTATCCGCCCAACCGCTCACAGCCAGCGCTGAAAGTCTGACCGTACAGCAAAATATCAAAAAACATCCGAAAGTCTGCCTGGCGTTATCAGGTGGCGGTGCACGCGGCTTTGCGCATATCGGCGTACTGAAAAAACTGGAAGAAATGCGCGTCCCGATCGATTGTATTGCCGGCACCAGCATGGGCGCTGTCATCGGTGGCCTGTATGCGTCCGGATTATCTGCCAGCGAAATTGAAAAACGCCTCGCGCAAACGAAACTGAATGATGTGGCGCTGGACCGCGTTGACCGCCGCACACAGCCGCAATCTGTCCGTGAAGAAGATGAACAGTATCCGCTGGGTGCTACGCTGGGTGTCAGTGCCAATGGCGTACGGTTACCGACCGGTGTTGTGCAAGCCAACCAGTTTCAGGAATTAATTCAGAACTGGACTTCCCATCTGGCACCGGATTTACCGTTCGACCGTTTACCAATTCCATTCCGCGCCGTCGCGACCGATCTGGAAACCGGGCAAATGGTGGTGTTCGATAAAGGCCCGCTGCACAAAGCGATTCGCGCCAGTATGGCAGCACCCGGTGTATTTGCACCGACGGAAATCGATGGCCGTTTGCTGGCTGATGGCGGTCTGGTCAGAAACCTGCCAGTCGACATTGCACGTGAAATGGGAGCAGATATTATTATCGCCGTTAACATTGGCACCCCGCTGCTACCGAGAGATAAACTGCAGACACTGTTCAGCGTCAGCCAGCAAATGATCAACATTCTGACCGAACAAAATGTCGAGGCACAAAAGAAACTGATTGTGAACGGTGACATTCTGATTGAGCCGGATCTCGGCGATATCGGCTTCATGGATTTCGGCCGCGCCCGCGACGCGATCAGCATCGGCGCCAATGCAGCCATCAGAAAACAAAGCAGCCTGACAGCGCTGGCCGTGCCGGAATATGTACACAATGTGAATGCTAAGGTGCGGGAAAACACGATGCTGCGTCCGGTGCAGATCAGTTTTGTCGAGATTGAAAATGATGCTGCCATTCCGGTGGATGATATCCGTCGTCAGCTGGGGATCAGTACCGGCGAGTTTTATGTGGCAGACGATATCAACCGCAAACTGACTGAACTCAACAGCCGCCGTGAATTCGACAGCGTCAGTCATGAACTGGTGCAAAAAGGTGATGAATATGGCGTAAAAATCAAAGCCAAAGGAAAAAACTGGGGGCCACATTTCCTGCGCTTTGGCCTCAGTTTATCCAGCGGATTTGACGGTGCCGGTGGCTATCGTCTGCAGGTCGGCCATCGCCGCCCGTGGCTGACGGAAGGCGGACTGGAGTGGCGCAACGATGCTGAGTTCGGCAATGTCCTGAAATTACGCAGCGAACTGCGCCAGCCGCTGTATGAGCGCGAAGGCATGTATCTGGCACCGTTCGCCGATTTCTCGGAAACTTCACTAAATTATTACCGGGATGACGTACGTCTGGCGGAATACAGTTTACGCACAGAAAGAGCAGGTATCGAACTGGCAATTCCTCTCGGTACGCGCAGCACACTGGGCGAAGCACGCATCGGTCTGAACTTCAATAGTTACCGCGTCTCGCCGAAACTGGGCGGCATTCTGATCGGTTCGCCGAATGATCCGACCGTCACCAGTATTTCAAACGCTCTGCCGCAAGCCACCTTGCAACAGTTCGGCCTGAAAACAGGCTTCGTGATAGATCAGCTCAGCGATCCGGCATTTCCGCGTGAGGGTTACAAAGTGGATTCCGCTCTGTTTCTCGGACTGGATGGTTCGCGCCAGAAATTTCAGGAACTTTCAGCCAGTGGCCTGTGGGCTGCCAGCCGTGGCAATCACAGTCTGAATCTGAAAATCAGTGCAGCTGGTTTATTCCAGTCAGATGACAGCCAGACCCGTGGCGTCGGTTCTTTCCTCGGCGGCTTCCAGAAGCTGACGGCTTATCAGCAGGATCAGTTCGTCGGTAACTATATGCTGTATGGCAGCGCCACTTATCTGCTGCGCGCGGTGAATTTTGAGATGGCGGGACAAAGCCTGTTCCTCGGTACATCGCTGGAAGCAGGTCAGGCATGGAATGAGCGCAAAGAATTTTCAGCAAAAAATATGCGCAAGAGCCTCAGCGTATTCACCGGCGTGAATAGTTTCCTCGGCCCCTTATACCTCGGTTTTGCAGTTGGTCAGAACGGTGCGAAGAATGTCTTCTTCCAGCTGGGCAAACAAACTGATCCGCTGCACTGACCACTCAGCTGATCACTTCATCAGCTCCCGGATATCGCTGCCTGCGATGTCCGGGAACTTGCCGGTAAATTTGTTTTTCAGACGATATCTGTCTGCACAAATAAAAATTTACAGCGACTCAACGATACCGGTATCAATCGCACCGAATACCGATTTCCCGGCCTTATCCAGAATTTCAATCTTCAGTAAATCACCGTGACGCAGATAACTGCTGCGGTATTCGCCGGTTGCTGCAAATTCCAGTGCACGCTTTTCCGTCAGGCAACCGACGCCGCGACTGGTTTGCTTATCCGTAATCACGCCACCACTGATCATCGTGCCATTCACTACCGGGCTATGCAAAGACAGGAAAGACATCAGTTGCGGAAACGAGAATGCCATACCACCGGCATCCGGCTGGCCGATCAGATTGCCATTCCATGCGATTCTGACCTGCAATCCCAGTTTGCCTTCGCGCCAGTATTCACCCAGTTCTTCCGGCGATACCAGCACCGGCGCCAGCGTCGTTCCGGCATCGGCCAGTGCTGAATGCGGCGTATCCCGCAATGCGGCGGCATGTAAGCGCCACTGACAGGACAAACCGATCAGCCGGATTTGCTCGAATGCCGCAGCATTGCTGCTGCCTTGCGGCAGATCGCCGGTCAGTACCAGAATTTCAGCGCTGAAATCCAGATCCGATTGTTCGGATAACAGCAAAACGTCTTCTGTCGGCGGACGCAAAAAATCAGCGCGTGACTCCGTCAGCACCGGCAAACCTTCTTTGCCGACACTGCCCTGCCCGCCGGATACACGTTCCGCGTAAGCCGGATAGGTTTGCGCTGTCACTTTACGGTAAGCACGCGGTATCGGCGACATGCAGGCATCAGCCTTAAAATCAAAACTGTGTGCGGCCTTTCCGCTATTAAGCTTCTGATACAGCGCTTCCAGTTGCGGGCTGATAAAACCCCAGTCATCCAGTGCTGCCTGCAGCGTCGGTGCAATATCGTGTGCAATACAGGCGGTTTTCAGATCGCGGGTCACCACAATCAGTTGTCCGTTGCGGGAACCATCTTTCAAAGTTGCCAGTTTCATTATCTACTCACTGAAAATTCTGCTTTATTCGGTCAGCCCGCATTGTCCTTGCTTACGAAGGCGAAATGCAAGTCACATTTATGCGGAACTAAACACCGCCAACGCTGACCAATGCAACACACTGATACGGCAGCGCGGACGATACTGCATCGCCACGTAATGCCAGACAACAGAACGATTCAAAATCCCGCATTTTTCACAATCAAAAATGCATAACGGCGACAGAATCCTTACAATCGCCAGCTATTCAAAATTCACTGCAAAACTATGATATTCCGACCTACCACTTTATCGCTTTTACTGATCAGCGCCGGACTGACATTCGCTCATGCACCGGCATTCGCCGAAAACGGTACGAAAGCAGTGACACAGGGGCCAAGCGCACAGCAAATCCGGCTGGCTGCACTGGCGGAAGACTATTATCAGAAGTCGCTGGAACTGAATCCGATCAGTGCAACTGAGCAAGGCGAACATCGCTATGACGATCGCTTGCCAATGACACTGACACCGGAAATCCGGGCGCAGGAACTGGCGTACTACAAAAAACTGCATGCAGATTTAAGCCGCATTCAGCGCGGGCATTTAAACGTTCAGGAAAAACAGACACTGGACATCATGCTGTTTGAAACCGAAGCAGCACTGAATCTGTCTGCGTTTCCGGATCATCTGATGCCGGTCAACCAGATGGACAGCATTCCGCTGACACTGGCCCACTTTGCCGGTGGCCAGAGTGCGCAGCCATTAAAAACGCCGCAGCAATACCGGACTTTCCTGAAGCGCTTACAACAATTACCTGCCTGGCTGCAGGCAGCCCGTGCCAATATGGAACAGGGGATACAGCGCAAAGTTGTCTTACCGAAAGCACTGGTGATTTCCATGTTGCCGCAATATGAGCAAATGGTGACTGCGCAGCCGGAAGATCATCCTTATTTTGCGCCGGTGAAACAGTTTCCGGAACAATTCAGCGCTCAGGATAAACAGCAACTGGCAAACGAGTACCGCGATGCACTGAAGCAACAGATTGTTCCGGCACTGGCGCAATTTCTGCAATTCCTGAAAAACGATTATCTGCCTGCTGCACGCACCAGCACCGGATGGGCTGATCTGCCGGACGGCAAGCGCTGGTATAACACCTGGGCGCAAGTGCAGACCACCACCAGCCTGACACCGGAAGCGATTCACCAGACTGGTCTGAAGGAAGTCGCCCGTATTCAGTCTGAATACGCGAAACTCGGCCCGCAACTGGGATACAAAGGTGACGCAAAGGCTTTCCCTGCGTGGATGGAAGCACAAACCACCTACAAACCGTTCAAGACCGAAAAAGAAGTGCTGGATGCCTACCTGCAAATTGATGCCTATGTTCGCAAAAAACTGCCGGACTATTTCGGCAAAATTCCAAAGGCACCATTAGAAATCCGCCCGGAGCCGGAAATCAGCCGCGCTACGGCATCGGATCATTACAGCTCTCCGGCACTGGATGGCTCCCGTCCCGGCGTATTCTGGGCGGTAATCAATAATCCGGCAGACTATGCCACCACCGGTATGAAAACCCTGTATCTGCATGAAGGTCAGCCGGGGCATCATTTCCACTTAGCTTTTCTGCAGGAACTGGATTTACCGAAATTCCGCCGCGTTGGTGGCAATACCGCTTACACCGAGGGCTGGGCGCTGTATTCGGAAACGCTGGGTAAAGAAATGGGCTTGTTCGACAATGATCCGGCTTCTTACTACGGCCATCTGAGTGATGAAATGCTGCGAGCAACACGTCTGGTCGTCGATACCGGCATGCACGCAAAAGGCTGGACCCGTGAGCAAGGCATTCAGTATCTGCAGGAAACGCTGGGCTACACGGAAGCAGCCTCACGTCAGGCAATTGAACGTTACATGGCATGGCCGGGTCAGGCACTTGGTTATAAAGTCGGTTCCCTGAAAATCATGGAATTGCGCAAGCGGGCAGAAAATGAACTGGGTGCAAAATTCAGCCTGAAAGCTTTCCACGACGAAGTGCTGAGCGACGGTACACTGCCACTGGCACTGCTGGAAAAGAAGATGTTGCTGTGGATTGCAACGCAAAAGGCGGCGCACTGAAGTTTCTTGTAACTTTTGTTACCGCCGGATTGACCAGAAATCTGAACTCTTGCAGAATGTAAAACGGCATACAATCAGGGATACAGTCACTGCCTCCATCCGACGGCAGTGACATTCTGGCCAGTTCAAGGAACCTCCGTTTTCCGAACCATTGAGCGAATTTCTGCAATGAACAGACAAAAAGCCCTCAAATGCATCGTCGCGCAAGCCAATCAGGGCGATCTGGTCTTTCCCGCCAACGTCGCCGCGTCGCTGAAACTGCAACAAACCATTGACGACCCTGATTGCTCGGTAGATACCGCGGCCAAACTGGTGCTGAATGAGCCGTTGCTGGCGGCAAAAGTCGTGGCGATTGCCAATTCGGCTGCATACAACCGTGGCAGCGACGTGACCAATGTCAAGGCAGCAATTTCCCGTCTGGGATTCCGAACGCTGCGTGCCATCGTTTCTTCGCTGGTCATCAGGCAGTTAGCCGGCACCAGTAAAAATCACGATATTCAGTTAATGACCAGCCGTCTGTGGCAACACACGGCAGAAGTAGCTGCATTGTCACAAGTGATTGCGCGCCGCATTACGCGACTGGATCCGGATACCGCCTTGTTTGCCGGTATCGTGCATGAAGTCGGCAATTTCTATCTGTTTTCACGCGCAGAGGAATTCCCCGCCCTGCTGCAACCGGACGAGCTGGCGCATCTGCACGATATTTCGGATGACACCGCCGAGAGCGATGAATTGCCGGACTTCGAAGATACGCTGGTTGATCTGGAATCGTCTGAAGCAATTATTGGCCGAGCAGTAGCAGCACGCTTATTCCTGCCGTCGCAAGTCAGCGAAGCGCTGGATGGCATGTGGTACGGCTTACGCGCCATGCCACCGGAAACGCTGGCAGATACCCTGTTGCTGGCAAACGAGCTGGCAATCCACAAATCGCCACTGGATTACAATTCCTATTCTGAATCCGAACGCTTTACCTCGGAAATTGATTTCACCGTGGGTGATGGCACGCTGGCCAGCATTCTTGAAGAATCCGACGAAGAGCTGAAAACTCTGACTTCCGCTCTGCTGGTGTAATGCTGTATCACTAACCAGCCCTGCGCAGGCTCCCTGCCTGCAACAAAGAAAAAGCACCGTTTCTGTTCAAAGAAAACGGTGCTTTTTTTATGCTTCGCGGCTTAGCCAGCTCACAGACCGCTGAAAACCGGATTTTCAGGCTGAAAATGCCTCAAATGCGGTGTTCTGCATAGCCATCCGGCGGTCGTCGGCAGAAAGTCCGGGCCTCAGAAAACATCAGATGACGAACTCTGCACAAGAACGATGCTGAACCAAGCGAAAAACCCAGCTGGTTCAGCACCGCCTGCAGCATTAAACGCGGGTGATCCAGCCGAAGCTGTCTTCTTCCAGACCTTGCTGCACATCGTTCAGGTATTTACGCAGACGCTTCGCATTTACAGGCTCGCCGCCTTGTTTTACGTGATGTGTTTCGCCTTCGTATACAACTTCACCGATCGGTGCAAGCACAGCTGCTGTACCGGACAAGGCCACTTCACCGGTTTTGATCCACTCGATCAGTTCAGTTGCCTGAATATTGCGCTCGGTCACTTTGTAACCCAGTTTCGCTGCCACTTGCAGCAGGGAATCACGGGTGATGCCCGGCAGGAATTCTGAGCTCAGTGGTTTGGTCAGCACTTCGTTGTCGTTGATCAGCAGGCAGTTGGCCGCACCGGTTTCCTGCACGTCGCCATCCGGTGCAAAGATCACCTGTGCTGTGTTGTATTTCTCTTTCGCCGCCAGAATCAGACCCAGCGCGCTGGCATAGTTACCACCGGATTTCACGCTACCGAAGTGCGGTGCGCAACGCTGGTGTTCGGTGTCCAGCAATACGCGCATTTTTGCGTCGGCAGGGAAATAATCGCCAACCGGAGAAATCAGCACGTACAGCATGGCGGTGCGGGTTGGTGCTGCTGCACGGCCAATCGACTGATCCGTACCGATCAGCGTAGGACGGATGTAGGCAGAGCCAGGGAAAGCCGGTACTTCGTCGCGGTGTTTGGCGAGGATATCGACAATCATCGCTTTCAGTTGCTCAGTGTCCGGCACTGGCAGATGCAGGCAGCGTGCGCTGTTCTGCATACGTTTAACGTGGTCATCCAGACGGAAGATATTGATTTTGCCATCGGCGGCACGGAAGGCTTTCATGCCTTCGAAACAGGTACTGGCGTAATGCAGTACGTGTGTGGCCGGATGCAGAGGCAGTTTGTCGCTAGGAACAAAACTGGTTTCAGACCATTTTTCGCCGTCATAGGTAGCGAAGGTCATTTCATCAAAAAATACGGTACCAAATTCTGCGTTTGCCATGATTTATATATCCCCAAAAATACTGCAACAATTTGTTGAATCCTCGGAGTCAGCAGCATGCTGTTACCGCTGGTGACCGGAATCTGGTGGCCCTGATCAGACCACGGCGCCGGCCGGGTTCGGCCGCACCGTTATCACTTGGCTGTGTCAGTACGTCGCTGCATGCGTACTGAGCAATCAGGCAAGGCTCTTCACGATCTTTCTATTCTATCGAATTCACGCTGAAAAAAACCGGTACAAGGCTGATAATTATCGCGATGCAGCTTCATACCATCTGCAGCATCTTCCCTGTGCAATGCTTGCAAGCCGGATTGCGGATGCTGCAAACGCACATAAAAAGTCAGCCGTACTGGCCCAGTCGCTATACCAGTACAGTCGTACTGGCCTGAAAAAATGAAAAAGAACGCGCCCTTTCCGGCTGCGTTCTTTTCTCTTTACAGGCACTGATGCTCTGATACGGAAACACAAATTCCCGCTCAGCGCTGCACATCTCAGATGCCGGTCAGCGTTTCCGCGGGAATTCTGACCCAGCCTTCCATCAGCACGCGCGCACTGCGGCTCATGATCGCGCGGGATACTTTCCACTGACCATTATCCTGCACCGCTTCCGCACCCACGCGCAGCGTGCCGGAAGGATGACCGAAACGCACAGCCTGTTTCGCGCCACCGGCCGCATTGCTGACCAGCGTACCCGGAATCGCCGCAGCCGTACCAATCGCCACAGCAGCTGTTCCCATCATGGCATGATGCAGCTTACCCATTGATAAAGCACGCACCAGCAAATCAATATCCGCTGCCTGCACGGTTTTATTGCTGGAAGACTGATAGCTGGCCGACGGAGCTACAAACGCGATTTTCGGTGTGTGCTGGCGGGTCGCGGCTTCTGCGATATCTTTGATCAGCCCCATTTTGACTGCGCCGTAAGCGCGAATGGTTTCAAAGCGTGCCAGCGCTGCCGTATCGCCATTGATTGCATCCTGCAATTCCGTACCCTGATAACCGATATCCGCTGCATTTACAAAAATCGTCGGAATACCGGCATTGATCATGGTGGCAGGAAAACTGCCGATGCCCGGCACATCCAGTGTGTCGATCAGATTCCCGGTCGGGAACATCGCACCACCGTCGCCATCTTCATCGGCAGCGGGGTCCATGAATTCCAGCTGCACTTCTGCTGCCGGAAATGTCACACCATCCAGTTCAAAATCACCGGATTCCTGTACCTGACCATTGCACACCGGAATATGCGCAATAATGGTTTTGCTGATATTGGCCTGCCAGATTCTGACTGTCGCCAGTCCGTTTTGCGGAATACGACTGGCATCGACCAGACCGCTGCTGATGGCAAACGCACCGACTGCTGCGGACAAATTGCCGCAGTTACCGCTCCAGTCGACAAAGGCTTTATCAATCGATACCTGACCGAACAGATAATCAACATCATGATCCGCGCGGGTGGATGGCGACAGAATCACGGTTTTACTGGTACTGGACGTCGCACCGCCCATACCATCAATTTGCTTACCGTAAGGATCGGGGCTGCCGATGACGCGCAGTAACACCGCGTCGCGCGCCGGACCAGGCTGCTGCGCTGCTTCCGGCAAATCCTGCAGACGGAAAAACACGCCTTTACTGGTGCCGCCGCGCATGTAGGTCGCGGGAATTCTGATTTGCGGGAGAAAACTCATAGCTCTCTTTCTTAAGAAAAATCAGGCTGCCGGAAACTTATGTCCCGTGCAGCCTGATGATCCGGATCAGGCCTGACGGCTGGATTCGAGGAAGTCCTGTGCAAAGCGCTGCAATACGCCACCGGCTTCGTAAATCGACACTTCTTCCGCTGTATCCAGACGGCAGGTCATCGCCACTTCCACACGCTCACCGTTTTTGCGATGGATTACCAGTGTCAGATCCGCACGCGGTTTGCGCTCGCCAATCACGTCATAGGTTTCCGTACCGTCCAGATTCAGAGTCAGGCGGTTCACACCCGGTTTGAATTCCAGCGGCAGTACGCCCATACCAATCAGATTGGTGCGGTGAATGCGCTCAAAACCTTCGGCTGCAATCACTTCCACGCCCGCCAGACGTACACCTTTGGCCGCCCAGTCACGCGAAGAACCCTGACCATAATCGGCACCGGCCACGATAATCAGTGGCTGTTTGCGTTCCATGTAGGTTTCAATCGCTTCCCACATACGGGTGACTTTACCTTCCGGCTCAATGCGTGCCAGCGAACCGGCGCGCACTTTACCTTCGGCATCACGCACCATTTCGTTTTTCAGCGTCGGATTCGCAAAGGTGGCGCGCTGTGCTGTCAGGTGATCGCCGCGGTGGGTTGCGTAAGAATTGAAATCTTCTTCCGGCAAACCCATTTTCGCCAGATATTCACCGGCAGCGGAATCCGGCAGAATCGCATTCGATGGCGACAAGTGATCAGTGGTGATGTTATCGCCGAGCACCGCCAGCGGACGCATGCCCTTCATGGTGCGCTCACCAGCCAGTGCGCCTTCCCAGTACGGCGGACGGCGGATGTAAGTCGATGGTGCACGCCAGTCATACAGTGGCGGAACACTGGCTGCTTGTTCAGTCTGGATAGCAAACATTGGCTCATACACCTGACGGAACATTTCCGGCTTCACGGCTTTACGTACCAGCGCATCAATTTCGGCATCATCCGGCCAGATATCTTTCAGGCGGATTTCCTTGCCGTCCACCACGGTCAGCACATCTTTTTCGATATCGAAACGGATAGTACCGGCGATAGCATACGCAACGACCAGTGGTGGCGATGCGAGGAAAGCTTGTTTTGCATACGGATGGATACGGCCGTCAAAGTTACGGTTACCCGATAACACGGCGGTTGCGTACAGATCACGGTCGATAATTTCCTGCTGGATCACCGGATCCAGCGCACCGGACATACCGTTACACGAAGTACATGCATAAGCCACGACGCCGAAGCCCAGTTTTTCGAGCTCTGGCAACAAACCGGCTTCCTGCAGATACAGGGTCACGGCCTTCGATCCAGGTGCCAGCGAGGTTTTCACCCAGGGCTGACGTACCAGACCGAGACGATTTGCGTTACGCGCCAGCAAGCCGGCGGCAATCACGTTACGCGGATTAGAGGTGTTGGTGCAGCTGGTAATCGCAGCAATAATCACTGCACCATCCGGCATTTTGCCCTCTTCTTTTTGCCACGCAGCAGCGATGCCACGGCTAGCCAGATCGGAGGTTGGCAGACGTGCATGCGGATTGGAAGGACCTGCCATATTACGCACCACCGTGGACAGATCAAACTGCAGTACGCGTTCGTATTCTGCATTCACCAGTGCGTCTGACCATAAACCAGCCGCTTTGGCATAGGTTTCCACCAGCGCGACCTGTTCGTCGCTGCGGCCGGTCAGTTTCAGGTAATCGATGGTTTGCTGATCGATGCTGAACATCGCTGCTGTCGCACCGTATTCCGGTGCCATGTTGGAAATCGTGGCACGGTCACCCAGTGTCAGTGCAGCAGCACCGGCGCCGTAAAATTCCAGATATGCGCCAACCACTTTGGATTTACGCAGGAACTCAGTTAGCGCCAGCACGATATCGGTGGCGGTGATGCCTGCTGCAGGTTTGCCCTGCAATTCAACGCCGACGATGTCCGGCAAACGCATCCATGAAGCGCGGCCCAGCATTACATTTTCTGCTTCCAGACCACCAACGCCGATCGCAATCACACCCAGCGCATCCACATGCGGCGTATGACTGTCGGTACCGACCAGCGTGTCGGGATAAGCGACGCCGTCCTGAGCATGAATCACCGGCGACATGCGTTCCAGATTAATCTGATGCATGATGCCGTTACCCGGCGGAATCACGTCCACGTTTTTAAACGCTTGTTTGGTCCAGTTAATAAAGTGGAAGCGGTCTTCGTTACGACGGTCTTCAATCGCACGGTTTTTTTCAAATGCCTGCGGATCAAAGCCACCGCATTCAACAGCCAGCGAGTGATCCACGATCAGTTGCACCGGCACGACCGGATTTACTTTTGCCGGATCACCACCCTGCTCTGCAATCGCATCACGCAAACCAGCGAGATCGACCAGCGCAGTTTGTCCGAGAATATCGTGGCAGACCACGCGGGCCGGAAACCACGGAAAGTCCAGATCGCGCTTGCGTTCAATCAGCTGACGTAAAGAATCGGTCAGCGTCGCCGGGTCACAGCGGCGTACCAGATTTTCAGCCAGTACACGTGAGGTGTATGGCAGCTTGTCGTAGGATCCTGCCTGTATCGCTTCCACTGCGGCGCGCGCATTGAAAAATTCCAGTGCGGTGCCCGGGAGCGCTTGACGGTATTGGGTATTCATCCTTCACCTGTTATGAAGAAGGCGGTATCGCGCACGATACCGCCGTAGTGTTAATGTTGCGTCAGATTCAGCTTGAAGCCGATATGAGAATCCGTAAAGCCCAGTGCGGTATAGAAACGGTGCGCCTGCTGGCGCTGGCGGTCGCTGGTCAGTTGCACCAGACTGCAACCACGTTCCTGCGCAATCCGTATTGCTTCACGGATCAGCTCACTGCCGTATCCTTTGCTGCGCAATGCTGATGCAATGCGTACGGCTTCAATCAGCGCACGGGTTGCACCACAGCGAGACAGCCCGGGAATGAAAGTCAGTTGCAGCATGCCAATCACTTCCTGCTGCAGTTCTGCCACCAGCAAGTACTGATTCGCATCGCTGGCGATGCGTTCAAATGCAGCACGATAAACCGGATCTTCTGAACCGACGCCTTCACGGTTTTTTCCTAGCGTGTCATCGGCCAGCAGCGCCAGCAGGCGCGGCAAATCTTCGGCACGCGCCTGCCGGAATGTCAGCACGGATGTTGACGTATTCTCTGTCATTACCGATGCTGGCTTATTTACGTTCCTGAATCGGCACAAATTTCAGATCTTCCGGGCCAACATAATTGGCGCTAGGACGAATGATCTTGTTGTCGATACGTTGTTCGATAATGTGAGCCGCCCAGCCGGAAGTACGGGCAATCACGAACAATGGTGTAAACATCGCGGTCGGCACACCCATCATGTGATATGAAACAGCAGAGAACCAGTCCAGGTTCGGGAACATTTTCTTAATATCCCACATTACAGTTTCCAGACGCTCCGCGATATCAAACATTTTTGTCGAACCTGCTTCTTCCGACAATTGACGCGCGACTTCTTTAATCACTTTGTTACGCGGATCAGAAATGGTGTACACAGGGTGACCAAAGCCAATCACCACTTCTTTATTTTCAACACGTTTGCGGATGTCTGCCTCTGCTTCGTCCGGGTTGTCGTAGCGTTTCTGAATCTCAAATGCCACTTCATTCGCGCCACCGTGTTTCGGGCCGCGCAAGGCACCAATCGCGCCGGTGATGGCAGAGTGCATGTCGGAACCGGTACCGGAAATCACACGGCCTGTGAAAGTGGATGCATTGAACTCATGCTCTGCATACAGAATCAGCGATGTATGCATCGCTTTCACCCAGGAATCAGAAGGTTTTACACCGTGCAGCAAGTGCAGGAAATGGCCGCCGATAGATTCATCATCAGTTTCCACTTCAATACGTTTGCCATTGTGGCTGTAGTGATACCAGTACAGCAGCATAGAACCGAGCGATGCCATCAGACGGTCAGCGATATCACGCGCACCCGGAGTGTTGTGATCATCTTTCTCCGGCAGTGCGCAACCCAGTGCGGAAACACCGGTACGCATCACGTCCATAGGGTGCGATGCTGCTGGCAGGCATTCCAGTACGGCTTTGACGCTGGCTGGCAAGCCGCGCAGGGATTTCAGTTTGCCTTTGTAGGCAGCCAGTTCTGCCTGTGTCGGCAGTTTGCCATGCACCAGTAAATGCGCGATTTCTTCGAATTCGCAAGCATCTGCCACGTCCAGAATGTCATAACCGCGATAGTGCAAATCATTACCGCTGCGTCCAACGGTACACAATGCGGTATTACCGGCCGTCACACCCGACAGGGCAACGGATTTCTTTGGTTTGAATGTGCTGGTTGTTTCGGTTGACATGATGTATCTCCTGAATATGAAGGTCAGCAAGCCGCTGCCCTGTTAAGCATTGTTATGATGATTATTTAGATTTTTGCTGAGCAAACAGCGCATCCAGATGCTGTTCAAACGCATGGTAGTTAATGCGCTCATACAGTTCTGCACGGGTTTGCATAGTGTCGACCACATTCTTTTGCGTACCATCACGGCGAATTGCGGTATAAACATTTTCTGCGGCTTTGTTCATGGCGCGGAATGCAGACAGCGGATACAGCACCAGACTGACATCAGCCGATTTCAGTTCTTCCGTGGTGAACAGCGGTGTGGAACCGAATTCGGTGATGTTCGCAAGCACTGGCACTTTGACTGCATTCGAAAACTGTTTGTACATAGACAGTTCTGTCATCGCTTCCGGGAAAATCATATCGGCACCGGCTTCAACGCAAGCCAGAGCGCGGTCAATCGCCGCATCCAGACCTTCGACTGCCAGCGCATCAGTACGTGCCATGATGACGAAATTGTCGTCAGTACGCGCATCCACTGCCGCTTTAATACGGTCAACCATTTCCTGCTTGCTGACGATTTCTTTACCCGGACGGTGGCCGCAGCGTTTTGCGCCGACCTGATCTTCAATGTGCATCGCCGCAGCGCCGAACTTGATCATAGATTTCACGGTACGTGCCACGTTAAAGGCGGACGAGCCGAAACCGGTGTCCACGTCCACCAGCAAAGGCAGATCGCACACGTCGGTGATACGGCGCACATCGGTCAGCACATCATCCAGACTGGAAATACCCAGATCCGGCAAACCCAGCGAACCGGCTGCCACACCGCCACCGGACAGATAAATTGCTTTAAAACCGGCACGTTTTGCCAGCAAAGCATGGTTTGCATTGATTGCGCCAACCACCTGTAACGGGGATTCTTCCTGTACTGCTTTACGGAAAGCAGCGCCTGCAGAATATTGAGCCATAGATCCTCTCTGAGCTTGAAGTGAATTCGGACCAGCCTGAAATGCAGCTGGCGTTGCTGTCGTATTGCAAAGCCTGTGCCAGTGTTGCTGCACGACTGCCAGTGCTCTCAGAGCTTAGGCAAAAATCCTGTTATTTCAATGTGTTAGCGCAAGCTTAGCGATCGTGCCTGCGAAATATCCGCTAGCAACGGATATAAAACCATGTTTCAATACGAAACAGACATTTCAACTGAAACAAAAGTGAAACATCAATGAAACATCAGGGCAATTTCACCGACACCGACAAGCCAGTCATCTGGACAGTATCGATTTCACGCCTGTTTGACATGTTCCGTGATCTGACGCCGGAATATGACGCGCTGGCCGATATCGAACCAATACAACTGGGCTTTGAAGAAGCGGTACAACATATCCGCGAGCGTTTGCAAACCGAGCGCTGTGATGCGGTGATTGCGGCCGGTTCCAACGGTGCGTATCTGAAAAGCCGCTTGCCGGTACCTGTGATACTCGCCAAGGCCAGCGGCTTCGATGTCATGCAAGCCTTATCCAGAGCGCGCCGTGTCAGTGAGCAGATCGGCCTGATCACTTATCAGGAAGCGATGCCGGAGCTATCCGATTTCAAGGAAACCTTCGGTTTGTCAGTAGAACAGCGCACCTATCTGACGCAGGAAGATGCGCGCGCCCAGATCAGCGAACTGAAGGCACGCGGTATTCGTGTGGTGGTCGGCGCGGGTCTGATCACGGATCTGACCGAAGAAGCCGGACTGACCGGTATTTTTGTGTATTCGTCCGCATCCATACGAAAAGCATTTGACGATGCGATTGAAATTGCCCGCCTGACGCGGCGCGACTGGGGGCCAGCGTCCACAACCCGTCGCGGCAGCCGCTCCGCACAACAACAAGGCTTGCAAGCGCTGCGCGGTGAATCAGACACCATGCAGCAAATCCGTCAGCAATTACGTTTATTTGCGCGTTCACCGGCCCCTGTTTTGTTACAAGGTGAAACAGGCACCGGCAAGGAACTGGCGGCCCGCGCTATCCATCAGGAAAGCCCGCGCAGACATGGCCCCTTCGTCGCGATCAATTGCGGTGCGATCGCAGAAAATCTGCTGGAATCCGAATTATTCGGCTATGAAGAAGGTGCATTTACCGGTTCCAAACGCGGCGGTCATGCCGGTTTGATTGAAGCGGCAAATAAAGGGACACTGTTTCTGGATGAAATCGGTGAAATGCCTTTGCATCTGCAAACGCGGTTGTTACGGGTGCTGGAAGAAAAGGAAGTGATACGGGTTGGTGGCGTGAAACCTTCACCGGTGGATCTGCGCATTATCAGCGCCACTCACTGCCATCTGGAACAGCAGATACAACAACATCAGTTCCGTTCTGACTTGTTTTACCGGCTGGCTGTGTTGCGCGCCACCATGCCTGCCCTGCGCGAACATGCTGACGATGTGCCGGCGCTCGCCACCTGGCATCTGAAGCATGCACTGGCGGCGCTCGGCGCCAGCCCGCACCGCAATCTGGAGGCAGAAATGCAGAGTTGCCGCAGCTTACTGATGCAGTATGCGTGGCCCGGTAATGCGCGCGAGTTAAGAAATTTTATGGAAAGACTGGCGCTGTATCTGACGGATGAGCCACTGCAAGCGATCAGCCCGGCATTCATGGCAAGAGTCATTCCTGAGTTCGGATTGCACAACGGTCAAGATGTGCAATTGATAAAGAATGTCAAAAAACCTGAGTTTTCATTTCCACATGGAAATGTTTCACATGATGTTGCAGACATCCTTACGATGTTCGGCAATAATCGGGATGCAGCAGCAGCTTTTCTCGGGATCAGCCGTACCACTTTATGGCGGAGGCTGAAGGGAAAATGAACACTTTTGTCACAAATCCGGATTGACTGTAAGGTACAATGCAAACGGGATAAAAATGCAGTGATAACAGCGGATTACGCAACTCTCTGCATAACGACTGATAACTACCAAGCATCGTTTCATGAAAAAAATTCTGATTGTTGACGACAGCAAAGTTTCCCGCATGGTGATTCGCGCCCACATTAAGGCGGTACACCCTGACTGGGAATTTATTGAGGCCGCTACCGGTGATGACGCGATTCGTATCGCTGCAGAATCCAAACCGGATTACTGCACGATGGACATCAATATGCCCGGCATGCTGGGCACTGATGCCGCTGAAATTATTCTGAAAGATAACCCGTCGATCCGGATCGCTATTTTTTCAGCGAATGTGCAGGACACCATGCAGGTACGCGCCAATTCGATAGGCACCACCTTTGTGGCCAAACCGGTTACGGAAAAATCCATCGCTGTTGTGCTTGATTACTTTGCGAGATAAAAGATGGTACTGCTGAGTGAACTGCATCTTGATGCACTTTCTGAAGTGTTTAACGTCGGCGCCGGTCGGGCGGCGGCCAGCCTGTCTGAAATCGTCGGCGACGAAGTCAAGTTGTCAGTGCCATCGGTAGAAATCCGGAAATCATCGGATATCGACTTATCGCAGATGGGCATGCACGGCGACCGTTTCGGCGCAGTGCACCAGACATTCAGCGGATCGTTTGAGGCAGAGGCGATCCTGTTGTTTACCGAAGATCACGCACTGGAAATCGTGCGCGATATGATGGGATCGCAGATCAGTATTGAAGATCTGGCAGAGTTTGAACAGGAAGCCATGTGTGAGCTTGGCAATATCATCCTGAATGCCTGCCTGTCTGCCATGGCTGACATGCTGAATATCCCGATGAATTGCTCTCTGCCGGATTACAACATCGCGACGACGGAAGAAATTTTCCGTCGCATCAGTGATGATTTTGACCAGCCGTATCTGTTGTTACTGCATATCGATCTGGCAATCGAGAAGCGACATACCGAGGGACATCTGATCTTCCTGCTCAGTTCGACCTCGCTGCAGGATCTGATACAGCAGCTGGAGCGATTTTTAGGGGAAATTTAATGGCGGCAGAAGTAACCCTGCCTTCAGCGGTAACGATGGCAGATATCCTGAACGCAGTCAGTGTTGGTCTGATTGTGGTCGATCAGGATCAGAACGTGGCTTTCTGGAATGGCTGGATTGAAAAACACAGCGGCGTTGCTGCGGCAGACGCGGTTGGCAAACGTATTGACGAAGCCTTCAGCGAAGCGCCGGGCAAAACTTTCCTGAATGCAATCAGCAACCTGCTGCAGTACCGCCTGCCGGTCGTGCTATCCAATGCGCTGCACCGCGCGCCCCTGCCCCTGTTCGCCAAGCCTGGCGATCCGGTCAGCAAAGAACGTCTGCATCAGTCAATTACGCTGTCTCCGCTGGTAATCAATGATCAGGGTTGCTGCCTGATTCAGGTGACTGATGCGACCACGTCGATCAAACGTGAAAAAATTCTGCGTTCGCATTCAGAACTGCTGCGCAAAGAAGCCACTACAGATGGTCTGACCGGCATTTATAACCGCCGTTTCTTTGACGAACATTTCAAAATTGCGCTGGGCAATTCTCACCGCCAGAACACATCGCTGTCCGTGTTTATGGTGGATATCGACTTCTTCAAGGAATACAACGATCACTACGGCCATGTTGCCGGTGACAAAACCCTGATTCAGGTTGCTGCGACGCTGCGCCGTCAGCTGATGCGTGCCAGCGATGTGGTGGCACGTTTCGGTGGCGAAGAATTTGTACTGATGCTGCCGAATATGGCGGAAGATGCCGCTTATCGTTTCGCAGAAAAACTGCGTCTGGCGATCTGGGAACTGAATATCCCGCATGAAAAATCCCGGCTTGATCAACGCATCAGTATCAGCGTGGGTTTCAGCCACTACCAGAAAATGGAAAACACCAACCCTAGTGAATTGCTGAACACCGCTGATCATGCGCTGTATGAAGCGAAACACCGTGGCCGCAATCAGACTTGCTTTATGGCGCTGCCGCCGCATCCTAACCGTACCAGTTACGCAGCATCCTGACATCGTTACCAGACACCTGATCTGCAAACATGCCCGCTTATGGCGGGCATGTTGCTTTCTGACGCTGTACTTCAGGAATGCTTACGTTCACCTTCATCTATTGCCTCAGAACTGCATTTTCAGGCCCAAATGCGGAGAATGGCATAGCGAAATGGCGGTCGTCGGCAGAAACTCCGGCTCTCCGAAAATCACAAATGCGGATTCCTGCACAACGACCAGCGATTTCCCCACGCCTTCTCAGCCAGTCAGCCGGTTCACGGCACCTGTGCGCTGACTTCGCGCTGACGGCTGCAATCGCTGCGCGGCATGGTCTGCGTGGTGACTTCCGGCCAGGCTTTTTGTAATGCCCCCTGCGCCAGCATCAGATCTTTCCGGAACTCGGTCAGATAGCGGGTACGCTCTTCCGACTGCCATTCCTGATCGGAAAATCCCTTCACCGCATAGGTGCGGGTTTGCAGGCGTTCTCCGTCCAGCCGTGGCAACAGCAAACGATCCGGATCAGCATCTTCTTTCAGCAAATAACCTTCTATGTCGCGCAGACGTAAAGGGAAAACCGGATTCAGGTCACGGATCAGATTGCCGGCCAGCGGCATTCTCACGTTGTTCATTCCCTGATTTAACAGATCATTGAATGTCAGCAGCGCCAGCGGTGTGCCACGGGCATCGTCCACCCTCGCCGTGATCACATAGCGTCCCGGCAGGTTGACCTGTAATTTCAGCGCGAACTGTAAAGCGCCTTCCTGCAGACTGTCGGCCGGATTGCCAACCCATTGCGCCGGTAATTGCGGCGAGTAAATGACATCCCAGAAAATCTGTCCGGCCTGACCATTGACGCGGTATTGCAATTCGGTGCGGATCGTCCCGTGAAAAGTCGCCAGACTGGTTTGCTGCGGTGTCAGGCGGATACGCAGCATGCCATCGCTGTTCTGCATGTCCGGCACAACATCCGCCACCGGACGGGTATTGCCGAACACCAGACCTTTACTGATGATTTTTTCCGCTTCCAGCGGCAGCTTCTGACCATTCTGACTGACAGCCGCCAGTACAAATTCTGCGCTTTCATTCTGTGCCAGATACACACGGTTCTGGCTCGATTGCATTTGTATCGTGTTATCGGTGCCGCCCCCTGCTTTGCGCATCGCATGCCGCTCCAGCACGGGTTGATTCGGATAGACCTGATCAGGATGCTCGCTGACCGGACGGGAAGTATTCGGATAACGGGTTTGATACTGGTACTGACAAAGCGTCTGATCTGCCATCACCACTTGTTGCTCCAGCATGGCTTTGGAACGACCGAGCGCAGCCTCGGCAGGCAATGCGGCAGTCGTTGCCTGCGGTGAAGCGGTGCCGGGTCGCACACCCGCAGCCGCGACCACCGGCGCAATCGCCTGTTCAGTGCGCAATTGCAGCACGACACCGGCAATCAGGGCGGCAATGACGATAGTCAGCGCTGCAATCTGCAAGCCACTCAGACGAAAACGCCCGGAATGCCCGTTAGCGGGCATGTCAGGCGTCTTCTTTTTTGGCTTTGAACGGTCAGATCGCATTACTGACCATCGCCGCTCGTACCACGGAGATAATGCCTTGCCAGTTTCCGTTGGCGTAATGGTTATACGCTTCCGCATCATCCCTGAAAGCGACTGAATGATAGGCCCACTTCACTGAGCCGCCTTCATTCGCAGCTGTCCCCAGCGTCAGATCATTACAGAACCAGTCACTCGGGTTACACAGAGATTGTCCCGCATTACCGGCAATACCACCGGTGCTGTGATAGGCAACTGCTTCATCATCCTGCCCGGGCAAAATGCCGGAATACACCGTGCCTTTTGCACCGGCATACATGTAGAACCAGATATTGCGGGTGTCATTGTGATTGAACATCGCGCGTGCTGTGGACGTTTTCAAATCCTTCACCAGCGGTTCTGACAGTGCCCACGAACCCGCATCGGACAGTTCCGAACCACCTGCAGCGCCAGATGCCGTACGCACCCATTTGATATTCCAGCCAGTCTGGGTTGTGCCATCAGAATTACTGCACTGACCACCACTGGCCGGACTGGCGTTCTTTTTGTAACGCGCAGAACCACCGTAATTTGCCAGCGTGTAAGCCATCATCAGATCGCCGGCACTGTGGGTTGCCACGTAACACCAGTTGTTACCGGTACAGAAGCAATCCAGTGCGTCGCGGATTTTGCCATTCTGACTGGAGATACTGTTATAGCCATCCCAGTTGACTGCTTTTTTATTGACACCAGCAGCCGTGGATGCCGGTCCCCAGTAAGTAAAACTGTTGTAGTCACCAACCACACCGCCACCACCACGGCCATTAACCCATAAGGTGTAATTCGCCGCCTGCGCTGCACCGGCAAACAATGCCATTGCCAGCACGAAAACCATACTGAACCAACGTGTCGACTTCATTACTTAGCTCCCGTAAAGAAATGAATGAGCGGCAGGATTGCCGCGCCTGTCAGTCCGGTTGTCTCCTCCACTGGTGCGGGATTCATTATTTTTCGTCCTGACAGCGAAGCAGTATCGAAACCGGCAGCGGTCAGCGTCAATTTGCAGTGCAATATAAAAATGCCGTCGTTTTACCCGACAAACCCTGAAATTCCCTGTTGTTAAGGGCAAAAGCTCAGGCAGACAAAAATTTAGAGAAAAAAGTCTAAACAAGGTTTGTGACTGCAATACGACATATTTCAAAGACCTTGCGCATGAAACAGGCATCACGAAACAGCACCAAAAACTCGCTACAATGCGGGCTTCTGTGAACTCACCGGCAGCATAGAAAATGACGTATTCCGGAACTCTGTTCATCCTTGGCGGCGCAATCCGGCCGGATCACGATGCGATCTGGCACTCCATGGTCGGTGCTGCCGGTGGTGCAGGCAGCCGCTTCGCTGTGATTGCCGCAGCGTCCGGACAAGCGGAAGTCAAAGCACAACGGGTTTGTGAGCGTCTGCATCATTACCGTGCTGCCCCCCTGACGGTTCCGCTGGCGGCTGAAGGTCAGCTTCCTTTTTCGCCTGCTATCGCGAGCGATACCAACTGGGCTGCGGCCGTTGCCACCTGCGATGCAGTCTATCTGAGCGGTGGCGATCAGGGGCGCTTGCGCCACTTACTGCTGCTATCTGATGGCAGCGACAGTCTGCTGCTGGCGGCGATACGGCAAGTATTCTTACGTGATGGCGTCATTGCCGGCAGCAGCGCAGGCGCGGCAGTACTCAGTCATCTTATGCTGGCTGATGCCGGTCGCTCTCTGCAGGCATTACAACGCGGATTAGCGATACCGCATGCGATTTGCGGAGGACTGGGTTTCGCACCACAAGACATGCTGATCGACCAGCACGCGATTGCACGCGGCCGTTACGGTCGTATGCTGGCAGCACAGATTGCGACGGGAATACCGTTCGCGGCGGGCATCGACGAAGATACTGCACTGATACTGCAAGATGGCATTGCACGGGTTTGCGGCAGCGGCGTGGTGCTGACGGATATCCGTATGGCACAGGTAAATCCCTTGCCTCCGCTACGGGCGAATAATGTCCAACTGAGTCTGCTCAGGCATGGTGACTGGCTGGCACTGAGCGACTGGGAAATCCATCCGGCTGAAGGAGCAAAAACCATCCCGCTCTGTAGCGCTGCGGAAAAATCACTGGACGGTGCATCTCTGCCGGATGCCTTCGATGGCATATCTCTGGAACAAATCACTGAAAGCCTGATACACAGCCCTGCTGCTGACTGCCGTGCAAAGGCAGGCAATGATGAGTATCCATCTTACGAAGTGCGCTTCCGGAAAACCGCAGCAACCCGCGCGTGGATAAAGGAAAATCAGGAATACCGGCAGCTTAGTTTTGCTGGTCTGCAGCTTTCTGCAGAGCCGGATACAATGCGCAGCAACAACGACTTTTCCATGGATATTCTATGAAAAACACGCATTTGTTTGCCCGTACTTCGGTACTGGCAGCACTGGTCAGCACTTGTTTACTGGCGGCATGTCAAAGCAATGATGACCGTGGCCAACCTATGCAAACCGTTGCCAGCGTTGATTTGCAACGCTGGCAGGGCACATGGCATGAGGTAGCAATGATCCCTAACCGGTTTCAGAGTCAGTGCGTTACCAATACGACGGCACGTTATACACAGCGCGATGGTTATATCGAAGTACTCAACAGTTGCAGCGCCAAAGAGGGCAAAACCCATCAGGCAACCGGCAAAGCCAGCGTCGTGGAAGGTAGTCAGAATACTAAACTGAAAGTCAGTTTTTTCTGGCCGTTTTCCGGCAATTACTGGGTACTGGCACTGGACCCGGATTATCGCTGGGCAGTAGTCGGTGAACCTTCCCGTCAGTATGGCTGGGTACTCGCGCGCGACAAACAATTATCCGAGCAGGACTGGCAAAAAATCTGGGCTGCCGTGACCTCTGCCGGTTATCAGACCAGTCAGTTCCGTAAAACTGAGCAGCGCTGATCTGCCCGGAAAGTAACAGTGCAAACCTGCGACAAACATTCATTAACAATGCGATAAATCACGGCATACCCTCGCCTTTCTGCTACAGTGAATACGCCTATTTTCAGGAGAAACCACTATGTCAGCAGAGACGCAAAAGTACCGCCTGATTACCCGCAGCGATTTTGATGGACTGGTTTGCGCTGTTTTACTACGCCATCTTGATCTGATTGATGATATTAAGTTTGTTCATCCCAAAGATATGCAGGATGGCAAAATCGAAGTCACCGGTCGCGACATCACAACCAACCTGCCTTACGTATCCTCCGCCTACCTTTCATTTGACCACCATTTATCGGAAACCCTGCGCAATCAGGGCAAGCACGATAATCAGGTCATCAATCCGGATGCTCCGTCCGCAGCGCGTGTCGTTTATGAATATTACGGCGGTATCAACCGCTTTCCGGCAGCGTGGACAGAAATGATGGAGGCAGTTGATAAAGGTGACTCCGCCCAGTTTTCCTGCGAAGAAATCCTGCATCCCGAATCTTGGAATTTACTGAACTTCCTGATGGATGCACGCACCGGCCTCGGACGCTTCCGCGATTTCCGCATTTCCAATTATCAGCTGATGATGGAACTGATCGAACACTGCCGCACCCTCGGTATCGATGAGATTCTGCAGCTACCGGATGTGGTGGAAAGGGTCAGCCTGTACCGCGATCATGAACGCGATGCGATTGAACAGATTCGCCGCTGCAGCAAAGTGTATGGCAATCTGGTCGTCCTTGATTTACGGGGTGAAGCACGGATTTTTGCATGTAACCGTTTCATGATTTATGCGCTGTTCCCGGAAACCAATATTTCTATCCACGTCCTGTGGGGCGTTCAGAATCAAAACACTGTATTTGCTACCGGCAAGTCCATCCTGAACCGCACATCCGGTACCAATGTTGGTGTCCTGATGCTCGAATACGGTGGTGGCGGTCATGCCAATGCGGGTACCTGCCAGATTGAGAATGAGCGTGCCGAGGAAGTCTTGCAGCAACTGATTACCCGCATCAATGCCGATGGCTGATCAGCATCCTCACGAAAATTCCCGACAGGGAATGTTATAAAAAAAGGGAGCCGAAGCTCCCTTTTTTATCGTCTGCTTATCTGACCGGAAAAATCAGGTCAGATAAGAACAGCCGGTATTACTGGTATTCGCTCAGCGGAATGCAGGAGCAGAACAGGTTACGGTCACCGTAGACATTGTCTGCACGGCCAACCGGTGCCCAGTACTTCTGCTTACGCAGAGATGCGACAGGGTACGCGCCGGTTTCGCGGCTGTATGGACGGTCCCAGGTTTCCGACACCAGTGTTTCGATGGTGTGCGGTGCATTTTTCAGCGGATTGTTTTTCGCATCAAATTCACCACTGGCCACTTTTGCGATTTCTTCACGGATAGCGATCATCGCGTCGATAAAGCGATCCAGTTCAACCAGCGATTCACTTTCGGTTGGCTCAATCATCAGCGTGCCAGGAACCGGGAAGCTCATGGTCGGAGCATGGAAACCAAAGTCGATGAGGCGTTTTGCCACGTCTTCGTTGGAAATACCGGTGGCATCTGCCAAAGGACGCAGATCGATAATGCACTCATGCGCAACCAGACCGTCATGGCCTGTGTACAGTACCGGATAGTGTGGTGCCAGACGTTTTGCAATGTAGTTAGCAGCCAGAATCGCTGTTTCTGTCGCAGTACGCAAACCAGCAGCACCCATCATCGCGATGTACATCCAGGAGATAGGCAGAATCGATGCGGAGCCGTAAGGCGCTGCACTGACTGCGCTGATACCATCTTCACTGCGGACATAACCAGTGGAGCGCTGATTCGGCAGGAATTTTGCCAGATGCGCACCGACTGCAACCGGGCCTACGCCTGGTCCGCCACCGCCGTGAGGGATACAGAAAGTTTTGTGCAGATTCAGATGGCTGACGTCGCCGCCGAATTTACCCGGTGCAGCAACACCAACCAGCGCATTCATGTTCGCGCCGTCAACGTACACCTGACCGCCGTGGCTGTGAACGATTTCGCACAATTGCTGGATACCTTCTTCAAACACACCGTGTGTCGAAGGATAGGTCACCATGATTGCTGCCAGATTGGCACTGTGTTTTTCTGCTTTTGCACGCAGATCGTCCAGATCAACGTTACCACGCTCATCACAAGCGACTACCACAACTTCCATACCCACCATCGCTGCGGATGCCGGATTTGTACCGTGTGCAGAAGATGGAATCAGACAGATATTACGGTGACCTTCGCCACGGGATTCATGGTATTTCTTGATGACCAGCAAACCGGCGTATTCACCTTGTGAACCGGCATTCGGTTGCAGAGAAACAGCATCGTAACCGGTTGCTGCGCACAGCATGGCTTCCAGCTGATCAATCATTTCACGATAGCCAACTGTCTGATCTTCGGGAACAAACGGGTGGATACTCGAGAATTCTGGCCAGGTCACCGGAATCATTTCGCTGGTCGCGTTCAGTTTCATGGTGCAGGAACCCAGCGGAATCATGCTGCGGTCCAGTGCCAGATCTTTGTCAGCCAGACTACGCAGGTAACGCAGCATTTCGTGTTCTGCGTGATAGCGGTTGAATGTCGGGTGAGTCAGGTATGCGCTGGTACGTGCCAGTTTTGCCGGGAACGCATCTGCTGCTGCAGCTTCAGTCTGATCAAAGTCAGGTACTTGTTTGCCTTGCGCCAGAATTTCCCAGACAGCAATCACGTCTTCGCGTGTAACGGTTTCATCGAAAGAAACACCAACCTGCGTTGCAGAGATCTGACGCAGGTTATAGCCTTTTGCCTGTGCCGCTGCGTGCACTGCTGCTGCATCAGCCACGTTGACTGTGATGGTGTCGAAGAAAGTTGCATTTGCCAGCGACAAACCAATAGTTTTCACACCGGCTGCCAGTGTGCTGGTGTAGCGGTGTACACGTTGCGCGATACGGCGCAGACCTTGCGGGCCGTGATAAACAGCGTACATCGATGCGATCACCGCCAGCAGTACCTGTGCGGTACAAATGTTGGATGTCGCTTTTTCGCGGCGGATATGCTGTTCGCGTGTTTGCAGTGCCAGACGGTAAGCAGGTTTGCCTTGCGCATCGACACTCACGCCTACCAGACGACCAGGCATGCTGCGTTTGAATGCATCACGGGTGGCCATGTAACCTGCGTGCGGACCACCGAAGCCCAGTGGTACACCGAAACGCTGGCTGTTACCAACCACAACGTCCGCGCCCCACTCACCCGGTGGCGTGATCAGTGTCAGTGCGAGCAAGTCAGCCGCAACGATGACCATTGCGCCTTTAGCATGGATTGCGTCTGCAAATTCTTTGTAGTCACGGATGTCGCCGTTTGCGCCCGGGAATTGCAGCAATACGCCAAAGCAATCATTTTCCAGCGCTTCTGTGCCTTTGCTGACACGGATTTCCACGCCCAGTGGTTCTGCGCGGGTACGCAATACTTCCAGTGTCTGCGGCAGTACATCTTCTGCAACGTAAAACACATTGGATTTAGATTTGCCGACACGCTGAATCAGTGTCATTGCTTCTGCCGCTGCCGTACCTTCGTCCAGCATGGAAGCATTCGCGATATCCATGCCTGTCAGGTCTGTCAGCATAGTCTGGAAATTCAGGATCGCTTCCAGACGGCCCTGAGAAATTTCCGGCTGATATGGCGTGTAAGCGGTGTACCAGGCAGGATTTTCGAAAATATTACGCAGAATAACGCCAGGAGTATGGGTATTGTAGTAACCCTGACCGATCAGCGATTTCAGTACTTTATTTTTCGAAGCAATGGATTTCAGCTGAGCCAGTGCGGACTGTTCAGACTGCGCTTCGGTAAACATGCCGAGTGGCAGTAAGTCTTTACGACGGATATTGGCAGGAACAACAGCATCGATCAGGGCTTCGCGGCTGGCGTAACCAACGGTTTCCAGCATTGTTGCCTGTTCTGCTTCGGAAGGACCAATGTGGCGAGCGATAAATGCGTCGCGTGCTTCCAGTTCAGAGAGAGAAATTCGGGTCATGATGATATGCGATACAAGGGGGAAGTCTTGAACCGCTGCCGGAAGGCTTCTGTGCTCAGAAACTGCTTCCGCGCACATCTTTGCACCCGGCAACGGAGGAAGGCTGATTACACTGAATCAGCCTGCGAACAGTAATTAGCCGATGTTTTTAGCGTAGTCGTCTGCGCTCATCAGGGCATCTACTTCAGCCATGTTAGCTGGCTTCAGTTTGAACAGCCATGCAGAGAATGCATCTGCATTGATGGATTCAGGTGCGTCTTTGACTTCGTCATTGATCGCAACAACTTCGCCGGAAACCGGTGCGTAAATGTCGCCTGCAGCTTTAACAGACTCAACCACTGCGCAGTCTTTGCCTGCGCTCAGTTCTGTACCAACGGCTGGCAGATCAACGAAAACGATATCGCCCAGTGCATCTTGTGCGTAAGCAGTAATACCCACTGCAACAGTACCGTCGGCTTCTACGCGTACCCATTCATGAGACTGGGTATATTTCAGTTCTGCTGGAACACTCATGTTTGACTCCAAAGATTTTTAAAATAAAACGGAAATAAATACGGGGTGCGCATCAGGCACCCCGTTCAGAAATTCAGGCAGCGAGTACTTTGCCGTTACGGACAAATGGCAGCTTCACAACCGTTGCCGCCAGTTGTTTGTCACGAATAACAACGTGGACTGTGTCGCCAACCACAACACCCATTGGCAAACGTGCCAGCGCAATCGCTTCCTGCATAGACGGGCTGAAAGTACCACTGGTGATTTCGCCTTCCCCTTGTGCGCAGATCACTTTCTGATGCGCACGCAGAATGCCACCTTTTTCACGCAAAATCAAACCGAGGAACTGAGCCTTCTGACCTTGTTCCAGCAGTGCTTGCTTACCGACGAAATCACGTTCGCTGACCAGATCGATGGTCCAGGCCAGACCTGCATCCAGCGGGTTGACGGTCTCATCCATGTCCTGACCGTACAGGTTCATACCTGCTTCCAGACGCAGCGTGTCACGCGCACCCAGACCAGCCGGTTTGACACCAGCAGCGGCCAGTGCATTCCACAGGTCAGCAGCGCGTTCTGCTGCCACACCGATTTCGAAGCCGTCTTCACCGGTATAGCCGGTACGTGCCACCATAACTTCACCGAATGCTGTGCCCGGAACGATAACCACGTTGAATGGCTTCATTTCAGCGCTGGCTTCTTTTGTTTCCGGCAAAACTTCCCATGCTTTAGCACGGGCATTCGGGCCTTGTACCGCGATCAGTGCATAAGCACCTTCACCGGAACGACGCTGTGTAATGGTCAGGCCAGCAGCAGTTTCTTCGTTACGTTTTTGCATCCAGACGATATCTTTTTCCGCTGTACCGGCATTCACCACCAGACGGAACCAGTTTTCACTGAAGAAGTAAATAATCAGATCGTCGATAACGGTGCCTTCAGGCTTCAGCATGCAGGAATACAGCGCTTTGCCCGGCACTTGCAGTTTATCGACATTGTTTGCTACCAGACCACGCAGGAAAGCGCGGACGTTGTCACCTTTCAGGTCAACAACGCACATATGAGATACGTCGAACATACCGGCGTCACGGCGCACAGCGTGATGTTCTTCAATTTGGGAACCGTAATTAACAGGCATATCCCAGCCGCCGAAATCGACCATTTTGGCGCCGGAAGCACGATGCGTTGCGTTGAGTGGAGTTACTTTGAGAGATGTCGCTGCTTGCGTCATGAAAGCCTCTTACCAGTTAGAAGGTTATAGCCGGTACAGTCAGCGCTGCACGGCTTCGCAATAACCCCTCTGTCCTGGTACCTGAGAGATTACGGCTCTGCAAGCAGATCCGTGCGCACCTTCGGTGGGTAGCCGGTGATTTTTGCCGCTACCGCTCTCCAGAGTCTGAGAAAACCAGCCGGTTTTCCGTTGATCGGTCCTTTTGCCTGAGAGTTTTTGGGTGTTCGCACCTTCGGCGGCAGCTCTGCGCTGCTCTCTCCCGATCAATTCCGTGGATTATATAAGGCTTATGTGAGGTTGGATATATCGGATTCCAAATATTTCATAAGGATGAACATCAGACTGGCAGAAGTTCACCGGAACCGTGATTCCGGTGAATAAAATCTGCACAATTCAGATCAGATGACTTCAGTGCAAGGCTTCAAAGCGCAGCTGATCCTGCTCACGGCGCAAGCGTGCCGCTTTTTCTTCTGCATCACGCTGCTGACGACGCAGACTGTCTATCTGGCTACGCAAGTCCGCACGACTACGTTCGTTACGGCGCAATTCGTCCGCATTGTTAGGCGACGGTTTACTGTCTTTGTTGTCTTTAATATCTTTAACTTCTGCCAGACGGTTTGCATCGCGCTCCAGCTGACGCACATTATTTTCCAGATCTGAGGCGCGCTGGGCAAATTCGCGGGCTTCGCGCTGCGCATGCCGGATACGATCCTCAAGATGCTCAAATTCACGCCCGTTTCTGACAGCGCGGTCTAAACGCCATTGCAGCTCAGGACGACAAACATTCACAGCCATCCAGTTGCCGCGACGCGCCCAGTCGAATGCATTGGCAGGCGTACAGTATTCATCATTCTTACGGTTCCAGGCTGCGGTATACACGTCACGGGTTTGCGCAATCACGAATACGCGGTCACGCTGCGCATTCGCCATGCGCTGCTCCAGCATGTACGGACGACCCCAGCCATCCTGTGCGCCGGCATCTTGCCAGTACTGCACCAGACGTGCCTGCCAGCTGTCCTGATATTGTGGCTCAGAGAATTTCAGTCCACGCGCCTGCGCATCGGCACGACGATTGTTCACATCGCGGCCATTAACTGCATCTTCCCACGCGAGACGACGCCAGTATTCGATGATTTCCTTATCCCAGCCTTGCTGATACGCATCAGCACGCACAAAGACTTCGCGTTGTTTTGCATTTTGTTCATGTTCTTTAAAACGGCTGTCCGGAATACCGTCATGCGCATCTGCCACGCCCAGCTGAAACCAGTAACCCTGATTACCCTGCGCCCAGCCGCTGCGGTACTGGTCACTACGGAAACCGATAGCAGCGCCTTCCTGCTGACGTTGCTGCTCCAGCTTCACCGGTGACCCGGCACGACCGTCAGCATCGCCGGTACGGAACCAGTATTCCCCGTTGCCCAGTGTCCAGCCATCAACGTAGAATCGCTCCTGCGGCGGCGTTTTATTCTCGACGATTTTTTCCGATTTCAGTTGCTGCGCAAACTGTGACACCGGCAGCGCACGGTTACCATCGTCCCGACCGAGGCGATACCAGAATTGCTGATTACCGGTGGTCCAGCCACCCAGATACAAAGTACCGGATTCCGCTGTCACTTTACTGTTATCGACTTTCGCACAGAAATCGCGCCTGTCATCAAACTGTGCAGTCAGCCCTGCTTCACCATCTTTGCGGCCTATCATTTGCCAGTCGCCGGACTTGCAATCATTCATGCGTGTAATGGTGCTCTGGCAGGCGCTGAGCATAGCGACACCGGCAAGCAGAGCAAACAAGCGCAGGTTTTGGGATGTCAGTCGGGATTTCATACATACTTTCTGAAAGTGAGTTGAAGCAAGAACGTGTGACAGTTTGTTACAGTTGACGGCAAGGCGGCATTTTTAAGCATTGAAATCACAGAAAGCGGCTACAGTTAGCGTTGCAGCAGTTGACGATACCCGACAGACTGCCTCCAGCCACCTTTTCTCGTCATTTATGTCCGAACTTTCTGCTGCTGCGTCAGCGTCCGACGCCAATACGGCAACGCCTGCCCGCAAACTGGGGCCACTGCGCGCCTTACTGCCATTTTTACTACCGTACCGAAAACAATTTGCGCTGGCGGGATTTGCCCTGCTTGCCGCCGCTGCCGCCACCCTGTCCGTGCCGATGGCATTTCGCGGCATGATAGACGGCGGCTGGCAAGGCGCTGCAAATGCACTGCCGAATGCCTTTTTATTGTTATTCGGTCTGGCCATGCTGCTGGCGATTTCCACCGCCGCCCGCTTTTACATGGTGTCCTGGCTGGGCGAGCGGGTAACTGCCGATTTGCGCAAGCAAGTGTACTCACACATTCTGCGGCAAAGCCCGCTGTTTTTTGAGACCACACGCACCGGCGAAGTGCTGTCGCGTTTAACCACCGATACGTCGCTGATACAAACCGTGGTCGGCACCAGTATTTCGATGGCGCTGCGCAACTGCCTGTTACTGGCTGGCGGTTTGCTGATGATGCTGATCACCAGCACATCGCTGACGCTGATGATACTGGTGTTACTGCTGGCCGTGATTTTGCCGATACTGCATTTCGGCAAGCGGGTACGCAGCCTTTCGCGCCAGAGTCAGGACAGCATCGCCGATTTTTCTGCACTGGCCGGTGAAATTCTGAATGCAATGCCGACGATACAGGCGTTCACCCGTGAATCCGCCGAGCGTGAACGCTTCGGCACACAGGCGGAAAAAGCTTTTGACAGCGGTATCCGCCGGGTGCGTGCCCGCGCCCTGCTGACCATGATTGCGATCACGCTGGTATTCGGTGCGATCATTCTGGTGTTGTGGCTGGGGGCGCAGCGCGTTGCCGCGGGTGAAATGAGCAGCGGACAACTGGCGCAGTTTATTTTGTACGCCTCAATTGTGGCCGGCGCATTCGGCGCTTTATCGGAAGTGCTTGGCGATGCCCAGCGCGCTGCCGGTGCAACCGAGCGTTTGCTGGCACTGATGGCTTACCCGCCTGACATTCAGGACCCGCCACATCCAAAGCTGCCGCCGGACACCGGCAATACGCAGGGAGCGACGCTATCGCTGTCAGCACTGCGTTTTTCCTACCCTTCCCGTCCGCAACAACTGGCGCTGGACAACATTCATTTGCAGATCGCGGCTGGCGAAACCGTCGCACTAGTCGGCAGTTCCGGCGCCGGGAAATCCACGCTGTTTCAACTGATACTGCGCTTTTATGAGAGTCAGCAAGGCGAGATTGCGCTGAACGGACAAGATATCCGCGAATACCGCTTGCAGGATTTGCGTCAGCGTATCGGCATCGTGCCGCAGGACACTGTGATTTTTTCCGACAATGCGCTGGAAAATATTCGCATCGCGCGGCCGGATGCCAGCGATGCAGAAGTAATGGAAGCAGCAAAACAGGCTGCAGCACACGACTTTCTGAGCGCTCTGCCCGAGGGCTATCACACCTTTCTCGGCGAACGCGGGGTACGCCTTTCGGGCGGGCAGCGTCAGCGCATTGCGATTGCTCGCGTGCTGCTGAAAAATCCGCCTTTGTTATTACTGGACGAAGCCACCAGCGCGCTGGATGCGGAATCTGAGCAGCGTGTACAGGCAGCACTGGAACGCGCGATGACCGGACGCACCACACTGATCATTGCGCACCGGCTGGCAACGATACAGAAAGCCGACCGCATCATCGTGATGGATCAGGGCAGGATCGTTGAAACCGGTACGCATCAGGACTTACTACAGCAGCAGGGTATTTACGCACGGCTGGCCAGCCTGCAATTCGGGTTGAACAGCGCGCCGGAAACACCTGCAGAGGAAGCCGTCAGTCCGTTGTAATCAGGCTCCGGCGACCTAGTATTGTGCAGAAGTCCGCATCTGTGATTTTCGGAGAGCCGGACTTTCTGCCGACGACCGCCGGATCGGTATGCTGAACTCCGCATTTTGGCCATTTTCAGGTGTTTTCGGGCAGTTTCTGACGCTCTGAGGCTGCCTGAGTTGTCTGAGCCGCCTCAGCGTCTGCGCCCGAAACACCCGTACTCTGAGCGACTCAGGGACGACTATAGACTTGCTTACCGGCGACCCAGGTCGATAACACCTGCGTTGTGGCGATCTCACTGACCGGCACTTTCAGAATGTCGCGATCAATCACCACAAAATCCGCCCACTTCCCTTTTTCCAGACTGCCGAGCCGGGTTTCCTGAAACGCCGCAAATGCAGCATCCAGTGTGAAGCAGCGCAGCGCCTGCTCACGGCTCATCGCCTGATCCGGATACCAGCCTCCTTGCGGTTGCCCCTGCAAATCGGTGCGGCTGACTGCCGCCAGCATGCCTTCAAACGGATTCGGCGATTCAATCGGAAAATCCGATCCGCAGGCAATCCGCGCACCGAGTTTAGTAAAACGTTGCCACGCATAAGCACCACGTATCCGCTGCGGGCCAACGCGCTGCTCCGCCATATTCATATCCGAAGTTGCATGGACTGGCTGCATCGATGGAATCAGACCCAGCTTCACAAAACGCGGAATATCTTCCAGCGCCACCACCTGCGCATGTTCAATACGGTGACGGCGGGCGGCGCGCCACTGCGGCGGTAATGCGGCAAATGCATCCAGCACTTCACGATTCGCCGCATCGCCGATGGCATGCACATTCACCTGATAACCGCGCGAAGCAGCAGTCCGTATCATGCCCTGCAATTCTGCCGGTGTATGAAACAGCAAACCTTTGGTGTGCGGCGCATCGCTGTACGGTGCCAGCAAAGCTGCACCGCGTGAACCGAGGGCGCCATCGGAAAACAGCTTCACAGCACGCAACACATAGCGATCCTGCGCTGCATCGTAGCGCGGCCCGTCTTTGGATAATTGCGTAAATTCTTCGCCGGTGCCGCGTATCATGCCGTACACCCGCAGCGGCAAGGCTTGCTCCGCCTGCAAACTGCGTATCGCCTGATCTGCCGCGACATTGATACCGGCATCATGCACGCTGGTGATACCGTTGGCGACCAGTGTATTCAGTGCGAGCTTCAGTGCCTCCTTATTCTGCGCTGCATCGGCGGCAGGAATATGACGGCTGACCAGTGTCATCGCACTATCGATAAGCACACCGGTCGGATTACCGGCCGCATCCCGTTCAATACGACCACCGGAGGGGTCAGGCGTGTTTTTGTCGATACCGGCAATGCGTAACGCAGCCTGATTCGCCCAGCCCGCATGACCATCCACACGGTCCAGCCAGACCGGACGCTGCGGCGCGAGATCGTCGATATCTGCTGCCTCAGGAAAGCGACCGAGCTGCCAGACGACCTGATTCCAGCCACCGCCCAATACCCAGCCATTGCCCGGATACTGGCGCAGATAAGTACGAATCGCTTCGCGCGCTTCCTGCAAATTGCGTGTCTCGCGCAGATTCAGACTCAGCATGCTGTAACCGAGGCTGAGTAAATGCCCGTGCGCATCGGTCAGGCCGGGTAAGACCGTTTTTCCGCCCATATCCAGCACTTTCGCAGCAGGCCAGCGCGGTGCGAGTTCTGCCTGTGCGCCGGTAGCCAGTACTTTACCCTGATCACTGATGACCAGCGTGTCAAACTGACGCAAACGTTCGTGCTCCCAGCTGTAGCCGTTTGCCTTAATCAACATCGTTTCTGCCTGTACCCAAGGCGCTGTCAGCAGTAACACTGCACTCAGCCAGAACTGTCGTCGCATCATGTCCCCCTTCTTTTTGTAATCCGCGCAGCTTAGGCAGAAAAACAAATTCTCACAAGGAAACCCGGCACAATGGATAAACAATGTCAGAAACTACCCACAAAAATACGGTGCGCCAGATCCCGCAACTGACGACGATGGGATTAGTCATCAATTTCAGATAAATCACCAATTTCATCTAAAATCATTTAATTTCGCGCTATTTCAATTCTTCGTTAACGCCGCCTGTCATCAGGCTGACATTTTTCTTGACGGCGAGCTATGATTTTCCGTACACTCTTCGGATCCTGAAGACACAGTCGACTCTGGTCGATATTTCTGATCTTGCCTATGAAAAGATTACGACCCGCACTCACTCCACGGATTGCCGCAACCATTGCGCTGATCGCGTTACCGCTGATCAGTCTGGCAGAAGGCAGCGTCCCTGCTGACTCACCTGCACCGGCTGAAAATTCCCCCGTCAATACACTTAGTCTCGATACATCTCTGTCCGGCACACCCGGTTCTCTGAACCTGTCCGAAACCCGTGAAATCGATTTGTGGGAACGCATACGCGGTGGCTTTGCGATACCTGATCTGGAAAACAAAACAGCCGCTGGCCAGACAACCTGGTACGCCAGCCGCTCCGATGCATTTCTGAAAACGCTGCAACGCGGCTCCCGCTATCTGTATCACGTTGTGGAGCAACTGGAAAAACGCGGCATGCCAACGGAACTGGCGCTGCTGCCATTCATTGAATCGGCATTTAATCCGCAAGCCATTTCCAGCGCCAAAGCCAGCGGTATGTGGCAGTTCATGGCAGCAACCGGCAAAGACTACAATCTGAAGCAAAACATGTTCACCGACGAACGCCGCGGTGTACTCGATTCCACCGAAGCAGCGCTGAACTATCTGGAACGGTTGTACGGCATGTTCGGTGACTGGCAATTAGCACTGGCGGCCTATAACTGGGGCGAAGGCTCGGTGCAGCGCGCGATCAAAAAACAGCAGGCAGCGGGCTTACCGATTGATTTTGACAGCCTGTCCGTTCACATGCCGGCAGAGACCCGCAACTATGTGCCGAAATTACAGGCAGTAAAAAACATCATTGCGCATCCTGAACAATTCAACATCAGCCTGCCGACAGTAGAAAATCAGCCTTACTTTGTACCGGTTGCAAAAACCCGCGACATGGATGTGAAGCTGGCAGCAGAACTGGCGGAATTGCCACTGACTGAATTCACTGCCCTGAATCCGCAATTCAACAAACCTGTGATCACCGGCACCACAACCAAGATTCTGCTGCCGACTGAAAATGCTGAAAAATTCAAAGAAAATCTGACCAAGTGGCAAGGTCCGTTGTCGAGCTGGGCAACTTACATTGTTCAGAAAACTGAAAAAATTGAAGCTCTGGCAGCAAAACTGGGGCACAGCGCAGATTTCTTAAGAAATGTGAATCTGATTCCGGCAAAAATGCTGGTGAAAGCAGGCTCAACACTTCTGGTGCCGAAATCTGAGAAACATACAGATCAGGATATCGCGCCGGAGATCGCTGAAAACGCCAAACTGATCGTTGAAAAAGCAATCACTACACGCCAGATCAGTCTAAAAGTCGGCAAGCGTGACAATTTAAATGCGATAGCGAGCCGCTACCATGTCAGCGTAGCCGACATCAAATCCTGGAATAAACTGAAAACAGAACAAATCAGTTATGGCCAGACGCTGAAACTGGAAGTCCCGGTCACAGCGCGCAGCCGCGATAACGGCAAACAAAAACTGGCCAGCCATCACGGTCACCGCCGCAGTTAAGCAAAGCGCTTGCCAAGATAATATCCCGGTAAAAACGAAAAGCCGCTGCCATCAATGCAGCGGCTTTTTCTTTTCACGCGACAATCATTCTGCAAAGCAAGCTCATTCATTTCCGAAAAATTAAGGCTACATAAATCGCTGGCAACTCATGAAGCAATATATTCACAAACCATTTTGAATCAGCGCCGGAATAAAAAAAGCGCTGCAATTGCAGCGCTTTTTCACATCAGAAACTGAACTATCGCTTATTTCTGATTCGCGAAAATCACCCAGTAACGAGCCAGTTCTGCAGTACCGTCTTTACCACCAACGGATTTCAGTGTTTTGATCGCAGCTGGCTTTTTACCGCTTTGCAGCTGTGCAATACCCAGATGCAGTTTCGCGTCTTCTGCTTGTGTCAGGCCACCTTTTTTGATGCCCTCTTCCATCAGCGCAATACCCTGATCTGCTTTACCGGCAGCAACCAGTGCAAAGCCCAGTGTCACCAGGCCGTTACCGTCTTTCGCTGCTTTAGCATTAGTTTCAGCAGCTGCGAAACCTGCATTCGCTTCGTCATTAGCTTTCGTTGCCATATCACGCAAACGCTTGTGACGGTCAACATCGTTGCCTGTGCCTAATGCACCTGCTTTGTAACCTGCATCAATGATTTTGCTGGCTTCTGCAGGATAACCTGCTTTAATCGACATCAGGGAAGCTTCCATGTAGTCGTTGCCTTTTGTTACCTGACCCAGCGCCAGTTTCAGACGCAGCAGATCCAGTTTCAGGCGTTCAGAATAACCTAGTTTACGTTCCAGAATATTCAGCAGATTCACCCAGTATTCTTTTTTGCCGTGGTACATCACCAGTTTTTCCAGCGCGCCGGCATATGCAGTCGTATCTTTTTGCTTAGATAAAGCATTCGCATAAAATTCCAGATTCGACAGGCTTGGTGTGCGACCGGCCTTCTCATCCGCTGCGATCTCAGCTTCTACTGCTTTCGCCGCTTTCGAGCTGTCACCACTCTGATTCATCGCCTGAATCAGGTATGGACGCATAGACTGATCTGTACCGCCGTCAGAATAATAGCGGTTATACCAGGTTACAGCCTTCGAATAGTTACCGGCTTTGTAGTACGCATTTGCCAGCACCTGAATCATTTGCAGCTGATCTTTAGAAGGCAGTTTGTTCGCAGCGATGATTGCTTCGGCAGCACGGATCGTTGCATCGTTATCGCCTGCAGCAGATGCAATCGACAAACGCATACGTTCAATTGTGAAACTTTCGTTGACGGATTTACCGCTGATGCCATCGGCCTCATGGATTTTCGCCAGCGCTTCTTTGTATTTTTTCGCTTTATAAAGGTCACCGGCAGTCTGCACAATACGGCCGACTTCAGGGCGCATCGCTTCCTGAGCAAATGCAGTATTTGCCGCAATATTTGTCAGTTCAGGCGCGGCAGAAAAGCCGATAGCTGCTACCAGCACAGCAATACGAGAAAAGCGAAATTGCATCATAAGTTATCTCACCATCAATGAATTGAATAAATGCCGGGCAGATCGCAATTTACCTGCCCTTCAATATGAAAATGGCAGGTAGATACCTGCCACTTCCTAATCATACAACAAGTCTGTTCTGAGCCTGGAGTAAATTCACAGTTAATCTGAATCTTATTTCAGGAACTGCTCATTACCCACCATACCGATCTTGGTCACGCCCAGACGCTGTGCCGAGGCCATCACCGCAGCAACCGATTTGTACTCCACGACCGCATTCGGGCGCAGATGCACTTCCGGCTGATTCGGCTGCGCTGCTACTTCACTCAGCTTCGCTTCCAGTTCAC
>NZ_JAGSPN010000692.1 GCF_018139685.1 Cognatundibacterium luofuense
TTAAACCTTTGAACCTTAAAACCTTTAAACACAGAGACACAGAGACACGGAGAAAGGCGTAAGAGCGATACTGAATAATCAGACCATGCTCTTCGCTTTGCTTTGCTTCGCTTTTCTCTGCTTTTCCTCTGTGTCTCCGTGTCTTTGTGTTAAACAGGTTTTAACGCTTTTCAGGTTTTAAACATTTAAACCTTTGAACATTAAACCATTAAACACTGAGACACAGAGACACGGAGAAAGGCGTAAGAGCGATACTGAATAATCAGACTATGCTCTTC
>NZ_JAGSPN010000693.1 GCF_018139685.1 Cognatundibacterium luofuense
CGGATAAAGTGCCGGACAACTACAGACGCCGTCAAACCCTGAAAAATGCTGAACGCTATATCACGCCAGAATTAAAAGCCTTTGAAGACAAGGCGCTGTCTGCGCAAGAGCGCGCACTGGTCAGGGAAAAAATTCTCTACGAGCAGTTATTGCAGGATTGTTTACCGCATATCGCACAGCTGCAGACCATCGCTCATGCGGTCGCCAGTCTCGATACCCTGGTCAGCCTGGCAGCACATGCCAGCAAGAATAACTGGTGTGCGCCTGAACTGATTGAT
>NZ_JAGSPN010000694.1 GCF_018139685.1 Cognatundibacterium luofuense
GCATTTTTAGAAAAACGTCAGCCTGACTGGAGTTATCAATGATGGAGGCTAAGGCTATGGAGGATAACGCTATGGATAAAAACGCGATGGATGTGGTCTTGTTTGAAGAGCGCGTATGTGCCGACGGCAAACGGCTCGCAATCGCAACCCTGAATGTGCCTGCGACTTTAAACGCCTTATCGCTGCCTATGGTGCAGCTGCTGACTGCGCGCCTGCAGCAATGGGCCAGCGATCCGCAGGTTGCGCTGGTGCTGTTGCAGGCGAGTGGTGACAAAGCT
>NZ_JAGSPN010000695.1 GCF_018139685.1 Cognatundibacterium luofuense
GTCTTGCGGCGCCTTATCCAGATTGGCCTGGCTCAGCCAGAAATCCACATCATGTTGATCTGCGCGTACGACGGCGTTAGGAAACACCACGCTGTCACCCTGCATCAGACCACCGACATGATCCGGATGCATGTGCGTGATATAGATTTCATCGACTTGTTCCGGGCTGTAGCCTGCCGCTTTCAGATTCGCCTGCAATTTACCCAGGGTAGGACCAAACAGACTGCCGGCACCGGTATCGATCAGGATCAGCTTACTGCCGGTATTGATCAGATAGC
>NZ_JAGSPN010000696.1 GCF_018139685.1 Cognatundibacterium luofuense
ATGCACCGCTGACCAACATCCCCGGCTTCTATTCCGCGTTCGGTGTGAAAGAAGGCGATAAGATGTACGTCGCACCGGAAAAACGCATCACCATCTGGTAATCAGCATGTGCTGCTGAATGCAGTAGCATTGAGTAAAACAGACCAAACAGCCACTTCAAAAAATGAAGTGGCTGTTTTTTTACTTGACGAGCTGCAAGCTCAGCATATACAGTCAGGCTTATGAACTCTCACACCCATCATGTCGCCACACGCAATCAGTGCACCGCAGCCCAGACT
>NZ_JAGSPN010000697.1 GCF_018139685.1 Cognatundibacterium luofuense
CACAACTAGCCGCATTGAAAGTTAAGAGTGAGCAAGAGTCTGGCATGCAGGCCTTGGCGCGTATGCGTGAATTGAAGGCGACAGGACGTGTTTCTTTAGATTTGTCTGCGAATGATGAAAATGTCGATAAGTTGCCACAATTGAAACTGGAGAATGGCGATCAGCTCATCATTCCTAGCCGCCCTGACTTTGTGCACATTTTTGGCGCCGTGAATCAGGAAGCTTCTGTCATCTGGCGTAAGGGTACGACAGTTGACAAATATCTGGCGAATGCCGGT
>NZ_JAGSPN010000698.1 GCF_018139685.1 Cognatundibacterium luofuense
CCTGATTCGCATTGATCGTACAGTTGCCTGTCGTCACAAAGGTCAGTGTGCTGCCGGACACAGTACACACGCCTGTTGTTGCACTGGTAAAGGCAACGCTCAGACCGGAGCTTGCTGTCGCGCTCAGGGCCGGGGTCGTACCAAAGTTCTGACTGCCCGGATTATTAAAGGTAATAGTCTGAGCAGCTTTCGGTGTCACCGCTGTCGATGCGGACGATGCACTGCCTGTACCGGCACTGTTCGTGGCGGTCACTGTAAAGGTGTATGCCGTGCC
>NZ_JAGSPN010000699.1 GCF_018139685.1 Cognatundibacterium luofuense
TGTTCTGGTCGCCACGGATGTGCACTTCCGGTTGCGGTTGTTTGACCGATTCCACTTTCAGCTGGTCGAACAGGGCTTCTGTGCCTCCGGCCAGCGGACGGATCGCGCCGTTCCAGTAAATGTCACCGTCTTTGCTCACAGAGATGGTGATGTTTTCCGGTTTGGTTTTGTAGACCTGGTTGCGTTCTGCCGGCAGCTTGAGTTTGACCACGTCGGTGATCACCGGGGTGGTGATCAGGAAGATGATCAGGAGCACGAGCATGA
>NZ_JAGSPN010000700.1 GCF_018139685.1 Cognatundibacterium luofuense
TTGTGACGACAGGCAACTGTACGATCAATGCGAATCAGGCAGGTGACGGTACGTACAATGCAGCGACCCAGGTACAGCAAACCTTCGCGGTTGCGGCGGTGGTTCCGGGTGCACCGACCAGTGTCAGTGCAACAGCAGGTACTGGTTCAGCAACAGTGACCTTTACTGCACCGGCTTCGAATGGTGGTGCAGCAATTACGACTTATACAGCGACCTCCAGTCCGGGCGGATTTACCGGTTCATGTACCGGTCCATCGGCTT
>NZ_JAGSPN010000701.1 GCF_018139685.1 Cognatundibacterium luofuense
CCAATGGCACGGCATACACCTTTACAGTGACCGCCACGAACAGTGCCGGTACAGGCAGTGCATCGTCCGCATCGACAGCGGTGACGCCGAAAGCCACACAAACGATTACCTTTAATAATCCGGGCAGCCAGAACTTCGGTACGACCCCGACTCTGAGCGCGACAGCAAGCTCCGGTCTGAGCGTTGCCTTTACCAGTGCAACAACAGGCGTGTGTACTGTGTCCGGCAGCACACTGACCTTTGTGACGACAGGCA
>NZ_JAGSPN010000702.1 GCF_018139685.1 Cognatundibacterium luofuense
ACAGGAGACAGTCAGGGCACGACGGGGCCGGGGTCTGGTGTGCGGAGTTCAGGAGGCGTTGCCTCCTGTGATTCCGGTCAGATTATTTCTTGCCCATGTTGCCGGACAGCAGCACGGAGTGCAGGTCGGCAGCGAAAGCACGTACTTCTTCCATCGCGGATTTGTTGCGGCGTACCAGGAAGTTGTAACCCAGAACGGCAGGAACAGCGACGCCCAGACCGATCGCGGTCATGATCAGCGCTTCACCCACAGGAC
>NZ_JAGSPN010000703.1 GCF_018139685.1 Cognatundibacterium luofuense
TTACCGCACCGGCTTCGAATGGTGGTGCAGCAATTACGACTTATACAGCGACCTCCAGTCCGGGCGGATTTACCGGTTCATGTACCGGTCCATCGGCTTGTACGATTACGGTTAACAGTCTGACCAATGGCACGGCATACACCTTTACAGTGACCGCCACGAACAGTGCCGGTACAGGCAGTGCATCGTCCGCATCGACAGCGGTGACACCGAAAGCTGCTCAGACTATTACCTTTAATAATCCGGGCAGTCAGA
>NZ_JAGSPN010000704.1 GCF_018139685.1 Cognatundibacterium luofuense
TCGGTGTCGGCTATGTGTTCGACAACGGGCTGGACGTTGGCCTGAAGGTGCAGCATTTCTCGAACGGCGCCATCAAACGCCCTAATCCCGGCGCCAATGTTGCGGTCATCCGGGTTGCGTATCCGTTTTGACGGGTAGTCTGTGCAGATATCTGCATTCGCTGTTTTCGGAGAGCCAGAATTTCTGCCGTGGAGCGGGGAGCTGGTGTGCTGAACACCGCATTTTGCCTGTTTTCTGATCTGCAAAGCACAAACC
>NZ_JAGSPN010000705.1 GCF_018139685.1 Cognatundibacterium luofuense
CAGATCAAGGAACTTCAGGAAGCATATGGCGAGGCCATGCTAGAACTGCGTGCCAGAAAAAAGCTGGCGTCCCTGCTGGGCGAGGAAGAGAAGTGATCGAAACGATCCACCAGGGACTGGAAGAAGACGGCTTCAAGGTTTCGATCAGCAAATTGTGCCAGTGGTTTGATATGCCGCGCCGGACGGTGTACTACAAGTCCGTGAAGGCAGCCCCCAAGGTCCAGGCGCGCTTTGCCGAGCCAATCAAGGCGATGA
>NZ_JAGSPN010000046.1 GCF_018139685.1 Cognatundibacterium luofuense
GTCGCCAGCTCCACTGCTTCCCGCGTCTTCCACGGCCCGCGCTTTTTGATCAGTTCCGTCTTGTATAAACCATTGATGATCTCCGCTAAAGCATTGTCATAGCTGTCTCCGCGACTCTCGACTGATGGCTCAATACCGGCCTCTGCCAGTCTTTCGCTGTAGCGGATCGATACATACTGGGAACCGCGATCACTGTGATGAATCAATCCTTTCCCGTGTGCCGGTCGCCGTGCATACAGCGCCTGCTCAAGTGCGTCCAGCACAAATTCCGTATGCATCGAGCTGCTCACCCGCCAGCCAACAATCCGGCGCGCAAATACGTCCGTCACGAAAGCGACATAGATCATCCCCTGCCAGGTCGGTACATACGTAAAATCGCTGACCCACAACTGATCTGGCCGGTCAGCACGGAACTGACGATTCACACGGTCCAGCGGACATGGCGCGGCGGAATTGCTGATGGTTGTACGCACCACCTTACCCTGTATTGCTCCCCGCAGGCCTGCACGTCGCATCAGACGTTCCACTGTACAGCGCGCCACCTGAATCTGCTCGCGTTTCAGCTGACGCCAGACTTTCTCCGCACCATAGACCTGAATATTTGCATGCCATATCCGGTGAATATGTGCGCTTAACTGTTTGTCGCTGTGAGCACGTGCACAACGCAATGCCGGATTTCTGGCTTGTGCCGCAGTGCGCCAGTACCGCGGCGGGGCGACTTGCAATGCTTTGCAAATCGGCTCGGCCCCGTACATTGCACGGTGCTGATCAATAAATGCGCT
>NZ_JAGSPN010000706.1 GCF_018139685.1 Cognatundibacterium luofuense
GTCCTGTGGGTGAAGCGCTGATCATGACCGCGATCGGTCTGGGCGTCGCTGTTCCTGCCGTTCTGGGTTACAACTTCCTGGTACGCCGCAACAAATCCGCGATGGAAGAAGTACGTGCTTTCGCTGCTGACCTGCACTCCGTGCTGCTGTCCGGCAACATGGGCAAGAAATAATCTGACCGGAATCACAGGAGGCAACGCCTCCTGAACTCCGCACACCAGACCCCGGCCCCGTCGTGCCCTGACTGTCTCCTGT
>NZ_JAGSPN010000707.1 GCF_018139685.1 Cognatundibacterium luofuense
TGGTGACCGGCCTGCCTTGGCAGGCACTCACGCACGATCACCAGATTACCGTGGTGTGAGTTCCCCGAAGATGTAAACCTATGTAAACGTCCTTGCTGAAGCAGGCTTTTGTCTGGCACATTGCCAGGCATGGATTTAACTGTCGACATCACTGAGCTCAACCCGGACCAGATCCGCGAATTGGCCATCCGGCTGCAGGCCGAGGGCCGGTTCCGGCAAACGGTGATTGATAAGTTGACTCACGAACTGGCCCTC
>NZ_JAGSPN010000708.1 GCF_018139685.1 Cognatundibacterium luofuense
CGCCACGGATGTGCACTTCCGGTTGCGGTTGTTTGACCGATTCCACTTTCAGCTGGTCGAACAGGGCTTCTGTGCCTCCGGCCAGCGGACGGATCGCGCCGTTCCAGTAAATGTCACCGTCTTTGCTTACAGAGATGGTGATGTTTTCCGGTTTGGTTTTGTAGACCTGGTTGCGTTCTGCCGGCAGCTTGAGTTTGACCACGTCGGTGATCACCGGGGTGGTGATCAGGAAGATGATCAGGAGCACGAGCATGA
>NZ_JAGSPN010000709.1 GCF_018139685.1 Cognatundibacterium luofuense
TGTTCTGGTCGCCACGGATGTGCACTTCCGGTTGCGGTTGTTTGACCGATTCCACTTTCAGCTGGTCGAACAGGGCTTCTGTGCCTCCGGCCAGCGGACGGATCGCGCCGTTCCAGTAAATGTCACCATCTTTGCTCACAGAGATGGTGATGTTTTCCGGTTTGGTTTTGTAGACCTGGTTGCGTTCTGCCGGCAGCTTGAGTTTGACCACGTCGGTGATCACCGGGGTGGTGATCAGGAAGATGATCAGGAGCA
>NZ_JAGSPN010000710.1 GCF_018139685.1 Cognatundibacterium luofuense
AAAGCAGAACCGGCAAAAGCAGAGAAATCTGCCAGCGCCAAATAATACAGGCTAATGCATTTAGTCTGACCATTCAGCGAATGATCGCTGATCAAAAAAGCGGAGATTTATCTCCGCTTTTTTATTTGATGAAAATAAAGTAAATATTAAAATTAATAAAATCAAAAAAATATTTAAAAAATTCAAAAAAGTCGTCAACCGGATAAAGAGTCATCGCGTTATAGGATCATGCAGCAACACAAAGTTGCGCTAAAC
>NZ_JAGSPN010000711.1 GCF_018139685.1 Cognatundibacterium luofuense
CAAGAACGGTGCCTCAACCCTGCCCAAGGTGCCATAGCGGGCAATGAGCGCCTGCTCCAGGGCCGCCTCGGCCGTTTTAGCCTTGCCCGAGCGGGACAGATGCCAGCCCAGTAATTCTCGGGTATGGCAATCGATCACCAAGGCCAGCACCGCCCAACCGTCACGACCGGCCCATACTCGGCACATGTCGGTCGCCCAGCGTTCGTTTGGTGCTTTCGCCACCGAAGGCAAGGCTTGAACACGCGGACGAAAGCC
>NZ_JAGSPN010000712.1 GCF_018139685.1 Cognatundibacterium luofuense
CCGTGAAGGCAGCCCCCAAGGTCCAGGCGCGCTTTGCCGAGCCAATCAAGGCGATGATCAACGAGGAGCCGTCGTTCGGCTATCGCACTGTCGCAGCCCTGCTTGGCTTCAATAAGAACACCGTTCAACGCATTTTTCAGCTGCGTGGCTGGCAAGTGAAGAAGCGGCCCGTTGGCTTTCGTCCGCGTGTTCAAGCCTTGCCTTCGGTGGCGAAAGCACCAAACGAACGCTGGGCGACCGACATGTGCCGAGTAT
>NZ_JAGSPN010000713.1 GCF_018139685.1 Cognatundibacterium luofuense
CTCAATCACCTGATTTGGCGTTCGGATGACCCGCTCTGACGGTAGTGAGAAATCGACCTTAATCGCCAGTCCTTCGCGATTAAAGTCGTCAATGATATTCAGTAACCTGAAGCTGCGGCCATCTTCAGTAAGCACCCGGTGAAGTCATCTTGAAGTTAAGTGCGTAAGCGCAGATGATCGTGTCCACTTAATAAGTGGACACTTATACATGATGGACGATGAAATCAATACGCCAAGACGGCGTCGGCGGCACA
>NZ_JAGSPN010000714.1 GCF_018139685.1 Cognatundibacterium luofuense
TTGTGACGACAGGCAACTGTACGATCAATGCGAATCAGGCAGGTGACGGTACATACAATGCAGCGACCCAGGTACAGCAAACCTTCGCGGTTGCTGCGGTGGTTCCGGGTGCGCCGACCAGTGTCAGCGCAACCGCAGGTACTGGTTCAGCAACAGTGACCTTTACCGCACCGGCTTCGAATGGTGGTGCAGCAATTACGACTTATACAGCGACCTCCAGTCCGGGCGGATTTACCGGTT
>NZ_JAGSPN010000715.1 GCF_018139685.1 Cognatundibacterium luofuense
GGTTTGTGCTTTGCAGATCAGAAAACAGGCAAAATGCGGTGTTCAGCACACCAGCTCCCCGCTCCACGGCAGAAATTCTGGCTCTCCGAAAACAGCGAATGCAGATATCTGCACAGACTACCCGTCAGAACGGATACGCAACCCGGATGACCGCAACATTGGCGCCGGGATTAGGGCGTTTGATGGCGCCGTTCGAGAAATGCTGCACCTTCAGGCCAACGTCCAGCCCG
>NZ_JAGSPN010000047.1 GCF_018139685.1 Cognatundibacterium luofuense
GGGTTTCCAGTTGCTCCAGCTTCTGGTCGATCTTCTCGGATTTGCGCCCGAACACCATGCGTTTTAACTTGGCGATCTGGAGCGTCAATTGTTCGATTTCCAGTGTGCGTACGCTCAGCGCCAGTTCCAGGGTTGAGACGGTTTGGCGCAGGGATTGCAATTCGCCATCTCGCTGGAGCAGCAATGCTTTTAGGGCATCGATATCGTCTGGAAGTGAGGGAGTGGTCGCCATGCGTGGAGTTTACGCATGATCTGTACCGTTTACAAGAGCGCCATCGGTGGCCAGGTGCGTTCCGGCTGTTTCCAGTTGATTCCTTCGAGCAGCATGGATAGCTGCGCCTGGGTCAGATGGACTTTGCCAGCACTCGCCTGAGGCCAGACGAAGCGGCCACGTTCTAACCGCTTGATCAACAGGCATACGCCATCGCTGGTGGCCCACAGTACTTTGATGACGTTGCCGCGCTTGCCCCGGAATACAAACACATGGCCAGCCAAAGGATCTTCAAGGAGAGTCATTTGCACCTTGGCCGCCAGACCATTCATGCCAGAACGCATATCAGTGACACCGGCTGCCAGCCAGATGCGTGTTCCTGCCGGTAGCCCCATCATGGTCGTAACATCCCCAACACGGCACGGATCGCAGTCAAATCAGCCTTGCCATCGAAACGCACGACCGCACCGGCCATCTGGATTTCAATCACACCGGAGCGATCCGTGAGAACTTCCTGAGCTGCGACAGCATCAGGTCTATCAATCGGATGTGCTAATGCCAAATGATCT
>NZ_JAGSPN010000716.1 GCF_018139685.1 Cognatundibacterium luofuense
CCCGGCGGCAGCCGGGTTTGTTTTGTCTTTGTCTTTGTCTTTTTGTTTTTGACCTGGTCTTTGCTTAGTTCTTGTTCTTTTCCCGCTTTCCGACCGCACAAAGCAAAACCCCCGCCTCTGTCGAGAGGCGGGGGTTTCTTATAGGGAGCCTGACGATGACCTACTTTCACACTGGTTGCAGCACTATCATCGGCGCTAAGTCGTTTCACGGTCCTGTTCGGGATGG
>NZ_JAGSPN010000717.1 GCF_018139685.1 Cognatundibacterium luofuense
CAGGTGACGGTACGTACAATGCAGCGACCCAGGTACAGCAAACCTTCGCGGTTGCGGCGGTGGTTCCGGGTGCACCGACCAGTGTCAGCGCAACCGCAGGTACTGGTTCAGCAACAGTGACCTTTACTGCACCGGCTTCGAATGGTGGTGCAGCAATTACGACTTATACAGCGACCTCCAGTCCGGGCGGATTTACCGGTTCATGTACCGGTCCATCGGCTT
>NZ_JAGSPN010000718.1 GCF_018139685.1 Cognatundibacterium luofuense
TGCTGCCGGACACAGTACACACGCCTGTTGTTGCACTGGTAAAGGCAACGCTCAGACCGGAGCTTGCTGTCGCGCTCAGGGCCGGGGTCGTACCAAAGTTCTGACTGCCCGGATTATTAAAGGTAATCGTTTGTGTGGCTTTCGGCGTCACCGCTGTCGATGCGGACGATGCACTGCCTGTACCGGCACTGTTCGTGGCGGTCACTGTAAAGGTGTATGCCG
>NZ_JAGSPN010000719.1 GCF_018139685.1 Cognatundibacterium luofuense
GCGTTGCCTGTACGTTCACGCCCACAACAGCTGCCTGTGTTGCGGTGATGGTTACTGTGCCTGCAGAAACAGTCGTCACTTTACCTGCTGCATCGACAGTAGCAACCGCCGGATTGCTGCTGGTGTAGGTCACTGCACCGTAGCTGCCGCCGGTTAATGTGGAACTCACTGCATTCGTCAGGCTGTTGCCCAGAATGATTT
>NZ_JAGSPN010000048.1 GCF_018139685.1 Cognatundibacterium luofuense
GCCCTGCGAGCGCCAAACCCTTGGAAAACAGCATACCGCTGCTGGACATCAAACCGGATTCACTGGCTTTCAGCCTAGCCGGTGCGGCCCAGGCCGTCGCCTATGTGCTGGAAGGTACTGCATTGCCGCAAGCCCTCAGCAAGGTATTTGTGCAAACCGATGCGCAGCCTCAGGCACGCGGTGCGATTCAGGATATTTCTTACCGTACCATGCGTCAGGTAGGCAAAGTCGATGCGTTGCTCAAGGCCATGACCAATAAAACGCCGGAACCTGCTTTGCTGTACGGCTTGTTATGCTGCGCACTGACTTTATTGGTGCGCAATGAAGGAGAAGAGGCTCCCTACGAGGATTTTGTGGTGGTTGATCAGGCAGTCAATGCGGCCAGTTCAAACTCGCACATGGTATTTGCCAAGGGCATGGTCAACGCGGTGCTGCGTCGCTATCTGCGTGAAAAAGACGAATTACTGAAGTTGGTCAGTAAGCAACCGGCAGCGGTCTGGAATTATCCGCAATGGTGGGTCGATCAGACCAAAGCCGCCTGGCCGCAGGACTGGCAAACCATACTCAAAGCAGGCAATGTCGCTCCACCCATGACGCTGCGCGTGAATCAGCGTCAAACCAACCCTCAGGCCTATCTGGCCCTGCTGGCAGAACACGGTATCGCCGCCAGTCAGATTGGCCCGGTCGCGATCAAATTGAAGAAACCGATGCCGGTGCAGTTGATCCCTGGCTTTGAAGACGGCATGGTGTCAGTACAGGATGCCGCTGCCCAGCT
>NZ_JAGSPN010000049.1 GCF_018139685.1 Cognatundibacterium luofuense
TCTTCAGAGTCCTTAGAATTATTGAACATGCTGGTATTGGCCAACCTGGGAGCCATTTCACGGGCATTGATAACTTCAGCTTTTCGTGTGGTGCTGTTGTAGATGGTGAAGAAGAGGCCGCCCCCGATGCCCATACTGTGGGCATTAATGAGCCCCATACACAGCAGGCTTGCGATGGCCGCGTCCACTACGGAGCCGCCTTCCTGTAGCATATCCCGCCCAATCTCTGAGCAACGCTTGGCATCTGTGGCCACGGCCGCCCTGGAGTACACATGGTCAGGCTTCCCAGAGGTGGTGGGTAGCCAGATGCAGAGGCCGATGATGACGAACACCAGAACCACCGCCACCAGGCCCAGCACCAGAAACCTATTCTTCATGGCTCGTCCAGTAGGAGCCCCCAAACCTTTCTTGGGGAGGTGGTTCTTGAAAATCAGCTGTATGGATAAGCAGGAACTCCCCCACACTCTGCGGAAACCCACAGCCAATCTTCCCTGAAACCGTTAGAGCAGGCTGGTACTCC
>NZ_JAGSPN010000012.1 GCF_018139685.1 Cognatundibacterium luofuense
GACTGCCCGGATTATTAAAGGTAATAGTCTGAGCAGCTTTCGGTGTCACCGCTGTCGATGCGGACGATGCACTGCCTGTACCGGCACTGTTCGTGGCGGTCACTGTAAAGGTGTATGCCGTGCCGTTGGTCAGACTGTTAACCGTAATCGTACAAGCCGATGGACCGGTACATGAACCGGTAAATCCGCCCGGACTGGAGGTCGCTGTATAAGTCGTAATTGCTGCACCACCATTCGAAGCCGGTGCGGTAAAGGTCACTGTTGCTGAACCAGTACCTGCGGTTGCGCTGACACTGGTCGGTGCACCCGGAACCACCGCCGCAACCGCGAAGGTTTGCTGTACCTGGGTCGCTGCATTGTACGTACCGTCACCTGCCTGATTCGCATTGATCGTACAGTTGCCTGTCGTCACAAAGGTCAGTGTGCTGCCGGACACAGTACACACGCCTGTTGTTGCACTGGTAAAGGCAACGCTCAGACCGGAGCTTGCTGTCGCGCTCAGAGTCGGGGTCGTACCGAAGTTCTGGCTGCCCGGATTATTAAAGGTAATCGTTTGTGTGGCTTTCGGCGTCACCGCTGTCGATGCGGACGATGCACTGCCTGTACCGGCACTGTTCGTGGCGGTCACTGTAAAGGTGTATGCCGTGCCATTGGTCAAACTGTTAACCGTAATCGTACAAGCCGATGGACCGGTACATGAACCGGTAAATCCGCCCGGACTGGAGGTCGCTGTATAAGTCGTAATTGCTGCACCACCATTCGAAGCCGGTGCAGTAAAGGTCACTGTTGCTGAACCAGTACCTGCGGTTGCGCTGACACTGGTCGGTGCACCCGGAACTGTTTTCGGGGTCACTGCTGTCGATGCGGACGATGCACTGCCGGTACCGGCGCTGTTCGTGGCAGTCACAGTGAAAGTGTAAGCCGTGCCATTAGTCAAACTGTTAACCGTAATCGTACAAGCCGATGGGCCAGCACATGAACCAGTGAATCCGCCCGGACTTGAGGTAGCAGTGTAGGTTGTGATCGCTGCACCACCATTAGAAGCAGGTGCCGTAAAAGTAATGTTAGCGGAAGCATTTCCCGCCGTAGCACTGACGCCAGTTGGTGCCCCCGGTACTGAAACACTCGGCGGAGGAATAACCGTAATCGTTATTCCTTCTGTGTAATTGGAAGTGCCCGTATTGAATTTGTATTGATTAAATGTCTGGTTCGTTGTGGCAGTTCCGATTGTAAATTCAAGATAATCACGGTCAACGGTTTCCTGATTTACGTAAAGCTGAGATCCATTGGAGCCGTTTTGTGGTGTTGTGTCATAGACGCCACTCTGAACCGATATCCCCTGACGGAATCCGTTAACTTTCGGATCACAATTCGAATATTCCGTTGTCGTAAACTCACGTTTATAGACTTTTGCTGTGCCAGAACCTGTAGAGGTCACGTTCGCATCGTTTGCAATATCGAAGGTGATGCTACAAGCGGCCAATGCCGACCCGGCATTTAACATCTGCAAGAAGCCCGCAATCATTAACAAAAACAGAGTACGGAAAACAGAATGTATCAGGCGATTTACGCTACGAGGATTCAGATTCATAAAGCGATCTCACATGTTGATTATCACTATCACAAAAAAAATCATCAAAAAAAACGGCGTTTTTGAGATTTGATAGCAATAGATTTAATTTTTACAATTTTAATTACTCCCATAATAATCTGAAAATTTCACAGAATCCGATTTTCATTTAATTGTCATATTTACCAATTACATGTCAACTACTTGTCTTGATTAAATAAACTCAATCATCATCAGCGTTCTTTAATTTTTTCATTACATGTAAATTAATTTTCATTTCTTTTACATGTTGTTTTTTGTATTTTTTCTCAAACTTTGATTGACGAATAGCGGGTTTATTTTGATGATCATCACCTGATGTTGACATATTCAATATCAATTTTTGATATCAGGAGGTAGGCGTGGATCCATTTTTAGGGGAAATCAGACTCTGTGCATTTTCTTTTGCGCCAAGAGGCTGGGCTTTTTGTAACGGTGCCTTATTACCGGTCAGACAAAATCAGGCTTTATTTGCATTACTGGGGATAACTTATGGAGGCGATGGCGTAAATACCTTCGGCTTACCCGATTTGCGCGGCAGAACTGCGGTCAGCGCGGGGTCAAGTCAGTTGACAGGTACAAACTACACTCAGGGCGCACAGCTTGGTACAGAAACTGTCACTTTGACGTCAGCACAAGTTCCATCACACTCCCATTTACTGCAAGTCAGCACTTCAGCAGGAACAAGCGCCACTATCGGGGCTGCGGTTAACATTCCAGCAACTTCATCAGTAACCGCTCCGGCAGTTCCAGAAGCCACTTATGGTGATGCATCGTCGAATCTGACTGCAATGTCATCCAGAATGTGTCAGCTATCCGGTGGTAATCAGCCCCATGCAAATGTGCAAGCATCGCTGGTACTGAATTACATCATTGCGACGCAGGGAATTTTCCCTTCCAGAAACTAAGGAGAACACGATGGCAGAACCATTTATCGGAGAAATCCGTATTTTTGGTGGTAATTACGCACCGGACGGCTGGCTGCTGTGCAACGGACAATCGCTGCCTATCAGCGGGTATGAGCCTTTATTCGCACTAATCGGCACCACTTATGGCGGCGACGGTGTCAGCACATTTAATATTCCGGATTTACGCGGACGCCTGCCGGTTGGCATGGGTTCCGGGCCAGGCTTAACGCCGCGACAACTGGGTCAACAAATCGGGACGGATTCCGTAACGCTGACAAATACCAATATGCCAGCGCACAACCACACCATTAGTGGTACCACAAACGCAGCCACTGCTACGACGCCTTCAACCAATAGCACATATGGTGTGACCACAAGTACGTTTTACTTTGTCCCTGACGCGGCAATTACTGAAAGCCCGTTTGCGGGTAACGTGCTTTCCAACTCGAACGCTGGAAATTTACCCCACGAAAACAGAATGCCCAGCGTTGCGCTCAGTTATATGATCGCGACAATTGGCGTTTACCCAACTCAACCTTAAGTCCGGAGTAACACATCATGGCAGATCCATATATCGGTGAAATCCGTGCATTCGGATTTAACTTTGCCCCCTATCAATGGGCATCATGCTCTGGCCAGCTCATGCCTATCAGTCAAAACACAGCGTTGTTCAGTATCCTGGGCGTGCAATTTGGCGGGAATGGCCAAAGCACCTTTGGCTTACCAAATTTAAATGGTATGGCTGTGCGTGGGCAACAAAATAACATCTTAAATGATGTTAACGGTGCCGAGACTGTCACACTGACATCACAAACTGTTCCGCCACATACCCATACCGTGGTTGGCCGGAGCGGACGCGCAACGGATAATAAAGCGGCAGGAAATTTACCTGGTCAGTTTGTTAAAGCAACCAAAAACTACACTGTTGCAAACAGTGCAAATTTGCAATTAAATCCGGCGTTAGTCAGCCCGTTCATCGGTAACTCTCAGCCACATGAAAACCGCCAACCGCTGCTGGTCATGAATTTCTGCATCTGCCTGTATGGCAACTACCCATCACGCCCTTAGTCTGACGATGGCTGGCAACAGCCATCGTCCTACTTTTATTGCATCAAAATGACGATTTCCCTCTCCCTTTTTCAGGCTCACACTGGCAGCTGTTTCGATATTTTTTTCGATAATCAACAGCAACTCCGTCTGCAATTACAAGAAGTCAGCCAGAAACCTTGCGAACCTGGCTATCAGGCTTTTTCGTTGCTCTTCTTTTGTGACGGAATTTATCAACTGGAGCAAAACACTTACCCATTGCAACATCCGGAGCTGGGGGAAAACATGATCTTCCTCGTCCCTGTCGCCCAACAAGGAACCGGTGTACTGTATCAGGCAACTTATTACATCAAAGCTGAATGAAAACCTTGATTCCTTCGCATCCAGAGCTGACACTGCGCCCTGTTACAGATTCAGATCACGCATTTTTACTGGAACTATATTGCTCGGTACGCTCTGAAGAATTAGAACCGGCTCCTTGGACACAAGAGCAAAAACACAGTTTTCTGGAGAGTCAGTTTGCACTGCAATCCCGGGCTTACGATGCATACACTGGACAAGCTTACTTTATCGTGAGCGCCAGATCACAGGACATCGGACGCCTGTATCTGCAATATCGCGACGATGCCTTGTCTATCGTTGATATTTCTCTGCTGGGTACATCTCGTGGCTTAGGTTACGGGAGCAGCCTGCTGCATGATGTTATTCAGGCAGCGAATCATTTGTGTAGACCTGTGCAAATTCACGTCGAAAAATTTAATCCCGCAATGCGGTTGTACCAGCGTCTCGGTTTCCTGCCCGTTCAGGACAAAGAAGTGTATCTGAAACTGGAGCGCCCTTTCGACCGGTAATTAAGCACGTCCGCTACGCTGGATACGCTTGTTTATCAATAACAGGAAGAAAGCCGTTCTTTTGGTTTTCTTCCTGACACTGTACTTTTCCGGTAGGGCACAATCAGAACACAGGCCCTCTTCACACCTTATGCATCAACATTGTCCCCACAACGGCTAAACAGGCCGGAAATTCCCTGCAAACCACCACAAATGCGGCATTCCGCACAGGTTTTCACGGACGTCCGCAGAAACAGTGGCTGTCCGGACAGGTGCTTTGACGAGATCTGCATACTCATCGTCTGCGGTGGCGGATCACGGAAACGATGGCGGGAGAAGTAAGGCTGGTGCAGATGCGTTTGATGTCAGATCAAGACGGGATTGCCAGCACAACATTGCCGGAGCCAGACGAAAAGCCGGAAGCACGCTGCTGAGCAGCGGGGAGTATCTGAGCAATTTGAAAATAAATTTTCGTGATTTTGCTTTGAATGGTAAATCAACGTATCATTTTTGCGAAAATCCGGGAACTTTCTGCGCTTTTCTTTCGTCTGTAGCAGGAAATCAGCGTAAAGTACCTGACATGGCATACGGGCAACAGGATTCTGGCCCGGCCTTTGCATTCTGCTCCGGAGACTAGATTGAACAAATTTCTGACCATTCCCGTTTTGCTGGCCGGTATGACCGGCGCGGCAGTCAGCCATGCCGATGAAGGCCAGTGGCAACCGCATCAGTTACTGCAACTGAAAGCGGAACTGAAAAAAACCGGTATCAGCATTCCAGCGGAAAAACTGGCGGATCTGCGTAAGCATCCGATGTCGGCGATTGTGTCGCTGGGCGGCTGTTCGGCTTCGTTTGTGTCGCCGCAGGGTCTGGTGGTCACCAATCATCACTGTGCTTACGGCGCAGTGCAGCGCAATTCCAGCGCGACGCAAAACTATATTGCGAACGGTTTTCTGGCGAAAACCATGGCGGATGAGTTGCCGGCCGGCGCGGATTCGCGCATGTATATCACCGATAAGCTGGAAAACGTGACCGACCGTATCAATGCCGGTATGACAAAAGGCATGAGCGGCAAGCAGCGCCATCAGCATATCGAGAAAAAAATCAAAGAACTGATCGCAGAGTGCGAACAGGATAAGGCTTACCGTTGTTCGGTGCCGAGCTTCCACCGTGGTCTGGAGTATTACCGTATTCGCCAGATGATGATCCGCGATGTACGTCTGGTGTATGCACCGTCGGACAAAATCGGTAATTACGGCGGCGAAGTGGATAACTTCGAGTTTCCGCGTCATACCGGCGATTTTGCTTTCCTGCGTGCTTATGTGGGTAAGGATGGCAAACCGGCCGATCCTTCTGCGGACAATGTGCCTTACCAGTCGAAAGATTTTCTGGTGGTGTCGGCACAGGGTCTGAAAAACGGTGATCCGATTCTGCTGGCCGGTTATCCGGGCCGCACCAGCCGCTATAAGCTGCCGGAAGAAATCCGCTTTGCGCGGGATGTCAGCTATCCGGCACGGGTGGCCGAATCGCGCGCCGATATCGCCACAATCGATGCGGCCACTGCCGGTAATCCGGAATTGCAGGTGCGTTACGCCAGCGTAGTCAAAGGCATTCAGAACGGTTTGAAGAAAACCCAGGGCTTGCTGGATGGCTTCATGCGCAAGGATATTGCGGCGATCAAAGATACGCAGGATGCGGAGTTCCGCAGCTGGATCGCGCAAACCAAGCGTGACGACGCGTTTATTAAAGAGCTGGAAAATGTGATTGCCGCCGACATGCGTTTGTCGGAACGTGAATTCGGCTGGTCGGTTGCCACCAACAGCGATTTGCTGCGTACTGCGCGCACGCTGTACCGTCTGGCACTGGAAAATGAAAAGCCGGATGCAGAGCGCAAAGCCGGTTACCAGCAGCGTGACCGCAGCAGTATCGCCGGTCGCATGAGCCGCCTGCAGCAATCCTTCGCACCGGAAATCGATCTGGCCCGCTTCAGCGCCGGTCTGAACCGTTATGCGGCACTGGGCGCGGCCAGCCATCCTGCCGGCCTGGATGCGCTGCTGCCGAAAGTCAGCGAACTGGCAGTGATGTACACCCAGACGGGTTTGCTGCGCGCCGATGAGCGTCTGGCATGGATGACACGTCCGGTGGCGGAATTCCGCAACAGCGATGATCCGTTTATCCGTCTGGCGGTGCGTCTGCATGATACCGGTATGGCGCTGGAAAATGAACGTGAAGAAAACGATGGCAATCAGTCACGCATCATCCCGCAATACATGCAGGCGGTGATCGACTGGAAGAAATCGCTGGGTAAACCGGTGTATCCGGATGCGAATTCGACACTGCGTGTGACTTACGGCACGGTAGCGCCATACAGCGCACGTGATGGCGTAATCAAAGGTCCGTTCACAACAGTGGAAGGCATCGTCGAAAAACATACCGGCAAGGCCCCGTTCAACGCACCTGCAGCCCTGTTGCAGGCAGTGCGTGAGAAACGTTACGGCGATTTCCGTGATCCGGTGCTTGGCACGGTGCCGGTCGATTTCTTGTCGAGTGCAGATACTACCGGTGGCAATTCCGGTTCTGCAGTGATGAATAAGCAAGGTGAGCTGATCGGTCTGAACTTTGATTCGACTTACGAGTCTATTACCAAAGACTGGTATTTCGATCCGGCAATTACCCGCGCGATTCACGTCGACATCCGCTACATGCTGTGGGTGATGAAAGAAGTGGATCATGCAGATAATCTGCTGAAAGAAATGACGATCCGATTCCCTAAGCGGTGAGTTTGTAGTTCCTGAGTACCAAGTCTGTTACTGCTATTTCAACGGAGCCCTCGTGGCTCCGTTTTTTTATCTACGGAAATCCGGTGCATTCCGCGCTTCCGGTTTATGAAAACTGCATAGCAGAGCCCGCCTGTATGCATTATCGTCATTGTCTTTGCCTGTTTCCGGTGGAGACGCTGCATGCAACCCCGCTTTTTTGATTTCCGCACCCTGCATGATCAGCTGATCCTGCTGTTTGTTCTATTGTGCGCAGCCGTTTGTACCGTTGTCCTGACGGCCTGGGAATTCAGTTTTCCGTTTGTAATGAGTCTGGATCAGCACGGTAATCCGAATGCGTTTTTCGGTTTGCTGTTCTTATTTTTGCTGATCGCTGCGCTGCTGCGTCCGCTGTTATGGCAAATGGGTGGTCACAGCCAGCCTGCACTGCTGTTTTCTTTGCTGACGTCTTCAATGCTCAGTTATCTGTGCGGCTGGACCGGCATCTGTGTGGCAGCGATTTTACTGGCCCGCTTTCTGATCCGGCGCGGCTGAGCTTCAGATATCCACAGGGTCCACTTCCACTGACCACTTCACCCGGCTGCGCAAAGCACGCAGCGCCGGAATCCATTCCCGCAAATACGCCTGCAAGGCCGGACGGGCTGCCGATTCGATCAGCAATTGCGCACGGTCACGGTTCGCTAAGCGGGTCAGTGTCATCGGCACCGGATCATGCACCATGATCTGCGGATGACTGAGCAGTTCTGACGCCTCTTTCAGAAAAGCCACAGCCTGCGCCAGCTCTGCGGCTTCAGCGCGCAATAAAGCCTGATACACATATGGCGGAAAACCGGCTTGCTGGCGCTCGAGCAAGATGTCTTTGGCAAAACCCGGATAATCATGGCGCATCAGCGCGTGATACAGCGGATGATCGGGATAGCGGGTCTGCACCAGTACTTCGGCCGGGGTCAGATTGCCACCGGCGCGCCCTGCCCGTCCGGCCACCTGCATCAGTTGCGCGAACAAACGCTCACTGGCGCGGTAATCCTGAGAAAACAGCGCCGCATCCGGATTCAGCGCAGCCACCAGCGTCAGGCGTTTAAAGTCATGGCCTTTGGCGACCATTTGCGTACCGACCAGAATATCGACTTCGCCGTCATGCACCTTGTCAAATGCGGCCTCGGCACTGCCTTTCAGGCGGGTGGAATCAGCATCAATCCGGAATACGCGAGCCTCGGGGAACAGCGTTGCCAGCACTTCTTCCAGCCGCTGTGTACCGCGTCCCAGTGGTTGTAAGTCGATATTGCCGCAATCCGGACAAGTATGCGGGATCCTTTGTTCCAGTCCGCAATGGTGGCAACGCAAACGGTGATCGCGCTTATGCAGCACCAGATTGGCGCTGCAGCGCGGACAAGGGCTGACCCAGCCGCAGGCTTCGCAACTGAGCACCGGTGCATAGCCGCGCCGGTTCAGGAACAACAGCGACTGTTCGCCGGCTTCCAGCCGCTTCGTGATCGCGGTAATCACGCGCGGACTCAGGCCTTCGCTGGGGCGTTCACGCTCGAGATTCACAATCCGTATCAGCGGCAGGGTGGCATCTTCGACCGCACGCTTGGTCAGAGTGCGCAACTGGTAACGTCCCTGCTGTGCGGCATACCAGCTTTCCAGCGAAGGCGTGGCCGATCCCAGCAGCACCGGAATCGCACGCTGATGCGCGCGCCAGATGGCCAGATCACGCGCACTGTAGCGCAAGCCTTCCTGCTGCTTATAGGACACATCATGCTCTTCATCGATAATGATCAGACGCAGCTTAGGTAAGGACGCCAGTACCGCCAGCCGTGTTCCCAGCAATATGCGTGCATGTCCCAGATGTGCGTTCAGCCAGTGCAATGTACGCTCACCTTCAGACAAGCCGCTGTGCAGGGTGGCAACCGGCATGCCAGGAAACCGGGTGCGCAAATGGTTTTCCAGTTGCGGTGTCAGATTAATTTCCGGCACCAGAATCAGAATCTGTGCATCCGGTTCCTGCGCCAGCAAACGGGCTGCACTCTGCAGATACACTTCGGTTTTACCGCTGCCGGTGACGCCGAACAGCAAGTGGGTGGCAAAGCCATTGCCCTGGCATACTGCATCCACAACCGCCGCCTGCTCTTCATTCAGCACCGGAGCAGTGCTGACCTGCCAGACCGGCTGTGCAGGCTGCTTACTGATTTTTTTGAGTGCCTTGTCCAGCGCGACGGTTTTCAGCGCTTTCAGGTTTTTGGGCAGTGCGGGCAGCATCACTTCACCAACCGGACGGTGATAATAAGCAGCAGCAAACTGCGTCAGCGCCAGCCATTCCGCGTTCAGTGGCGCCAATTGCGGACGGGTCGCCAGGACGCTGCGGATTTTGTCCGGTGGCACATCTGTTTCCTGCAAAACGTCCATCACCATTGCTGCAACCTGCTGCCGTCCGAACGGCACTAGCACCAGTTGTCCGGGTTGCGGCTGAACCTGCTGTTCCGGTGGCAGAATAGCCGGATCAAAGCGGTAATCGAACAGACTGGCCAGCGGCGTATCAAGCGCCACACGCAGATAAATTGCAGAATTCATGCTGGATTTCAGGACAGTTTTTCACTGTCAGATCAGGGATTGCAGAAGATTGTAAGGAAAAGCCGTACATCTGTGGATAACTTTGTGAAAAAAGACCGCTTGACAGTGATAAAAACTAAGCGGGACGCGGCTTTTGCACGATCTCCCTGTAATTTCGCCCATTTTTTTATTCTTTAAAATCAATAACTTATATTTTTTACGCAGAAGCAACGTCGTTTTTCTGCTAATTCTCCACAGCGCACGGATTTTGTGCATAAGTCACCTGTGCACAGTTTTGTGACGCAATGCGGAAACCCAGTATTCATGCGGCTTTCCAGCCATTTTCCATGTAAAAACCGCAAGCTTGCTGGGTGTTGCCATGCAACATGCAGTGATGGCGCGCCGTCATGCCGGTTTTACAAAAAAACAGCCTGCTGTCCGGCAGGAGCAACAGGCTGAGTATGCTGACAAACGGTGCAGCCAGCACCTTTTTGCGGCCGGTATCAGGCGGCTGTCTGACGCTGACGACGGCTGTATTCGTGTACGGTTTCCACCAGCACGCTGACTGCTTCCGGTGGCGTATGCTGGGAAATACCATGTCCCAGATTAAAGACATGGCCGTGACCTGCCGACGGCGTACCATAGGCGTCCAGCGTCGCAATCACCTGTTCGCGGATCTGCGCCGGTTCTGCAAACAGAACCGCCGGATCAATATTGCCCTGCAGAGCGACTTTATCGCCGGCACGGCGACGCGCTTCGCCCAGATTCACAGTCCAGTCCAGACCAATCGCATCGGCCCCGCTGTCCGCAATCTGTTCCAGCCACAGGCCGCCGCCCTTAGTGAATACGATTGCCGGAATACGCTGACCATCTTTCTCACGCTGCAAACCACTGACGATGCGGCGCATGTATTCGAGTGAGAAAGTCTGATAAGCACCGTCTGCCAGCGCACCGCCCCAGCTGTCAAAAATCATCACTGCCTGCGCACCGGCATCAATCTGCGCATTCAGATAGGTGGTGACTGCCTGTGCATTCAGCTCCAGAATGCGGTGCATCAGATCCGGACGGCTGTACATCATTTTCTTCACGGTATGGAATTCACGTGAACCTTCACCTTCCACCATGTAGCAAGCCAGTGTCCACGGGCTGCCGGAGAAACCGATCAGCGGTACACGACCATTCAGCGCACGGCGAATCGACGTTACCGCGTCATACACATATTGCAGGCTGCCCTCTTCCGGCACACGCAGGTTCTGCACATCGGCTTCTGTCGCCAGACGACGTTCAAATTTCGGGCCTTCACCATCGGCAAAATACAAACCCAGACCCATCGCATCCGGCACGGTCAGAATATCGGAGAACAGAATCGCTGCATCCAGCGGATAACGGTCTATCGGTTGCAGCGTCACTTCGGTCGCAAAATCCGGATTTTTTGCCAGTCCCATGAACGAACCGGCTACTTTACGGGTGGCGCGGTACTCCGGCAGATAACGGCCGGCCTGACGCATCAGCCACAGTGGTGTGTAGTCGGTTTTCTGACGCAGCAGAGCACGCAGAAATGTGTCGTTTTGGAGCGGAGCAAATTGTGAAGACATGGTATTCCGTCTGGGTTTTCTGGGAAAAATGGCCGGCGAATCCATCGTCGGCGCGTATCAGCGTACATTATCGCTGATGATGGGGCTATCCACATCTGATCTGACGCAATTTGCCGGAAAAACACTGTCCACAAACCGGTAAATTTCTGTGGATAACTTTGTGGAGATTTTTTTTCAAAAACAGCGTTTTTTCACAACTGTTAACCACTGTTAACAGAATTTTTATATAAGCACTTGTTTTTAAAAAGATTTTTTTAAAATTCATCGCTGAAGAAAATATTCAGCCTGTTTTTTAAGCACCAAAAACTGTGCATAAGTCTGCAATCCTGATAAAAAAACTACTGTTCGTTTACACAGCATGTGAGTGATCGCTACGCGCCTGAATCCATATGGATCAGATCTCCCCAAGTTGTCCACAAGGCATAATCAGACACTGGTCTGCGTTGCTTGTAAAACGCCGTTGACAACACGCCATGACTATTGTCAGTCAGGAACCCTGATACTGGCATATTCAGGATGTGGCGCAGGATACTTCAGCTGCAGGTTATCCAGAATTTCTCTGACAATATGGGCGATAACCAGATTGCGCTGCGTTTTGGAGTCTGCAGGAACAATAAACCATGGCGCATGCGGTGCATTAGTCGCCCGTACAGCGTTTTCATATGCCCGCTGGTATGCATCCCAGTGCGCTCGCTCTGCAAGGTCTGAGGGATCGAATTTCCAGTGTTTCTGCGGATCTTTCAATCGCTCTTCCAGCCGCTGTTTTTGTTCCGCTTTGGAAATGTGCAGAAAAAACTTCAGAATCACTGTCCCGGTATCAGTCAGCATGCGCTCAAAGTCGCGGATATGACCATAACGCTGTTCGCATTCTTTTTCAGAAATCCAGTCGTGAACACGGGTAATCAGCACATCTTCATAGTGGCTGCGGTTAAAAATCACAATTTCGCCGGCGCCCGGCACAGCTTGATGAATACGCCACAGATAATCATGATCTTTCTCCTGCTGCGTCGGCGCCTTAAACGCCACAGTACGTGCACCCAGCGGATTAATATCCCCAAACACGGCTTTAACCGTGCCGTCTTTGCCCGAAGTATCCATGCCTTGCAGAATAATCAGCAACTTTTTACTACGGGACGCGGTAAACACATCCTGCCATTCTGCAATATGCTGTGCCAGTTCACGCGTCAGTTCTTTATCCAGTTGCTTGGCATCGGGTACACCTGCGGCGGCAGCTCCCAGCCTGCGTAGTCCTGCGTCCTCGTCCTTCAGCGTAAAGTTTTCAGTTGCTCTGAACATATCAGCATATTTCATGTTTTCTCCCCCTGCATCAGTGAATTCGTGCTGCACGTAAGCGATGTTCAACCATCAGACAGGCATCCATGACAACCAGCAAACCGGCACTACGTGCAGTTTCTGCCGCACCTGCGTGAACAATGCCGGATTGCAGCCACAGGCAGCCTGCTCCGTTAGCAATCGCCGCTTCTGTAATGGCGGGAACAGCATCTGCCTGACGAAACACATCTACGATATCCACAGGGCCTGTGGCAGAGGCTTCAGATAAATCGCGCACAATCATTTGTCCACGCCAGATTTGTCCGGCCAGCCCAGGATTAACCGGGATCACTTTGTAACCCTGATCAGCGAGATAGGCAGCAACATAGTGTGAGGGGCGCTCAGGATTAGCAGAAAAGCCAACAACTGCGATTGTTTTTGCTTGCTGCAGGCAGCACAGCACAGGATCAGGTGCTGCGTTACAGCTGCGTATTTGATCTGACATGCTCATTTCCTCAGTAAATTTGCCGTAACGATAAAACCAGTCTGCACAGACCAGACATATTTATTTCTTCAGATAGCGGTGAATGGTTGCCAGCTGTGCGATGGCTGACGCCAGTTCTGCGTGTACTTTGGTGTGATCGACGCTGGCATCACGATGTGCCAGCTCACGCTCAGCGTGGCGACGTGCTTCATTCGCTCTCGCCTCATCCAGATCACGCGCGCGAATTGCGGTGTTTGCAAGAACAATCACTTTATATGGCTGAACCTCGAGAAATCCGCCTGCGACAAAGACCAGTTCCTCTCTTGCCTGCCGCGGCAAGCGGATACGCACTGCACCCGGACGTATACGTGAAATGAGCGGTGTATGCTGAGGATAAATACCCAGTTCACCGCTTTCGCCGGGGAGTACAACAAATTCCGCCGCTCCCGAAAAAATCGCTTCTTCAGCAGAAACTACTTCCACTTGCAAAGTCTGAGGCATGAAAACTCCGTGTATGAAGTATGCAGCGAAAAACGATGGTAAATTTCGTTAGCACGATGCATGAATCATAACGTTCTTTCCATCATCTCAGTACCTGCCGGTCGAGAAATTTGAAACAACAGGTAGCAACAGCGAACCACTTTACGCTGCACCAAAAACAAAAGGCAGCCAGAAGGCTGCCTTTTGCTGTCTTATCCACTGAAAAATCAGCGTTTCTGACGCAATTTCTGAATTGCTGCAAGTTGTGCCACCGCTGCTGCCAGTTCGGCTTGTGCTTTCGCATAGTCGATTTTGGAGTCACGGTTCGCCAGCGCCTGCTCAGCCAGTTTCTTGGCTTCAGCAGCTTTTGCTTCGTCCAGATCATGTCCGCGAATCGCGGTATCTGCCAACACAGTTACACCATCTGGTTGCACTTCAAGAATACCACCGGCCACGAAAACAAATTCTTCGTCAGCACGGCCGCTGATCTTGATGCGCACTGCGCCCGGTTTGATACGGGTGATCAGTGGTGTGTGTTTCGGATAAATACCTAATTCACCGGACTCACCTGGCAACGCGACGAATTCAGCTTCTCCGGAGAAAATAGATTCTTCCGCAGAAACCACGTCAACGTGAATTGTGTGTGCCATGTTAGACCCTTTGTATACGCTTGAAAAAGCTTATGCTGCGGTCACGGGTACCGCAGCATGACTCACTGCATTAAGCAGCCAGTTTTTTCGCTTTTTCGATTGCTTCGTCAATCGTACCTACCATGTAGAACGCTTGTTCTGGCAGGTGATCCAGTTCGCCGGAAGCGATCATACGGAAGCCGCGGATAGTTTCTTTCAGTGGTACGTATTTACCAGGCGCGCCGGTAAACACTTCAGCAACGTGGAATGGCTGAGACAGGAAACGCTGCATTTTACGTGCACGTGCAACGATCAGTTTGTCTTCAGGAGCCAGTTCGTCCATACCCAGAATCGCGATAATGTCACGCAATTCTTTGTAGCGTTGCAGAGTACCCTGAACAGAACGTGCTGTTTCGTAGTGCTCAGCACCAACAACTTGCGGATCCAGCTGACGGGATGTGGAATCCAGCGGGTCAACCGCAGGATAAATACCCAGCGCAGCGATGTCACGGGACAGAACAACAGTGGAGTCCAAGTGAGCGAAAGTTGTAGCAGGAGACGGGTCAGTCAAGTCATCCGCTGGAACATATACAGCCTGGATCGAAGTAATCGAACCGGTTTTTGTAGATGTAATACGTTCTTGCAGACGGCCCATTTCTTCTGCCAGCGTAGGCTGATAACCCACCGCAGACGGCATACGACCCAGCAGCGCGGATACTTCAGTACCGGCCAGAGTGTAACGGTAGATGTTATCTACGAAGAACAGAACGTCACGGCCTTCGTCACGGAAAGATTCCGCAATGGTCAGACCAGTCAGCGCAACGCGCAGACGGTTACCAGGCGGTTCATTCATCTGACCGTAAACCATCGCTACTTTGGAGTTTGGCAGATTGTCGAGGTCAACAACTTTTGCGTCAGCCATTTCGTGATAGAAGTCGTTACCTTCACGGGTACGCTCACCAACACCGGCAAACACGGACAGACCACTGTGTGCTTTAGCGATGTTGTTGATCAGTTCCATCATGTTAACGGTTTTACCTACACCCGCACCACCGAACAGACCAACTTTACCACCCTTCGCGAACGGGCAAACCAGATCAATAACTTTAATACCGGTTTCCAGCAGTTCCTGGGATGGGGACAGTTCGTCGTAAGCTGGCGCTTTACGGTGAATAGATGCAACGTTGTCCTGGCTGACAGGGCCACGTTCATCGATAGGGTTACCCAGTACGTCCATGATACGGCCCAGTGTTGCAGGACCGGTAGGAACCATAATAGGTTTGCCAGTGTTCGTAATGATCATGCCGCGACGCAGACCGTCAGAAGAGCCCAGCGCAATGGTACGGACCAGACCGTCACCCAATTGCTGCTGAACTTCCAGAGTCAGCTCGGAGCCTTCCATTTTCAAGGCATCGTAAACCTTAGGCATCGCGTCGCGTGGGAATTCAACGTCCACAACCGCGCCGATACACTGAACGATTTTGCCAGTTGCCATGTTCGTTCCTTCAATAATTTTAGATTCAGTTTAGACCGCTGCCGCACCGGCGACGATCTCGGAGAGCTCTTTGGTAATCGCAGCCTGACGGGTCTTGTTGTAGACCAGCTTCAGTTCTTTGATCACATTACCCGCATTTTCACTTGCCGCCTTCATCGCCACCATACGGGCCGACTGTTCGGACGCCATGTTTTCAGCAACAGCCTGATAAATCAGCGCTTCAACATAACGAATCAGCAATTCATCAATCACGGTTGGCGCATCCGGCTCATAGATGTAATCCCATGAATGGGAAGACTCATCTGCCTTCAGCTTGTCAGAACTCAGTGGCAGCAATTGCTCCAGCACTGGTTCTTGTTTCATCGTGTTGATAAAACGGGTATATGTCAGGTAAACCGCGTCGAGCTTTCCTTCCTGATAAGCATCCAGCAATACTTTTACCGGACCAATCAGTTTATCGAGGTGCGGTGTGTCGCCCAGTTGTACAACCTGGGAAACCACTGGTGCACCGATACGATTCAGGAAGCCAAGGCCTTTATTACCAATCGCAACCGTTTCAACTTGTAAGCCTTTACCTTCGAGTTCACGCAGCTTCTGGGTAACCAGACGCAGGACGTTGGTGTTCAAGCCACCGCACAGGCCTTTGTCTGTTGTCACCACGATCAGGCCGATTTTTTTGGCCTGATCTTGCTGAATCATGAAAGGATGCGTGTACTCTGGATTGGCTTGTGACAGGTTCGCAGCGATATTACGAATTTTCTCACTGTATGGACGGGCAGCACGCATACGATCCTGCGCTTTACGCATTTTCGATGCAGCTACCATTTCCATCGCTTTGGTGATCTTTTTCGTATTTTCTACGCTTTTGATCTTGCCACGTATCTCTTTGCCTGCAGCCATGAGTATTGACTCCTTCTAGCTACAGTCGATTAATATGCGCCGGATTTTTTGAAATCAGCAATTGCGGCAGCCATGGCAGCTTCGCCATCTTTGTCCAGTTGCTTGGTTTCTTCGATCTTAGCGAGCAATGCAGCGTGGCTGGTCTTCAGGAAGTTATGCAGACCGGATTCGAACGACAGAACGCTCGTAACGGCAACATCATCCAGATAGCCTTTGTTTGCTGCAAACAGGCTCGCTGCCATCAGAGAGATAGACAGTGGAGAATATTGTGCCTGTTTGAGCAATTCAGTAACGCGCGCACCACGGTCCAGCTGCTTACGGGTTGCTTCGTCCAGATCGGAAGCAAACTGCGCAAACGCTGCCAGTTCACGGTACTGCGCCAGGTCGGTACGGATACCACCGGACAGATTCTTAATAACTTTAGTCTGCGCAGCACCACCAACACGGGAAACAGAAATACCAGCGTTAATCGCCGGACGAATACCGGAGTTAAACAGATTGGTTTCCAGGAAGATCTGACCGTCAGTAATCGAAATAACGTTAGTCGGAACGAACGCAGAAACGTCACCAGCCTGAGTTTCAATAATCGGCAACGCAGTCAGAGAACCGGTTTTGCCTTTTACTTCACCCTTGGTGAATGCTTCAACGTAGTCAGCGTTAACACGCGCTGCACGTTCCAGCAGACGGGAGTGCAGGTAGAATACGTCACCTGGGTATGCTTCACGGCCTGGTGGGCGGCGCAGCAGCAGGGAAACCTGACGGTAAGCAACCGCTTGTTTGGACAGATCATCATAAATGATCAGTGCGTCTTCACCACGATCACGGAAGTATTCACCCATTGCGCAACCGGAGTATGCAGCAACGTATTGCATCGCTGCAGATTCAGATGCAGTCGCAGCAACAACAATGGTGTAATCCATTGCGCCGTTTGCTTCCAGAGCACGTACCACGTTTTTGACGGATGATGCTTTCTGACCGATCGCAACGTAGATACAGGTCATGTTCTGACCTTTTTGATTGATGATCGCATCAATCGCTACAGCTGTTTTACCAGTCTGACGGTCACCAATGATAAGCTCACGCTGACCACGACCAACCGGAACCATCGCATCAATCGCTTTCAGACCTGTTTGCATAGGCTGAGAAACGGATTCACGGGCAATAACGCCCGGAGCGATTTTTTCGATCGGTGCAGACAGGGCTGCATTGATCGGGCCTTTGCCATCGATAGGCTGACCCAGCGCGTTAACAACGCGGCCGCACAGTTCAGGACCAATCGGCACTTCCAGAATACGGCCGGTACATTTAACGGTATCGCCTTCGGAAATGTGCTCGTAGTCACCCAGAATAACGGCACCAACGGAGTCACGCTCCAGATTCAGCGCCAGACCAAATGTGTTACCAGGGAATTCCAGCATCTCACCTTGCATCGCGTCAGACAGACCGTGAATGCGGCAGATGCCGTCGGTTACGGAGATGACCGTACCTTGATTACGGATCTCAGCGGAATCACCAAGGCCTTGGATCCGGCTCTTGATCAGCTCGCTGATTTCAGATGGGTTGAGTTGCATACTAACTCCTAATATGTATTACGTTCTTACGCTGTCAGAGCGGCCTGCATTTTCTGCAGCTTTGCGCGAACCGACGTATCGAGCACCTGATCACCAACCACTACACGCACACCACCGATCAGAGAAGAATCCACTGTAACGGTCGGGTGCAGCTTGCGGCCAAATTTCTTTTCCAGTGTCGCAGCCAGCTCATTGACCTGATCTGCTGTCATTTCAAAAGCGCTGGTAACCTCTGCATCTGCTGCACCTTCGTGTGCATTTTTCAGAGCATGAAACTGGAACGCGATTTCCGGCAGCAAAGTCAGACGGTCATAGTCAGCAATGGTGTTGATAAAGTTTTTCACTTCATCATTTGCTGGCGTTTTGAGCGCAGACAGGAAAATCTCAGCGCGCTGAGCGGCCGAGACTTTGGGGTTGTGTGCAAGAGCTTGTACATCGGGATGCGCAGCTACCTGTGCAATTTCAGAAACCAGTTCTGCCCAGGAGGACAGATTACCGGCCTGAGCAACACGGAACAGCGCTTCTGCGTAAGGACGAGCGATCGTTGCGAGTTCGGCCATGATTACAGCTCGGTTTTGAGTTGAGTCAACAGATCTGCGTGAGCGGATGCATTGATTTCACGCTTCAGAATCTGCTCTGCGCCTTTCACTGCCAGTACGGCAACCTGGTCGCGCAGCTCTTCACGTGCTTTAGTAACTTGATTGTCAGCGTCTGCTTTAGCAGCAGCGATGATGCGCGCAGCTTCAGCAGCCGCTGCATTTTTCGCTTCTTCGATGATCGCCAGTGCACGCTTTTCTGCGTCGCCAACACGTTTCTGGCCTTCTTGCGCTGCTGTTGCCAGCTCAGCCTGAACACGTTTTTCTGCAGCCTGCATTTCTGCACGGCCACGGTCAGCAGCTGCCAGACCGTCCGCGATTTTATTGCGGCGTTCATCAAGTGCAGCGATGATTGGCGGCCATACGAACTTCATGGTGACCAATGCCAAAACAAAGAATACTATGCACTGATAAAATAAAGTTGCATTTAAGTTCACGGTATTTCCTTATCTAAATGGATCAAGCCGGAAGCGAAAACCACTTCCGGCACAGAAAGGAAAAATCGTATTACGCGCCGAATGGTTTCGCGAAAACGAACAACATTGCAATACCAACACCGATCAGGAACGCAGCGTCGATCAGACCTGCCAGCAGGAACATCTTGGTTTGCAGAGTGTTCATCAGTTCTGGTTGGCGAGCAGAAGCTTCCAGATACTTACCACCCATCAGAGCGATACCGATACATGCACCGATCGCGCCCAGACCGATAATCAGACCGCAAGCCAAAGCAACTAAACCCAGAGTTGTCATGATATTTCCTCAAAAAAAATTAAAATGAACCAAAAAACAAAAACACAAGAATGAAATCGCGCTTGCCGCTTATTCTAACCAGATGCTTAGTGCGCATCATGAGCCTGACCAATGTACACCAGGGTCAGCATCATGAAAATAAACGCTTGTAAGAACACGATCAGAATATGGAAAATCGCCCAGGCAGAACCTGCAATCACCTGGCCGATACCGCCACCGACACCAACCATACCGCCAAGCAGTGCGATCAGCAGGAACAGCAGTTCGCCGGCAAACATGTTACCGAACAACCGCATACCCAGGGAAACCGTTTTTGCAGCGAACTCGATCAATTGCAGCAGCAGATTGAAAGGCGCCATTTTAATGCCAAACGGAGCGGACAATAATTCGTGAATAAAACCACCCAGACCTTTGATTTTGACGCTGTAGTACAGCATCAGCAGCAATACGCCGAGGGAAATACCAATCGCGCCGTTCAGGTCAGCGGTTGGCACTACGCGGTGGTGCATCTCTGCGGAAATACCCAGCAGAGGGAAAATCAGACCGGAGAACAAATCAACCGGCAGGAAATCGAGGGAGTTCATCAGGGAAACCCAGACAAACACGGTCAGTGCCAGCGGAGCGATGAAAGAACGGTCACCGTGCACGATGGATTTGGATTGCTCTTCCACCATTTCGACCAGCATTTCAACAGCCGCCTGGAAGCGGGTTGGTACGCCGGAAGTCGCCTTGCGGGCGGCAAGACGCATAATAATCAGTCCGAGAATACCGCAGAAAATGGACCAGAACAGCGTGTCCATATTCACGATAGAAAAATCTACGATGTTTTCCTGATGCTTGGTCGATAAATGTCCTAAGTGATGGACAATATATTCCGACGCGGATGGTGCGTGCTCAGTTGCGCTCATGGTCGTTGTCTAAACAATAAAATGAAATAACTTTTCAGTACCAGAATGAAGGCGATCACAAATGCCGCCCAGTTCACTCCCGGATACCAGATCACCACTGCCCCCATCAGGGCCAGGGTCATTGCAATCTTTACAAATTCGCCGATAAAAAATGTTACCGGTGATGCTCCGTCCACACGTTTGGTGCCGACATACAGCCGCAACGCAAAAAACGCATTCGGAACTGCACAGCAAACGCCGCCTGCCAGAGCAGAATACGCTGCTGATGTATCACTGACGAGTCCGGCTAACACTGCCACGATGAGGGCTGTTGCCAGCTGCAACAGGACGATCCTGGCCATACACCTTCCTCTTATTCACTAACGAAAGTTGTTTTCGCCGCCGTGTTGCAGAATTATTTTTGGCAGGGAAAATTCTCGTCAACTAAAACCACGGAATTATACGTGTTAGTTCGTAGCAACGTCAAACTTTCGTTACATCGGAATTCGGGACTGAAATCGGCGTTTTTGCGTCAGATAACCGAAAATCCAGCCATTCCTGCACAATCTGCCATCCGGCATCCCAGTTTCCGAGTCCGGAATCACTGTTGATATGTCCGCAGTTACCCACATCCCATACCGGCAATTGCCATTTTTCGGCCCAATCAAAGGCTTTCTCTGCATCACGCCACGGATCATCACGCGAAATAACGACTTTACCCGGTACATGCAGCGGAATTTGTGGCACCGGCGCAAAATCCTGTGCCGGAAAACCACTACGCTCAGCATCCGGAGTTGCAACCAGCAGTACACCGCGTATCTGCAGAGACGCACCAAGTCCGGGACAACCTGCACGTAACCAGTGCAACAGCAAAATACATCCCAGACTATGCGCGACGAAAATGACATCTTGCTGACAGAGGCTGACACGCTGGCTCAGCGTCGTGAGCCATTGCGTCAGTTCTGGCTGATCCCAGTTATCCTGCATTACCCTGTGTACTTGCGGATGCTGTTGTTCCCAGCGTGTTTGCCAGTGTTCAGGACCAGAGTTGTACAGACCGGGTAATGTCAGAATATGCATGTTGTTTATTGGCCACGGATTTTCAGCAGAATTCCATCCAGCGTGTCCAGATCAGCAAAATCAATGATCAGCTGACCTTTGCCGCGCTGGCCCATTTTCAATACCACCTGCGTTGCCAGTAAATCGGCAATCTCTTCTTCCAGACGTTTGATATCGCGGGATTTTTCCGGTTTTTCACGGCTTTTTGGCGTACCAGTCTGTTCCGCCGTCGTTTTCGCGACCAGTTTTTCTGCTTCGCGTACTGACATGCGCTTGGCGACAATCTGATTTGCCAGCTGAATCTGGGTTGCTGCATCGGTTGCCAGCAAGGAACGGGCATGGCCCATATCAATATCACCAGCCATCAGCATGGTCTGCACCGGTTTGGCCAGATTCATCAGACGCAGCAGATTCGATACGGCGCTGCGTGAACGGCCGACCGACTGCGCAGCCTGTTCATGCGTGAAGTTGAAATCAGTGATCAGGCGATGGATACCCTGGGCTTCCTCCAGCGGATTTAAGTCTTCACGCTGCATGTTTTCGATCAGCGCCATTGCAGCGGCAGCCTGATCATCCACATCTTTCACCAACACCGGCACTTCTTCCATACCGGCCAGTTGCGAAGCACGGAAGCGGCGTTCACCGGCGATGATCTCATAGCGGGTTTTGCCGCCTTCATTACCGATCGGTCTGACCAGAATCGGCTGCATCAGACCCTGTGCTTTAATCGAGGCTGCCAGCTCTGCGAGCGCGCCTTCATCCATACGGGTACGTGGCTGATATTTACCTGCCTGCATTTGTGAAACCGCAAGCGTGGTCGGGGCTCCGGTGACAGTAGGTACTGACTCAGCAAAGTCCGATGCACCACCGAGCAAGGCATCCAGCCCGCGTCCCAGTCCTTTTTGTTTTTTCACTACCATGTTTATTTATCCAGCTTTTTAATACGTTCTACCATTTCGGCACCGAATGCGATGTAAGCCTGCGCGCCCTTGGAGGACGGGTCAAACACAACACCGGGCATACCATACGAAGGCGCTTCTGCGAGCCTCACGTTACGCGGAATCACGGTACGGAAAACCTTGTCGCCGAAATGCTGCTCCAGTTGGTCAGACACCTGTTGTGACAAGGTCATGCGCGGATCAAACATGACGCGCAATAAACCGACGATTTTCAGATCCGGGTTCAGGCTGGCAGACACTTTTTTGATGGTATTCGCCAGATCCGACAAGCCTTCGAGCGCGTAGTATTCGCACTGCATAGGAATAATCACTCCGTGAGCGGCACATAAGCCGTTCAGCGTCAGCATCGATAAAGCCGGCGGGCAATCGATCAGTACGAAATCGTAATCTTTATCCACAGCTGCAATCGCATCGCGCAAACGTTTGTCGCGGTTTTCCAGCTCCACCATTTCCACTTCCGCACCGGCCAGTTCACGGTTGGCTGGCAGCACATCAAAGTGGCCGGTTTCGGAACGCTGACGCGCTGTGGCGATATCCGCCATACCGAGCAACACTTCGTAAACCGAGGCAGTCAGCCGGGCTTTGTTGATGCCCGCGCCCATGGTGGCATTGCCTTGCGGATCGAGATCGATCAGCAATACACGCTGTTCCAGCTTAGCCAGACCGGCAGCCAGATTGACGGTGGTAGTTGTTTTGCCCACCCCACCCTTTTGATTGGCAACGCAAAAGATTTTTGCCATAAAAACCATCCTATGGTGAATTTGTTATTTCCTGCTCATTGTCCCATGATCAGGCAGCAGTTTTCTGTATAAAAATCAGATGTCGTTCTGCATCCAGCCCCGGCACGGTCAGCGGACGCACTTCTTTGACTTCCCAGCCTTCCGGTAAGCGCTCCATTTCACCCTGCGGATGCACACCTTTCATCGCGATAAAGCGTCCGCCTTCAGCCAGCAAATGCTGCGACCAGTTGACGAAATTGTTCAGCTCAGAGAAAGCGCGTGAGGTAATCACGTCAAACGGCTGATTCACCTGCAGGGATTCAACGCGGGCGCTGTAGACCGTGACATTGTTCAGTCCCAGTTCTGCTTTGGCCTGATTCAGAAATGCTGTTTTTTTGCTGACAGTATCAATCATGGAGATTTTCTTGTCAGGATAGCAAATCGCCAGAATCATGCCCGGCAATCCGCCACCGGAACCGACATCCAGCACATTCTGCGCTTCGGTGAATGCCGGAACCGCAGACAAAGAATCGAGGACGTGGTGCGTCATCATTTCTTTCGGATCGCGGATGGCGGTCAGGTTATACACAGAATTCCACTTAGACAATATTATCAAATAATTAATAATTTTATCTTGTTGTTCTTTTGTTAACTTTATGCAAAGTGCATCCAATCCTGACTCGAGCATGGGTCTCAGATTTTCGATATGGTTTGTGGTCATGCATCGACTCCGCTTGCAGATGTTTCACGTGAAGCAGACTCAAATTCTTTGAAACCGTGCTTCTTCAAATGGATCAGTAATAAAGACATCGCAGCCGGGGTTACACCGGAAATGCGACTGCACTGCCCCAGCGTCTCTGGCTGATGCTTGTTCAGTTTTTGCTGGACTTCAATCGACAAGCCTTGCACTTGCAAATAGTCGAAACCAACCGGCATACGCAAATGTTCGTAATGGGCCTGACGTTCCACCTCTTTGGCCTGACGGTCGATATAACCGGCATACTTGATCTGAATCTCAACTTGTTCGCGTACCGCCGGATCATCCACTGCAGGCAAAGCCAGTTCCTGTCCTTCGGTTCCACGCAAACTCATCAGACTGTCATAAGTCACTTGCGGACGACGCAGCAGATCAGCCAGCGAATATTCGCGTTCCAGTGCTTTACCTGCCACACGTTCCGCTTCGGCAGCACTGACGATGCGCGGGTTGACCCAGGTCGAGCGCAGACGCTGCATTTCACGTGAAACAGTCTCACGTTTGGTTTCAAACGCTTCCCACTGTGCCTGTGTGACACAGCCCAGCTTGTAGCCTGTTTCGGTCAGACGCATATCAGCATTGTCTTCACGCAGACTCAGACGGAACTCGGCACGTGAAGTGAACATACGGTATGGTTCCTGCACGCCTTTGGTAATCAGATCATCGACCAGTACACCGAGATAGGCTTCATCACGGCGCGGGGTCCATGACTCTTTGCCCCGTGTTTGCAATGCCGCATTCAGACCTGCAAGCAAACCTTGTGCTGCTGCTTCTTCATAGCCGGTCGTACCGTTGATCTGTCCCGCAAAGAACAAGCCTTCAATCTGACGGGTTTCCAGTGATGCTTTTAAGCCGCGCGGATCGAAGTAATCGTATTCAATCGCATACCCAGGACGCAGGATGTATGCGTTCTCCAGACCACGCATAGAGCGCACCAGCTCCAGCTGAACATCAAACGGCAAACTGGTGGAGATGCCATTCGGATAGAACTCATTGGTAGTCAGACCTTCCGGTTCCAGGAAAATCTGATGTGATTCTTTGCTGGCAAAACGGTGAATTTTGTCTTCAATCGACGGGCAGTAACGCGGACCTACCCCCTCAATTACCCCGGTATACATCGGGCTGCGATCCAGTCCGGCGCGGATAATGTCGTGGGTTTTTTCATTGGTGTGGGTAATCCAGCACGGTACCTGACGCGGATGCATCGCCGTATTGCCCATGTAAGAGAACACCGGCACAGGATCCAGATCACCCGGCTGCTCGGACAACTGCGAAAAATCGATGCTGCGGCCATCAATACGTGGAGGCGTACCGGTTTTTAAACGGCCTTGCGGCAGTGCCATTTCTTTTAAACGGGCGGATAAAGAGATCGCCGGCGGGTCGCCTGCGCGGCCAGCCGCATACTGATTCAGGCCAACGTGGATTTTTCCGTCGAGGAAAGTACCCGCCGTCAGCACCACAGCGCGGGCTTTGAAACGGATACCAACCTGCGTAACAGCGCCCACGACACGGTTACCTTCGAGGATTAAATCATCCACCGCCTGCTGGAAAATCCACAGATTCGGCTGGTTTTCCAGACGACTGCGAATCGCTTGTTTGTACAAAATCCGGTCTGCCTGCGCACGGGTTGCGCGTACAGCCGGACCTTTAGAGGAGTTCAGAATTCGGAACTGGATACCGGATTCATCGGTGGCGATAGCCATCGCACCGCCGAGTGCATCGACCTCTTTGACCAGATGTCCCTTGCCGATACCACCGATGGAAGGGTTACAAGACATCTGTCCGAGGGTCTCAATATTGTGGGTCAGCAGCAGAGTCGCCTGCCCCATGCGGGCGGAAACCAGTGCTGCTTCTGTCCCTGCATGACCGCCTCCGACGACGATCACATCAAATTCTTTTGGATAATACATAGCGCGTTTAAACTACTTTTTACGAAAGGAATTTCGATTATAGTTTGTTTTAATTCGCGACCATGTGAAATCAGGAAAAATTAAAGGGTATGTTTCACGTGAAACATACCCTTTATCATGCAGATGAATGTCTGAGCGGAGATCGTTAAGCTGAAAACACTGATTAAAATTTAAGCAGAATGACCGGGACATCACCCCAATGTTTCACGTGAAACATTACACGTCAGCTCAGCGGAAGAAGGCATCATAGCTGGTTTTTATTATCAAACAAACAACTACAAGTAAGAAGATTTTGCGTACAAATCCGCTGCCGTGACGGATTGCAAGACGACTGCCAAGCAAAGAACCACCAACCTGACACACCGCCATCAGCGCACCGAGTGCCCAGATGACATGACCGCTGACACCGAATAACAACAAAGCTGAGGCATTGGTCGCCACATTCAGTACCTTGGAAACAGCCGATGCGCGCAGGAAATCGTAGCCAAAAAAGCGGACGAAACAGAACACAAAGAAGCTGCCGGTACCGGGGCCGAAGAAGCCGTCATAAAAACCAATCACCGCAGCAACAGCGGCAGCCAGCCAGATTTCCTGCCGTCCGGCGAAGCGGGGTTTGTCGGTAACACCCAGATCTTTTTTGACGAAGGTGTACACCGCCACCGCGCCGAGGATGAAAGGCAGCGCTTTACGCAGGTAAGTCGGCGGCACGATGGTCACCAACCAGGCACCGAAGAATGAGCAGACAAACGCTGCCAGCGCACCGCTGAGCAACAGTGCAGGACGGATTCTGACAGTGCGCAGATAGTTTTGCGCCGCCACCATCGTGCCCCAGATACTGGCCAGTTTATTGGTGCCCAGCAGCGTTGCCGGCACGGAACCGGGCATCACCGAGAACAGCGCGGGTACCTGAATCAACCCGCCGCCGCCTACCATTGCATCCACAAATCCGGCAAAAAACGCCGCACCGCCTAATACCAGCCATTCGATTCCCACACCTGTTCTCCCTGCAAATACATGCTGTTGTGCAGTCTGCCCTGTTGCAGACCAGCCGCTCAGCATAACAAGCTGCGCCAGCCTGTCCAGATACAGATCAGGCTGGCGGATCAGCGACAGTGCTGCGCAGCGCTCAAAAACACAAAAAATGGCCTGAAATGCGGATTCCGGTCACAAAAAAAACCGACGTCCGCGCATTCTCTGGCTGAGCGGGCAGGTGCAAAATCGCAATCGGCACAATCATCGCTATTCTGACCTGCGATCCACGACTGCTCAGACATAAAAAAAACCGCCAGACACAGGCTGGCGGTTGCAGGCGAATCAACGGAACAATCAGCCGGATGCGGCGGCTCTGCGTGACTGCCACCATGCGACCAGCTCCCCCACCAGCCCGCGCCGGAACAGCAGCACGCACAGCACGAAGATCAGACCGAGCACCATGGTCACCGAATCGCCGAGGCTGCGGAACCATTCGATGCGGGTCAGATCCGCCAGCGCCGATCCGATTTCTCCCATTTTGTCTTCCAGTGCAATGATCAGGATCGCGCCCACCACCGGCCCTGTCAGCGTGCCGACACCACCGACCAGCGTCATCAGCACCACCAGTCCGGACATCGCCCAGTGCACATCACTGAGCGTGGCAAAACCAAGCACCAGCGCTTTCAGCGCACCTGCCAGCCCTGCCAGTGCAGCCGACAATACAAAGGCCAGCAACTTGATCTGATCGGCATGAAAGCCCAGCGAGACTGCCCTCGCCTCGTTATCGCGCACCGCTTTCAGAACTTGTCCGAACGGCGAATGCACAGCGCGCACCACCAGCAGAAAACCGGCCACCGTCAGCGCCAGCACCAGATAATACAAATGCAAGTCCTGACTCAGATCAATCAAGCCGAACAGACGGCCACGCGGTATGCCCTGCAAGCCATCCTCGCCACCGGTGAACTTTGCCTGCAGAAACACGAAGTACAGCATCTGCGCCAGCGCCAGCGTAATCATGGTGAAGTAAATTCCCTGCCGCCGGATCGCCAGCCAGCCCACCACCAGCCCGGTCAGCGCCGCAAACAACACCGCCAGCACCAGCCCTGCTTCTACCGGCAAGCCGGCATCACGCAGTGCCCAGCCAGCCACATAGGCCGCGCCGCCAAAGAATGCCGCGTGACCAAATGAGTTCAGTCCGGTGAAACCGAGCAGTAAATTGAAGGCGCAGGCGAACAGACAAAAACACAGCACCTTCATCAGAAACACCGGATACAGGATCAGCGGTGCTGCCAGTAATGCCGCCACCACCAGACCGGCGCCAAGTTTGTATCGCATCCTGTTCTCCTTATTTCTCTTTGCCGAACAAACCGGCAGGCCGTACCAGCAACACCAGCGCCATGATGATGAAGACCACGGTCGAGGAAATTTCCGGATAAAAGACTTTGGTCAGACCTTCGATGACGCCGAGCGCGAGACCGGTCAGCACCGATCCGAGAATGGAACCCATGCCGCCGATCACCACCACCGCAAACACCGTGATAATCAGATTCGAGCCCATCAGCGGCGATACCTGTATCACCGGCGCCGCCAGCACACCGGCCAGCGCCGCCAGCGAGACGCCGAAGCCATAGGTCAGCGTCACCATCAGCGGCACATTAATGCCGAAGGCTTCCACCAGCCGCGGGTTTTCCGTACCGGCACGCAGATAGGCGCCGAGCCGGGTTTTCTCGATCAGAAACCAGGTTGAAAAACAGACCACCAGCGATGCCACCACCACCCAGGCACGGTAGTTCGGCAAAATCATGAAACCGAGATTGGTCGCACCGCTCAGCGCTTCCGGCACTGAGTAAGGCTGACCGGACACGCCGTACACCGAGCGGAAAGCACCTTCCAGCATCAGCGTTAAACCAAAGGTCAGCAGCAGAACGTATAAATGATCGAGCTGATACAGGCGGCGCAGCATGGTGCGCTCGATCAGCATACCGAAGGCACCGACCAGCAGGGGCGCCAGCACCAGCATCAGCCAGTAATTCAATCCCAGATATTCCAGCCCCATCCACGCCAGAAACGCACCGGCCATGTACAAAGCACCGTGCGCAAAATTAATGACATTCAGCAAGCCGAAGATCACGGCCAGCCCGAGTGACAGCATCGCGTAAAACGAGCCATTGACCAGACCGAGCAATAACTGGCTCAGCAAAGCCTGTAAGGGAATCCCGAACAAATCCATTAATGCACCATCTCCGTCGTGCACAATCTGCGACTTGTACACAGCCGCAGATTGTCAGATTGAAAATACGCTCAGATCAGCCGCCTCCCCCCGCCGCACTGCATTTCACAGCGCAACGGGGATAAGCCGGATTATTTCCACAGGCTGCACTTGGACTCCGCTTTGGTGGTGAACGCCTGTTCGCCCGGAATGGTCTGGATCACTTTGTAGTAATCCCAGGGTTCTTTGGATTCCGATTGTGGTTTCACCTGCATCAGATACATATCCTTGATCACGCTGCCATCGGCGCGCAGATAGCCGTCGCGGATATAAAAGTCTTTGAACTTCATACTGCGCAACTTGGCCATTACTTTTTCAGGATCATCCGAACCGGCTGCTTTGACCGCATTCAGGTATTGCATGGTGGCGGAGTAATCGGCTGCCTGCAGGCTGGATGGCATTTTTTTCATCTTTTCGAAATAGCGGCGCGCCCACGCGCGCGCTTCCGGTGTCTGGTTCCAGTACCAGCTGTCGGTCAGATACATGCCCTGCGTCGCGTTCAGCCCCAGCGAATGGATGTCATTAATGAACATCAGCAAACCAGCCAGCTTCATGGTTTTGGTCACACCGAATTCATTCGCGGCTTTAACTGCATTGATGGTATCGCCACCGGCATTTGCCAGCCCCAGAATCTGGGCTTTGGATGCCTGTGCCTGTAACAGGAAGGAAGAAAAATCTGAAGCGGACAAAGGATGTTTGACCGTACCGGACACCGTACCGCCATTCGCTTTGACGACTTTCGCGGTATCCGATTCCAGCGCCGCACCAAACGCATAATCCGCAGTCAGGAAATACCAGGACTTACCGCCCTGCTTAACCACCGCAGCGCCAGTACCCTTGGCCAGCGCAACAGTGTCATACGCATAATGCAGCGTATATGGCGAGCACTCTTCATTGGTCAGCACTGCAGTACCGGCACCGATAGAAATGAACGGGCGCTTTTTCTCGGCCGAGACTTTAGCCATCGACAAAGCCGCACCGGAGTTGGTGCCGCCGATCAGCATATCCACACCTTCGCGGTCAAACCATTCGCGTGCTTTAGATGCAGCGATATCCGCCTTGTTCTGATGGTCGGCTGTGACCAATTCAATCTTTTTCCCCAGCACATTACCGCCGAAATCCGCAATCGCCATACGGATCGCCTCTGCACCACCCTTACCATCAATATCGGAATACACGCCGGATAAGTCGGTGATAAAGCCGATTTTCACCACATCACCGGATACCTGCGCCTGTGTACTGGCATGCACACTGAGCGTGGCCGCGACGGCCAGACTGATCACTTTCCATTGCAGTTTCATTTGCTGACTCCAGACTGGGTTAAACAAGAATGTGCACAAGCTGTGCGTTATGCACAGTTGCGACAAATCGCAACTGTTTTGCCATACAGAATTTCAGACACCAAGCAACTGATGCAGCACCGGCATTTTTTCGCTCAGCGAAGCTGCACCGAATTGTTCAACAATCTCACCATGCTCCATCACATAAAAATGGTCGGCCAGCGGTGCAGCGAAACGGAAGTTTTGCTCCACCATCACGATCGTGTAACCCTGCTGCTTCAGGGTGGTAATCATGCGTGCCAGTGCCTGCACAATCACAGGTGCCAGCCCTTCGGAAATTTCATCCAGCAGCAGCAAACGCGCGCCGGTGCGCAGAATCCGCGCAACTGCCAGCATTTGTTGTTCCCCGCCGGATAAGCGTGTTCCCTGACTCTGACGGCGTTCGTACAGGTTAGGAAACATTGCATAAATTTCATCAAGTGACATGCCCGCCGTTTCACGTGAAACCCGTGGCGGCAATAACAGGTTTTCTTCGGCAGACAATGAGGAAAAAATGCCGCGCTCTTCGGGGCAGTAACCCACGCCAAGATGGGCGATTTTGTGTGCAGGCAAATGAATGGCTTCCTGACCGTGGATACGTACCGATCCACTGCGGCGGCCGGTCAGCCCCATCACAGCACGTAAGCTGGTGGTACGACCCGCGCCATTGCGGCCGAGCAGGGTCACGACTTGTCCAGCTTCGACTTGCAGATTCACGCCGTGCAGAATATGCGATTCGCCATACCAGGCTTGCAGATCGCGGATTTCCAGTGCGTAGCTCATCCGTGCGCTCCCTGCAATTCAGCATCGCTGCTGCCCATATACGCTTCCATCACACGCGGATCTGACGACACCTCGGCATAACTGCCTTCCGCCAGTAATGCGCCGCGCTGCAATACCGAGATACGGTCACAAATGCCGGAAACGACCTGCATATTGTGTTCCACCATCAGGATGGTACGACCGGCAGAAACACGTTGTATCAGCTCAGTCACGCGGTGTACGTCTTCATGGCCCATGCCTTGCGTCGGCTCATCGAGCAGCATCAGTTCCGGCTCCATCGCCAGCGTGGTGGCAATTTCCAGTGCCCGCTTACGGCCATACGGTAAGTCCACCGTTTTCACATCGGCCAGTGCGGCCAGATCCACCGTTTCCAGCAATGCCATCGCCTGTGCATCCCATTGCTTCAACACACGGTCGCTGCGCCAGAACTGAAAACTGCTGCCGAAGCGGCGCTGCAAACCGATGCGCACATTCTCCAGCACACTCAGATGCGGAAAGACGGCAGAAATCTGAAACGAACGGATGATGCCCAGCCGCGCCACCTGTACCGGTGTCAGCTTCGTGATATCGCGCCCATTGAACAGAATCTGACCGGAAGTCGGCGCCAGAAAGCGGGTCAGTAAATTAAAGCAGGTAGTTTTACCAGCCCCGTTGGGGCCGATCAGCGCATGGATATGTCCGCGCCGGACTTGCAGATTGACTTCACTGACGGCGGTGAATCCTTTGAATTCACGCGTCAACAGACGGGTTTCCAGGATGACGTCGGTCATCTTGTCTCCTTGTTGCGAACCACGAATGACAGCACTGCGCAGCGCTCACACATTCCCAGTGCCTACCCACAACAATCACTCTCTGCGGAGTGTTCTGCATCCCGCTTCACACGGTAATGCCGTTTTTTGAAGTTTGAAACCTGAAGCTGGATAACACGCCATCTGCTGACAACGTAAAGACCTGCAGACCAGACGGCGTTGTAAAACATCTCTGTTGATTATCCGGCATGTCACGGCATGCCGGTGCTGGTATTGCGTCAGAAACAACAATTTCTACGAAGCTGACAACGCATCCTGCAACATCATTTGTGCCGCTTTCTCGGCAATCATCAGTGTCGGTGAATTGGTGTTACCTGATGTAATCCGCGGCATGACCGATGCATCCGCAATCCGTAATCCGCTCAGACCACGTACCCGCAAACGGCTGTCGGTCACTGCCTGTTCATCCTCTGCTTTGCCCATCCGGCAGGTACCGGACGGATGGAAAATGGTCGTGCCGATATCACCGGCAGCGTGCTGCAATTCCTGTTCGCTCTGGCAATGTAATCCGGGTCTAACTTCCTCCGGCTGATAGGCTTGCAATGCCGGTGCAGCAACAATGCGGCGCGTCAGACGCAAAGCCTGTGCTGCGACCTGCAGGTCATAGTCGGTACTCAGATAATTCGGTGCAATCTGCGGAGCCTGTTGCGGATCAGGACTACTGATCTGCACACTGCCGCGTGAGGTCGGACGCAAATGGCAGACGCTGGCTGTGAAGGCCGGAAACGGATGTAAAGGATCGCCGAATTTATCCAGCGATAAAGGCTGCACATGGTATTGCAGATCCGGTGTCGCCACCGATGCATCCGAACGGGTGAACAAACCCAGTTGTGACGGCGCCATTGCCATCGGGCCGCTCTGGCGCAGCAGATATTCCAGGCCAATTGCCGCTTTATTCCACCAGTGCTGCGTTAAGCCGTTCAGGGTAGGTACGCCCTGCACTTTATACACAGAACGCAATTGCAAATGATCCTGCAGGTTTTGCCCGACGCCGGACAGCGTATGCAGCGGCGTAACACCAGCCGCCTGCAGGTGCGCCGGATCACCGATACCGGATAATTGCAGCAAGGCCGGACTGCCGACCGCACCTGCCGCCAGCACAGTTTCGCGTCTGGCCTGCGCCTGCCAGCGCGTACCACCGCCGGTGAACTGAACGCCGGTACAGCGGCGCGTATCGTTCACATCGTCAAACAATAAACGTTCCGCCTGACAGCCAGTCATAATGGTCAGATTCGGCCGGCGCGATGCTTCGCGCAGATACGCTTTGGTGGTATTCCAGCGTATGCCGCGTTTCTGGTTCACCTCAAAATACGCACTGCCTTCGTTATCGCCACGGTTAAAGTCTTCTGTGTACGGAATACCGGTTTCAGCTGCCGCAGCACGGAAAGCATCGAGAATTTTCCATGACAGGCGCTGCTTTTCCACGCGCCACGGGCCACCGCTGCCATGCCAGCGGTCTTCACCACCGTGATAATCTTCACTGAGGCGGAACCATTCCAGCACTTTGTCCCAGCGCCAGCTGTCATCGCCGCATTCATCCGCCCAGTGGTCGTAATCACTGGCCTGCCCGCGCATATAAATCATGCCGTTAATCGATGAGCAGCCACCCAGCACTTTACCGCGCGGATATAACAAACTGCGCCCGTGTAAACCTTGTTCAGCAGCGGTGCGGTACATCCAGTCCGTGCGCGGATTGTTAATGCAGTACAGGTAGCCAACCGGCACATGTATCCACAGATAATCATCCTTACCACCCGCTTCGATGAGCAATACTTCATGCTGCGGACTGGCGGATAAACGATGCGCCAGCGCACAGCCGGCGGTACCGCCACCAACCACAATAAAATCATAGATTCCGGCAGACTGCATACAGTAATCTCCCATTGCTTCAGGACGACGGATGCATCAGTTGCTGCACCAGTTCTGCTGCTGACAATCGCTGACAACGGGCGACACCCTGCCCCGCCCACAAGGACATCAGCTCCGGATTGTCATGACGTGCCGCCTCGGCGCGAATCGCCGTGGTCAGCGCATTCTGTACCGGATAAGCCGGAACCCGATCCGCATGTTTATCCAGTAAACGCATCAGCCGGTTATCCAGCCCGCGTGCCAGACGTCCTGATATCGCACGGGTTTGCCGTGTGGTATCGCTGCTGGCTGCAAGTAAGCGTTCTTTATACACTTCCGGAATACCGGATTCATGACAACACAGAAACGCCGTTCCCAGCTGCGCCAGCGCCGCGCCTTCAGCACGAATCCGGGCAATATCCTGCGCCGACATCAGGCCACCGGCAGCAATCAGCGGTATGTGCATATGCGGCAGACACTGTGCCAGTAACTCGTGCAAGCCCAGCGTTGCGGCTTCCTGCTGTCCGATAAAAGTACCGCGATGCCCGCCTGCCTCCGTACCTTGCAGACACACGGCATCCGCACCCATAGTCTGCCAGACCTGGGCTTCTGCCAGCGTCGTGGCTGTTCCCACCACCAGAATGCCGGCATCATGCAAACGCTGAATCTGACTGCCATGCAGCACATCAAAGGTAAAACTGGCAACGGCTGGTCGGGCGGTAATCACGGCTTCCAGCTGCTCTTCAAAATCCAGACACCAGCGCGCCGGTACCGGTACGCTGTCCCAGCCCAGCTCATGACAAAACGGCCGCAATACGGCGCGCGCGGCCTCGACTTCTTCCTCCGCAGGACGCGGGCGACTGAGGACAAACAAATTAATGGCGAAGGGTTTATCCGTCAGGCGACGAATCAGTTCTGCCTGTTCGATAATTGCCAGCGGTGGCAGTAATGCCGCTGCCAGCGAACCCAGCCCGCCGGCCGCAGAAACAGCCGCGACCAGTTCCGGTGTGGTTGCACCACCCGCCATCGGTGCCTGAATCAGCGGCAGCGGGCACAGCGAAAGAAAGTCCTGCATGATGTCTCCGTATTGTTAGAACTCATTTCATAAATACCCGCGAGATGCGTTTGTCTCATAGCGCGGGCTGGCAAGGCGGACAAGGCAGTGAATAGCGGTGCTATTCACAACGCGTCCAACGCTGTCCAGCGTGCGCTATGAGGCAAACCCTCCGGGAATGGAGGTGCCGGGCGCATTGCTTTGTTGCGTCGCTTGCACAGGCACCAGCCTGTGCTGCGCAACGGCGCCGCGCACTGCATCCCGGCACCTCGCGTTCGCACTCGTGGCTATTTATGAAATGAGTTCTAGAATTGTGCTTAAGCCATGCAAACGACAAGAACAATTACTTCGCCACCGGCATCGTAAATTCCGCCCCTTTTGCGATGCTGTCCGGCCAGCGCTGCATGACCGATTTATAGCGGGTATAAAAGCGCACACCGTCTTCGCCGTAAGCATGCAAATCACCGAACAGCGAGCGTTTCCAGCCACCGAAAGAATGCCATGCCATCGGCACCGGAATCGGGACATTCACACCCACCATACCGACCTGTACGCGGCGGCTGAATTCGCGTGCTGTATTGCCGTCAGAGGTAAATAAAGAAACGCCGTTACCAAACTCGTGACGGTTAATCAGTTCCAGTGCAGCGGCAAAATCCGGTACACGTACCACGCACAATACCGGTCCGAAAATTTCTTCACGGTGGATGGTCATGCCTTCTCTGACATGATCAAACAAGGTGCCGCCGAGGAAAAATCCCTGCTCATGTCCTGCGACAGTCAGTTCACTGCCATCGACCAGACATTGCGCACCTTCATCTTTTCCTTTCTGAATATACGACTTAATTTTTTCTTTATGTGCTGCGGTAATGACTGGCCCCATCTCGGATTGTTCATCCATACCGTTACCGATCCGTAAGGCTTTTACACGCGGAATCAGTGCCTGTACCAGATCATCTGCGACAGCGCCGACAGCCACGGCCACCGAGATCGCCATACAGCGTTCACCGGCGGAACCGTAAGCTGCGCCCATCAGTGCATCAACTGCCTGCTCCAGATTTGCGTCCGGCATCACGACCAGATGATTTTTTGCACCACCGAGCGCCTGCACCCGTTTTCCGTGACCTGTTCCTTCTGAATAAATATATTCAGCAATCGGCGTGGAGCCGACGAAGGATAAAGCTGCCACCTGCGGATGACTGATTAAACGATCGACTGCCGTTTTATCACCCTGCACTACGTTGAACACACCGTCCGGTAAGCCAGCCTGTTTCAGCAAGCGGGCAATCAGCAAAGAACAGGAAGGATCGCGTTCAGACGGTTTCAGGATAAAGCTGTTACCGGTGGCCAGCGCCAGCGGTGCCATCCACATCGGTACCATGAAAGGAAAATTGAACGGCGTGATACCCGCCGTCACACCCAGCGGCTGACGCAGATTGTAGTTATCAATGCCACCGCCGATATTGTCGGAAAACTGGGTTTTCAGCAGTTGCGGCATACCGCAGGCAAACTCCACCACTTCAATGCCGCGTGTCACTTCACCCATTGCATCGGAAAACACTTTGCCGTGTTCTGCCGTAATCAGTGCCGCAATCTCGCGGTGATGCTGATCGAGTAATTCTTTAAAGCGGAACATCACCCGTGCACGACGCAGCGGCGCGGTTTCAGCCCATTCCGGTGCGGCAGCAGCAGCGGCGGCAATCGCCTGATCAACGATGGCGTTGTCTGCCAGCACCACCTGTTCTGTCAACTGACCGGTGGCCGGGTTATACACAGGCTGGCTGCGGCTGCCTTCCGGTACCAGGGTTTGTCCGTTAATCCAGTGTCCTATCATCCGAGTTCTCCTTGCTGTAATCCGGTTGAGCTTACGCAAAGGCTTAACAGAAATCCAATCAGTCTTTATCAACGAACATATAAAACATGCTTATAATTACCAAAAAGATACTTTTAACAGGATAACAATGGATCTGATTCAGTTACGTGCTTTTGCCGCCGTCGCCCGTGAAGGCAATCTGACCCGTGCAGCGGAAAAACTGCATGTAACCCAGCCAGCCGTCAGTCTGCAACTGAAGGCGCTGCAGGAAGAATTGCAATTGCAGTTATTCACACGCGGCGGCAGTGGCATGACGCTGACAGAACACGGTGCGAAATTACAACCGTTCGCCGAACGGGCACTGGCCAGCGCGCAGGAATTCCGTCAGGCGGCGCTGGCGCTGTGCTCCACTGTTTCCGGTGAACTGGCGATCGGCACCATCCTCGATCCGGAATTCACACGGCTGGGCATGTTCCTGAAACGGCTGGTGGAAAGTTATCCGCAGTTATCCACAAGACTGCAGCACGGCATGTCAGGTCAGGTGCTGCAAGCCCTGCGTCAGGGTCAGCTGGATGTTGGTTTTTATCTCGGTGAATTACCTGTGGATTGCGCTGAGGCTATCCACAGCGTGACGCTGACACAATTCACTTACCGTGTGCTGGCGCCGGCTGGCTGGCAACAACGGGTGCAGGGCAAAAACTGGGAACAACTGGCGCAATTGCCGTGGATATGGACACCGCCCGAGTCAGTGCATTCACGTCTGCTGTTACCGATTTTTGAGCAAGCCGGTGTACAACCGCAGCAGGTCGCACTGGTTGATCAGGAACCCAGCATGCTGGATCTGGTGAAATCCGGTGTCGGACTGAGTTTAATCCGCGAATCGATCGCAGTGCGCGAAGCACAAACCCATGATCTGGTGATTGCCGACAGCGTGAGCCTGCAAACCGGTATGCACTTCATTTGCGACCGTAAGCGAGCCGAAGAACCCGTGATCGCTGCGGCGCTGCATCTGATTCAGCAATGCTGGCAGGGCATGACCAGTTTGCCGGATCTGTGACAGTGTCTGTTCCTGCTAACAAAATAAGATTGTGACTGTGGCGAACTGGTACAGAAATCACACTGCCATGATTCCCCGCAGCAATGCAAATCGCATACGCCGTTATAATAATTGCCCGCTTCCGGCATGCTGTTGCACGCTGAGCGGCCATACCACGTCGCGCAGTCTGCTGTTCACCGTTACTCAACCATCAGGTTTACCGTGCTGAAAGTATTGTCGATTCCCTTCATTGCCGCTTCCTTATTCGCCAGTGCCGCAGCGCAGGCGCAAAGCATACAACTGTATATTCAGGAATATGGCCCGTTCACCCACACCGACCCGCAAAGCGGTGAAATCAAAGGTTTTCTGACAGAAAAAGTCGCAGAAATCATGAAGCGTGCAAAGGAAACACCGGTATTCACCAGTACATCGCTGGCACGCGGCCTGAACTCGGCAATGACAGAATCAAACGCCTGCCTGTTCGGTTTCCGCCGTACACAGGAACGGGAAAAGTTTTTTAACTGGGTTGGCCCGCTGACAACGGATACCTGGGTACTGTACAAACGCCGTGATGATCAGCGGGTGCTGAAACAGTTTGAAGATGCAAAGACATACAGCATCGGTTCCTACAAAAATGCCGCAACCGGTTTACAACTGACAGAACAGGGCTACAACATCCAGTTCGCCAGCACCGATGAAGACAATCCGCGTCTGCTGATCAACAAACGCATCGATTACTGGATCGTATCGGAATCGCACGGTATGTTTCTGGCGCAGCAGCAAGGCTTCGGCAATGATATTGCCCGTGCCGTCAAATACCGCCAGATCGAGTTATACATGCTGTGTTATCCCGGTATGGATAAGCAGCGTATCGACAACTTTAACCGGATTAACAAAGAGCTGGACCACGAAGGTCTGACCGAAAAACTGCAGCGTAAATACGGCATACGCTGAGTTTTTTCTTTGTCCCGTGAGCCGCATTTTGTACAATGCCGCCCTGACATTCTCTCTGAACGAAAGATCACTATGCTCAAACATGTTGCCCCGTTCGTGCTGGCGCTGGCCAGCCTGACTGCCCTGCCCGCAATCGCACAAAGCACGGCACCGGATGCGGCTGCACAAGCCAGCGGTTTGCAAAAAATCGATGTGAAAACCGGTGAAGGCCGCGAATTGCAACCGGGCCAGACTGCGATCGTGCATTACAGTGGCTGGCTGTATGACTCGTTTGCGCCAAGAGAGCGCGGACAACTGTTTGACAGTTCCTCCGGCCGCACACCGCTGACCTTCCGCGTCGGTGCCGGACAAGTGATCAAAGGCTGGGATCTGGGTGTAGCGGGAATGAAAATCGGTGGCAAACGCACACTGGTGATTCCGTCTGAACTCGCCTACGGTGCGCGTGGTGCGGGCAATATGATTCCGCCGCACTCGACCCTGATTTTTGATGTGGAACTGATTGATATCCGCTGACCGGACCACCGGACTATTCACTCAGCGCCATCGCCGGCACTGTCCGGTGAGCGCTGATTGTGCAGAAGTCCGCATCTGCTATTGACGGAGAGCCGGACTTTCTGCCGACGACCGCCGGATCGCTGTGCCGGAGTCCGCATTTGGGGTCAAAAATGGCCTGTGGCGGGGCTGCCGCCTGTTCAGTGCGGTTCTTTATGATGCTCGCTGGTGTACATCACATAGAAAAAACCGGATAACACCAGCGCCGTGACCAGTGTTCCGAGAATAAACACCCATTGCTGCGGTGCCGGAAAAATAAACACATACCAGCCGTAAATGCACTGCCCCATCAGCAGCATCGCCGCAATCCACCAGATGCGCGCCGAACGTCGTAAACGGGCAACGCTCAGCAACAGCAGCGCCAGCAAAGCGCAGCCAAAAAACATCAAGCCATCCAATTCCGTCTCCCCCTGCCGGTGAACTTTTCTGCCCTTCAGACTACTGCTGACATCAGCATGATCTGCGCAACGTATTCACACTTAAATTTTAACAATAAGTAAATTATCATAAATTCATGACAATAAGGTAAAGCATGTGTAACAAGGGCAAACAGTTGCATCAGTACTTGCTTTTCCTAACTGCACTGTTCAGCCGCACATTCGGGCGCTAACATACTAGTCAACACGGACTTTTTCAGATTGCCATGCCATACCTGTTAGCCCTTGATCAGGGCACATCCAGTTCACGCAGCATCCTGTTCAACCTGCAGGGTGAAATCGTTGCCTCCGCACAACGGGAATTCCGTCAGTTATTCCCGCAACCCGGCTGGGTGGAACACGATCCGATGGAAATCTGGGAAAGCCAGCTCGCCACCTGCCATGCGGTCATGCGGCAAGCCAGTATTCGGGCATCCGACATTCTGGCGATCGGGATCACCAATCAGCGCGAAACCACCATCGTCTGGGATAAAAAAACCGGCCAGCCGCTGGCGAATGCTATTGTCTGGCAAGACCGCCGCACCGCAGATCAATGCGAACAATTGCGTGCTGCCGGACACACCGAGATGTTGCGACAGAAAACCGGACTGGTACCTGACCCGTATTTTTCCGCGACCAAACTCAGTTATTTACTGCAACAGATCCCGGACGCGCATGCACGTGCCGCGCGCGGAGAAATCGCTTTCGGCACCGTCGACAGCTGGCTCTGCTATCAGCTCAGCGACAGACAATTGCATGTGACTGACGTCAGCAATGCCTCGCGCACCATGCTGTTCAATATTCATACCGGTCAGTGGGACTCAGAATTACTCGATTTGTTCAACATTCCGGCAGCCGTTTTGCCGACGGTCGTACCATCCGCGTATAAGGTCGGCACCACGCGCCTGTTCGGCGCTGAAATCCCGCTGTGCGGCATCGCCGGTGATCAGCAGGCGGCATTGTTCGGACAAGCCTGTCTGCGCCCCGGTATGGCAAAAAATACCTACGGCACAGGCTGCTTCATGCTGATGCATACCGGCCCGCGTGCCGCATTGTCCTCCAATGGTCTGATCACCACATCTGCCTGCAGCGCTGACGGTACACCGGCATATGCGATGGAAGGCAGTGTGTTTATCGGCGGTGCGGTGGTGCAATGGCTGCGCGATGGTTTACAAGCCATACGTTCGTCACCGGATGTGGAATTACTGGCGGCCAGCGTCCCGGATTCCGGCGGCGTGGTATTTGTACCGGCCTTCACCGGACTCGGCGCACCTTACTGGGATGCCAGTGCCAAAGGCGCCATCCTTGGTCTGAGCCGTGGTACCACCGTTGCCCATATCGCGCGCGCCGCGCTGGAATCCATCGCATTCCAGACCACCGTAGTCCTGCAGGCGATGATGCGTGATGCGGTGGCACCGCTGGCCGAACTGCGGGTTGATGGCGGTGCGGCGGCAAACCAGTTACTGCTGCAGTTTCAGGCAAATCTGCTGGGGATTCCGGTGGTCCGTCCGCAAGTCACAGAAACCACAGCGCTGGGAGCGGCATTACTGGCTGGTCTGGGCGCTGGTGTTTTCGCGTCAGAACAGGAATGCGCCAGCCTCTGGCGTCAGGATCGCCAGTTCCTGCCAACCATGAGCCGTGATCAGGCCGGGCAACTGATGCATGACTGGGAAACCGCGATCCGTCAGGTGCGCTGCCCATGAAACTACTGATCCGTATGCTGATTCTGGCCATCCTGATGCTCGTCATCGCAGCAGGGCTGATCGCATTACAGCCGGATCATTTTCAGGTCAGACGCAGCATCCGCATACAAGCTGCGCCAGCCACCATTTTCCCGCTGATTTCACAATCCAGAGCCTGGGCAGAATGGACTTACTGGCACAAAGCGGATCCGGAAATGCAACGCCAGTACAAAGGTCCGGCACAGGGAAAAGATGCGGAATGGGAATTTCAGAGCCGCACTCAGGGCAATGGCGGCGTCCGTTTTACCGAAGTCTATGCGGATCAGGCCGTGTATTACGAAACCCATCTGGAAGGCTTACTGCGCCATGCAAACGGCAGTCTGGTACTGGTCCCCGAAGGCCCGCAGCAAACCACCGTATTATGGGAAATTCATGCAAATACCGGTGATAACTGGCTGGCAAGAGCGCTGGTACCGTTTGCAGACAGGATCATCGGTTCTGAATTTGAAACCGGACTGCAAAAACTGAAAGAAGTCTCCGAACAATCAGCGCAGCGGGCACACTAAGGCGTCCGCATCCGTTACACTGTGCCCTCTGTCCGAACGAAGTATTCCCCGATGAAATCCAAGCTGATCCTGACGCTGGCGCTGTGCTGCACCAGCCTGACCGCCGCTGCGCAATCCAAACCTGCCCAGACGCCGGCAACCCAACCGGTATTCGTTGTCACGCAGGAATATGTGCCTGCATCTGCGGTCAAAATCAATGTGCCGACCATGCCGGAAGCAGAGCCGGCAAAACCTGTAAAAGAAGTGACAGCCAAAGATGTCTGGAGCGGTCCCGTCGGCGTACACGGTATTCCATTGCTGCTGATTATGTCGATGCCGGTAATCGCATCGCTGTATTTCGCGTATCAGATCTTTTTATTTTTCCGTAACCGCCGCCGCAAACTCTCGATCCGTCATCAGGAACGATAAAACCCGCCTGTCATCTGCCCGGCAACACACCGGGCAGGCTTCACACAATCTTCACAAAACGGTCACCGGATTGTCATTTTGATCTCCTATTGTGTTCTGACACAACAAACAGGAGACTTCCCATGACAAGCAAAGCTCTGATCGACAGCGCAGTCATCAATTCCACCACTGCAGGCAGCAAAGGTCTGGCAGACCGTCTGTTTGCACACTGGTTCAGTCGCCTCGTCTACGCACAAATCTGGGAAGATCCGCAATCGGATATCGATGCGCTGCAACTGGAACCCGGCTCCCGTATTCTGACGATCTCTTCCGGCGGCTGTAATGCACTGGCTTACCTGAGTACACGTCCGTCAGTGGTGCACGCAGTCGATCTGAATGCCGCACATCTGGCGATGCTGAATATCAAACAACAAGCAATCCGCCATTTACCTGACTATGCATCGGTACTGAGTTTTCTCGGCGACGCCGGTCAGGAAGATAATCTGAAACGGTATCAGCGCCATATCCGCGAACATCTGGACAGCAATGCCCGTGCATTCTGGGAAAAGCGCAGCCTTAACGGGAAACCACGTTATCACTATTTCACCCATCAGACATATCAGCAGGGCTTGCTCGGAGAATTTATCGGTTTGTCACACTGGCTGGCACGCAGACTCGGCGGCGATCTGAGCAAAATGATGGAAGCGCGCGATCTGCAGGATCAGGCCCGTTTGTTTGAACAGTATGTTGCGCCGGTATTCGATACTGCCTTCTTCCGCTGGATCGCGCGTCAGCCAGTGGCTTTGTACAGCCTCGGTATTCCGCCATCGCAGTTTGAAGAGTTACGCAAAGATGCGCCGGATGGTTTGCATTTACTGTTCCGCGAACGCATGCGTCATCTGGCCTGTGATTTCCCTCTGCAGGAAAACTGCTTTGCGCATCAGGCCTTTGCCCGACGCTACGACACCCGCTGCCAGACCGCATTGCCACTGTATCTGCAGGAACAGCATTTCAGCGCGATTCGCAGTCATATCGACCGCGTCCACACACATCACACTACCCTGACTGCATTCCTGCAACACCAGCCGAATAACAGTCTCGATGCATATCTGTTCCTGGATGCGCAGGACTGGATGGATCAGGGCCAGCTGACCGGCTTATGGCGCGAAGTTACCCGTACCGCGGCACACGGTGCACGCGTCGTGTTCCGTACCGGCGGCAGCCAGTCACCGCTGGAAGACAAACTGCCATCCGGCATTCTGCAGCAATGGGAAACCGACCCCGAACATAACCGCCGCTTATATGCAACCGATCGCTCTGCGATTTACGGTGGTATGCACCTGTACCGCAAACGCTGATCATAGGTGCTGTCTTGAATACGCCTTTACCATCTTCACAGGTGGCGGAGGCTCTTTGGCTGATGACCGCGAAAGCCCGCGGCGGCAGCCACTGGGTCAGTAATGCCGCTTGTCAGATCGAACAACTGGACTGGGCGGGGCAACATTTGCCGGTCAGTCTGCTGCAGACATCTGCCAGCACGACCGCCTATACCTGCAGTCCGTATTCAGCCTGGATACGCTATCCGCGCGACGAGCTGCGCCAGCAGGCTGCCGCACCGTGGCAAACCCTGACTGCGGCTGCAGCGGCCGTCGCTTTATCACCGCTGGCTGCCATGATTCTGCGCTGCGGTCTGGACCGCGCTGCCATCATCGGCAATCATCTGGTATCCACCAATCTGTATCAGCCCTGGCATCAGGAACAGGTCGCCAGCCTGCCCGCCGTACTGCGGCGTCAGTATCCGGAACGGCCTTGGATGATACGTAATCTGTGTCACAGCCTGCATCACGACACCATAGAGCAATTGGAACAGCAAGGCTGGTTAATGCTGCCGGCCCGCCGGATTTATCTGTGCGATCCTGCCGATCCGGCTGTGTGGAAGCACAATCATGTGAAACAGGATGCCAAACTGCTCAAACGACAAGATGTCAGCCTGATTCATCATGATCAGCTACAACCAGCAGATATTCCGGTCCTGCGTCATTTGTTCCGGCAAGTGTTTATCCACAAGCACTCAGCTCTGAATCCGGATTTCAGCGAAGATTTCTTCGCACTGTGTCTGGAAACACGTTTCCTGCAATTGTTTGCGCTGCGCTATGAGGGGAAATTATGCGGCGTACTGGGTTTACAACGTGAACCGCATTCAGGCTGGGCGACGACGCCGCTGATTGGCTACGACACCACTCTGCCCGCAAAACTGGGCTTATACCGTCATCTGATGGCTTTGTTACTGGATCAGGCGAGAGAACAGCAACTACGCCTGCATTACAGCTCCGGCGCTGCAAGTTTCAAAATGGCACGCGGCGGTCAGGGCAAAACCGAATACAGCGCCATCCATCTTGCCCATTTACCCGGTTGCCGCCAGTTGACCGGTCAAATGCTGCACCGTGTATTACAACAATTTGCACCGCCTTTGCTCGAAAAAGCAGATTCTCTGCGTCACTGAATATCCGGCGGGCCTTTTTATCAGGCCAGCCCGGCACCGATTTGTCCGCCTGAAAACCGTCCGGCATCACAAAAAAGTACGCTGCTTTCCTGTGGAAAAGCACTGGCTTTATCCACGGAAAATTTGGGGAAAAGCCTGAATTTTTTCAGGCGACAATTTTTTATCCCGAAACTGCCAGCAATTCTTACATGGTTTATCAATAGCTCTGTACATACGATAAGTCACTGTAAACGTGGATGTTTACTTACTTATCCACAGCAAAGTACCTGTGTTAACTATCTCTACTACAGATATATATCTCTATTAAATTCATACAAAAGCTTCCGGAAACTTTTCTGCAAACCGGATCTTTTCAAAAAACCGACTTCTGCGTTTTTAAAAAAAAGACTTCCGTTTTTTGTACTTCCTGAAACTGATCTGCACTTGCTCACTTGTCATCTGAACTGATGGCTGAAAATCGGGATGAACAAACTGATACCCCGTCTTTTTTCTGGAGACTTGCCGGAAAACCGGAAAAAATCCGCAAAACACAGTAAACACGACAAAAAACCGGTCAGATGAAAAATATTTTTGTGGATAACCCTGCTCATATCCCCTGTAGCTTTTGTGATCAACTCCCGGTTTACGCAAAACGGGATTTTTTGTTCAGTTAACGTCCGCACTTTTTACAGACTTTCTGCAAAACCTTATCCTGAGAGTAAGCATTTGATTTTGTGGATGTTTACTAAGTTATCCACAAAAAGAACGCCCGTTAACCACTACTACCAATTTTGTATACAGTTATTCATTCTTAAGCTATCCACAGGCATTTTTCAGGCACTCGCTTTTTGCAAAAAAGAGCTTTAGAATCCGTGACTTAGAAAAGCCAGTGCTGTGAAAGACAGTGCAAAAGGCAGTATTGGCAGTACTGTGTCTGCGGCTTTTGTGTGAATAAACTTGAACTTTTCAACCGGTGCGTTAAGTTTTCTCTGTTTGCATTTTTGATTCCTCGTGCTGAACGGAGAAAACCATGAAGAAATGGCTGTTTTGTTGTTTGCTGAGTCCGTTGTCGGTATTTGCCTGTGATTTTTCGGCCGGAAAATTTCAGAAAATCACCGAATCAGAGTTTTCTGCTGAATTGCAACTGGCAAAAAACGGCACTTTTGCGCTGACACGTGAAAGCTGGATGCCCGGTCAGCATCCTTTCCGTGAGTCACATACCTGGCGCGGCAAATGGGAATGCTCAAAAAATAAGCTGACGCTTCACTATGCCGGACAAATTGTTGAAGGCTACTGGGCAGAAGAAAGTTTATCCGGTGCAGGGTTGGCGCAAACGGCTAAATCCTTGCACTTTTCAGCACAAAAAACACAGGATGGTTTGTTTGACGGTACCAGTTTCTGGCCAGAAGCAATTAACCGGCGTTTTGCAGCGATTCAGACAAAGCCGCAACCCGGTCAGAAAAGCTGAAACAGCAGAAATGTCTGATGCAGATGCTGTGAGTTGTGCATCGAAAGAATACTGTGGGAAGGGCTGTACTGTGGATATGCGGGCATCTGTCCACAGTACAGTTGCAGTTTTACCTGGAGTCAGCGTCCTGCCGGCGTCAGTAAGTTTTCAGGATTTCCGGCGGCATAGGCCAGAATATTGCTGAATGCAGCACGGAAATACAGCTCGTAACTGTCTTGCTCAACATAACCGAGATGCGGTGTCAGCAAGACATTTTCCCGGCGCATTAAGGGATCCTGTAAAGCCAGCGGCTCTGTCTCAAACACATCCAGCGCAGCAAAACCGGGATGTCCTGCATCCAGAGAAGCCAGTAAAGCATCGGGCGCAATCAGTTCAGCCCTGCTGGTATTGACCAGCAATGCATCGCTTTTCATGGCTTGCAGATCGTCAGCAGTAATCAGATGACGTGTGTGCTCATTCAGACGTAAATGCAGTGTTACCACATCGGATTCTGCAAAAAAACTGTGTCGGTCCGGTGCAGTTTCCAGGCCGTCAGCCTGTGCACGCAGCTGGCCGGCGTCACTGCCCCACACCCAGGCCTGCATACCAAATGCCCGTGCATAGCCAGCAATCAGTTTGCCGATTTTGCCATAACCCCAGATACCAAGCCGGCGACCTTTCAGAACCCGACCCAGTCCGTTCAGTTCAGGTTTAACGGCAGAACTTTGCCATAAACCCTGCTGCAGCAGATTCGCGTAACCCGGAATACGGCGACTGGCCGCCATGATCAGCGCCCAGGTCAGTTCGGCGGGTGCGGTCGGATCACCGACGCCTTCCGCGATCGCGATGCCCAGTTCGCGTGCCGCCTCCACGTCAATATTGCCGGATACTTTGCCTGTTTGTGAAATCAGTTTCAGATTCGGTAGTTTGTTCAGCACTGCGCGGGTCAGGCGGGTACGTTCGCGTATCAGAACAATGGCATCAAACGGTGCAAGCCGGATCGCCAGTTGTCCGGCGCCGCTGGCGCTGTGCTGAAACACTTTTACTTCGTGTTCTTTCAGTAAATCAAAGCAGCGTAATTGTCTGACGACATCCTGATAATCATCCAGAATCGCGATTTTCATTGGAGTTTTCCCTCGGTTTGATGGCACACGCACCACAGATGAAAGCATTTCACTTTCAAAAAGCATAGTCGTATGCTAACGAAATTGACATAAAAAAGGTTCTCAAGCGTAGCGGCGGGTGTACAATAGTCTGTTAAGTAGCTTTTGATTCTTCTGCCAGCTCCCCAGCAGGTGCTGGTCCGCCGCCCGGATTACCCATCCGTCCGGTTTATTATCCGACAGAACCGCCGCTAGGTTTCTGCATGCTGGAGCTGGAAAACCCCCGGTTTTCATTGTGCTCGCATCTGACCAACGACGATCCTGCCGTGCCGCTACACAGGTTTTTTATTAAACAGGACTTGCAAGCGTGAACCCTGACCGGTTTTCCGGCTCGTGCTTACGCTGAAAAGTCCGAATGGCATTGGAGGTAGTATCGTGAATAACCCTATCATGGAAGGCGTGGTAGCTCTGAACGCACCCGCATACGTTAAGCACCAGAAACTGTTGAACTGGATCGCTGAAATCGCCGCACTGACTAAACCGGACAGCATCTACTGGTGCGACGGTTCCCAGGAGGAATACGATCGTCTGTGCGAACAGATGGTTGCTGCCGGCACCATGAAAAAACTCAGTCAGGAAAAACGTCCGAACAGCTATCTGGCCTGTTCCGATCCGACTGACGTTGCCCGCGTTGAAGACCGTACTTATATCTGTTCCGCGAAAAAAGAAGATGCAGGTCCGACCAATAACTGGATGGACCCTGCAGAAATGCGCGCAACCCTGAACCCGCTGTTCGATGGCTGCATGAAAGGCCGTACGCTGTACGTTGTTCCTTTCTCTATGGGCCCGCTGGGCTCTCCGATTGCGCACATCGGCGTCGAACTGTCTGACTCTCCGTATGTAGCCGTCAACATGCGCATCATGACCCGTATGGGCAAAGCGGTGTACGACGTGCTGGGCGCGGACGGTGACTTCGTTCCTTGCGTACACACTGTTGGTAAGCCACTGGCTGCCGGTGAAAAAGATGTTGCATGGCCATGCAACGATACCAAATACATCGTTCACTACCCTGAAACCCGCGAAATCTGGTCTTTCGGTTCCGGTTACGGTGGCAATGCGCTGCTGGGCAAAAAATGTTTCGCGCTGCGTATCGCTTCCACCATGGGCCGCGATCAGGGCTGGCTGGCAGAACACATGCTGATTCTGGGTGTGGAATCTCCGGAAGGCAAAAAACACTATGTGGCAGCAGCATTCCCGTCTGCCTGCGGTAAAACCAACTTTGCGATGCTGATTCCGGCAATCAAAGGCTGGAAAGTTACCACCATCGGTGACGATATCGCATGGATCAAACCGGGCAAAGATGGCCGTCTGTACGCGATCAACCCTGAAGCCGGTTACTTCGGCGTTGCACCAGGTACCAATACCGCGACCAACTCTAACTGCATGGCTTCCCTGACCGGCAATACGATTTTCACTAACGTCGGTTACACCGATGACGGCGATGTATGGTGGGAAGGTATGAGCAAAGAAGCGCCTGCACATCTGATCGACTGGCAGGGCAAAGACTGGACACCGGAAATCGCAAAAGAAACCGGTCGTAAAGCGGCGCATCCGAATGCACGTTTCACGGTCTCCGCGACACAGAATCCGGTACTGGATCCGGCATGGGATGATCCTGCAGGTGTACCGATCTCCGCGTTCATTTTCGGCGGCCGTCGTTCCACCACCGTACCGCTGGTGACTGAAGCCCGTAACTGGGTAGAAGGCGTGTACATGGCAGCAACCATGGGTTCTGAAACCACTGCTGCAGCGGCTGGTCAGCAAGGCGTGGTACGCCGTGATCCGTTCGCAATGCTGCCATTCATGGGTTACAACATGAGTGACTACTTCCAGCACTGGCTGAACATGGGCAAAAAACTGGAAGAAGCAGGCGGCACACTGCCGGCAATTTACTGCGTCAACTGGTTCCGTACAGATGAAAACGGTAAGTTCGTATGGCCGGGCTTCGGCGACAACATGCGCGTACTGAAATGGATGCTGGAACGTATCGAAGGCAAAGCCGGTGCAGGCACAGAACACCTGTTCGGTACCAGCCCTGAATACGGCGATCTGAACTGGGAAGGTCTGAACTTCACTGAACAGCAGTTCGCACAAATCACTTCCATCGACAAAGCAGCATGGGAAGCTGAGCTGAAACTGCACGCTGAACTGTTCGACAAGCTGGCTTACAATCTGCCGGCAGAACTGGAACAGCACCGCCAGAAACTGGAAAGCGGTCTGGCATCGCTGTAATCCGCAACACGGTGCCTGCGAGCTGATATCCGCAGGCCTTGTGAACAAAACCCCTGACAGTGTGAACTGCAGGGGTTTTTTGTTGTGCGACAGGCTGTAAGAGCTGCCTGCCCGTCCATGCCGGTTCAGACGATCTCAGCGCCAACACATCATGCAGAAATCGTCATTTCACAAAAACGGAGAGCCGGACTTTCTGCCGACGACCGCCGGATCGCTATGCTGAACTCCGCATTTAAGCCATTTTCAGCCAGTTTTTGGCTTCACATCGTGCCGGCGCAGGCTGATCCGCGTCACAGCCTGCGACATTCGTCACCGGTCATTTTGGTAAATTGCGGATGCTGTCGCCTTTACCGTGGCACCGGGCATCCCGCCAGCGCCGCTTCATCGTCCGAAAAAACAAAAAAGCACCATTTCCCGCCAGGGCGATGGTGCTTTTTACTGAATATCTGCACGGCGGCAAGTGGCGCACCGTTCAGATTTTTGTGTTGCGATGCAGTATCAGGTACGTGCGCTCATTGCCTGCAGTTCAGCAGCCATGGCAGGTGAGCTCAGTTCGCTGTCATTCGCCAGACGACGCAGCGTCAGACGGGTGCGCAGCAAACGTTCTGCTGTTTCCTGTGCGCGGCTGCGTGCCGGGAACAGGCTGACCCAGAACGCGCGGGCGATACCGGACAACAGAGGACGGAAAGTAAAAAACACGCTGGTCAGTACCACCAGGCAGGCAAACAGTTGCAGAGTCGTAGTGACGCCGCTGACAACAACATCAGAAGTAGCCCAGCTGGCTGTGGTTGGGAGTGCAATATTCAGGAAAGACATGATGAAATCCGCTTGTATCGTAAGATAATGAGTGCATAATATTGCAACGCAACATAACATTCCAATTCCGATTTCTGATAAATGCTATACGGTTTGTGAATGGAATAAAAAACATCCCTGCAGGATGGTAATAAGAACGGGGAATAACGGTGCCCTCGCCGGCATCACCATTTGAGTGAGCGGAGACTACACATGAATTTTCTTACCCTGGATCTGAATTTGCTGCGGGTGTTTGATGCGGTGATGATTGAACAGAATCTGACCCGTGCCGCAGACAAACTGGCTATGACCCAGCCGGCTGTATCGAATGCCTTAAAACGTTTGCGCTATTCGCTGAACGATGAATTGCTGATCCGCACCGCCTACGGTGTGAAGCCGACACCGCGCGCCGAAGCGCTGTGGCCTGTCATCCGGCAAGCTTTATCCACGCTGGAATCTGCGCTGGCGCCGGGTGCCTTCGATGTCTCGCAGGCCGCAGTAACCTTCCGAATGGCGATGGCCGATGCGACTGCTGCCTTGTGGATGCCAACCCTGATGCGCGCGATTCAGTCCGAAGCACCGGGTGTCAAAGTACGCATGATGCCGCTGACCACGCGCGAACCACGTCCTATGCTGTTGCGCGGTGATATTGATATCGCAGTCGGTTTTTTCCCCGGCGTGGTCGCGCAACTGACTGGCGGGCAAGCTGCCGGTAACAGCGCAATCCGCCATGAACGCTTATACACTGGTCATTACGTCTGCGTGATGCGCAAAGATCATCCGCTGGCGCACAGCAAACTGACAGTTGATGATTACTGCAACGCGAATCACTTGCTGGTCAGTTTTTCCGGTCGTGCCCACGGCCTGATTGATGAAATTCTGGCTGCCAGCGGCCGCGAGCGCCGCATCCTGCTGACCGTCAATCAATTCTTCACCGCGGGTCGCGTAGTTGCGAATTCGGATCTGATCACGGTACTGCCGCGCCATCTGATTTCCGCCACCGGCATGACCGATGCGCTGATCTGCAAAGAATTGCCGTTTGAAACGCCGGAAGTCCACGTCGATATGCTGTGGCATGAACGCGATGGCCGCAATCCGGCGCATAAATGGCTGCGCGATAATCTGGTCAATATGACCCATTCGAATCTGGTGCCGGAACTGGAACAGGACGTCGCCCCGCTGCACGACTGAGGCCGCGCAGAACGGCTGCGCGGATTCCAGTTACAATCGCGGCTGGACTTAACAGGCAGACGAATTATGTTTACAGGAATTGTTCAGGGCGTGGCCCGTATTGCAGATATCCGCGATGTGCCCGGTTTGCGCACTTTCCGCATCGCTTTTCCGGCTGGTTTTGCTGCCGGTCTGGAAATCGGTGCCAGCGTTGCGGTCGATGGTGTCTGCCTGACCGTCACAACCCTGCATGGTGACGATGCTGCCTCGTTTGATGTCATGCAGCAAACCCTGAATATCACCACGCTGGGCCAGTATCAGACTGGTCAGGAAGTGAATGTCGAACGTGCCGCGCGCGACGGTGCGGAAATCGGTGGTCATCCTTTGTCCGGCCATGTCGATTTTGCCGCCAGTGTGGCTGCGGTACGTGAACTGGAAAACAATTACGTACTGCGTATTGCCGTGCCGCAACAATGGTTGCCTTATCTGTTTGCGAAGGGCTATGTCGCGATCAATGGTGCCAGCCTGACAATCGCAGAAGTCAATGTGGCCGAAAGCTGGTTTGAAGTCTGGCTGATTCCGGAAACCCTGCGCATGACGGTCTTCCGTCATAAACAAGTCGGTGCTGCGCTGAACATAGAAATCGAACGCAGCACACAAGTCATTGTCGATACTGTACGCCGCCAGCTGGCCGATACACTGGCGCCTTTGCTGCCGGCACTGGAACAGGTATTGCAGCAACAGGGCGGTGCAGATGCTTTGCGCATACTGACCGGCAAACTGCGCTGATCCTCTGTCGAAAAATTCCCGGCTGGCGCTGAACACCATTGCGTGTCCGCCGGCCAACATATTGCTTGATACAAATTGTCAAATCAGCAGCGAAAACCTGCACAGTCTTACTTTCCGGAACTAGAATGAAACTGCCCTGATGCCGTCGCAATGTCGTGCATCCAGATCTGAGGAGTTTCCTATGCAATTCCTGCAAGCTGAAGAACCGTCTCTGCCACCGTGGAAAGTACTGGTGGTGGATGATGAGCCGGACGTCCACACCGTCACGCGGCTGACGCTCAGCCGTTTCCGGCTGGACGGCCGCAGCCTGCAATTTCTGAATGCCTACAGTGGTGCCGAAGCCCGCAAGATGCTCAGCGAACATCAGGATATCGCGCTGATCTTTCTCGATGTGGTGATGGAAACCGAAACCGCCGGACTGGATGTGGTGCGCTGGTTACGCGGTGAAATGGGCAATACCTTCACCCGCATCGTGTTACGTACCGGCCAGCCGGGGCAGGCGCCGGAAGAAAGTGTGATCGTTGAATACGATATCAATGATTACAAAGAAAAAACCGAACTAGACCGTAAAAAACTGTTCACCACCACCTTCGCCGCGCTGCGCGCTTACCGCGACATCATGGAAGTGGAACAGGCGCATCGTTTCCAGCTGTCTTACCGTGAAGGTCTGGAGCGTGTGATTGATGCCTCCGCCCATATTTTCCGACAGAGAAACTTACACGATTTTGCACAGGGCTTGCTGCAACAAGTCGTTGCACTGCTGCAGCTGGAACACAGTATGTTGCTGCGGGTACGCGGTGCCAGCGGTATTCAGGGCGCTGACCGCTATGAAATTCTGGCACGGCTTGGTGATGAAGAACAGGCGACCGAAGCATTTGATACGGTATTGCTGGAACAGTTGGACGCCACTTGCGTCAATAAAATATCCCATTTATACGGCGATACTTTCATCGGTTATTTCCCTAACCGCAGCGGTAAAACTTCGTTGCTGGTATTGCAGGGTGTGCATGATGTTTCGGAAATCGATGCGAAGCTGCTGGAAGTGTTTTCATCCGGCGTGGCGATTGCATTTGATAATATTTTATTGAATCAGGAAATTTCCGATACCCAGGGCGAACTGATTATGCGTCTGGGTGATGTGGTCGAATCACGTTCGCATGAAGCGGGCAACCATGTGCGTCGCATGTCAGAAATCAGCTATATGATTGCACTGCAATCCGGCATGGATCCGGAAGAAGCGATGATACTGCGACAGGCAGCGCCTATGCATGACATCGGAAAAATCGCCACGCCGGATGCGGTTTTGCTGAAACCGGGAAAACTGGATGCGGACGAATGGGAAATCATGAAACAGCATCCCGAAGTTGGCATGTCAATACTGGCCGGATCGCAACGCCCGATTTTAAAGGCTTCCGCCATCATTGCGCACCAGCATCACGAACGCTATGACGGACACGGTTATCCGCAAGGTCTGGCGGGCGAAGATATTCATCCGTTTGCACGGATTGTGGCGGTAGCGGATGTATTCGATGCGCTGATTCAGAAACGGGTCTACAAACCTGCATGGCCTGTCGATCAGGTGCTGCAGCACATGCAGTCAGCAGCCGGAGCACATCTTGATCCTTACTATGTCAATATATTAATTGAGAACGTCGATAAGGCGCTCGAAATCAACAGCCGTTATCCCGATTAATATTGACGTATTCAGATGCCGCTGCCAGCCAGTGATTTATGCGTTTTCGGGAACCGGATTTCATAGCGCAATCCCCGTCCCGCTTCGCTGTATGCTTTGATTTGTCCACCCAGTAAGCCGGTAACCAGGTTATACACAATGTGCGCACCCAGACCACTGCCGCCCTGCCCGCGTCGCGTTGTGAAAAACGGTTCAAACAAATGCTGTAAATTCTCAGCCGACATTCCGCAGCCATTATCTTCGTAGTCAAGAAACACCGTTTCCTGATCAAGTCTGACTTGTATCCGGATACTGGCTTCACTGATATTTTCCAGACCGTGTGTCAGCGAATTCATGACCAGATTCGTCAGTATCTGCGATACGGCACCCGGATACGTGTGTAACTGCAGATTTTCCGGGCAATTCAGCGCGATTTTTACCTGACGCAGTCGCAATTTTGGCTGCAGTGCGAGCAGGGTTTCATCCAGATAGCGCTTCAGATCAAAATGGCGTGCAGCATCATGCGACTGATCCACGGCAACTTGTTTAAAACTGCGTACCAGCGCTGCACCACGCTGACTGTTTGTGGTCAGTATCCGTAGTGATTCATCGCAGATATCGAAAAATTCTTCCAGCATTTTCTGGGTCAGTGTTCCCTGCTGCAAGGCCTGACGTGTCAGTTGCACTTCCTCAGCCAGATGACTGGTTGCCGTCACTACAATTCCCAGCGGCGTATTGATTTCATGCGCAACACCGGCCACCAGACGACCGAGCGAAGCCAGTTTTTCCTGATGTATCAGTTCAGATTGTGCTGTGGTCAGAGCTTGCAGGGTTTCTGTCAGTTCGCGGTTGGATTTTCCCAGTGCTTCACTGGCTTGCAAACGCGCCAGTGCCGCTGCCACATGGCTTGCGACAAAGCTCAGCAATTCCAGATCAGCATCGGTATAGCTGAGATCCGGATGATAGCTCTGGATGATAATCACACCGAATAAATGCTCATCAGCGAGTAATGGCGCGCCCATCCAGCTGTAGGCAGACAGATTACCGAGAATTTCAATTTCACCGCTGGCTGACATCCGTTCCAGCCGTTCGCGGCTGAACAATTGTGCCTGACGGGATTGCACCACATACGACGTCAGGCCGCGTCCGAGCGGAAAGCGGATACCTGTCTGGTCACCGTCAATTTCATCGACAAAATATGCGATGCGGAACTCGGATGTGGCAGGTTCAAATAAAGCCACCATGAAATTCGGTACCGGAATCAGCTGGCCGATAATCTGATGCAGACGCGCGAATTTGCGGTCACCGACGGAAGTGACGATGGATAATTCTGCGATCTGATACAGCACGCGCTGCAGGGTTTCGGCACGTTGTTTTTCTTCGATTTGCTGATGCAGGGCAGCGGTACGTTCGCGTACCAGATGTTCCAGCTGATCCACACTGCGCAGGCTTTGCAGGGTAGCGGAAACATGCGCTGCGATCAGGCCGAACAAAGCCTGATCTTCTTCGGTGTATAACTGGTCAGCGCGGTAACTCTGAATCACCATCGCACCGAATGCATTGCGGAACTGATCGAGTAAAGGATAACCAATCCAGTGTTCAGAACGGGTGCCGTAACCCCAGGCTTTGTGTGAATCCTGTTCCGCTGTCATCACCAGCGGTTTGCGGTTCAGAATGACTGATGCGGTCGGCGATTCTTCTGCTGACTGCAGTGTGAATCGTTTTTCCGGATCAAGTGGCACATCGACTTCGTCGACTTCATATACGAAACGGATGGTGTTATCCGCTGCATCGTACAGCGCTACATAAAAATTGGCCGCATACATGATGCGGCCAATGATCTGATGTACCTCGCGCAGAAAACCGGAAATATCGTTTCCACTGGCAGAGATTCTGCTGATTGCCAGTATCGCGTCCTGAACAGCTTCCAGTCTTTCCAGGCGGGCTTGCATGATCGTTTTATTTGATCGGCAGGCAGGTCGTGTTTTTGACCTCTTCCATCACTGCGTAGGTATGGGTTTCCCGCACACCGTTTAACTGCAGCAGAGATTTGCCGAGGAAATCACGGTAAGCATTCATGTCTTTGACACGGGCTTTGACCAGATAGTCAAAACCACCTGCCACCATATGACATTCCAGCACTTCCGGAATTGCCTGCACGCCACGGCGGAAAGCATCGAACACGTCCGGTGTGGTACGGTCTAATACCACTTCGATAAACACCAGCAGTGCCACATCCAGCAGATGCGGATTCAGTTGCGCGGTGTAACCGAGGATGTAACCGGCTTCCTGCAGTTTACGGACGCGCTCCAGACAAGCGGCCGGCGACAGGTTAACGCGGTTTGCCAGTTCGACGTTACTGATACGGCCGTCATTTTGTAATTCGGCCAGAATTCTTTTACTGATTTTGTCTAGCATAAGAAACGGTGAAGATGGATCGGATTGGTTTTTAATAATATTCGGCGATATTTTCTCACAAAAGACAAAATTTTGATATGTCCGAAGATTTCCAGAATTAATCCTTGACGAGCATCTATACAATGAAACGATATTCGTTTTTATGGTTAATTTAAAATGCCCACCAATTTGCCAGTCAATTCCCAGCCGTTTGCTGCGCTGCGCGCAGAACTGTTGTCTAGTCAGACTTCCCTGCGTCAGGCCATTACTGCTGCATACCGCCGCGATGAAGGCGATACGGTTAAATGGTTGTTATCTCAGGTAAATCCACATACCAGTTTGCAACCAGATGTTGAAAAACTGGCACACCGTCTGGTCAGCTCGGTACGTCAGCAACGTACCCGTGCTTCCGGCGTGGATGCGCTGATGCATGAATTCTCACTGTCTTCCGAAGAAGGCGTGGCGCTGATGTGTCTGGCGGAAGCGCTGTTGCGTATCCCGGACAGCCAGACCGCAGACCGCCTGATTGCTGACAAAATCAGCAAAGGTGACTGGGCAAAACATCTGGGCGAATCCCCTTCCCTGTTCGTCAATGCCGCGACCTGGGGTCTGCTGATTACCGGCAAGCTGGTCAGCTCTTCCAGCCAGAACGGTCTGGGCGCGGCGCTGACCCGTCTGATCGCCAAAGGCGGCGAACCGCTGATACGCAAAGGTGTGGATCTGGCGATGCGTATGCTGGGTAACCAGTTCGTGACCGGTCAGACGATTGAAGAAGCCTTGCGTAACAGCGTGGAAAATGAAAAACGCGGTTACCGTTACTCTTACGACATGCTCGGTGAAGCGGCGCTGACAGCCAAAGACGCCGAGTTCTATTACAAAGCCTACGAAACCGCGATCCACGCGATCGGTAAAGCTTCCGCTGGCCGTGGCATCAAAAACGGTCCCGGTATTTCCGTGAAACTGTCCGCGCTGCATCCGCGTTATTCGCGTGCACAGCACGAACGTACAATGACGGAACTGCTGCCGCTGCTGAAAAAACTGCTGGTGCTGGCGAAACAGTACAACATCGGTCTGAATATTGATGCGGAAGAAACCGACCGTCTGGAATTGTCGCTGGATCTGATGGAAGCGCTGGCCTTTGACGCGGATCTGAAAGGCTTTGAAGGCATCGGTTTCGTGGTACAGGCTTACCAGAAACGCTGCCCGTTCGTGATTGATTATCTGGTCGATCTGGCACGCCGCAGCGGCAGCAAATTCATGATCCGTCTGGTTAAAGGCGCTTACTGGGATGCGGAAATCAAACGTGCGCAGGTTGATGGCCAGACCGGCTTCCCTGTTTACACACGCAAGGTCTACACCGATTTGTCTTACCTGACCTGCGCTCAGAAACTGCTGGCTGCCACCGATGTGATTTATCCGCAGTTTGCAACGCATAACGCGATGACGCTGTCCACGATTTACACCTGGGCCAATGCCGCCGGTGTGACCGATTACGAATTCCAGTGTCTGCACGGCATGGGCGAAACTTTGTACGATCAGGTGGTCGGCAAAGACAATCTGAACAAACCTTGCCGCGTGTATGCACCGGTCGGTTCGCATCAGACTCTGCTCGCGTATCTGGTACGCCGCCTGCTGGAAAACGGCGCGAACTCTTCGTTCGTGAATCAGATCGTGGATGAAGCGGTACCGATCGAACAATTGCTGGCCGATCCGATCACCGTATCGCGTGAACTGGGCGGCAAAATGCATTCCGGTATTGCGATGCCGGTCGCGATGTTCGGTAAAGAACGTAAAAATTCCAAAGGTCTGGATTTATCGAATGAGCAAACGCTGGCAGAAATCACCGCGCATTTTGAAGCGGTGGCTGCCCAGTCTCAGCATGCCAAACCGCTGCTGCTGAACGCGGTCAGCGCAACGGCCAGCCGTCCGGTCAGCAATCCTGCCAATTTGTCGGATGTGGTTGGCAGCGTTACCGAAGCGGATGCGCAGGATGTACAACACGCCTTGCAGGCCGCTGCAGAACACGCGCCGGAATGGGCTGCTGTCGCACCGGCGCAGCGCGCTGCTGCTTTGTTTGCCGCTGCAGACCGTATGGAAGAACGCATGCTGGACTTTATGGCACTGGCGGTACGCGAAGCCGGTAAGAGTCTGCCGAACGCCATCGCTGAAGTCCGTGAAGCGATCGACTTCCTGCGTTATTACGCAGCGCAGGTCGAACATCAGGCACCGGTGCAGCCACTGGGCCCTGTGGTCTGTATCAGCCCGTGGAATTTCCCGCTGGCGATTTTCATCGGTGAAGTCAGTGCTGCACTGGCCGCCGGTAACGTTGTACTGGCCAAACCTGCTGAACAGACACCGCTGATCGCCTTCCGCGCTGTGGAACTGATGCACGAAGCCGGCATTCCGCGCGCGGCACTGCAATTCCTGCCGGGTACCGGTGAAGTGGTTGGTGCGCAACTGGTGGCAGATTCCCGCGTACGCGGCGTGATCTTCACCGGTTCTACCGAAGTCGCACAAATTATTAACCGCACGCTGGCACGCCGTTCTGTCGAAGAAGGTATCGACATTCCGCTGATTGCTGAAACCGGTGGTCAGAATGCGATGATCGTCGACAGCAGCGCCTTGCCGGAACAAGTCGTGAATGATGTGGTGTCATCCGCATTCGACAGCGCCGGTCAGCGTTGTTCCGCACTGCGTATTCTGTGTCTGCAGGAAGATATCGCCGACCGCACTATCGAAATGCTGCACGGTGCAATGAAAGAATTGCGCATCGGCGTGACCGACCGACTGGTCACCGACATCGGCCCGGTCATCGATGCGGAAGCGCAGCGTAATCTGCAGGCACATATTGATCAGATGCGCAGCAAAGCACGCAATTTCCACAGCCTGACGCTGGATGCACAATGCAGCAACGGTACTTTCGTGGCACCGACCGTCATGGAAATCAAAGACTTGTCCGAACTGAAAAAAGAAGTGTTCGGTCCGGTACTGCACATCCTGCGCTATCACCGCGACCAGCTCGGTTCCCTGATCGATCAGATCAACGGCACCGGTTTCGGCCTGACACTGGGCGTGCATTCCCGTATCGATGAAACCATCGACTTCATCGTCAATCGTGCGCATGTCGGCAATATCTACATCAACCGTAATATCGTCGGTGCAGTGGTCGGCGTGCAGCCGTTTGGTGGCGAAGGTAAATCCGGTACCGGCCCGAAAGCCGGTGGTCCGCTGTACCTGAAACGTCTGCAGCGTCAGCCGCAGATCGGCGTCGGCGGCAATACCGTGTTTGAACGTCAGACCCCGCAGGCACTGAACGCGCTGCTGGTCTGGGCTAAAGCACAGAAACTGCCGGTCGTGGCGCTGGGTGAGCAATACGCACATCACAGCCCGTATCAGGTCACCATGCTGTTGCCCGGCCCGACCGGCGAACGCAATACCCTGAGCTTCGTGCCACGTGGTCAGATTTTCTGCGCCGCCAGCAACACCAACACCCTGCTGAACCAGATCGCTGCTGTACTGGCGACCGGTAATCAGGCCGTGCTGCCACCGCAAACCGCCGCGCTGTTGCCAGCCAATCTGCCGGCAGAAGTGAAAGCGCAGATCGTACAGGCCGACGTTGCTCAGACCAGCGCACAAATCGCACTGGTCGCCAGCGACCTGCTGCGCCAGTACCGTCAGCCGTTTGCGGATAAAGACGGCGCGATTGTGTCCCTGATCGACACCAACGAGCAGGACAACATCCCGCTGTGGCGTCTGGTCGCGGAACGCGCACTGTGCGTCAACACCACCGCCGCCGGTGGTAACGCCAGCCTGATGGCAATGGCTGCCTGAGGCAGTTCAGCTTCAGCCCGAAAACGCCGGAGTGATCCGGCGTTTTTTTTATGTCCGCGCCCTCGCCGCTGTGAACTTTCATCCGGCGTATATCGATCAAGCCAAGCCCGCCAGCACCCGCCACGCATTACCAGCCGCCCGCACACCGCTGCTACAGTCCGTCCAGGCCCCGTTTTCAGTCAAAAAATACCCCCTGGGGTATCTAAAAAGCCCCAGCATTCATGCCGACTACCAGCCGGTTTTCGTAAAAACAGGGGGGAGTATCTGTTTTCAACCACAAAGTATCCAAATTCAGCGAAATAACGATGCTTAAAATGCATCAATGTTTCATGTGAAACATCGTGGGCAGTTTTTTACATTGTTAAAAAAGTTTACAATGTTTCTTTTTTGTAAAACTCATACTCAAGATGAATTCCCTGATCAAAACAGCAGTGTGCAGTGCAATAGCAGGTATGTTTCTGGCCGCGTGCGGTGGTGGCGGTGGCGGATCCGCAGACGCAGGAAACAGCGGCTCGGGTAGTGGCAGCGGAACGGGTGGCCCGGTGACACCACCGGTTGTTACTGCTCAGGCAGACATATTGATGGGTGAAACCGGAGGTGCTGCATATCTTGACGGACAAGGAGATATGGCTCGCTTCTTCTATCTGAAAGATATTACCGCTGACAGCAAAGGCAATATCTATGTTGCTGATGGAAGTACGATCCGGAAAATTACCGCTGACGGCGTGGTAACGACATTTGCAGGTAAGCCGGGGGAATACGGATATCAGGACGGTACTGGTGGTGATGCACGCTTTAAAGCAGCTTTCTCTGTAGTTGTGGACAGTCAGGATAATATTCTGGTCCACGACTTAGACTCTGTTCGTAAAATAACACCATCGGGTGTTGTGACAACACTGGCGAGTTTTAAAGAAACCGATCCGTTCAGTCCGTTTAACTTGTATTCCGAAGACGTGGATGCAAGACCTAAAAATATGGTGATTGACAGCAAGGATAATATTTATCTTGGTATTGAGCATCAGTTCCGGATTAAAAAAATCACACCAACAGGTGTCGTTTCTGATTTTGTTGTTCCGGTCGCCAGCATTGATGGCGTAAAAGCAGTCGAAACAGGGGGGCAATACTTTTATTATGTAGGTAAGTTATTAATGGATTCTAACGATAACCTGCATATTTTAGACTTAGGAAACGGCGCTGAAATTGTTGCTTCACCGACGGGAAACATGAAAATTGACAGCACGTTTTCCAAAAATTTGAGTGATCGCGATTTTGGATACCGTCATTACGATAAGTCAGGAAATCTGTTCAGAACTGATGCAGGCACGATCGTCCGTCACGACACAGATCATATAGTTCATTTTTACGCAGGCCATCCGGGAACCGGGCCTGCTTTAAATGGCTTCGGTACTGAGGCTGTATTGCAAGATCCGCGCGCAATGATCACTACACGGAAGGGGGAGCTGTATTTTATTGACGGAAATACAGTCCGAAAAGTAGACATTAAAGGAATGGTGACGACTATAGCAGGAAAGGATATCTATATTCCGCCCCCGTATATCAAACCCGAATCTGTTCTTCCTTTACTTCGGGTTACAGGAATAACCGCTGGTCCGAATCAGACGCTATATATAGCTGATGCCGGCATCGGTTACGAAAATATTCGTCAGTACAATCCAAAAGATAAAAACTTTAAAGAGATGTACAGCTCAAGGAACTGGTTAGCTCAAAACATGGATGCATCCACAACCAGGCCAATCATTGAAATGAGTGCAGATGGAGCTGGAAATTTATATATCGTTCAAAACAGAAAAAATAATATATATAAAATTGATAATAAAGGTACTACTACAACATTACCGATTAATAAGAGCCCGCCAGAATTTCCAGAAACAGTTTTGGATGTAACAGTTAGTAAAGAAGGAAAAGTATTTTATATTGATAACTATGCCGCTATCCGACAGTTAAATGCTGATGGAAGCTCAATCGATATTGCAGGAAATCATTTTGAGCTTGGTCAGAAGGATGGTTCCGGAATACAAGCACGTTTTAGCTATATAAGAGACTTTGCTATAGACTCAAAAGGCAGTTTCTATGTTCTTGAAGATAACGCGGGAACTATCCGAAAGGTTTCAAGTAACGGGCAAACCAGTCTGTACGCGGGCTCTTACACGAAAAAAGGCCATAAGGACGGTGCGCTGACAGATGCTGCCTTTCAGTGTCCTGCCAGTATTACAGTTGATGATCAGGACAATCTGTATGTCGCCGACACGTGTGATAACGCGATCCGTAAAATCAGTACAGACGGAAAAGTCAGCACGATTGAACCGCAATGGACGACGGCTTCCGGTTTGAAGTCTCGTGTGATTCCTGCACCGCGCCGTGTATTCTGGGTTAACGGCAAACTACATGTATTTGCAGGCGGGGATGCGCACGAAACCGGTGGTGTCATTTTCCAGATAACGCTGAACTGACTCCAGGCAACCCAATATATGCCCGTCATCCCCGGCGGGCGGTTACTTTACTCTCCCTTACCACCCCGCACTTTGCTGCGGGGTTTTTTATTCCCGGAGCGTCCAACGTCCTCATAACGCTCACTTTTGCTCGAAAAATACCCCAGGGGGTATCTGAAAACCCTCAGTATTCATGCCGACTACCAGCCGGTTTTCGTAAAAACAGGGGGGAGTATCTGTTTTCAACCACAAAGTATCCAAATGCAGTGAAATAACGATGCATAAAATGCATCAATGTTTCATGTGAAACATCGTGGGCAGTTTTTTACATTGTTAAAAAAGTTTACAATGTTTCTTTTTTGTAAAATTCATACTCAAGATGAATTCCCTGATCAAAACAGCAGTGTGCAGTGCAATAGCAGGTATGTTTCTGGCCGCGTGCGGTGGTGGCGGTGGCGGATCCGCAACTGATGCGGGTACGAGCGGCGGCAATACCGGTAATAACGCGGGTGGCAACAGCGGGCCGGTGACACCGCAATTATCGTTTAAAGCTGAGCTGCTGATTGGTGATCCCGGTGGTAATTCATATCTGGATGGTCAGGGCGATATGGCGCGTTTGTCAGAACCGCAAAGCATCGTCGCTGACAGCAAAGGAAATATTTTCGTGCTGGATTTGCTGAGTGTCAGAAAGATTACTCCCGACGGAAATGTCAGTATATTCGCAGGTGCGCCATATCACGGTATTTCTGCGGGCACGACTGGCGATGGTACCGGCACCTCAGCGCGTCTGGCATACGGCATGGCGATGACGATTGACAGCGCTGACAATATTTTTGTTGCCTCAGGTGCATCGATCAAGAAAATCACTAAAGACGGAGTCGTAACGACTTACGTCAGCTTGCCGGCTGGCTACCGTTATGTAAATGGTAGTCAGCAAGCTACGACTGCCGATATTGTCGCAGACAGTAAAGGCAACTTGTACTACTACGATGGGCAAAATCAGCAAATCAGCGTGATCAGCCCTGACGGAAAAACAGCTGCATACGTGAAAGCCGCTCAGCAGATTGATGGTCGTAATGCTCAACCCGGAACTTCATTTCTCGGCAATGTGACAGCACTGACGATTGACGGTGCAGACAATCTGTATGTCGCAGATAGTATTAATGGTGTTCTCATCGCTATTTCTCCGAATAAAGCGATGTCAATTCCGGATACACGGTTATCTGTAAAAAGTCAGATCGGGCCAGTTACGAGAATGACAGCAGACCAGAAAGGAAATCTCTATATTCCGGTTCGCAGCTCGATCAGTGTGTTCGATAAGAATGGTAATTTAAATCCTTACCTGGGTAATCCCGGATTTCCGGGCGATCTGAACGGTAAATTACTGTTTGCGCTGGCACGTAAAGTCGGTGCGCAGTTCTGGACGCAACAAGGTGAAATGGTTTTTATCGATGAGAACGTTGTTCGGAAAATTGACCGTGACGGTAACCTCAGTACGGTAGCAGGCAAAAATACCCTTCTGCCACAGAATGCCGTGAGTCAGGATAAATACATCAACATTATTCGTGATCTCGCTGTTGGCCCGGACCAGAAACTTTATGCGAGCGAAGGTTACACAATCCGTCAACTGAATCTGGCTGAAAAAACATTAACAGTGATTCCTGCACTGGCAAAGTTGAATCAGACGATTATCGCAACATCACTGTCATTTAATCCTGCAGGAAATCTTTGCTTCACTTATCCGGCGAAGAATCAGATTTTTGAAATTGATGCGTCCGGGGCGATGAAAATTATCGGGGGCTCCGGAACAGATTCGGGACAGAGTTCAGCATTTGGCAAAACCGTATCACCGCGTGTGATACGCCATATCAGCGATGGCAGGACGATTATCGTCGACAACAATATGCTGCGGCAGTTGAATGCGGATGGAAGTATTACAGACATCGCGGGTGCACTCAGCAATGATCCGGCAACGGACGGAGCAGCAACAACCGCTCGTTTCGTTAATATCAAAGGAATTTCATCAGACAGCAAAGGTAATATTTTTGTCGTCGAAAATAATCGTGGCGGACAAGTGCGTCAGACCCTGAAAGACGGAACGACACGTCTTTATGCAGGATCATTTACCGAGTGGGGAAATACTGATGGAATGCTGACTGAGGCACGTTTTATCTGCCCGTCAAGCGTGACCAGAGATGATAAAGAGAACCTGTATATCGCTGATTCATGCACGAATGCAATTCGCATGATTACAAAAGAAGGAAAAGCCTATACCTTAAAAGTGCAATGGGCTACGCCTGATGGCAAACAGTATCAGGTGCTGCCGGGACCATTTCATATCGTATGGAGTGCCGGAAAGCTTTATGTGTACGGTGACTCCAATAACAGCTTAAATGGCGCGTTGTTCCAGATCCCACTGAACTGATTCCGTTCAGGCTGACACTTGCCCGTCATCCCCGGCGGGCTGGTACTTTACTCTCCCTTACCACCCCGCACTTTGCTGCGGGGTTTTTTCTTCCCGAAGCATCCAACCTCCCCAAAACCCTCACTTTTGCCCGAAAAATACCCCCGGGGGTATTTCGTAAAGCCCAGCATTCATGCCGACGACAAGCTGATTTTCCTAAAAAACAGGGGGGGTATCTGTTTGTTTGCCGGAATGACGCTGATTTATTGTTGATATCTGTATGTTTGTGCACAGGGTGTGCGATGTGCCGCAGCGGACTATCTGGGCTGGTCGTGTACAGAAAAAAGCTGGAAATCCGGGTGCGGCTTACCATTCCATCGGCAGATTCCAGCCGCGACCGGCAATGTCGTGGCGGACGGTGGCGGCTTGTTGCAGATGGGTGCTCAGATCGCGGGCGGGCCAGCTTTCTTTCCAGCCCGGTGGATAAGTCAGACGATGTACACAATCGGGTTTGCGGGCGCGTACCGGCATGGTTGGTAAATACGCTGGAAACGGTAATGTTGCATCGCCGCTGCCGAGGCTGAATGCGTAATCGGGCAACAGTTGTTCACAGACTTGTGCAAACCACGCTGCGTAATCTTCATCACGACCGAGCGCCAGCGCCAGCCCTTCCGGATCGAAACGTGCAAGCGCATCAATCAGTTCTTCGGTGCCGGCGCCGGGTGCATCGCCCCAGCCCATGACGGGATTAAAGATGTAATCAGCGCCATTCCCGTACCAGCCATGCCGCAGCGGACGCTGCAGCCACTGGCGTGGTCCGGCAAACAGATGCCAGCGCCAGTGCAGGCCGGAGGCGACCGGAAAGCTGTACAGATACAGGCGCTGATATCCGGCGCTGTGCAGTGCGCGCACCATCGCCATCAGCCGCGCATGCGGCATACGCTCCGGTGGTTGCAGACGAAAGCGGATCGCTTCGCCATCCGCATGCTGTAACTGATCGGTGGATAAGTTCAGGTCCAGACAACGTTGTTCCGCACCAAAGCGTGCACTGACCCAGCCGGTCATCAGATTGACGGCGGTCAGCACACCAAATCCGCGGTGGCGGTGAAAAATAACGGTTCCGGGGGCAATCGGCTTCATGCTTGACTCAAAAAAAACCGCAGCGGTCGCCAAAACGACCGCTGCGTGGTGCCGTGGTCCGGAAAATGCCGCTTTCTGCGTTCTGAGACTGCGGGCCGGTACACTGGCGGGGCGCGTAGCGCCTGATCGGTACAGTGTAGCAGCTTTCGGCAAAAGCGCAGGCAGGCTACAATCAGCACCAATTTGCATGACTTTCGACTTATCCACAGACAGGACGATTATGAGCTTACGTATTCTCGCCACCGGCGGCACTTTTGACAAACACTACAATGAAATCGCAGGCAAACTGGATTTCGCCGAAAGCCATTTGCCGGAAGTGCTGCAACGTGCACGCCTGACCGTGCCGGCCACGCTGGAAGTCTGCATGCTGATCGATTCGCTGGAAATGGATGACAGCCACCGTCAGACAATACTGAAGGCTTGCCAGAATGCACCGGAAAAAGCGATCGTGATTATTCACGGCACCGATACCATGCGCGAAACTGCAGAAGTGCTGGGCGCGGCCAATCTGGATAAAACCATTGTGTTTACCGGTGCGATGATTCCTTACGAAGTAGCAGGTTCTGATGCATTCTTTAACCTCGGCTTTGCCTGCGCTGCAGCGCAATTATTGCCGCCGGGTTGTCATGTCGCAATGAATGGCAAGATCTTTCCGTGGCATGATGTGAAAAAAGACCGTCAGGCTGGTGTATTTATTAATAAATAAATTGGTATCAATCAAAAGGAGAAACGGATGAAATCGCTGCTGGCTGCCCTGTTACTCAGCTGCTGCACACTGGTGCAGGCGGCGGAAGTCCGTTTCGATAATTTTTATTTTTATCAGTCTGAAGCCGTGATGACTAAAAAAGGTATCACGGTGGATAATCTGGGCCGGTATTCACGCGGCGTGCAAAGTGCAGTCTATAAAGCACTGAAAAGCGCCAAGCTTTCACCGAGCGCAGGTTATCTGGTGATTGCGATCCGCTCGGATGGCGATGTCGCCACCTGGCTGGATATGAAACCGACGGTGCACGAATACTACGATAACCAGATCTACGAAACCGTACGCCGTCTGCAACCACCGCTGATCAAAGAAGGTATTTTTGTATTCGCGATCAAAATGGCGATCGATACGCCGGTACACACCAAAAAAGCTGTACCGAATCCGCCGGGCTTTGATGAAGCGCGTAAAAAACTGGCAGATCCGAACAGCATAGAGCATCTGGTGCTGTCACTGTGGCCTGAATAAGTGGCCTGAGTAAGTGGCCAGAATAAATCCGGATTTATCCACACGGCGCTGAACACATCAGCGCCAGATCTCAGGGCCAGACCAGCGGTTCGCTGCAGTTATCCACCAGTGTTTGCTGCGTGCGCGTATCGTTCGCGACATATACCTGATTCGTTGCGGACGCCGGTAATACTTCACCGCTGGCACATTGCGCGCTCTGCCCCGGCCCGATCACTACCCGCACACCTGGTTTCAGGGTACAGGTTGCCGCCGCATTCAGCGGGCTCCACTCCGGACAAATCGCATTCTCCGCTGCATATTGAGCCCTCGGCCCCACCGGCACCTGCAAAGACCACCAGCGGCCGTATAAAGAAGCAGGTTGCGCAGCGTTGTATACACGGAACAGGCGTACCGGTTTGTCCACTTCAAATACACTGGCAGTGCATAAACTGCCTTTACCGGGTTCGCCGAGTGCTGCTTTCAGCAATGCATCATCCTGTACTTCGCGCATGCCATCCGGCGTGCTGATGACTTGCCCGTTGCATTGTTGTGCGATGGCCGGTATCGCACAGAGGCTCAGCAAACTGAGTAAAACCGTACAACCGAAGCGGCTTGTTTTTTGAGAGATTCTGAGCATGGGAATAAAAGAATATCTATATATTTAAATAATTAAGAGACAATAACACTGAACGTAAAAAAGGTGTGCATTAAGCACACCTTTTTACTGTCTGCGCTGCGGCTTACAACACCGCAGACCACACACACGCTGCGGGCGATTTCAGTCTTTGCGGCGCAGGCGGAACCCGAAAAATTCGCTCGCACCCTGATCGTTATCGCTGATCAGCGCACCGCGCACTTCATGCTCATCTGCTTTCTGGAAAGCAATCGATTCGATTTTGGTCAGCACCGGTTTGCCGTTCACCATCACCGGCATGGCGCTGCGGCTCAGATCCAGTGTCTGGCCTTCACGTAACTGATGCAGCGGAATGACGCCGACAAAGCTGCCGAGAATCGCCCCATCGCCATACGCATCACCGGTGGCTTCCACTGAAGCGGTGTATACCAGTGCGCGTGCTTCAGGCCAGTAATCGGCGCCGGATAAGCCGGCTTCAAATTTGTCGATAACAGGCAGTTTCACATCGAATTTTTTGACTTCGGCAACCTGGGTGACTTTACCCGCCAGATAGTCAGACATATCGGATAATCTGACGCGGAAAATCATATTGGTCGCAGAGTTACCCCGGTTCAGAAAGTACATATACTGATGGTCAACCGTCAGGCCTTCGATATTGATGGTCTGCGTTGGCGTCAGGCCGCCCGCCACAAAAAACTGTTTGTACAAATTTGTCAGGCGGAATTCGATTTTCTGTTTTCCGTCATACGACAGCAGGTAGCCGTATTCGCGCAGATCCGGTTTGCTGCCGGAACCGATCACCATGCTCCACAATTGCTTGTTCCAGACCAGCGGCGTCATCGCTTCAAAATCCGGTTTGATCTTTTTATCGATGCGGCCCTGCGCATTCACCGGATAGTCTTTGATGAGGGTCTTTTTAACGACCTGAAATCTCGCATCCACTTCAAACAGATACGGTGAATCATCACCGACGACCAGATAGTGCTGTTGAAAAGTCGGACTCATGCCGGAGCCGGACGGAATGGCGGTATTCAGCACCGGTGGATGTACCTGCAATTGATAAGACGGGCCGGCGGCAAGCGCCAGTCCGCTGAAGGCGAGACTGATCAGTCCTGTGAGTAACTTCATGTTTTTCCTCGTGGTCAAAATCGCAGTGCTGCTCCGGTGTGTATTGCCGGAGATTACCGCTGTCATGATGCAGTCCCGTGCGTTTGCCGGACTGCGCTGGTACGGTCTGGCGGATAGCTGCCGTGTTAAGGGGCCGCTGCATCGAGCTTGAGTTTCAGATCAAGCTTGCTGAAGCGGGCAATCAGGTTGTCGTAAGCTTTTTTACGCTCCTCTGCGGAGCGGCTGCTGTCCAGTTCATTGGTACGCAGCAAATGGAACAGTTCCAGATCAGCAATCGGAATCAGTTGTGCATTGGTGGAACTGCGAAAGCCAGACCAGCCGGATAATTCATCCAGTATGCGTGCCTGACGCGGATTATTTTTACCGAACTGAATAAAAAATTTCTCAATTTTATTTTTTATATTTTCAGGGAGATCGTTGCGCAGAATGACGGGATCGTTCGGCAGTACAGGTGATTTCCAGATGACTTTGATCTTACGTGCATCCAGCGGCCGCTCTGTCTGCATCTTATCTATGAATTCACTGCTGTTGGTGGCGACATCGGATTCGCTCTTCAGAACAGCATCAAAATTTTTCTGATGATTACCCGTGGCAACCGTTTTAAACAATTGCTGCGGCGAGGTTTTGTTTTTGGAGAACACATGGAATGCCGGCACCAGCGTACCGGAGGTTGATTTCGGATCGCCATTCATAAAGCGATACTGACCGCGCTGCACCAGTAAATCCGGCAGGCTGTTCAGCGGACTGTCAGCACGTGTAATCAGTACCGAGTGATAACCGCGTTCACCGTTCTTTTTCACAACTTGTGCAAAGACTTTGCATACGCCGGTTTCAACCAGTTCCAGCGACAGCTTATTTCCCATCGAAATCTGTGCTTTCCCCTGCCGCATTGCTTCGACCAGTTCGCTGTGTTTTTCAGAAACCAGTGCTTGCACCGGTACGCCAATGCGTTGCGACATTTCCTGCAAAAACGGTTCCCAGTCACGTTTAACCTGATCGGGATTACCTGCAGCGATAATCGCAAAGGTTAGTGTGGAGGATTCGCTGGCGAAAGCTGGAAAACACAAGGAAGACAGTGCAACAGCACAGAGGTGGCGGCGTAACCGGTTCATATCAGTCAGATTTCAGGTGGCAGACGACACGTTGTGTATAAGACCTGAGTCATGCACAACACGAGGTGCTTAAATTTAAAATACTGATGATATATTTAAAGATTGATGAAAGACATGTCCCCGAAGGAATCCCCTAAGTTGCGGTGGATTGCCTTGTTTGTCTTTATGTTTTGTGCACAGGAATGTTGTTATCCACAAACGTGCTACGCACCCGGGATTGCCGTGAATTATTTCTGTTGATTTTTTTTCTGGTAACGCCCGAGTGTCAGAAAATTCAGTACCGGCATCAGCAAAAATGCTGCGCAGAAAATTTCCATGACCCAGAACAGCCAGTGATCAGCACCACTCTCCGCAAACCGTAATCCGGTCTGGGCAGCCATCAGAAAACCGGCGGCCAGACTCATGGTTTCCAGCCACACAACCAGCGGAGCGCCGGCAGCGATTGCCCCCTGTTTTAAATCCAGTGTGGTGGTTTTGCGGACGGTGTATATGCGCCAGCCAATGTAGGCAAACTGGGCGAAAGATGCCAGCGTATAAACCCCGGCCCATTGCTCCGGTTCATCCTGCATCGCCAGAAAGAAAAAGACCGCCAGCAAGCCGGAATTCGCTCCCAGCAGCCATGGCAGCCAGCGCTGGTAATGCAGCCAGTCAACCACGCGGATATAACGCCGTGCAGGAGAAATCAAAAACGGAAAAAACGGGTTAATCCCCGCGCCCTGCCGGGTCAGAATCAAAACCATAAACAAACCTTTATTTCCTGAACAGCGAATGCTGCAGTCGCAGTCAGCGCAACATCCAATCTGTGATGTGGTGACTCTGCATACCAGTATAGCGGTTTTCCGGTATGCCTGTTCCGCCCTACCCGTCCGACATGCGCTGCTAACTGAGGCATAATGACAGGCAATCGGCCCGTTGCACCGTGCGCGGGTGACTGTTGAAGGAGAGTAAGCAATGTCGTATCAGCCAGCGATTCTGCAGGCCATTCCTGCCCACGCCAGTTATCTGACCTGGACGATCCGTTCCGGTACAGATCATTCAACCCTGCAGCAAACGGTACGCGCACTGTCTGCGCTGACCGATGGCGTACGCATCGTCACCGGTATCGGCGCATCCCTGGCGCAGGCGCTGGCGTTGCCGGTCAGCGGATTGCAGGAATTTACAGCGCCGGCAGGCAGTCTGGTAACGATACCTGCCGCACCGGCGGCATTATGGATCTGGTTGCGTGAAGATGAGCGTGGTGCGCTGGTGCATCAGCAATTGCGTATTGCCGCTGTGCTTGCGCCCGCATTTGAATTGCAGCATCAGGTCAGCGCTTTCAGGTACGCAGAAGGCCGTGATTTATCCGGTTATGAAGACGGAACCGAAAATCCGCAGGATGATGAGGCGCTGGCGGTGGCAGTCACGGAAGCCGGTGGCAGCTTTGTGGCGGTTCAGCAATGGCAGCATGATTTCGCTGCGCTGGCAGCAATGGCGCAACCGGCGAAAGATCACGCGATTGGTCGTCGTCTTTCCGATAATGAAGAACTGGACGATGCGCCTGAATCAGCACATGTGAAACGTACTGCACAGGAAGATTTTGAGCCGCCGGCATTTATGCTGCGCCGTTCTATGCCGTGGTCAGAAGGCATGCAAGGCGGTTTGTATTTTGTAGCGTTTGCGCGCAGCTATCAGGCATTTGAAGCGCAGTTGTGCCGTATGTCCGGTGCGGAAGATGGCATCACCGATGCATTATTCCGCTTCAGCCAGCCGCTGAACACAGCGTATTTCTGGTGTCCGCCACTGGGCTGGACAGTCTGAAAATCATTGTGCCGGCAAATGCCGGCACAAATCGTCATTCCTGAGAAAGCGCCGCTGTGCGGCGTTCACGTACCAGCTTTTCAAATTCCGGCAATGGTAAAGGGCGCGAGAACAAATATCCCTGAAATGCATTGCAGTGATGTGACATCAGGAATTCGCGCTGCGCATCGGTTTCCACTCCTTCCGCAATCACATCCAGTCCCAGATTCACACCCAGAGAAATGATCGCACGCACGATGGTTGCGTCATTTTCATCTTCACTGAGGTCACGTACAAACGACTGGTCGATTTTTAACTGCGTCAGCGGCAGTTTTTGCAGATAAGCCAGCGACGAGTAGCCGGTGCCAAAGTCATCCATTGAGAAACCGACACCCAGAGCGCGCAAGTCGCGCATGGTACGGATCGTGGTATCCACATCATCCAGCACCGTGCTTTCGGTCAGTTCGATTTTCAGGCGGTCCGGCGGGAAAGCGTATTGCTGAATCATTGAGCGTACCTGTTCCACAAAATCAGACTGGCGGAACTGGCGCGCACTGACGTTAACCGCCAGCGTCAGATCAGCGGTCAGCGGATCATGCTGCCACTGCTGTAACTGAGCACAAGCGGTTTCCAGCACCCAGCGACCGATAGGAATAATCAGACCAGCCTCTTCGGCAACCGGAATAAATTCGCCCGGCGAAATGAAACCACGATCCGGGTGGAACCAGCGCAGCAAAGCTTCTGCGCCGAGTAAGCCACCGGCGGCATTCACCTGCACCTGATAGTAAAGCTGGAACTGGTCCTGACTCAGCGCTACACGCAGATTCGATTCAAGCAGCATGCGTACCAGCAAAATGGCTTGCATTGCAGGATCAAAAAAGCGCACTGCATTTTTACCGGCAGTTTTGGCTTCATACATTGCCGTATCTGCGCGTTTAAACAAATCTTTGACGGTGATGTCCCGATCATTGAACAGACAGACGCCGATACTGCAGGATGCATGATGTTCAAAATCTGTGAACTGGAAAGGCTGATTCAGCACGCTGCGGATTTTTTCTGAAATCCGGTCAGTTTGCTGCACAGCTTCTTCTCTTTCTTCACTGAGGCTTTCCAGCACCACCACAAATTCATCGCCGCCCAGACGTGCAACGGTATCGCTGTCACGTACCGATTCACGCAGGCGACGCGCGGCTTCAATCAGCAGCAAATCACCGGCATCATGGCCACGCGTATCGTTCAGGGTTTTGAAATTATCCAGATCAATAAACAAAACAGCGCTGTGTTCGTGGCTGCGCTGATGCTGGCGCAGTAAATGATCCAGACGGTCGGTCAGCAAACGACGGTTTGGCAGTTGGGTCAGCGAATCATAAAAAGCCAGATTCCGGATTTCCGCTTCATAACCTTTGTGTTTGCTGATATCCGTGAACGAACCGACATAGTGGCTGAGGCGGCCATGATGGTCATGCAGCGCCGTCAGCGTGATCATGACCGGGAAACGGTCACCGTGGCAGCGGGTATGCCACAACTCGCCATGCCAGAAATGCTGGGTGGCCAGCGTTTGCAATAGCTCCGGCAAAATCTCATCAGACTGTGCACCGGTTTCCAGCAACGGTGATTTTTCACCGATCAGATCTGCGGGCGTAAAGCCGGTGATACGGCTGAACGCATGATTAATCCGCAGAATACGCCAGTCCGGTCCCATCACAAAAATCGCTTCCTGTGATTCAAAGGTGCAGGCTGCAATCATCAGATCGCTTTCTGCCTGTTTGCGGTCGGTGATATCGGTGATGAAACAATGCCAGAGCATGGCGCCGTCTTCTTCGGGTTCCGGTAAACCATCCATATACAGCCAGCGTTCGCTGCCATCTTTTCGGAAATACCGGAATTCACATTGCCATGGTGTCAGATGGCGCGTGGCTTCACGCAGCAAGGCGCGGCCTGCTTCAAAATCTTCGGGATGGGCGCGCGCCAGCAGGCGAGTGCCGTCATGCTGCACTTCTTCATAACTGAGCTCAAACATGTCCTGCAATGCGTCGCTGGCGTACGGAACCGTAATGCGCTGATCAGCGTGAATGCGGCACTGTATCGCCAGCCCCGGTAAGCGCGAGGCCAGTTTTTGCAGGCGGTTATACGCTTCATGCATTTGCTGGCTGAGGGCCTGATGTTCTTTGCGCAGTGCGGTAGTGATCAGGCTGATCATGGTCAGCATAAAGATAAAGCCCCAGCGCGTCAGCAAACTGATGCTGGTGTATTTTTCAAATACGCCGCTGCCGATGGATGATGCATAGGTTGCAGCGATTACCACCAGCAGATTCAGGCTTGCCGTCACCGGTACTTCAAACCGCATTGCCGGCCAGATCATCAGACCGAGCAGCAGGAAGGGTAAATGTAATTCCGGAAACGGGGAAAAGAATACAGCCCAGCAGGCGACGGCCATTACCATCGTCAGAATCAGTAATTCCTGTTTCTGATGACGTAAGCCGTCCAGCGCATGGCGGTTCATGGTCAGGAACACCGGTGCCGTCAGCATTGCGCCCAGTGCATCGCCACCCCACCAGACCAGTAAGGCAGACCACGGCGGCGCTTCCAGTCCGTTACCTGCGTGCCACATGGTGCCGGTGATGGCAGAGATTGCTGAACCGGCAGCAGCGCCTGCCATCAGGGTCAGTACCTGACGCCGGTTTTCCAGTGCCGGATCAAAACCGTAATGCTTCAGCAAACGGCAGCCCAGCCAGGGCCCCAGCGTACTGCCGGTGGTCAGTACCAGCACCGCCAGCAGATCGTGGCTGAATGTCAGATTCAGTATCAGGCCACCTGTGAAGATGGCAGGCAGCATTGCGCCACCCCAGCGCAACAGTGCGCCGAACGCGATACCTACCGGCAGCCAGATCAGGCTGATACCGGAGTTTTGAAACGGTACAGAGAAACTGTACAAGCCAGACAGCACATATAAGCCTGTCACCAGCAATAGCCGTCCGGCCAGAGAGCCGGGCTGACTGGTGGCAGGAAACATGCGCCGGAAAAAATTCAGCATGGATGTTCCTGTCAAAATGAACCAGACCTCAGACGTGCATAACGGTCTCCGGGTTCCGCCAGACCTTCAGAAAACGTAAACAGTCGGCTGGTTTTTGCGCATTATGCGGCATTCCGCTGAGAGGAGACAGAGGATTACAGCACCCTGAAGAAATTTCATGACGTATGCACCGCCTTGCCTGAGTCCGGAGTAATACGTGAAATGTATCTGCGTATGATAGAGCAGAGATATGACAGCGCAACTAGAACTCATTTCATAAATACCCGCGAGATGCGTTTGTCTCATAGCGCGGGCTGGCAAGGGTGCAGCAGGGAATTCATGCAGCAAAGCTGCATGCCTGCGTAACGATGTGCGCTTACCAGCGCACATGCGCCCTGCAAGGGGACAAGGCAGTGAATAGCGGTGCTATTCACAACGCGTCCAACGCTGTCCAGCGTGCGCTATGAGGCAAACCCTCCGGGAACGGAGGTGCCGGGCGCATTGCTTTGTTGCGTCGCTTGCACAGGCACCAGCCTGTGCTGCTGAGTGTAGCCTTCCGCAAATATGCGGAAGTCGCTTCGCAGGTGGATTGCGGTGCAATCCATTTATCCTGCTACGCCGCCGCGCACTGCATCCCGGCACCTCGCGTTCGCACTCGTGGCTATTTATGAAATGAGTTCTAAGACTGTGCAGAGCTGATGCGCAGGATGAATTGCTACCGGTGAACAATCCGGTGGTTTGCCGCTGAAAAACGGCAAACCACCGTAACCAGACCTGATCTGCGTTGTATCGCCGGATCAGTACAGCCAGAGTTTGTCAGCATCCAGTTGCAGCCAGTAATTACCGGCTTCCAGACGTTGCGGTGCATAGGCGCGGATACCTTCGCCAGCATGACCGAACAGGCATTCCCAGCGGTTACCCAGATACATACAGGTCGTCAGCGGCAACTCAATTGCATTGGCAGATGGGGTCTGGCTGATGCGGACTTTCTCAACACGGATAATCGCTGTTGCATCCTGACTCATATTCGCACCGCGCACGGTGGCATTCAGCTGACGACCGTTGACCTCGATGACTGCCTTGTCGCCATCACGCTGTAACACGCGTCCGCGCAGTTTATTGTTACTGCCCATAAATTCTGCCGTGAACAGGGTATGCGGCGTTTCATACATACTTTGCGGTGTGCCCTGCTGTTCGATCACACCATTGTTGAGCAACAGAATACGGTCAGAAATTGCCATTGCTTCGTCCTGATCATGGGTCACCATCAGTGCAGACAAATTCAGGCGCACGATCAGTTCACGCAGGAATGCACGCGCTTCTTCACGCAGTTTGGCATCCAGATTCGACAACGGCTCGTCCAGCAGAATGACTGGCGGGTTGTACACCAGGGCACGGGCAATCGCGACGCGCTGTTGCTGACCACCGGATAACTGGTGCGGATAGCGTTCGCCCAGATGGCCGAGTCCCAGCTGGTTCAGCACTTCTTTGACTTTAACCGCGATTTCCGCTGCCGGCATTTTGCGCAGTTTCAGGCCGTAAGCCACATTCTCATTCACGGTTTTATGCGGCCACAATGCATACGACTGAAATACCAGACCGAGGTTACGGTGTTCTGCCGGGATTTCGATATTTTTTGCACCGTCAAAAATCACCCGGTCACCGATCTGAATACTGCCGGTTTTCGGGGATTCCAGCCCTGCCACAGCACGCAGCAAGGTTGTTTTTCCGGAGCCGGAAGGACCCAGCAGCGCAACCACTTCGCCACGCTGCAATTCCATCGATACGCCTTTCAGAATCGGGTTGGCGCTGGCGCCGCTGCCATATTCCAGAGTCAGGTTTTTTACACTTAAATCAGACATGATGCTTCTCTCTTTTTCGGTAATGAACAGGCAGCGCTGTATCAGTGATTGAGTTTGACGCCAAAGCGCAGCGCAATGCCGAGGCCGATGGCAACCAGTGTAATATTAATAAATGATAAGGCGGCAACCAGATCGACCGAGCCGCCGGCCCACAGAGAAACAATCAGCGCGCCAATGACTTCGGTACCCGGCGACAACAGATACACGCCGGTTGAGTATTCACGTTCGAAGATCAGGAAAATCATCAGCCATGCACCGAGCAGACCGTATTTAATCAGTGGCAGTGTCACATCGCGTGTCACCTGACCACGGCGCGCACCGACCGCACGTGCGGCTTCTTCCAGTTCCGGCCCAACCTGCAGCAAGGCAGACGAAATCAGGCGCAGGCCGTACGCCATCCAGACTACGGTGTAAGCGATCCAGACCGATACAATGGTGGAGCGCAGCGCACGCAGTTGCGGAATCAGGTTTTCCTGCAACCAGACCGATAAACCACTTTCGCTGGTGCGCAGTAAGGTTTCCAGCCAGCTAGGAACAAACAGGAATACCCACAGGAAAGCCAGACCAGCCAGCAAACCCGGTATGGCACGCGGTACCAGTACCGAGTAATCCAGCATGCGGCTGACCATATCCGGTTTGCGGTGCATCGCCAGCGCGATACCGCTGTAGCAGATCACAGCCAGTGCACCACCGATAATGCCGATCAGCACAGTATTCAGAATGCCGCGCATCAGCGATGGCTGTTCCAGAATATCGCGGAAATGCTGCAGAGTCAGTACTTCGGCCAGCGGTACGCCTTCACCCCAGTAAGACACGAAAGAACGCAGTGCAATACCGGACAAAGGCAGAACAATGGTGAACAGCAGCCAGGCTGCGATCACACCGAATGCCAGCCATTTCCATTTGCCCAGCGGCAGTGGTTTCTGGCGTGAGCCCTTGCCTTTAATCGACACATACTTATTCGCTGATTTCAGTAACCAGCGCTGCACCATCACCAGTGGCATCGTCACGGCGACCAGACAGACTGCCGTTGCTGCCATCAGATGGTAAGAAGGTGTACCGAGTTTGTTGGTCAGTTTGTACAGATAGGTCGGCAGTACCAGATGGCCTTCCGGATCACCGAGTACCAGCACCAGACCGAACACTTCAAAACCGAGGAAAAACACCAGCACGCCGGCAAATGACAGCGCAGGCATAATCATCGGCAGCGATACATTCAGCGCGACGCGGAAAGGCGAAGCACCACTGACCCGCGCTGCTTCTTCCACATCCGAACCCAGACTTTTCAGCGCGGAAGAAGAATACAGATACACGTGCGGTACGTGCGTCAATCCGGCAATGATGACAATGCTGGTGAAGGAATAAATATTCCACGGTTCAATACCAATGAACTGTTTTGCCCATAAAGTATAAAAACCGACCGGCCCCATCGCGACCACGTAACCAAAAGCCATTACCATCGGCGATACAAAAATCGGTACCAGAATCAATGGTTCCAGCCAGCTGCGCCCCGGTAAATCGGTGCGGGTCATCAGAAATGCCAGCATACCACCCAGCGGTACAGCGATGGCGGTCAGGCCTGCTGCCAGAATCAGGCCATTACTGAATGCCTGACGGAAATCCGGATCATCAAAAATGAAGCGGAATGAATCCAGCCCCAGTTCTTTGACCGGTGCAAAAAACGGCGCATTTAAAAAGCTTTGATAAAAAATCAGTGACAGTGGTGTCAGGATAGCGATCAGTGTCAGCGTGACGACAATGGCACGCGTCCAGTGAAAGCGCTGCCACCATTGGGGTGCAGTCAGCCCGGGCGTATTCATAAGCGACCCTTAATATACAAATTAACAGTAAGAATGCCGGGTCAGAATGACCCGGATCATAGACAGAAGAAGCGGTAACTTATTTTTTACCGGCTGTTTCTTTCCATTGCTTCAGGAAGGACAAGCGTTTCGCCTGATCCAGATACTGCAGCAACATCGGATTGACCGGCAGCGGTTTGAGGCCGGTACCAATGACTTTCGCCAGTTCGGCGGAAGTGGTTTCGCCTTTCACGTCTGAACGGATCGCATACAGCTTGGCTTCATTCGCGATCATGGTTTGTCCGCGTTTGGACAGGGTGTAATCCAGCCACAGTTTGGCTGCATTCGGATGTTTTGCACCTTTGCTGATGAACATCACGCGCGACATTACCAGGGTGTAATCCTTCGGAATCTGAACACCGATGGACGGATCTTTGGCCGCGCGTACCAGCGCGTAGGAACCGAGAATGTTATAGCCGAGCAGGTTTTCGCCGGAAGAAATACGTTCCAGCATCGTGCCGGTAGAGGATTGCACACGCAGGGCAACACTGCCGAAGGCTTTGGCCAGATCCCAGAATTGCTGATTTTCGCGGCTGTCCTGCGTAATGAACATAAAGCCGACACCGGATTTTTCGATATCGTAGGCGGTGACTTTATTGCGGAATTTATCGCCTTTGGTCGTCAGCAGTTTTGCAAATTCAGCATGGGTTTTCGGGACTTCATCAGCCGTCACCAGACGTTTGTTATAGACGAACACTGCCGGTTCAAATGTGGTGCCGTAAGCGGCATTGTTCCACACCGCCCATTGCGGCATGGCCGGAATTTCCGGCGATGCATATGTCATGCCGTAACCGTCAGAAACCAGTTTGACCTGCAGATCCATCGCAGAAGACCACATCAGGTCAGCGCTGTTGCCACCGGCTGCCATTTCGGAAATGTAGCGGTTATACACTTCGGTGGAATTCATATCGTTGTATTCCACCTGCACATCCGGATACATGGCGCGGAAATCTTTGATCATCGGTTCCACTGCTTTGGTATCGGTCGCGCTGTAAATCACCAGCTTGCCTTCTTTCTTCGCACCATCAACGATCTTCTGATAATCCGCAGGGTAGCCCGCCGGAACTTGCGCAATGGCTGTACCGGAAACGCTGATCGCAGCCAGCAAGCCGGTCATAAAGTGGCGTCTTTGCATGTTGTCTTCTCCTGTTATTTTCTGGTTTGGTTTTTTCCGGGAAGTGCAGGTATTACCTGACCATCCCCAGTTCTTTTGCCTGCACCCGGTAACGTTCCACCGTTTGCATCACATAATCGGTTAAGGCTTTTCCTGTCATCGAAAACGGATATAAACCCATCGCTTTTCGCTGTTCTGTAAAGGAGGGATTTTCCATTGCTTTCTCAAACTGGCTGACCCAGTACTGATATTCACCATCACTGATACCGGGGCTCATGTACACACCACGGATAATCGGCCAGGTCACGTCATAACCTTGTTCACGTGCGGTCGGAATCTGTTCCAGTGCTCCGGGCAGGCGCGCATCTGCCAGTACCGCCAGCACCCGGATGTCACCGGCTTTGGCATGCAGACTGGCTTCTGACACATCGCCGGACACAATCTGCACATGGTTGGCCAGCAAGGCAGTGAAGGATTCACCGCCGCCTTCAAAGGCGACCAGTTTCAGTGCTTTCGGATCGACACCGGCGATGCGGGCGATCTGCGCCATTTTCAGCCAGTCCTGACTGCCGACTGTGCCACCTGCACCGATCGCAAAGCGGCCAGGTTGCTTGCGCAAGGCTTCCATCAGTTCGCGCAGGGTTTTGTACGGCGCATCTTTACGAACCGCGATCATGCCGTAGTCAGTACCGATGGCGGCGACCCAGCGCACCTGCGTCGCATCTGCCTTACCGAATTTGCCTTCAGCAATATTCAGCAATGAGCCGCCGGAAAACGCGACCATCGTGTTTGGAATGGCTTTGCGCTGACTGAGCAGTGTTGTCCATGCTACTGCACCGACACCACCCGGCAGATAGCTGATCTGAAACGCTTGCGATGGCATCACTTTTTGTACCAGTTTGCAGCTCAGATCCATTCCGCCACCGGGCTTCGCCGGTACGATACAGCGCGGACGCACCGCATCCGGTGTCTGGAAAACACTGGCGCTGGCAACTGGTACGAAAGCTGTCAGCAACATCGTGCAAAGGAGGTGGCGCATCGTCATAAGCGGTCCGGTTTTTTTTACATTCAGAGGAATGATGCACAGATCTTAAAAGGCCAAGACTTTCAGCAAGCTTTCAGATGTCTGGAGTTCCGGAACGGAGTACGGTCTTATGCGGGAAAACGACAAAAAACAGAAGAAAAAAATTGCGTTCAGCGCACAACCGTACCGTTCTTGCCCAGTATAGTCAGTTCCGCGAACGAAGAGCCAGCATGATTTTTCTTGCTGTAGCTGATCTGCAGGCCGCCCAGATCCGTCGCTGGCATACTTTCCAGTGCGCTCATGAGTTGCGACGCTGTGAGTTCTGTAACACAGCGCTTCAACCCTTCGCACAGCAGTTTTGCAGCAGCATAACCTTCGAGTGACGCATAGCTGGCAGGCATTCCTGCTTTGAACTGGCGGATCGCTTTATGAAATTCACGCACCAGTGGTACACCGATATCCTGCGGATAAGGCATAACCTGCGTGACGCCGATACCACGCCCCGGATCGCCGAGCTCACTGTAAAACTGCTGCGAGCTGACATTCGACAGCATCAGAAACTGCGGACGTTGCCCTGAAGCCAGTACCTGCTTCATGATCCTCAGACAAGCAGACGGCGTGCAGGCCATCATAACGGCTTGCGGCTGCTGGCTGATAATGGCCGCAATGATCTGATTTAACTGGGTATCCTGCCGCGAATATTTCAATTGCTGTAAGGGCTGGATCTGCAGCCGGTTCAGCTGGAGCTGAAATCCTGCGAGGCCGTCTTGTCCGAAACTGTCATCCTGTGTGACAGTCATGATGCGTTGCATTTGCATACGTTGCAGCATGTCACCCATGCGCGCAGCTTCATCGTGATAGCTTGCCCGCAGATGAAAGATATAGCCCTTGCCTTTTTGGTGCAGACTTTGTGCGCCGGAAAAAGGTGCAATTAAAGGGATCTGATACTGTTCCAGTAACGGAATAACCGCTTCGACAGTTGCCGTGCTGCGGTAACCGAATAACGCGGTTACACGGTCTTCACGGATCAGTTTTAGCGTGTTGGCACGGGCTTTTTCCGGCAGTCGCTGATCATCATACGAAATCAGTTCCAGTGGTCGTCCGTGTATGCCGCCGCGCTGATTGATCTGTTCGAAATAAAGCAGTGCACCCGAACGGTTTTCAGATGCAAGTCCCTGAATTTCTGCAGACTGGCCGATGCGGATCGGGTTATCGGCACGGGCCGGAACAGCACTGAATAATAAGGCGGGATAAAGTGATAACCAGCGGCGACGGGATAAGGGCATGGAGAATAAATGATGCATTGCGGAAACAGTGCGCAAATGTATAGATCCATGCTTTCAGTTCGCTTTCATTATGCAAACACGATTTTATGTGTTTGATCGGCGCAAAATGCACAGCCAGACATCGCATTTGACGGCAAACTGTGCCATTCTGAATTTGAAAAAATTCAGAATGTGTGCCGGTACCGACAGAAAACGGTACTGATTTTCCCTATACGATGGAATGAATATATGCGGATATTGCTGGTTGAAGATCATCAGGAATTATCGCACTGGGTGGCGCGTGCTTTGCGTGATGCGCGGCTGACAGTGGAGACAGCGGGTAATGGTGCGGATGCGGATGCGTTGTTGCTGACGCAGGAATACGGACTGGTGATTCTGGATCTGAGCCTGCCGAAAATGGACGGGCTGGAAGTACTGAAACGCATGCGCGCGCGTGGCAGCAAATGTCCGGTACTGATACTGACGGCGCGTGGCGGTTTGCAGGATAAGGTGCAGGGCTTAAATCTGGGCGCAGATGATTATCTGGCCAAACCGTTTGAACTGGCAGAACTGGAAGCGCGGGTGAAAGCCTTGCTGCGGCGTTCGCAGGGCAATGAAGCTGTGGTACTGCAATGCGGACAATTAAGCTTTGATACGGTGTTGCGCCAATTCTTTTATGACGGTACGGCGCTGTCGCTGACGCCGCGCGAATATGCTGTGCTGGAAGTGCTGATTTCGCGTCCCGGGCAGGCTGTGCCGAAAGAGAAATTATTCGATCAGGTCTTTGCGCTCGATGATGATGCGAATGTCGATGCGATTGAAATTTATATTCACCGTCTGCGTAAAAAGCTGGACGCCGTCAGTCAGGGACATGTCGCGATTGTGACGCTGCGCGGCATCGGATATTTGCTGGAAGCGCGTCCATGAGCAAACCAGCGCAGCCGGGCAGTCTGCACGGTCAGTTTTTACGCTGGCTGCTGATCCCGCTGATTATGCTGGTGGTGGTGAATGCATTTTCTGTTTACAACAATGCCTTAGAAGCGGCCGATCTGGCCTATGACCGTTCTTTGCTGTCCTCTGCACGGGCGCTGGGTGAGCGGGTGGCGATTGTGGATGGCAAAGTTACAGTCGATGTGCCGTATGTGGCGCTCGACAGTTTTGAAACCGATACGCTGGGTCGCTTGTATTACCGCGTGACCGGCATACGCGGTGAATATGTGTCCGGATATGAAGATTTGCCCGACTTGCCGCGCAATGCCGCAAGGTCGGATGTGTATCCGGCGTTGGTGCATTTTTTCCATGCCGAATATCAGGGGCAGCCGGTGCGCGTGGCTGCTTTGCATCAGCCAGTGTATGACGATCAGATGCGCGGCATCGCGCTGGTGGAAGTGGCAGAAACGCTGGATGCCCGTCGTGGTTTGTCGCGCAAAATCCTGATCGATACGCTGATGCGGCAGGCTTTGCTGGTGCTGGCGGTAGCTGGTCTGGTGTGGCTGGCGCTGCACTTTGTGCTGCAACCTTTGCTGGAACTCAGCCAGCGTGTGGCGGAACGCGAACCGACCGATTTATCCGGATTTTCGCCGGATCTGGTGCACCATGAAGTACGTCCGCTGATTCTGGCAATGAATGGCTATATGCAAAGGCTGGATCAGTTAATCAGCAGCCAGAAACGCTTTATTGCGGATGCCTCACATCAGTTACGCACGCCGCTGACAGTACTGAAAACCCAGGCCGAGCTGGCTTTGCGCGAACAGGATCCGGAAGCGATGCGCCGCATCGTCGAAAGTATTGCCACCACCACCGATACCACGGTGCATCTGGCAAACCGCTTGCTGACGCTGGCGCGAACCGGGCATGGTCTTGCTGCGGCAGATATGGCCAGCCTGAATCTGGCGGATCTGGCGCGCACAGTCTGTCTGGAGCTGGCTTTGCCTGCGGTCCGTAAGCAAGTGGATCTGGAACTGGACGCGCCGCCTGCTGTGTATCTGCACGGACATGCGCTGCTGTTGCAGGAAATGCTCAGCAATCTTGTGGATAACGCAATCCGTTATACACCGGCTGGCGGCTCCGTCACGGTCAGGTTGCTGCAGGAAGGCAAGCAACTCAGACTCAGCGTTTGCGATACCGGCCCGGGTCTCAGCGCGGCAGATCAGGAAAAAGCGTTTGAACCGTTTTTCCGTGCCAGCGGCGCACAACACACCAATCCCGGTGGCAGTGGTCTGGGGCTGGCGATTGTGCACGATATCGTGATGCTGCATCACGGACAAATTCGTTTATCCGATGCCTGCCCGCAAGACAACAGTCACACGCGCGGTTTGTGCGTGACGATACACTTTGCTTGCCTGGCTCCGCCGGATTCTGCGATACTCCCCCCAGGTATCTCACCGAAGCCCACAGAACATCATGACAACTGAGCACACCCCCTCCCCGGTATCAGAAGTATCAGGCGCGTTGCAAACGACGCAGCGCAAAGATCTGCTGCACCGGCTGGCACGGGTGGAAGGCCAGATCCGTGGCATACAAAAACTGATTGCGCAGGAACAGCCAGCCGATCAGGAACTGGTAGCGCAGCAAATGCTGGCAGCGCGTAAAGCACTGGATAAGTCATACGCCCTGTTGCTCAGTTACGCTGTGCAAAACGCCAGCGCAGACGATGCGGAAGGCTGGCAACAGCAGCAACAGCGCATTGCCCGCTTACTCGAAAAATTTGCCTGATGAACGGGCAGCGCCGCACCTTACTCTGCGGACTGGCCCTGCTGGCAGGGATGCCGGTATCCCACGCACAAATTCAGCCATTGCTGAAGATGGTGTTGTATGTGCGTGAAAACCGGAATGAAGCCGGACAAATGCTGCCGCTGCGCGACGAAGTACGGCGTCTGCTGGATCTGATTGAACAACGGGCCGGTCTGCAATTTGAGATTGAACGTTATCCGTATCCGCGCTTACTCGAAAAAACCCGTAACCATGAAGGCATTGCGTTTGGCCTCAGCATGAACCGCAATCTGAGTGAACTGATACTCAGCGACCCGTTTATGAGTAATCAGGTCTGGATGGTGGTGCGCAGTGATGCGGTGTTCCCTTTCCGCAGCATCGAAGATTTGCGCGGCAAAACCGTGGGTGTGGTGCGCGGTTCCAGTTACGGCGATGAATTTGATGCACGGCGTAACAGCCTGTTTAAAATCGAAGAAGATGTCAGCTCGCACACAGCGCGTTTGCGTAAGCTGATGAACCGCCGTATGGATGTGATGCTGTTCGGCGATTTCCATACTCGCGCTGATGAAGTCAGCCTGTATCTGCATCAGTTACTGGCCGAAGAAAAATCACCGCTGAAGCCCGGCGAAAACTTTGTGGTCATCGAACGTCCTTTGCTGATCGACGAACTCTGCTTCGCGGCAACGCCCAAGCACGAAGAAATCCTGCGTCGTCTGAATCTCGCCATCGGCCAGTTGCGCCGTAACGGTGAATTGCAGCGTGTGCTGCTGTCACCGCGTAAACCGGGCTGAAGCAGATACCGTTCAGCGCGGGATTTTCCTGAAAAATTTTATCCACCGGCTGTTCAGTGTTTATACAGCACTTATCCCTGTGTTTATCCACTGAAAATCAGGCATTTATCAGGTTTATCCTGTTGTTATTCACTGATACAGAGTACTTTTTCACAGTGTTATCCACAATGTCGTGAGCGATAGAATACGTGATGGCTGTGATTTTCCTTCCTGCTGAACGCTTGCATTGCGTGTGGTTTCTGGCAATGCAGGATTGCTGATATTTTCAGCAGCAGAGTATCTGTTTTTGCTGCTGAGGAAAAACAGCTTGCTGATCTGCTTACTTGTGAAAGGAATATTGAAAACACAGGTGTTTTCAGGTGTCTGATGCTGACAAGCAGCAAGTTATCCCTGTATTTTCCCGTACTTATCCCTGCGGATATCAACAATTCAGGCGGGGTTTATGCACACATTTATCCACAGAAAAAACAGGAAGACGTCTGACAGGCTGCCGCAGCGCTGAAAAAGGCTGAAAATGCCTTAAATGCGGTGTTCTGCATAGCGATCCGGCGGTCGTCGGCAGAAAGTCCGGGCCTCAGAAAATGCCTGATGCGGACTTCTGCACAATGATGACGGGAAAAACAGCCAGCGGGCGCTGGCTGCGGGGACTCAGGCAGCCAGATGCTGGCGCTGGCGTTGCGGTGTGGATTTGCCTTTGGCTTCTTTCGCTTGCTGACCTTTGTGGCTGGCACCCTGCTGATGCTGGGCACTGCCGGCGTAATCGCCTGCCAGCAAGGCTTTGACCTCGTCGGCCGGCATTTGATCATGCTGCTGCAGCCACTGGCTGACCAGCGCGGCAAGACGGTCGAGTGCGATACGGTGGGTAGCGTCGGTATTCGCAAAAATCCAGTCAGAGAACGCCATGAAGCGGGCAAACGGTGCATCGCCCAGCATTACCGGCAGCGTGTTGGCAAAACGACCGGAATTCGCCACCATGTCCCAGTAACGCGCAAAACGCACCAGACGCTGCATGTCAGTGAACGGAATGTCGCGGTTTTCCAGAATCGTGTACGGCGGTTGCGGATCGAAACGCAGCGCGTATTCATCGGTATGGCGGATGATCGGCGTGCCGCGCAAACGCTTCAGAATACCAAACTGAATTTCATGCGGTCCGACCTCAACCAGATGATCAAAGCCTTTACCAAAGCTTTCCATGGTTTCACCCGGCAAACCGGCAATCAGATCCACATGCAAATGCGCATGCGATTCGGTACACAGCCAGCGGATATTTTCAGCGGCTTTCTGATTATTCTGCTTACGACTGATCAGACTTTGTACTTCCGGATTAAAACTCTGAATCCCGATTTCAAACTGCAGCGTTCCTTCCGGGAATTTGCGTATGCCTTCTTTCAGCGCATCCGGCAAATGATCCGGTACCACTTCAAAGTGCGCGAACACCGGATCAGCAGGATTGGCTTCCAGCTTATCGAGGAAGAACTGCATGATCTTCAGACTGGTCTTAATATTCAGATTAAAAGTCCGGTCGACAAACTTAAACAGACGCGCACCGCGCTGATACAGCGATTCCATTTCCGCCAGAAACTGGTCAATATCAAATGGCCACGCGGTTTTATCCAGTGATGACAAACAGAATTCACACTTGAACGGACAACCGCGCGAGGCTTCCACATACAGCGTGCGGTGACGGATATCGGTGTCGGAATACAGCTGATACGGCAGCTTCAGCTCGGTCAGCGGCGGCTGCGCACCGGCATGGACTTTCATCAGCGGTTTCGGGCCGTTCAGAATCTGGCGGCACAGTTCAGCAAAAGTAATATCGCCCCAGCCGGTAATGACATAATCGGCCAGACGGATAATTTCCTGCTTATCGGTTTCATGCGAGACTTCGGGGCCGCCGAGGATGATCACCACTTCCGGTGCCACCTGCTTCAGAATCGCCACGATTTGCGTGATCTCGATCACATTCCAGATATACACACCAAAACCGACGATCAGTTTCTGATCCGGCTGACGGTGCGCCAGAATTTTTTCCACGATATCGGTTGGCCGCAAGCCGATCACAAACTCTTGTATCGTGGTTTGCTCCGTTAGTTCGCCCATATTCGCGAGCAGGTAACGCAATCCCAGCGCGGCATGGGCATAACGGGCATTCAGGGTAGTCAGCAAAATAGTCATGGTACGGCCATCAGAATCATTCAGCCGGTATTGTACGCTGACACAGGCGGCCATCACCGTCTGACACAGAATTTGACCCTGTGGCAGCGAGGCAAAAAAGGACAAGCGCGTGCAAAGTCAGCAATCTGCTGTGAAAGGAAGTGCAGCGGCACATACCGCAAAACGGGGGAAAGAATCAGAAAGAGGGAAAAACTGCCGGACAACTTGTCACCGGTGCGGAAAGGATGTGACACACATCGCACCAGGATCTTGCTGACAACGCCGTCGCTGTGGACGGGCAACTCTCCGGCGGGAGTCGCTGAACTGAACGAACGTTCAGTGGAAGACAGGAAGTACTACAAACAATCAAGCTTATGTTGCGGTGCAATAATCAGTCAGCCAGAGCAGCAGTCAGAATAGCAATACTTGCAACGATTTGAGCCAGAATCATCAGACTAATCATGGTGTTTTCTCCTTAAAGGGTTGGTTGATTCGATGTGCGTATGATAGAGAGTGAGCAGAACCGAATCCAATGACATATTCAAATAATGAGATATACGCTTTTTGAATGTCATTAGAATTTCACATTTCATATGCTTATTTTTAAATTGTGCACTGCAAAATACGCATACTGCCGTATTTCCTTCGATAAAGTCTGGTGTTAACTGAATGGAATCATTTTGTAAGCATCTGTTACGATCGAATTGTTTCAAGCCTGTCTGCACTCTTATGCCGGAAAATGCAGCACGATAGATAAAATCTGATGCATGATCCGGCATCTCATCGTTTGAAAGTCTGAAAGCCTGAATTGATACTGCAAACCCTCACTACCATTGCCCTGATGCACTGGATTTTGCTGGTTACCCCCGGCGCCAATTTTTTCTTGGTCAGTCAACTGGCCGCCAGCGGCCAGCGCCGCACCGCATTGCAGGCATCGCTGGGTATTTGCACGGTAACGCTGGTCTGGGCCAGCCTGGCCGTACTGGGCATAGGCTGGGTATTTCACGCTTATCCATGGCTGCGCATTGCCATGCAACTGGGTGGCGGTGGCTATTTACTGTGGCTGGCATGGAAGCTGTGGCCGTCTGCTGCACCTGCCGGACAGGCAGCAGCCAGCGCACCGCTGCGCTATACCGGATGGCAGGCTTACCGCACCGGTTTTCTGACCAATATTCTGAATCCGAAAACTGCGCTGTTCTTCGGCAGCGTATTTGCCACCGCTCTGCCGCATCAGCCACCGGTCTGGCTGATCGCCTGTGCTGTCCTGCTGGCATGGGCCAATGCCATGACCTGGCATTTGTTTATTTCGCTGGCATTTTCACAAACGCTGATTCAGCGCTGGTATGCCCGTTCCGCAATCCAGATGACCCGGCTGGCGGCACTGGTGATCGGGGGATTCGGCATAAAATTGCTGTGGACAAGTCTGGCGTGGTTCACAGGGAGCTGAATGCGAACCTGAACCTTGTTCAGCGTATTCAGCAAAAAGAAAAAGCGCGTCATCTTACTGTGACGCGCTTTTTTTCAGCCTGTGCAGAATGACGATCTGCATGTATGCCGATGTAAGACTCAGAATTCTTCCCAGTCTCCCGCATCGTCATCTTTGGGTTTGGCGCGGGACGGCGTAGCCGGACGCGGTGCGGGTACGGCTTTTAACGCGGGTTTGCCAGCTGGTTTGCGTGCTGCGGCAGCAGGCGCAGCCTGTGCCACGACCGGACGGCTGGCAGCCGCACTGAATCCTGAAGCAGCTTGCCCGCTGTGCTGATTCACTTTGAAACCATCCACAATGACGGAAAGCGCATGTGCCTGATCCTGCAGCGCAGATGCAGCCGCAGCCGCTTGTTCCACCAGCGCCGCATTTTGCTGCGTGGTTTCATCCATTTGTGTAACTGCCACGTTGATCTGATCAATACCGGCAGTTTGCTCCTGACTGGCAGCAGAAATTTCACTGACCACATCGGACACATGCTGCACGCTCTGCACCACTTCCTGTATCGTGCTGCCCGCCTGACTGACCAGCGTTGTGCCGCGTTGTACCTTGCCTACAGAATCATCAATCAGCACTTTAATTTCTTTGGCAGCCGTTGCGCTGCGTTGTGCCAGGCTGCGTACTTCGGCAGCCACCACTGCGAAGCCGCGACCCTGCTCACCGGCACGTGCCGCTTCCACCGCTGCATTCAGCGCCAGAATATTGGTCTGGAAGGCGATACCGTCGATAACACCAATGATGTCCACAATTTTGCGGGCAGAATCATTGATTTCATTCATGGTTTCCACGACTTCGCCAACCACGGTGCCGCCTTTGCGCGCAGTTTCTGAGGCACTGGTGGCCAGCTGATTGGCCTGACGCGCATTGTCCGCATTTTGTTTAACGGTACTGGTCAGTTCTTCCAGCGACGAAGCGGTTTCTTCGAGTGAGCTGGCCTGACTTTCAGTGCGGGACGACAAATCCATATTGCCGCTGGCAATTTCTGTGGATGCAGCATTGATGCTGTCGGTGCTGGTGCGGACGCTGCCGACCAGTGTGGCCAGCGAGCCGTTCATGGTATTCAGCGAATTGAGTAACTGCCCTACTTCGTCGTTGCTGCTGACGTCGATAGTACGGGTCAGATCACCTTTAGCCACTGTTTCTGCGATATCCACTGCGTAGTCCAGCGATGACACTATTTTACGGATCAGCGTTAAACCCATAAATAAAATGACACAGATACCTAATACAGATACGCCCAGTGCAATCATGGTGGCGTTACTGACGGTACTCCGTGCAGTATCAGCACCTTCTTTGCCAAGTTTGACGTTGTAGTCATAGCTTGCTTTGAATGCCACTGCCATTTTTTCAGGAATGGCCTGATTAGCTAAGATGTAATCTCGGGCTTCGTCCAGTTTGCCTTCTTTGGCCAGACCGACGGTCTTTTTCCGCAGATTAGAAAAATCTTCGTAATTTTTTCGGATATCAGCCAAAAGCTTTTTATCAGTGTCGTCTGATAAATTTTCTTTTTCATAATGGTTCAACGCATCTTCAACAGCTTTATCGTTGTCTGCCATTTTTGCAATGATCTTGTCGCGGGTCGCCGGATCATCCACTGCCATAAACTGCCATACCCGCAACCGGGCGAGTGCACCATTGTTCATTGCATCATTCAAATCAGCCAGGCTCGGTACCGTGTTCTGATTGCCATAATTGGCCGCATCAAACACTTTGTGAATCTGAATCAAACCTGCCGCTGCCACGATCAGCACACTGATCAGACTGGCTGCCATCAGCAGATATAAACGTTTTGCAATAGACATCGTTGTGCTCCCCCGGGTTGTCAGAGCCTGATGCGGGATTATTTTTGTCCGAACTGCAGTCCCATATCAGGTGTTTTCATGAGTAATGCGATATCGATCAGGATCACCATACGCTGATCCAGTGGTGCCAGGCCGCGCAGGAAGCTGGAGTCAATGGTTGATCCCAGTTCCGGTGCCGGTTTGACTTGCTGATCGTTCAGATTAATAACGTCGGAAACGCTGTCGACCACAATACCGACGATGGTGTTTTCAATATGCAGGATGATGACGACGGTGAATGAGTCATAGGTTGGCTCACCCAGTTCAAATTTGATGCGCAGGTCGATGATAGGCACGATAACACCGCGCAGATTCATGACACCTTTCATAAAGTCAGGTGCATTCGCGATGCGGGTCACGGATTCGTAACCACGGATTTCCTGCACCAGCTGGATATCAATACCATATTCTTCCTTACCCAGACGGAAAGCCAGATATTCTGACGTTTTTGAGCTGCCAGCGTGATGGTCGTCGTTGTGAGCGTTAGCGGTGGATGCAGTGCTGTTCAGCATGAAAATTACCTTTTGAATAATCAAATTGAAGGAAAATGCGGGCCGGCCCGACCAGAGTCAGACCACGCAACCATGATAGTGCTGTCAATTCGGAAATGCCAGCCCGTCACAGACTTAGCTTGCTCACAAGCAACGATCCTTACATTCAGGATAGTGCAAAACACACCAATTGATTGCTACCTTCACAAAAGTTCACACTCATTCCGCTTTCCCGCACTTCACGCCGCGAATTCCGCATTTTGTCGCAATGCGGTAGATAGACATCCGGTGCTCCTCTACAGTACAGCTATCCGATCACTCAACAAGGAGAACTGAAATGAAAACCACGACACTGAAATCCCGCCTGATTCTGACAATTGCTGGTTTTGCCGGCCTGATGGCAGTAGCACAAGCATGGAACACGCCGGTACAGACAAACACAGCACCGGTTGCTGATCAGGTTGTCACGGTCACCGCGAAACGCATGAGCACTGAAGAGAAAATCGCGTTTGATACACAAGGTCAGGTGCCACAGCAAGTGGTCATCAGCGCACGCAAACTGACAGAGCAGGAAAAACTGGCATTTGATCAGGCACATCAACCGGAAGTTGCACAGGCATACCGCGCCAATGATCCGAGCTGATGGGGTTTTCTGATGTTAAGAAAACAAATTGATAAGCAGCGCGAAATAAAGATCACCGCCCGGGTAACATGTGCACAGAAGGCAGCGCGGGGGATCAGAACACAATGCTTCGTCAGTGCGGAACATTGCGTTGTGATTCTTCGCCATCCTGCTCCAGTGCATCCATGGCTACCCAGCAGCGGTTCAGCGTCGGATAAGGGCTGAGCTGGAACAGGCATTCTTCACGTTCCATGACACCCGATCCGCACAGCTGATGCATACGCGCCAGTTGCTGTGCCTGATGCAGGCACAGTGATAAGCCTTCCTGCGCGTGATCTGTCGCATCCTGCGCTAACACTGCTTCTGACACATGATCAGGGAAATGCCATTGCTGTCCGATTTGTGCAGACAGTAATGAAGCTTTCTCATTTAACTGATTCAGAAACTGTGCGGAACCCGGCAAGGTAGCGGATACGCCGGTACGGTCAATTGCGCGACAACAGGCGATCAGCCCGACGTTCAGCAGCATCCCTGCCAGAAAGCCATTAAAACTGTCATGCCCCTGCTGGGTGTACAGCAGACTGGTGGCAATGCTGGTACGTTCACTGTGCGCCCAGACCAGCGGAGCCAGCTGACTGGTCAGCAAGCCCTGATCCGACTGAATCAGGGGCCGGAATGCTGTGCGCGCAATCAGAATGCGCAAACCCTGTAAGCCCAGCAAGGTCACGGCTTTATCCAGACTGCGTATCGGTGTCGCCGGACTGTAATAAGACGAATTCACTTCACTGAGCAGCGCGCCGACCAGCACTACATCTTTGGCAATTTGTTGCGCCAGTCCCTGCGCGGTGGCATCGGGATTGCGTAAGTCTTTCAGCAATTGCGGCAGGATTGCCGGCACCCGAGGAATCAGTTCAGAACTCTGGCTGTCGGTCAGCAGCTTATCGATGGCTGCGTTCAGCGTGCGTTCTATATAAGGACTTGGTGGCCCGAGTTTGTCGCCCAACAGCCATTGCTGATAGCGCGCCCGTAAGCGTGGTCCGGCATCCCACTCGAAGCTGACGGTGGGCGTTGCTTCCAGTGTACCCATGACAGTCTGACCGGACTCTGCAGGACCGGAATCTTGCCTGCTTTTTTGCAGGCCGAGTAAGCGTAAGAGCAGAGATTTCAATCGTTCTGGCGGAAAAAAGAAAGAGAACAAACATCCTGTGCCGGTATGTGCCCCGGCATCTCTGCTCACATCTTAGCTGAAAGCCGGAATTCAGGGGTGTGCTTTCTGCATCAGTTCCAGTGACATGATTTGCAGCAGACTGTGTTGCGGGTGGTCGCCGCCAAGCTGCCAGGCCATCGCACCGGCCAGACCCTGTTCACGGATGTAACGCATTTTGCGTTGTACTACTTGCGCACTGTCGTAAGTGACAAAAACACGCCGCTCCGGATGCCAGACCCAGCTGGCCTGACTGTGATCTGAAAAATGCGCTTCATATCCCTGACGGCTGTTGAGTAAATTCACCAGATCGGCGTAATCCGGAATGCGCGGATCGCCGCTGCGCTCGCAACTGACACAGCCGGGCAGCAAATTTTTAGGCCCAGTGTAGTGATCTCCGGCCTGTGTGACGAATGGCTGAAATAAACCACGGTTCGCGCTACCTGTCTGAAAAAATGCGCGGCCATAAAACGGAATACCCATCACCAGTTTACGTGCAGGGGCGCCACCGGTGTGGTATTGCTGAACTGCTGCATCGATTGTCATCGCAAACATCGGCGGGTAAAGCCGGTCTTTCTCTGTATCGCTCAAATCAGCCGGTGCCAGTGCACGCAGCGGATGGTGGAACAGTGCTTCATCTTTTTCTGCGAATAAATGCGCCTGATGATGGGTTTGCTGATCCCAGGGGCCGTGTAAATCATAGGTCATCAGTTGCAGATAATCTGCCTGCTGCGCGATGTCGCGCAGATGTGTGTAAATGCGTGATAAACCGAAAGCAGAACCCGGCACTGCAATGGTGATCTGATACGAAGGCATATTTTGCGCTGGCAGTCTTTCCATTTCCGTACGTACTGTGCGCAACAGTTTCGCAAAGTTCAGACTGTCTTCAGGGCGCGGATATTCCCAGTCGATATCCAGTCCCTGCAAACCGAATTGCCGCACCATGCGCATACAGGATTGAGCAAAGCGGCGACGTCCTTCTTCCGAAGCGGCAGCCTCACGGAAAAATGCAGCTTCCGGGCTGTCATCATTGCTGTGCGCCCAGCCGCCGACCGATAATAAAATCCGCAGCGAAGGATTTTCACGACGTGCTTCCCGCCAGGCTGTCTGTTGTGCTTTCAGATCTTTTGCACTGAGCGCCGTTTCCGTGATGCATTCGCCTTTAGAATTCAGTGTCAGAAATGCCATGTTCAGATGCGTCAGCTGCTTTGCCTGCACGGCACTCAGCCGGAACGCTGGTTTTCCCGGCTCAGGCATCAGCCCGTAAGCCATGACCACATGTTCAGCAGGCGTTTCTGCAGCGAGAGCCGCTGGCATCAGTGGTAAGCAAAACAGCAGGGATAACAGTCGTTTCATAGCGCACAATCCGGTTTCTCAGTGCCGCATATGCTCAACGGCGCCCGGCATGATGGTCAAGACATTTTTCTGCGGCATCAGACCAGCCTCGTCTGACACTCGGCAGCGCTGCATACCAGTGTTGTACCGCAACGGCACTGGTATGGCATACTGCGCCGCTATTGCAGGAGATTGAAGATGAAAACGACTGAAGAACGCCTGATTGATCTGGAGAGTCGCCTGACTTTTCAGGAAGATTTGATTGATACGCTGAACACGACCGTGTTCAGGCAACAGCAGCAGATTGATGAGCTGGAATTACTGTGCACACGCCTTGCGCAGCGTCTGCGTGAGGTGGCTGATCAGGCAGCGTTGCGGCCGGCGATCATTGATGAACGCCCGCCGCATTACTGATCAGAGCGGGTAGCTTATGGCTTAACCGGTGAATAATTAACCGGTGTAAATGCGTAAGCTTTTTTATCCCCGCGCACATAGCCGAGGCCGGGGAAAGATAAGTGCGCTGCACCGATCATGGCGCCGGTACTTGCCGCACTGGCATAGGCTTTTTTGCGTTCAGCCGCAGCTGCTTTATTGTCGCTGTCGAACTGAATGGTGACGGAAGGTTCTGCGAACTGTACTGCCGCCACATGCATCAGATCACCCCAAAGCACCAGTTGCTGATTCTGGCTGCTGATCTGATAAATCGTATGACCGGCAGTATGGCCGTGGCTGGCAATCGCACGGATACCCGGTTGCAATTCCGTATCGCCTTCAAAGGCTTTGAATTTACCCGCCTTCACATACGGGTTCAGCGATGCCATTGCTCCCTGGAAAAAACCTTTGGCATCAGCCGGTGCTTTTTCCATGTTGGCTGTACTGAGCCAGAAGTCCGCATCATGCTGATCTGCCCGTACAACTGCATTCGGGAATACCATGTTGTCGCCACTGGTCAGACCGCCAACGTGGTCAGGATGCATGTGGGTGATATAAATTTCATCGACTTGTTCCGGGCTGTAGCCAGCAGCTTTCAGATTGCTCAGCATTTTTCCCAGTGTCGGGCCGAACAGGTTGCCCGCGCCGGTATCGATCAGCACCAGTTTGTTACCGGTATTAATCAGATAAGCATTGACGCTGGTTTCCAGCGGGCTGTGCTGGTGGGCTTTGTGCAGTGCTTTGCTGACTTTTTCCGCAGTGGTATTGGTCAGTAATTTATCGACCGGTAACTCCACCGTACCATCAGACAGCGCAGTGACTTCAAACTGACCCAGCATGACGCGGTAAAAACCGGGAGCACTGGTTTTGACTTGCGGCGCGGCGGCAAAACTCTGGGTCGCAGGAATGGCCAGCGCAGTCAGCGTGGCAAATAAAACGGAACGCAGGGAGAGTGTGGTTCGCATGAACATTTCCTTTTCTCAGAAAAAACTGAACGGCAAATTATGCGCCGGTTCAGAAAAAACTGCAGATGGCTGAAAAACGTTTGACGTCTGAAGAAGTTTCCACCGGATACGCAGATCTCCCTTATGTTGTACAGGCACATAAAAAAGGGAAGCTACTGAAACAGTGCCTCCCCCGGAAGAATACGAAGTGTGTAAAACAGATAAAAGATATTGTGGTGCCTGTCGTTACAGTTTGAATGCAGAGACAACCCGTGCCAGACCGGCAGCCTGCTCTTCCAGACTTTCTGCCGCAGCCGCAGCCTGCTCAACCAGTGCTGCATTTTGCTGTGTCATTTCATCCATTTGTGTAATCGCGCGGTTCACTTCTTCAATGCCCGCACTTTGCTCCTGTCCTGCGGCAGTGATTTCCGACATGATGTCAGCGACATGGCGGACAGATTTGACGATTTCTTCCATCGTTTGTCCTGCGCCGTTCACCAGTGCGCTACCGGTATCCACCTTATCCACAGATGTATGAATTAAAATCTTAATTTCTTTTGCAGCTGAGGCACTGCGCTGTGCCAGACTACGGACCTCAGAAGCTACCACCGCAAAGCCGCGTCCCTGCTCACCGGCGCGTGCAGCTTCAACGGCAGCATTCAGCGCGAGAATATTGGTCTGAAACGCGATACCGTCAATCACGCTGATGATGTCCACAATTTTGCGCGAGCTCTCTTTGATTTCATTCATCGTTGCCACAACTTTGCCGACTTCTTCACCGCCCTTCACTGCAAACTGTGATGCCGAAGTGACCAGCGTGTTTGCCTGACGTGCATTGTCCGCATTCTGACGCACAGTAGCGGTGATTTGCTCCATTGAACTGGCGGTTTCTTCCAGTGCACCAGCCTGATGTTCGGTGCGTGAAGACAAGTCTGCATTGCCGAGTGAAATTTCGCTGGACGCGGTGGCAATGGCATCAGTACCGGTACGTACTTCGCGGACTATGCGGTACAGGTTGTCATTCATTTCTTTCAGCGCATTCAGCAACTCGCTGATTTCGTCGCGGCCATCACTTTCTTTCAGGTGCGCCAGTTCACCTGCAGCCACTTGCTTTGCAATGCCGACCGCGTCGCGCAAAGGCCGGGTGATACTGCGTGTGACGAATAATGAAAAGGCAGCGCCTGCACCGATAACGATGAGCGACAAAACAATAATGGTGATACTGAGTTTGCGGTCGCTGCTTTCAGCCTGCTCTGCCGCTGCGGCCGTAGCGTGATCCTGCATATCCACCAGCTTGTTCAGTTCCACCAGTGCTTTTTGCTGCAAAGGATCAATTTGTGTTGCGATCAGTTTGACGGCTTCTTCACCATTGAATGAGGATAGCATTTTGAATGCTTCTTTCAGTGGTGCATCGGTTTGCTGGGACAGTGTAACCACTTGCGCGATCAGTGCTTTTTCTTCATCGCTGATATCCAGTTGTTCCAGTTTTTCACGGGCTTCATTGAAACGGCCCTGATAGGTTTTCACCAGATTTTTTTGCTTTTCGATTTCACCGATATCTGATTGCAAGCCGATATTACGGATCGCAAGGCCGCCTTCGAGCAGGCTGGTTTTCATGCTGGCTGCCAGTGCGGTTTTGGTTTTGGAGAGATTCAGGCCCGTCATCATTTGCTGACGGTTACGGGTACTCAGCGTATTGCTGACCAGAATCATGATGAACATGCTGGCAAGAACAACCGCAAATCCGGCAACAAGGCGTGAGCCAATGCGTAACTGACGTAAATTCATACTCAATTCCTCATCAAAGCTGAATCTGGGCGAGTGCACTGAACATACAGGTCAGCAGACACGGTATCTGTCCTGCTTGCAGATGCAGGGCTTCAGGATACCCGCTGCAGCTGGCAGTGTATGCGTGCGCTCGTTATGCGCGAAGCGGGTGGTATCCTCATACTATGTCAATTTGGCAGGTGTGCCTAGTTGTTGCCGAACAACTTATGAGCTTGCAATAAATGTTCACACATTTTTAACGATTGCTTTTTCTTCCGGCTCTAAGCGAATGAAAAAACCTCTGGCAAAAATAGTACTTTAACAAGGGTATTCTGCAATTGCTCGCTTACAATAGGGCCTATATTTTTTTATTTGATACGCTGTTAAAGCTGATGCGTTAACAGCCGTAATTCTTGTGATGAATTCGTCAGGAGGTGCTGTGTCAACATTATTTCGTGTTGCAGCCGGTGTGGCTGTGCTGGGTTTACTGAGCGCCTGTGGCGGTGGTGGTGGCGGAAGTACGACAAGCGCAACGACATCGCCTGTCAGCCTCAATGTTCCGGTGCCGCAAACGGTATCTACCAGTGATGCACTGACGTTTACCGCGAAAGCATCGAGCAGCGCTGGCACCATCACCAAAATGTTCTGGCAGATTGAGACGCAGACGCTGGGCGCGAATCCTTTAACCGGTGTGACCAACGCGGATTGCAAAACCGTGACCACCGACAGTTCCGGTACGACGTGTGCATTGCAGGTGTCGCCACCGGCAACACTGACTGCCGATTACACCTACAAAATCAGCTTTTTTGCGTATGACAGCGCCGGTAACAGCAACACCGGCGCAACCACGCTGAAAGTGCTGCAATCAGCATCAACGACGAATAATCCGGTTGCCAAAACCGGTGCGGATGCCACCGTGACTTCCGGCGATAAAGTCAGTCTGACCTGTGCCGGCAGTGGCGGCACACCGGCCAGTTCCGGCACGTCGTATGCGTATCAGTGGGTGGTCAGCGATGCCGCTGGCCTGACGCTGACACTGGCGAATGCGGGCGCCGCCAGTGCCAGTTTTGTGGCACCGGTGGTCACGCAGGCGACGGCGGTGAAACTGCAATGCCGTGTCACCGATGATAAGCAGCGCACCGGTACTGCGACGCAGACGATTACGATTAATCCGGTGGTGAAACCCACTGTGGTGCCGATCTCTTACAGCGGTGGCACAGTGCAGCCAGGCACGGTAGGCACGCTGGATGGCAGCAAATCGGCGATGTATGACGCCAATGGTAATCTGACCACCGGCACGCTGTATTACCTGTGGCAGTACAAATCCGGCCCGAGCGGCAGCACGCCGCTGAGTGTGAATAATGCAGGCAGCGCCGTTGCCAGTGTGCTGTTCCCGAGTGTGGTGACGACCACGTCGACCTATGTGTTCACGCTGAATGTTTCTACGTCGCCAATCGCACCGGACGGCACATCGAAAGATGTGGTCAAGCAGCTGGATGTCTTGTTTTATGTCAGCGCCCTGCCGCAGATTACGCTGACGCCGGTGCAGCAGATTATCCAGGTGCGTTCCGGTGATGCGGTGCAAATGCAGGTGAATGCCAGCGCATCGAATACAGTGCCGGTGTATTACGCATGGACGCAGATTTCCGGTTCACCGCTGGCGACGCTGGTGGGAGCGAATTCCTCCAAAGCCGGTTTTATTGCACCGGCAGTCAGCGCCACCACCACCATGATGTTCCGCGCCTCGGCGTCGTATCAGCCGGTGACAGTCTCGAATCCGGGTGATGCCAGCGCCGATCTGATCGTTCAGATTCAGCCCTGAGTCTGCATCACTGATACACCAGTAAAAAACACCGGCCTGCGTTTGCAGAGCCGGTGTTTTTGTTTTCGGAAGCCGGAGAAGGTCTGACATTGCCTGAAACCGCCTGAAATTGCCCGAAATGCGGTGTTCAGCATAGCGATCCGGCGGTCGTCGGCAGAAAGTCCGGGCCTCAGAAAATGTCAGATGACGATTTTTGCACAGACGCTGACGCTGATCCGGCCTGGCTGCTCAGCGTGACAGGCGGCGTATGCGGTCACGGGCATGCTGGCGGTGCAGGGTGCGGGTCGCGACGAAGATTTCCCGCATGAAGTAAATAAAGCTGCCGATCAGCGATAACACACCGCAGACGAACAGCGACGCAATCCATTTATCCAGCCCCAGGCCGGTGGCATCACCCATGAACAGCAGTGCAATGACCAGACAGACAAACAACCCGCAACTGGTGCTTAAGGTAATCGCGCGGTTAATCAGGTAGGAGCGCTGATACAGCTCATCCAGTTCCGCTTCGAGGTTGTCGCGATCACTCGGGTTGTCTTCATCCAGCAAAGATTCCACCGCCCGCGCACGGTCAATAATGCGTGCCAGACGGCTGGTTAACACCGATAACTTGGTACCGACGCCGGTGAGCAGAAATACCGGTGCAATCGACAATTGAATAATGTGACTGACATCACCAAGCTGCAGGTTGATCATGCGAATTCCTTTTTTGTACTTTTACTTGCTTTCAACAATGCCGTTGCCTGTCAGGCAAAACGGCGAACGGTATTCACCATAACGTAAAGCAAGTTGGCATTCAAGCACATGTCTGTGCGGCAGACCTTAAAAAGGCAGCAGAAACCGCAGATTTTGCAGCAGGAAAAGAGATCAGACTGTGTGGCGTGGCAGGGTCAGCCGGACTTCGAGTCCGCCGCCTTCCAGATTTTTCAGACGCAACTGACCACCATGCTGCTGGGTGATGTTTTGTGCAATCGTCAGCCCCAGACCGGTGCCGCCGGAATCGCGCGAACGTGAAGATTCCAGCCGGAAGAAAGGTTCCAGCACTTGTTGCAGGTATTCGGTGGGAATGCCGGGGCCCTGATCACGGACATAAATATGTACCAGATGCGCTTCCGCCTGCTCACCGGCTTTCAGGCGCACAAATGCAGACTGGCCGTATTTCACTGCGTTATCCACCAGATTGGTCAGGCAGCGGCGCAAGGCTTGCGGTCTGCCCATAACCTGCAAGCCGGACTGACCTTCAAACCGTACAGTTTGTCCGGCATCGTGCGCATCTTCGCAAATACTGTGCAGTAAAGATTCCAGATCGACCTGCACCACGGGTTCTGATGAATCCATACTGCGCGCCAGATCCAGCCCTTCGCGTATCATCATTTGCATGGCCGATAAATCGCCGATCAGCTTTTCACGTAATTCCGTGTCCTGCACTTTTTCCAGCCGCAGACGCAGGCGCGTGACCGGTGTTTGCAAATCATGCGTAATCGCCGCCAGCATATTGGTGCGCTGACTGATGTGCTGACGGATACGCGCCTGCATCGCATTCAGTGCATGAGTGGCCTGACGAATTTCGATACTGCCCTGTTCTTTGACCGGCGGACGGTTGATATCCAGCCCGAGTTCCGCAGCCGATTGCGCCAGATGCTGCAGCGGACGCATCGTCATTTTCGCAATCAGATAAGCCAGCACGCCGATACACACCAGCAGCAGCATCAGGATTTGCATGAAGTCCTGACGGAACGGTGGCAACGGCGAGCGCGGTGGTAAAACAGTCATGCGTAAGTTCGTGCCATCGTGCAGGCTGATGCCGAGCACTTCGCAGTTTTTGCCTTCTGCTGAAGGCGGACACAGCATATGGTCATTGTCACTCAGAGAGACCACGCGGAAGCGTTTGCCGAGGCGCTGGCTGACTGCGCGGGCATAATCTGAATGGGCGTTGCTATTACCGGCGACCAGTGGCAGCGGCGTTACTTCCAGCCCGAGCTTGGGTGCAGTCGCCAGAAACTGAGCGCGGTTATCGGCAGGCAAAACATCGAGCGCGCGAACTAGTTGTTCAATGCGGTCTATCGCATGATTTTCACGGAACTGGGTCAGGGTTTTTTCACGTTCACCGAACGCCAGCCAGCCGGTCAGTCCGGCGCTCAGCACAACGCCGAGCAGAAGCAGGGAAAATACCCTGCCCCACATTGAGGAAAGAACCGGAATACTCACTCGTCCGTGCTGACGATGACGGACAGCACATAGCCACCGTTACGTACAGTCTTAATAATTTGCGGAGAACGTGCATCTTCTCCCAGCTTTTGCCGCAGACGGCTGATCTGAATATCAATCGAACGATCAAACGGATCAGCGTCGCGGCCATGTGTCATGTTCAGCAACTGATCGCGGTTCAGAATCTGGTTCGGATGCTCAAGGAAAATCGTCAGCATTTTGTATTCCGCGCCGGACAGCGACACGATGGTGTTGTCCGGGCTGACCAGATGGCGGGCAGTGGTATCGAGCACCCAGTCACCAAAGCGGAATTTACGCGCTTGTCCGGTTTCCGGGCTCTTGGTGGCTTGCGTACGACGCAACACGCTGCGGATGCGGGCCAGCAATTCACGCGGTTCAAACGGCTTCGGCACATAATCATCCGCACCCATTTCCAGACCGAGAATGCGGTCCAGCGGTTCGGAACGTGCGGTCAGCATAATCACCGGTGTCGCGGATTTTCCGCGCAAGGTACGGCACAGACTCAGACCGTCTTCACCCGGTAAATTCAGATCCAGTACGATCAGTGCAAAATTCTGTTGCTGCAGCGCAGCCCACATGGCTTTGCCATCGGCTGCGGTGGTCGCTTTAAAACCATTTCCGTCCAGATATTCTCCGAGCAGGGAGCGAATATCGCGATCGTCATCAACGATCAGAATGTGTGTAGAAGTATCCATGCAATTATTATGCGTTGGCAGCAGGCGGTTAAGTGGGGCGGTTTGTATCGCTTTGTTATGATAACGCGTTGTCAGGAAAACTGTGAAACATGGCATTCCGCAAGCACAGTCTGCCTGTTACTTAGGGATACAATGTCCTGCATAAATGATATGTTCCGGCGCGATAAAAAAGGCAAACTTCATCCTGTCGCAGCGAACATGGCCTGATACCGGAAAACGCCGCGCAGAAGGATACAGTTTCTGACAGCCCGGTTTGTGCCGGCGTGTATTGAGGAGTGAGGATTATGAAACGTCACCAGCAATGGATTATCAGCGGCCTGCTGGCCGCAGTCTGCAGCAGCGCAGCATGGGCACAAACGCCACCGCCACCACCGCCGGCTGAACCGGGTCATCCGCATCATCCTGCGGGTCAAATGGATATGGAAAAATGGCACGAAAAAGCGCGTGAGCGTATGGCAAAGCGTCAGGCTGAATTACATGATCAGCTGAAAATCACCGCTGCGCAGGAAGGTGTCTGGAAAACATTTATCCAGAGTATGGAACCAAAAATGCCACCGAAACCGCGTGATCCGCATGAAATGGATAAGCTGAATGCGGTCGAGCGTATGGAAAAAAATCTCGACGGTATGCGTGAACATCAGGCGCAGATGCAAACCCGTCTGACGGCAATGAAAAATCTGTATGCAGCACTGAATCCTGAGCAGCAGAAAATTTTTGATGAACAGCACAAGCGCATCAAAAAAGAAATGCAGGACCGTATGGCAAAACAGATGATGCGTCGCGACCCCCCTGCGCCGGATCGTCCGTAATGTCTGACCATGGCTTCCCGTGGTTTCAGCCGCGGGAAGCTATCCATTGCATCAGATCGGTTTCTAGCATCGGCATTCCGATAAAGTAGCCCTGCCCTTCCTGACAACCTGCCGCGCGCAGATAATCCCAGTGCTTCTGACTTTCTATGCCCTCGGCAATGACCGCCAGATTCAGCTTTTTCCCCAGTTGTATGATCAGTTCTGCGATACGCGGTCCGGCAGCGCTGTCGATTTGCGTGACAAAGGCGCGGTCAATTTTCAGCCGGTCGGCCGGTAATTTGTCCAGATAACTGAGTGAAGAAAAGCCGGTACCGAAATCATCAATGGCAATGCTGACGCCGAGTTGTTTGAGTTCAGCCAGACGCTGTTCAAACAATGCACTGCCTGTCATCGTGACGGATTCTGTGATTTCGAGTTCCAGGCAGGCTGGTTCCAGTCCGCTGTCCCGCAAAGCTTTACGCACAGTCGCCACAAAATCATCCTGTCTGAACTGTACTGCGGAAACATTGACTCCCATTCTTTTTGGTGCGCGCTGCTGTTTTTTCAGTTGCGCCATGAAAAAGCAGGCTGTGCGCATAACCCATGCACCGAGACTGACAATCAGCCCGGAATACTCGGCTAAGGGAATAAATTCAACCGGCGGTATCATTGTGCCGTTATCGCTGCGCCAGCGTATCAGCGCTTCCAGTCCGGTGAACTGGCCTGTATTCAGGTCGATTTGCGGCTGGTACATCAGGAACAGCCGTTCCGCATCGAAGGCTTTGTGTAAGTGCTGCATCAGCGTGGCACGTTCACGGATTTCGGTTCCCATTTGCCGTGTGAATACGGTGTAGCTGCCGCGCTGCGTGGATTTGCTGCGCTTCAGCGCAATACTCGCATCTTTCAACACATCGGCACCACCGGTACTGCCTTCGTAAAGGCTGACCATGCCGATGGAGCAGGTGACGGTATGCTGGGTTTCTTCGATCGGAAACGGCTGGGTAAATAAGTGACGCAGATTTTCCGGTTGCAGCAAATCCGCAGGCCCCAGTAAACCGAATACGTCGCCGGAAATGCGCGCCAGAAAGACTTGTTCACCCAGTTCATTACCTAATCTGCGTGCAATGGATTGCAGCAGCAAATCGCCATAATGATGACCGAGTACATCATTCATTTCAGCGAAATCATCAATATCCAGCAGGGCAACGACCAGATCCGGCAAACCTTCGCTGAGTACGGTATCAATCTGTTCAATAAAGCGCAGCCGGTTTGGCAAGCTCAGTAACTGATCACGGTAAGCATGGTTTTTCAGCTGACTGACCAGATTCAGATTATCGAGACAGACACCGAGGTTGGAACAGAAGACTTCCAGCAGATTACGGTTAATTTCGGACAGCGCAAACGGCAGATCAATATAGGCTGCCAGCGGACGGTTACCGCGCCCTGCAAAATACAGGGTCATGTTTTTTTCCTGATACAGCGGCTCCCGTCTGGTCAGCACATGCAGCAAGGCTTCGCGAATCACGGGGTTGCTGATATCGGTAATGCTTTTATGCATCAGGTCGCGGTATTGTCCTGCGGATGCAATCACATTGAATTGCTGCTCCTGTGCGCCATCAGCGCTTTCTCCCTGCGCGCACAGCAAGCCTTCCGGTGGTACACCGCACAGTGCAGAAATCTGGGTGATCACTCCGGCTGCGAAGGCTTGAATGCCGTGGTCGAACGTGAATGATGCACTGGATTCGATGATCTGATGCAGGCCACGGCGGCTGGCATCAATAGTGCGGATCTGATCGTAAGAGCGTATCGCTGCCGTTAATGAGGTCAGCAGCTTTTTGCGTGTCAGCTCACTCTTGGTTTTGTAATCATTGATATCGAAGTCGCGGATCGCATCTTCTTCGGGCGCATAACCGGGTTGCCCGGTGCGTAAGATGATGCGGGTATCGGTCCAGCGTAATTCATCACGGATAAAGCTGACCAGTTCCAGGCCCGCATGTTCAGTTTCCATCACCACATCCAGCAGAATCACGGCGACATCGTTCAGCGACGGGAATAACTGGCGGGTTTCGGCTTTGGAGTAAGTGTGAATAAATTCCAGCGGCCGGTTCAGGATGGTGGTTTGTTGCAGCGCGAAGCGGGTCGATCGGTGGACATCTTCATCGTCATCCACAATTGCGATTTTCCACGGCGGCAAGCCGGAATGTTGCGCCGCATCCGGCTGATTATCGTCATCGTCGTCAATAAACAGCGTGTCATCTTCTTGCTCAGCCATCTTACCTCCGGTAATGAACTGCACCAGGAATCTTGCTCCCAGTATAACCGAAGGTCAGAGGCTGTCATTCCGGAAAACACGGTGCGCGGGCACCGTTGTTGTTTATCCGAAATGTTGTTGTGCCTGACGTGCCAGACCCGCGCCGATACTGCCGAACAAATCACCTTCCACCGCACGCGCCTGCGGCACCAGTGCATGAATATGACGACGCAAACCGTGTACTCCGCTGGCGCCGCCGGTGAAGTACACCGTGTCGACTTGTTCAGCACGCACGCCGGCTTGCTGAATCACCGTGTCGACTGCGGCAGCGATCTGGTTGCACAATGTCAGCGTGCTCAGATCAAAACCTTCGCGGTTCAGGTTCAGTGCCGGTGCACTGGTTTCCTGCGGCAACTTCAGACGGTCCAGTGCTAATGCCAGACTTTCCTGTTCAGACAAAGCAATTTTGCTGTGTTCCGCCTGAATCGCCAGCCAGTGACCATCGCGGTATTCCACCAGTTGCAGTAAACGCGCAAACGCTTGTTTATCGGGGCCAGCGGCCAGATCACGCGCCACATCCTGCAGTTCGCGCCAGACTTTCTGGGTGTAGGCCAGATTAATCGTATGCCAGGTCGCCAGATTAAAATAATAAGCGGACGGAATCGAATTGCCGTTGGCCAGTTGTCCGCCGTAACCGAGCATCGGCATCAGGTGCGCCAGACTTAAGGTTTTATCAAAATCCGTACCGCCCAGATGGACACCGGCATTCGCCAGAATATCCTGCGAGCGGTCTTCACGCTTTGCCGCTTCCGGTGATAAACGGATCAGTGAAAAGTCCGAAGTACCACCGCCGATATCCGCCACCAGCACCAGTTCTTCTTTGCTGATACCGGCTTCGTAATCCAGCGCAGCAGCAATCGGCTCAAACTGAAATAAGACTTCCTGAAAACCGGCTGCGCGTGCGATGTCTGCCAGCGTATCCTGTGCCAGCTGATCAGCTTTGCTGTCATCATCAATAAAATGCACAGGACGACCAAACACCGCATGCGTCAGCGACTGGCCGCTGGCGCGTTCTGCACGCTGACGTAATTCATGAATAAACTGACTGAGCAGCGCACGGAAAGGCAAAGCCCTGCCCTGCACTTCCGTCTGACCTTCAATTAAAGGCGTACCGAGCAGGCTTTTCATCGAACGCATTAAGCGTCCTTCATCACCGCTCAGATAACCGGCCAGCGCCGCACGGCCATAGCTGACCTGATCTTCATCCGCATTAAAAAAAACGGCAGATGGCAGGGTTTGCTTATCCTGCTCCAGCGGCAGCAAATGCGCTGCCGTGCCGCGCATCACGCCGACGGTTGAGTTAGAGGTACCGAAATCCACACCACAGGCATGCACCATGTTTTTCCTTCTTCAAAACAAAAACGCCGCCAGCAGGCGCTGACGGCGCGTTTTCCGCTTACTGACCGGATGCCGGCGGGCTTTGCCGCACCACCAGTAACTGATCAATCCGGAAATGATCAATATCCACGACTTCAAATTTGTAGTCGCCGACCATGACAAAGTCGGTACGCTTGGGTATCCGCTTTAGCATGGTCATCATAAAACCGGCTATCGTCTCATAGCTGCCCTGCTCCGGCAAGTGATCCAGGCCCAGAGCACGGCAGACATCTTCGGTGGACGTCGCACCGTCAATCAGCCAGCTTTGCTGATCGCGCTGTACGATCTGATCTTCCGAGAACGGATGCACCAGATTGCCCATCAGTGTATTCAGCACATCGCTGATGGTAATCACACCCACGACCAGCGCGTATTCATTCATGACCACGGCAAAATCTTCACGTCCGGCTTTGAATTGCTCAAGCACATCGGACAAAGTCAGCGTATCCGGAACCGCCAGCACGTTGCGTACCGATAATTCATTCAGACGGGTAAAGGACTGGCCGGTCAGTACACGGCGCAGAATTTCTTTGGACTCCACATAACCGACAACCTGATCAATCTGTCCGTCACACACCAGAAATTTGGTATGCGGATGTTCTGCGACCTTTTGCCGTACTTCATCTTCACTATCCTGCAGACTCAGGTAAATGATGCTGTCGCGCACGGTCATCGCAGACGGTACGGTGCGGCTGTCCAGCTCAAACACATTGCCGATCACATGCTGCTCATGTTCCATCAGCACGCCGGCTTCGGCACCGGCATCCACCATCGCCACGATTTCATCTGAGGTGATTTGTTCATCGCGGGTTTGCGGTAACTGGAACAGGCGGAAAAATAAATCGGCCACGCTGTTGAATAACCAGACCAGCGGTTTAAACGCGCGCAGGCACAGCAACATAGGGCTGACCACCAGCAATGCGACTTTTTCCGGTGCAATCATTGCTAGCCGTTTCGGAATCAGATCGGCGAATAAAATAAAAACCGAGGTGACGGTCAGGAACGAGCTGACAAAACTCAGCGTCGGTATCCAGCTCTGATTGCCGGCCAGCCAGTTCAGACTTTGTTCGATGTAAGGCGTCAGCGCCTGTTCACCGAGAATACCGCCGAGTATGGCGACGCCGTTCAGACCGATTTGCACGACCGTGAAAAAATGACCGGGTGCCTGCTGTAAAGCCAGCACCCGCGCAGCACGCGAATCGCCTTCCGCCTCCAGCATTTGCAGCTTCATTTTGCGCGCTGCTGCCAGCGAAATTTCAGACATGGAAAAAAATGCACTGATCGCGACCAGCAGGCCGATGATCAGTAAATGATCGATAAACGCCACGGGACAAACTCCTTTCTCATATGCGCAGGTACGCATACGCTTGTCTGCATCATAACGTACTCTTGTGACCACAGAATGGCAAGCAAGAGCGCAGCGCCGGATGTGCAGCGGAAGGCAGACTGGCGCATACTGTCAGTTTTTTGCTGACGCTGAAAATCTATGCAAGCCAATCAAGCAGCGACTGACGGGCAAAGCCCGCCACCTCTACCGCGCTCTGTGCGCTTTGTTTTACTGACGGTATTTCTGGACATTCTCGGTGTCGGACTGATCATTCCGGTGCTGCCGTCGCTGGTCGGCGCGTTCGGGCTGAATGCCTCTGATCAGGCGCACTGGTATGGCTGGGTGATTGCGATTTACGGCGTGATGCAATTCTTCTTTGCCCCGCTGATCGGTGCGCTGAGTGACCGTTACGGCCGCCGCCCGGTATTACTGACTTGTGTTGCCGGACTGGGGCTGAATTTTCTGGCGATGCCGTTTGCTCCCAGTGTGATCTGGTTATTGGTGATACGCGCAGTCGGCGGTATTACTGCAGGTAATTTGTCGGTGGCGAATGCCTATATCGCCGACGTGTCGCCACCCGCGCAGCGCAGTCAGGCGCTCGGCAAAATCGGTGCGATGTTTGGTCTTGGCTTTATCTGCGGACCGGTACTCGGCGGCGTGCTGGGTGAAGTGGATCTGCATTATCCGTTTTATCTGGCAGCAGCCGTATCGCTGGGGAATTTTATTTACGGTTATTTCTCGCTGCCGGAATCGCTGGCAACGGAACACCGCAAGCCTTTGCGTCTCGGCGCAGCCAATCCGTTCACCGGCCTCACCGGACTGGCGCATTTGCGCGGTGTTGGACAACTGGTGTGGGTGTATGCGCTGACGATGTTTGCGCAATTTATTATCCAGACCAGCTGGGTATTATCGACCACGCTGCGCTTTGGCTGGACGCCGTTGCAGAATGGTTTCTCGTTGTTTCTGGTCGGCGTTTCCAGTGTCGTCATGCAAGGCTTGCTGCTGGGGCCGTATATCAAGCGGGTTGGTGATGCCGGTGCGGTCACCATCGGACTGGCGTCGTCCGCACTGACGCTGCTGTGTTATGCGGTCGCACCGCAAGGCTGGATGATGTATGTGCTGATCATTTGTAATCTGCTGGCCTTCGGTACCGGCCCGGCTTTGCAGGCTTACTTTTCGCGTGCGGTGGATGCCCGTTCGCAAGGCGTGGCGATGGGCTCGCTGAGTTCACTGGCCAGCCTGATGAGTGTGGCTGCAACGCTGGCCGGCACTTCTTTGCTGGCGCAGGTCAGTCATTTTCCGGCAGGCAGTATCTGGCTGGGTGCGCCGTTTTTTCTGGCTTCCGCGATGCAGATTGCAGCCTTACTGCTCGCACGTCATACCCTGCGCCGTTTGAATCCTGTCTGAATTTAGTCTGGTTTGCCCGGGCTGCAGACGAAAAAAAACCTCACTGCCGCATTGCCGGGAGTGAGGTAACCAGGGGGAAACTGTTAATCAGCGACCGTCTGTGCCTTCGTTGTAGTCATCGCTGTGGGCGACGCGGCCATTAATCTCCCGGTCGAACACATCATGATCCACATCCTTGCCCCACTTACCAACCACGATGGTTGCCACACCGTTACCGATCAGATTGGTCAGTGCGCGTGCTTCAGACATAAAGCGGTCGATACCCAGAATCAGCGCGAGACCGGCTACCGGTACGCCTTTGACCGCAGATAAGGTGGCTGCCAGCACGATGAAGCCACTGCCGGTAATGCCTGCCGCACCTTTGGAAGTGAGTAACAGGACGGCCAGCAAAGTCAGCTGCTGACTGATACTCATCGGTGTGTCAGTTGCCTGCGCAATAAACACCGCTGCCATGGTCAGATAAATCGATGTGCCGTCCAGATTGAATGAGTAGCCGGTAGGAATCACCAGACCAACTACCGATTTCTTCACACCCAGACGCTCCAGTTTCGCCATGATGCCCGGCAGTGCAGATTCAGAAGAGGAAGTACCGAGCACGATCAGCAATTCTTCTTTGATGTACCGGATAAACTTGGTCACGCTGAAGCCGTGCAGACGGGCAATCGTACCCAGTACCACGAAGATAAAGATCAGGCAGGTTGCGTAGAATGTACCCATCAGGAATGCCAGCGACGACAGCGATTTCACACCGTATTTACCGATGGTGAATGCCATTGCGCCGAATGCGCCGAGTGGCGCCACTTTCATGATGTAGCCAACCATGGTGAACAGCACATGGGAGAACTTATCAATCATCAGATACACCGGATTATCACGGCCACCTAAGCGGTGCAACGCGAAACCGAATAACAGCGCGATCAGCAGCACTTGCAGAATTTCACCTTTGGCAAACGCATCGACAAACTGGCTTGGAATCACACTCAGCAGAAAATCGGTGGTGGTTTGCATTTTGCCCGGTGCGGCATAGTTGTTGACTTCTTTGGTGTCCAGCGTGGTCACGTCGATATGCATACCGGCGCCAGGCTGAATCACATTCACCATAAACAGGCCAACGATCAGTGCCAGCGTACTGACGATTTCAAAATACAGCAGCGCCATCCCGCCGGTTTTACCGACTTTTTTCATATCTTCCATACCTGCAATACCGGTGACCACGGTACAGAAAATAATCGGAGCGATCATCATCTTAATCAGTTTGATGAAGCCATCGCCGAGCGGCTTCATTGCAGCGCCGGATTCCGGGTAGTAGTGACCGAGGCCCACCCCGATGAGGATGGCGACAATCACCTGAAAATACAGGGATTTATAAATGGGCTGCGCTGACATAAGGCGTCTCCGGATGTTGGTTTTATTCAGAATAGTGGAAAAAAGGGAATTATCCACAGGAGATTATTGAAAAATGTTTGCATCAGAACCATTGGTGTTTTCCACAGCTGTGGAAAACACGTAGGGCAAAAAAGCAAAAAAATGGTGATGGAAATACGCCGGTATACGCACAGAAAGCCGGAAAAGCGCGAAATAGTATGTTGCATTGAACAAAATTTATGCACCTATCGGTTTACATGTGATTTGTTCGATTCATGCTTGGATTTAAACGATTTATCCTTGATCTGCTTTTATCTTCAGAAGTTTTTTGTATATCAGTTTCTTTTTAGAAATATTCATTCTGCATCGCATATAATCCATTTCCCCTGAAATTTAGTGATCAATCTGTATATCAAAGAACGATTTTTGTTCTGTCCGGTTTGCCGCTGAACGAGGGGAAAACAGGCAGGCGGGCGGCACGGTGCGGGGCATCCGTACAACAGTGTTGTTCAGCAGGCCACACAGCAAACACTGAGGATAAGCAAGAATGAAAACAATTCAGGAGAAATCCTGTGCCCGTGCAGTCCGCATCGCTTGCGGCCTGCTGGCTGGCGCAACCCTGCTGACTGCCCACGCGCAGGAAGCAGAAAAAGCACAACGTGTCGTCATTACCGGTTCCAACATTTCCCGTATCGACGTGGAAGGTCCTACTCCGGTAGAAGTCATCAAACGTGACGCCATTGAAAAAACCGGTGCAGGCACCGTGGCTGAACTGCTCAGCAAAATTCCTTCGATGTCGATTGCGCTGGATGGCACATCGACTTCCACTTTCGCCGGTGGTGCAGCCTCTGCGCAATTGCGCGGTCTGGACGCAAAATACGTTCTGGTTTTGCTGAACGGCCGCCGTCTGGCGAACTACGGTTTTTCTGACAATGCAGAAAACACCTTCGTTGATCTGAACAGCCTGCCGCTGGCAGCGATTGAATCGGTAGAAATTCTGCGTGACGGCGCGTCCGCGATTTACGGTTCTGACGCGGTGGCGGGTGTCATCAACTTCAAAACCCGTAAAAACTATCAGGGCACAGAAATCAGTGCCAACGTCGGTCAGAATGAAAAAGGCGACGGCGGTTCTTACAACGTCAGCCTGACAGCCGGTTTCGGTGACATCGACAAAGATGGCCAGAACCTGTTGCTGACACTGGATGCATTCAAACGCACTCCGCTGTGGAACAACAAACACTCCTATTACGCGAATCCGGATCACCGTCAGTACGGTGGTTCTGATGGCCGCAGCACCAGCCTGTATCTGGGCAGCGTGCGCGACTTCGACAATGGCGAACCGGGTTATGCCATTCCGGGTTGCCGTGGCACCGTGGGCACCAGCGCCGGTACCGGCGATCAGGTTTGCTTCACCAGCCCTGTGAACCAGATTTCTCCGCATATCGAACGTCTGGGCGTTTCTGCGATTTACACCAAACAACTGAGCAACGGTAACGAACTGTTTGCCGAAGCCGGTGTGACCACCAGCAAAACCACGGTACAGCAAGGTTTCCCGCGCTTTAACAGCGCCTTCATCGGCAACACCGCAGGTTCGACCAATCCTGGTCTGGCCGGTTTGCCTGGCCCAAGCGCAGACGGCAGTCTGGCAGGCTTCACCATGGGTGACCGTCTGCAGGTTTTCCGCGACATCTACGAAGCAGGCCGTTCTGAACAAGTGCTGGCCAGCGACACCGTACGTTTCGTCGGTGGCTGGCGCGGCACGATCGGTAAATGGGACAGCGAAGCAGCGATCAGCCTGAATCAGAACCATGTGACCGACACCACCAGCAAACAAGTACTGAAAGATGTGTCCAGTGCTTCCCTGCAGGCTGGCTTGCTTGGTCAGGCCGGTGGTTACGATCCGTTTGTATACTGGAATCCTGCCAGTGTTGTGAACCCGATGCTGACCACCACCGTGCGCAGCGCGACTTCGCGTCTGGGCATGCTGGAATGGAAAATGTCTAACCCTGAACTGTTTAACCTGGCTGGCGCACCGGTCGGTTTTGCATGGGGCGCACAATTCAGCCGCGAAACCATCAACGACGTACCTGATCCGGTGATGGCAGCAGGCAATATCGCTAACTACGGTGCGGTATCGTCCAAAGCCAGCCGCAGTGTTGTTTCTGCTTACGGTGAATTCAATATTCCGGTTGCAAAAGATATCGAAGTACAAGCGGCACTGCGCGGCGATCACTACAACGATTTCGGTAACTCCGTGAATCCTAAACTGGCGATTGCATGGCGTCCGACCAACACCGTCATGCTGCGTGCAGCGGCGACAACTTCGTTCAAAGCACCAACGCTGCCGGAAATCAATTCCACCACCACCGCGTACACCACGGTGGCTGACTGGGCGCGCTGCGGTCCGCTCGGTTATGTTGGTCCTAACTGCTCTTACAGCCCGAAAGCTTACCTGAAAGGTAATCCGGATCTGAAAGCAGAAAAAGCGAACAACTTCTCTGCCGGTATCGTTCTGCAACCGGTCAAAGATTTGTCCGTGGCGCTGGACTGGTACGCGATTTATCAGCGTGACACCATTCAGGCACTGGATGCACAGTACCTGCTGGATAACGAAGACAAAATCGCCGGTTTCGCCGCGCTGATTGGCCGTGATCCGCGCAATGCAGCGCTGGAAGCGAAATACCCAGGTCTGAATAAAGGTCGTATCAACAACGTGACTTTGCCGTACATGAACGTTGGTAAGACACAGATTCAGGGTCTGGATCTGGATGCGAACTACACGCTGAAACTGGCCGAATTCGGTAAAGTGAAATTCCGTGAAACACACAGCCACTTCCTGAGCTACAAGCAAAGCATCGCTCCGGGTCAGGACCCGACTTCCCGTCTGGACGGTGTGTATCATCCGAAATGGAGCAACTCTTTCCGTACTTCGTATGAATACAAACAATATGAAGCCGGTCTGACAGCGCGTACTTATGCCAGCACCAAAAACATCGATGATCCTACACACAGCCAGGATCCTGCTGTTACCAACAAACGTATTCCTTCCTACACCGTATGGGATCTGAACTTCAGTACCCGTCTGCGTGCAGGCTGGAGTGTTAACGTAGGTGTTAACAACCTGTTCGACAAAGGTGTTGTATACGCAAACGCAGCCAGCATCGATGCACCGGTACAATCGAAGAGCGATCTGGTTGGCCGTTACATCTACGCGAACATGCGTTATGCATTCAAATAATCCCGTCTGAAAAAATCGGGATGATTTGATGCGGTGACACACTGCGCAGTGCTGGCTACCAGCGTCTGCGCAGACTCACCGGAAAACAAAAAAGGGATGCTGTCACGGCATCCCTTTTGTTTTTTCGCGTATTTCTTTCACGGAACTGGCCGTGCATTGTGCAGAGATCCGCATCCGCCATTTCCGGAGCCCCGGACTTTCTGCCGACGACCGCCGGATCGCTGTGCAGAACACCGCATTTGAGGCTGAAAACGGCTTTCAGAGGCTGATAAGCAGCCTGCTGGTCATGTCTTGCTCAGTCAGTGCAGTTGCGGTGCTTTCACACCGTGTGTCATGGAGAAATGCTGTAACTGATCAACGATGTGCGGGTTGGAGACCGGTACGCTGATCACACTGTTCTGGGTATGTTTGAGCCAGAATTTCACATGGCCGTTTTCCGGACGGCTGAATACCATTTTGCGCAGCAGGCCGAATACGGTGGTGCCGGTGGCGAGGCCGATGGCGGCTTTTTTTGCCAGTGCGGCGGCGTCGCCCTGCCCGCTCAGTGCCTTCATCAGTTCGTTGGCGGGATAATGCATTTCCCAGTGCAGGATATCGTCCGGCGTGGCTGTGGTGCGGCGCTGGCCGTCGATCAGGTAAATGGTTTTTTGGGCGTAGTTCAGTGCAATCGCGCTGCCGTCGCAGACATCGACGCAGGTTTCGTCGCTGACTTGTGAAAACTGGCTGATTTCCGACAACATTTGCCGGCGCTCCCGCTGGCGCGTGGTCAGGGCGCGATACACGAAATACACAAAGCCGAAGAAAAACGGGTAAGACAAAAAGTTCAGCACGGACTGCGGCAAAGGCAGCCAGTTCAGCAGCCAGTATGCGGCGATGGCAATCAGAATCACGCGTAACAGCGGACGTTTAGCCAGGGCATTTTGCAGGGTGGTGATCATGATCAGCTCGCGGAATCAGGTTGTCATTACAACCAGTCATGATAGAACGGAATGCGAATATGTCAGCTGAATAAGATGTCGAAATTGTAATGAGACGTTACGGCTGATACAGAGCGGATGCATCCGGGCTGAGTACGGGTGTCAGCGCGGGCGACGGGCGGGCCGCTGAAAGCCGTTTTCGGGCTCAAATGCGGTGTTCAGCATAGCGATCCGGCTGTCGTCGGCAGAAAGTCCGGCTCTGCGGAATAGCCGGATGACGATGTCTGCACAGTGGATAATGTCAGCCTTATCCACAGCGACGCCTTCGCCGCTGTGGTTCAGTTGCCGTAGTTTGGTCGCCGTGGCTCAGGCGGCGCGGCGTTTTTGCTGGTTGGCGATGATGTGGCCCAGCGTGCGCATCGCATCGTCCAGTTTGTCGGAATACGGTGCGCCGCAATTGATGCGCAGGAAGTGATCGAAGCGGTTGGAATTCGAATACAGCAGGCCGGGCGAGATCAGGATATCGCGCTCCAGCGCTGCATCAAACACCGCTTGTGATGAGCATTCCGGCGGCATTTCCACCCACAGCGATACACCGCCGTCCGGCATGCTGAGGCGGGTTTCCGGCGGAAAATACGCGGCCACCGCTTCCGCCATTTTGTCGCGCTGCTGCTGCAAATGCTGACGCAGGCGACGCATATGGCGTTCGTAATGGGTCGATTGTAAGAAGCTCGCCATCATGCGCTGCGATAACTCTTCGTTGTAACGGGTTTGCGCGTATTTGAACATGCTGACCCGCGCCTGCCAGCGCCCTGCCAGCATCCAGCCGATACGCAGACCGGGCGCGATGATTTTGTGCAGCGAGGCACAGTAAATCACATTGCCGGTTTTATCCCAGTGCTTGATCGCGGTCGGAATTTTGTCGCCATTGGTCAGCGCGCTGTATGAGTCATCTTCAATCAGCGGAATCTGATGCTGCTCGCACAGATGCAGTAAGCGTTGCTTATGGCTGTCCGGCATGATGCTGCCCAGCGGATTCTGCAAATGCGGCACCACCACCACCGCTTTGATATTCGGATAGGTTTGCATCGCCAGTTCCAGCGCTTCAATCGAAATGCCGGTATGCGGGCTGGTCGGAATTTCCAGTGCTTTCAACCCCAGACTTTCCAGCACTTGCAGCAAGCCGTAAAAGGTCGGCGATTCCACCGCAATCACATCGCCCGGATGTGCGACGGCGCGCAGCGCCAGATTCAGCGCTTCGATACAGCCGTGGGTAATCACCACTTCACTGGCGGCGGTGCTGATGCCGACATCCAGCGCACGTTTGGCCAGCGCCGCGCGTAATTCCGGATTGCCGCCCGGCGAAATCGCCTTAGTCAGCAGCGTAGGATGCTGGCGCAGCAGGCTGGTGGCTAACTGACGCAATTGCTGATGCGGATACAGTTCCGGCGCACCGGTCGCACGCGCCAGATTGACGCTGACTTTGCGCTGCCCTTTGGCGATGATGGCCGAGACTTTTTCATGGATACCGACATACTGGGCCGGATCAATCTGGCGCACCGTTGCCGGTTCTGCCGCCGGTGCCAGCACCGTTAAACGGCGCGGGGTGCGGATGAAATAGCCGGAACGCGGTCGCGCTTCCAGCCAGCCCTGGGCTTCCAGCCAGCGGCACAGTTGCAGGGCGGTCGACAGGCTGACTTCATGCTGCTGCATCAGTCTGCGCACCGATGGCATGCGTTCGCCGGGACGCAGGGTGCCGGACTGTATCGCACTCAGATAATGTTCCGCTAACTGGCGGTATAAAGGCGTGTTCATGCGTGTATCTTGCTCCTGCCGGGTCAGACTCACCAAGATACAGTTATCACAAAAAAAAGCAATAACAGATGCAAAATCCCGGATGTGCTGCGATACAGAGCGTAAGACTCTGTGTCTGTTGTGGTGGGTTGGAGGCTTCTATCATGTGCTGCATACAGGCTCACCGGGAGAAACCACATGGAGCAATTGCAGCTGGGGCCACGCCAGTGCTGGTATGGCTATCTGGAAAAAGGTTGTCTGATCCGCGCAGGGCAGGGCGTTTGCCGTCTGCGTAATCTGAGCGCGGAAACGGACGGAATGGCTTATTTTGCCTGCATACGGCCGGATCAGCCGCATCTGGTATTCCGTTCCGGCTGGATGATGCTGGAGCCTGACGGCGCACAGCGTTGCCAGCTGACGATGCGTTATCCGTGCGCGTTCTGGCTGCGCTGGTCACCGCTGGTCTGGCTCAGAGGACGCTTGCAGCAATTCCGCCTGCGCTGGCGCTTAAAGCAGCACCGGATTTAACCGAAGAACTCTTTGATCAGGAAGGCTTCCAGTTGCGCGCTGTCTTCCTTACGCGCCGACAGAGTGATGACTTTCCCCATACGGCGCGATTCCCAGCGGAAGTCGCCCTGATAGTGTTCACGGATCAGATCAATCATACGGCGTACCATCGCCAGTTCCACATTGCCGCCCAGACCGGCATCGACTTCAATCACTTGCTGAATCTTACGGTTGGAATTCGCTTTCCAGCCATTGAAGGCAAAGCGGCCTACGCGGGTGGATTTGTCCAGCACCTGAAACACGCCGCTGGTGCCATCATCACCGGCAGCCTGACGCATGCTGCGGCGGATATTTGCTTCCGCAATTTCCTGTGCTGACATCGGGCGTGAACCCTGGCTGGCGGCCTGATTTTCTTTTGCGGCACTGTCTTCGGCGGCTTTACGTTTTTCGCGTGCGGCGTTCAGCATCGCCAGCATATCGGTGGCCGGTGCCGGTTCTGCCGGCGGTGGCGGGGGAGCCTGTACAACGGAAGGCTGCTCAGTCACGGCAGGCACCGGTGATGGTTTAGTGACAGACGGGGTGCGTGGCGCCGGTTTCGGTGCTTTCGGACGTGGCGCGGCTTTCTGCTTTTCAGGCTGGCTCAGTTTCGCCATGGTTTGCTTATCCAGCAGCAGCGTCACCGCGCGCGAACCGGCGTCGTCGCCTTTTTTCTTGATCTGTTCCAGATGCTGATTCAGCAAAAAGTACAGCAGTACTGCATGCATCAGCACGACCAGCAAAATGCCGCTCAGACTGGCCGGGCGAAAACGGATATGCAGATGGATTTCACCCGGAAGTGTGACTTCCTGTTCGTTTTTTTCAATACTGAACTTCATGTACGGGTTTCAAAAAGACTCATCAGATCACGCAAAGCCACAGGCAAATGCAAAGACGTCAAGGATACTGCATCCGCTGCCTGCCTCTGTAACAAAGCGTGGATTCTGCGGAAAAAAAAGTGCAGGGCGGTAAGTTGCCGTTTTGGTATCGTAAGATGCTACTTCTTGTCGCAAGTTGCCGTTAAATGTGTAACAAATGTTTACCTTTGAAATATGATAAGTCATTGTTTTTAAACGATAAAGAGATTTTTTTCAGAATAATCAGAGACAGCTTTCCGGCTTCTGCTACAGAGCCGTCATAGGAATGGCGGGGTATTTCCACTATCCTCTGCAGTCATCCGGTATGCATATTTATTGAGGCAATGATGGAAACAGAAACAGAGCGCCCGCAGGCGCAGGAACAACAGGCCGCTTCCGTCCGTGGTGCGCTGGCGGTTGGCGCGGCAACGGTCGCACTGGCGGCATGCGGCGGCGGCGGCGGTGGTGCCGGTGACAGCAGCGGCGGTAGCGGCGGGGGCGTTACACCACCCGTGGCTCTGTCAGATACCGATGCAGCCCGCTTTCTGAGCCAGGCTGCGGTTGGTATTTCCCGTGCCCAGATTACCCGTGTCAAAGCGATTGGCTACTCAGCATGGATCGATGAGCAAATGACAATGGCTGGTTCCGGCACCCGCTGGGACTGGCTGAAGGCGAAAGGCTACGATGTCGCCGCGAATATTTTTACGCAGAACGGTTTCGATAATGTGGTCTGGGGCAAACTGATCAGTGCGCAGGACACGCTGCGTCAGCGTGTGACGCAGGCTTTGTCGGAAATTATTGTGGTCGGGATTGATGGTCTGGTCGGTGCAGGCTGGCAGTCATTTTCTGCGGCAGCTTTTCTGGACATGCTGGAAGCGAATTGCTTCGGTAACTTCCGCACGCTGCTGGAAGGGGTCTCCACCAGTGCAGCGATGGGGCAGTACCTGACTTTCCGTGGCAATGTGAAGTTCAATGCCAAAACCGGTGCACTGCCGGACGAAAACTATGCACGCGAAATCATGCAATTGTTTTCGATCGGTCTGATTCAGCTGAATCTTGATGGTACGCCGAAACTGCAAAACGGCGTGCAGCAGGAAACCTATACCAATGATGATATCGGCGGACTGGCCCGTATCTTCACCGGCTGGGATTTTGATCTGAGTACCAGCGATACTACGACGCCGGAATTTTTACGCCGTCCGATGACGCAGGTCGCTGCCCGTCATGAAACTGGCGCATCGACTTTCCTCGGCAGTACCGTACCGGCCGGTGCGGATGGTGTCGCGCATCTGAAGGCCGCACTGGATATTATTTTTGCGCATCCGAATGTCGCGCCGTTTATTTCGCGTCAGTTGATTCAGCGTCTGGTGACCAGCAATCCGAGCGCTGCTTATGTACAGCGTATCTCGACCGTTTTTAACAGCGACAGCAAAGGTGTCAAAGGCAATCTGGCCGCAGTGGTGAAAGCGATTCTGCTCGACGATGAAGCGCGTAATGCAGCCAATCTGGTGAATCCGCAGTTTGGTAAGCTGCGCGAACCGATTTACCGCTTCCTTGCATGGGCACGGGCATTTAATGTGCAATCCGTCAGCGGCTTATGGAACGTCGGTAACACCAGCAGCACATCCAACAGTCTGGGCCAAAGCCCTTCGCGTTCCGGCTCTGTGTTTAACTTTTTCCGTCCCGGTTATGTGCCGCCGAACAGTGGCATCGCCGGTGCTTCGCTGGTGGCGCCGGAGTTCCAGATCGTGAATGAATCGACGGTGGTGGCGTATGTGAACTACATGCAGCGTATCGTCAGTGGTGCGAATACGGATCTGGTCGCGGATTACAGCAGCCTGATTCCAATGGCGACCACCAGCAAAACCCTGCTGAATGAAGTGAATCTTCTGCTGGCTGCGGGTCAGCTCAGTGATGTCACGATCAATACAATTACTGCGGCAATCGACAGCATGCCTTCCGATACCGATGCCCGCAAACTGAACCGGATTTATGCCGCACTGACACTGGTGCTGGCATCCCCGGAATTTATCGTCAGTAAATAAGGAACACGATGATGGATAAGACGATGAATGCATCCCGTCGCGCATTTTTGCAAAAAGCAGCCAGCCTGTCTGTGGCTGGTGTAGCGACACCGTGGGCACTGAATCTGGCTGCGTTGTCAGAAGCTTCTGCCGCTACGGCAACCGATTACAAAGCGATCGTATGTGTGTTTTTATACGGCGGCAATGATTACGCGAACACGCTGGTCCCTTATGACACTACCGGCTACAACGCTTACGCTGCTTTGCGTCCAACGCTTGCATTTGCCCGTGACGCGCTGACACCGACAGCGCTGAAGGTGGCGACAGATCCGCGCGACAGTGCCGGCTTTCCGCATCAGTATGCACTGGCACCGAATCTGGCACCGCTGCTGCCGTTGTTTGACGCCGGTAAGCTGGCGCCGGTGCTGAATATCGGGACACTGATACAACCGACCACCAAGGCGCAGTATCAGACTAAATCAGTCAAGCTGCCGCCAAAGCTGTTTTCACACAATGATCAGCAATCGGTCTGGCAATCGTCAGCACCAGAAGGCGCGAGTTCCGGCTGGGGTGGACGCATGGGCGATTTATTCCAGTCCGGCAATGCGAACACAACCTTCACCTGTGTGAATGTAACGGGTAATGCTGTGTTTTTATCCGGTAACACTTCGGTGCAGTATCAGGTAACGACTTCAGGTTCTGTTCCGTTTTCCGGCCTGCAATCCAATCTGTTCGGTTCTGCTGCCTGCAGTACCGCACTGCGTACCCTGATTACTCAGAACCGCAGTCATCTGATGGAAGCGGAATACAACCGTGTGACGCAGCGTGCGATTGATGCGAATGTCACGCTGAGCGCCGCACTCGCCAGCGCACCGGTTTTTCAAACGGTGTATCCGACCAAAAACAGTCTGGGTGATCAGTTGAAACTGGTCGCAAAAATGATTGCCACAGCCGATACGCTGAAAGTCAAACGTCAGGTCTTTTTCGTCGGGATCGGCGGTTTTGATACGCATGATGGTCTGGTCAGTAATCATCCGACACTGATGAAAACCGTGGCTGATGCGATGGCTGCGTTTTACAACACGACGGTGGAGCTGGGTGTGGCGAATCAGGTCACCACATTCACTGCATCGGATTTCGGCCGTACCCTGAGCGGTAACAACGATGGCTCAGATCACGGCTGGGGCAGTATGCACTTTGTGATGGGCGGCGCAGTGAATGGTCAGCGCTTCTACGGCACACCGCCGGTGATTGCATCGAATGGTCCTGACGATGTCGGGCAGGGACGTTTGCTGCCGACCACGTCGGTGGATCAGTATGCCGCGACACTGGGTAAATGGCTGGGCGTCTCGGATACCGATTTGCTGATGCTGTTGCCGAATCTGGTTAACTACAACGTCAGTGCACGCACGCTGGGTTTTGTCTGATTCAGATCCAGCCCAGAATACCCGCCAGTGCGCCTGCACCGAGCAGCCATAACAGGTGCAGGCGGGTATGCCACACCACCAGTGCGCTGATTGCTGTGATCAGCCATAAAGGCCAGTCGCTGCGCAGATTCTGATGCGCAGCAGCCATAATCCATCCGGTTGATACCAGCAGACCAATCACCACCGGTGCCATGCCGAGTTTGAAGCTGCGCACCACCAGTAAATCACGGTTACGGTGTCCCCAGCTGGCCGCGAGATACGTCAGCGTTGTACTCGGCAACAGGATGCCGGTCATGGTAACCAGTACACCGAGCAGACCCAGCCAGGCGCTGCCGCAATTCATACCGATATTCCATCCCATCAGGGCAATGAACAACACATTCGGCCCCGGTGCGGCCTGAGCAATCGCCACCGATGCATTGAATTGCGCATCAGTCAGCCAGTGCTGGCGCTCCACCAGATAACGGTGCATGTCCGGCAATGTGGAAATTGCACCTCCGACCGACAATAAAGACAGCATCATATAGTGCAGCAGCAAAGCCAGCCAGTCGCTGAACTCAAGATGAATATTCAGAAAGTGTTCCTGGCCGGTCATCGCAGTCTCCGCGCTACCCAGATCCAGCAAACACCGCCGAGTACCGGTAAGACATAAAACAGAGGAATACGGAATACGCCGACGGCAATGAAGCATAAAGCGGCAACACCGAGCGCAAGTGGTTTGCCGAGCGGATGCTGATCCAGTGCAGAAATTAAGCGCAAGCCTGTGGCGATGATCAGTCCGGCAGTGACTGCGCCCATACCACGCAGTGCTGCCGCGACTTGCGGATGTCCGGCGTACTGTGCGTACACGACAGCCAGTAAGAGTACGAGTATCAGCGGGATCGTCAGCATGCCTGCCAGCGCAACGACTGCGCCGCGTATGCCGAAGTAGCGACTGCCGATAATCATGCAGAGATTGATAACATTCGGGCCGGGCATGATTTGCGCTACGGCCCATTCTTCAACGAATTCTTCCGGCGTCAGCCAGCGTTTTTTCTCGACGATTTCGCGTTGAGCAACAGCCAGTACGCCGCCGAAGCCCTGCAGCGCGAGCCAAGTAAAGGAGAAGAATAAGTCAGTAAGCGAGGCCGGACGCGGGCGGTCGGGTGCAGATTCGGCAGTCATGGCAGACTCTGATGCAAGCAGAAGCCTGTCATTGTAAAGCACCGTCCGGAATTTGTCCGGCGCAGTTGCTGTGGCTTAGTCCTGTGCCTGACGATGTGCGCGGATACGCGCGCGCCACTCGCCGAGTGCAGTCAGCGCAGCCTGAAATTCCCGTTCGATCAGATCTGCTTCCGCCGCTGTAATCACGCCGTCGAGTAAGGCTTCAGAAACTGCTTCAGCGACATCGCCAACCTGACTCATGACTTTGCACACTGTTTGCGACAGGTCATCTTTACTGACTTCGGAAGGTTCCGGTACGACAAAGGCTGCAAGGCCATGACGTCCGAGCAAAGCATGCAGCGGCAGATGCGCATCTTTCACGCCTGCCTGATGGCAGAGTTCGATAATGACGGACAATTCTTCAAACGACGGATAATGCGATTCAATCGCCGGTGCCAGTTTGTTGCGTAATACATTGACAGACATGCCCATTTTGGTCGCCAGCGCTTCCAGTCCGCCCGGATAGGCCCGTGCAACTTTATATAATGCGTCGTGCTGATTCATATCGGAATATTTACGGGTCATGTTCAGTCCTTGATCTTGTGTAATAGCTGGCACGCTTTGACTCAGGTGGTGTCGCAATGCAGCACGCATTGTACCGATTTGATAAGTTTTTGACAGCAGAAGCCAGTGGTTTTACCGCGATTGTGGCAAAACTGTGTGCCTATTGTAATCTGTCCTCATCTGCCTGCACATCGCTTTGCCCGTCGTAGATAAAGGAAGATCAGGCCGCTTTTGCGGCGCTTTCGGAAGGAATTTTGTAAGCAGGTTAAAATTACTCTGGCAGCAACTATGCTGATATCTGCATTCTGACCGAAACAAGTTCTACAATTCGTTACCGGAGAAGAAAGCAAAGAAACAAACACCGTGCATTCAACGATTAAGATGTAATCATCTGAAGCTGAATTTTCCTCCATTCCATGATCACAAGAAAAACGCTACGCCGTATTGTGCTTGCCTGCAGTATTGCTGTGGTGGCTTTATCCGCCAGCGGTGATGATGATCTTGCGGACGACGCGATGTTGCTGCAGCACTGGGCGCTGCAGGGAGACATGCAGGCGCAGCATACGCTGGGTATGTTGTATCTGAATGGTGAGCTGGGCATTCAGAGTTTTGATGAGGCACGTTACTGGTTGCAGCGTGCGGCTGATCAGGGACACGCCGGTGCACGCACCAATCTGGCGCTGATGTATCTGACCGGAGAGGGTGATGTGCATGATGTGCAGACCGGCAGTACCTATTTATCGCAGGCAGTCAGTCAGCATTTTGCGCCCGCGGCATTTCTGATGGGCTATCTGTATGAAACCGGTGAGATTGTCGAGCGTGATTACCAGCGCGCCAGTCAGTATTACCAGGAAGCAGCCAGTCATGGCAATGCCAGTGCGCAGTTTCATCTGGCCATGATGTATCGCGACGGACACGGGGTGCAGCAGGATCCGGCACAAACGGTTTACTGGCTGAAGCAGGCCACCGATCAGGGTGTTGTATCTGCAGAATTTCAGCTCGGTCTGCGTTATCTGTACGGCGACGGTACGGAAAAAGATGTCTGGCAGGCATATCAGCATTTATTGCATGCCAGCCTGAACGCAGGGATGAAAGCAATGGACAGTAAAGAACTGGTGAGCACCAGTCTTACTGCAGAGCAAATTGAGGATATTCAGAATCAGTCAGGCTTGTGGCGCGAAGCGGGCTGAAGCCGTTCTGATCATGCAGGTGCCAGCATTGCACTCATCTGATCCGGCGGCAGTGCCGGAGAATATAAATATCCCTGAACCTCGTCACATCCGAGCTGCATCAGTAAATCACGCTGACCGGCAGTTTCCACCCCTTCAGCGATGACCCGCATTTTCATAGCGTGTGCCAGATGAATAATGGCGGTCACAATCGCAATATCGCTTTCATCGTGCGGTAAATCTTCGACAAAGGAACGATCGATTTTCAGTTTGCGGATCGGAAAGCGTTTCAGATAACTGAGACTGGAGTAACCAGTGCCGAAATCATCAATCGACAGACTGACACCGAGTTGCGATAAGGCTTCCAGTTTTTTCAGTGTTTCTTCCGCATCCCGGATCAGCACAGATTCGGTCAGCTCCAGTTCCACCAGTGAAGGAGGAATGCCGGCTTCGCGAATCGCTTCGGCAACGCCGTCAACAAAATTGGTTTGCTGGAACTGCAGTGCAGACACGTTAAAACTCATGCGCAATGTTTGCCCGGCAGCGTACCAGCAGGCAGCCTGTGCAATAGCAGTGCGCATCACCCATTGTCCAATGGGTACAATGGCACCGGATTCCTCTGCAATCGGAATAAAACGCGCCGGGCTGATATCGCCGAGTTCTTCGTCACGCCAGCGTATCAGTGCTTCGACACCGAAAATTTCGCCACTGCGCAGATCAATTTGCGGCTGATAGTGCAGACGGAATAACTGCTTATCCAGTGCCTGCCGCATTGCATGATCCATTTTCATGCGTGACAGCAGGCCGATATTCATTTGCTTCTGATAAAAGCGGAAATCGGAACGACCGCGCTCTTTCACGTAATACATGGCGCTGTCGGCATTTTTGATCAGGTCATCCATGTTATTGCCGTCGGCCGGATACAGTGCGATACCGATACTCGACGTAATCGTGAACTGCATGCCATCCAGATCGACCGGCGCGGATAACTCATCCAGCACGCGCCTTGCACAGATTTCCGCACCTTCTGCAGTTGCCTCATGCAACAGCAGGACGAATTCATCGCCGCCGTGGCGGGCGGCCGTATCGACCTGACGGATACATTTTTTCAGGCGTCGGGTTACTTCCAGCAGAACACGGTCACCGAACGGGTGGCCGAGCGCATCATTAATTTGTTTAAAATGATCCAGATCGAGGAACAACAGTGCGAAGCTGCCATGGCGACGGCTGGCAACGCTGATTGCTTGTTTGATGCGTTCAGCCAGTAATAAGCGGTTCGGTAATCCGGTCAGCGCATCACTGAATGCCAGTTGTTCAATTTTTTGTTTCGCGGCGTGTGATTCTGTACGGTCTTTACAAAAGCCGATGAAATGCAGGGTTTGTCCTTGCGCATCCGTCACTTTCACCAGCGTGACCATGCTCAGATACGCATGACCTTCTTTGTTCCGGTTCCACAGCTCACCTTCCCAGCAGGCATTTTGTTCCAGCTGGCTCAGAATCTGATCCAGTTGTGCTGGTGGTGTTTCATGATCAAATACATCGCGCAGCAAACGCCCTTTCATTTCATCTTCTGAAAACTTGCTCAGCGATGAAAAGCTGGGGTTAACAGTGATAATGCGCTGATCTTTGTCTGTAATAAAAATCGCGTCAGTACTGGACTCAAACACTTTTGCTGCCAGCTGCAGGCGGGCTTCATCTTCGAGTTTTTGCGTGATATCACGATACGAATATACCCGCCCGATTGGCCGGCCGCGTGCATATTGCGGAAGCGTGACACGTTCCAGAATTTTGCCGGAACGCAATACCAGCACATCGGTTGCTTCCATCAGCGGTGAACGTGTAATCGTTCCTAAACGTTCCGCGTAACGTTCGGCATCAATAATTGCTTTATCCATCCAGCGGTAAATCGCAGCGTCATCGCGCTGAGTCAGCAATTCGTCCGGTAATCCCCACAGTTCTGCAAATAAATGGTTATAGCTACGGATGCCACCTTCCAGATCGGTGACCAGAATACCGTCTGCTGTAGATTCCAGTGTGGCCCGTAGTTCTGCAATCAGCTTTTCCAGTTCCTGTTCAACTTGTCGCTGATTTGTATGGTCGCGGATTGCGACAACAAACACAGCGCTGTCGAGCCCGGTTTTAACCAGTGTCACCTGACGTTCGACATGGATGACAATATTATCTGAACGTCGTAACAGCGTTTCCGAATGAATATTGTCTGACAAACCTGCTGCGACATCTTCCCAGAAGAAAACATCTTCCGGGGCCGCCGCCAGATCAATCATTGGCGTACCGGGCAGACTCCCCGCCGGCATACGCAGCAATCCGTGTATGGCGCGGTTTGCGGCAATAATCTGCAGTGAAATCGGGTCCACAATCAGCACTGCATCCAGCATGCCTTCGATCAGGCTGTGCAATTGCTGCGGGCTCATACATCACCTCCGCGCTCGGGACTCAACTCCAGTCCGCGTTCAAAGAAATAGCAGAGCCTTTTGCGCGGAGACAGATAATCAAATGCGGCTTTCGGTAATTGCAGAGGCTTCAGACTTTTGTGAATGCCCAGATGCGGTTCATGCTCCAGATTGATGACCAGCGCTTCTTCGCGCGGTACGGAAACATCATGAATCACGACACGTGGCTTGATTGGCCGGCTGGAATTGACCGAGACAACCATGGCGAATCGCTCATCGGTCAGCTGAACGACAGAACCCGGCGGATAAATGCCCATCATGCGGATAAAAGCCGTCATAGTCGGCGCATGAAAGCGTGCTTTGTACTGGGTAAAAATCTGCGACAGTGCTTCGTGCGGGGTAATGGCGAGTGCCGGATTAGCCGGATTGCACAGGTTGTCGTAATAATTCACCAGACTCAGAATCCGGCTCGGTAAATTCAGCCGGTCACCACTCGCATGACTGGGGTAACCACTGCCATCAAAATATTCATGATGCTGACCAATCAGCAATTGCACCGGTGCGGGCAAACCCAGTTTGCGGGCCAGTTGCACGCCATGTGCGACGTGTTCCTGAAATAACTGTTTTTCCGAATGATTGAAATGCTCATCGACCCAGCGCAGGCGGTCAGGCAGCATCATTTTTCCCAGATCGTGTAACAGCGCGCCAATACCCAGATGCAGCATGTCTGCTTTACCCAGACCAAGTGCTTTTCCGAGTAACAGGGAAATCACAACAACATTGATTGCATGCAGCGAGGTTTTCTCCCCGGCTTTTTCAGACAGCAAACGAATGGCTGCTTCATCTTCGGTCAGAATGTCACCGAGAAATCCTTCAATCAGCTGTTCTGCCAGTTCGCGCGCAGTGCCCGGTTGCGCATGCATTTGTTCATGGATACTGCGGAAGGTTTGCGCCGCATGACTGAATTGTTTTTCACAGTGCTGCAGACTGGCGGCTTGCGAAGCTAACAGCTCACGCCGTTCACGGGCTGCTTTGGCTGCCGGACTTTCTGCCGCGACTTCTTTCGGTGCTTCAGCTATTGCAGCTGGTTCCGGTTCAGGATCACTTTTGGCGGGCGCATAACGGATACGCTCGAGTCCGAGCGAACGTATTTTGTCGATCTGCTCCTGATGGCTGATCCGGAAATTGCTGACCGGAAACGGGTGCTCCATCCACCCCATATCGAGGTAGACGAACATCCCGATGCGCAGCTGGGAAGTATCGATAAATTGCGTGTGAATATCTGTCATGCTGTTGTTATGCTTGCCTGAGATCTGCCGGGGAAAATGCCTGAGCTTCCGCTGTCAGAAAAAATCGTATCAACATGCTACCGGAATCCACGGTAAAAGCCAGCCACCGCCAATCGGGAAATCCGGTTTTTATGACAAAAATCATGCAAGCCTTATTGCTGGCCTGCAATACCGGCACGCTGAAGCGCACCGTTTTTCATCATAGGATGGAAACACAGCTTTGATGGCTTGTGTTGAAAAAAAGTCTCTGAATGTGGTTTTCAACGCAATCTGCAGATACCGTTCATACCCTTGTACAGGTCAGGCATCGGGATCGCGCCGGCGAAATGCCAGCCATGCCGCAATTCCGGTCGCAATGGCCAGTATCAGTACCACAATCCAGAAGCCGTATTCGTTTTGAGAAAATGGTACTCCGCCGACATTCATGCCCATCAGCCCTGCGGTCAGATTGATCGGTAAAGCGAGTACGGTCACGATAGTCAGCACGAACAGCGAACGGTTGTTTTGCTCATTGACAACGGTAGCCAGTTCTTCCTGCAATAACTTAATTCTTTCCTGCAGCGAATGCATATCACGCAACACTTCCGCGAACTCTTCCGTTGCCTGACGTAATTCCTGTCGCGCATCATCGCTCATCCAGCGCGGTGGCTTTTGCAGAAGACGGAATAAGGCTGCCGGTTCCGGTGCGAGCAAGCGCTGTAGCCGAACCAGTACACGACGCTTCTGACCAAGACGGGCGCGTTTATGATTCAGCCTGCCAGCCAGCAGTGCATCTTCCGTATCATCAACCTGCCGGTTCAGCTGGCGCACAATGCCAGTCAGTACATCAGCCTGATCATGCAGTAAGTGGCTGAGTAATTCTGCGGTAGATTGCAGTTGTGCGCCCTGATTCACCGCTTGCCGGAGGCGGTCGACGGACTTCAGAAAAGTCCGCCGTACTGTCACGATCAGACGCTCGCTGGCGCACACCCATAAGGTGGAAATATCGCTGGCTTCGTAAGAAAAGTCGTGTACGACATCGTTGATGATGGCGATCAGATGCTGATCAGCATGTTCGATGCGGGTAGAACGGGAACCTTCATGCAGCGCTTCGTAAAATTCAACAGGTAACTGTAAATGTTCCCGCAGCCATTTTTCTGTAGCGACATGACTGAGGTTCAGATGCAGCCATATAAAGCCGGCATCATCACTCTGGTTTAACCAGCTCAGTGCATCTGATCCGGAGACAGGCTGCGCATGAGATGCATGGCAAAACCGGTAAGCGCAGATCAGGCCGGATGCATCTGCGCCATAGGATTCGGGAGGATTCAGCATACAAAATATTTATACTAAGTCCCTCAGAATACCAGTTTTGCCTCAGCTGAAAATGACAGTTTGATGTCAGGCACGAGCGTCGTAATTAACGCGATGCGTCACACTGCGTGTGCCACGGATGTCGCTGTACTTGTTCAGCGAACTGCTGACTGTCCCGGTGACGTAATTTGTCCAGGTAAAGTCAACAGTACAGGCGGATACCAGCGCAGTATTCGGATTGTTGTTATTTTTTGCCTGACTGCGTGCATTCAGTACCGCATCCAGATCCAGCGTATCGATACGGTATGCATCCGGGTCAAGTTTGTATTGCATATCGGTTGTATCGCTGAAACTGCTGCCGTCGGTACGGTTGCATGTGGCGGCGAGTGAAACGCTGACATAACCGGGCATGTTGCGGCTGAACTGCACACGCATTTTGACAGCAGTGCGTGGCAGGTTAGACACTGCAGCCGGTGTCGTTATGCTGAAAGCGGAAGGGATGGTTACGGTAGCCGGATAACTGTCTGCACCGCGCTGCAGGCTGACGGTAACAACTGGTTGTGCGCTGCTGTCAGCAATCAGACCACGGTAGCTGGTGCGCATACCACCACTGTTATCGGTCAGGACAACTGACTGGCCATTGCTGGCGGCCGTCAGTTTGTCACTGCCACTGGGGCGTACGGTAGTAAACACATTCGCACTTTGTCCTAGTCCGGCATCCACCTGCACCATGCCGTTATTCTGACTGACGGAAAAGCGGGTCGAAATATCGGTCAGCGCCAGATCCGACGATTCTTTGCAATTCAGAACGGCGCAGGTTACGCCTTGTCCGATGGCATTACCAATATCTTCACCGGGATTACCGCCACCACCGCAGCCGCTCAGCACGAGCAGGGCGATCGCGCATGAGAATTGCAGAGGACGGGAAAAGCGGAGTCCTTGTTTCATTTTCAGCTCCTGAAAAAAGGGAGGGGCGACGGCACAGAGTTGGCATGATAGCAAAAATGAAGATTGCATACTGACAATTTTTTATATGGTTTTTTAAACTGTTTTTTGTATTCCTCAGGCATTTTTAAATGAACAGTTTTGACCATGTTGCAGAAATGGACGAGGAGCGCGAGTTTATTTGGTCTGCGACGTTGTCTGAAAAAAAACGCTGCAAAGCGGTTCTCTGTGTTTTTGAAGTATGCCGGTAAAAGCAGTTTATTTTGTCGCGTCGTAATTAACGCGGTGCGTCACACTGCGTGTGCCATAGATATTGCTGTAGCGGTTTAATGCGTTGCTGACGATTCCGGTGACTTCATTGTTCCAGCTGAAGTCCAGTATGCAGGTGGTAACCAGCGGCGTATCCGGTTTCTGATTATTAGCTGCACGGCTCAGGATCGTTAAGGCCTTATCCAGTTCAGCAGTGCTGACCTGATACGTGTCAGAAACGACGCTGTACGGAATGCTGCTGCTTGCCGTGAAGCTGGTGTTATCGGTACGCTGGCAGCTTGCGTTGAATGCCGCGCTGACTGTGCCTGACAGACTGCGGTTAAATTGCACTGTCATCACGCCTGCGCCGCGTGGCAGATTCAGCGGGCTGGCTGGCGATGTCAGACTGAATTCCGGTTGCAGCGTTACCGTTGCAGGGTAGCTGTCATTTCCGCGCTGGAAACTGACCGTCACCACCGGTTGCGCACTGTTTTCATTCATTTGTCCGGAGTAATGCAGACGCAAACCCTTGCTGTCGTCAGCGAGGTTCAGATTTTGTCCGTTGACTGTTGCGGTGATTTTATCTGCACCAGCCGGACGTACTGTCGTCACCAAATTGGCGCTCTGACCAAGGCTTGCGCTGACCTGAACCAAGCCATCTTTTTGAGTGACATAAAATTTTGCAGAGATATCCGATAACGCCAGATCCGGTGATTCTTTACAATTAGCGAAAGCACAAGCCACACCCTCTGTCAGCCCGTCAGCATACGCCTTGCCGATTTCCTGGCCATCAACCCCGCCGCCACCACAGGCGCTCAGTATCAGCGCACTCATCAGTCCTGCAATACGACAAGGTGCAGAAATCCGGATTTCTGTTTGCATTTGCCTCTCCTTGTCAGCGAATACCTTTAAAAAGTTGTCATCATATTAAATTTCAATGTGGTGATATACGCAATATTCTTCAGTTGCAGCAACTGAATATGCCTAAGCAGAATTCTTCTGATAATATCTCATAAATATATTTAATAAATATTTTATCGGAGGCGCGTTTGAAACATCATCCCGGAACCATTTTGTTGCTGAGCAGTACTTTGTTGCTGAATCTGCCTGTCAGTGCAGTTGCTCAGACCGCTTCGCCGACCGCGCAGCAATATGCGCTGGCAGAACGTTATCTGCCGGAAAATATCGGTAAGCTGACTTACCGTCTGCATATACAACCGCAATGGGTACAGGGGAAAAGCGGTGTGTTCTGGTATTACCGTGATGATGCGGAGCAGCCGCGTTATGAGCTGGTGTTTGCGGCCGATAAAAAACGCGAAGCCTTGTTTGATCATGCGGCGCTGACGCAGGCACTGGCCGCAGCCAGCGGGAAGCCGCAAGAGAATCTGCACTGGCGGCCTGCCGCGCTGAAAGTGACGGATGACTTGCAAACCCTGCAGTTCCGTTATCAGGGCAAACAATGGGAATGGCAGCGCAAAGATGCGAAGCTGAAAGAAATCGCAGACGCGCCAGCGGCCGCACCGGCGACCCGTTCACCGGATGGTAAATGGGATGTGGTGGTGAAGGCCGGGAATCTGTGGCTGAAAGAAGTCAGCAGCGGTAAGGAACGTCAGCTGACCACCGATGGCTCGCCGGAAGCGCCGTATGCGCAACCGCTGATGGATCCGAAACTGATCATCGATGGTAAACACAAGCAGGCGTCCGATGTCACGGATCTGAGCTGGTCACCGGACTCCACCCGCATTGCTACCTTCCGCATGGATTTGCGCGACGCAGCCACGCTGACGCTGATGCAATCCAGCCCGCCGGATGGCAGTCTGCGACCGAAGACCTTTACTTATCCGTATGCACTCAGCGGTGATACCCGTACCGCGACGGCGGCGCTGACGATTATTCGTATCGCGGATGGTCAGCAAATAACGCCGCAGTTAGCACCGCAAGCAATGCTGTATTACGGCGATCCGGATTACCGCTGGAGTGTGGACAGCCGCCACCTGCTGCATTTCCGTCCGGCACGCGGCTACGCCAGCATAGACCTGTTCAAAATCGATGCCGATACCGGTGCCGCGACTTTGCTGGTGCAGGAAAAAGCTGAACCGTATGCCGACTATTACGGCCATCGCTACTGGTTGCGCGAACAGCAGAATGAAATTTACTGGACCAGCGATGCCGGTGGCTGGAAGCACTATTATCTGTACGATTCACAGAGCGGCAAACAACTGGCGGCGCTGACCAGTGGTAACTGGCGTGCCGGTGACATCCTGCAGTTTGATGATGCAAACAAACAAGTGATACTGACCGGCATGGGCCGTGAACCGGCGCGTGATCCTTATCTGCGTCATGCGTACCGCGTCGGCAAAGACGGTTCAAAACTGAGTTTGCTGACACCGGAAGCGCTCGATCATGATGTCAGCGTATCGCCGGATACGCGCTATCTGGTCGATAATATGTCGGCCGTGAATCAGCCTACCCGCACCGTATTGCGCGATGGCGTCAGCGGCAAAATTCTGATGGAGCTGGAGCAGGCCGATATCAGCCGCTTGCTGGCGACCGGTTTCCGCTTACCGGAACCGTTCAGCACTACGGCGGCTGACGGCAAAACCGCTTTGTATGGCGTACTGTATTACCCGGTTCGCGCCAGACAGGGAAACCGCTATCCGGTGATTGATAATATTTATACCGGACCGCACACTACCTATGTACCGAAGTCATTTGCACGTGCATTGCGCAGTAGTGCGCTGCCGTTCACGGCACTGGATTTTGCTGTCGTGTATGTAGATGGTCGCGGCACCACGCGCCGCAGCCGCGAATTTCTGAATTACGCATTTAATAATCTCGGCTCCAATGGTTATGAAGATCATGAAGTCGCGATTCGCGCACTGGCAGCGCAAAAGCCCGTGCTGGATGTGAACCGCGTCGGCATCTTCGGATTTTCTGCCGGTGGTTACGATACTGCGCGTGCGATGTTTACCCGTCCGGACTTTTACAAAGTTGGCTGGGCGGCATCCGGTAATCACGATCACCGCTCCGATAAAGCCGTCTGGAATGAACAGTGGATGGGTGGCCCGGCGCTCGGTGCGCACTATGACCGTGACTCCAACCTGACCGCCGCCAAAAATCTGAAAGGCCGCCTGATGATTGCGCACGGTGAGCTGGATAACAACGTGAACCCGATGGCTTCGCTGCAACTGGTGAATGCCCTGATCAAAGCCGGTAAAGATTTCGACATGCTGATCGTACCGAACGGCGATCACTTTCTGGATGACAGTGCGTACTACAACCGCCGCCGCTGGGATTATTTCATCCGCCATTTGCAGCAGCGTCAGCCTTTGCCGCTGAATACGCCGGATTCCGTCAGCGCTAAGTAAATCTGGTATTCCTGATTTTCAAGTCTTCTTCAGCCGTGTTTTGCCAGCACTCCGGTGCTGGCTTTTTTTATTTCTGCGTGGCAGCAGAGTTTGCAGGCGGTGACGAGTATCGGCGAACGCTGAAAAAAACGAAAGACAGTGATCAGTCGACTGGCAGGCCGGAAATATGCGAAACACATGCAAAATGCGGAGTTCTACACAGAAAAAAGCCATTTTTCACAGACGTCCGCGAATTTGCTGGCTGAGCGGGCAGGGCTAAAATCGTGCGATGACGATTTCTGCATCAATACGGGTGACCAAAACGTGTATTGGCCAAAGTTTTTCTGTGCTTGCATGGTGATACGGGCTGTTTTACCTTGAGGGTTTTCTGTCTGAAGCGGTGTCTGCGATGAACGACAATGATGCAAGCGATATGATGGTCAGCAGCCGTTTGTGGCTGGCGCAGGCCAGCGGATACGGTTCCGGGTCTCACAGCGCGACGGCACTGGTACTGGAGTATGGCGAGCAGGAATACTGGTTGCGCAGTCGTTTTGCGTGGAGGCGTCAACTGGCTGCTGCAGGTGAACCGGCATGGTTCGCCAGCTGGCTGGACACAGAAACAGGGTCTCGTCAGCGCGAGGCATGGCGCAGCAGGTTGCCGGTATCGCAGCGTGCCGGCTTGTGGCGTGTCAGAAACCTGCAATGCTGTATGCCACCGGAAACGCTGTTGAATCACACAGAGCAGATATTGTGCAGTCCGTACAGCGGTAAACCCTTACTGCATTTACAGTTGCAAGCAGATCATACGATACGCTTGTACTGGGAGGCAGATTGTTACCGGCAGATTTATTGATAAGAATATTTGAATTTATTTTTTGAGAAGGATATGTGATGTCGGAAATGATGACTGCTGAAGGCATTATCGAAGCCGAATGGTTGCTGGCCGGATACTGGACAAAACCACGCTTTGCTTTGCAAACCGAGGCAGGGCACTGGAGTGATATTGATGTGTTGTCATATGAGCCGGAAAGCCGGCATCTGGTGGTGTCGGAATCAAAAGTGCAGGGCAGTCGCCATGCCGTATTCGCATACACCGAATACACCCGCGAAACTTATGGCGATATTCTGCGATACGACGGCGATCAGTATTTCTCTTTCCTGCGCCATCTGCCGCTGATTTGTACGGATGGCACAGTGTTTAAGCGCTTCGGTCGTCAGGTTAAACGTCTGACGATACAGCTGGTGTGCAATTACGCAGTGGATCCGGCGTTACTGGACGAAGTGCAGAACACCGTTATGCAGCGCATACACGCACTGGGTCTGCCACCGGATCTGAACATCGATTTCCGGCTGGATTCCACGCTGGAAGTGTTATGCCGTGTGATGGAACAGGAGCGGGAATCTGAACAAAACCGGCGCTATGGTAATCCGGTGCTGGATATCGCCCGTGAGCTGAACCGTTACCTGCAACCGCAGGTGAAAAATGCCGGACGCAGCCAGCAGGCTATCGATGCGGTACGTCAGCAACTGCGTGAGCGCCTGTTACAGGCTTTCGTACCGGAGCGCTGAGCCGGGGATGGTGACCGAAAAAATGCGAAACACATGCAAAATGCGGAGTTCTGCACAGAAAAAAGCCGTTTTTCACGGACGTCCGCGAATTTGCTGGCTGAGCGGGCAGGGCAGAAATCGTGTGATGACGATTTCTGCCGCATGAGGGAAGGGAATTACAGGTTCGGTGCGAGCCAGCGTTCGGCTTGTTCTTTGCTGACGCCGCGACGGTCGGCCATGTCGCTGACCTGATCATTGCCGATTTTGCCGACGCTGAAGTATTTCGATTGCGGATGGGCGAAGTAGAAGCCGGATACGGCGGCGCCCGGAATCATCGCAAATGATTCGGTGACCTGCATCTCGATTTCTTCGCACTGCATGACGCGGAACATATCGGCTTTCACCGTGTGTTCCGGGCAAGCAGGATAACCCGGTGCCGGACGAATACCGCTGTAGCTTTCAGCGATCAGCGCTTCATTGCTCAGCTGTTCGTCGGCGGCATAGCCCCACAAATCTTTACGCACACGTTCGTGCAGATATTCCGCAAACGCTTCTGCCAGACGGTCCGCCAGCGACTTCAGCATGATGCTGCTGTAGTCATCGTGCGCGGCTTCAAAACGCTGTTCGTGTTTTTCGATACCCAGACCGGCAGTCACCGCAAACATACCGATGTAATCCTGTACGCCACTGTCTTTCGGTGCGATGAAATCGGCCAGACACTGATTAGGACGCTGCACGCCGTCGATCACCGGTTTTTCGGTTTGCTGACGCACACCGTAATACGTGAACGCAACTTCGCTGCGGCTTTCATCGGTGTAGATTTCGATATCGTCGTGACGCACGCTGTTCGCCGGTAACAGCGCAACCACGCCGTTTGCCGTCAGCCAGCGGCCTTCGATGATTTTTTTCAGCATTGCCTGACCTTCGGCAAACACTTTCGTCGCTGCTTCGCCAACCACTTCATCGGTCAGAATCGCCGGGAAAGGACCGGCCAGATCCCAGGTCTGGAAGAACGGACCCCAGTCGATGTAATTCGCCAGCAAGCCGAGATCCACATTTTTGAAGACGCGGCGGCCAATGAATTTCGGACGCACCGGTGCGGCATCACCGCTGAAACTGACTTGCATGCGATTCGCGCGTGCCTGTTCCAGCGTCAGCATTGCAGCGGCTTTTTTACCGGCATGCTGCACGCGGATGCGTTCGTAATCGGTTTGCATATCCTGAATGTACTGCTCGCGCGCTTCCGGTGACAGCAGCGATTGCGCGACGGATACCGAGCGCGATGCATCCGGTACATACACTACCGGCCCTTCGTAATTCGGTGCGATTTTGACGGCAGTGTGGGCGCGGCTGGTGGTCGCGCCGCCAATCAGCAGCGGGATTTTCATCATGCGGAAATGCGGGTCGCGCTGCATTTCTTTGGCGACATAAGCCATTTCTTCCAGCGATGGCGTGATCAGACCGGACAAGCCGATGATGTCAGCGTTTTCCGCTTTGGCTTTGGCCAGAATTTCAGAACACGGCACCATCACACCCATGTTCACCACTTCAAAGTTATTACACTGCAGCACGACAGAGACAATGTTTTTACCGATGTCATGCACATCGCCTTTGACGGTGGCGATGACGATTTTGCCTTTGGATTTGGTGTCGCCGCTGCGTTTTTTCTCTTCTTCAATAAACGGCACCAGATGCGCAACCGCCTGCTTCATCACGCGCGCGGATTTCACCACTTGCGGCAGGAACATTTTGCCCTGACCGAACAAGTCACCGACGATATTCATACCATCCATCAGCGGACCTTCGATGACCTGAATCGGGCGCTCAAACTGCTGACGCGCTTCTTCTGTATCTTCCACAATCCATTGTGTAATGCCGTGTACCAGCGCATGCGCCAGACGTTTCTGTACCGGGTCGTTACGCCATTCCAGCGATACTTCCTGCTTTTTGTCACCGGCTTTCAGGCTGGCGGCAAATTCAATCATGCGCTCGGTGGCATCGTCGCGGCGGTTCAGCACCACATCTTCCACACGCTCACGCAGTTCAGGGCTCAGTTCACTGTACACACCGATCATGCCAGCGTTCACAATGCCCATGGTCATACCGGCCTGAATCGCGTGATACAGGAACACCGTGTGAATGGCTTCGCGCGCCGGATCATTGCCACGGAAAGAGAAGCTGACGTTAGACACACCGCCGCTGATTTTGGCGCCCGGCAGATTTTTGTGTATCCAGCGTGTGGCTTCGATGAAATCAACGGCGTAATTATTGTGTTCTTCGATACCGGTCGCGACTGCGAAAATATTCGGATCAAAAATAATGTCCTGCGGATCGAAGCCGACTTTATCCACCAGCGTGCGGTATGCGCGTTCGCAGATTTCGATTTTGCGTGCATAGGTATCCGCCTGACCGGTTTCATCAAAGGCCATCACAATCACGGCTGCGCCATAACGTTTGCACAGCGTGGCCTGACGCAGGAATTCGGCTTCGCCTTCTTTCAGCGAAATCGAGTTCACAATCGCTTTGCCCTGCACGCATTTCAGACCGGCTTCAATCACGCTCCATTTGGAGGAATCGATCATCACAGGGACACGCGCGATATCCGGTTCCGATGCAATCAGATTCAGGAAGCGCGTCATCGCCGCCTGCGAATCCAGCATCGCTTCGTCCATATTGATATCGATGATCTGCGCACCGTTTTCGACCTGCTGACGCGCGACGCTCAGTGCTTCATCGTATTGTTCATTCAGAATCAGACGCGCAAAGGCTTTGGAACCGGTCACGTTGGTACGTTCACCGACGTTCACAAACAGTGAATCCTGATCAACGATGAAAGGTTCCAGACCGGACAGGCGCATCGCCGGTGCGATTTCCGGAATCTGACGCGGACGCTGGGTGCTGAGAATATTCGCAATCGCGCGGATATGGTCCGGCGTGGTACCACAGCAGCCACCGGCCACGTTAATGAAACCGGCTTCGGCAAACTCTTTCAGCAGTGCAGAGGTATCGGCTGGCAACTCATCGAAACCGGTATCGCTCATCGGGTTAGGCAAACCGGCGTTCGGGTAAATACAGACGAAGGTGTCGGCGATTTTGGATAACTCTTCCGCATACGGACGCATCAGCGCCGCGCCCAGTGCGCAGTTCAGGCCGATGGTCAGCGGTTTGGCGTGACGTACTGAGTTCCAGAACGCGGTGACGGTCTGACCGGACAGAATACGGCCGGACGCATCGGTGACCGTACCGGAAATCATGATCGGCAGGCGCTGACCGGTTTCTTCAAAATACTGGTCGATCGCGAACAGTGCTGCTTTGGCGTTCAGCGTATCGAAAATGGTTTCCACCAGCAGCACATCGGAACCGCCATCCACCAGACCGCGCACTTGCTCATGGTAAGCCGCGACTAACTGATCGAAGGTCACGTTACGTGCGCCGGGATCATTCACATCCGGCGAAATCGATGCAGTTTTCGGGGTCGGGCCCAGAGCGCCGGCTACGAAGCGTGGTTTATCCGGTGTGCTGTATTTGTCGCAGGCGGCACGTGCCAGACGCGCCGAGGCCAGATTCATTTCATAGGCCAGATGCGCCATGTGGTAATCCTCCTGCGCGACCGACGTCGCACCGAAGGTATTGGTTTCAATCAGGTCGGCACCGGCCGCCAGATACTGTTCGTGGATTTCCGAAATCACATCCGGACGCACCAGCGACAGCAATTCATTATTCCCTTTCAGAAATAATTCGCGCTGTGTGTCCGGGCCACGGAAGTCAGCAAAACGCTCACCACGGTAATCTTCTTCTGTCAGTTTGTAGCGCTGGATCATGGTACCCATCGCACCGTCCAGTATCAGAATACGTTGTTGCAGCAGGCTGCGCAGGCGTTGTTCGGTATCAGAAACGGGGAGGGATGCATTCATGGTCTTGGCTCACTTCGGCAGGGACAGCGGGCATATTGTCTGTCCGGATAACAAAAAACCCGATCGGCTTATGCATGCAAGCGGATCGGGCGTGGTCCTTTTAGCAGCATTTATTACGCGCCCGCAATCTGAATCTCAAATCGGCGCTGATGTGCTTAATTATACGGCAAACGCTGGGTGAAAACCGGCTTCAGCTTATCGTGCTCTGACAATATTTATACATTTTCGTCAGATCGATATGACATTTTTGCAGGGCAGAAATAAAAAAAGGCGTCAGCTGTTGCCCAGACTGACGCCCAAAGGGAATACCAGAGAACTCCGGTACACGAGTGAAATGTTTCAGTGCTTCTTCGGTTTGGTCAGCAGGCTGGCTGCAATCGAGCTGCCCAGCACTAAGCCAATGACCATCAGCGAAATATTGGTCGGTACATGCATCCATTCGACGATGAGCATCTTGATACCGACAAACATCAGCACAAATGCCAGACCAAACTTCAGCAGATGGAAACGGTCTGCCATGTCAGCCAGCAGGAAATACAGTGCACGCAAACCCATAATCGCGAAGATATTCGAAGTGAACACGATGAAAGGATCGGTGGTCACTGCGAAGATCGCCGGAATCGAGTCCACAGCAAAAATCACATCCGAGATTTCAATCAGAATCAGCACCAGCAGCAGCGGCGTGAATATGCGCTTGCCGTTTTGGATGATGCTGAATTTCTCGCCATGAAACTCTTTGGTGAACGGTAAAATTTTCTTCGCCAGTTTCAGTACCGGATTCGCTTCGATATCCGGTTCCTGTTCATTCGCTACCAGCATGCGCAGACCGGTGATCAGCAGGAAGACGCCGAACAGATACAGCACCCATGCGAATTGCGAAACAACCCAGCTGCCTGCCAGCACCATGATGATGCGCATGACGATTGCACCGAGTACGCCGTACAGCAGTACTTTGCGTTGATACTGCGGCTGCACACCGAAGTGCGTAAAGATCATCAGAAATACGAACACATTGTCGACAGACAGTGATTTTTCAATCACATAGCCAGTCAGAAATTCCATGGCTTTGGTCGTGGCAGCTTCGCGGCCTATGGTTTCGGTCAGGTAAATCCAGAGGCCGTAATCGAAGCCGAGTGCCAGCAGCACCCAGACGATAGACCACGCCGCCGCTTCCCTGATGCTGACTTTGTGGGCGCGCGAGCCACCCAGCGCAAGTACGTCCACGGCCAGCATTGCGAGCACAAATCCGATAAATACTGCCCACATCCAGGGTTGAGCGACGGTATGGATCATGCTGTTACTCCTTGTCCATCACACCCAGCAAATGCAGCAGGCTGGTGAACAGATTGAAGATAGTTACGTACAGGCTGACGGTTGCCATAATGTAGTTGGTTTCACCGCCATTGATGATGTTGCTGGTTTCGAACAGGATCATGCCCGCCATCAGCAATACCATCACTGCAGAAACAGCCAGTGCCAGTGCAGGGATTCCAAAGAACATCGCACCGAGGCTGGCCAGCAGCGCAACGATCATACCCGCCATCAGGAAGCCGCCCATGAAGCTGAAATCTTTTTTCGTGATCAGCACAAATGCCGACAGCGACATAAAGATCAGACCAGTCATGCCCATCGCCATCATCACGATGGAAGAGCCGCCCGGCATACTCAGGTAACGGGTCAGGATAGGGCCCAGCGTGTAACCCATGAAGCCGGTCAGCGCAAACACGCTGACGATGCCCCAGCCGGAATTACGCAGCTTGGTGGTGGCAAACAGCAAACCGAAATACACCACCATGGTGATCAGGATGCCCGGCCCCGGTATGGCGAACATCACGCTCAGGCCTGCGGTCAGTGCAGAAAATAATAAAGTCATCGACAACAGCATGTAGGTATTGCGCAGCACTTTGTGGCGGGCGATACCAAAGCTGTGTCCGAACCCGAACGACTCAGCGTTCTGGGTCTGGTTACGGTCGAGGTAGTTCATAGCGATCTCCTTAAAAAACTGTTTCAGTCTGCAAATACTGCTTTGCATCCCTTTACAGGATGCCTGCAGTGTAGTTGCAAGCCTTTTGAAAGAAAAGTCGAATATACTTGATAGAAATATCGAAAAAACCGATGATTTAAGGCAACCCGTATGGCGACACTGAATTACAAGCATTTGTATTATTTCTGGGTGGTGGCGAAGGCTGGCAGCATTGCACGTGCCAGCGAACAATTGCATCTGACACCGCAAACCATCAGCGGTCAGCTGACGCTGTTTGAAGAAATTCAGGGTGAGGCGCTGTTTCGCAAACAAGGCAGAAATCTGGAGCTGACCGAAGCCGGAAGGCTGGTGCTCAGTTATGCCGACGACATTTTTGCATTGGGGCGTGAGCTGGAAGAAGTGCTGCATCACCGCCCCGGTGAGCGCACGCTGCAATTCCGCGTCGGCGTGCTGGATGCCTTACCGAAAGCAGTGGCCTATCACTTGCTGGAACCGGCACTGACCACGCCGCAAACCCTGCGCATTAATTGCCGCGAGGGCAAACTGGAATTGTTGCTGGCGGAATTGTCGATGCATAAACTCGATATCGTGCTGTCGGACAGCCCGATGCCGGTCACCGCGAATGTGCGCGGTTACAGCCATTTACTCGGCGAATCCGGTATCAGTTTTTTTGCGACCGCCGGTTTGCGTGATCAGTTACAGCCCGGCTTTCCGCAATTGCTGGAAGCCGCGCCGATGCTGCTGCCCGGTGAGGATGCTGCCTTGCGCAGTCGCTTGCTGCAATGGCTGGAAAAGCAAAAACTGCATCCGAAAATCGTCGGCGAATTTGATGACAGCGCACTCATGAGCGCCTTCGGGCAAGCCGGTGCCGGTGTGTTTGCCGCACCAAGCGTGATCAGCGAACGCTTGCGTCGTCAGTATGAAGTCGAAGAAATCGGTCGTACTGATGCGATCCGCGAACAGTTTTACGCGATTTCGATACAGCGCAAACTGACCCATCCGGCAGTGCTGGCAATCAGCGATGCCGCCCGTTTGTTTTCTGCTCAGACTTCGGTCTGATCAGTCTGGTGGTAGGGATGGGCGCTCAGATAATCGATAAACACCCGTGCTTTCAGCGGCAGATGGCGGGTCGGATGCCAGGCAGCGACGATATTGCGCGGTGCGTAACTGTGTTCAAATTCCCAGTCATCCAGTAATTGCTGCACTTTGCCCGTCGCCAGTGAGGCGGCAGCGATGTAGTCCGGCAGCAGGGTGATGCCGCTGCCCTGTTCGGCAATGGTCAGCATCGCCAGACTGTTATTCACAGTCATGCGCGGCTCCACCTGCACTTTGACCTTTTCACCGCTGGCAGAGCGCAGCAGCCAGTCGCCGCCGAATTCGCCGTAACCGAACAGAATGAACTGATGTGCCGGTAATTCGGAGGGATGTTGCGGCACACCGGCCCTGGCCAGATAGGCGGGCGAAGCGATCAGAATATAACGCACTGCCTGCAGCGGTCTCACTGCCAGCCCCGGTTGTAAGTCGCGGCTGATGCGCAGTACCAGATCGTAATCTTCTTCTATCATATCGACGAAGCGGTCCAGCAGATTCAGTACCACCGTCACCTCCGGATAGGCTTGTGCGAAACCGGCCAGTAAAGGTGCAACCCAGCGTTGACCGAGCGATACCGGCGCCGAGATTGTCAGTTTCCCCTGTGGTGTCTGGCGATACTGATTGCCGAGTCCTTCAATATCTCTGGCTTCTTCAACAATGCGCTGGCATAACTGCGCGACCTGTTGCCCGAGTTCGGTCGGTGCCAGCTGGCGGGTGGTACGCACCAGTAAGCGTCCACCCAGATGCTGCTCCAGTCTTTGCACATGGCGGCTGACCGCCGAAGTGGTCAGCCCCAGTTCTCTGGCGGCAGCACTGAAACCACGGGTTTGTACCACTCTGGCAAATACCGCCATTTCATTCAGCAGATACATTGTTGCTCCGGCTTCAAAGATGATTTGAAATTTCACTATATTGTTGCGGAAAAGCATGAGGATCACAATGCATCGCATCAACATTGCGGAGTGAAATCATGCGCTTTTCTCATCTGGCACTTGCCCTGCTGGTCACCGTGATCTGGGGCAGCAATTTTTCTGTGATTAAGTGGAGTCTGGGCGGAACCGATCCCTTACTGATGGCGGCTTTACGATTTACCCTGTGTGCGCTGCCGGCAGTGTTCTTCATTCCGCGTCCGCAAGTCCGCTGGTCGTATCTGGTCAGCTACGGGGTTTTGTTCGGCAGCATGGTCTGGGGGCTGTGCAATCTGGGGATTGCGGCCGGATTATCGGCCGGACTGACGTCACTGGTGGTACAGGCAGCCGCATTTTTTGCAGTCGGTCTCAGTGCATATCTGTACCGCGAAACGCTGGGCTGGCATCAGAAACTCGGCGGGGTGCTGGCGGCCGCGGGTCTGTTACTGATTTTCATGGTGACCGATGGCAGCGTATCGGTGAAAGGTGTGTTGCTGGCGCTGGCCGGTGCATTTTGCTGGGCAGTATCGAATTTTGTAGTCAAAGAAGCCCGTACGCCGCAGATGCTGGGTTTTCTGGTCTGGTCTTGCCTGTTCGCGCCATTGCCGCTGTACGGAATCAGTTATTGTCAGCATGATGCCGCGTACATCGTGACGCAGATCCGGCAACTGCCTGCGCCGGTCTGGCTGGCGCTGCTGTATCAGGTGTATGTGGCGACGCTGTTCGGTTATACGGTCTGGAATGCACTGATGCGCCGCTACTCCGTCAGCCAGATTGCGCCTTTGTCGCTGATGGTGCCGGTGTTTGGGATGAGCCTGTCGGCATGGCTGTTTCAGGAAGCACTGGGCGCACAGAAATTGCTGGCGGCAGCGCTGGTGTTACTGGGATTGCTGGTGAATCTGTTCGGTCCGCGCTGGCTGAACCGCCTGTTGCAGCCGCGCAGCATCTGAAACTGCCCGAAAATGCTTGTTTTGCGGAGTTCAGCACAGCGATCCGGCGGTCGTCGGCAGAAAGTCTGGCTGTCCGTAAATGGCAGATGCGGAGATCTGCACAGCCAGGGGAGCCGGACGACCCGGGCTGCGCCTGAAAACGCGCCGGAATGGGTCAGATATAAAGTGAGCGCCCAGCAAAAAAGCCATTCTCCGGGGGGGCGAATGGCTTTTTTGCCTTACACACGCCACCGTTGCGGACAACGATGGTGTTTCAGAGGATTAACGACGGCCCAGCAGCGATTTTACAGTGCGGTCCATCGGAACAGCGTAGTCATAGGTGCTCAGCACGATGTTGTCACCCGGACGAATCAGCTTCAGGTTCACGAACACCATTTTTTCGCTTTCCGCGTAAGTGCCGACGATGACTGCCTGCGCATTGTGAGTCTGCGCCACGTCTTTGATTTCACGGGTCAGCAGCAATTCGCCGACGTTTTGCTTGATGAAGACGCGGTCACGGAATTTCATTTCCACCATCGCATAACCGGAACGGGTGAACTGACCCGATACCTGTTCTGCCACGATACGGCCGAACGGAGAAGATTCTTCCAGTGCATTGATATTTGCCAGTGTCGCGACGATGACAGGACGGCTTTTATCCAGTGCGGCGCCCGCTGCGGTAATCAGTGCGTTTGCTGCCTTTTGATTGGTCGGGATGAATTCGTTGCTTTCAGCTTCTTTCCACGACATTGCAGTCGAAGAGCTGACGGTGTTGCTGCCACCCAGATTCAGGCTGGTGGCGCAGGCACTCAGTAACAGGCCGCAGCCAATTGCCAATGCTAATCTTTTCATGATGGACTCCCGGTAACTTTAAAGTTGTGATCGGTTCCTGCACTGTACAGGGAACTGTCGCCGTCACTGACTTTGAAGGTATCGGTGCGGCGGGTGACATACTGAGAATTCTTGATCAGCGATGTGGTGATGATCAGTTCAGACACCGGTGCGGTTTCCGGCGCGGAGCGGAAGAAACTGCGCGAAGTCTGTTTATCTTCACCAAATTTGACCAGATCAGCACTGATTTCAACAACTTGGGTGGTGCGGTCATTCATGCTGCGCACCAGCACACCCTGACTGACCAGTGCGGTCACGATTTGGGTATGCAATGCCTTACTGAAATGGCTGGGTTTGGTCACTGGCGCAACATAGACCGGTGCGCCGATAGTATCAGTCGCCGCTTTGATCTGCGTTGCGATGGTGTTCGCAATCTGTATCCAGCTGGTGGTACCCGGTGCGGCAACCGCGGCAGGTACAACGGCAGGCGGAACAGACTCTGCCGAATTGCCGGACAAGGAAATTTTGCTGCCTAAGCCTGAACAACCGGCCATCAGTGCTGCAGCGATAGCCACTGGAACGATGCTCTTCATGCGATAACCTTAATTTCAGATGACATGGTGTTGAATCTGCGCTGCCGGACCCCGGCCCGGCTCAGAGAATCAGCGTCAGAGAATACAACAAGTCTTAATGTAAGCGTAAGATTTTGCGCCGGACGGTGGCGCAGTCAGACTATTTTCACAGCAGATCAGCGGAAATCGCACCGGATTGATCAAAGCTTGTCGCTTTTTTGCTGCAACCGGCGCGTATTTTGCGGTTTTCAGGCTGTTTTTCAGCTGAATAACAGCTCAGAACGGAATTGAAAACCCTTCAGGAAGTCACCGGTCGGCAAGCGTTTGCCTCCCGGCTTTTGTAACTCCAGCAAGTCCAGTGCACCCTCGCCGCAAGCAACGCGCACACCGTTGGCATCCGCAGATAACAGGGTGCCTGCCGGTTTGCCATGTGCTAACGCGACGGCGCGCGCCGCAGAAACTTTCAGCATCTGACCATCGTATTGCACTTGCGTACCCGGAAACGGTGAAAAAGCCCGCACCTTTCGTGCAAGCACATCTGCCGACTGGCTGAAGTCCAGTTTCGATTCTTCTTTGGTGATTTTGGCTGCGTAGCAAGTGCCTTGTTCCGGTTGCGGTGTCGCCGGCAGGGAACTCTGCTGCAAAGCCTTTAAGGTGCGCACGATCATATCGGCACCCTGCGCCGCCAGTTTGTCATGCAGACTGCCGGTGGTATCGGTATCGCTGATGGACTGTGCTTCCATCATCAGCATGTCGCCGGTATCCAGACCCTCATCCATTTGCATAATGGTGATGCCGGTTTCCGCATCGCCTGCTTCAATCGCACGGTGTATCGGTGCGGCACCGCGCCAGCGTGGCAACAGTGAGCCGTGAATATTCAGGCAACCCAGACGCGGAATGCTCAGAACGGATAAAGGCAGAATCAGGCCGTAGGCGGCGACTACCATCACATCATGTTCAGTTGCCTGTAATAAAGCGTGCGCCTCGGCTGCCACTTCAGGATATTTCCCGTTCAGGCGCAGCGACACTGGCTGTGCTACCGGGATACCGTGTTCTACCGCCACCTGTTTAACGGCGGACGCCTGCAGTTGCATGCCGCGTCCGGCCGGACGATCCGGCTGTGTCAGTACCAGCGGAACTTCAAAGCCGGCTTTCAGAATCGCACTCAGCGCGGTTGCGGCAAATTCCGGCGTACCGGCAAAAATCACCTTCATTAACGGCCCGCCTTGCGTTGCTGTTCGCGCTCTTCTTTTTGCAGCTTGGTTTTGATACGGTTACGCTTCAGTGGTGACAGATATTCCACAAACACTTTACCGTTCAGATGATCAATTTCATGCTGTATACATACAGCCAGTAAATCTTTGCAATGCATTTCAAACGGCTGACCGTTCGCATCCAGTGCGCGGACTTTGACTTCCGACGGACGCTCAACGCCGTCGTAAATACCCGGCACGGATAAACAGCCTTCGTCATAAACGCGCTTATCTTCACTGGACCAGATGATTTCCGGATTAATAAAGGCGATCAGTTGATTACCTTCTTCGGACACGTCGATGACGACCAGACGCTCATGGACATCCACCTGCGTGGCAGCCAGTCCGACGCCGGGAGCGTCATACATGGTTTCCGCCATATCGGCGATCAGCGTTTTCAGGCGCTCATCAAAAACGGTGACAGGTTTCGCGATTTTGTACAGACGCGCATCGGGATAGCGCAATATATTCAGTTTTGACATAAGACATTTCACAACAAGCCCGAATGACGTTCGCGCTGTTTTTCTTGCTAGTTCAGGGAATTGTGGGCAGAATTTGCTTCAATTTGGCAAGTTTTGCAAGCTGAAAAACGCCTGCTGCCCTGCTGTTTGCTGCTATTTGCAACGGATCTGATTCATGAAAAAGTTTAGCACAATCGCCGCACTGATCGCTGTCGGCCTCTCTTCTGTCAGCCTGACGGCTGCAGCCGCTCCCGCTGATGCCACCATCGCGCAGGCTCAGGCCATCGCTGAAAAGTCGCAGTGTGCTTTCCGTGCAGATGCGCCGGATAAGCACGTGGTGGTGCGCGGAGATACCCTTTGGGGAATTTCGGCAGTGTTTCTGCAAAACCCGTGGTGCTGGCCGAAAGTCTGGGGCATGAATCGCGAAGACATTCGTAATCCGCACTGGATTTATCCGGGTCAGATCGTTTATTTCGATCGCGCGAACGGCCGTTTGCGTCTGGCGAATGTAGCCGGCAACGGTACCGCGAGTGGCGGTGTGCCAACGGTCAAACTGTCTCCGCGTTCTCGTGTGGAAGGTCTGGGTGCAGAAGCGATCCGGTCGATTCCGGCATCTGCCATCGAACCATTCCTCGCACAACCGATGGTAGTAGACGTCAACACACTGGAGCGTACACCGCGCATTGTGTCTGCGACAGAAAACCGCGTTAATCTCGGACAGAATGAAAAAGCCTATGTGCGTGGTGAGCTCGAAGGCAGCACCTCATTCCAGGTTTTCCGTCCCGGTGTACCGCTGAAAGATCCGGAAACCGGCAACGTCATTGGCTATGAAGCCCGCTTTGTCGGTACGGTGAAGCTGGAGCGTGAAGGTGATGAAAACAACGATGTTCATACCTTTTCTGTCGTCAACACCAAGGAAGAAATGTCAGTTGGAGATCGCTTACTGCCGGTTCCGCCTACGCCGATTATGAGTTATGTTCCGCATCCTCCTTATGATGATGTGAAAGCCCGCGTGGTCAGTATTTACGGCGGTGTTTCCGTCGCAGGTCAGAATCAGATCATTTCGATTAACCGTGGCCGTGAGCACGGACTGGATCTGGGTACTGTTTTGTCATTGCAGCGTTACGGTGAGACTGTGAAGGATCGCACTGACAATAATCGTATGATTAAGCTGCCGGACGAAAAGTATGGCTATGTCTTTATTTTCCGCGTATTCGATACGATTTCCTACGGGTTGGTAATGGAAGTAACGGATATTGTGAAAGTCGGCGATAACGTCATTTCTCCGATACAGCAATAAAATTCTGGCCAGGCATGCACGAGTTTGCCAGCTGGTTGCGCCTGACAGAGACAGCGGGGGTAGGCAACGGAACTGCCCGCCGCCTGTTACAGGCTTTCGGATTGCCGGAAGCTATTTTTTCTGCTTCGCTGCAATCTTTGCAGCAGGTTGTCAGTCCGCGGATTGCACAGGCGCTGCTGCAACCGGTTTCACCGGCTTTGCAAGATCTGATCAATAAAACGGCTGTCTGGTTGCAACGACCTGAATGCCACATCCTGACGCTGGCTGACAGCCGCTATCCTCCCGCATTACTGAATATTCCCGATCCTCCCGTAGTGCTGTATGCACTTGGCGACTTGCGGTTCCTGAACCAGACCATGATCGGTGTGGTGGGTAGCCGCCATGCAACCAGCCAGGGAACACGTCACGCGCATGATTTTTCGGCTGCACTGAGTTGCGCCGGAGTGACTGTCAGCTCCGGACTGGCTGCCGGGATTGATGCTGCTGCGCATGAAGGTGCGCTGACCGGCGGTGGCAGCACAGTGGCCGTGGTTGGTACCGGACTGGATAAAGTGTATCCGGCGCGACACAAAGAACTGGCACATCGCATTGCTGAAATGGGATGCATCATCAGTGAGTACCCACTTGGAACATCACCGGTTGCAGCTAATTTTCCGCGTCGTAACCGCTTAATTTCCGGTCTGGCGACAGGTGTTCTGGTGGTCGAGGCCGCAGCACAATCCGGTTCGCTGATTACTGCCAGAATGGCCGCAGAACAGGGGCGCGATGTGTTTGCGATTCCGGGATCGATTCATGCGCCCTTATCCAAAGGTTGTCATCAGTTGATACGTCAGGGTGCCAAGCTGGTGGAATCCGCCGCAGATATCCTTGAAGAATTGCCTCAGATTGTTAAAGTCAATAGCATCGTTTCCTCAAAAGTGTCAGATCGTCAGCCGGATATTGTTGAAGAGGCATGGAGTGGTCTGCTTGGATATGATCCTGTTCCGCTGGACGTGCTGGCGCAGCAAGCGGGTCTGGAGGTCGCCGCCTTACAGGCGCAGTTACTGATGATGGAACTGGCCGGACAGGTCGAAATGTTGCCGGGTGGTTATGTTCGCAGGCTGAACTGAGCAAGTACCGGGGTAAAAATGCTTGTATCCGCTGTAGCCTGACGGTACAGTAGGGGCATGTTTGATATTCTTGTTTATCTTTACCAGACGTATTACCGTCCTGATGCATGTCCCGAGCCTCCTGTTCTGATGAAGAAACTGGCGGCAGTTGGCTTTGATCAGGAAGATATTTCTGATGCACTGGCGTGGCTGAGCGGCTTGTCTGAGCCGGTGACTGTTGTGCAACCACCATCCGCATTGCATCCTTCTCAGCGCGTTTATGCTGAACCCGAAGCACATGCACTTGGTGAGCAGGCGATTGGCTTCATTCAGTTTCTGGAGCTGGCTGGCTTACTGGGTTTTGCGGAGCGCGAACTTGTGATTGAGCGGGCGCTGGCAGTGAACGAATCACCACTACCGCTCGATAAGCTCAAAATCATCGTACTGATGGTGCTGTGGAGCCAGGGCCTTGAGCCCGATATGCTGATGCTGGACGAATTATTGTTGTCTGAGGACGACAATCAGCCCCGTATCCTGCATTAAGACTTGTCAGAATAAAGAATCCCTGACTGAATCAATATCACGTTGCGGTTTTTACCCTGCACCGTATATCATTCCGCGCTAATTTGATTAGTCTTATAATTAGTTTGCTAGAATTGTTGACAATTAAACATTTCTGGACCTTCAAAGCCCGAGAATTCTGAAATGACCAAAACGCTCATTATTGCTGAAAAACCATCTGTCGCTGCCGACATCGCCAAAGCACTGGGTGGCTTCACCAAGCATGATGACTATTTTGAGTCAGATGAATACGTGCTTTCATCCGCTGTTGGTCATCTGGTAGAAATTGCCGTACCGGAAGAGTACGACGTCAAGCGCGGCAAATGGAGCTTTACCCATTTGCCAATGATTCCGCCACATTTTGCGCTGAATCCGATTGCAAAGACGGAGTCGCGCCTGAAGGTATTGTCCAAACTGATCAGACGTAAAGATGTCAGTGCGCTGATAAACGCATGTGACGCGGGCCGTGAAGGTGAGTTAATCTTCCGACTGATTGCGCAATATTCAAAAGCGAAACAACCTGTACAGCGTCTCTGGTTACAGTCGATGACACCGGCAGCGATACGCGATGGCTTCCATAAGCTGCGTTCGGATGCTGACATGTTGCCACTGGCGGATGCTGCGCGTTGCCGTTCCGAAGCCGACTGGCTGATCGGCATTAACGGTACGCGCGCGATGACCGCGTTTAACTCGAAAGATGGTGGTTTCTATCTGACGACTGTTGGTCGTGTGCAAACGCCGACACTGTCGATTGTGGTTGAGCGCGAAGAAAAGATTAAAAAATTCGTAGCCCGTGATTTTTGGGAAGTCCGGGCGGAATTTGTCTGCGCCGGTGGCATCTATGAAGGCCGCTGGTACGATCCTAAATTCCGTAAAGATGAAACCGACCCTGAAAAGAAAGCGGAGCGCTTGTGGAGCAAGGCTGCCGCTGAGTCAGTCGTTGCTGCTTGTCGTAGCCGTCAGGGTACGGTCACAGAAGAATCCAAGCCATCGACACAAATGTCGCCGGCACTTTTCGATCTGACGAGTTTGCAGCGTGAGGCTAATGCAAAATTTGGCTTCTCCGCAAAAAATACGCTGGGTCTTGCTCAGGCATTGTATGAAAAACATAAAGCGCTGACCTATCCGCGTACAGATTCGCGTCATTTGCCGGAAGATTATCTGGCAACGACAATGCAGACACTGGACAGTATTTCTGCAATTCCGGCATTTCAGCCGCATGCACGTCAGATTCTGAATCAGCAATGGGTTCGTCCGAACAAGCGTGTTTTTGATAACAGCAAAATCAGCGATCACTTTGCGATTATTCCAACTGGTCAGGTACCGAAAAATTTGTCTGAGCCAGAGCAAAAGTTATACGATCTGGTGACCCGCCGTTTTATGGCGGTTTTCTTTCCGGCTGCGGAATTTCTGGTGACAACGCGGATTACCGAGGTCTCCGGCCATCAGTTCCGTACTGAAGGCAAGGTATTGGTGAATCCGGGCTGGCTTGCGATCTACGGTCGTGATGCCCTCGAAGAAAAAGATGGTGAAGGTCGGGGTACGCTGGCACCTGTTGCAAAAAATGAAAAAGTGCTGGCAGATCAGGTAGCTGTGCATGAACTGATCACTAAACCACCTGCCCGCTATTCTGAAGCGACTTTATTGTCTGCTATGGAAGGCGCTGGCAAGCTGGTTGATGATGAAGAGTTGCGTGAAGCCATGGCTGGTAAAGGCCTGGGAACACCAGCTACGCGCGCAGCGATTATCGAAGGATTGCTGACTGAGAAATATCTGCTGCGTGAAGGCCGCGAACTGATTCCGACAGCAAAAGCGTTTCAATTAATGACTTTGTTGCGCGGACTTGGCGTTGATGAGCTGACATCCCCTGAGCTGACTGGCGAATGGGAGCATAAGCTTTCGTTAATGGAAAAAGGCGGTATCAGTCGGGAAGCCTTCATGCGTGAAATCGCACAAATGACGCAAATCATCGTTAAACGTGCGAAAGAATACGATAACGATACAATTCCGGGTGATTATGCGACGCTTGAAACGCCATGCCCGCATTGTGGTGGCAAAGTAAAAGAAAATTACCGTCGTTTTGCATGCACGCAATGCGAATTTTCGTTGCCGAAAACGCCGGGTAGCCGGCAGTTCGAGGTTTCCGAAGTAGAAGAGTTATTGCAAAAGCGTGAAATCGGGCCGTTACAGGGCTTCCGTTCAAAAATGGGGCGCCCGTTTGCTGCAATGCTGAAGATTGTGCCTGATACTGAGCATAACAACCTGAAACTTGAGTTTGACTTCGGACAGGCGCAGGAAAGCGACGAAGACGGCGAGGAGCCGGATTTCAGTCAACAGTCTGCACTCGGCCCTTGCCCGAAATGCAGCAGTAACGTTTACGAATTGCCGTTGGCATATATTTGTGAAAAAACGGCAGCAAAACCGAAAGCTTGCGATTTCCGTAGTGGCCGGATTATTTTGCAGCAGGAAATTAGCCCGGAACAGATGCGAAAATTACTGGTCGAAGGGAAAACGGATTTATTGCCAGGTTTTATTTCCCAGCGTACCCGTCGTCCTTTCAAAGCATTTTTGGTACGTGGCAAAGACGGGAAAATCGCGTTTGAATTCGAAGAACGAAAAGCCAAAGCTCCTGCGGCAGGAAAAACCGCCAAGAAAGATGCCGCAGTGCAGGCTGATGCACCCAAGAAAACCGCAGGCAGAAAAAAAGCCAGTGCTTGATATTTACGGTTAGCACCCGCTGAGGGTGCCCTTGTGTGCGCGTCAGCTTGTTCCTGCAATTTACCGGAACCCAGTTATGACACCGCGTGAGGTATTACTGCTAGCCCGTCAGGCATTCGAACGGGCCGTCGAAGAACATTTGCCAGCCTTGTTTCCGTCAGCGACGGAATGGCTTTTTGCGAAGGCTAACCAGTCAGATAACAAGGCCGAGCAAATTGCTGCGCATCAGGCACGCTATTATCTTCAGGAGCGTAAAGAGCTCCTCGCTCCCAAAATCATGTTTTTCCTGAGGGGTTTGCTTGACCGCAGCCTTGATACTGCCTATCAGCAATTTCAGACACGATCGGCTTTGCAGTCAACTGGACTGTCTTTGCTCGGAGAGTCCGAGTTTGAAGGTACGCTGAGTTTTATGAATATGATTCAGCGTTTGCGTGACAGTGGTGGTCAGGAGCTCAACGAGCTGAATCTCCGGATTACAGGCTTGTTCGGGCAAAGTGAAATTAAAGAACGAGAAAACCCGTTCCGTCCTTATATTCTTGCTAATAGTATTTCCGAGGCCGTCGAAACTATGCGGTTCGAGTTAACGGTTTCCAAAGTGCTGAAGTTCGCGCTGGCGGAATCGATGGCTCAGCAGATAGCCGTTATTTACCGACTGACCAACCAGACTCTGCAGGCTCAGGGTGTGGAGGCAAATCTCAGTTTACGCATTGCTAAACAGACAGACGTTTCCAACAGTCGTGGCGCTTCAGCCTCTGCGTTCCAGCATTACAGAAGTCAAGGCGAGTCGGTATCCGCCGTATCGCGCGAATTACATTTGCATGACTGGTTAGCTGCTATCCGGGCGAATCAGGTCTCGGATAGCAGCAAAGATGGAAAATCCCCAGATCCCTTGATTTGGCTTTCAGCGCAGGCAACCCTTGGTGAGGCTGTGCGAAAGGCGTTCGGCAAGTCAGATATAAAATTTTCTGATGGCAATACTTACTCTGTTCTGAGAGCGGATAGCAATTCCGGAGGAAGTGCACAGGTACTGCCGGAACGCCTGATGCCATATCTGCGTGAATTGCAGTCGCAGGGTGCGTTTACTTCAATGACACCTGCTCTGGTCAGTCGTTCCGTATTAGTCAAAATTCTGGGTAAGCTGCATAAAAAAAACTCAGTCGAAGGAAATTCACGTATACGCAAGCTCAGCGAGTATCGCGATGATTTGATGGCACTGTGTGAGCGTTCAGAGCAAAAAATGACACTGGATGTCGTCATTGCACTGAGCGAAGCCTGGCAGCTTGATACAAGAATGCCAGAGTTGTTACGTGAGAAATTGAATGCTTGTGATTTTCTGATTGCACAGCTGGCGCTAATGGATAGCAGCTGGTTTCTCGCGATCCGTCATCCGGCACGTTTACTGTTTAACCGTATCTCCGCTGTGATGACAGGTGTTCGTGGTTTGACCGGACCTGAAACTTATTTTCAGGAGGAGGTCGGCAAAATATTCAAGACACTTGCGCGCCATGACTGCGAAGTTCCGGGTTTATTTGAACGTATCTTTTCTCGTCTTGAAGCTTCTCTTGAGAAAGACCTGCGCAATCTGGATCGTCTGAGCCGGCGTTCCGTCAGAGTTCTTTCTGAGGCACAGTTGAGGTTTGCAGATAGCCAGCGTTTGCGTCAGGAAATTTCTGATGTGTTGAGTGTCATCCCCGGTTTTTCGCAGCAATTTCGCAGCTTTCTTGAGAATGAGTGGGTTCGTGCGATCGTCATCGCTTCGCGCAAAGATACAGAGCTGCTGCGTAGTTTCTGTGAATTTGTTCCGTGGATCGTATGGGCAATTCAGCCAAAATCTGATGATGCACAGCGCGCAACTTCAAGATCATATTTTCCTGATCTGATGCATATTCTGCGTCAGGGATTCGGCTTGCTCGAGTTGAGCACTTTCCGCCAGAACGCGTTATACAGTTGGCTGAATGACATCCACGAGCGTAACGGCCAGCAGTTAGCTGTTGAGGCGCTGACATTTGATGAATGGCAGTTACGTTTCACTGCGGTCAGAGAGTTTCAGGCCCACCTTCGAAATGAAACGGATCTCACGCTGCAATTCTCCGATATACAGCCCTTCATTCAGGCTGTTGCTGACGAAATTGAATTGCAGGTCAGGTATCTTGCAGAGGATAGCCATCCATCCCAGCAATTGACCCAATCGCCATTTACAAAGGTAAAGAAGGTTGCGGAGAGCGATATATGGCTTGATCGTTTGCAGCCGGGTTGCAGTTTTGAATTATTCCAGACAGGTGAATGGCGTCGTATGTGCGTGGTCTGGCGAGATCATCTGTCTTGCGCCTGGCTTTTGATGACTGCATCGCATTCTCATCCTGTCCTCGCAGACTTTGCATTGATCCAGTCTGCTTTTCATCGCGGCGCAGCCAGACTGAGTGAGTCAGATGAAATGATGGAGCGATCAATTCAGAAGATTATCAGCGCGGCAGATACCGCTGAGTCCTCGCAGCCTAATGTCAGGTAGGGTGTTGACAATGCGCATCTGAAAGGTCATAATCTCGCTTCTCTGCTGCTGACGAACACAACGCTTCGAAGCGATAGCAGAAAAGAATGCAGTTCTTTAACAACCAACAGCCAATAAATGTGGGCACTTAATGAACGCGAACCGGTTTTACCGGGAAGCTTAAAACATATGAAGTGCTCGCAAAAGAAACAAGATA
>NZ_JAGSPN010000050.1 GCF_018139685.1 Cognatundibacterium luofuense
GCTGCTTCCACACTGAGCTGACGTGCGCGTTCCGCGTGGGCGGCATTGTTTTGCACGGTTTCATGCATGTGCTCGACGCTGCTGGCGGTTTCTGCCAGCGATGCAGCCTGACTTTCTGTGCGTTGTGACAAATCCAGATTGCCTTTAGCAATTTCACCTGAGGCGTCTGAGACAAATTCACTGCTGACCCGGATATCGGCAACGATGCCGCGCAACTGCTCCTGCATCTGATGCAGCGCATACAGCATGCTGTGCTGATCGCCGCGTTGCAGACTGACCTGGGTAGTCAGATCGCCTTCAGCCACCCGGCGTGCGATTTCAACGGCAGTGTCCGGCTCGCCACCGAGCGGACGGATGATGAGTTTATTCACCACATACAGCAACATCGCCGACACCACGGCTACGCTGATCAGGCCAATCAGGATGGACAGATTGCGCAGCTTTCTGACTTCAGCGAGGATTTTATCTTCCGGTACGCTGATCGCAAACGACCATGGCGTGCTGCTGGCACCGATGCGGACTGGTACGAAAATGCGCGTCATGCTGGTGTTCAGTGTTGCGTCAAACAGCGTGTCCTCCCAGGATTTTCCCGCTTGTACCGCAGCGATCAGCTCAGGCGGCGCAACTTTGCCGTCTATGGTTTTTCCCACCAGTGCAGGATTGGCATCGCCGATGTACACCGCTTTATTCGACAGCAGGCTGGCTTGTCCTGTTTCATAAGGGCGGATTTTACTGATG
>NZ_JAGSPN010000051.1 GCF_018139685.1 Cognatundibacterium luofuense
ATCAGGACATACTTCCAGAGTGAATAGCGATTCATAATTATCTAAGAATGGGATGCTGAAAAGCACAACGCAGTCCACATTAAACATGGACTGCGTTGCCTGTACGATGCGCTTAAATCGCCTTGATTGTGCCTTTTGGCAGCAGGGTCGAAATCGCGATTTTCTGCACCACGACTTCGGTACCGTTAGCGACTTCCAGCGTGACATAGCTTTCGTTCACCTTGGTCACACGACCCAGTATGCCACCGGCGGTGACGACTTCATCATTCTTTGCCAGCGCATCCATCATGGATTTCTGTTCTTTCTGGCGCTTCATCTGTGGACGTATCATCAGGAAATACAGCACCACAAACATCAACACCAGTGGCAAGAAACTCATCAGACCACCATCGACACCTGCACCCGCAGTTTGCGCATAAGCGTTAGAAATAAACACGTTCAGACTCCAATCGTTGTAATAATCCACAGTATGTGATCAAACCGATAATCAAACCGACATACTGTTTTCGTTGCAATTCCAGATAAGCAGGATGGCAAATACCCGTCAGGCGGAAACTGATCCGGGCGGATGAGCCAGCTCTACGCGACTGCGCAAGTCAACTCTCCGGGAGGAATCACCGCAAGCCCACATCTGATGCCAAAAGCCATTTTTTCAATTGGCAAAGCGCCACATTCTAGCACCCGCTATCGAAAAAACTGCGTTTTCCTGCTTTTTACTACCCTTTCCTGCTTTT
>NZ_JAGSPN010000052.1 GCF_018139685.1 Cognatundibacterium luofuense
AATCCAGTGCCTCACCAGCAATCTGGCTGCTGTGGTTTGCCCACAGCTCATGGAATTTGCGTCGGGCGTGCGCCATACATCCAGCCTCCGTGATACCGGATTTGAACAGCGCCTTATAGCCTGGGAAATCATCGCAGACGAGGGTCCCCCGCCATCGGTCCAGAAATTGTTCTGCATGCTTACCACCCCGGCTTTCTGCAAAGTCGAATACCACCGCCTTCATACTACTGAGAGGTGTGCTGCAATAACTCCACAGGTAGGCCCGTTGCGTCTTGCCGCTCCCCGGTTTGAGCATGGGCAGCGGGGTCTCATCGGCATGCAATACCGGCTGATTCAGTAATTCCCGCTTCAGCGCATCCACCAACGGCTGTAAGGCAACACCGCAACGGCCCACCCATTCGGATAGCGTGGAATCGGGAATGGTGAATCCTGCCCGTTCAAAGATGCCGCTTTGACGGTACAGAGGCAAATGATCAGCATATTTAGTGACCAGCACCTGAGCCAGCAATCCGGAGGTCGGGATGCCTTTGTCGATAATCTGCGCCGGTACCGGTGCTTGTATCAATGTTTCGCATTGATGGCACACCCATTTCCCACGTACATGGCGCTCGACTGTGAATACGCCGGGCTGGTAATCGAGTTTCTCGCAGACGTCCTCACCGATCCGCTTCATTTGGCAACCACACCGGCACAGCGTTGAATCCGGTTCGTGATGAACATCAGTCC
>NZ_JAGSPN010000013.1 GCF_018139685.1 Cognatundibacterium luofuense
GTGCACAACGCAATGCCGGATTTCTGGCTTGTGCCGCAGTGCGCCAGTACCGCGGCGGGGCGACTTGCAATGCTTTGCAAATCGGCTCGGCCCCGTACATTGCACGGTGCTGATCAATAAATGCGCTAACTACTTGCGGTGGCGGTCGAGCTCCGCCTGCGCGAAAAAAGCACTTGCCAGCCTCAGAATTTCGTTTGTTTTGCGCAGTTCTTTAACTTCGCGTTCCCAGTGCACGAATGCGCTCCTGTTCTGCACTCGTCACACCGTTCCGAAGCCCTGTATCGGTTTCATGCTGACGTACCCAGCGACGTAATGTCTCTGCAGTGCAGCCAATCTTGCCGGCAATAGATTCTATTGCAGCCCACTGTGAGCTTTACTCGTTCCTACCCTCCATGACCATACGGACGGAACGTTCGATGACTTCAGGGGAATATTTTGATTTGTTAATTGCTCGATTTTCTCAAATAATGGAGCTTCCCAGTTTTCCGGTACTGTTCAGTCTAGCAAAGAATCGTAGATGCTGTCAGCGATGACAGCGACATGGAGCTATTGATGATAGACAATACGTTTGTGCGTGCCCATCAACATTCAGCCGGTGCCCAAAAAAAGCGGTCCGGCAGTACATAGGCCGTTCGCGTGGAGGATTAAGCAGCAAAATTCATGTTGTAGTCGATGGATTGGGCAATCCGGGTCGCTGGCGACTGACCGGAGGAGAGGTGCACGACTTTACGCAGGCACTGGGGCTGATGAATGGCATGCAAGCGTAGTCGGTGCTGGCGGACAATGGTTATGACACCAACGATTTTGTGTCGTTTATCAGAGAACAGCAGATGTGCGCAGTCATTCCGCCTAAGCGCAACCAAACCGGGCAGCACGCGTATGATAAGTCATTGTATAAAGACCGAAATTTGGTTGAATGATTTTTTAGCCATATCAAGCACTCCAGAGGAATCGCCACGCGGCATGAAAAGCTGGACAGAAATTTCCTATCGTTTATCAATCTCGTGTTCAAGTAATTGGGCTGGCTTAAATGTTAGCAGCCCCTAGAATATTGAGCACTTTTATTGTCTACATTCATTCGATTCCGCAAGTCGGTTATCTAAAAATTCTGATACTAAATAAATATTTAGTATCCGATTGACTTAATCCATATACGGAATGCACCGAACCGGCATTTCTCTCAACCTGAAACCCCACTTCCCAAAAATCCTTGTGATACCGCGCTTCCAGCCAGTAGCGGCGGCTGCGGTCTTCGGGGATGTGGGTGATCATGGTGCTGAGGTCAAGGTGGGGGATGATGGCGTCTTGCCAGGTGGCGTGCAGGAATAGCTGGCGGCGGGTGGTGAGGTTTTGGGTTTGCTGGCTGTAAGCCCGGTACAACAAATAGGATGGCAACGAGCCGTTTTGCAGTTGTTGCCAGGCTTGATTGTCCGGTGCGGCGCTGTTGTAGTGGGCTTCTGCGGTCAGCGTCAGTTTATTACTGGTGGTGTAGCTGATGCCGGTAGCGATTTGTTGTTGCCATTGCTGTTCTCCGGCGCGGAATGCAGGATTATATGCGGCGAATGCGGCATCCGTTTGTTTTAGCGCGTAGCCGCCCGACCATTCCAGATTAAACACCGTGGCGTCGTTCAGTAAGTGACTGAGATTCAGTCCGAAGCGCGGTTTCTGTCCTTTTTCCTGAAAAATTAATCCCTGCGGCGTGAAGTCGCCGATTTTCTGGCTGATTGCCAGTAAATAGCGGTCGTTGTGATTAGTTGCACCGATATTCGGATTCCATCCGGATTGCATCTGCAAATCTGCCAGTCTTGGTGATGCGATCAGCGTCAAAGAGCCGCTGTCCCACAATTGCTGAGCGCGCAGCATCACACTGCCCTGCCGGTTTTCTCTAAGGCTGGCGGGATCAACGGACACCGCAGAACGTACCGCATAACTTTTAAAAAAATCAGTCGGGTTATAGCCGAGTGCAATGCCGTATCGGGCATTAATTCTGCCGGCATCCAGCAAGGTATTTTCTCCGGGTTTCCAGCTGACGCCGGCTTCTTTGAGTGTATTGATTGCGCGATCGCCGTTACTGGTGGCTGGCCAGTTGAGATCCACGCGATCAGAAAAAAACAGTCTCCAGGCTGGCGTCAGGGTTTTATCGAATTGGGCATCAATAGAAAGCCGCTGACTTGTCTCATTGCCGCCATCCCGCAGGCGCGCGTAACCGCTGGCAACTTCTGCAAAAGCACGCCAGTCGCTGGCTTTTTCAGGCTTCTTTTGCATGGTATCTGCCAGCGTCAGGGCTTCCAGTTCCGGATCATCCGGACTGGCATAAGCATTCACTGACAATAAAATCATCAGCAATACAGAAAGCCGGCAGCGAACAGGCGTAGGGGAATGACGGTTCTGCATAGGATTATTCCGGTTTGAAGCGTGGCAGGTAATCGCGTTGCAGCCAGGTTTCCGGCACATCCCGTTTTACCCAGTCGGAATAGCGCATCACGGTGACCCAGTCGCTTTCCAGACCATCAATGATCACTGTCTCAGTAGGACGTTCGACACCAAATATCGGCTGATAACGGCGGTAGTAGGCCGTTTTCAGTAATTTTCCGCTTTCCGCATAAAAACGGGATTTCACCGGACGCATACTGGTTTTATCCACCCACATCAGAATCCGGTGATATGCCGCGCCCTCGCCGCTGGCGTTCAGTTCCAGTTTGTAGGCGTGACGGGTCTGGCGCTCACCATCCTGCGTATCTTCTTCCGTTGCGCTGACTGCCTGATAATCCTTGGCGAAATTCACGGTCACCACATCGCCGTTGGAAGCCTGCCCGAGCAAACGTTGCTGCGGCGACAGGCGGATACTCGCCTTACTGGACGGATCAAAGAACCACATATCTTTACCGCTGAACAGAATCAGCTTGTTCGCATCGCGTGCCGGCGCAACATAGCGCACCAGCGAACGGAACTGTCCGCCTTTCGGATCGGCTTTGGAATAAATTGCCAGCGTACTGGATTCCGTTTCCTTGCCTTTACGGTATTCCACCAGCGTATTGGTTAAACCAAACGGAAAGTCCGGATTACGGATCGCATCGCTGGCTGCCAGAATTTCCTGCGGCGACAGTGCATATACAGCCGGGCTGATGGTGATGGCCGCCGCCAGTACCAGAAATTGACGACGATACTGAGAAAAAAGCTTCATTACATTCTCCGTGAGCAAACTCTGATCAGACATGACGCAATGCATCCACAATTTCAAACTTCGCCGCGCGGTTTGCAGGCAACCATGCCGACAACAAGGTGACCGCTATCATACTCAGCACACTGCCAGCCAGCAGCGGAATATCCTGCCCTACCCGCACCAGTATCAGATACGCGTACGAATAGCCGGGTGGATTCCAGGTCCAGCCACTGTGATTAATCATATACGCCAGTATCAATGCAGAGACTGCACCGAGCACAGAACCAATCACGCCCAGCAACAAAGCTTCGCACAAAAACAGGCGGCGAATACCGCTGCGACGTAAGCCGATGGCGCGCAGGGTTCCAATTTCATTGGTGCGCTCCACTACCGCCGTTCCCATCGTATTGCCAATAGTGAACAACACAATCACCGCAATCAGCATCGCGATAAAACTAAACATCGAATCCATGAACTGATTGGTCTGACGGTACATCGGGTTCAGCGTATCGTAGTCGAGTACATCCAGTTCCTGCTGCGGGAATTTCTGCTTCAGCAATTCCGTAATACGCGCTTGCGCTGCAGCGACTTGCTCGGTTTTTTGCAGCTGAATCATGATTGCGGTGACCTGCCCCGGCTGGTTGCCGTAAATCAGGCGCTGCGCCTGCTCCAGATGCATCGCCATATACACATCATCCAGTGCTTTGATGCCCATATTATTAGCCTTGATCACATTCAGACTGGCGACGTTCGGTGCACCACCGGCGGTTGCTGCCAGCACTTCGATACGGTTTTCAGAAGCCGGTATCACAGGTTTTTGCTCGCCCTCTGCCATCGATAAAGCAGCGATATCATCCGGCACTTGCCCCGCATCCTGTTTCGCTTTGCTGACAGCAGGAATGCAATCATTCTCAGAAAGTAAACTACACAACTTCAGTTTACGTGCGACTCCGGTACCAACCACAACCGCATCATTGCCTTTGCCTTCTAGCGGAATCGGTAGTGCATAGCTTTTTACGCCGTACTGATTCCATTGCATCATCCCGTTCCGCTCCGCAGGTACCAGACCTTCTGCCAGTACTGAGCGCGAGACACCGGCGGAAAAATTCCCCGCCAGACCGCCGAGACGCAAATTCGGCGTCATCAGGAATAACTGATCTTTTAACGCCGGATCATCTTTCAGCGTCTGAATAATCTGTTGATAATCACGGATGCCGTAAGCGGTCGGATTATCGCCGCCATCGATGAAATAGCCTTTGTGCTGAATTTGCAGATGGCCGGTGTATTGCACGAAACCGGTCAGCGAACCGTACAGAATATTGGAACGATAACCGCCGAACAGCAAAATCGCGGTCAGCCCGACTACCATCGTTAAGATCGTCGTCAGTGAACGGCGACGATTGCGCAGCAGATTGCGAATTGCCAGCATCAGGGTATTCATGCTTTCACCTCTCTTTGTTCTGTACCGACAATTTTTCCGTCGCGGATAAAGACCACATCGTCTGCTTCTGCCTGAATTTGCGGATCATGCGAGGAAAACACAAAGCTGACATCGCGTTCACGCTGCAGACGACGCATCAGTGCAATCACTTCCGCACCGGTCTGGCTGTCCAGATTGGCGGTCGGCTCGTCTGCCAGCACCAGACGCGGGCCGATGGCAAGTGCGCGCGCAATCGCAACCCGCTGACGCTGGCCGCCTGATAATTGCCCCGGTAAATTATTACGACGATTACTCAGTCCCACATCTTCCAGCAAAGCTTCGGTACGCTGTTTGCGTTCTGCAGCTGGCACGCCGGCCAGTATCAGCGGGTATTCCACATTCTCAAACGCGCTGAGCACCGGCAGTAAATTGAAGTTCTGAAAAATAAAACCGATGTGACGGGCGCGGAAATCGGAAAGCTGATCATCGTTCATGCTGCGCACATCGATACCGGCGATTTCTATGTGGCCGCTGTCAGGCCGGTCGAGGCAGCCAATCAGGTTCAGCAGCGTGGTTTTGCCGCTGCCGGACGGACCGGACAACACGGTAAAACGACCGGGGCGAATATCAAGGCTGATCTGGCTGAGCGCGGGCACACTGACCGCGTCCATGTGATAAGTCTTGCCGACATCTTGTAAGCGAACGGGATACATCACAGCATCTCTCCTGAAAAGTAATCCGGCGAACCGGTGCAATTGCACGGCATGCTACCGAAACAGCGCGCTGCAAAATTGTACCGTCACGACATTCAGACGTATTTTTGTCGCGATTTTCACCAAACCCCTATTCAAAGTTCTCACCTGAATAAAAATTTTTGCGGAAAACTATTCTTTTTTCTCACCTTCCGCAGAGAAACACGGGCTGGAAACAGCTAAACAACGGCTTTCCGGCATGCCAGATGCATCTGAAAACCGGCATTTGCGGGTATTCCGCATGTTTTTCATAGTCATTTCATTAAGTTTTTGAGGTTTTACACTGGCAAGCCATTTCCTTATTCAAATTCCTCACCTTTTTAAAAAACCGCCGTTTCTAGCTATTCAAACTCCTCACCTTTGCAAAAAAGTGCGGATTAACGAATAAAAATAGCAATAATCAGCACAGCCTTCCGCCTCAGACCAGAACTTGCGAGCTGTTTTTTTCCACAGGTGCGGATTTTGTCGCAGCAAAAGCAGCTCTTTTTCAAAGGTGAGAAATCCGAAGGGGGTAAATTAAAAAAATCACTGAAAATCAGGGTTTTAGCGTGGATTGCTACAGAAAATTCCCCGCTGCTGAATTGAAACAGATCGTGATACGCAGGGAATACCGGCCTAAGTTCGCGTATCCACCACGAACGCCGTACCGGAATTGCTGAAATCTGCGGCTTCCGTCAGCGATTTTTTTATTTTTCCTATTCAAATTTCTCACCTTGCGGCTTCTGCGTAAGAATTCCCTGCCCGGAAAACCCTGTTCGGGCTGCCAAAACCGGCTTTTTTGCCCGAAATGCGGGTTTCAGCACAGCAATCTGGCGGTCGTCGGCAGAAAGTCTGGCTCTCCGCAAAAGCAAAATGATGATTTCTGCATCATTACAAAGCGCTTACGCCGGAATTTTTAAGTTCTGACTATTAAAATTCCTCACCTTTGAAAAATTCTCAGAATTTTTTTACTTTTCTTATTCAAAGTCCTCACCTTCAGCGATTCTTGAACGACTTGCGTTCCGGCTTCTCGTGCTGCGTCGCAGAAAAAATGCTGATTTCAGTTAAAATGGCGGCCTTTCTGCATCCGCCCTTCCCTTGCACCTTGCTGTGCTGACTGCGGATGTGTACTTGATTTGATCCGGAATACTCCCTTGCAACACATCAAAACTGCTTACGGCCAGATCGCGGTAAAAGTCTGGCAAGACACCCATACGCTTTCCACGCTGGCACCGGTTGTGCTGCTGCATGATTCCCTAGGCTGTATTCAGTTGTGGCGTCAGTTTCCCGGCTTACTGGCTCAGGCCACGCGCCGTCGCGTGATTGCGTATGACCGCGCCGGTTTCGGCCATTCCGCACCGCGCAACGGTTACATCGGGGACGATTTCATCGAGGCGGAAGCGCAAACCGTGTTTGCGGAATTGCTGAAAGCCAAAGAAATCGACCAGTTCATCGTCATGGGCCACAGCGTTGGCGGTGAAATGGCGGTGAATGTAGCGGCGGCTTATCCGGAACGCTGCGTCGGCTTGATTACCGAATCGGCGCAATCGGTGCTGGAACCCATCACCCGCGCGGGTATTCTGGAAGCGCAGCAATTATTTGCTGATCCCGAACAATTTAAGCGTTTAGCCCGTTATCACGGCGAAAAAACCGCGTGGGTACTCAGCGCATGGATCGATACCTGGCTGGGCGCAGCCTTCGATCACTGGTCACTGGACCCGGTTCTGCCTTCAGTAAAGTGCCCGACACTGGTAATCCACGGTGAGCTGGATGAATACGGTACGACCGCACAGGCAAAGCGCATCGCCGACGGCGTCAGCGGGCCTGCGCAACTGGAGCTGATGCCAGGTATCCACCATGTGCCGCACCGCGAAGCGGAACAGCAAGTACTAACCATGCTGGCTAATTTCATGGCGACGCTGGCGTAATCGCTGATTGAGAAATGCGCGAAACTGACGGAGATTTGTGCAGAGATCGTCATTCAGCCTTTTCTGAGGCCCGGACTTTCTGCCGACGACCGCCGGATCGCTGTGCAGAACACCGCATTCAGCACGAAAAACATCAAAAAACGGGCCGAACAGCCCGTTTTTTTATTTTTCACTATTCAAAGTTCTCACCTTTGAACAAAAAATCCGGCTGAAATACAGGTAAAAAACCATCGTAAACAGCTTTTTACCGCCAGTTTTTCAGGTGATTTCTGTGTTTTTCTGATTCCTATTCGAAATCCTCACCTGACAGAACTCATTTCATCAATATCCGCGAGATGCGTTTGTCTCATAGCGCGGGCTGGCAAGACGGACAAGGCAGTGAATAGCGGTGCTATTCACAACGCGTCCAACGCTGTCCAGCGTGCGCTATGAGGCAAACCCTTCGGGAACGGAGGTGCCGGGCGCATTGCTTTGTTGCGTCGCTTGCACAGGCACCAGCCTGTGCTGCGCAACGACGCCGCGCACTGCCTCCCGGCACCTCGCGTTCGCACTCGTGGCTATTGATGAAATGAGTTCTGGTACTGTTCATCAGAAAAACCTGTTTTTTGCAGGAAAGCGGCCTAAGATGAAAGAAGGTAACACCTGTTACCTTCGTTTCGAGAGCCGCACATGAATTACCCATCCGATCAGTTGCAACCGATTACCCGCCTGCCAGCGCTGCTCGAAGCGATTTCACGTCAGCTGCAATTCTTGCAGGAACAAATCACCACGCTGCAAAAATTGCGGCAAAGTCAGGAAACGCTGGATGAACTGTCGCTGGCGCGTCTGCGGCGTATTTACAGCGAAATGGCCGACTTACCGCACCTGCTGCATGAACAGTTGGTGTACTGGGATACCGTCGCCGTCACCACGGAACAGCGTAGCAATCTGGAATTATTTGCACAGTGCATTACGGTGCTGGACGATGGCATTGCGGTGATTCTGGAACTGATACAGTTGCTGCGCACCCGTTACTCTGCCCGAATAGGCGCCTGAGCAAGTCCCTGAACACCGCCCAGAATACCTGCTGACTGCGTCGCACCATAAAAAAAGGCAAGCGTTGCCTTTGCCACGCTTGCCAAACCGGAGTGACGGCCTGACGTGCCGTCCACGAGGGGAAACCGGTACTCTCCACTACCACGTTGCAGCACCACTGCAACGCTCGTTCCTGCTTCAGACAATCAAATCAGTATTGCCAGAAAATACGTTGCAATTCTTTGGTGTTATTGGTCGTTGCCAGTGCCACGCTGGCCAGAATGCGCGCTTTTTGCGGATTCAGATCATGTGCCACGATCCAGTCGTATTTGTCGTCAGGCTGTTCCGCATTGCGCAGTACAAAGCCACCGGCGTTCACATGTGAAGAACGGATAATCTGAATACCTTGCTTATGAATATCCTGCAGCACCGGAACCAGGGAGCCTGCAACAGAACCATTGCCCGGGCCAGCATGAATAATCGCTTTCGCGCCAGCCTGTGCAAATGCACGGTAAGCAGTGTCATTCACATTGCCGCCTGCATAAGCAATTTCGACTAAAGGCAGCGATTTTATTTTATCAATATCAAATTCAGAAGCATTGGTATGACGTTTGTCGAGACGGCGGAACCAGTAGCTTTTACCTTCTACAATCATCCCCAGCGCACCCCACGGGCTTTTGAACGCATCCGGACGGATATTGATCATCTTGCTCACATCACGGGCGCTGTTGATTTCATCGTTCATCACGACCAGCACGCCACGGGAACGGGATTCTTTATTGCCTGCCACGCTGACCGCATTGAACAGATTCAGCGTACCGTCTGCGGACATCGCCGTACCCGGACGCATAGAAGCCACCACAACGATAGGTTTGTCGGTATGCACCACCAGATTTAAGAAATACGCCGTTTCTTCCGTGGTATCAGTGCCATGCGTAATCACGATGCCATCCACGTCATCGCGTTTGGCCAGATCAGAAACGCGTTTACCCAGCGTCAGCAGATTTTCATTGCGCAGACTTTCGGAAGCCACCTGAAACACTTGCTCGCCACGCACACTGGCGATGTCGTTCAGTTGCGGAATACCGGCAATCAGTTTATCCACCGGTACTTTGGCAGCCTGATAGGTTGCGCTGTTGGTAGCATCTGCACCGGCACCGGCAATCGTGCCACCGGTGGCCAGAATCACCACTTGTGGTTTTTGCTGCGCCATCGCCAGTGCACTAAAACTCAGTGCAATCACCAACATCCCGCATTTGCGCAAACCTGCTGTCATTCGTTTCATCTGCTTGTCTCCTCACAATAATTTTTTCAGATGACGCAGTGTAGAAGCGCTACCGCTTCCGGCAAAATGTCGGAAAACACGTAAAACGACGAAAATAAATTTTCCTGAGACAGAAAAATTTCGCCAAAACTTCAGAATACAGACTGAAAAATGCGACTGTGCTGCTATGACAGCCAACGGAATAGCGCCTGAGAGTTTTTTTTTCATACGCGCTCGGCACGACGCAGAATCAGCATGGAAAAAATGTCGGAAAGCGACAACAGGCGCGGGAAAATGACAAAAAAACCCCGGACGATGCCGGGGTCTCTGCCAGTTTTCAGTCCGTTATTTCGGAGCAGAAAGTGCCGTTACGGTAATTTCCACGGGGGCACTGTTGACCGTACCGTCGTTCACAATCAGGCGTGCGGTGTAAGTTCCCGGCAGATCCACACTGAAGGTTGTTCGCGGTAAATACGGGGTTGGGAATGCTGCTTTACTGCCAGCAGGTACACTGACCAGTGTCCAGTTGAAGCTCAGGCGGTCACCGTCAACATCGTAACTGGCTGTGCCATCAACCAGTGCATCCTTGCCGGCTTCCCAGTTGCCGTTACCAATCGGTGTTATTTTCGCAACCGGTGCGGTATTTCCGTTTTTCGCGATGATCGTGACCGTCGCTGGCTGGCTGTCGACTTTTCCGTCGTTCACAATCAGTGTCGCAATATACTGCCCGACAGCATCCGTTCTGAATAACGGGCGAGCGACATTGTTTGCCGATAACGTTGCCTTGCTGGTTTCAGGCGCACTCAGCGTCCATTTGTAAGTCAGCGGATCGCCATTCGGATCATAACTGCTGCTGCCGTCCAGCGTTACCTGCGTACCGGGCGTGACCGTCTGACCAGTTGCTGTCAGCGCGACCGGCGCAGCGTTGACGGTCGCAGAAGTCACAGTCACTGAGGCAGCAGCGCTGTCTGCCTGACCGTCATTCACCACCAGTGTCGCAACATAGTTACCATCAAGGTCTGCTGTAAATGTCGGATTCATGGCTGTTGCAGACGACAGCGTCGCCTTACTTCCGGAAGGTATGGTGCTGAGGTTCCATTTGTAGGTAATCGTATCGCCATTGCCGTCATAACTCTGACTACCGTCCAGAGTTACCAACTTTCCTGTTACAACGCTCTGTGCTTTTCCCGCATCGGCAACCGGAATCATATTTTTCACCGTAGCCGAAACCGTCACAGTTGCAGGTGCACTATCGGTTTTTCCATCATTCACCACCAGCGTGAAAACATATGCGCCGGTTTCATCCGCAGTAAACGTCGGGCGGGCATCGGTCAGTGAAGACAAGTACGCATTACTTTTCGCCGGACGGCTTGTTAACTTCCACGTGTATTTCAACGTATCGCCATCCGCATCAGCACTGCCAGTGGCATCCAGCGTTACCAGACTGCCGGTGTACACGCTTTGCGCTTTTCCGGCATTCGCCACCGGCGCAGAATTCACTTTCGGCGTCGTTGCAGAAGCGGTATTGTCAGAGGAAGAAGAGCCGCCGCAGGCGGTCAGTACAGCCACTGCCAGCATCGGCAGGGCGATCAGTTGCAAACTACGTTTCATCATATTCTCCGGAGGGTGTTAACGTCCGCCCGCATCAGGGCGGAACTTTCCGGCAGGTGGATATCCTGCCGCTGTGTTGTCTGACCGGGTGATCAGCGGGTCTTGGCTGCAGACTGATATTTCAGTGCTGCTGCTTTTTCAATTGCGACGGGAAGCGCACTGGCGGGCAATGCATATTCATACTGTCCGGCCCAGCGTTCACCGAAGTACACGCCCGGCGGTGCTTTCTCAACCAGATAAAAGCGGTTAGTCCAGTATTTACTGTCCTGATCCTGGAACACCGCGACATACACGCGGCTGCGCGAAACAATGGTGTCGGCATAGGTATTGTTGACCCACTGCTTTTTATGCTGTGTTTCAAACGCAGTTGCCGGATAGGTATACACCAGACGGAATGTACGGGTGGACTGGGTTCCGCCAACTGCCTGGGTTTTGATCAGGATATTCCACTGCTGTTTTGCGGCTTCCATTTCGGCGCGGGTTGCCAGTTCTGCCGCTGGTTCGCGCAAAGCCAGATTCGGATCGGCAGTCGCTGCAGTATTTTCCAGCGCAGTATCGAATGCAGCATTTGCCATCCGGTATTGACTGACTATGCGCTCCGCCGTCCATGCTTTCGCAGCCTCTTCTTTTCCGGCTTTGACTAACATCGGCAGCACGGTTCCCTGACGCAGCAGGTTATGGCCGTCCGGACTGGTTTTATCACCGGCAAACGGAGGCGGTCCCACATACAGAATACCGGGTTCCAGCTCCAGCAAGGTTTCCAGACCGGTCGGCACCAGTTTGTCCGGCACCGCGTTGCCCTGCAGATCCGTTTTATAAATCATCTGGCCGTATAAAAAGTGCTGACGGGAAGCGGGATTCCCTTCCCGTAACAGAAAATGCGTAGTGTTTTGCAAAGCCCGCAGATTGCGGTCTTTATACGTTGAAGTACGGCTGAACTGCGCTTTAGGAACCAGTTTGGCCGGATCATTTGCCTCGTAGCTGTGACGTGTCCAGATCGTTGCGACGCCGGTGGCATCATCATATTCCACAAGGAATTTCCCCACAGCAAAAGCACCGGCCTGATTCAGGGAAACACCACCCATAGGAACATTGGCGAAATAAACGCCACTAATACCGCGCTTATCAGTCTGCACCTTTTTCTGATCCAGCAAGCCGTCCGCTTTATCCTCTTCCAGCTGCTTCTTGTCGGATGCACTGAGCGTGTTTTGCTGCAAACCACCGCTGTTGGATGGCTGGGCAACTTTTTGCACCGCTTGTTCAACCAGCTTGCCGAACAGGCTTTGTGCATGCACCGGAACCGTGCAAATCAATAAACTGCCCGAAACCGCAGCAGCTAAGGCGGCGGATAATGTCTGACTACGAGTCTGCACTTCTGAAGATTTCATCGGAGATCCTGTTTCATAAGAGAGATTCCGGTGCTGCCTGATACTGACTTCTGCCGCAGATTAAACAGCAACGCACCGGATCGATTTATCAAAATGATTTCTTATACATTTCGACAACATCTTATAAAATGCAGGACGCATTGAAATCACATGAAAATGTGGCAAAGATGTGAAGTTCTGTGTATATGATGTGATCTGCCAGCATGTTTTGCGCCATTCACTGCCGGTTCAGTTCACAGATTTTCAATTCGTGATGCTTATGAACGTCAAAATCGGGATCGTCGAAGACAACCCGCGCACCCTAAACCGCTTCAGCAAGGCCATCAGTGAACATACTGGCTGGCACTGTGCTTTCGCCTGCAGCCGGCTGGCGGATGCGATGCAACTGATTCACGAACATTCCATTGATGTTTTATTGCTGGATCTCGGATTACCCGATGGTGCCGGTATTGACCTGATTCCGTTCACGCTGCGTCGTCAGCCGGCATGTCAGATTCTGATTATTTCGGTGTTCGGCGACGAGGAAAATGTGATTCGCTGTGTAGAGGCAGGCGCATCCGGTTATCTGCTGAAGGGCCAGGGCGACGATGATCTGGCGGAGCATCTGCAAGATTTACTCAATGGCGGCTCGCCGATGTCACCACAGATTGCACGCCGGGTTCTCAAACAACTGCGTCAGTACGCCAGTCCGGCGCCGGTATCCGGTAACGGAGGGGTGACCGAATCAGCGCTGAATGATCTGACCAGTAAAGAACTGGAAATTCTGAAAGACCTCGCCATCGGCCATACCTACAGCGAAGTGGCTGCCAATTTGCATATCAGTCTGAATACTGTACGCCACCATGTTAAGAGTATTTACAGCAAGCTCTACGTCAATTCACGCACGCAGGCAATTAACACTGCAGCCCGTCTCGGCTTACTGTGAAACAATGATCTCCGCCGAATCCACTCCTTTCACACAATGGCTGCGCGGCTGGCTGGCGATACTCTTTCTGCTGCTATGCATGCTGATCTGTTTACAGGCAAAAGCCGCAACAACAGAGATTACGGAAGCTGAACTGGCGCAGGGACAATTCAGCGCATCCAGCGCCGCACAAGGCCAGTGGCAAAAAGTCGCACTCTCCGATGTCTGGCGCAGGCAAAGCCCTTGTCGGCAGGGAATCTGGACTTACCGGATTCCGGTCAGTATTTTCCCCGACCCGCAAGACCGTTCGCTGCTGATTTACCGCGCAGGTAACCGGCTGCGATTTTTACTGGGTGATACCAAAATCGGCGAAGCCGGTGAATTTCAGAATCAGGATACCGATGTCAGTAACCACGCCACCATGCTGAAGCTGCCTGCGGCCAGTCAGTCTGATGGCGCAAACACTTTGTATATACAGGTGGCCGGTGACTGTCGCCGCTACTCAGGCCTGTCGCAAATGCTGGCGGGGACTTATGAAGAAATTCAGCCTCTGCACGGCAGGAAGGTTGGCATCTTTATCTGGTCAACCGTCGCAATCGTTGTGGTCTGCTGCATATTGTGTTTTGTCAGTCTCAGTGCGGCGATTCTGTACCGCTCTTTCAACGCACTGCTGTTCGGAATTACCTGCGGATTCTGGGCGTTGCGCGCCTGGCTGTGGTCTATGCATGCATTACCGCTGCCATACGCTGTATGGTTCTTCCTGATCGACCTGAGCTTTGGTATCTGGATGTCGCTGATCTGCATCCTCGCAATGCGTATCAACCATATCCGGCTTCGCTGGCTGGAGCTGGCACAGTGGATAACACTTGCATTTTTTCTTGGCAGCTCAGTCGCGCTGGTGTTCGGCGCACCACCTCTGTTCAAAGCGCTGGGCATTGATCTGGTCGTTTTAGCAGGAACCGGTGCCCTGATCTCAATCATGGTTCAGGCATTCCGCAAACCGGCACCGGGTAACATCGCGGTTGCCCTGGCTGGTTTTGTCATGCTGATTCTGGGTATGTATGATCACTGGAATGTCTGGATGACGACTGCACCGGATGCTTATCAGCGGTTTTACTTTACGCCGCTGATTGTGCTGTTCTTTATTCTGGCAGTCGGTATTGTGCTGAATCTGCAGTATATGCGCGCCATGCGCAGTGATGCGCAATACAAAAAAGTACTGGAAGCAGAAGTCAGCCGTCAGCGTGCCATTCTGGAGCGGCACCATCAGGCGCTGGCACAGCAAGCCCGTCAGGAAGCGGTAACGTCAGAGCGGGAAAGGATTATGAAGGATATGCATGACGGGCTGGGTTCGCAACTGGTCGGTCTGATGTCTCTGGTGCAAACAGCGCCGCAACAACAATCGGAAATTGAACATGAATTGCAGCAGGCACTCGATACTCTGCGCGCCACCATTGATACACTCAGCCCGAGCGGCGAAGATCTGACCACAGTGCTGGCACAATTCCGTTTCCGCCATGAATCCCGGTTCAAACGCGCCGGCATTCAGTTGCACTGGCGGGTCAAACCGTTTTCCAGCACAGAGTGGAGTTCAAACGGCCTCATTCAGTTTGAACAAATGATCCGTGAAATTTTCACCAATATCATCAAACATGCCGGAGCCAGCGAAATCTGGGTAGATGCCGGCACGAATACCGAAGACAATTTTTTGTTTATTCAGGATAACGGCAAAGGTTTCGATGCTTCAGGTAACAGCGGACGTGGGCTGAAAAATCTCAGCCAGCGGGCAACTGAAATCGGAATACGACTCAGCATCGACAGTACACCTGGCATCGGTACGACCGTTTCACTGTACTGGTCATTAATGCGGAAAAACTGATCCAGCAGGCTCAACCCCGTTTTCCACTGAAAAACCACCCGAAAAAGCGCCGGACAGCCTCAAATGCGGTGTTCTGCATAGCGATCCGGCGGTCGTCGGCAGAAAGTCCGGGCCTCGGGAAAGGCCAGATGAGGACTTCTGCACAATCTGAGCGTAAAAAACAGCGATGAAACCCTTTATTGCTGCGCGACGGGCGATGCGGTTGCGGCGAGCTTGTCAGGCATGCTGACACCCATCGCCGCGTACAAGGCCACGGTATCTGCGTAACGACTCAGCCGCGCCTGCAGCAACGCCAGACTGGCTTGCTGCTCTGCCAGCTGTGCCTGCAACACATTCTGCAGCGGAATTGCACCGGCTGCGCGTTGTTTGCGGGTGACTTCCAGCGCTTTCAGGGTCGCTTGCTGCGCCTTGCTGTTCAACTGCCATTGCTGACTGTCCGCATCCAGCGCGCGCAGGGTATCCGCCACATTCTGAAACGCATTCAGCAGCACGCTGCGGTATTGCGCCGCTGCCTGCTGATACTGTGCTTCGGCTGAACGTTGCTGATGCAGCAGCGCACCGCCACGGAATACCGGCTGCGTCAGATTCGCACCCAGATTCCAGAACGATGAATTGCCTTTCAGCAGATTTGCCAGCGTCAGGCTGCTGCTGCCCAGCGTGCCGGTCAGGCTCAGATTAGGCAAACGGGCTGCCACGGCAACGCCAATCTGTGCATTCGCTGCCTGTAACTGCGCTTCTGCGATGCGGATATCCGGACGCCGTTCCAGCAATTCCGACGGAATACTCAGTGGTAACTGCGATGGTAGCTGGAGTTGCGCCAGTGTGAATTCCGCTGGCAGCGTATCGCCGGGCAGCAAACCCAGCAATACACGCAACTGCCCGCGCTGCTGATCCAGCGCCCGCTGCACCGGTACCAGACCGGCTTCTGCCTGTGCCAGTGCCGCTTCCTGCGTAGCGACATCCGCTGTTGACGCAATACCCAGCGCTTTTTGCTGACGGGTTAGTTCTGCCAGCTGACGGTTCGCCAGCAATTGCGCCTGTGCGATCTGCAACTGTTCACGCAAACCGGCTTCCTGCACCGCTGCCAGAATCACATTCGATACCAGCGTCGTGCGTGCCGCCTGTACCTGAAAACCGGCAGCATCCACCTGCGCCGCAGCGGCTTCGTTCTGACGTTTCAGTCCGCCTGCCAGATCAAGGTTATAGCTGACACTGACCTGTGCCGTGTGCAACGTGTAAAAGCCTGCGCCGGAAGCCGCCGGACTGGCCAGCGGGTCGGCCACTTTCTGACGTGTCGGCTGCCAGCTGGCATCGACCGATGGCAGCAAACCAGCACGCAATACCAGCGCATTTTCCTGCGCCACTTTCAGCGCCGCATTGGTTGCCTGCAGATCCGCATTATTGCTGAGTGCCGTCGCAATCAGCTGGTTCAGCGCTTCCGATCCGAAAGCCTTCCACCAGCCATCCTGCACATCCAGACCCGGCAGCAATTGCTGTACGACGGCTTTTTCATCCGCAGTGACTTTACCGGTAGTAGCTTGCGTCGCTTGCTGCGGTAAACCAGCCTGATGTCCGGCCAGCAAATCCGGCCGCTGATAATCCGGACCCGCAGTACACGCTGCCAGAGCGGAAACACACGCCAGTGTCAGTAATGATGTTGAAAATCGCATCATGCCTCTCCTTCGCTGGCATCAAATTGCACCGGTTGTTCCGCGACCTTTTTACGGTTACGCACACCGGATTCAATCATGTAATACAAAGCCGGCAGCACAATCAGCGTCAGTGCGGTTGCCGTAATCAGGCCACCCACCACCACCGTTGCCAGCGGACGCTGCACATCGCTGCCGAGGCCATGCGCCATCGCTGCTGGAATCAGACCCAGTGCAGCGACGGTTGCGGTGGTCAGCACCGGACGCAAACGTTCGCTGGCAGCATGAATCACGGCTTCCTTCAGGCTGATATCGGTTTGCTTGCTCCAGCGGTTCAGATTGGAAATCATAATAATCGCATTCAGTACCGCCACCCCGAACAAGGCAATAAACCCGACCGCAGAAGACACATTCAGCGTCATATCGCGCAAATGCAGCGCACACAAACCACCGAGCGTTGCCAGCGGTACGGCAGACAAAATCAGTGCCGGCTGACGCAGATTTTTAAATTCGCCGAACAGCAGTACAAACATCAGTGCCAGTACCATCGGCAGAATCATCGCCAGACGCGCCTGCGCCCGTTGCTGATTTTCAAACTGCCCGCCCCAGTGAATAGAAAAACGGCTGTGGTCATACTGCACCTGTTTTTCAATCGCCGCATGGGCATCATCCAGAAAGCCTGCCAGATCACGGTTACGCAGATTCAGACGCACGGTCAGATGGCGTTTACCCATTTCACGGGTAATCGTGGTTTCACCTTCGGCAAAGGAAATGCGTGCCACCTGCGACAGAGGAATCTGTGCATTCGACGGCGTAATCAGCGTCAAATGACCAATCGCTTCCGGACTGTTGACCATGGTGTTTTTGAAGCGGGCAGCGATGTTATAGCTGCGCTCATCAATGAACACTTGCGTGACCGGCGCACCACCGATACCGGTTTGTATCAGACTCATCACATCGGCGACATTGATACCAAGCCGCGCAGCAGCCAGTCTGTCCACATCCACTTTCAGCTGCGGCAGCGGTGGTTCCTGATCAATAATCACATCCTCCGCACCGGGAACCGCACTCAGGGTACGCACCACATCATTCGCAATACGGCGGGTTTCGCGGAAATCATTACCCATCACTTTGACTACCAGATCGCTGTGTGCACCGGCCAGTTTGTCCAGCACGCCGTCTATCATCGGCTGACTGAAACCAACCTGCGTGCCGGGCAGTTTTTTGAACCGCTCTGCCATTTTTGCGATCAGTTCCTGCTTGGTCAGACCGCTTTTCCATTCGCTGTAAGGATGCAGTGTGACGGCGGTTTCGATATGCGAAGGCGTGAACGGATCGGTACCATCATCATTACGTCCGAGCTGGGTCACAACGTGATTCACCTCCGGAAATTCCAGCGTTGCTTCGCGCAGCGCATCTGCCATGCGGGTGGCTTTATCCAGCGCAATGCCCGGTGGCAGCGTCACTTGCAGCCAGATCGAACCTTCATCCAAGTACGGCAGGAAGTCACGGCCTATAGTCGCGCCGCTGACGATCACTGCCGCCAGCGTCGCGATAAAAATCCCTGTTACCACGCGGCTGCGACCTACCAGCCAGTTCAGCACTTGCCCGTAGCGCGGTTTCAGCCATTCCAGCACCGGATTATGGAAAATTTTCAGCGGCTTTTTCAGAGCCATATAAGACAGGCCCGGAATCAGTAACAGCGCAACCAGCAAAGCGCCGAGCAGCGCAAAGCCAACCGCGTATGCCATCGGCGAAAACAGTTTGTATTCAATCCGCTGGAATGCGAACAAAGGCAGATACGCAATGATGATGACCAGAATCCCGAAAAACACTGGCCGCGTCACCTGACGTACCGACTGCATGATGTCTTTGCCCTGCAGTGTCGCGTCCGGCTCTTCTTCGCGGCGGCGCAGGATGTTTTCCATCATCACAATTGCACCGTCCACGATAATCCCGAAATCAATCGCGCCCAGCGACAGCAAATTCGCCGGAATTTTAAAATGGTGCATCAGGATAAACGCAATCAGCAGAGAGACCGGAATCGTGATCGCAACGATAATCGCCGCACGCGGACTGCCGAGAAACAGCAGCAATACCAGCGTGACCAGCGCAATCCCTTCAATCAGCGTGTGGCTGACGGTGCTGACCGTTGCATTCACCAGATTGCTGCGGTCCATATACGGCACCACCTGCACATCTTTCGGCAAAATCTGCTCGTTCAGTTCCTTCACAGCTTCATGCACACCCGCCATCACACGTGAAGGGTTTTCATTTTTCAGCAGCAGCGTAATGCCCTCGACCGAATCCGGATTGTGATCAATACCCAGCACGCCGTGACGTTCCTGATGGCCGTAAGTCACTTGTCCCAGATCGCGCAATAACACCGGCACACCAGCCTTTTGCGTGATGACGATATTGCCCAGATCATCCAGATTACGGATCAGACCAACGCCGCGCACCACCATGCCCTGCTCACCACGGGTCAGCACGCTGCCGCCCGCATTCGCATTATTTGCATTGATCGCTGCGGTAATCTGGTTCAGCGACACGTTGTATTTACTCAGTGCTGCCGGGTCCAGTTCCAGCATAAACTGGGTCGTAATGCCGCCGAAATTCGCGACATCCACCACGCCGGACACTTGTTTCAGCCGCGGAATGACTTTCCACAACTGCAATTCAGACAATTCGCGCAGGCTGCGGGTTTTCGATACCAGGGTGTAGCGGAAAATTTCACCAATCGGCGAAGTCAGCGGGTCCAGCCCCGGTTGTGCGCCGTAAGGCAAAGCCACCGTGCTGATACGCTCCTGCAAACGCTGGCGCGACCAGTAATCATCAGCACCGTCTTTGAATACGACGGTAATCAGCGATAAGCCAAAGGTACTTTTGGAACGCATGATATGCATGCCGGGCGTACCCATGATCTGACGTTCCAGCGGAATCGTAATCTGTTGCTCCACTTCTTCCGCCGCCAGACCATTCACCTGTGTCACGACTTGCGACGTAGTGTCGGCAATATCCGGATAAGCTTCCAGCGGTAACTGATTCCATGCAAACCAGCCATAAGCGGCAACCAGCAAAAACACCAGCGCGACGATACCGCGCCGGTTAAAACACAGGGTAACGAGACGATCAATCATTGAAAATCACCCCGTCTTTCAGCAATACTCGCTCACCGGCTTTAAGGCCGCTCAATACTTCAAAACGACCGTTATTCACCGGGCCGACCGTTACTTCCCGCGCGGCCAGTTCACGCGGCGCGACTTCGACAAATACTTTGCTGGCAAAACCCTGCTGCACAACTGCCGTCGCGGGAACCAGTAAGCCCTGATGGGCACCGGTACTCAGCTCGGCTTTGGCAAACATGCCGGGTTTCAGCTTTTTATCGGTATTGATTAAGGGAATGCGGACTTTGACTGAGCGCGTATCAGGGTCCAGCACATCACCGATGTACTGGACTTTCGCCTGCACCGGTTCTGCAAAAGCGTCAAAACGAATCGTTACGCTCTGCCCTTCGGCCAGTAAGGCAAGATCTTTCTCTTTAGCCGATGCGGTGACAAACACTTTGGACAAATCCGCGATACTCATCAGCGGCTGGTTCACATCATTCCAGTAAGCGCCCGGCGCTGCATTCAGCTCGACCACGCGACCGGCAGACGGTGCACGTACCACCAGCTGATGACCCGGCAATATATCACCGGCGCTTTGTGCTTTTGCACCCAGCAATCCCAGACGCGCCTCAGCGCGACTCAGTTCTGCCTGTGCCTGCGCCACATCGCTTTGTGCCTGCTCCAGATCGCGTTTAGTACCGACATCGGCTTTATCCATCGCTTGCTGACGTTCTAACTGGCGCTTGCTCAGATTCAGCGCAGCCCGTGCTTTTTCCTGATCACTTAGCGCCTGTGCCAGATCAGCTGAATCAATCGTCAACAGCACATCACCGGCTTTGACGATGTCACCAGCCTGTTTGCGCACGCTGGTAATCCGGCCTGCCAGTGGCGTCATGATTTTCACAAAACGTAAAGGATCTGCTTCCACCACCGCTGGCAATTGCAAAGGCAATGCCACTTCCTGTGGCTGTACTGCGGCAATCTGCAACGATTTTTCCAGTGCGGACTTGGCGGCGATCAGAATATGGCCATCCGCATTACGGGTATAGCCTTCTGCCTGAGCAGGTTTGTTATCTGCGGTTGCGGTCCGGTTTGCCAGCAGCCACCCGCTGCCACCCAGTACGGTAAAACTCAGTATGCCAGCCAGTAAGCGGCGGGGATGGATGGATTTTCTGATCATAATGCAGCCCTTTCTTTGCGACGAACAAGGATGTACACCCTGTCAACGGGCGCTATCGTAGGCAATCTTGCTGCGCTGCACACCTGAATCTTTTTTCAGGAAACGCAGGCTGTTCAGCAGCACTGCTATACTGCTCAGCATAGAAATTCCGGAGGCACACCATGCGTATCCTGCTGGTAGAGGATGATCTGAAAGCCGCACGATTGCTGGTCAATGGCTTACAGGAAGAAAACTGGCACGTCGATCACTGCCCCAGTGCAGAAGAAGCGGAACAGCAAATTTCGCAGGGATATGATTTACTGATTCTGGACTGGAATCTGCCCGGCATGGATGGAATGCTGCTTTGCAGCAAGCTGCGTAGTACCGGTGTTTCAACACCGGTACTGATGCTGACAGCACGCGACGCGCTGCAGGATAAAGTACAGGGTTTGCGTCAGGGTGCAGATGACTATCTGGTGAAACCCTACGCGTTTGAAGAATTACTGGCCAGAATTGAAGCCTTGCGCCGCCGTGCGGAATTGCAACCGGCTCCGGTATTGCAAGCCTTCGATTTGAGCCTGCATTTACAAACCCATACCGCTGTGCGCGCCGGACAGGAAATTGAACTGACCCGCAAAGAGTTCGCATTACTGGAATTTTTTATCCGCCAGCAGGGAATATTAATCAGCCGTCATCAACTGGCAGAACATGTCTGGAAAGCAGATCTGATTGCGATTGATAATCTGATCGATGTGCATATTAAAAATCTGCGCAAAAAAATTGACTTGCCCGGCTGTGAACCGCTGATACAAACCGTGCGCGGACAGGGTTTTGTGTTCGCACTACCGGAGTAAACATGCTTTCTTTCCGCCAGCGACTTGCCGTGATACACAGCGCCGCGATTACCGCCATCGTGGCTTGCGCGGCATTTGCCACGTGGTGGGGCTTATCGCATGAAATGAATCAGCAATTAGATCAGGCATTGCTGGCGATTGCAGATGCTGAAGTTTCGGTACTCAACAGTGCGCCGGATCAACCGGTGCGCGTGCATGATCAGCAAACCGGTAAAGCGCCGCCTTCGCTGGTACGACTGGACCGGCTGGTGCAAATTGCCCTGCGTGATGGCACCGTGATCGCTAAAAGCCAGAATCTGGGCGACGCCGATTTACCGCTGACCAAAGATATTCTGCAGCAGACAGCCACGAATGAAACCGCGCTGATCACGATTGATAATTTTGGTGAAGAACCTTTGCGGATGATTGCCGTACCGGTACACGCCAGTGGCAAAAATTACATCGTGCAGGTTGCCGGTTCACTGGATGACACGGTGCGTATCGTGGATTATGCCACCGGTTTATTCAGTATTCTTGCGGTGGTGCTGGTGGCGGCGGTGGTGCTGGTGGCAAACAGCATGACGAAAAAAGTCTTTATGGCGATTGAAGATATTGCGAGTCAGGCAGATCGCATCGGCGATGCGAATCTGAGTGAACGGCTTGCACAATCCTCGGACGCCGACGAAATCGCGCATCTGACCGGTACGCTGAATCAAATGCTGGCGCGGCTGGAAAATGCGTTTCTGATCGAGCGTCGCTTTACTGCCGATGCCTCGCACGAAATGCGCTCACCGCTGACACGCTTACGCGCTGAAATCGACATTTGTCTGCGCCGCGAGCGCAGTCCGGAAGCCTACCGCGAAACCCTGCGCTCTTGTCTGGACGAAGTCTGCGGCATTACCAGCATGGTGGAAGAATTGCTGTTACTGGCGCGTATCGAAAGCGGTCAGGAAGATGATACCGGTGCACAGTGCAATGTGCAGCAATTGCTGGAAGCAGTTGCCAGCGCACACCGTAGCGCTGCCGATGCGAAGCAAATTCAGTTGGTGCTTGATAGCGCACCGCCTGTTGAAATCCGTTTATCTGAACGTGCAGGCAAACTGATACTGAATAATTTTATTGAGAATGCGCTGAAATTTACCGGCCACGGTGGTGAAATCCGGCTGTCTGCAAGCATAGCCGGAAAACAGTTGCAGATCCGCGTACAGGACAGCGGCCCCGGCATCGCAGAACAGGATCTGCCGCATATTTTTGAACGCTTTTATCGCGGGCAACAGGCTAAATCCAGCGGCATTACCGGTGCCGGACTGGGTTTATCTCTGGTGCAGCACATCGCCAGCCGCGCCGGAGCCAGCGTCGTGGCGGCGAATACCGGTTCCGGTGCGGTGTTCACCCTGCAAGTCGCACTGGTCTGAATTTCCGAATCTTCGGAATCTTACGGAATTTCTGTATTTCGCTGATCCAGTGTCCGCGAAACCCCTGTTTCAGCCCTGTTGCAGCTCCATTTCAGCCCTATTTGAGCCCTGCTCGCTGAAACCGCACTTTCATCGTGCGGACACAAATGCTGCCGACAATCTGCAGCAGCTAAAACATATTTCGACAATTCACGCCAACTCCCGGCGCTGAAAAAACACGCCTGACGCTTTACGGAGGACACATGGAAGCCTTACACAACATCAATCTGATATCGTTTCTGGATACCATGATCAGCCTGACAACCGCCTTCATACTCGGCGGGCTGATCGGCTATGAACGCCAGATACGCCAGCGCACCGCAGGTTTGCGCACCAATGTACTGGTCGCAGTTGGTGCTGCGGTATTTGTGGATATGGCAAACCGGCTCGAAGGCCATGAAGGTGCGGTACATGTGATCGCCTATGTGGTATCCGGCATCGGTTTCCTTGGCGCGGGCGCCATCATGCGTGAAGATGGCAATGTTCGTGGCCTGAATACCGCCGCAACTTTGTGGGGTTCCGCTGCTGTGGGCGCAGCCGCCGGTGCGGATCTGATTATGGAAGCGATTGCGGCCACGCTGTTTGTGCTGGCGGCAAATACGCTGCTGCGCCCGATTGTGAACCGCATTAACCGTCAGCCGATGGAAGGTGCGGATGTGGAAGTCACCAATACGGTCTATATTATTGCGTCCAGAACGCATCAGAAATGGATACTGGCCTTTTTATCGAAAGCGCTGGAACAGGCGAATTATCCTATCCGCGATCTGGAAATCCATGCTTTCGGTGATGAAGATATCGAGATTGAAGCAACGCTGATGGCCACTTCCGTCGATGCTGAAGAACTGGATAAAATCGTCGCCAGCCTTTCCGAACAAGCGGCCGTCCGGCAAGCGTTCTGGAGCCCGAGTACCTCTGAATAAGGAAGCAACCCGATGCGTATCAGCCTCTTCGTCAGCACCCTGCTGTTTGCGCTGCACATTAATGCCAGTGCTGCCAGCAATGAAACCTGCTGTGGCCCGGTCAGCGCCAAAGGTGCGCAGTTAGCGGAACAGTTGCAGAACAGCGGTGTAGAACGACTATGGCTGGCCGGAAAGCACGTAGACTGGGAAAGCGGCGAGCCGGATCAGGGCGACAAACCGGCAAAGTCGCATTGCAGTGCATTTGCGGCCGCGTTTGCAAAAAAGCTGGATGTATATCTGCTGCGTCCGCCGCAACATTCACAGGTATTACTGGCGTCGGCACAAGTCCTGTGGCTGCAAACGGAAGCCGCCCGTGCCGCTGGCTGGCGGCCTGTAGCCGATGGGCGCAGCGCGCAGACGCTGGCGAATCAGGGGCAACTGGTTGTTGCCGGTTTTCAAAGCCCCGACCCGCATAAACCCGGCCATATCGCAATCGTGCGTCCGGCGGAACTCAGCGAGCAAAGCCTGAAGGAAGATGGCCCGCGCCTGACACAGGCCGGACAAAAAAATTACCTGTCCACCAACGCCCGCATCGCGTTTCGCTACCACCCGGGCGCATGGCCGGACGGGATTCGTTATTTTGTGTTTGACGGCAAGTCCGCACCGTAATCACATGATCAAATGAACTCAACGTAGCGGTGCAGATTTTCCGGTTTTCCGGCTTAGTCCGGCATTTTTTATCGCTGCAGCAGCCGGAAGTTCGCGCTTTTTTGCCTCAAATGCGGACTTCAGCACAGCCACCGCGCTGTCGTCGGCAGAAAGTCCGGACTTTCAACAAGACCACATGACGATTCTTGCATCATCAGACAAGCTGAATCGCGGGTTTTTCTCCCGTATCGCACTGTTTCTTCCGCTTTGTTCCCCGCCAGATACTTAAGTCGACCCCCGCGCTGCGCGTGGATCGGATGACGGACTTTAGGTCGCGCAAGCCATCACAAATACAGACTGTTCTGTTAAACCCCGCAGAGCATGCTGACGATGTTGTTATTATGATTAGTATGATTTTTCGTATCGTCGGTTAAGGTATTATTCATTCTGCATCTCCGACGACGTACAGCGCGTCGCATCAGCCGCATTCACGCTGCGGTACTCACACATCTTGCTTGTTTCTTTGACGTATTCACCGAATTGGCGGGTCTATGGTCAGTATTCACCGGTATTTGCAATATCAGCTGAGCGGACTGGTTTTGTTGATTGGTCTGGCATTCACCATGGGCGGTTATGCCTTCATGAGCCGCATGGCGGAAGATGATGCGGTGAAATCGCTGCGCTCCATGACTGGTGAGTCCGGTTATGTGCTGGATCAGTTGTTGCAGCCGCCGACCACGCTGCTGAAATTGCTGGTGAATGTACCGGACTTAAAAACCGGTAAGGAAGAAGACTGGATGCTGCGCCTGCCTGCGCAGGCATCGATTCTGCAGGATAACAAGATGCTGAGCAGCGTTTATGTTGCCGGGCCACAGGGGCAGTTTCTGTTATTACGCACCCTGCATTCTGACTGGGATCGTAAGCGCTTCGACGCACCGGCCAATGCGCAGTGGCTGGTTCAGTTGCAAAGGCTGCATCCGTCTGAGGGCGAAGATCAGGTCTGGGTGATTCTGGATGACAAGTTTCAGCTACTGGAACGCCGCCGTGTCAGTTCCTTCGCAGATTACGATCCGCGCACCCGTCCGTGGTATCAGGCCAGCCATGAAAAAGACGGCGTGCTCAGAACAGCAGCGTACACCTTTCATGCCACCGGTAAAACCGGCATTACCCTTGCCAAACATATGGGAAATGGCTGGGTGATGGGCATGGATATCCGCGTGGATTCGCTGGAAACAGAACTGACGCGACTGGCGCAAGCGAACGCGGCGCACATTGCCTTGTTTGAATATTCCGGCGCCATCGTATCAGCTGACCGGCAGGACGCCAGCATGACCGAGTTTCTGAAAGGCATGGTGCATGCATCGGCTGCTTCTGCATCGCAAAGTTTTGACTGGTTGTTTGATCACAAAGGTGAATCGTGGTGGGTGGGCACGGCAGATATTCATATTGAGAATTATGAAGGTCTGAAACTGCATGTCGCCGTACCAAAAGATAAGTTACTGGCGAAACCACGGCAATTGCGGAATACCCTGCTGGCGGTGACTTTACTGATCACTTTTCTGACGCTGCTGATCACCCGCCGGACCGCGATGCGCATCTCCTCAGTGTTTCAAACGCTGGCAGAGCGTGCTGACGCGCTGATTCACTTTGATTTCAAAGCCTTCGCCAGCACCAAAACCATCATTACTGAAATTGCGCAGCTGGAAGCCGGACTGGAGCAAACCCGCACCACCACCTCGGATTTTTTGCGTTTGCTGGAAAAGGTGTCACGCGAAGCCGATCCGGAAAAACTTTTACCACTGGTGCTGGAAGAAACCACCAAAGTTGCGCAGGGCGAATCATCGTGGTTGTATATCCATGATGGCAGCGAGTGGCAATTGCGGGCTGAACGCGGCCCCGGCAATGAATACGACTGGCTGAATACCTGGCTGGCAATGCCGCAAACTGCGCGCAGCGCCATGGTGCAAAGCCAGTCCGCCACCGGACATTACGCGCTGATGCTGCCACTGCAGGGACGGCGCGGGCAATTGCTGGGCTTACTGGTGATAGACCGCCAGTCCCCGTTCAGCGAACAGCATCAGAATTTTGTGGAAACTTTGTCCGGCTTCGCGGCTTTATCGCTGGAATCGCGCGAAGCGATCGCCCAGCAAAAGCAATTGTTTGAATCTTTTATCAAATTGCTGGCGGAAGCAGTCGATGCCAAAAGTCCGCATACCGGCGGACACTGCCACCGGGTGCCGGTACTGACTGAATGGCTGGTGGAACTGGCCGCGACCAGCGATGCGCCTTGCGTTGCCGGTTTTCAGCTGAATGAAGAATTGCGTGAAGCGGTGCATATCGCCGCCTGGCTGCACGACTGCGGCAAAGTGGTGACGCCGGAATATGTGGTCGACAAAGCCACCAAACTGGAAACCCTGTACGACCGCATCCATGAAATCCGGATGCGGTTTGAGGTCTGCAAACGCGAGACTGAACTGGCCGCCTGGCGCAGCGCCTTTCCGCAAGGTTTGCCAGCGGATGCTTCAGCACAAGTAAGGGCTGCGCTGGACGCCATCGACCAAGACTTTGCATTTGTGGCGGAAAGTAATCTCGGCAGCGAATACATGTCACCGGAAGCCATCCAGCGTTTGCGCCAGATTGCCGCCCGCACATGGACGCGCACGCTGGATGACAGGCTGGGCATTTCGCGTGAGGAATCCGACCGCCGCGCGATGCTGGCACCAGTGGCATTGCCGGTACAGGAAGCTTTACTGAGCGATCAGCCGTATCACAAAATCCCGCGTCCACCCGGACAGGCATTTTCCGGCGACAACCCGTGGGGATTCAGTATGCAGGTGCCGGAATATTTGTATGATCGCGGCGAATTACGGAATTTATCGGTAGAACGCGGCACGCTGACCGACGAAGAACGCTATAAGATCAATGAGCACATCGTTCTGACCATCAAAATGCTGGAAGCACTGCCATTTCCGCGCCATTTGAGTAAGGTGCCGGAAATCGCCGGCAGCCACCATGAACGCATAGACGGAAAGGGTTACCCGCGCGCCGTTGCGGCCGGATCGCTGAGCATTCCGGCCCGTATGATGGCAATCGCTGATGTGTTTGAAGCCTTAACCGCACCGGACCGCCCTTACAAATCCGGAAAACCGATCGCGGAAGCACTGGATATCATGCGCAAAATGGCTGCCGGCGGCCATCTGGACAAGGATTTATTCGAGGTACTCGCGCAATCCGGCATTCCGTCGCGCTACGCAGAAACCTTCCTGAATGCGTCTGCACATACCGGCGGCGCGCTGCAATAAGTCTGTGACGATGTGCTGGCTGTAGCTGGCTGTAGCTGGCTGGCTGACTGCATTCGGGTTGAATGATCAGCCGTTTCGCTGTCCGTCCGCCTGAAAATAGCCGGATTCAGGCTCAAATGCGGACTTCAGCACAGCAATCCCGCTGTCGTCGGCAGAAAGTCCGGGCTTTCAAAAAGACCACATGACGACTTTTGCACAATCATGCCAGCCATCGGGCAGATGATGGCGGGCAACACGGACAATTCAGGCTGCGGATGCACGCTCCTTATTTGCTGTCCTTCATCAGCGATTTTTCGCTGACGCAGTGCGGCTTGAGTAACCACAAATCAACCTGCACGCCCGGCCGGTCGTCGTTTTTTCCGACATTGCCATAGCCCTGCCTGGAATTGGTACCACCCCATGTAAATGAATCTTTTTTCGGTGCGGACTGATTCATATCCTGCAGGGTGATTTTGACCAGCTCCGAAAAGGCAGTCCGTTTCGATTGCTTCAGAATCTCGAGGTATTTTTCTTTTTCCGCCGGCTCGATTTTGATACCCAGTTCCATGCCATTCGGCAACTTCACCCGGTGATATTCCGTATTCAGCACATCCCAGGAATCCAGTACTTTGCCATTGGCACTTAATTCCACGAACTGCACAGGCTCACCGGCATCATTGCAGCCCATAGCAAAACTCAGCGGTGTCACGAAAAACGCTGCTGCCATCGTCAGAACTTGCCATTTTTTCTGTATTTGAGTCATTTCAGTACCTCCGGATTTGTGGTGAGCGACACGCTGTGTTATCGCAGGATTCATGACGAATATAGCACATAAAAATTGCTTATCTGACTATCTTTCGTATCAGCAAGATCCACGTCAAACCACCATGAAACCGGCACACCCGCAACGTCGCTGATCGTCGCAATTTGCTTTCTGCACCGCGCAAACCGCAGTTGGTCGCAATCCGCAGGCAACGCCAGTCCGCGCTTGCTACAGTAAGCACATGCACTCACCGCAGTGCACTCTGAAAAACCGGAAAGGAAAGATCATGTTAATGACCGACAAACTCGACAGCTTATTGTTAGCCAGTATTGCGCTGGTAGCACTGATGCAATTCGCACAGCAATTATTCGCCTGAGCACAAACATCATGCTCGGATTTCTGATCTGGCTTTGCCTGTTTATTCTGTGCTGGCCACTGGCCTTGTTTGCGCTGCTGCTGTACCCGCTGTGCTGGCTGATCACCCTGCCCTTCCGTGTACTGGGTATCGCAGTCGATGGCGTGTTTGAATTGCTGCGCGCCATTGTGATGCTGCCAGCTCGCTTACTGGGCGGTGGCAGATAAAAGCGAAGTTTGCGGAGCCTTTGCGCGGACACCGGCTGATGTTTGACGGCTTCGGGCGCAATGTTGATTAAACTGCCGATGCGGTCTCAGAGCAACACGCACAAAGCATAAATGCCAACGGCGATGATGCTGAGCACCGTTCCGCAGGCAATCATGCTGGCCGATCTGCCGGTCTGCAGATAATAGGTTTCCAGCACGACGATATTTGCCGCTGGCGGTAGCAGACAAATCATATACAGCGCAATCCGGTTCTGACTGACCAGATCAATCTGCCAATGCATGCAGACCAGGATAAAAACGCTCAGCAATACAAACAAACCCAGTGCCTTACCAATAAACGGCAGCAACGCCTGCCGGAAATCGCTGATGCGCACCGGTGTTTCCGACAGCCAGATGCCGAGAATTGCCATGCCGGTAAAGCTCATCAGAAACTTCAGCACTGCATACGCCGCATGCCCCTGACTGGCGATCACGTCACTGAACGGACTGAGCAAGATCCCCATCGCCAGAGACCATACCGGCGGCGCTTTCAGCGTTTCACGAATTCGCGCTCGTAAGTCCGCACCTTTCACCAGCAAACCCACACCAACCGAATTCCCGAACAGCGAACTACCGACATACGCCGCAATAAATATCATCGCCGCCCCGTTACCAAACAAACTGCTGGCCACCGGCAACCCCAGCCAGCCAATGTTCAGATAACAAAAACACAAATTCTGCACCGGATCTTTCGTGACCAGGCGGCTGATCACCAGCATCAGCGACATCACCACCATGATGCCGCCAATCACCACAAACACACCCGGCGGATGCGTTGCGATATTAAAAATAATCACCAGTGGAATAATCAGACGCGTCAGCAAAGCGGAAGCACGCGCTTTGACATTGAGTCCGGATTTACCCAGCAAAAAACCGGCAAACAAATACAGCAAGGGAGCAAGAACAGAAACAGGCATGCGGACTTTCAATCACAGGCGATATCAGGCAGACGGAATGTGCGCGAGGCAGGCTGCTGATCGCCGCACTGACGCACTCATCCGGTGAAGGATCGCTTAGAAATTTACTTTCAGGAAACTTTTTGATTATAGAAGAAAGCATTCCGTCCGGTCATTCACAGATGACACGGTTTTGCACAATTCGCTGTTATTGAAGAAGACTGACATCATCTGCTGCAAAACCGGATTGTCACGCGTGTTGCCGGTGAATCTTGTCGTCAAATTCAAGGCTTTCAGTAAAGGAAGGCACATCCTGTGCTGGATACCGGAAAATTGCTTTTCCCACGCCACCTGCCGGAAGAAGGCAATTTGGGCTTGAATGAAGATTTTTGCACAGCAATCCGGCGGTCGTCGGCAGAAAGTCTGGTTCTCTGAAAAAGACATGTGCGGAGATCGGCACATCAAGCCTCATCCTTCAGCCAGAAATTCACCTGCAACGGTAACTGACCACATCAGACAAACACTGAAACAAAAAGTGATCAGCGCTCCGCACACGCCATCAACCCCATGCTGTAAAACAGAGCTACGGAAACAGCGCACGCCGCTGCTCGTTACTCAAAGCCGACTTTTGCCCGGCAAAACGCTAATAGCCAGCAAATGCAGGCTGCATCTTATTGATACGGTCTGATTTTCAGAGGGTAAAACTGGTTTTTTCATAATTTTCGGGCTGAATCACCATCATAATTAAGGGTTGATTACTATTATAATCAACCTCAGTATTTTACGCACATAAATACACAGCAAAATTTCTCAGTAAATCGTGGGTTTTTCTGTTTCCTTTAAAAACAAGGGCTTGTCTGCGGTAATTCCGGAAAGCGCGGAGATACCTGTGCTTCGACCGGCTGTCGAAATTCACTTAACTTTGAATTTTGTTCAGCTAACTCTGAACTTTTTGGATCCAATGAAAATTAGCTTTTTGTAATTTTCGAGCATTGAAGGCCAACGGGGAGAAGTTCTGCCGGAGATCGAAAGACCGTCTTTTGAAGGCAAATGCAACCTTTTTCAGCAGTACAAATTTGGAGAGGATGGCGAAGATAAATACTTGCAACTTACACAATCTGAGCAAAAAAACGCTGAATTGCACTCAAGTATCACCTGGTCACCCCAGCATCATCCGGAACCATCCCCCGAATGAGCCAGAGTGCAGGTACTGGCTTAACGACAACAATGTAGCTAAAAACGATTGGCTACGAAACTTAGCCCAGTCCGAATTGTTTGTGCAGCACCTTGTCGAAGAAGCCGCGCGGCAAAAAGCGCCGGGCGAAAGCGCCCTGACGTGCAACCTTGCCTGATGGATAGCGCAGAAGTGGCACTTGGTCGTTGGCAGCCAGCACGATGGTCTCAGCAACGCTCTCGGCACTATCCGCTGCACGCATCGCCTTTTCAAATGCAATCAGATACTTCTTGCGACTGGCATCGTAGGCAGACAGTGGCTGATCGGAAGGCGTCACGCTGGTGTCGAAAGCGGTGCGGGTTACTCCTGGTTGAATCACCGCCACGCGCACACCGAAGTTGCGTACTTCATGATCCAGCGATTCGGAATAGCCTTCGATGGCATGCTTGGTCGCTGAATAATGCGCGTTGAAAGGAGCGGGGATGATTCCCAGCCCTGAGCCTACGTTAAGGATGCGGCCGCTACCCTGCTTACGCATGGTGGGTAAGACTGCATTACTGACTCTGACGACCCCGAACACATTCGTCTCGAACATCGCCCGTACTTGCGCGATTGAACTCTCTTCTGCAGCAGCAGGCCCAAAACCAAAGCCGGCATTGTTCACCAGCAAATCGATACGCCCTTCTTGTTGCAGCAGCACATCAACAGCTGCTTTAACAGAAGCGTCGTCGGTTACATCCATCGTCAACATAGTAAAGGCACCGTGGCCGGCTTGGGTGCCGCGTCGGCTCGTGCCATAAACCTTGTAGCCCGCTGCAACGAGTTTATGGGCGGTAGCTTCACCGATCCCTGAGGAGGCGCCAGTGACGAGGGCGACTTTTGATACGTCTGAGTTTGTCATTGATAGCTCTTTGATTGAATTGGATTAAGTCGGGTCTGACTGTTGCAGAAGGCTGAATTAATGCGCCAGGAAAGCCAGTGATCTGATCACGAAATCGGAATGAAACTGGAATATGCCCCCATGTCCGGCGTCGGGATAAATGACTAAGGTACTGTTCGGAAACCGCTTCGCCAGGTCATACGTATTTTGTGTAGGAACCATTCGGTCTGCTTCGCCGTTAACAACAAGCACCGGCTGTCTGACCGCCGACAAATCAACCGGACTCTTACGTCCCCACATACTTAAAGCCTGCAACTGCGCGATGTAAGCCGCCACGGTGATTTCTTTATCCCGATTCTCGGCGCGTTCATTCAATCGCGCCAGAAACGCTTTTCCGGCCTCAATACCATTGGGTGTGCGAGTGAAGAACAGGTATTGCTTCGGGTCTTGTCCTGTCAACAGCCCCCGGAGAATGTCGTAGTTAGCGACGCCATTTACTGTACTGATGCCTTCTCCACCAGCAGGACCTGTACCTGCAAGTATCATCTTGCGGATAAGTTGCGGCTCCTTCAGAACCATTTCCTGAGCGATCATGCCGCCCATTGAAAAACCTAAAAGATCGACTTGCCTGAGTCCCTTGGCTTTGATGAAAGTGATGGCGTCGTCCGCCATTTGCTCAATAGAATTAGATGGCGAACCAGAGGATGCACCGATGCCGCGATTGTCGAAGGCGATCACATGGTGCCTTGCTGCAAGACCGTCCATGATCCTTGGATCCCAGTTATCCAGCACGGCTGCGAGATGGGCTAAAAACACTACGGGAGTGCCCCCATTGTGTTGCCCCATCTCCCGATAGACGAAACTGACATCGTTAACTTTGATGGATTGAGTCGGAACATTCTTCCAGTTGGTTTCTTGCGTTTGCGGAGCTACCTTCACTGACTCTCGCGTTTGATCGGTTGACGCCTCTGCTGCTCCAACCGGGGTTGTAAGCAGAGTAGACGTAATGGTGAGGCTGGCAAAGATGGCCTTCCACAACTGCTGAATCGCATGCGTTTTCATGGTTGGATCCCGGTTTTTTTAATCGATTTGTGGCAGGTAGAAAGGGCGTGGTGCAGTCAGTGCTTGATGCACTTGTTGCGTCAAGGCGTCAGCCAGCACCTCATCTGCACCGGCTTCCAAACCATCCAGTGCGCGCTGTACGATGTCTTCGGGACTTGTTTTTGGTACATCGAAGCCGCGCGTGAGGTCGGTATCGACGTAAGCCATGTGCAAACCTAATACCTGAGTCTGCTGGCTTGCCAGCTCATGTCGCAGTGCGTTGGTCACGGACCATGCAGCCGATTTACTGGCTGAGTAGGCTGCGAGCTCGCCACCGTTCACCCATGACGCAACGGAAAGTACGTTGAGTAAAGCACCTCCACCATTTGCCTTCAGCACAGGCGCAAATGCTTTACTGATATTTAGCACACCAAAAACATTGGTTTCGAAGATGCGTCGTGTAACCGCTTCACTGTCACTCGCCAGAAAACCGCCCGGCTGAGCGATGCCTGCGTTGTTGATTACCAGCGTTACGTCAGATGCCGTTTTAACAGCGGCATCGATTTCATCTTGTTTGGTGACGTCAAGTTGCAATGCGGTGACACCCGGTTGAGTCACGCTAGCGGGATTTCGTGCGGCAGCATATACCTTACGCGCGCCGCGGGCGAGCAGCGCCTGGGTAAAGGCTAAGCCAATTCCGCGATTGGCACCGGTAACAAGAACAACAGAATTTTCGATTTTCATAAAAGACCCGGAGATAAATTAAATTTTCATATGACAATCATCATATGAAATGACGAGCCGTTACTTCTCGCAACGGCGGTGGATTAGCGAACCTTGATCACGACTTTGCCTTTAGCTCGCCCACTTTCGACGTAAGCCAGGGCTGCATTGGTCGATTCAAATGGAAATACCTTATCAACAACCGGATGAATGACGCCCGACTCGATGAGCGATGTAATTTGTTTGAGCTGACTTCCGTTTGCTTTCATAAAAAGGAATGAAAAATCAACTTGTAACCGCTTCGCCAGTCTGCGGGTTCCCAGGCTCAGAAGGCGTATTACTTGTTTTACAAACCAAGGAGCATTGATTTCCTCTGCAAATAAAGGATCGGCGGGCCCGGAAATGGTGATGAGCTGTCCGTTGGGCTTGAGCACCTGCATCGACTTTGCGAGTGTCTTGCTGTCCTGACTATTTAACACAACGTCGTAGTCGCTCAGGACTTGCTCAAAATCTTCTTTTTTATAGTCAATGACAATATCCGCACCCAGTGCTTTCACCCAGGCCACATTGCTAGTACTGGTTGTAGTAGCGACTGTCGCACCAAGATGCTTAGCTAGCTGAATGGCAAAAGTTCCCACACCACCTGAGCCAGCCTGAACGAAGACCTTCTGTCCTTTCTTTAATTGAGCCTTCTCAACCAGCGCTTGCCAAGCGGTTAAGGCCACCAATGGCATTGATGCGGCCTCTTCCATAGTGAGATTTTTAGGCTTTAATGCCAGGGAGTTTTCCTTGATAGCGATAAATTCCGCAAAGGTGCCAATCCGCAAGTCATCTGGCCTCGAATACACCTCATCGCCAACTTTGAACTGTCGGACTCCGCGGCCAACCTGAGTCACAATCCCTGCCACATCGTGGCCGAGGATGAAAGGGGTAGCGTACGGCAAGATAAGTTTGAACTCACCATTTTTAACCTTGGAGTCAATCAGGTTTACGCCAGCAGCATGTACCTGGACGAGGACTTCGTCTTCACGTAGCTCAGGTATCGGCATATTTGCCAGCCGCAGTGCATGATTCTTTCCATAGCGCTCAACGATGTATGCTTGCATGGCTTCTCCTGTTGTCAGATCTTGGTTAATTGAAAGTTAAAAGTTTAGACTTAGCTTGAATTTCATATGATGATCATCATATTTTTGAGCAAAAAAATTTAGTCGTCTGTTTTTGGTTTTGCTAAAGCGAGATTCTTTAAGGTTGCATTACACCATGCGTCCGACAAATTCGCATCGTCGACCGCGCGTGCCAACACCAAGGTGCCCACCAGCGTGGCAACCGATACCAAGGCCCGTTCGTGAGCACTCGGCTGCCCCCAGTCCGGGAACTGACGAGCGACAAGATCAACCATCTCTTTGATTCTTCGTGTTGCCGCAAGCCGTACCTCAGGCGCCTGGCGTGGCATTTCAGAGCCAAGAGCAGATAGTGGGCATCCAGTCTCGATACTGGCGAGGTGTTCTTTAGAGAGATAAGCCTGCGCAAGCGCTTGCAAAGCTTCATTCGGCGGTGCTGCTGCTATTACGTTTGCTGCGATCGTATTGGATTCGGCTCCCGCACGGTCTGCGGCTTCTGCCAGCATCGCGTCGCGGGAAGCGAAATGTGCATAGAATGCGCCGTGAGTCAGCCCGGCCTCTTTCATAATGTCAGCGACTCCCGTGCCATCGTAACCGCTTCTGCGAATGGCGCGTGCGGCTGCCTGAACGATCCGTTCATGGGATGCTTCTTTGGCACTAGCTCTGATTCCGTCTTTTGATTTTCGCATGACGGTCATCATATACAACGTTTCCCGGCTTTGCAAACATTTTTTGGAAATTACTCCTGTGGAGACTCCACCGAGCAGATTAAAATTTTCCTGTCCATTTTTGCCATGAAGCCAATGTCAGATCCGGCGTCTTTTCCCACACCTTTAGCGATGAATCTACCTCAATCACGACGTTAAGCTTTTGTACGAGGATGGCTTGCCACCAATCCCATATCGAATTGATGTGGTCATATCCAGTGTTAAGGTTGGATAGAAAAGTGGCTAAAGGCTTTCGTGCTTTTGCGCATTGCCCATCCCTTCTAAAGCTCAGAGTGATTCAACGAAACCTCTGAAAATTCAAAGTCAGCTGAATTATTTGTTCAATACTCAGTGATCCAAGAGAATGTAAATTATTGGTTTATCAAAGTTCACAGTTCAATCTTGGATAAAGATCGTCACTCGTACTGACCATACGTCCCGTGGAAAAATCAGCCCAACCTGGAACTGGGAGCAGGCGGACAAAGTCGAGTGCGTACTTATGCATACGATGTAGTGCTCGATATGTTGAAAAGGCAAAACAGCTTGCCGGATGGACAATTTTGCTGGTATCCACCTGTTGCAGATTCCAGGGCAAATAAACCAGTCACAACCGAACGGCAAAGGGGAGCTGGAAATACCGGATGACTGTGCGGTGGCCTGAATGTGCCAATATCGCCGAAAAAAATGTCGAATCAAGTAAAATCCAGCGTTCAGTCTGCATTTCTCGCTGGCAATCAGCTTTTCTGCGTCAATATTCCGGGCGATGGCGCCATGAATTGAACAGGTAAGGAACGTTGCGGCGAATTGCCCGCCTTCTTCCAGACAGTCACCGATTCATGAGTCCAGTTCACCCGTTATTCTTTGTCGCAGCACTTGTTATTGCGTATCTCACTACCGGCATCCTGAGCCGCTTCGTTCCGGCACCAGCCGCTCACGGACGTGCGACAAGCATAGACGGACTGCGGGGGTATCTGGCGTTTTCTGTGTTTATTCACCATGCGGCCATCTGGTACTTTTATTTGCGCGGCGGAGAATGGCAGGCACCACCGACAGCCCTGTATAACCAGCTTGGTCAGGGCAGCGTCGCGCTGTTCTTCATGATTACGAGTTTTCTGTTTTTCAGCAAAATTCTCGACAGTGATCAGAAACCGATAGACTGGGGACAGCTGTACATATCGCGCCTGTGCCGGATCGCTCCTTTGTATCTTGTGGTGGTGGGCCTTCTTTTTTGTCTGGTCGGCTTCCTGACAAACGGAATCCTTTACGACACGCCGGGCCAGTTACTCAAACAAGCGACGCACTGGCTGCTGTTTACAACCTACGCAGCACCTGATCTGAACGGTTTTCCGCATACAACACTGATACTGGCAGGTGTTACCTGGTCTCTGCCGTATGAATGGTTTTTTTACCTGTGTCTGCCAGTGATTGCGTGGAGTCAGCGGCGAAAAGCGCCAACCGGCATTCACCGGTTGGGAATATTTGCATTGTTGCTTTTTATCGCCTGGAAGCCGCAGTGGCAGCATGTACTGGCATTTGGCGGCGGAATGCTGGCGGCAAAACTCCGCTCTGCACCAGTGTTATGCAAGTTCGCGCAATCGGGACCGGGCTCGTACCTGGCTGCAACTGCACTGGTACTGAGCTTCGGCTTGTGTGAAAGCATCCGCCATCCTGCTGCCCTGCCATTACTGACACTGGCATTTACACTGATTGCGAACGGTTGCGACTTATTTGGCGTGTTGAGAAATCCGGTATCGCGCCTGCTGGGTGAATTTGCTTACAGTATTTATTTATTGCATGGGTTGCTGCTTTTTTCATGCTTTACGCTGATCATTGGCAACGACGCTGCCGCAGAATTCAGCGTACCTGAACACTGGCTGACCGTGTTGGCACTGATCCCGGGTGTAATCCTGTTCAGCTATGTCAGCTTCAGATTGATTGAACTGCCGGGAATGCGTCTGGCAAAGCCGGTATTGCAAAATTTACGCAGCCGCACACGGCAAAAAGAAGTATAAAAATATGCATCTCATGTTTTTACGCTCTGGTTTTAAGCAAATGAAGCATTTAAGTCTGCTGTGGCTCTGTTTTTCTCCCTTGATAGCATATGCAGAGCCCCAAAAACTGCAATGGATTCAACTCGGAGGTCGCGGGGGAACATATACGCTTCCGGTCGTCGCCAGTCAGCCTCTTGAAAAAATTTCACCCACGGTTGAGCGGATCATTTTTGTTCAGCATGGTGCAAAGCGCAACGCTGATGATTATTTCAGGACGATGGATTCCGTTGTCCAGCCAGATCAGCACACACTGGTAATTGCGCCTGCTTTTCTGACTAAAACTGATGAACAGGGCAAAGGAAATACCGGTCCCCGGTGGACAGCATCATCGTGGATGAAGGGATTGATTCCGTCTGTTGACGGGCAAGGCCCCGGTACTTTTCAGGTATATCACGACATCATTCATCGACTACAAATGCAGCACCCGCATGCATTCCGGCAGATTATTTTTGCCGGTCACTCAGGTGGCGGGCAATTCGTTCAGCGCTTTGCCGTGCTGAATCAGATCGACGAGCAACTGCGGTCACAAGGTACTGATGTACGTTATCTTGTCGCCAATCCATCCAGTTATTTGTATACCAGCCCCGTCAGGCCCGTATTACAAAAAGATGGTTCTTTCGCCCTTGCAAAACCGGATCTTGCAAGTGTTAACTGCCCTGACTGGAATCAATACAAATATGGTCTGCAGCAAATCCCCGGCAGCGATATTGCTGACTCAGACGACATCAGCAAACGCTATTTAAGCCGGCAAGTCACTTACCTGCTGGGTGAGCTGGATACCGATCCTCAGCATCCGTTGCTGGATAAACATTGTGCTGCCGAACTGCAGGGGGCGTACCGGCTCGCTCGCGGACTCGGTTACAGTGCTTTTTTACAGCAATTGGCGCAGCAAACCCGTATGGTCGGAGCATATTCCAGCGGACACAGATTGATCGTGATTCCGCGCACCGGACATGATCAGAAGAAAATGTTCAGCGCGCGCTGTGTCGCAGCGATTTTGCAGGATCGTCCGGCAACAGAAAACTGTACTGCCGACGAAACGCCAGCCGCTCAGAATGGCGACTGAGTTGTGATCTGGCCACCCAGCGACATAAACAGACCGGCACCAAGATAGTGAATGGTATGGGTCGCAGGGTTGGAGGCATCCATATGCCAGTGGCCGCCGGAGAATGCGCGCGAGTCTGCGGCGGCGGAAACGACTTCAGCGAAACAGGTATCGTAGGCTTTTTCTGTGTGTGACTCGGGAATCAGGCGGCATTCCATCCAGGCGATGCAAGCGTCTTCCAGTACCGGCAAACCCAGCACAGAACCTTGCTGTGCTTGTAATTGCAGGCGGTCAAACTTGTCACCGTCGCGACCGCTGATACTGCCTGCAGCATAGGTTTGCGTTGCGAATTCTGCGCTCGGGATGATGATCGCAAACTGTCCGCTGGCATTGATCAGTTCTTTGGTCAGCGTGGATTTATCAATCACAATCGCAATGCGCGGCGGTGTAAATTCCACCGGCATCGACCATGCTGCAGCCATCAGATTACGTTGCCCCGCAAACGCCGTTGTGACAAGCACGGTCGGGCCGTGGTTCAGCAATCGTGATGCATGTTCCAGCGCGACAGGTTCAAAGCGGGACATCCGGCAGTCCTCAGACAAACCGGCCCGGGCCATCCGGCCACGGCGTCAGAATTTCAAAGCCGCCGTCTTTCACCAGCACCATGTGCTCCCACTGCGCAGACAGCGAGTTATCTTTGGTCACGACAGTCCAGCCATCTTTTAATTGCATGATGTCGCGCTGGCCGGCATTCAGCATCGGCTCGACGGTAAAAATCATACCTGCCTGCAGCGTCATGCCGGTACCGGGACGGCCATAGTGCAGCACGGTAGGTTCATCGTGATAAATTTTGCCGATACCGTGGCCGCAGTATTCGCGCACGATGCTGTAACCGGCTTCTTCCGCCAGTTTCTGAATCGCATGCCCGACATCACCCAGCGTTGCACCGGCGCGGACTTTCTGAATACCAGCCATCATCGCGTGATACGTGGTGTCCACCAGACGCTGCGCATCGTCGCTGACTTTGCCGACGGTGTACATGCGGCTGGTATCGCCGAACCAGCCATCTTTGATGACGGCGACGTCGATATTCAGAATATCGCCTTCATTCAGCACTGTGCCGTCCGGAATACCGTGGCACACCACATGATTCGGCGATGCACACACCGTTTTCGGAAAACCGTGATAGCCGACATTGGCAGGCTTGGCTTTTTGTTTATGCACGATAAAGTCGTGGCAAATACGATCCAGTTCATCGGTGGTGATGCCCGGTCGGATGTGTTCCGTGATCATGGCAAGCACTTCCGCTGCCAGCGATCCGGCGTATTTGGCTTTTTTAACGTCTGCTGCGGTATGCAGCGGAACCCGGTTTTTAAAACGCATCACAGCTCCACATAGAATTTCCGGCATTGCGCCAACACTTCTGGACAAGTACCAGAAAACCGGGACCCATTATCCGCAGAAATCCGCACTGACCGGCATTTCTCTGCGTAATGCGTCCGAAAGGTAAGACTTTACCAAAATTCGGCGAAATCGTTTGATGAATGCAGCATATCCGGTCTTCGCGCAGCTCTGCCTGCCACATCAGATACCGGAAAGCGACTGATGTTCTGTTCACGAGCCCGAAAATCTTCGTCTTTCCTGTCTCAATATACAGTTTATGTCTGACGGAACTGACGCCGCCATTGTTGCGGCGGTATGCCTAAACGCTGCCTGAAATGCAGACGCAGCGTTTCGGCAGAAGCAAATCCGGCCGCCGTTGCAACCTGCTCTACCGCTAAATCGCTGACTTCCAGCAAATGCTGGGCGTGGCTGATGCGCTGATGCAGTAACCATTCGGTAAAACTGCTGCCGGTCAGCTGACGGAAATGACGGGTAAATGTACGGCGGCTCATGGCCATTTTTGCGGCGAGCTGATCCAGCGTATAGGCCAGTTGCGGCGCATTACGCACTTCATCCAGCAGACTGCTGAGTTTGTGATCGCTGCGGGTTTCCGGCACTGGCTGTTCAATGAATTGCGCTTGTCCGCCCTGCCGGTGTGGCGCGATCACCAGCCGGCGTGCGAGCCGGTTTGCGACCTCAGCCCCGCACAGCTGACGTACCAGATGCAAACAGCAATCCAGCGCCGCTGCCGTGCCGGCGGAAGTCATGATGCGGCCCTGCTCGATGTAAATCACATCGGTGTCGAGCCGGATTTGCGGAAAACGCTGGCTGAAATCATCGGCATAAGCCCAGTGCGTGGTGGCCTGCAAACCGTTCAGCAAGCCGCATTCCGCCAGCACATAAGCGCCCAGACACAAACCGGCCAGATACGCACCGCGCGCAGCGGCATCCAGCAAAGCCTGTCGTAATGCCGCTGAAACCGGCGTTCCGGCATGCCAGCTGGGCAAAATGACGATATCTGCATGGGATATGGCTTCCAGCCCGCGAGAAATCCCGATCTCAAAACCAGCCGATGACGAAATCTGCCCAGTCTGCTCGGCGCAGACGACGCAATTCATCGCCGGAAAACCCGGATGCGCCTCGCCGAACACAAGGCATGGCACTGATAAATGAAAAGGACTGATTCCCGGAAACGCCAGCACGGCAATATTCAGTGGCTCAGACATTTCGCTCTCCGCCGCATTGATTGTTTGACCCGATCCTAATGATAACTGTCATTCGGGTCAATGGTTTGCAACTGCATCAGGATGGAAAATGCACTCACTTCAATCCGACACGAAAGGAAATCCCATGACCCGCGAAGCACTGATCATCATTGACGTCCAGAACGATTACTTTGCCGATGGCCTGTTCCCGCTCTGGAATGCTGAAGCTGTACTTGAGCAAACTTTGCAGGCAGTCAGACATGCACAGGCGCAGCAAATACCGGTATTGCTGGTGCAACACGTGGCCGATATCAGCCAGGGACCTGCGCCGTTTTTTAATCCGGACAGTGAAGGTGTGGCTATTCATCCGCGTTTACAAGCCATGCTGCCGGATGCACCGGTGATTGTGAAACAAGCAGCCGACAGCTTTTGGAAAACCGGTCTGGAAGCACACTTGCGCCGGCTCAATATTAACAAAATAACACTAACAGGCATGATGACGCACAATTGCGTGACCCACACTGCCCTTTCCCGCGATGCAGAGGGCTATGAAGTCAGCATACTGGGAGACTGCTGCACCACCGTCTCGGAAATTCTGCACCTGATTGCACTGAGTGCGATCCGCAACCGTATTCCCGTGCAGAATACCGCCGACTGGATCGCCGGCCGCTAACAATATTTGACCAGACAATTTCTGCAGAAAGGACATAAAAGGACTATGATAAGAGCGTATTCGACACTTTTACGGAGCCTATTATGTCCGGCACAGTCAGCGGCGTTAATCAGCAACAGGTGCAGCAACTCGCATCACAGTTAAAATCCGCAAGCCTGAACCGCAATGATGCGGATGGAGATAACGACAAAACCAAAATTCCGCAGGCACAGGCGGTGCAGCAGGCAGAGCGTAAGCTGGCAACCGTCGGCAATGTCGGAACGCAAATTAATACGTCTGCCTGATTGAACAGGCAGTCACTCTGCTCAGCCTGTGTCACAACGGGCACAGGTATACTGAGCATATCTTGCTCTGCGCGCCCTGATGCTGTCTTGCCTTATTGTTTTATCTGCCGATCTGCCGTTTTTTCCTGATCTGCCCGGCACGGATCGGGTCTGCGGAATGTAAGAAAATACCTCTGGCGCAATATCCTTTTTAAGAGCCCCCGTCGTTCAAAAATTATTTGACTGAATAACATCAGCTCCGTATGCTGCGCAGTTCCCTGTCGCATGCATCGCTTTTGGCATAAGCGCAGGCCTCCCCCCGATTACCGCTTACCTGACTTTGCCATGCAGCGCCACCTGCCCCATCTTCTGTTAACTTCCGCTCTGTCCGTATTGATCAACTCAGCTGCGCAAGCACAGCAAACCACGCCTCCCGTACAGCAAGTAGAAGTACAGGCGAAAACGCAGCCTGCAGATCACAAAACGGACAGCGCCGGAAAAGCGGTATTCACACGTCAGGAATTACTGCAATTCGGTGATATGAATGTCAGCGAAGCCTTACGGCGTTTGCCCGGCATCACCGTCAGCGGCAGCGAAATCCGCTTGCGGGGTCTGGGTGGCGGTTACACACAAATTCTGCTGAACGGAGAGCCGGTAGCCCCCGGTTTCAGCATCGATAGTCTGTCGCCGGAACTGATAGAGAAAGTCGAAATTATGCGCTCAGGCTCTGCTGAATACAGCGCGCAGGGAATCGCCGGAACGATCAATATCGTACTGCGCAAGCAACCGGCACAAAAAGGACTGAACTTACGTGCCAGCCTGCAAAGTGCGCCGCAATGGCATTTGCCGCAAGCCGGGCTGGAATGGACTACAGGCAGTGGCGCCTGGCAGGGTGGGCTGAATGCGGTAGTAAAGCAAACACGCAATGAAATCCAGCTCCGTATTACCGAACAACAAGCGACGCTGCAAGGTAAGCCGCTTGCAGAACGCTGGTTTGATGAACAGGATTTTTTCCGCACCAATACTATCAGTCTCGCACCGCGCCTGAACTGGAAAGGCGATCACGGTAATCAGGTTCAGACCCAGCATCTGATGGAATACAGTGAAAGCCATATGCATGGCGGCAATCATGAAACAACGCTGCTAGGTGACCACTCAAGCTATCCGGATACTGCATTCCGGTCACAGGCCAGTGTACGCAACTGGCAATCCGACATTCAGGCCAGCCAGCGGCTCGATGAAAATACCCGGCTCGAAGGAAAATTATTGCTGCGTTATAACCGGCGTGACAGCGACTATTTCTTCGATGGTGATGCACCTGCACCGCAAACCAGCCTGCGTCGCGAAGTATTGTCGTATGCGCTCGATAAAACGCTGAGCACCAGCGGCAAATACAAACGCAAGGCCGGTGAGGCACACAGTCTGGTATTCGGCTGGGATGGTGCGATGATTCAGCGCGCTGAACAACGACTACAGCTCGATCAGACACCACCCGTCGCCGGACAATCCACGCTGGATGAAAACTACCATGCCGATGTACGCAGACTGGCTTTATTTGCGCAGGATGAATGGGATATCAGCGACCGGCTGCAAACTTATCTGGGCTTACGCTGGGAAGGTTTGCAAACCGATGTCAGCGGCAACGCACTGCCTGCTGTACGCAACCGCTCCAGCGTCTTCAGTCCGGTCAGCCAGTGGTTGTGGAAAGTATCGGAAGACAAGCAGGATCAGTTGCGTCTGGCGATTTCGCGTACTTACAAAGCACCGACAACCCGCGATCTGGTGCCGCGTCGCTATACTGTGAACAATGCCAACAGCCCGGCCAATGCGGACTTTCAGGGGAACCCTGCCCTGTTGCCGGAACTGGCATGGGGACTGGATCTGGGATGGGAAAAGACACTGGCCAAAGACAGTTATCTGAACCTGTCCGGCTATCTGCGGCGTATCGACAATGTCACAACCTTCCAGTTATTCCGCTTTGGCGATGAATGGGTTTCCATGCCAGCCAATCAGGGTAAAGCCCATGTACGCGGTATCGAAATCGACACCCGTTTATCGCTGGAACGCTGGAGCCCAGCTTTGCGCGGCACTCAGCTGAAATTTAATCTGAACCGTAACTGGTCGGAAGTCGACAGTGTACCGGGCCCGAATAACCGGCTGGTGCGGCAAACACCGCTGAGCCTGAATGTTGGAATGGATTTTACGCTCAGCGATGCCATGCGCGCGGGCTGGAATCTGCAATTCCAGCGTAACGGTAAGGTTCGTCCTTCTGAAAAACTGGATACCTATATCGGCACCACCAGAACACTGGACGCTTACTGGAACTGGAAGCTGGATAAGCAAACCCAGTTGAAATTGTTCGCCGGTAATTTACTGCATCCGCGCGGTATCACCGGTGAAGGCTATCATGATGCCTATCTGTTATACCGTCAGGCAGAAGAGCGGACTTACCGCACTTTCCGCCTGCAATGGGAACAGCAGTTCTGATTGAAACTCAGTAAAACCAGACCCGACGAATCAAACCGTCTTCAACTTCATACACAGCCACGGTATGGCGCGGAGACGGGTCCAGTCCGGTGACTTCTTCATGATCGACCACGATATTGCCGCTGACAATGCGATTGAGAACTTTGGCATGCAGATCGGGCAGCGTGAAACGGTTTTTGGCGTAATGCTCGCTGAACGCCTGCATCCCCTGCAACACCGGCTCCGGTTGCGGCGGCCGGAAAACCTGAACATTGTTACTGTATTCAGCAACAAATCGCTCCAGATCGTGTGCGTTATACGCATCTAACTGCCGCTGCACAACGGTGTCAGGTTTTTTCATGGCATAGCTCCGGATAAAGAAAAAAGTAATCTGTGAATGGAGTATAAACTGCCCGCTTGACAGTTCGCTGACAAGGTTACGCGCAGCGTTCAGAACAGCGATAACTGTCCGGCGTCTGCCACATTCTGTAAGCCGGACATCAGCAAATCCGGCCTGAAATCTGCGGTACTCAGACCTTTAAAATGGCGGCCACGGTCTTGAATGCCGCAACGTGCCGCGGCTTTTTCAAAACGCTGCCGTATCAGATCTGCCCAGATGCCGGTTCCTTTCATCCGCTGCGCAAAATCTGCCACATAATCCGCACCGCCACGCATATCGCGTACCCGGTTCATGACGCGGGCCGCACGGTCAGGAAAATGCGTTTGCAGCCATTCCTGAAATAAGGGATTCAGTTCCTGCGGCAAACGCAGCACGATATAACCGGCACTGTGCGCACCGGCATCTGCGGCGGCTTCAATGACTTTTTCCAGATCCGGCTCGGTAATGAACGGTATGACCGGCGCAATGCTGACGCACACCGGAATACCGGCATCACTCAGCATGCGTATGGTTCGCAAACGCCGCGCCGGTGTGGTGGCGCGCGGCTCCAGAATGCGCGCCAGATCTGCGTCCAGCGTTGTCAGTGTGATCGCTGCTGTCGCTTTGCGCTGCGCAGCCATCTCAGACAATAAATCGATATCGCGTTCAATCAGCGAAGATTTGGTAATCATCGCCACCGGATGACGGCTGCGGTGCAATATTTCCAGCACTTGCCGGGTAATACCGAATTCACGCTCACAAGGCTGATACGCATCGGTATTAACGCCCACAGCAATTGGCTCCGGATGATAACCGGGCTTCAGCAAAGCCTTTTTCAGCAGCTCCGGCGCATTGGTTTTGGCAAACAGCCGGGTTTCAAAATCCAGCCCCGGAGAGAGTTCCAGATAACTGTGGCTGGGCCGTGCATAGCAATAAATACAACCATGTTCACAACCCTGATACGGATTCAGCGAAACGGAAAACGGTAAATCCGGAGACTGGTTGCGACTCAGTATGGTTTTTGCCTGTACCGCCTGCACCTGCGTTTTCAGCGAGCGCTCACTGTCTTCAGAATCATTATCTGTCAAGGGATGCTGCCATCCGTCATCTTCCGCGCTGCGTTGCTGCTGATGAAAACGGTGTGCAATATTCCCGACTGCACCGCGCCCTTTTTGCGCCCGCAACGGCGCCTGTGCCAGCGGCTCTTCAGGCTCTGCAATACGAATAAAGGTGCGGTTTTCCGGGGACATGAACAAATACTGATTATATGTACAGTATTTTTGATTATAGCCGCTTTCGCAAATACTTTTGCGTGTTTTTTCAGATAACCAGACACTTTACTGCTTCAATGAAATGCGCTGTCCGGACAGCATTCACTGTTTCATGGATAATCGTTTTTTTGTGCCAGAAACGCTGGATACCACACTGGGATAAGGCCATAACGGCATCAGAAAAAACCCGGCCTCACGATGCAATCTGTTCAATTCATCCCATTTCATCGCATGAACTCACTGGATTTTAATTTGCTGAAAGCACTGGAAGCATTGCTCGACGAGTGCAATGTCACCCGCGCGGCAAAGCGTCTCGGCGTTACACAACCGGCCATGAGTGGCATGCTAGTCAGACTGAGAGCGCACTTTGGAGATCCCCTGTTCGTCAGGGCGCAGCGTGGTATTGTTCCGACACGACGCGCGGAAGAGCTTGCCGCTGAGGTAAGAAAAATCATTGCGCAGATAAATGCCTTACAACAGCCGGCCTCATTCACCCCTTCGAGTGCAAATCTGACATTCACCATTGCGGCAACTGACTATGCCTTGCGGACAATCGCTGTACCTTTACTTTCTGCGATCAGGCAGCAGGCGCCGCATATCAAAATCGCATTCGTCACCGTCGATGAAGCGCAGATTCAGCGACAGCTGGAGCGCGGCGAAGTCGATCTCGCCCTGATAACACCCAATACCGCCCATCCGGACTTACATGCCCGTCATTTATTCGAAGAGCATTACCTCTGCGTCCTCCGGGAGCATCATCCGGTTCTGAAAAACCGGAAAAAACTGACGCTGGAACAGTTTTGCGCACTGGATCATGCCCTTGTCTCGTTGCACGGCGCTGCGTTTTCAGGCATCACCGATCGTGTGCTGGACCAGACGGGCAAGCGCAGAAAAGTCTGTGTTTCTGTCGGGAGCTTTCTGATCCTTCCTGATATTCTGAGATCCAGCGACCTGGTCGCGGTACTGCCAAGCCGCCTTGTCGACGGTCAGCAGGGACTCACTGCGGTGCCGGTTCCGGTCGGGATACCCGGTTTTACCAAAGTTGCAGCCTGGCATGAACGTACGCATCAGGATCCTGCCCAGCGCTGGATGCGTGAAACGCTGTTCAGGCAGTTTCCGATCCCTGACAAAAAAACGTAGAACGCTTTTCATCAATATTTCGTCAATGCCCGCGAAACGTTTGTACCATAGCGCGGGCTGGCAACTCCCTTATCCGCGTTTTATGAAGGCAGCACTGATCAGACCATCCAGCCAGTCCTGATGTCCGTTCAGCATCGGATTCGGTTTGCTATCCCGCAATCCGATTGCTGGCTGTCCGTTCTGCGTTTCCTGCGTCAGAATCCGTACACGTCCGCCGTCCAAATCCTCAATCAGCCACGCATGATGCACATCCAGCCGGTCGTTTGCTCCTTCGGTACCCGCCCAGCCATGCCAGGCCAGACGACCCGGCGCTCCCGGCGCAGGAGCAATACTCTCATTGCAACTTGCTTTCACCGGAAATCCGAAGGTTTCAAAATAAAAACGGTCGCCCACTGTTAATTCAGGGCCACTGCCATGATAAAACCGGACATTGGCAGAATTCGCGTAGTAAGTCAGCCAGCATTCCGGATGACTCAGTAGCGGCCAGATCTCGGCTGCACTTAAACCCGCAACTATCACTTCGTTTGAAACAAAATTATCCGAAAAACCCGGTTCAAAATTCGCCGGCCAGATGATCGCATTCATTTTCATATTCGCTCCCGCATTTCACTTGTTTTGAAGAACGTTCTCATCCTGAGCGCGTGCAAGAAATAAATCTAATCCTGAATTTTTATGAAATGCATCATTTGAACTGATATCAAAGAACCGGCACTGACTTCTTTTCGTTAAAAAAAAAGAATCACCATCAAATACATATTCAAATGCAATAAGCACTTAAGAAAAATTTTTATTAAAAAACATTGATTCCTTAAGACCAGTAACCGGATGAAATTCAGCGCGTTTCTCAGACCAATTACCTTACTGTGAGATAAAGTCCGGTTGACGCCGCTCACAATAAGATATATCTTAGAACTATCTTAAATACATCTCAGAACAAATCATGCATCCTTTTATGTCAGATTTTCATCATCACAGGGAACGGGCGTTTTGCCGCAGTCACGGCGCCGTACCGGGGCATCAGCACATCGCGCATGCCGGTAGTTTTGGCGGACACCATCCGGAAGGTCATCACGGATCAGGTCGCGGTGGCGGCGGTCACGGGGGGCATGGCGGACGGCACGGGCGTGGCGGACGGATGTTTGAACAGGGCGCGATCAAAATTCTGGCGCTGAATCTGGTGGCAGAACGTCCCTGCTACGGTTACGAGCTGATCAAATACATCGAGACGCTGGTGGGCGGCGATTACAGCCCCAGCCCCGGCGTAATTTATCCGACGCTGACCTATCTGGTGGATATGGGCTGGGCAACAGTGACGGAAGGCGATGCCGGACGCAAACAATACACCGTCACCGCAGCCGGTCTGGAGCAACTGGAGCGCGTCAGACCCGAACTGCATGCATTGCTGGCGCGCTTAAAACTGGTTCGCGAAGGCAGCGATGCACGTCGTTCACCCGATATCGAACGCGCTATGAATAATCTGAAAGCCGTGCTGCATGTCCGGTTTTCAGAAGGGAATGCCAGCCCCGAACTGGCCAGAAAAATCGCAGCACTGATTGATGAGGCTGCACTGGGTATACAAAAACTGGAGGTATCCGTATGAAACAGCACCGCTATCAAATCACCGTCACGCATACCGCCTTACCGGATGGCAGCGCACCGCCGGAAGCACGTTCTTTACAGTTTGAAACCGGAAACCATGATGACATTCTGAACATCGTCGACAAAGTACGTCAGCGCGGCGACTTACCGGAAGCCGACGCCACTGCCTTTGCCGTGGGATTAAAACTGTTCAGCGAAGTCATGCTGCAACACCGCCAGCTGCCTTTATTCGCTGACTTTGCACCGCATTTCAGGCAATTCATGCAGCAGTTAAAACAGCGCCCCGAGGCGCAATAAACGCTCGCTGATACGCGCTTCATCATCCGCCGCACCTGATACACAAAGTCTGACATCGCCGCCCGGTGCTGCGGCTTCAACTGCTGACGATGGCTCAGTTCTTGCAGTTTTTACGACGCGACACAAAATACTGCATATATAATCAGTATTTTGTGTCGCGTCGGACATTCAGATAGCAAACGGTGTATTTTTGCAGGCTGTTGCATGGCATACGATGCCACTTTGCTCACACAAATAGCGATGTTGCATAAAACACCGCAGAGTGGCGCACTCAATCGTTCACTGCTACGGAGATCAGCCTTATGCGTATCCGCCCGCTTCCCCTCGTCATTTGCAGCCTCAGTGTCGCGCTTACCGCCGGAATCCGGCTTGCTCAGGCGGAGGAACCGCCAGCCAGCACGGCTTCCGCGACTGCCAGCCAGAGTCAGGAAACTGCCCCGCCTGCAGTCGAAGTCAAAGCACTGCGCGATCCGGCCATCATGCCTTACAAACAAGCCTATGAAATGCTGACCAGCATTCAGAAAGCCACGCAGGATAAAGTGAAAGTGCTGGTGCGGGTCACTGCCAAAACCCAAAAAACCATTCCAGACTTGCACATTCGTCTGGAAAGCAATGAAACCCGCCTGCCGGTTCCGGTGTCGGAAAACGGTATCGTCGATATTCCGCTGAGCGCCAAAGCCTACGCCGAGGGTGCGGAATTTGTGACTAATCAAAAGAAATCAACGCTGTCGGCCCACATCACGCTGATTCCGAATCTGCCTGCTAACGGCTTTCAGGCAAGCGAAGTACAGGACAGCCTGAACGCCAGTATCAAAGCCATGCGCGAATTCGTGCCGTGGTATTACCGGATCTTCATTTCCAATCCGAAAGGCGTCGCCGTGTGTTACGACAATCCGCAGCAGCAAATTGTCCTCCGCGGACAACAGGAAAAAGTCATCAGCGCCAGTGAAAAAATGGATAACCCCTACGGTGCATCGTGGTACTGCGGCAAGCTGATGGCACGTGAACTGGAGAATGAACACATCCTGCCCGCCAGTGGCTATCACCTGCTTTACCTGTAACAAGCATCCTGAATGCTTTGAACCACGCCGGAATGCCCTGAAAATGCTCAAATGCGGTGTTCAGCACAGCAATCCGGCGGTCGTCGGCAGAAAGTCCGGCTGTACGGAATCAGCAAATGACGATAGCTGCATAGAACCCAACCTTGCCCTACCTTCAGTTTACGGCTTCTTTGTTTTGCAATTGTAAAAAAGTGAGATATTTTTACTGATACAATACGTCACATTACACAACAATACGTAACATTAGCGTGCTTTCAAGAGTGTGTTGCCGTGACGATTTCTGCCAGCCAAACTGATTCAGCAGTACTGACATTTCCTGTTCAGCGAAATGTCCAGATCCTGCTCGATCAGGCAATGTATGAAGTGATGTCGGCGCGCTTTGCCGGTACGCCGCATCAGGATTTCGGCAAATGTGCTGCTTATGCGATTGTCGGCGCGCAGGTACTGCATTTGCTGACGGGCGCCAGATGCGAAGCGGTTTGCGGCGGGCAAATTATGGATTGTGGCAATGAGCAGTATCTGGTCATCTCGCCGAAACGGGCAGAAATCCGGAATGCGCGGCATTTATCGGATCTCAGCAATTACCATTGCTGGATAGAAGTCACACCACCCGGCATCCATCTGCATGCAACCCTGATTATTGATTTCACGGTGCGTTATGACGCAGACTCGGCAAAGTTCCTGGGACAGTCTTACGCGCCGGCTGAACGTCTGAATTTTCTCTGGGAACATGAGCGCTATTTCAATAAACAAATTCCGCAAGCGGTACAGCATCACCCGCACCTCAGAAATAAAGAATCCGGCTGGCTGTGGCGTGAAGCGCGCTGCGAAAAACTGCTGAACAGATATGCGCAGCAAAACCGTGCGCAGTTTGCACAAATGTGCGCAGATACGCTGCAAATTTTTGCCGACAAAGTCGAATCGCTGATGCAGGAAACCGTAGCAGCCTGAAGCAACCCGGCCTGCGCGAAATACGCCAGCGCATACTTGCCCGCAAACCGCTTACACCATCTCCGGCACTTCCGCTGGCAAGCTCGCCAGCCAGCAGCGCAGCGACTGCTCACCCGATGCACTGAAGGCCATCACGCGCGAGCCGTTTTGCCGCTTCGCCCAGCCCAGCGCTTCAAATTGCCTGAGCAACACCGCACCCAGCACACCCGCCAGATGATGGCGGCGCTCGCTCCAGTCCAGACAATGACGGCACAGCGGACGATGGCCGGATTTCAGCGATTCTGCGTCGATACCGAGGCCTTGCACCGCCTGCCGTCCGTGCAGTGTCAGCGCCATGCCCTGCTCACCGATGGTCAGGCAGCCGGCCTGCAGTAACTGCTCATACACCAGCACACCCAGCTCTCCGGCCAGATGGTCATAGCAAACCCGCGCTTTGCGCAGTGCCGGTTCGCGCGGGCTGGATCGCAGACGCACTGCGCCGGAACGAAACGCCACATTCATCAGCGATTCCAGCAACTGCGCCACATCCTCATTCGCCAGCCGGAAATAACGATGCCGCCCCTGCGCTTCGACTGCCACCAGACCCGCTTCCAGCAATTTCGTCATATGGCTGCTGATGGTTTGCCGCGTCACACCGGCAATCTCCGCCAGCTCCGTCGCCGTCAGCGCCATGCCGGACATCAGCGCCGTCAGCACCTCCGCACGTGCATGGTCGCCAATCAGCGCAGCAATCGCGACGATATTCGGGCCGTCTTTCATGGTGTGATCTCCGTTATGGTGAATATCAATATGTTTATTAAGTAAAAATCAGTCGCAGCTTCAGCATCTTACCAGCGTCCCTGCGCTGCACCGTTCGATCTGCATCGAAGCATCGCGCCGCTGCCACGCCGTATAGTCACCCGGTCGCTGCAGACGCAGCTTTTTTCGGGAGTACGCACCATGATCACTTGCTTTATCCGCTATCAGATTGATCCGTTTCAGCGTGAAGCGTTCAAAGAATATGCCGACAACTGGGGACGGATTATTCCGCGTTGCGGCGGGCATTTGCTCGGTTATTTTCTGCCGCACGAAGGCAGCAACGATATCGCATGGGGCCTGATCGCATTTGACAGTCTGGCGAGCTATGAAGCCTACCGCGCCCGTTTGCGTACAGACGAAGAAGGCCGCGCAAATTTTCTGATGGCGCAGGAAAAACGCTTTATTCTGCGCGAAGAACGCAGTTTTACGGAAGTGGTGGACAGCACCTTTCTGCAACAGGCCAGCCATGATCGCGGTACTGTTTGAAGTCAGCGTGCGCGAAGGCGCACACAACGGCTATCTGGACGCCGCAGCGGACTTGAATACGCTGTTGCAGCAGGCAGACGGCCTGATTTCCATCGAACGCTTTCAAAGCCTGAGCACGCCCGGCAAGCTGTTATCGCTATCGTTCTGGCGCGATGAAGCAGCGGTGATCGCGTGGCGCAATCAGCCGGAACACCGCGCCGCCCAGCAAGCCGGACGCCAGCGCTTATTCGCCGACTACCGGCTGCGCGTTGCCAGCGTGATGCGCGACTACGGCATGCAGGAACGCACACAAGCCCCGGAGTACAGCAAGCGCTGCCATCCGGCGTCTGCTGCGTAAGTGCTGCCACCGGCCACAACACCAGCGCTGCGGTTGCAGTGATACTTGTGACGGTAGCTGCGTCTGCGGGCGGAACCAGCCGGCAGCGGTCGTATTGTGCAGCTATCGTCATTTACCATTTCCGGAGCGCCAGACTTTCTGCCGACGACCGCCGGATCGATGTGCCAGAATCCGCATTTGAGGTCAAAAATGGCTTTTCAGGCATGCCAAAGCCGGTTTTGGTGTCTGAATGGTGCTGACAGAACTCGCTACGTTCCACTCTTCAGCTGCCGGAGTTACTTTCGATAGTCAGCTCACCATCAGGCAAATTTCATGCTGCAGGAATTTCCGGAATTTTTCTTCATCGCTAAGCTGACTGATGCTGCACAGAAGAGCCTTATCCCGGCGGCAGATGCTGCCGGATCAAACGCAAACACTCCTCAATTTCATCAAACCAGTCAGCATTCAATGCATCATGATTTGCGCAAAAAATGCCACGGTATCGCGTACGTCTGAAGCGGTGAAGCCCGCCATTCATCTGTGTTTTGACGCTACCGTGTCAAAGGAATTCCATTCCACACAGGGCGCGTTTGTCTTGCCTTATGACCGAATATCCACCACTTCCCATTCCCCCAAATAAAGAGCAGCACAAGCTGCCCCTTAATGGTTACTGGCGAACTAAAATTAACAAAGACATCCCGGTATTTGTCCTGACCGGATCATTACCGACGGTTTCTGTTGAAATATCCCGACCGATTAATAAGCCGCCTCCGACTGGGCTGAGAACAACATTTGTTCCGGCCAGATTAATCGTTTTACTGTTTTGATCGAAGGTCCAGTTCAACGTGGTTCCAAGAACGCCATTGCAGCCGGAAATCAGCTTGTTATTGAACGGGGTTACGTCAGTCACCCCGTTCGTTGTTTTTCCATAGCCGGAGTTCGGACTGACTTCTTCGCCGCTGTTTGCGCTGCAAGTTAAGGTCGCTGTGTAGGCAATATTGTTGCCGTTATTGATGGCAGAAAACACGACCGTTCCCAATGTCTGCCGGACACTGACATACGTCGTACCGACACCTGTATCCAGCATCATCAGTTTATAGCTGCCGATAAAGTCATTGATCGTCAGTGTACTGTTGGATTCCATTTTGGCGACTCTGGCCGACAGCGCCGATAAGTTGGAATTAACACTGTCAATTGCAGTCGCCAGTGCCTGAAAATTCTGGTTTACTGCCGCCGCACTGGCGGGTTGTCCCGATGTGAACGTATTCGGAACAGTGGTTGCTGATGCATGCAGCGCGATGAACATGGCACTGATTGCAGTGAGCTTGATGAAAGACGATTTCATGGTGTATCTCCTGTAAGTGATAAAAATGTTTTTTCAGATGAGCAGGTCAGCGCCATTGCGCAGTTCCCCAGATACCGGTGCTATCCCAACGTAAAGTGTTTTGGGTCACAGGTTGCGTATCGACCAGCGGATAGTTTGCCAATGTGACTACAGGGACCGTTACCGGGTGTGTGCTGTCTGACTGTTGCGAACTCACTCCACTCGATGCGGTGACAGCAGCAAGCGAATCGGCGAAATGAGAAAGTACTTTGTCAGGTACCTCGCCTTTGGCGATACGATTGGCAATATTCACGACCTTGTCCGCCAGCGTCGCACCGGCGCCATCGGTATTGGCTGCCAGTGCCAGAGCAGCGAGCTTGAAAGTGGTAACGTCGGATGTTTTTCCATTTGAGACATTAAACACAGGCGGCGCCATCGCTTGTGACAAGGAGAGATTCAGCACGGAGCTGGCAACCATTGTTGTGACACTATTGACGAGTTCAGCTGTCATCGTCTCTCCGTCAGACACACGTTTGTCCAGCACAGCAGCGACGATTTCAGTCAACGGTGTGATGGCGATACCGCTTTTGACAGAGCCACTGTCAGGAATAACGCTGCGTAAGATCGCCTGGCTGGTTTCGGGGCCACCGGTTGCCTCGTTACGATAGGTGCCGCTGACATACAAGGTGACCGGGTACACGGCGTTCACCGGCATGTTCATATTCGCAACGCTGCCATTGATCGTACCGGTCGCGATAATCTTCCCTGAAGAATCTTTTGCCGTCACTGATCCTGCGGTATATGCGCCCTTGTATGGTGTTACTACGACGGGAATGCCCGGATCATTGGGAACATCAACTGTGTTATTCGAAGGAGAAGAGCCGCCGCAGGCTGCCAGCAGTAATGCACAGCAACTGGCTGAGAGCATAAAAAGTACTTTTGGAATACGCATCATGTCGCTCCCTTTTACTGCAGAGCTGGCAATGCTTCACCGGGCTTCACACACTTCGGCAACGTCGCACCGGCAAATGAAGAGAGCATGCCGCAACGGTAGGATTTACCGCGAACCGTCGCAGCGAAAAACACTTGCGTGCCATTCAGTGTGTTGTCCTTACGCATGTCGGCAATACTGATATCCGTCGGTTTGACAGCGAATACCTTTGCTGTGGCCTCAGCCACTTCTTTTTCATCGACCGTACCCACGCCCAGCTTTTGAGCGACAACAGGCGCGAAAGAACATGCACTCACTTGGGCGACTAACACTGCAATCAGTACGCTGCGAAAAACAATATATCCAGACTTCATCGGGCTCTCCTTAAAATATTTCCAATAAACGGCTGTACAATCTGACCGCTTAATTTCTAATTCGCCCGAACTGCTGGAAAGGTTCGATTTTTTTTGCAGATTTTTTAAAAAATGTCGCTGCGCCCTTTTTTAGATCATTTGGCAACGTCTCCTGACGAGATGCGCCAGTTTTTTCAGCATGCGAGAAGCACCATGTTGCGCGTGCTCGGATACCGGTTTCCGAAGATCCCGCATCAAATGCTGGAAGACGCCGTCATGCAGGCGTTTAAGCAATTGTGGGGCGATCAGCTTGGACAGTTCTCATCTGTTCACCCAGTCCATACCGAACTCTTCAGAGCAGAACTCATTCGTTTTCTGGCAAGAACAGTCGCATTTCGTCGTTTGCTCGATATGCTTGAACAGCACAAGGATGAGATTTTGTTGCGTGACCTGATCACTTCGAACCAGGACGATTGCTCAGACGATACGATGTATGAGTCACTCATGCCGAAAGAGGACGATGATCCGATTCATGACGCATTGGAAAATCTTCAGTTAGTACAGCGTTTGCAACGATGTGTTGATCATTTGACGCCGAAATTAAGTGAAGTGATTCGTTGTGTACTGGGTGATTTAAGGCAGGCAGATACAGCGCTGATGCTTGGTATTCCAGAGGGAACTGTTAAAAGTCGTATCAACGAAGCGGTTAAAAAACTGAAGCGTTGCATGGGTATTCATTCGGAGGATGTATGAGCGAAAACATACCCGTATCAAAAGACGAGGCACTGTTGCTGGCTCAGCTGGAACGATCGTTAACAGATGCTGAGTTACAAAGCCTGCGTCAGGCAATTTCTGAGGATCCTTCATTGGCAGGAGATGCGCGACTGATTGCTTTACTCGAAAACTTGCGCCTTGAGCAGCGTATCGCGCAAAACGAAGATACCGCATGGCTGAAATTCAGGGAACTCGCCCGGCAAAGTCAGGAGGCATCGCCGGCTGCGTGCGAACAATCACAACCTGTATCACGCTGGTTCTCGTGGCTGGGACAATGGTCTTCGTCCATGCGTTCAGCAATTCCGGTATTGGCAGCGTTTGTCATCATTGCGCAGAGCGGTGGACTGGTGTGGCTCTATAACAAGCCTGTATCACAAATTGAGCCTCAAACTGACACAAGGGGAGGCATTACAACGCAATGCCCGGCAATACTTGTGCGCCTGAAGTCGTCTGCGACGATGGAAGATTTAACGCGCATATTGACGCAAGGACAGATGCAAGTGGTAGCAGGGCCTGACGCTACGGGTTACTACCGTATCGTCGGACAAACCAGCTTGCCGGACGATGGCGTTATTTTGTTGAAGGATATAGCAACCGAAATCAAACCCGCCAACGATTGCAGTCTGGCACACAAGTCACTGTGAACAATTCCTCCCGGTCTTTATTTTGGATGAGCGGGAGGATTATCAAGATCGTTATGGACCGGAAAACGACTATTTAGGTGATTGCGGTTTACTCCACCGGTCCATGTAATTTTTTATCGTGCTGCTGTTATTCCTTAACTCTTTCGCCAGTTCCTCTGGACTGTAATTGCCGCGACGGACATTTAAATCCAGTAAATCAAGACGTGCACGTCCATATCCGGTACTGGCAGCTTCCTTGAGTAAGCTTTCGGCACGCTGATAATCTCTTGGAACCCCTTTGGGTGCTTCAATCAATAGTTCAGCCAGCAGGGTTTGCGCTACCGGAAAATGTTTGGCTGCCGCCTGCGAAAGATATTTCACTGCCAGTGCCGGGTTGTAGGGAACGACACCATTCCCACTTTTGACTGGTTTGGATTCCAGTCCATATCCGGTATGCATGGTTCTCACGCTGACTTGTTCGGGCGTCGCATAGACCAGTCCCAGCGTCGTTAGTGCCAGTACATCACCCGTTTTCGCTCTTTTTTCCAGAATGACTTTGCTATTGACATCAAAATTCATCGCGCTGTACTGAATAGACTCATCCAGTCGTGCCAGATTTTCATCCCAGTACTTTTGCAAGGCAGCGGGTTCAGATTTTGTTTCGGTGCCGCGCTGTACTCCCACCAGCGGCGTGTTCTTATCTGTTTTTGATAACTTGGCTAAGGGTTTTGCGGTGGAAAGCTGAACATCATTGACCAAACCACTGCTGACCCAGGGAATTTGCGTATCACCGGTAGCCTTACTGACATCGGCTTGTGTCGCCATGATCGCTTGCATCAGGCTAAGATCCTGTTTCAGGATATTGCGGTTAAACGCCAGCGAAAATTCGCTGTTTTTGCCGGAGCCATCGCCTGCCTGCGTCCCCGGTGCGGTTGAATAGAATATCAGTGTCCCGTGCGGTGGCGTCGCAGGATCAACCATACCCTGAGTCGGTGCACCGCGCATCAGCGGATTACGGCAGGCATCAATGACCAGAACGGATACCTGTGCATTGCTCTGTGCCAGCACGCTTTCAATCCAGCGCAACGAAACGCCATCCCGCTTGAGATCCAGAGATTTCAGTGTGGATAAGCGTTGATCAATTGGAATAAGGTAGTTAATGTTATCGACGGCAATACCGTGGCCTGCGTAGAACAGCAGAGCGATATCCGCATCTTTTGCAGCCAGCGAAAAAGTCTGTAAGTCACTTTTCAGTTGTGCAGCGGTACGATCCGTTGCCAGTGTTGTGGCAAAGCCAAGCTGCTTCAGGCTATTGACGGTCAGGGTCGCATCGGAAACGGGATTCTTCAGCTTTTCATTGCTGGCGTAGGCTGCGTTGCCGATGACAAGAGCAACTTTCTTTGGCGCTGGCGCATTGGCAAAAGTGAGGGACGTACTCAAACTATATACAGCCAGTGCGCACAGTGACTTTTTCAGTATATTCCGACGGTCTGCCATGTTTTTACTCCGTGCAGTGAGGTTTTAAGCTTTCAGGACAAAGCACTTCCAGAATTTCAGAAACTTCTTTTCCCGTGTTCTTTCCAATCACAATATGGGCTTTACCAGCTTGGGCACGGGTAATGTCACGTATGGCGCATGCCGCTGTAAAGTCAATTGCCTGAGTCATCGACAAATCAATACTGCGATGCTCACCAGCTTTCCAGCGCCGCATATGAGACCCAATGTTCAAAAAGTGAAGTCTGCCGCTAAAAACACCGTTGTTTGAAGTTTTCTGCTTTGGTGCGAGGAGCAAACCGGTTAGCGAGGCAATGATTGCCGCCAGAAAGGCAACGGTGACGGCTAATTTTGACCATGGGCCGATCGCCATCAATACTGCAATACTTACCGCAAGTAAGAAAATCCAAAGTCCGTTCACCAGTGCCTTACGTGCTTTCGATGCACCAAGTGCTGTACGCCATAACAGTACAGATTTTTCATCCAGCATTTCGATCGAGACGACCACTAAGGTCCCGGCGATAACTGCTTTTGGTAAATAATCGAGTAACGGCCATTGCAGTCCGATCAGGCAGAAAATCAGCAATAGCAGAAAAGCAGAATGCGAAATAGCGGGTATTTTGCTGTCTGCCGGTTTGAGCTCAGAGATTGTTCTGCTTCGGGATAATGAAATTGAGATGGGCAACAAACCGAGTGTCCCAAATACAGTATTGCCCCATGCATTGGCTAGCAACTCGTTCCGCACCATCGCATCGGGTTGACCTTCATCGCTCGCAAGCGAAGAAGCCGCAGAAAGCGTATCGATCAGACACAGCAACGCAAGAATCGCGCTGCCTGAAAATAATGTCAGGATAACTTGGGGATCCGATAAAAATGCCAGTTCTTTCCAGCGCCAGAACCCCAAAATTGCGTTAGTAATTTCACCGCCGTGTATCTGGCTGACGGTACTACATAAAGCGGGAGTTGGTGCGTAGTTTCGCCAGACAAAGTAGACCAGAGAACCAATCACGATACTGATAAATAAGCGACTCCGGTATAGCATTGTTCCGGGCTGCAGCCCGTATTTGATGCCAAAGGCAATGGTAATCACCGTGGATGCCACCGCCAGTGCTGGCCAGGCAACGCTCTCTGAGCATTGATTCATACCTGAAATTTGTCCGGAAATCGTCGTGGTTGCAACGATAAAAGCCAGTGCAGACAAGGCAGGGATCGACATGAAAGAGCGCAGTCGATCCGTCCAGTTCATGTAGCCAAAAACGAGGAGTATGACTCCTGAGAAAGTGACGCAGAGAGATGCAACGATAAACGCAGACATGGCGCCGCCTAATTTGATGGCTGGTAACGTCAAGGCGTACTCAAGAATCATGGCGTAGCAAACAACAGACAGGAATCGTGGCCCTGTGAGTGGATTTCGACGTGCTGAAAACAAAATGACTAACAGCGTACCGATTGCTGCGGTCATAAGTGCCGTCACTGAACCAGTATTAAAAGCTTTATTCGCTATAGCGCCTTGCCCGAGATATTCACCGACATAAATCAGCGCAGCCAACCCTCCGATCGCGCAATCGGCAACAATTTGTGATTTACCTTCGTTCTTGTTCATTTCTGACGCACCGATGATCCACAGAGCGGGTTAACCCGGACATCCATTGCCAGTGATCCAAATGCTTGACGAGTTTCCGGCAGTGTCAGTCCGGGTATTTCCATTTCAAAGGCACCTCGGCTATTAGGGCCACTAACGATATTGGCGTTAAAGTTCAGCGCCCATTGCTGCACATCTTGCATGCTGGTACTGGCCGAGAAGATGACTTCGTACTGCCCACAAACAGCGCTGGCCGTACCACGGCTACCTTGACTCAGCTGCTGTTTACCTATTGACGCAGACAAGTTGTACATGGCCAGGAGCAATCCAAGCTGAATCATCAGCAGGATCAACACCAGGGTTGCCTTCTGGCTGATCCAGTCAGCGATCAATTCGAATGTTGATAATGATTCTTTGGTTTCGTAGGATGCCATTCAGTAACCTCAGTATTTTTCTGATTGGTCATTAAATCTTTTAAAGCCGATTCACTTTTTTCCATCGGCTTAAACAATGGGACATATGTGATTTTCTATGTCATCTCAGCGCTCTTCCGCTCTGCTTAAAAAATATTCTCTTCGGTAATACCAATGATTTTTTAAATATTTAAAAATATTAAATTATCAATAATATGTAATAAAACAGGAGGAAGCATACGCATTCCTCCTGTTTTTTTAAGACATGCAAATATAAAATATTTGACGTCGCGACCCCGAATTAAGCTATTTGTGTTGCCTGCCGGGCAGACAATGCTTGCATCAAATCTTCTTTGGTAATACGAATCGGATTATTGACCGGATCAATAGCTTCACTGGATTTCATGGCACGTGTTGTTGCGCTGTTAGCTGCCCCATCGACAAGATTACGTAAATCCCGGCCAGAATAAGCTTCAGTTTGTGCGGCAAGATCCAGTACGACTACATCAATATCCGCACTTACTGGTTTATTACGGAGAAGATTTTTAAGAATAGCCTGCCGTGCTTGCAGCTCTGGTAAAGGAATTGCAATTTTTTGAAGAAAGCGTGAAAGGATTGCACTATCTAAAAACTCCGGATGATTTGTCGCACCAAGCACAAATACTTGCCCGGCCTGACTCTTAATACCATCCATTTCCTGCAAAAATTGTCCGACGATCTCTTCTGTTGTCACTTCATTGTCCGAGCCTGTGCGCTGTCCTGCAAGTATCTCCATTTCATCAATAAATAAGATACAAGGGGACATTTTGCGTGCCTTCTCAAACATGTCGCGCACGGCAGCACCAGAATGTCCGATGTATTTCTGACGTAATTCTGCTGTAGTCGGTGCAAAGAAAGACAAGCCTGATTGAGAAGCCAGTACACGGGCTAACTGTGTTTTACCAGTGCCCGGAGGGCCATACAGTAATGCACTGCGCGGAGCGTCAATGCCGGAACTGCGTAATACTTCAGCATTTTTCAGCATCTTACCAAGAGTGACGAACTGATCCTTGACACTGTCAGGCAATACAATATCCTCCCAACTCAAATCAGCTACTTTCACAACTTCTTGCGCCTCGTTCAGTTGACTGGTCATATCGGCTAACTGCAGCACGACGGGATTTGCCTCATTGATTAATTCGCCCGTTGTCAGTGCACGTGTTGTCGCCCGGCTTCCGGCCCCCTTAACCAGCGTGTTCAAGTCCCGTCCTGACTTCCCTTCTGTTAGTAAGGCGATTTGATGAGCTCCGTGTTCCAGATCGAAGTCGATCGGCTTATTCTTAAGGATAATTTTAAGGATTGCTGTTCGGGTTGCGAGGTCTGGCAGCGGCAACTCTAATTTGGGCTCGAGACGTGAAGCCACGGCTGAGTCCAGTAAGGCAGGATGATTGGTTGCTGCAAGAACAAAGACCATACCATTCTGACTCTTAATGCCGTCCATTTCTTGTAGCAACTGACCAATAATTTCAGTCGAAACAGAGTTAGCCTGATCGCCCGAGCGTGACGGCGCAAGAATTTCAATCTCGTCAATAAATAAAATGCAAGGCGACTGAGACCGAGCACGTTCAAACAAGTTCTTAACGGCAAAGCCTGATTCACCAAGATTGCTTTTACGAATTTCAGCTGTCGAGGCTGCGATATAACCTAATCCGGATTCACCTGCCAGTACTTTAGCCAGTTGAGTTTTACCAGTCCCGGGCGGTCCCCACAATAATGCGCCGGAAGGAACATCAATTCCGGATTTTTTCAGCGCCTCATGACTCTTTAACATTTTACCGAGGTTGATAAATTGGTTTTTGATGTTCTCGGGTAAGACAATATCGTCCCAGGTCTGATCAAGTACGTCCGTAGAACTCTTACCTCGTACAAGGCGAATTTCTTTGAGTATTTCCGCCTCGGTAGGGTCATTGCGACCAGTAAGATCTGCGGCTAAAGAGACGACAAGTGTTTCTAAATCACGTCCGGCAAAACCAGTTGTGTCTCTGATGACTTTACTCAGATCATCAGGAACAATTAACTTTGCTTTTTTCATTTCGTTTCGCAATATTTTTTCGCGGCAACGGTTATCCGGCAGCCCAATTTCAATGCGGGTTGTGAAACGGCTCATGACTGCAGAATCAATATTTTCGTGAAGATTCGTGGCACCAATGACGAGGATCTTAGTCTTGCTATCACTTGCAATACCACCCCATTGCACCAGGAATTCTTTCAGCATTTCGGTGTCAAAATTGACGTTGCCTGTGGCATTACTGCTTGAGCGTGACTTAAATACACCTTCACATTCATCAACAAATAAAATAGCTGGTTGGTGTTTTCTCAGTTCTGAGAAAATTGCCTGTACTTTTGGCCCTGTATGACCCTGATACTGTCCTTTCAGATCACTTTCGCTGATTTTCTGGAAAAATAAATTCCCCGTTTTAGCTAATACATTTGCGATACTGGTTTTACCAGTTCCCGGAGGACCATACAGCAAAATGCCTTTTGGGCTGACATCAGATTCGCTGGTAAATAGCTCAATCAGCTTGATTAATTTGTTGCTGGTTTCATCTGGTAAAGCGATTTGCGACCAGGCTTTTGCAAGTTCAAGGTCTTTCTCATACTGAGTTTTACAGATCGCATACGCGTCTTTGACGGATTTAAACTCTATAAATCCGTCCGCCAGCGTATTCATCACTGGGCGGATAGATTCGAGCTTGGCTGCAATTAAACGATTAAATTCCGGATATTTATTTAGTGAAGCATCGCCAGAAACGATTAATTCATGAGCATTATGCTTGTAGCCTAATTTCAGTCGCTGCTGAGTTTTTTCTGAACTTGCTGTAAGCAGAATATGTACAGCACCAGGCCCGTTAAGCATTGTGGGAACGAGATCATTCACGAAAGGGGGGTAGTACCCAACGCTATTGCCATCGGTAGTTGGATACAAAGCGATAGCTTCCGGTGTTGCTTTACCAGTAGTAGCATTTCCTGATATCTGTACTTCAGCCTTAGCTAAGGTCTGGTCTAGATGTGCGAATGAAGCTTTCAGAGATGTACGAGCAGCCAAACGCCGACTTTGCCGGACCAATAAGAAATACGGTGCGATAAAAAATACTATTCCTTTGAAACTGGTCAGGAGATGATAAATGTAGACGGGGAAAAGCCCGAGATTAGTGAAGATCCCAAAAGAATACAAAAAGAGCAAAAAATATGCGTAAGCAGCATATTGCGCACCATTGAATGCGGTATTCAGGCCAGTCAGTTTCAGAGCGCTACCCCAGCGCTCTTCACTGAGTCGCTTTTTAAACATAGCATCTTTACTTAGCTGAATGGCCGGGGCCATGCCTTCTTTCACAGCATTCAGAGCAACCTCAGCATCAGCTTGAATCGCGTTAAGTCTGCTGCGCACCTCTTCAACTTTTTGCGCGGCAACTTCAAGCGAAGCCGCACTTTTCTTTACCCGCTCCCGGATTGGCTGAGGAATTTCATCATCCCAGTCGGTCATATTTTTCTCCAAGTTTCGAAAATTCACACGTTAGTTTTGTGTTTTTGGTTTACATAGATCGGCTAGGATCTGAAATTGGTTCGATTTTTTAAGAAAGAAATGATTGCTTTATTTGCAAAAAAAAAAAATTCCTAGCATAAAAAATTCAACAAACAATCTTTGTGGCAGAGATTAATTGTAAAAATAAGTAATCTTTCTAGCTCTAATTTTAATGTACTGACGGAGCAATGGGGAAAGTAACGACAACAATAGAGTTACTCTTACATGAAAGTGACAGGAAATTTTCCGGATTATAAAATCTGAGTTGCGGTAACAACTAATCGGGAAGCAAACTTAAGTACTTCCAGATATATTGAAGTTTCAGAAAATTACATTATTTACAAGCAACCCTTGGCGCTTTAATCTTTGCAAACAAACTCTGGACCCGCGAGCGCTTGCAGGCCTATTTGTAATAGGTACACGAAGGTACGACGTACAAGAATTTCCATCTGCTTCAGAAAACTCAGAAACCAGTGTTGAGCGGAGATAAGGAAAATACGCGGGCGAAAATAAACTGTCAGCCTTCACACTGACGCTCAGTAAGTCAGGCCGGATGTGCAGTGTCAGGGAGTATCCGCAGCGGCGCGTATCAGGTGATGGCGCCGTGCGGTGCGGGAAGTTCAGGCGACTTGCGGTTGCTGGTCGTGGCGGGCGCTGTCGAGGGCGATGATGGCGTTGCGCAGCAGGCAATCGGCTTTGTGGATATTCGTTTTTCTCACCTTGGCCGAGGCGTTGTGCAGCATCTTATTGCACAGGGTTTGTACCAGCGTATTCAGGCCGGACAGAGCCATCAGTTCTTCCGGTGTGTGCTGGCTTAAAAAGTGCTGTTGCTGCTGTTCTTCGTTGCCGAAGGGCGGCAGGCAGGCAGCGACCGAGTAGAAAGCCGGTTTGGCGGCAATCGTCAGCATACCGTGATAGTGCTCGCCGAATTGCTGGCGCATCATGGTGTCGAGTGACTGCACGCGGTGCTGGATCTTCGGTGATTCCAGACGTTTTTTCCATTGCGCCAGCGTGTTCGACTGCCAGTTCACAATCAGGCGGATTTCGGTCTGGTCCTGCAAGTGCTTGCGCAGTTTTTCCAGCGCAGCTGGCGTCGGCATGATGGCATCATTGACGACATAAAAAACTGCATGCGCTTGTTTCAGCGCTTGCAAATTCTGAACAGCGGCAATCTGTGAAGGCAAACCGGTACCGCCAAGGTCGGTAATGCGGAAGCGGCCCCAGCGGGTGGCGAAATGATAAAACTGCGGCTGCGTGGTTTGCGGTTTACCGCCGTCGCCGATGATGTTGCCATCGCAGATTTTTTTCAGCGCGTCGCGTTTGCGGGTGAATTGCGCCAGCACGATCTCGGTGACCGCAGACTGGTCATGCAACGCCGGTAACTGTTCACGCATTTTGACGATGCGGCGGCGTTCAGTCACACGCTCGTTTTTCCATTGCTTCGCCATGTCCAGCAATTGCTGCTTTTCCGGTGGCGGACGCAGGCGGTAGCGCAGTTTGCTCCAGATCGCGGCATTGTCCAGTTTCTGTGCCAGCTTCTGACGCAAAGCCTGACGCTGCTCCGTCGCGTTCAGTTCCGCCACTTTGGCCTGATGTTCGACCACGCCCAGTTCGGTCTGAAATGTCATCAGTTCCTGCCGTGCAGCGTTACGGGCGCGCAAGGCTTTCTGATAGCCTGCCAGCGTGAGTGTGCTGGCCTGACTGCTTGCCACAAAAGCCTGACGCTCTTCCTGCTTACCGGCTTCCGCCAGACTGATCCGCAAGGCTTCAATGATGCTGGACTTACCACAGCCGATATCGCCGTAAAACGCAATCGTGAATTCCGCCCATTCTGCATTGGTTTTCAGCGCGTTCAGCTCTGCTGTAAACAAATGACGAATCTGCTTTAACAATGCGGGATCGTGTTCGGCACAGGCAGCAAGCCGCTTGTCGAATTCGCTCTGCACCAGCGGGTAAATCTTTGTCAGATTGAAATGACGCCGCATGAATTCGGCGTGGTTGATTCCTGTATCGACACCGGAAGATGCGAATGGAAGTGATGAATCAGGTGGAGTGGATGCGGACACGATAAACAATAACTGGCTGAAATACTAACTGCTTTATTCATTCTAGCATTATTAGCAGCCAAATATATGTGAACTTTCGCTAAGTGGCAGGCAAGTGGATTGTTATTTCAAAAACAAAATGAAAACATTTCCAAAAGACAATGAAAAAAGGCATTTACATCACTGTAAATGCCTTTTGCGTCTTTCACGCAGCGATATGAACGACTGCTTTAATCAATCCGCAAGAGTTAGCATTTCTCGCCCGGAGCTATACTTGGCTCAAAAGAGAGGCCCGTTTTCTTGCTGCTGTCTTCCAGAAAAATCAGTCCCCGACAGCGAAAAGCATCTCTTTCAACAACCGTTACATATGACTTTCCGGGCTCCGGATAAAAACTAGAAAACGCCTTACAGACCTGAGAGCCAAACGCGCCCTGATTACTGTAGTTGAACACAACCGTCAATTTTCTTCCGGCGGGAATATCACTATATCCGGTACTGTCCGGTTTTAACGCCTTTTCGGTTCCATCAACACAGATGGATTTTGGAACAGAATTATAGCCGGTCGTACCCTCCAGATTTAATTTCGCCAGCGGCGTATTTGCAGGATGAACATAAGTAGTCACACAACCGGAAAGCCCAGTAACAAGGCCGGCAATCAGTAATAAATTCGCTATGCGCATTATCGATTCCCCAGATATATAGGACCAAGTTTTGCAATAATTTCGTCGGCATTCAAAGCGCCGGGTTCATTCGTCTCAGAAAACAGGAAGTAGGTCGTCGCAGAAGAACCCATAAATGAGGAATCGACATGAGGAGCTGAACGATACAGACCGCGAATTGCGTCCGGTACGCTGGCATAGATGAGGAGGTAGGTTTTCCCATCCTTCTTTGCCATTTCCGCGCCTCTGAGCAAAATCATTTCGCTGACGGTTTCCGGCTTAGTTAAACCATTCGCCGTTATGTAGACTCTTCTTAGTTTCCCTGGCCCGGCATAATCACGAAATCCTCCCGTTGCAGCAGCGAGACTGCCATCCTGAACCCGATAACCTGTGCTACACGCACAGAGAATCAAAATAAGTGGAGCGACTTTCAGCCAAGATTTCATATATGAATATTTTCAATGAATTTATATAAAACAAATCGATTATATATTGGTAAATAAAAAAAGGCTGCCCGCAGGCAGCCCAAAAACAGAGTATTTGGATTTACAACAAGTATTACGTCTATGCGATAACGTCTCCTTTCATTGGCTGATTGCAGGTTTGGAAAACCGCGGGTTGGTGAGGAAGCCCTGATCTGTCAGGGTTTTGAGAAAAGCGACTAGATCTGCCTTGTCCTGTTCACTTAAGTTAATCTGGTTAACCAGTCCGCTTTTATACGGGTTAACACGGCCATCTCCGGCGTATAAACCACTGCGGATAACGCGGCCACCGGCGGCGTAGAAGTCCAGCACTTCTTCCAGCGTCGCCACTGAGCCATCGTGCATATACGGCGCAGTCACAGCGACATTGCGCAGGCTGGGTGCGCGGAAAGCACCCATGTCTTTGGGATTGGTGGTTGCTTCGAATAAGCCGCGATTCGGGAACGGGAAACCGCCTTTGCCGTCGATGTTATATAAGCCGGTATTGTGGAATGGTGTATCCACCTGACTCAGGCCTACGTAGCGCACCTGATCATTGAAGTTGAAGCTGCCATGACAATGGAAGCACTCGGCTTTTTCGCCCATGAACAGATTCAGACCGCGCAATTCGGATTCGCTGAGCGTAGTTTGCTTGCGCAAATACTGGTCGTAGCGCGAATCTGCAGAAATCAGGCCGCGTTCAAACGTGGCGATGGCGGCAATGATATTGCCGAAGCTGACTGGCGCTGCATCAGACGGAAAGGCTTTGCGGAACAGGCCATACATGGCGGTATCGTTCTGTAAACGGGCGAGCACCGTTGCTTTGTTGCTGTCGTTAATCCCCATTTCCACCGGATGTTCACCGAACATCGGCACTTCCATCTGGCGTTCCAGGTCGATCATGACAGGATTGGCCCAGGTCAGCGTCGCGTGATACACCACGTTGGCCAGCCCCTGCGCATTGCGCGGATGATCTTCACCGGTAGAGCCGAGCGCGGTAATCCGCCCGTCGGTAAAGGCCTTGTCCTGATGATGGCAACTGGCACAGGATTGCGTACCGTTGCCGGACAGACGTGCATCGTAGAACAAAGCACGGCCAAGCTGGAATTTATCCTCAGTATAAGGATTTGAAGCAGGCACCACCGCCAGCGGGAAACCATCCACCGCTGGTAAACCGGTGCTGCCGTGATGATGGCCGTCGCCGGAAGTATTGCCGCCCTCACCACCTGCGCTGCAGGCTGCCAACAGCACAGCCGCAGCACAGACGGCGATCCGCTGCTGCATCAGTAAACGAATCGCGCTGAACATTATTTCGCTCTCGCAATGAAGACAGACTGGATGCCCGCCGTCGCTGGCGCACCGCTGTTCAGATCAATTTTTAAATTCGAAAACACGCCCTGACATTCGGTATCCGTTTTTCCCGACATACAGCCCGGTGCGCCTGCCGTATCGGAAGTCAGATCAACGTTGTTGTACATCGCATTCAGGTCCAGCGTGATTTTCTGGGTATCCGGATTAAAGCTGTTCAGGCGCACCAGCATGCGGTTGGCGTTGGTGCAGGCGTAGGTACCGGTTGTTGCATCGGATGTGCAGCCGGTTGCGCCCAGATGGGTGTACCACGATGCCTGTGTTGAACTGGTAACGGTTGGCGGATTAGTGGTGTTATTGGTGCGTGTTACGGTGACGCCGCCAACCGGATTGACTTCGAGCAGCATGAATTTGCGGCCGGAAGTCCAGCTCCAGGCCATAGACTGCACATTCAGCGGTTTCGGTGCAGTGGCGTAATCCGTGTGATTCAGTGATTCCGGCACGCCGATTTCATACTGAATACCAACATAATTACCGGCCGGTACCGTGCCGGTAATGACCGCATTGGTGGCCTGTGCTTTACCACCGCATGCGGTACTGCTGCCATCGTTGAAATTGATCAGCGCGACTTTATCATACTGCCAGTCGTTACTGGCGAGCGTGACCGGCGTCAGGTTGCCGGCTGCGTCCACCAGATTGATATTGCTGACGTAAAAAGCGGCGTTTTGCAAATCAACCGTACTGGATTTGCTGCCAAGTCCGGTGATCGGTGTGCCGCACTTTGCAGCAACGCCGTTCGCGATCATATCGAAACTGATCGACAGGCTGCGCGGGCCGCTTGGTGCTGCCGGTGTGTTGTCACTGCCACCACCGCCGCATGCGGCCAGTACAGCAGCGGAAATCAGGGATAAGGAAACAACGCGGGATAAAGCTTTCATACAGACTCCTTAGCGATAAAAATAAATAAGATATTCAGAAACGGGTTTGGGTACCCAGTGCGAGCGCGTAACGGGCAGTTAATTGCTGCCCATTGACGTACTGATACAGCGGCAATTGCACAAAGCCATACACACGGGTTTGCGGTGCAACGCTCACACTAAGACCCGGACTCAGAAACACGCTGCGTCCGCCCGATGCTTCAGGCTCTGCCTGCACACCGGCATCGCGGCCGCGATGCTGCAGATTCAGTTGCAGCAAGCCAGTGACGTTTGCCGTCAGCGGACGTGACAAACCGATGTCCAGACCGATTTGCTGACCCGGACGAAAGCCATCGCGCATGTTCAGCGGCACATCTGCATTCACTTGTGCAAACCAGCTCAGTTGCAGCGGCGCGATAAACTGACGGTAATACGCCGACAGCAGCAAGGCTGTGCCGCCACTGCCGGGTTGCAATGCACGCTCTGCCAGCGTGCCGGTACTGTTGCGTATGCCAGTGCGTCCGGTCGGCAGCTTCAGGCCCGCATGCAGACCGCCAACGCCCAGCGTTTCGTCGCTGTCATGCAGATTGGTCTGATAACGCAGGCTCGCCTTTGCGTCGCCAAACTGACGGTAATGCCAGTTCGCCGCTGCGCTGTCTTCAATATGCGTATGTTCCCGATCAACAAACGGCAGCGTGACCGAGGCCGACCAGTGCTCGTTCCAGCCGTAATCCAGTGTGCCGACCCAGCGCCGTGTCAGCGATTCGGTCTCGCGGTGTGACGGATCCAGCGCGCTGGCTGGAACGGCATCGGTTCCACTGCGCAAGCGGTTTTGTAACAGTTGTTCATAGCGGAAATCAGCGCGCCAGCCTTTTTCCTGCCACGCTCCCTGCATGCCCCAGTCGGTATTCACCAGACAAAAACTTGCTCCGCATGAAGCCTGTGCCTGCGTCGTGTAAATCAGCGTGGCTGTAACTGCCGCCAGTGCCAGCAAACGTGGTAATCGCATGCTCATCATCTGCCTCAGTGCTGATGTTGCGCAGGTGGCATTGCACGCACCGTAGCGCGCACTTCCTGCGTTTCCGTTTTACCGTCGGCGTTTTCAAAACGCAGCGTCAGTGGCACGGTATCGCCTTCTTTCAGCGCAGCGTTTAAGCCCATCAGCATGATGTGATAGCCACCCGGACGCAGCGCCACGGCTTTTCCTGGCTGCAGATCAAGCTTGCTGATTTCGCGCATTTTCATGACGTTATCCTGCATGCTCATTTCGTGGATTTCGCAGCTTCCTGCCACCGGCGAACTGACTGCCACCAGACGGGTAGCCGTCGCTGACTGCAATTGCATAAATGCACCACTGGCTTTTTGCGCGGCAACGGTGGCACGCACCCACGGATCACTGACCTGCACTTCGGCACGCACAGCAGAAACAGAACAGAGCAAACTCAGTGCAAGCGCACAAGCGCATGCGCCGCGATATCGCAAAGCGAACATAAATCACCTCAGAATGTGAAGAAGAAAAGAAGGCAAACCACGTCAGGCCGCCGGGCGCACAGACGCACAACAAGCCGGACAGGATGGGAGACGGCGAAGCGCCGTCAGGGGAAGATCAGAGCGGAGGTGCTCTGGAAAGCGGAACCGCCCACTGGAACAGTGGCGAGGCGGCGTGATAAAACAAATCCGGCCAGCTTTCGCCAAGGCGCGGCAATAACAGCACACAGCTTTCCGCCGCAGGCAAAGCTGGCGGCGCAGCGGCTGTCTGACAGAATGGACAAGGCGAGGCATGCTTGTCGGGTGATTCGTGCGCTGCGTTTTCTGATGGCGCAGACGTCATCGTTTTAACCGCAACGCTACTGACAGCCGCCTCCGGTTTACCGGCACTGCCGGCATCGCTTTGCACCGCGACATTCACGATACGGCTACCGCCGCTGCCGCAAATCACCTGAGTAACGCTGGCAATCGCTGCCATGCGCTGACTTTGCGTATGCATCAGCGCAAACCCCAGCGACGGCAGGCAAGCCTGCAGCATGATCGCCAGGGCAATCATGGCAGCAAGCCAGCGTTGTCGGTGTAAGGCATGCGTTTGCATGGTTCGATCAGGTCTCCGTCTTCAATGATTGACTCTGCGTTTTACAAGGGCTTTATGAATGCGAAAGATCAGAAATGCCACGGACTCTGTGCAGAACTCCGCATTCAGGCATTTTCAGACCTGCCCTGCAGGCCAGACTTTCTGCGGACGTCCGCAAAAAACCGGCTTTTTTCTGTGCTGAACACCGCATTTTGCCTGTTTTGGGCTACTTCAGGCTGTCTTCAACCAGCCCTGCCTGCTGCAGTGTGTCAACCTCCGGCTACTTCGCCGGATTACTCTTTACTTTTTCCAGCCAGTCCTGCAAACGGGCGCTGTCCGGCTTGCCGAGAATAAATTCCGCCTGCTGCTGGCTGACCAGCACAATATACGGCGTGATGCCGCGCCACTTGGCATTCACACTGTATTGCAAGGCGGCCGGATTTCCCTGAAACACCCACAGCTGATCCGCCAGCGTGTAATGGCCATGCTGCAGCGCCGCTGGTTCGTCAGCACCATCCATCACCACCAGATGCAAAGGCACACGATGGCCTTGCTTACCGTTTTGCAATTGCTGATGCAAGGCTTCCACTACGGACGGACAATGCGAACAATCCGTGCTGGTAAACACCACAATCGCCGCTTTGTTTTGCTGTACAAAACGGTTCCAGCTCTGGGTTGTGAAATCCAGTGCGGCAGCCTGCGCGATATTGCTGAATAAGAAAAAAGCGAGCAGCAAGCCGGTGTTCAACCACTGACGCCGCAGATTAAAGCGTTTCCACATACAGTTTTCCTTTGGTATTCCAGATCCAGCGTAAAGGCTGATTTTTCTGCTGCGGCAGCGTGCTGACGAAGCGCGGATAATCATTTTCTTCTGCACTGGATGCCAGTTGGCGCAGCGTGAAATGCTGACCGTCATCGTCTGAAATCCATGCTTTCACCAGCGTCTGTTCGCCATCAAATACGCGGTACAGAATCACGACTTTCTTTCCGCGCACCACAATATCCGCATGCTCGGCACGTTCATCCGGCAACACGCGGGATTCGCCCTGTGGCTGCCCCCCGGCAGTTAAACGGCCATAACGTACAGCCGCGACCTCGCCACGGATACCGAACCACAAAGCATGAAAACTACCGTCTTCTGCCTGCGCCAGTGCGCCGCCGTGATGCGGGCAGGCATCGACTGCCCAGTTGTCAAACGTGGCGCGTACCGGTTCGCTGATCAGCGGCGTCTCTGCGGTCAGCGTGGCAAAGGCGTGATCGCGCAGATTCGGCGCAAACACGTGGCGCCACATCAGGCGTATTTTGCCGCTGTCATCCAGCGTGGTCGCAATCCGGCAGCATTCACAACTGTGATCCGCCAGTTTCAGATCCGGGCCAAAACTTGCACCGCCATCCAGCGATACATTGCGGTACACCGCGCTGCCACGGTATTGCTGCTTCAGATCAGCATCCGCTACACCGGTTTTCGCCAGTGCCGCTTTTTCACGCCCATCCAGCCAGATACTGTGCAGCACGCCATCGCCGTCAAACAAAACCCGCGGAAAACTGTGACCGATGATCTGGCGATCTGCATGCACCGTCACCGGCGCACTGAAGTTCGCACCGCCATCGGATGAACGGATCAGACGCACTTCGCCGGTAAAGCGTTTGCCCAGTGATTGCGGGTAAGCAATCACCACTTGCTGACGCGGACCAAATGCCAGCTGCACCGGACTTTCACCGGCAGGTGCCGGTTTATCCTGCGCGGTATCCAGCACACGCTCAGCCAGCCATTTCTGACCACCATCACGACTCTGCAAGATGCGTAACTGGCCCTGCGCATTCATGTTTACCACCCACAAACTGCCATCCGGCGCTGTCGCAGCGGTAGTCACCAGATTCTGTTTTGCCACCGGCGCAGTCGGTGTTGCGGCAGGTGTCGCCCCTGCACCATGCATCGTATGTTGCGCCATCAATGGTGCAGACCACGCGAACAGCTGGCTGATCAGCAGCAGGCGCAGGGGTTTGCTGAAATGCGGCATCAGCGTTCTCCTTCAGAATGTACAGTGCCGCCTGCACCGCAAGCGGGCAGACGGGCGTTTCTTAATGTATTACTTGTTACCAAAGCGGTAGTTCAAACCTATCATCCAGCTGCGCGGTGCACCCTGGGTATAACTGTTCTGCACATCCGGCTGGTACGCGCCAACGCCGGAATACGAACTCGAAGCAGAATCTGCATACAGACGGTTCGCCAGATTACGTCCCTGCAACCAGATTTCCAGCTGACGGTTCACTTCATAATGCGCACGCAGATTGAACAAGTGATGACCGCCGTATTCCACGGTGTTTGCATTGTTCATCCAGTATTTACCCTGATGCACCCATTCCAGCGCTACACGCGCACCGGCAAGCGGTTTAAAGCCGATTTCCGCGCTGGTGATATCGCGTGGTGCCTGCGGCATATCTTTACCGCTGTAATCCAGCGTGGACGACACCTGATAACGCTGGAAGCGATGACGGGCGAAAGTCGTACCCAGACGTGCATCCCAGGCACCGGCATTGAAATTCAGTCCCAGTTCTATGCCCTCACTGCGCGTGCGGCCCGCATTGCGGTTTTCACTGTTGCCCGGTGTGACGGTATAACTGACGATGGTGTCGCGACCATCTAGGCGGTACAGGGCACTGTCCAGCCGCAGTTTGCCATCCAGAAATGCCATGCGCAGACCGATTTCGGTATTGCGGTAGGTCGCCGGTGACAGGTCAGGAATACCGGTTTTGCCGTATAACTGACTGATTTCCGGTGGTGTGAAACCTTCACTGATATTGCCGTACACACTGGCTTGCGGTGTCACCGCCCAGGTCGCACCGAGTTTCGGGCTCAGGCGCGAAAAACTGCGTACTTCGTCCGGTGCGCCATAGTTAGCGCTGCCTTGCGGAGCCAGCAAATTGTGGTAGTTGTATTCGATACGGTCGTTGCGCACACCGGCCACCAGTCGCACATCCTGCAACGGGCTCATTTCGTACTGCGCAAATACGGCCAGATTATCGATATCGGTCTGATAGTTGCGTACACCTTTTGGTGTCGTGGCATTCGCCAGCGTATAGCTGATGTTTTTACCGGAGACCGGATCGCGCACCACGGCAAGATTATTGCTGTAGTAAGGGTTATCGCTTTTATCCCAGTACACACCCGCGATCAGGCGCGATTGCATCCAGTTGAAGTTTTGCTGGTGCTTGAGATCCAGTCCCAGAGAATCGACATGGTTATTGTTTTCCGTACCCTGACAGGCTTTCGCCGTACCGCTGCAACCCACCATGGTGTAGCTTGGAATCTGACCGTGATCATTCTGGCGCTTGAACAGCGTTACCGTCGTCACGCCATCACGCAAAGTTTCCGCTTCCCACGCCAGACTGCCGCGGGTGGTTTTATCTTTGCGGTAAGTGAAGGTGTTAATACTTTTTCCGTTGCTGTTGCGGAAATCCGTTTCATTGAGCGAACCGGCCATCGCCGCATCCAGATCGGTATGCACCAGTGAAGCACGTAACACCGCAGTCGGTGTCAACGCATAATCTGCGCGCGCCGTCAGCGAATCTTTATTGCCATAGCTGTATTCCTGCCAGTTATTCTCGCTACGGCGCGAACTGTAATGCGCAAAACGCAGCCCCAGATCACCGAAGGTGTTGCTCGCCATCGTATCAATACGACGAAAGCCGGCAGTCTGGTCATAGCGCATACCGAGCAGTGCTGTCAGCTCTTTCGAGGGTGCCGCACTCAGAAAATTCACCGCACCGCCTACCGCATTACTGCCGTACAAAGAGGATGCCGGGCCTTTCACCACTTCCACCGTGCTGCTGCCCGCCATATTCATTTCATTCAGCGAGTTGTGGTTAAACACACCTAAAGGACGAATCGGAATGCCGTCTTCCAGATACTGGTATACCGCATTGGTAGATACCGGCTGGCGTATGCTCATACTGTGCTGCTCATTGCCAAGATCATTCCAGTACACACCTGCAATCCGGTTAATGATATCGCCCATGGTTTTGGGCTTATCCTGCTTCAGCATGCTGGCGGTCACCACGCCGATTGCCTGCGGCGTTTCGTTCAGATCGGTTGCTGCACGCGAACCGGACACGACAACCTCGTGCACAGCACCTGCGTTCGCCGCAGCGGCGTTCGGATTCGCATCATCATTACCCGCCAGCGCAACAGCACTGCACGGAAGAAAACAGGCCATCAGGGCCAGTTGTAAAGTGGATTTCTGAAAAGATTTCATAACACGGCATTCATTCCAGTGCGGCACCAAAGGCACACGCACGCAGCCATCACTGCTCCCGTCCGTATCGACAGCGCAGTAAGGCACAAAAAAGACATATGCGCAGGCAAAGCGACTGCAGACTGCAGCGCATCACACAGGCACAAACAATGAAAGGAAAGAATCAGCCGCGCGGAGGCGCACGGGCGACGGAGGGACTCCAGATATGCGTTAAGAAACGCGACTGGTAGAACAGGGAAGGATATACGGCATTTGCTGCAGGCAACAAAGGCAGGCTGACTTCGGCTACCGGCAACGGTGCATCACCGGCATGGGTCAGACAGAAAGCGCAATGCTGGAAACCGGATGCATGATCTGCACCGGAAGGCAAACTGTTACTGCTGTGACCTGCCTTGCTGGCCGAACAAATCAAGCCCGGCAACACCACTTCACCACGCTGCATTGCCATCGCAGTTGCAATTCCCGGCGCGAGCACAGCAAACAGCATCACGATCATCGTGAGCCAGCTGCTGAGTCGGATATGTGCGCGGGAGAATTTCATACACGGGACTATATCAGAATTTTTCTGACAATCAGAAGTGACTTCTGAAATTGTTTGCTTCAGAACAAAGCTTCGCAGCTTGTAATCCCACACAGGCCGTTTTTTTCTGCACGAAATTCGTACGAAACGGACAAAAAAATTCATCAGACCGTCATCATCGCATGCCAGCATGGTATCCGGCTTTCCGCCTTGTTAACCCGGCCAGGTCTCACATCCACGGTTTTGTTTCTGCAAGGGATACGCTGAGTTCTGGTATTCACTGATGAATGGAGAATTGCGTATGACCAATTTCGCTGCGGATATTGTCAAACTGCCGCGTCTGAATGTGGAGAAAGGCCAGAGTTCGGTTTCCGGCTTGTCTTCCGGTGCATTTATGACGGTGCAACTGCATCTGGCGCATTCCGCCAGTTTCACCGGTGCCGGTGTGGTGGCTGGTGGTCCTTACCGTGGTGTGGAAACTTTTCGCGGTTCTGCACTGATTACCGAAGATGCGTGGGAAATCAATGCGATGCAACTCTGCATGGCGCCGCTGACACCGGAACTTGCACCGGATGCACGTAAGTCCGTACAACTGGCGCAGCAAACCGAACGCGATCTGCTGATTGATCCGCTGTCGAATATGGCACGTCAGCGCATGTATATTTTTACCGGCAGCAAAGACAGCGTGGTGATGTCGCCGGTGGTCGCGCAAACCCGTGAAATGTATCGCCTGCTGGGTGTACCGGAAGCGCAGATCCATTATGACGACAGCGTACCCGCCGGACACAGCCTGCTGACAGCCAATCCGGAAGACAATGCACTGGGCGACAACAAGCCGCCGTATCTGAATCGCGGCCCGTTTGTGCATGCACACGCGATCCTGCAGCACATTTATCCGGACAGCAAAGCCCCGTCCGCAAATCCGACCGGCAAATTACTGCGTTTTGATCAGCGCGATTTTTTCGACAGCAACAGCGCCGCCAGCATGAGTGAATTCGGCTACGTGTATATCCCGCAAGCGGTGCTGGATGGGGCTGCGGCACGGGTGCACATCGCAATTCACGGTTGCAAACAAGGCAGTGCGTTTGTGAATTACAGCTTCGGTACGCAGGACAGCAATGATCAGCCGCCTTACGGCATGCGTTATATCACCAGCACCGGTTATATCGAATTCGCTGAAGCAAATGATCTGATCATCCTGTTTCCGCAAGTCACTGGCTCTGACAGCAGCCAGACGCAAAATCCGGACGGTTGCTGGGACTGGTGGGGTTACAGCAGCAAAACGCCGGGCTATCCCGACTATTTTTCGAAGAAGGCGCTGCAAATTCAGGCGATCCACGCGATGCTGACCCAGCTGGGCGGCTGATTCCGTAAAAACAGGAGAACTTCACCATGACCGCACGTGAACACCATTTTTTACCGGCGCTGGCTGCGCTGCCTTTGTCTCAGCGCGCCAACGGGCTGATGCCGCAACCGGTAGAGTCCGTCATCAACAGCTGGCTGAATCTGAATATTTCCGCACAACAACGTTTGCTGCAAAATCAGCAGGAAAATCTGCAGGCATGGGGCGCATGGTTACAGCGCATACCGCAAATTGCACGCGCCAATACCATGTCGAAACTGGCTGAACAGGAAATGAATGTATTGATGAGTGCAGGTCAGCTTGCCAGCCAGCAACTGGTGGATCTGATCAGCCTGCAGGAAAATCTGCAAGTCAATTACAGTTACTGGTTCAGCCTGCATCACCCTGCTGCAGGTCTGATGAGTAAAAAGTAAAGAGTAAAGATAACTCTGCGTAAGCGCTGAGCACGGTGCCGCCTGCATCTGTACACGGGCGGCACATCAGGAATTTTTCAAAAAATGATCCGGGCGTGACTTCGTCGCAGCGCTCAGTTTCCAATGCAATCCGGAAAAAAATCAGTAAGCGGAGTGTTTCAGTTTTGTACCAGGCATCAGCGGGCCTCTGGTACATGACGCCTGCCGCTCCGCTGTTACACAGGCGTAAACAACGGAAGATGGCGCGGTCATTGTCGTTGTTTCACCGGATTTCACTTCGAACTGTTCAGTGCCGATCGTAAAGTAGCAACTGCCTGTCGTTGACTTCAGGCAATTCAGCATCAGATTGCCACTGTCTTTATCGGACCTGAGTTCCGACTCAAAAGCAACGGCGCCGGTTGCGCAGCCAGAAAAAACCATGCTGCTGAACAGTAACGCCAGCAAATGTTGAATATTCTTCATTTGTTATTCCTCACTAACCGGACTCACCGGAAGAATGGTTTTGACTGGCACACAAAACGCGAATACCGGCGCGCTCAGGTGCTGTGTGGGTTATGCATTATGCATTGCTCTTGATTTTATGACCAGAAAGACCTTTAATATACTGATATCACATGTCTTTCTGAGGCAAGTCCCTTCCACCATTTGCCTGCTCTTACACCCAGAATGTCACCGCTCAAAATTTTCGCGTTACTGTTTTTTTGCGGTTCTGCCAGCGCACAGGGTGTAAAGGCTGACAACGGCACGATTACCCTGCACTACTACAACCGCCCTCCGTTTTTATATCAGGATGCCGCCGGTCATGTGAAAGGGATACTGGCAGAGCGTGCAGAAAAAATCATGCAACAGGCTGGTATTCATTACCGCTGGGAAAATACACCGGTGACCCGGATTCTGTTTCATCTGGAACACAGCAAACGCAATGACTGTGCCCCCGGCTGGTATTTCAGTGCAGAAAGAGAAAAGTTTGCCTGGTATTCGAAACCCGTGTACCGGGATTTGCCGGTTGTGATCATTTCAAAGAATCAGCGCTTTGCGGCGGCACCGGGCAATCTGGCCAGCATACTTAACACCGCGGGCATCAGAATCCTGCTGAAGCGCGGGCTGCTGCATAACAGTGAGTTGCAAGAGCAATTACGCAAACCCTTACCGGCCAGCATCGAATATACCGTGGCGGAAATGCCGGTCATGCTGGGTATGATAGAAAACGGGCGAGCCGACCTGACCATCGTGACGCAGGAAGAAGCCAGTTATTACGCCAGCCTGCCGCAGTGGGCCAGCCGCCAGTTACAGATCAGCAAAATCGCCGGACTGAACACTGCCGACCCGCGCTACATTCTGTGCAGCAAGTCCGTCACGCCGGAAGTGATGCAGAAAATCAATACTGCCATTGATAAGCTGTTACCTAAACCGTAAATATCACCCGTTTATTCAGCAGATCCGCCGGTAATCTGCTCAAACAAACCGACATCGCCGTGTATCTTCGCCAACAGCATTGCGCCTTCCAGCATCGCCATCTGACGTAAAGCCTGCTGCGCGGCTTGCTCCGGCCTGATTCCGCTTTGCTGCACAATACGTTCCGCCAGCCATTGCTGGGTGCGTTCAAAAAATGCCCGCGTTGCCTGCCGGACTTCGGGCGGCAAACCATCTCCTTCGGCTGCGAGCAAGCCGCACAGACACATCATGCCACTGCTTTGCAGCGAGGCCTGAAACGCCTGCTGCACCACAGTTTGCGCTGGCAAAGCAGATGTCGCCGTTTGATCCAGCGCCTCCAGAAAGCGCCGCGTGTAACGCTCTACCAGCTCTGTGCCCAGATCCGGCTTGGTTTTGAAATGGTAGTGAACGCTTGCACTTTTAATCCCGACCTTATCGGCCAGATCACGGAAGCTGAAGTGGTTATAGCCGCCTTCACGCACCATAACTTCCGCAACATCTAACAACTGTTCTTTCACTGACATAGGGTTTCCTGCGAATCAATAGATAGGTTGGCCTGATTCCGTTTGAGACAGAAATCACGCATTGACAGGCAGTGTACACAAGCTACCGATAGATAGGAAGAAAACAGCAATTATAACCTATCTATAGATAGGTAACCATCCTTTATCGCAAATCTATCTATCGATAGGTATTGACCGAAACACGAGCAAAACCTACACTGGCGTCACTTACCTATCACTTGATAGACAACTGGTAGACGAGTACAAACCGCTCCCTACGGGACGGAAACTTTCAATCTCAGACACAAAGGAAACTCATCATGTTGAACAAAAATGCAATCGCACTGATCGTTGGCGGCTCTTCCGGCATGGGCAAAGAAACTGCACGCCGTTTATTGCAACAAGGCGTCAGCGTACAAATTCTGGCACACGATGCAGCATCGCTGGCACAGGCCAAAACGGAACTGGAAGCCGAAACCGGTACTCCCGTCGAAACCCTGCAAACTGATTTGTACGACCAGACACAAGTGAATGCGCTGATTGCGCGTATTCAGGCAGAACAACGTCATATCGCCTATCTGGTCAACGCTGCAGGTTTTTTCAAACCGGTGAGTTTTCTGGAGCACAGCAGCCGCGATTACGATTTACAAATGGATATTAACAAAGCATTTTTCTTCATCACGCAGGCTGTTGCGCAAAATATGCGTCAGCATGGCGGTGGCGCGATTGTGAATATCGGTTCGATGTGGGCGCATCAGGCAGTGAAAGCAACACCGTCTTCTGCTTACTCGATGCAAAAAGCCGGTCTGCACGCGCTGACGCAGCATCTGGCAATGGAACTGGCAGATTACGGTATCCGCGCCAATGCAGTCGCACCGGCGGTTGTGATGTCCACCATTTATAAATCGTTTATTGCAGAAGACCAGATCAAATCGACACTGCAGGGCTTTAACAATTTCCATCCTATCGGCCGCATCGGCACACCGGACGATATCGCGAATGCGATTCTGTTCCTGTTGTCGGATCAGGCCGGCTGGATCACCGGCACGGTGCTGGATGTGGATGGTGGTGTGATGGCTGGTCGTAACTGAAACGGGGCACCAACATGATGAATGATATCGATACTGCTGCACTGCAAGCGCTGGCGGAAAGTATTGCGGCAGATCCGGCCAAAGGCAAAATGGCCTTTGATGTGAAAACCGAATGGCGCGGCCAGTTCCGCACAGTGACACAACCGCAAACCATTACGCTCGGTGAGCAAGTGATAGCGCGTGATCTGGACATTCATGCCGATGAACCACCGGCTTTGTTTGGTCAGGACAACGGCGCCAATCCGCAGGAATTATTACTGGCGGCATTGAACAGTTGTATGTCTGTCGGCTATGTTGCCGGTGCGGCAATGCGCGGCATTACGCTGAGCAAACTGGAAATCCGTACCAAAGGTACGCTGGATTTACGCGGTTTTCTGGGGCTGGATGCGACGGTGCCCGCCGGATATGAACAACTGCATTACGAAGTCACGATTGCCGGTAACGGCACGGCCGAACAGTTTGCAGAAATCCATGCGGACGTCGTGCGCTTGTCACCTAACCGTTTCAATCTGGCCAATGCCATCCGGCTGGAAGCAGAACTGATCGTATCCGACTAAAATCTGACCCGCCCGCCGGTATTCGCACCGGCGGGCACTTATCCGAAGAGCTGACTATGTCCGACATTCACCGTCTGCGCGCTGACTGGCAACAGCGTGAAGTAATACTGCCGCAGGATTATCAATTTATTCCGTCACCGGAAGCACAGGTCGAACGCATGATGCTGGACCGCGTCGGCGCTGAACAAGCGATTGCCACCAGCATTGTGCGTTACGCACCAGGCAGCCGTTTTCCGGTGCATGAACACGGACGCGGTGAAGAAATACTGGTACTGGAAGGCGATTTTTGTGATGAAAGCGGCGAATACCCTGCGGGCAGTTATCTGCGCAATCCACCTGGTAGTCATCACGCACCGTACAGCCTTCACGGTGCGACGATTTTCGTTAAGCTGCGTCAGTTTCATCCGGAAGACCGGAGCGATATGCGCATCAATACCCGTGCTGCAAACTGGTATCCGGGACTTGTTTCCGGTCTTAGCGTGCTACCACTGCACGAATTTGACGGGGTGAATACCGCACTGGTGCGCTGGGCACCAGACACCCGCTTCAATCTGCATACCCATCCGGGCGGGGAAGAAATTCTGGTACTGGAAGGTGTGTTTCATGATGAACACGGCAGCTATCCGGCTGGCAGCTGGCTGCGCAGCCCGCGCTGGAGCCGCCACCAGCCTTTCACCGGCAAAGAAGGCGCACTGATTTATGTGAAGACCGGCCATGTCGGTCTGGCGGAAGACTACGCGGCGCTGTATCCGTAACATATCATTTGCAGCGCCGGTATTTGTTCAGATTATTGCTGCGCCGGAGCAGGCTGTGCGTTCTGACGGATGAAATCGCAGTAAGCAGTTTTTACCGGCGTACTCTGCAGCAGATTGGTGTGCGTGCCGCCGGGTACAGAAACCCAATGCTTGCGTGCTGACGGTAAGGCATCAAACACTTGCCGTCCCAGATTTTCCGGTGTCTGGGTATCGGCTGTGCCAGCAATCACCAGTGCCGGATGAGTATATTTGCTGACGGCGGCCAGATTATCGATCGCCGCCATGCCATCGCTCAGACGAAAATCCATCAGCACCTGCACCCATGACGGCAAACGCTGCAACATCGCAGCCTGCATGCTGCTGGCAGTGGCTTGCAGTATGATCGCTTGCGGCTGGCGTTGCTGCGCCAGATACGCCGTCATAAAGCTTCCCATCGAATAGCCGTGTACAAACAGATGGCCCTGCGTTTGCTGAAGGTAATGATCGTAAATTTTCAGACTGTCCGATTTCAGCGTTTCTGCACTGTGCTCACCATTGCTGCGGCCAAACCCGCGATAGTCAAACATCAGAAGATTCACCGGACAATTCGCCACCAGCCGCGCCATGCTGCGCACCGCATTATCAATATGATCGCCGCCACCGGGAAAATACAATACCGTCGCAACCGCCTGTGGCTGTATGATACGCAATCCACCCAGACGCACATCGGGCGCAACATCCAGTGTTTCCGTCGCCAGCACCGCGTCCGGCATCAGGCTGTGCAATGCCGCCTGATCAAACGGTTTATCGACACGGTAACCACTGAGACGATCAGGTTTCATCACGTCATTGTCGGTCACATGCCAGGTCGCGCAACCGGCTGACATCAGCGCTACTGACAGGATCAGAATTGATTTTGAGATTTTCACAGGTCACCGGTGATAGAGAAACACCGGCAGCACTGTAACAGAATGCCATCTGTGCACCTGTACACGCGGCACAACAGATGGCGAAAGAGAAGAAATATAATCAGGCAGTCTGCAACTTCCCGCGACGCAGTAAGCGGCAAACAATGTTATCCGCACTCCAGCGACCACCGCCCTGCGTCAGCGTTGCCAGCAACATACAGGCCATCATCAGCGGCAGTTTGAAGCCTTGTCCCATATCGGTTTCAATCTGGTCCCAGCCTGCAAAACCCAGATCAAAATGCACGGTGTACACTGCTACCCAGGTGATAAACAGCAAGCCCAGCGATGCCAGACGGGTTTGTAATCCGATGAGCAACAGAACACCGAACACGGTTTCGCCCAGCCCTGCTGCGACCCAGTTCTGGTCTTCCGACAATAATCTCACCGGAAACGGAAAGCTCAGATTCACAAACCATTCCGGTGCCAGCCTGCCATGATGCAGCTTCATCAGACCAGCATGTAAAAACTCCTGAGCCAGCCAGATGCGTAATGCGAGCAAACCCAGTCCATCACTGGCTTCACGCAGTTTCGCGGGCAATGAAAGCCAAAAATTCTTCATGTAAATCTCCGTAATACGGTGAAGTCCAGGCTGACTGGCGGATGAAAGCAATCATCAGCGCTTTCCAGTCGTCTTCACCCATTTGTTCACGCATTTCAGGGTAATGCGCTTCTATCATCTGACTGACACCGATATACACCAGATGCCGGTAAGCGCGCATGCCAGCGTCGCTGTAACCCGCCGGAATCTCGTCACTCTGCCATCTCAGATAGCGATAGAACTCTGCAGACATTGCAGCTCCTTATTCAGCGTATTCAGATCCGGCACATCGTTATCCCATTCCAGCAACACAGGAATCCCGTTTTGCTGATTCAGTTCGCGCGCCAGTCGCTGCACCGGCGCTTCCACCGGCTGACTGTGGGTATCCATGTACAAACCAAAGCGCTGATCAAATTCATGTCCGGCAACATGGATGTAAGCCACACGCTGTAAATCCAGCTGCGCGATAAAATCCTGCGGTGTTCCGGTACGGTGATTTTTATCGTTCACCGCAATATTGTTCAGATCCAGCAACAGGCGGCAATCTGCCAGCCGCAAAACTTCTGCGACAAATTCCACCTCCGGTAAATCACCGGTATTGGTGTACCAGGTAATGTTTTCCACCGCCATCTGCCGCCCCAGCACATCCTGTACGGCACGCACCCGGTCGGCCACGCGGCGCGCTTCCTGCAGCGTGAACGGCACCGGAAACAAATCATACAAATGGCCGCTGTCACCGGTTGCAGATAAGTGATCGGAATACACCGGCGCACCAATATCTTCAATCAGGGCGCGGATTTCGCGCAGAAATGTCTGGTCCAGCGGCGCTGTTCCTGCCAGATTCAGCGAAACACCGTGCAGATACACAGGCCGCCCGCTTTCTATCAGGCGATACAAAGGATTGCGGTCTTTGCGTATCCAGTTTTCCGGTGCCACTTCAAAAAACGATGCCGCTATTGCCGCCGCATCCCAGTCCAGCATTTCTTTGCGATAACCCACGCCTATCATGACGAACTCCGGCTTATTTCTTGGCGCAGGAAGCTTCTTTTTTGGAGCAGCTGGCTTCTTTTTCTTTCTTAGAGCAGGAAGCCTCTTTCTCTTTTTTGGAGCACGACGCTTCTTTCTTAGAACAGCTGCCTTCTTTCTTCGAGCAGGAAGCTTCTTTTTTCTCAGTGGTTTGCGTCGTTTCCGTGGTTTCCGTTTTCTTCACGGTTTCTTTTTTGCCGCAGGTACCTTTGCCGCAAGTGGATTGTGCAACGGCACCGGCAGAAGCAGTGGAAGCGATGATGGCAGCAGCGATAGCAGCGAGGGATTTAACAGACATGAGGATCTCCTTGGTTTGGTTTAAAAAGCGGCGAAACATTCGCAGCACGGAAACTCAGTCGCCCCTTTCACGGGATTCCTTACACACGCCGGCAAATTTTTTTTAAAACTTTTCTGGCTCAGATTTTTACCCGCGTTTTCCGTACCGCATTTTCGCCACAACGGAGTTATACGCCAGCCAGTGACGACTGTCACTCTGCAGAAATCGTCATTCGTGATTTACGGAGGTCCAGACTTTCTGCCGACGACCGCCGGGTTGCTGTGCGGAATGCCGCATTTGGGGCAAAAATTGGGTTTTGAGGCTTTTACCGGATGTCCGGGAGGGCTTTGGATCATTCTGACGGCGGTCGAACCCAGTATCCCGCCTTGATGCAATGCACAGATCAGGCTAAGCTGCCCGTCTCCCAGCGTGCCGGATGACACCGATTTATGCCCGTTCAGCAATTGCAACAACAAGGTTACGCCCGTATTCCCGCCGTACTCAGCGCTGCGGCATGCGAACAGCTCGTTACACCGCTGCTGCAGACGACAATCAGCGGCGGTACCCGCTGCATGTTGCATCAGCCGTGGTGCGCTGCGCTGGCAGACGGACTGCGTCATCACCCCGTATTACAAACCCTGCTCGGCGACAACGACCATCCGGTGCAATGTACCTATTTTGAGAAATCTGCCAGCCGCAACTGGTTAGTCAGCCTGCATCAGGACCTCAGCATTCCCGTCCGGCAACGGTGCAATCATCCTGCACTGAGTGGCTGGTCAGCAAAGGAAGGCATGCTGTTTGTACAGCCGCCCGACAGTGTGCTGGCAAACATGCTGGCACTGCGTCTGCATCTGGATGATTGCGGAGAACACGATGGCGCACTGGTCGTCATTCCCGGCAGCCATACGCAGGGCAAGCAAACGACGGAGCAAGCAATCGCCAGCCGCGAACAGCAAGGCCAGATCCTGTGCACCGCTGCCAGAGGCGACATCATCGCCATGCGCCCGCTGACCCTGCACGCCTCGTCCAAATCCAGCGGCATCAGCCAGCGCCGCGTGCTGCACTTCCTGTTCGGGCCGCGCAGCCTGCCATTTGGGCTGGAGTGGGCAAGTATTTAGAACTCATTTCATAAATAGCCACGAGTGCGAACGCGAGGTGCTGGGAGGCAGTGCGCGGCGTCGTTGCGCAGCACAGGCTGGTGCCTGTGCAAGCGACGCAACAAAGCAATGCGCCCGGCACCTCCGTTCCCGAAGGGTTTGCCTCATAGCGCACGCTGGACAGCGTTGGACGCGTTGTGAATAGCACCGCTATTCACTGCCTCGCCCGCCTTGCCAGCCCGCGCTATGAGACAAACGCATCTCGCGGGTATTTATGAAATGAGTTCTAAGCAATGCTTGCAAACAAAAAGCCCGGGGCGGAATTGCCACGGGCTTTTTGTTCAGCAGCGTCTTACTGCCAAAGGAAAACTGGTTTCCGGCGTGAGTTGAATCAAAACTCCAACTGGCCGCAAGGCACGCTGAGTACGATATTCGAACCAACAATTTTTTCACGGGTATTTTTATCGACCTGCAATTCCACCTCTTTTAACCAGTCCAGAAACGGCTGGCGGGCACCGTCAAAACTATCCAGTTGCCGCACACTATTTGCGAGATAAGGCTTGTTATAAATCAGTTTGACATCGAAAGGACAAGACATCGTGTTGAAATCAAATTTTGCCGGTTTAGTATCCGCTTTGGAAAATTTCAGAAAGCCAGCCAGCGGACCGTTCTTCAGCAACATTTTTTCCGTATCTGCAAAAACGAATTTGTAATGAATCGTTGTTTCAAAAGGCTCGTCACCGAGACAGGAAACACGTAAATCTTCTGCATAACTCGTCACAGAATTATTAAAGTCGGATTGTCCGGAGGTCGCGATAAGAGTCACTTCCGGTGCTGTATCCGGTTTTGTAAAACGCAGGGTGGCAAACACGTGCGCCTCACGACCATCACGCCGTGCGCTGGCTGGAAAAACCGGAATGCTACCTGGCTTAGTATGTGCCAGACATGCGCTGTACTTTGCTCTGTCCCTCAGCACAGGATCTACAACTGGCAGTGCTTTTGCAGATTTTTGCTCCGATCCGTTGAATTCAAATTTCTGTCTGAGCACCACTTTCGCCTGACTACTATCCATACATGTCAGGCGCATGTTACTTGCGTAGTTTCTGACTTCAGCAGTAAACGCGGCTGGCGGTTTTGCGCCTTCAAAACGCACCTCTGGTCCCCGGTCCGGTGCAGTAAAACTGAATACGGCATCAACACGCACACCGACATCCGTCGCTTCAGCATCCTTAGGATAAGCGATTGCAGTTGGTGAACCGGATACAAAACTCAGGCAATCCAGCCATTTCGAAGCAGGAGGAATCACAGCATGCGCCTTCGCCTGCTGCCCCGTTCCGGCTAATACAGCTGCCAATGCCAACACTGCCAAAGCATGTTGTTTCACGAAAAATGTGCTCATATACAATTCAATAATTGAAAAACATGCACATTCTAACGAGCAGGACTGCAATTTCCGTAAAAACAACATGGTAATTTTCAGACAATATTACCTATTTACAACAATTCGTTTTTGATTATTGATTTCGTGACTGGTGGCGGAAGCAGGCGCAGGTCGCTTCACGGATCTTTGCATTGCATGGCTTGCGCGATATGGAATGAGCGGACTTTGGCTTGTTCACGCTGGGCTTCGCTGAGCTCGCGCTCAACATGGCTGACACCGGCGACGGCCTCCGGATTTTCCTGAGAATTGGCAGCCACGTACAGATAAGCCAGTGCTTCGATACGATCCTGCACGACGCCTTCTCCGGCGTACAACATTTGCGCCAGCTTTTCCTGTGCGATGTCGGAGCAGCCATCCGACGCTTGTTTAAAATAGCTGATCGCGCGTGCTGAGTCCTTCGTCACGCCCTGCCCTTCGCGATAAATCATACCCAGCATGGCATGCGCTGCCGGCAAACCAGCGGCTGAAGCACGCTCAATCAGAGCACGCGCCTTCGGCAAATCTTTCTCCACACCCTGACCGGAATGGTAGTAAGTACCCAGCGCAAACAAGCTCTTTGCATCGCCTTTTTCTGCACCCTGCCCGAAAAAAATCAGCGCCATGTTCAGATCACCGCGCTCCGCCATCTGCACACCGGCTTCATAATCTGATTTCACGCGGATTTGTATATCATTACCGGCGCTAACTGTCGCTGCGGTCAGCGTGAAAGCAACAGAGGCAACAAAATGACTTAAGCGCATTGATTTTTCTTGTTAACTAACATATTTAAATCGTTCAGAGTGCAATGACAAACAGCATGTAAGGATTGACGTTTACAAATCCTGCCCGTCACGCAGTCTTTTCGTTTCCGCAGCTTCTCTGGCGAAGAAAGTCAGAACCAGCGTGACGACAAAAACAATACCCAGTGTCATCTCCACTTTGAAAAAAATATCGACCGGCATCACCACAAACCACATTTGCACCAGCGCAATCAGTGCGCCCAGCACAAATAAGCTGATACAGAATTTCGTTCCGAATCGCATCACTGGCTCCCGTTTTCACCGACCGGAACAACGACCACTGCCGTGCCGTAGCACAATACTTCCGTCACACCGGCCATCACTTCAGTCGCATCGTAACGCATCGCAATAATCGCATTCGCGCCGTTCTTACGCGCTTCCTTGCACATCAGTTCGTACGCTTCCAACCGCGCTTGTTCGCACAGATTGGTGTAAATCGAAATATTGCCACCGAATATAGTCTGAATCCCGCCAAAAAAATTCCCGACGATAGAACGCGACCGCACCGTAATACCGCGCACGATACCGATGTTTTTTTCTATTTTGTAACCCGGTAAATCGAAAGCCGAAGTAATCATCGCCTTTTGCATACTGCTCTCCTGTTGTAAGTCGTTACGAGACTATCCCTGCTGAGCAGAGAATTCATCAGCCAATGTGCCACAAACCAGCGGCAAGGGGCAAGGAAGGAATGACGACTGCGGCAAGCGCAGATATGCCCGTCGTCTGCACTGCGCTGGTGCCGCACATGCTGCAGACAAAGACGATTTCCCTCCGAAAATCTGATAAATTCCTTTTGTTCAACCTTTAGCCTGCTGAAAAGAAAGCCGCCATGATTACTGTCCGCCCTCTGTTGCCTGACGATGCCGCTGCATTTAAAGCCTTACGCCTGCAGGGTTTGCAGGAAATACCATCGGCATTCGGATCCAGTTATGAAGAAGAATGCGATACGCCGGTGGAAGAACTGGCACGGCGTTTTGCACCGCAAGCGGGGCGCGCACGCTTCGGTGCGTTTGACGGCGCACAACTGATCGGCATTGCAGGCATAGGGCAGGAAGAAAAGCGCAAGCTGGCGCATCGTGTGAATTTATGGGGCATGTATGTGGCGCCGTCGCATCGCGGACGTGGCATCGCACAGCAATTAATGCAGGCAGCCATCACAGCGGCCAGTACACTGCCGGGCGCGCGCCAGTTGCATCTGAGCGTGAATACACGCAATACCAGCGCCGTACACTTGTATCTGCGCACGGGCTTTCAGGCATACGGACAGGATCACGGCGCTTTACTGATCGACGGCGAACTGCACGATGAATATCTGATGCGGCTGGATTTAGCTGCGGCAACGCAGGCCGCTGCAACCAACACCACGCAGCCAGCCACGGCTACATACTCTGTTTTACCGGATGGCTACAGCCTGCTGCACGCAACACCTGCGATTGCAACTTACCTTCATTTACGGCAAGCCTCCGGCTTATCCCCGAAGACCGAAGCTGCGGCCCGCCGTGGCTTACCGCATACCCGATTCGCGGTACAGATCATGCATGACGGCAAACCGGTCGGCATGGGGCGCGTAATTGGTGACGGCGGCTGTTTTTATCAGGTGACCGATATCTGCCTGCTCCCCGCCCACCGCGGCCACGGCCTCGCCAAACACATCATGCAAGCCATCATGGACTATCTGCATCACTACGCACCGGACGGCGCATACGTCAGCCTGATTGCCGATGGCGAAGCCAACAAACTCTACAGCCAGTTCGGTTTTCAGATGACTGCACCGAAGTCGGTGGGGATGGCGATGGTGATCAGGAAATCCACCTGATTCCGGGTTTTATTGCCCCAACGACAGCTTTCTTTTAAACCATTGAGATTTATAAAAACGCTCATTACAATCGCCTGCCCTCTGTTTCGATGTGAAGATACTCATGCTGCGTTCTGTAATGTTCTGTACCAGCTTGCTGGCGACTGTGCCGGTGGCTGCCCAACCTGCTGCACTGACCGGAAAAGCAATACCAGCCGCGCTGTCAGGAAAAATGCTGGATCTGGGTGCCCTGTTACGCGACCAGACAGCGGAAATGCCGGCAAAATCGGTACAAGTGCAAATCGTGCCGGAATTCCAGTTGGCCGTGGTCGTTTTCGCACTCACCGGCTGGGCTGGCGGCGGCAACCATTTCACTAATCATCTCGCCGTATTCAGAACAGAATCCGGCGAAGATGGCACACTGAATTACAGACTCATCGACACGCTGGTGATCGGCGGGAGAGGAACGCGCTCTGTGGACAAACTGCGCGTCGCTGTGCAGCAGGAGCAAGACGGTAACAGCCTGCTTCTGCGCATACCTGCAAAAGCCAATCTGCCCGAAGATTCACCGAATTTCCCGAGTAAACCGATAACACTCACCCTGCGCCTGAAAGATCAGCGCCTGAGCATCCTGTCGCCGAAAACCTCATAAGCAGAGCTGCAGACTATGCAGAAGTCCGCATCCGGCATTTTCAAAAGCCCGGACTTTCTGCCGACGACAGGCAGATCGCTGTGCTGAACACCGCATTTGGGTGCTTTCAGGGCAATGTCAGCGCAGTTTCCGGGTATTCCTGCTCTGGGCACCGTTCAGGCAGTCTGCAGAGCTTCAAACTGGCGAAAACCTTCTTCCAGCGCAGGAATGATGTGAACCAGTTCGAAATACGGTGCGCTGAACAGCGGTGAGTCGCGCAGGATTTCCATCACGCAATGCCATTGCAGCATGTCGCCCGCTTCGCACAGCACGATATCGGAACAGACGCCGCTGAATGCTTCCGCATCGAAGTGCCGCAGGCTGAGCGGCTGCTGTGCGGTTGACAGCGAAAGCGCCTTGCCGAGTGCCGTCGTCGCAATCGTATTGCGCTGCTCGCGCGACAGTTGCAGCCACGCAGGTAAGGCGCGCAGCAAGATAAAAAAGTGTAAGCGGGTATGGGTAACAGACATCAGATTCTCCGGCAGGCTGGTTACACCATTGCGCTGCGCGCAATAGCGGTGGCGAATGCATTGCCATGTCTGTTGCAGAAACAGAGATGTGCATCAGACTGACCTGTCTATAATATGAATGTTTACTCACATTGAATACTCGCATTCCATGGCCGCAGATAAAGCGTCAGCAACACCCGAAAAACCGCGCTTACAAGCACGTAAACAGCCGCTTCAGTCGCGTTCAGCAGCAACGGTTGGCGTGATTCTGGAAGCTGCTGCTCGCATTCTGGAAGAACGCGGGCTGACCGGATTAAATACCAATCTGGTCGCGCAGCGTGCCGGTGTCAGTATCGGCAGTCTGTATCAGTATTTTCCGGGGAAAGAAGCCTTGCTGGCGGCGCTGATACGCGATGCGCGTGCCGGTTTGCTGGAAGCGGTACAACAGATATGCACGCAAGGTGGCTTGCTGTCCACCCAGCTGCGTGTACTGATACGCGCCGCCGTTCATCATCAGTTGCACCGGCCGCAGCTGATGCGTCATCTGGAATACGCAGAGCTGATGCTGCCACTGGATCAGGAAAGCGCCGCGCTGAATGATGCTCTGCTGAATGCACTGCAAGGCGTACTGATGGCGCATGCGGTGCAGGAAGCAGAAGTCACCGCACGCGATCTGATCGCGATCAGCCGAGGCATGATAGACAGCGCCGGACTGGCTGGTGAAAGCGATGCAGCGACACTGGAAAACCGCGTCTGGCGCGCCGTCAGCGGTTATTTGTCCTGTGCTGTCTGATACTGAATCTGGCTCTGATTCTGGTTTCAGTGAAATTTGTTAACCGGAATATTCAGCGATTCACCATCGCCATTACCTGCTCAGGATAACGTGACCCCGCCACTGCTTGCGGTGGAAAAACGGCGTTTAAACGTTGCAGGTCAGCGGCGGACAGCCTGAGCGAAAGCGCCGCCAGATTAGTGGCCAGATTGGCGATGCGACGGGTGCCCGGAATCGGGATGATGTGCTCTCCCTGTGCCAGTACCCAGACCAGTGCCAGTTGCGAAGCCGTGCAGCGATACTGTTCCGCCAGTTGTTCCACCTGCGTGACCAGTTGCAGATTTTTCGTGAAATTCTCACCCTGAAAACGCGGGCTGTGGCGGCGATAGTCGTCTGCATCAAACTGTTCCGGGCTGCGGATGGCGCCGGATAAAAAACCGCGTCCCAGCGGGCTGTAAGCGACGAAGGCAATGCCAAGCTGGCGGCAACATTCCAGTACTGCATCTTCCGGATCGCGCGTCCATAAAGAATATTCACTTTGCACTGCTGTCAAAGGATGCACGGCATGGGCACGGCGTATGGTGTCGGCAGAGGCTTCAGATAAACCGATATAACGGATTTTTCCGGCGTTTACCAGATCAGCCATCGCGCCGACGGTATCTTCTATCGGCACCTGCGGATCCATGCGGTGCAGGTAATACAAATCAATCACTTCTGTTCCGAGACGGCGCAAGCTGCCTTCAACGCTGGTGCGCAAATAGGCGGGGCTGGCATTCACGCCGCGTGACTGCGGTTGCGCCGGATCACGCACGATACCGAACTTACTCGCAATCAGCACTTTGTCACGCTGACCGCGAATCGCACGGCCTAGCAGCTCTTCATTGGTGTAGGGGCCGTACATGTCTGCGGTGTCCAGCATGCTTACGCCGTGATCGATCGCATACTGCAGCGTCGCCAGCGACTGCGCTTCATCGCTGCTGCCGTAAAACTCACTCATGCCCATACAGCCGAGGCCAAGTGCGCCAATCCATGGCCCTTGCCTGCCCAGCTGACGTTGCGGCAGCGGTTGCGGAAGAGAAAGCGGTGAAGCGGAGACAGAATTGCTGAAGTGGTTGGTGTGCATGGCTGATGTCCGTTAAATGAAGTTTCAGAACTAATCCCGCTCCGCAAATTGACAGGCACAGCGCCGCCGTTGATCTGATCCGGCGTTCGCTGGCCCCGCTGAAGCGGGCAGGAACCAGAACTCATTTCATCAATAGCCACGAGTGCGAACGCGAGGTGCCGGGATGCAGTGCGCGGCGTCGTTGCGCGGCACAGGCTGATGCCTGTGCAAGCGACGCAACAAAGCAATGCGCCCGACACCTCCGTTCCCGGAGGGTTTGCCTCATAGCGCACGCTGGACAGCGTTGGACGCGTTGTGAATAGCACCGCTATTCACTGCCTCGCCCGCCTTGCCAGCCCGCGCTATGAGACAAACGCATCTCGCGGGTATTTATGAAATGAGTTCTAAGCCACCGCGTCCTGCAACATACCGTCGTACATCACCAGTTTGGCTTGTAAAACGCGCAGATTATCCTGCAATGCTTCAATGGTTTGCTGCACTTCCTGCGTATGCTGTGCGAGCAAGGCACGGCGGGCAGACATACTTTCCACGGTGTTACCGGCACGCCGCAATTCGGCGTAACGCAGCATCTCGCGCACCGGCAAGCCGGTTGATTTCAGCTTCAGCAAAAACTGTATCCAGGTCAGATCCTGCTGACTGTATAAGCGATGGCTGTTATCGCGCCGCCCCACCGGATCCAGCAAACCGATACGTTCGTAATAACGCAGTGTATGGGTCGTCAGTCCGGTCAGCGCAGCGGCATCCCGTATGGTCAGAAAGTGTGTCATGGCAGGCAGTCTAGAAGTTGGAGTGCGCTCTAAGTCAAGCGCAGATATTTTATTAAGTACAGCTTCAAAGGTACACAGGCGCTGTATAAGGAAATTTGTATATTCATTCCAATACCACTTGGAATCATTTGTTTTAAATCACCAACAATCTGTCTTTTTGATCAGAATCTTTTTGATACAATCCTTGCCTGGCGGAATTAAATTGTTTACTAAGTTTTTCTGCTAAGTGTGCCTGAGCGAAGTGGCTCAGTTTATTTTCTTCTAAATTCGTCTTCAATATATGAAACTTGCTTCTTTACTGGCAATGGGTGCCGTTGTTCTGATGACTGGCTGCGCATCCGTTGATATGGCATCTAAAGCTGAATCCGCAAAAGCCAAAGAATTTGCTACACCGACACAAGGTAAATCCGGTGTCTATATTTACCGTGACAGCTTCGTTGGTAAGGCACTCAAAAAAGATATCTGGATTGATGGAAAATGCGTTGGCGAAAGCGCTCCTGATGTCTTCTTTTACACCGAAGTCGACGGCGATAAAACACATAAAGTTGAAACACAGTCAGAGTTTTCTCCAAATGGCTTCGATCTGATGTTCCAGGCTGGTAAAAATTACTTTATCCGCCAGTACATTAAAATGGGTCTGGTCGTCGGCGGCGCAGACTTAGAGCAAGTGACCGAAGAACAAGGCAAGATTGCCGTTTCCAAACTGGAATTGGCAAAAGCCGGCAAATGTAGTGCCGCACGATAACAACAAGTAGTTTTGTCACAGACAAGTGTTGATACAAGCCATCAACACTTGTTTCAGTAAATTTCTGCTGATCGCTTTTTTGTACCCGTCAGCCAGCCCCGGTATCACCGCCCCTCATCACCCCTGATCGCCTGCGCCCCCCTCGCTTCCGGCAAGCCACATGCACATGCATGTTTGCCCTGTTGTCATTTTTGCGTCACCGGAATCCGACACAAATTTATCCGTTCATCACTACTGCACCAAAGGACAATATCAGCACAGCGTTTCTGTTTTTATGATTCCCTCACACTTACTTGGGGGAAACAACAATGAAACCACTTTCTGACTGGTCTGCAATCTTGCATACCATTCGTACAACATCGGTATTGTCCGCATCGGCTGCCGCTATTTTGTTATCCGCCTGTGGTGGCGGAGGCGGCGGTGATTCCGGCAGCAGCAGTGGTTCCGGCAATAACAATACCAGTCAGACTTCCCAGCCTGCACTTGGCATCAGCAAACTGGAACTGGCGCAGACGCATGTCATTCCCGCTGCGGGACTGAGCTGGCAAACCAAAGACGCGCCGCAAATGCTGATTGCCGGTCAGCGTGACACGCTGTTGCTGGTGCGTTTTGCGCAGACAGATGTCAGTGCGCCGGTGGCGGAAATCTGGAATGGTCAGCAACTGTTGGGCAAGCTGACGCTGAATCCGCCGTTGCAATTGCCGCCGAGTGAAGGTGCGGACAGTCCTTACGCCAGCGATACCTGGTCAGTCACCGTCCCTGCAGCGATGATCAGTCCTGGTATGCGTGTGCGTTTTATCGCTGGCAATTACAGTGTCAGCAGCGACAATCCGGTGGCGGTCGGGCCGGATACGGATTTAACGGTGCAGATTCTGCCGTTTGTATTGTTTGGTGCGACAGAAGCCAATACCGGTCTGAACTTCAGTCAGGAACGTCTGCTGAATCTGGACAGCACTTTGCAGAAAGAAGGCGCCGCCACTTTTCCGGCGTCGCGGACTGTGTTCAGCAACCATCCGGTGGGTATGTTTCAGAGCGATTTTCTGGTGATTCCACCGAATAACAATCAGCCGGCGCGGGTTGCCACCTCAAAAAGCGATATTCAGGATACGGGTTTTCTGGTGGGGATCGTCAACGATTTGCTGTACCGGATCAATATCGCCAGCGGCGATGCCGGTCTGAATAAACTCAGTTATGCATCGGTGATTGCGGTAGATAACACCAGTACCAACAGCAATAAACTGAGCTGGATCGGTAACGGCGTCAGTCTGGTCGGCTCGGGTAGCGGTACCGGCGGTAACAGTATCGGTTTTCTGTTGCACGAAGGCGGGCACGGCATGGGGCTTGGTCATTCCGCTGGTGAGTCCTTAGAAAATCCGGCTTACTATCCCTATCAGCGCGGCTCGCTGAAAGGCTCGGCCTGGGCTTACAACGATGCGCGTAAGCAGTTACGCAGTCCGCTGATGCCAAAAACCGCGCCGGATTTCAATGGTTGCGCAGCCAAGGGCTATGTATCGGATGATGGTCAGCGCTGCTACCGCATGGACCCGATGGATCATGCCGATGATGGGTTTGATCCGTCCTACCGGTTCTCCATTTATTCCGATTACAACGCGGCACGCATCCAGCGCTGGATTGCTGAGCGCGTCAAAATCGATAACAGCTCGCCGACCAAATTGGCTGCATGGGATAAAACCACGCAAAAATGGTTACCGTACACACCGAAGACTGAACAATCCGGCGCATGGGGGCTGAACGGCAATTTGCCGGTGACGCTGCAAACACCTATGGCACAAATTGCACTGACCTACAGCAATGCCGGGACAGCGGGTGCATCGCGTTTTTACCCGCCAGTGATTGCTGTCGCCAATGCGAGTGAAACGATAGACCCGACCAATCCCGCGCAGCTGGCAAAAATCTATCCGTACAATCTGAACGGCCAGACACCGCCTTATACCTGGTATTGCCATGGCTCCGGCTGCGATTTCACCGTCAGAGTCAGCTTCTCCGATGGCAGTCAGCAATACCGCGTACTGCAAGGCGGATTCCGGCAAATGTCTGCACCGGAAACCTACCGCGCGGAAGCAAAGAATCCCAACAGCCGCGACAGCTTTGAAATGTGGGCACTGAACGTCCCTGCACCGGCCAACAGCAAAGTCGTAAGACTGGAATTGCTGGATACGCCAAAAGTCTGGTCGATGAGCAGCGCGCAAATCCGTTCCGCACCGGTTCTGATCTCCGCAACATACTGATTCCCGCCACCATGCCTGTGCAGAACTCCGCATCAGGCATTTCCGAAAGCCCGGACTTTCTGCCGACGTCCGGGCTTTTGCCATGCTGAAATCCGCATTTGGGCTGTTTTGTGTGCCTGTACGGCAACTGGCGGGCAAACCGGTTGCCTGACTTCCGTGCCGGTCAGCGATGCGCGGTACGCGTACTGGACTTTCACCCGTTCTGGTTTTTGCAACATGTGGCAGATCGTGCTTGACTTCATCATTTACACGTGTAATCGTTTACGCATGTAAATGAACCGGAGTGTCACATGGATCAGACCAGTATCAGTGAAGCGGAAGCGCTGATTATGCAATTGCTGTGGGAAAACCATCCGCGCAGCGCGGAAGAAATTTGTCAGGCTTTATGTGAACAGCAGCAATGGCAGGTATCCACCGTCAAAACCCTGCTGAATCGTTTGCTGAACAAAGGTGCGATTCGCGCAGATAAGCAAAGCCGATATTTTTTATACAGTCCGGTGCTGCAAAAAGAAGTCTGGCTACAGCAGGAAAGTCAGGGATTTCTGAATCGTTTATTTCAGGGGCGGCTGGCACCGCTGGTTGCGCATTTCAGCCAGCAACAGAATTTGTCGGCACAAGACATCGCCGATATTAAAAAAATTATTCAGGAACTGGAAAAATGAGTACCGGCTTTTCCATGTCGGTCTGGCTGCTGACCAATGCGACGATTGCGCTGACTTTTGCACTGTTCACGGTGGCAATACTCAGACGCGTTTTGCGGCCGGTATTCGCGCCGACCGGCATTTACGCTTGCTGGGCATTGCTGCCACTATCGCTGCTCAGTGTTTTTCTGCCGCATAAACCAACCGGTGTTCAGATGGCTGAACCAGCGACAAATCTCAGCAGTGATTCTGTCGCAACCGTACTCAGCCAGAGCGCCACATCCATGACGCTCAGCGACAGCACCATCCTGTGGCTATGGGCTACCGGTGCAATCTGCACGCTGGCCTTCATGGTATTTGCGCAGTACCGCTATCAGCGCCGCTTGGGAAAACTGACCGCACATCAGGCTTACTGGTGCGCCAGTCGTACAGGTATCAGCCCTGCACTGACCGGCGTGCTGCATCCGCGCATTATTGTCCCGGCGGATTTTACTGAGCATTACAACAGCAGTGAACAAACGCTGATACTGGCGCATGAACAGCAGCATCTGAAACATGGCGATCACTGGTGGAATTTACTCGTGCTGTTGCTGCATACGGTGTTCTGGTTTCATCCGCTGCTGCCAATGGCAAAACGCTGGTTTCGCAGCGATCAGGAAATCGCTTGCGATGCGGCTGTTGTCGGTCGCCATCCACAACACACGGCTGCTTACATCGCCACCATGCTGAAAACCACCTTGCAAGGACAGGCAGTGCCACTGGCCTGTACCTGGCAATCCCACCACCCACTGAAGGAGAGAGTTATGCGCATTCAACAAGCACGTCAGCACCGTTATCGCCGTCCACTGGCCAGCATTCTGATTGCCACCGGTTTTGCCGCCTGTGCAGCACTGAGCTGGGCCAGCCAGACTACCGCACCGCTTACGCAAGCGGTGGCTGATCAAACTCCGTCCAGCGGAAAAGTACGATATATGATCAGCAATACTGTCGTTCTGAATGGCAATCGCTATCAGCCGAAAATCATGCTGGCAGATGGTGATACAGGCAGTATTCGTATTGAAGATAAGCAATCGCAGTGGGAAATTGTGATGAAGGTCAGCGCAGTGCCGGACAGCGGAAATCCGGGAAAGGTACAAGCCAGTATGGTGGTGAATAAAGATGGTAAGCAGGTTGTAAAAGTCCCGAAACTGATCAGCAGCCTCAACAAAACCATGACGATAGAACACAGCAGCGATCCGAAAACGGATGATGTGCGTATCGAATCTCTGGTGGCGCAAGCCAGCTGAATTCCGGCGTGCCGCGGTGTTGCAGTGTTGCGGTGTTGCGCTTTCACTATCTGACGCAGCCGGCGTTGCGGAATCTCCGGTTCCGCGCCAGACTGTTCTTCTGAATTTTCCCGGAAAGAGCCGCAACATGAAACGCACTAAACCACTGACCGCTGTACTCAGCCTGCTGTTGTTGCTGATGGCAAACCAGGCAGCTGCGCTTGACGACAGACAGTCCGTTACAGATGAGAAAGCAGCGGTCAGTGAAGTACCGGCAAATCCGCTACCGGAAGAATCTGAAATGCCCTGCGATCCGGATGGCATGTGCAGCGACCCGTGCAAATATTTCGGCAAAACGGCGGTATTTGCGTGGAAAGGAAGCGGAGCACTATTGCAATACAAAGGAAAAATTCAATTTTTAACTGAGGTCAGAAAAGTTGCGGTGCGCAGTATTCAGCATCTGACTGACGTTCCCGGCGGCAGCGAACGCCTTGATTTTGTCAGCGGCAAGCTTCGTATCAGCCTGACTACGACGACCATCTCCACCACCTGCTATGACAAAGACCGGCGCGGCCGCTGGCGCTCTCTGGATACATGCTGTTTCGCAGAGCAACGACTGACGCTGGTTATTCATGACGGAAAACAAACAACGCGCTTAAAAACCACAGCAGATTATGGTTGTTAAGCACAGGACATCCGTTTGCAATAAATCTCCGTTATGCTTATATGGTTATCGAATAAACAATAGCCATCATGACCAGCCTGACGCCACAAGCCTGTACCGGCCTCGATGATATCCGTGCCGAAATTGACCAGATCGATCAGGCCATGATTCGCCTGATCGGTACCCGCCGCCAGTATGTGCTGGCAGCAACCCGTTTCAAAACCGATGCCACGGCGGTCAGCGCACCGGAGCGTGTCAAAACCATGCTGGAAAAACGCCGCCAGTGGGCAACGGAAAATGGCGTACAGCCGGATCTGATCGAAAAACTGTATTCCGATCTGGTACACCATTTCATGAAGGAAGAAATGCAACACTGGCAGGCAACACAGGGACGCTGAGTCGCTGTTCCCGATCAGCTCGGCACAAACGCAGGCGCGGCCAGCGTCTGCGCAAATTCACAAATCGCATCATGGCATTGCCGCACCAGCGGATCGCGGGTGTCTCCCTGCTTACGTGCAATCCACCAGGTCTTTCCGGGCAGCGAAGGCAAATCTGCCCTGTGTACCAGTTGTCCCTGCTGCAGCAAATGCCAGCAAGTGCTGAGCGGTAACAAGGCCAGCGTCTGCCCCTGCAGCACCCGCTGTAAAACCAGTCGTTCGTCATCACAAATCATGCTGCGCGGAAATTTCCCCAGCGCCTGCATCAGCACATCACCACAAACCGGGTCTGAAAAACTTTGCTCCAGACAAACCAGCGTCAGTGGCTGCGGGCTGGTACCTTCTGTCGCGTTCAGCGTGGCGGACTCTTCAGCGCGGGTGACGACAATCCACTGATCCTGAAACAGAATTTGCGACTGCGTATCCGCCTGCTGCAGCGGGGTATCGCTGATCAGTAAGTCCACATCCAGCTCATCAATAAAACGCGCGCTTTCATCGACAGAAATCACCGGCAACAAACCCGTCAGCGTTTTCTGCATGGCGGTGACAGCTGGCTGCAACCAGCCCTGCGCCGCAGCAGCGGGACACACGACCGTCACCAGTCCCGGTGCCAGATACGTGGAAATACGCCGGATTCCGTTTTCCAGTCCGTGCAAGGAAGTCTGCACGGTGCGCAGCAAAGCCTGCCCTGCCACTGTCAGCTCCACACCGCGCCCGACGCGATGAAACAAGGGCTGCCCCAGTTCCTGCTCCAGTTGCTGTATCTGATGACTGATCGCAGACTGCGACAGATTCAGTTCTTCTGCAGCACGGGAAAAATGCCCGAGACGGGCAGCAGCTTCAAAGCCGGCCAGCAAGCGTAAAGAAGGTAAGCGCATCACAAACCATAAGAAAAAATGATGAATTACTGCAGATAATATCAATTTTCCTCATCTGAGTGACGAACTACACTGCTTGCATCCCGTTTTGATCTTCTTCGCAAGGAATCTGCATGACAAACGCAAGCCAACTCCTCACCCGTCGCCGCTTCTTACACCGCTGCGCTGCGTTCAGCGCATTCTCGGTCACACCGGGCTTACTCAGCGCCTGCGGTGGCTCTGCTGGCGGCGACACCGCCGGTGGCAATCCGGATCAGAGCAGCGGCGGAGAACCGCAAAAACCGGACGCTGTTGTCTGGAACTGGCCGGATGAAGGCACAGCGCACGCAGTGAGCTGGATGAGCTTTCAGGTTTCTGCAGCAATCTGGGGCCGCGATATGGTGGCGCCGGTACAGGAAGCGCTGGCACGCATCGCTAATGCCATCATTGCATTTGAACCGCTGAATGTGATTGTGGCACCGGAAAACATGGCACGCGCCCGTGCGCTGCTGGACGCCAGAATCCGGTTGGTCAGCGGCGCTGCCGATGATTTATGGATACGTGATACAGGATGCATCACGGTACGCAATGCGCAAGGCGAAAAACGTGCGATCAGCTTCAATTTCAATGGCTGGGGCAATAAGCAGGCATACAGCCGCGATGCGACGGTGGCACAGCAAATGAGCCAGCAACAAGCAGTCAATCTGGTACGCAGTCGTCTGGTGCTGGAAGGCGGCGCATTAGAATCGGATGGCGAAGGCACGGCCATCATCACCGAAAGCTGTGTGCTGAACGCCAACCGCAACCCCGGCTGGGCAAAAGCTGCTGTCGAAGCGGAACTGAAAGCGACGCTGGGATTCAGTAAAATCATCTGGCTGCCGGGCATTGCAGGCAAGGATATTACTGATGGTCACACCGATTTCTACGCACGCTTTGTGAAACCCGGCGTGGTGCTGGCAAATCTGGAAACTGATCCGGGACATTTTGATTATGCTGTCACGCGCAAACATCTGGATCTGCTGCGTAACGCCACCGATGCGAAAGGTCGCAGCTTGCAAATCACGACGCTGAGCCCACCGGCACAGACACGACCTGAGTTTGCCGGAAAAGATTTTGCTGCAGGTTATATCAACTTTTATCTGGTCAATGGCGGCGTACTGTGTCCGGAATTCGGCGATACCGCCGCCGATAATCAGGCACGCCGGACGCTGACGACGATGTATCCGGACCGGAAAATTGTCATGCTGAATATCGATGCGATCGCGGCCGGTGGCGGCGGTATTCACTGCTCAACTATGCATCAGTGCGTGTGAACCAACCATCCATTTGACAATCGTAAGTGAAAAATATGCCGGATACTATAAATAGAACCCGTTTCATCAATATCCGGCGTTTATAAATCAGTTTATTTTGTAAACAGAACAAGTCGGATGACATCAGAACATCCTACTGTCATCCTGCCCCTTACCTTGCAACGGCGATTAGCTGACAAGGTGACAGCCTTACACCGGCCCGATATTTCCGCTATGTCCGGCATCAGGCAAGGCCGCTTTAAATCATCTGAATTCATTGATGTCCGTTAAGGATAAGCGTTTCGAAAAGGGCTATCTTGGCCTGCGTTTTGCGGGGGAAATCTGTCCATAGTTACAAAGGGCAGTCATTTAAATTACCTGCTACTTCTTCTGAAACGGACAGAAATGAATGCTTTCGCGGGGACATCGCCGGCTGCCGGTCATGATGCAGCTAACACTTTCCGTATTCCTGAACTGGTTTGCCCGGCGGGCAGCCTCGCTGCGCTGAAAGCGGCGGTGGATCACGGTGCGGATTGCGTCTATATCGGATTCAGGGATGCGACCAACGCCCGCAATTTTGCCGGGCTGAACTTTGACGACGCATCCGTCATGCAGGGCATACGTTATGCCCACGCCAGAGGCAAAAAAGTGCTGATCGCACTGAATACTTTCCCTCAGCCCGGACATCATCTGCCTTGGTATCAGGCAATTGATAAAGCAGCGGGGATGGGCGTTGATGCCGTGATTCTGGCGGATCTGGGTCTGATGGCGTATGCGGCCGAACGCCACCCGCAACTGCGTCTGCATTTATCGGTGCAGGGATCAGCCACCAATCATGAGGCGATCCGTTTTTATCAGCGCGAATTTGGTGTGTCGCGCGCGGTGCTGCCAAGAGTATTAGCGATTGAACAAGTGGAACATGTCGTCAGGAATGCCAATACAGAAATTGAAGTGTTTGGTTTCGGCAGTCTGTGCGTCATGGCCGAGGGAAGATGCGCGCTGTCATCCTATGCCACCGCAGAATCGCCGAACACCCACGGTGTCTGTTCGCCTGCCAAGGCAGTGCGCTGGATGCAGACGCCACAGGGGCTGGAATCGCGCCTCGGCGGCGTGCTGATTGACCGCTACAACGATCAGGAGCAAAGCAGTTACCCGACTTTGTGCAAGGGCCGGTTTGAAGTCAATCACGAAACCTATTATGCAATGGAAGAACCAGCCAGCCTGAATACGCTGGACCTGTTACCACGACTGATGCAAATGGGGATTGCCGCTATCAAAATCGAAGGCCGCCAGCGCAGCCCGGCTTATGTGGCCGATGTGACACGGGTATGGCGTGAAGCGATTGATCAGTGCGCCGGCGCGGCGAATCGCTATTCAGTACGCCCTCAATGGATGCAGCAGTTAAACCGTCTGGCCGAAGGTCAGCAACATACGCTCGGTGCTTATCACCGTGCCTGGAAGTGAGGAAATGCCATGCTGAAACTAGCTCTGGGTCCGTTGCTGTACTACTGGGAACGCGAACGCGTGTTTGCTTTTTACGAACAGATGGCAGACAGCTGTCCAGAGATTATTTATCTCGGTGAAACCGTCTGTTCGCGCCGCCATGAAATGAAACATGCAGACTGGTTGCAAATCGCCGCAATGCTGCAGGAACATGGCAAACAAGTCGTACTGTCCACGCAGGTATTACTGGAATCGATGGCAGATGTGAAAGCCATGCACCGTGTTCTTGGCAGCGGCGCAGCGCTGGTCGAAGTCAATGATATGGGTGCGCTGTCCTGTGCGGCGGAGCAAGGCTTGGCGTTTGTCGCAGGCCCGCATTTAAATGCCTTCAGTACGCCGGTGCTTGCACAGTTTGCCAAACGCGGCGCTGTGCGCTGGGTGATGCCGCTGGAACTGGGGCGACAGGCGCTGCAAGCCATGCAGAAAGGCAAACCCGCCGGACTGGAAACCGAAGTATTCGCATATGGCCGTATGCCGCTGGCGTTTTCCGCCCGTTGCTTTACTGCGCGTCATCACAATCTGCCGAAAGATCAGTGCGATTTTGTATGCGGTCAGTATCCGGATGGTCTGGCTTTACAAACGCGTGAACAGCAGGACTTTCTGAATCTGAATGGCATACAAACGCAATCGCATGCTGTGTGTAACCTGTTGCCGCATATGGCAGAACTGGTCGCCATGGATGTGGATGTGCTGCGTATCAGTCCGCAGTCACAACATACCGGTGATATTCTGCAAGCCTTTGATGCAGCACGCCGCCAGCCGGAACAGGCAATAACGCTTGCTGCGCACTTACCTGCAATGATGCCCGGTGCAAGCTGCAACGGATACTGGGTAGGTCAGGCGGGCATGCAACAGCACAATGCGCTTTCTCATTTCCATTCTGCAGGAGTTAACTGATGCATCCATCCGGTTTTACCGCACAGGCGGCACTGCGCAAAACCGCAAGCGGCCCGCGCATTCCTTCCCCTGTCAGCGCAATGCTGGCACGTCTGCCGGTATTCCCCGGCTCACTGCTGTTCGTACAGGGTTTGAATCAGTTGTTATTGCCTGCCGTTGCCGAAGATTGTCGCGCAGCGCTGGTGCAACGCAGCTTCAGGATTGAAGTGGCCGATGCGGGAATTGCATTTCACTATACCTTCGACGGCAAACGCTTCCGTGCAACCCATGCCGTGCCGGAACCGGATTTATGCATCCGTGCCAGCGCCTGGGATTTTCATTTGCTGATGCAAAAGACTGAGGATGCAGACACCTTGTTTTTCTCGCGCCGCTTAACCATGACTGGCGATACCGAACTGGGGGTGCTGATCAAAAATACGCTGGATGCGCTGGAATTACCTGAAGTACTGCCCGCGCCGTTACGCCGTTTGCTGCAGCCTCAGCATCACAATCCGTCGGCAATGTAAATTTTTATCACAACAAAAAAGCGGAGCATCGCTCCGCTTTTTTTATTCTGTGAATTTCAGCGATGATGCTGCTGCCCTTCTGCAATCTTCATTCCGATACGCACACTGGTCGCAATTTCCTGATACGAACGGAATTGCTGTACGTAAGCAATTTTGCGTTCCTGCGCGCGGTGGCGCTGATCAAACACGTTTTGTACCAGTAAAGCCAGCAGACAAACGTCCGGCAATTTTTCACGCATCACATCTGCCAGCGCAAACAATTCCTGCGCCTTCTGTTCATTGTCTGCCGCCACAAAGCAAATCGCCGCTACCAGATCGCTCGGTACATCCACCGGCGGATTCAGCAAATCTTCTGCCAGTACATGGCGTGCATCGACGTGATCTGCCCGCAATACCCGCACCAGAATTTCTGCTGCCAGTTCATCGCCCTGCGCGCCGACACCAACCACCAGCACCACCGATCCCGGCGGTACATCAATCGGGCCCTGATACTCGCCATGCAGCGCTTCGCGCTGATGGATCAGATGGCGTGCCAGCGTTTCACCATCCAGCACCGAGCTGCGGCGCTTGCGTATCCACGCTGGCTTACAACCTTCCAGTGAAATCAGTACCGACGCAATCGCACCACCGACTTTCACCCGTTCATCGTCAGTAATCGCACGTTCTGCAAAATCAATTTGCGCCAGATTCAGCGCAGGTACCAGCACGGTATCGCAGTATTCAGCAACCGATTTACGGCGGATAAAACGTTGCGCGCCTTCAATCAGTTCGTCAGAATCACCTGCCAGTACGCGCTGATAAAATTTTTCAGGCAGAGTCAGGGCAGTGACTTCACCGAGCAGAATTTCGAGGAATTTCAGAGACGGGATATAACGCCCTGCTACTACCAGACACAGGGTCAGCGGCGTCGATAACACCAGCCCGACCGGTCCCCACAGCCAGTTCCAGAACACCGCTGCCAGCACCACGGACAATGGCGATAAACCCGTGGTATGGCCATACAACTGCGGCTCCACCACTTGCGAAACAATCAGTTCGATGACGATAAAAATCACCAGCGTGGTAATCGCCAGTTCCCATCCGGGTGAAATCGCAAAGGCTAGTAAAGTCGCCAGACCCGCTGCCATCCACGCGCCGATATAAGGAATAAATCGCAGCAAAGCCGTCATCACACCCCACAGCACAGCCTGCGGCACACCGGCAATTGCCAATGCCAGTCCAATGGCCAGACCGCAGGCACCATTCACTGCAAACTGCGAAATGAAGAACCGCGACAAGCGGGTTCCGGCATCGTTAACTGCAATGGTGGTGGCGCGCAGATTATCGTTGCCAATCAGGCGGATAAAACGATCACGCAGCGATTCGTGTTCCAGCAACACAAATACCAGCATCACGAACACCAGCCCCGTGGTTTCAATCGGACCGGTGATCGAACTGAGAATTTTAGATACCAGTTCCAGCGGCGTCGGGGCTGGCTGATGGACTTCTACCGGAATCGGTTTTCCATTGACCGGCGCGGGAAGACTGGACACCGTCGATTTGTCGTCAGCCTCATCATCCTTGCGTGGTAATCCCTGCATCACCAGATCCGCTTTACCGGTCACGCTGTGTAATTTCTCCAGCGTAATCTGGTTAATAGTGCGCAGTTTGTCGCGGATGGTCGTTTCGTATTGCGGCAGGCTGGAAGCCAGTTTGATCACTTGCCCGCCCAGCACCATGCCCGCCACAGAAATAGCTGCGGTGAATATCGTCACAGTCAGCAGCACCGATATCGTGGCACCAACGCCGACATGGCGTAGCCGCCGCACTGCCGGAGCCAGCAGGAAAGATAAAATCACCGATAAAGTTACCGGAATCAGAATTTCCCGGCCAAAGTACAGAAAGAATAAAACGATCGCAGCACTGATCAGTTGCAATGCGCGTCGCAGAGGTTGGTTTTCAGTCATTGTTCAGAATTGCCATTGGCAAAGACAAATGCAGCGCTGTGTGGCTGCCGGTGCAAAGATCATACCTGAGCTGCCGCCCCTGTGCACTTTCTGCCGCCCTGTGTTTGACTTGCGCCACGTCCGGCATTGTCTGACGGCTGCTTTCAGTTATGATCGCAGCTGAATCCCACCTGAAAACGCTGCCGGAAAGCCGATGACCATGACGCTGACAGATATTTCGCCCGCCATACGCCCGCGCTGCCCGCCCGGCGCGTGTGACTGCGATCTGGACAATCTGCTGGTCAGCATCAACGCCGATACCCGCATCCTGCGTCTGACCCGCGCTGATGAACAACGCTTACTGGAACGACTGGAAAATCTGAACAGTCTGGCGGACTTACGTCGCATCGAACAAAAAATGGAAGAACAGGTCGGCATCCGCCTGAATATCAGTAAAGTCAGCGCCGTCCGCACCCTGCGCGGCATCCTGATCCGCGTCGAACCTATGCCCGGCCTGTGCCGCAAAACCCGCAAAGCCATTCCCGCCGCGATTCGCAAAAGTCTGGAAAAGCATCCCGACATCGCGTATCAGATTGCGGATATGGGCGGCTTGTTTGATGGTGTCTGAAACCCGAATAACTACACATTTCATCCCGAACCTATCCGCCCTGACCTACCCGCAGTAAAAGTCCCGTCTCTCACGCATTTTGCCAGCAGAAAAAGTGTGGCTTGATTCTTTACTTCGTGTCTTGCTAACTGTTTGCGCTGACAACAGCAAACCATGCTTTGCCCTGCGGTAAAATGTTAGTTATTGAATATTTCAAAAGAAACAAACGATGAGCACACAGTCCAACAATCTTGCTGCCGAATCCTGGGCCATTGCCGATCTGTTACGCGGCGACTTTAAACAAAGTCAGTATGGTCGCATTATCTTGCCATTTTGTTTATTGCGTCGCTTAGAGTGCGTATTAGAAGCCAGCAAAGCAGCTGTACTAGCGGAATACGACAAAGTACAACGCATGAATCTGCCGGAAGAAGTGCTGGAAAAAATGTTGCTGCGCGCCACCAAAACCGGCCCGCAAACGCTCAGCTTCTACAACACATCCAGAATGGATCTCGGCAAGCTGGGGGAAAGCAGCATCAAAGCCAATCTGGAAAGCTATCTGCAAAGCTTTTCTAAAGATGCCCGTGAAATTTTTGAATATTTCAATTTTGCGGAATTCATCGCTCAGTTAAACGATGCCAACCTGCTGTACAAAGTTGTACAAAAAGTCAGAACGATCGACTTGCGACCGGAAGCTGTATCAAACCACGACATGGGGCTGGTATTTGAAGAACTGATCCGTCGCTTTGCCGAAGGATCAAATGAAACCGCCGGTGAACACTTCACCCCGCGCGACATCGTACGCCTGACTACCTCGCTGGTGTTTATGGAAGACGATGAAGCACTGACTAAGCCAGGCATTATCCGGACGATTTACGATCCCACGGCAGGTACTGGCGGCTTTTTGTCAGCTGGCATGGAATACGTACATGAACTGAATCCAGCGGCAAAAATGGTGGCTTACGGGCAAGAGCTCAACCCGGAAAGTTACGCCATCTGTAAAGCGGACATGCTGATTAAGGGGCAGGAAATCAGCCATATTAAACTTGGCAATACCTTATCGAATGATCAACTGTATGCCGATCAGTTTGATTACATGCTGTCTAATCCGCCCTTTGGTGTGGACTGGAAAAAAATTGAAGACGTGGTTGTCAGAGAACATACCGAAAAAGGCTACGATGGCCGGTTTGGCCCCGGCCTGCCACGTGTCTCGGACGGCTCACTGCTTTTCCTGCTGCACTTAATCAACAAACTGCGCGATGCCAGAGATGGCGGTGGCCGCATCGGGATTATTCTGAATGGCTCGCCTTTATTCACGGGTGGTGCTGGTTCCGGTGAGTCCGAAATCCGTCGTTACATCCTCGAAGCTGATTTACTCGAAGCAATTGTCGCGCTACCGACCGATATGTTCTATAACACCGGCATTGCCACCTATGTCTGGGTGCTGTCGAATAAAAAAGCGGCGCAGCGTAAAGGAAAAGTACAACTGATTAACGGCGTCAATCTGTGCGGCAAAATGCGCAAATCGCTGGGCAGCAAACGCAATGAAATGAGCGAAGATGATATCGCCACCATCACCAAATGCTTCGGCAATTTTGAAGTGGTTGATGCACGTGAACTGGATAAACCGGCAGAGGCAAAAAGCAATCGTGGTCGTCAATCCGCCAATCCAAAAACTGAAGCCGCTAAAACCTTCGCTGCCAAGATTTTTAAAAACCATGAATTTGGCTATCGCCGCATCACCATAGAACGCCCATTGCGCCAGTCTTACCAATTCTCTGATGAGCGTCTTGCCACATTACGCTTTGAATCCGGCGCTTTGAACAGCATCATGCAATGGGCTTACGGCGAATTCGCGAACTTGCCCAATGTGATTTGGAGCGACGCACCTGACTGCTTACACTATGGCGATCTCAGCAGCCACGAAGAAGCGATCCGCCGCTACATCAAAACCCACTTTGCGGACCTCAAAGAAAAGCAAATTAAAGACTTGTTCGATCGCAGCACATGGACCAGTGCCAAAGCCACCATGCTCAAAGCTAAAGCGCTGCAAACACAGATTGGCAGCGCGCAGTGCGATGATATGAATGGCTACGACGACGCCGTCAGCAAAGCGGCCAAGGCAGCAAATATCAGCCTCGACGCCAAAGACAAAAAAGCCATCGAGGCCGCAATCAGTTGGAAGAACCCTGAAGCCGTCGCCGTCATCAAAAAAATCCACAAAACCAAGCCAGATCCGATCTACGGTTTGTTTGCAGGCGAAGGCGAGCATGCAGGCAAAACCATCGAATACAAAGCCGACAGCGATTTGCGTGATTTTGAAAACGTCGCGCTCGACCCTGGCCGCAGCGTTAACGAGGTCAACGAAGCCTACTTCCAAAAAGAAGTGCAACCGCATGTGCCCGATGCATGGATAGACGCCAGCAAGAAAGACGACAAAGATCAAGAGATTGGTATCGTCGGTTACGAGATTCCGTTTAACCGCCATTTCTACCAATACCAGCCACCGCGCGATTTAGCTGAAATTGATGCCGATCTCGATGCCGTGAGCGCAGAAATCATGAAGCTGCTGCAAGAGGTGCATTCATGAGCAAAAAAGAACTCACCACCCAGAACCAGCCAGACTTTGCAGAAGTCGCGCAGCTCATCATCGCTGCGCGTCAGCATGCGTACCAAGCCGTCAATACCACGCTGATCGAACTGTACTGGCAAGTCGGTGCCTACATCAGTCATAAGATAAAGGCCGCCGAATGGGGCGATGGTGTGATTACGGAATTAGCGAAATATCTCGCCACGACGCAGCCCAATTTAAAAGGGTTTACCCGTCCGAACTTGTTTCGCATGCGCCAGTTTTATGAAGCTTATCAACATGATCAAATTGTCTCACCGCTGGTGAGACAATTGCCATGGACGCACAATCTGATCATTCTCGCGCAAAGCAAGCACGCCGAAGAACGTGAATTCTACTTACGCATGGCAATCAAAGAACGATGGAGTAAGCGCGAGCTTGAACGGCAATTCAACACAGCTCTGTTTGCGCGGACAGTATTGAATCCCGTAAAACTCTCAACAGCGTTGAGAGAAACGCAGCCAGACGCACTCAATGTCTTCAAAGACAGCTACGTGCTTGATTTCCTGAACCTGGCACCAGCGCATAACGAAGCCGAATTGCACAAAGGCTTACTCGCCAAGCTCAGGCAATTCTTAACCGAGCTCGGGCGCGATTTCTGTTTTGTTGGCAGCGAATTTCCTGTGCAAGTCGGCAAGCAGGATTTCGCACTCGATCTGCTATTTTTCCACCGTGGCCTCAACGCCTTGGTCGCAATCGAACTCAAGGTCGATCAGTTTCAGCCTGCCCACTTAGGCCAGCTCAATTTCTACCTGGAAGCCCTGGACCGCGACCACAAAAAGCCACACGAAAACCCCGCCATTGGCTTGCTGCTGTGTGCTAGCAAAGATGATGAAGTGGTCGAATATGCGCTGAGCCGTAGCCTCTCACCCGCCATGATCGCCGAATACCAAACCCAGCTACCCGATAAGAAACTGCTGCAAGCGAAATTGCATGAGTTTTACATGTTGAATCTGGCGCAGGAGGGCGAGGTATGAGTCGGTATAAGGCTTATCCTGAGTTTAAAGATTCTGGGATTGATTGGATTGATAGAGTGCCAGAAGAATGGAGCAATGTCACTTTACGGTGGGCTTCACGTCTTTATGCAGGTGGTACGCCATCGAAAGAGGTAGAAAGTTATTGGGAGAATGGAACCATCCCGTGGATTAATTCCGGAGAAGTAAACCAAGGACAGATCTGTGAGGCATCAACCTACATAACCGAAGACGCCTACAAAAATAGTAGTGCAAAATGGATTCCAAAAGGAGCTCTGGTGATGGCTTTGGCAGGGCAGGGGAAAACCAAAGGAATGGTGGCGCAACTAGCAATTGATGCAACCTGCAACCAGTCAATGGCAGCAATTGTACCTTCGAAGAATCTTAATTCACGATATCTGTTCTGGTGGTTATCTTCAAATTATCAGAATATTAGAAATATGGCTGGCGGAGATTTGCGAGACGGCCTCAACTTGGATTTGATTGCAGCAATCGGTTGTCCGGTGCCAAGTGCCCGCGAGATGGAAAAAATTGCCAACTTCCTCGACCACGAAACCGCCAAGATCGATACCCTGATCGCGAAGCAGCAAGACTTGATCAAGCTGCTCAAAGAAAAACGGCAGGCGGTGATTAGTCATGCCGTCACCAAAGGCCTCAACCCCAACGCCCCCATGCGCGACTCCGGCGTAGAGTGGCTGGGCGAAGTGCCTGCGCATTGGAATGTAGCCCCGTTGAAGCATCTGTGCGCCCTTCTGAAAGATGGAACGCATTTACCCCCTCCGCGAGTCGATGCCGGTATCCCTCTTCTAAGTGTTAGAAACATCATTGATGGTAAATTTACATTCAGAGAAGATGATTCCAAAATTTCCGAAGCTGAGTATTTGAAACTCTGCAGATCATTTATCCCGACTCAGAATGATGTAGTTCTAGCGATCGTCGGTGGCACAATTGGGAAGGTCGCAATAATTGAGGATATGTCTGAGTTTCATATTCAGCGAAGTATCGCCATATTTAGAGTAAAAAAACAGTTGATGGCGCATGAAAGCCTCGCGAATATTTTTGGGTCTTCGAACTTTCAAAATCTTCTTTGGGGCAATGTTGGGTTTTCCGCACAACCAGGGATTTATCTGGGCACTCTAGCTAATTTCTGTCTTCCAGTGCCTCCAATGCATGAGCAAATTGAAATCAATAAATATTGCCATTCGAAGACTCAACATATTGACATTCTGATCGAACAAGCTGCGCTTGCGGTCGAGTTAATTCAAGAACGCCGAACCGCCCTAATTTCAGCCGCCGTCACCGGAAAAATCGACGTCCGCGATTGGCAAGCGCCGACAGCAGAAACAAGCGCAGCATGAGCGTATCAAATACCCACATCGTCATTCCCGCGTGTTTTTGGCGGGAATCCAGTGCCTGGATATTAGGCGTAGCGTCTGATTTGAAGTGGCGCTGCGCACAAGATGGAAAACTGGATTCCCGCCTGCGCGGGAATGACGAGTTAAACGTGCGAATGACGAAACATAGGCTACCGTTATTTCGAAGTGCAGAATCAACAGAGACAAACCAAGATGAGCAAAGCCAACGAAAGTACCTTCCAAAACGACATGATTCGTCAATTGCTGGCGAATGGCTGGTTACTCGGTAAAGCCGAACATTACAACCGCGAATTGGCTTTATACCCTGATGATGCGCTAGGGTTTGTGAAAGAAACCCAAGACGAGCAATGGCAAAAGTTTTGTGCTTTGTATCCGGTGCAGCCCGAGCAAAAGTTTTTGGAACGTTTGGCGCAGCAATTGAATAAGGCTGATCCGAATGCCGCCAATAAAGAGATGCGCACCTTTGGTACTTTGGGTGTCTTGCGTCATGAATTGAAAGATCGCGGCACGCGTTTTTCTTTGTGCCAGTTTGCGCCTGAACACGACTTAAATCCAGATACTTTGGCGAAGTATAAGAAGAACCGTTTGCGTGTTGTGCCAGAAGTGACGTATAGCCCGTGGGCAACGGCTGAGCATTTAGCGGAGACAGGCGTCAAAGCCAAAGAGTGGCGCATTGATTTGGTCTTGTTCGTCAACGGCATCCCCGTAGCCACCTTGGAACTGAAGTCAGAATTTAAGCAAGCGGTACACAATGCGATGAAGCAGTATCGCACCACGCGTTTGCCAATTGACCCAGTCACTAAAAAGCCTGAACCTTTACTGAGTTTTAAGCGCGGTGCCTTGGTGCATTTTGCGGTGAGCCAGTACGAAGTGTATATGACCACGCGTTTAGAGGGCGAGAGCACCTTCTTCCTGCCGTTTAACAAAGGCACGCAGGATGGTGGTGCGGGCAATGATGTGCCGGAAGACAACAACCGCTACGCGACTGATTATTTATGGAATGAAGTATTGCTGCCGGATAATCTGCTGAAAATTCTTGGCCGTTTTGTGCATTTGCAAATCGAAGAAAAAGAAGATGCAGATGGTCGTAAATACAAAAAAGAAAGCCTGATTTTTCCGCGTTATCACCAGTGGGATGTGGTGCAGCGTTTGCTGGCGGCTGCACGCAGTGAAGGGCCGGGACAAAAGTATCTGATACAACACAGCGCGGGTTCGGGTAAATCAAATTCAATTGCATGGTCTGCGCATCAGCTTTCGTCTTTGTACGATGCCAATGGCAACAAGTTGTTTCATTCCGTGATTGTGGTGACCGACCGTACGGTGCTGGATGCGCAGTTGCAGGACACGATTGCGCAATTTGAGCAAACCGATGGCGTGGTCGGGCGTATCAATAATCAGGAGGGCGATGGTTCAAAATCAGAGAAACTCGCCAAAGCTTTGGAAAGCTCGCAGCCAATCATCATCGTCACCATACAGACCTTCCCGTTTGTGCTGCGTGCGATTGAAAACAGCGTCAGCCTGAAAGAGCGTAACTACGCGATTATCGCCGATGAAGCGCACTCTTCTCAGACAGGCTCCACTGCACGCCAGCTCAAAGAAGTGCTGATGGTGGATGGTACAGCAAACGATGAGGAAGAACTGACGACGGACGATATTCTCGATGCTGCAGTGGCCTCGCGCCGTGCTTCCAGGAATCTGACGTATCTTGCTTTTACGGCGACGCCCAAGACAAAGACGCTGGAGTTATTCGGGCGTTTGCCGAATCCATCACTGCCTGCATCCAAGACCAATAAGCCCGAAGCTTTCCACGTGTACAGCATGCGGCAGGCAATAGAAGAGGGCTTTATTCTGGATGTGCTGAAGAATTACACCAATTACAAAGTCGCCTATAACCTGGCGATGAAAATGAAAGAAGCTGACCAGGAAGTGGAAAGCAAGAAGGCCAAGGTCAAGCTGAATCAGTGGGTGCGCCTGCACAACCATAACATCAGCCAAAAGGTGATGGTGATTGTTGAACATTTCAAAACGCATGTGATGGGTTTGCTGGGCGGACAGGCAAAGGCCATGGTGGTGACCGGCTCGCGTAAAGAAGCGGTACGCTATAAGCAGGCTTTTGATAAATACATTACTGAGCAGGGTTACCGGAAAATTCATGCGATGGTGGCATTTTCGGGTGAGGTGGAATTTAGTGACAAAGATCCGAATGCGGACTTTTTGCAGGGTGCAAAGTTCACAGAATTGAATATGAATCCGCAACTGAAAGGCCGCGACATGCGTAAAGCCTTTGACACGGATGATTATCAGGTCATGATTGTTGCGAATAAGTTTCAGACCGGATTTGATCAGCCTAAGCTGTGTGCGATGTATGTGGATAAAAAGCTGGGTGGTGTGGAGTGCGTGCAAACCTTGTCACGCTTAAACCGCACGTATCCGGGAAAAGCAGAAACCGGTACGTTTATTCTGGATTTTTTTAACGAGCCACAGGATATTCTGGACGCTTTTCAGCCTTATTTTCAAACGGCTGAACTGGCGAACGTGTCTGACCCGAATCTGATTTTTGACTTGTTCGATAAGCTGCGTGCCGCTGATATTTTTACCTGGACGGAAGTTGAGCAATTCTGCAACGCTTTTTTTGTGAAAAGCAAAAGCAATGCGGTGATTGCAAATATCTGCAAGCCAGCAGTAGAGCGCTGGCAGAAGCGTTATAAGCATGCGGTTGAAGCATACAAACAAGCGAAAGAGATGTTTGAACGCACGAAAAAGTTTAATGACGCTGTATTGCTGGCGAATGCTGAAAATAGTCTGAAAGACTGCAAAAAGGCCAAAGACGCACTGGAGATTTTCAAGAAAGACCTTGGCAGTTTTGTGCGCTTTTACGAGTTTATGTCGCAGATTGTTGATTACAACGATAAGGATCTGGAAAAGCTGAGTCTGTATGCACGTAATTTGCGCCCTATGCTGCGCGAAACGGTATTGGATGAAGATAATGTTGATTTATCCAGCATTTTTCTCAGCCATTACCGGGTTTCCAAGATCCGTCAGCAGCATCTGGTTTTGCAGGAAAACAGCAGTGAATACCAGCTGGAGCCCGGCGAAGCTGTAGGGTCTGCGGTGGCGAAAGACCGCAAGACAGAATTTTTATCGCAGATAGTTCAGCGTTTGAATGAGATGTTTATCACCGACCAGCTGACAGATCAGGATATGGTGAATTATCTGTACACCATTACTGATAAAGTGCGTGAAAACGCGCTGGTGATGCAGCAAATCGAAAACAATACGCCGGAACAGGCAATGCTGGGCGATTTCAGGCAAGCCAGTTACGATGCCCTGATTGAAAGTGACATTGCGCACGAGAATCAGAAAATGCAGTTACTGACAAATCCGGAAAAAGCTGATCGGTTTTTCAGCCTGGTGTTTGAATTACTGCTCAGAAAAGAACAGCGCCCTTCTCTCTGACAGGACATGCCTGCATCAATTTGTCTGGTCTGAAGGTTTTACGGAAGGTTCACCGCTACTGCAGCTGGCGGCGGGCTTTCCGGAAAACTGCAATGAAAACCGTTTAGTTTTGTCGATCACCCGCTCCTCGCCAGACATTGCATATCAGACCGCGGATATGGGGGGCTTGTTTGACGATACACTGAAAAGGCTTACCCTCGTCAGGGGGTGCTTGCTCATTCCACCGAAAATTCGCAGGTGACACATGTCAAAATGGAATTCGGCGGACATTCAGAAAATGCTTTTCACACCGTAGCAAATGTCGCTGAAAAAGATACGATCGCATCCTCAAATGATACATTTTTGCAGTGTTGACCGATGTATCTGCCTGAGAAAATTTCAACACCGCGCTATTTTTCAGGTTTAGTTCGTCGCTTGTCTTCCCTGCCCCGCGCCGCGCATAATGCGACTCTGCTGAATTTCTATTGCGCTGCGCATGCCTCGTCCTAAAGCTACTGAACAAACCGTTATTCTGATTCTGGATAAAGTCAGCAGGCATCATTTTGCTTTTCTGAAAGGTTATCTGGAAGGTTTGCCGCTGGCGCGGCTCGCGGCGACGTATCTGGAAAACTGGGATGAAGGCCATGTGGATTTGCGGATTGCCCGTTCCACTCTGGACTGGATACGGCGCGAGCTTGGTCAGGTTGCGCGGCGTCTGGGCAAGGCCTCGTATGCGCGGGTGATTAAACTGGAACCGGAACAGTTGCTGGCTCCGGTTCCGACCGCCGTGCCGACGCTGGAACAGTTTCGTGAGGAATACGATCCTTATGAAATGTATTCAGAAAATGATTTGCTGGAACGATTTGCGGAACTGTTTCCGGAAGGCGATGGCGTCGATGCGCAAAAGGCAGCGCGCAATGAGCGTTTGCGTAAGCGTCAGCATGCCGCGCTGTTGTGGCTGCAGGAAATGGCGGTGGCCGATCCGCATCCGCAGGATTCTGTACTGGGCTGGCTGAATGCGCGCATTGCCAATCGTCTGATACGTGCCGGCGTGAATACGCTGCACGAACTGTGTGAAGCGATTAACAACAATGGTTATCGCTGGTTTAATCTGGTACCCGGTCTGGGTGAGCGCACCGCGCAATGTATCGTGCGCTGGCTGGAACTGAATCAGGAAACCTTGCAATTGCCGCTGGAGCGTTATGCGCTGTCGCGCCGCAGTGATCTGGATATCGCCAGCCTGAAGGCGCAGCGTGCGCGCAGCACTGCGATTGTGCCGCTGGAATATTTTCAGCCTTCTGCTGCACTGAATGGCGAACAGGGTTATAACCGTGCAGCACGCAATATGTCCGGTGTACACAATGATTACGATGCCATTCAGTTGTGGCTGCAAACCTTTCCGTTCGGATCAAATACCTATTTGTCGTATCGCTCGCAGGCTGAACGCTTTTTGCTGTGGGCGGTGCTGGAGCGCGGCAAGGCGATGTCGGATTTAACGACACAGGATTGTCTGGCTTACCGTGACTTTTTATGGGATCTGGGAAGGCTGGCTCCGGAACTCTGGCACAGCCAGTACAAATTGCCGGAATCCGCGTGGCTCGGTAAGCGTCACACCGAACGCTGGAGCCCCGGCTGGCGACCATTTGAAGAATTAAAACCGCCAGCTGTACCGAAAGAAATCCCGCGTTTGTTAAGGGTGCAATGGCAGCGTGAACATACCGAACGCAACGGCGTTCTGAAGCCCTCGTCGCAAAAACTCGCAATCACGATTCTGACTTCGATGTGTGAATGGCTGGTGCGCCGCCGCTATCTGGAAGTGAACCCGTGGGATGGCATACGTCCGCGTGTTGATCATAAACCGATGATTGCGACGCAGCGCAGCTTCAGCCAGGAAGAATGGGCTTTGCTTTTGCAAGCCGCAATGCAAAAGCCGTTTTCCGAAGCGAATCTGCGCCTGCAATCGATGCTGATGCTGGCTTACGCTACCGGCATGCGTTTATCTGAGCTCAGCGCCGCGCGCAAAGGGGATTTGTATTTTCAGAGTGGCAGCAACGGGCTGGCTGGTGGCTGGGTGCTGTCGGTCATCGGTAAGGGCAACAAGCAACGCGCCGTACCGGTACCGCAAGCGGCGATGCAGATACTGCAGCGCTATTTCGCGACGCGCGGTTACGGCAGCTTGCAGGATATGCCAGCGGAAGCACCGCTGTTCAGCCATCTGGAAGACAGCCCCGCACACTTAAAGCTGCTGAATAACAGTACGCAACGACGCGAGCAACAGGAAACCATGGCGCACAGCCGCATCTACCGGAATCTGAAAAAATTCTTTGAAGAAACCGCGAATCTGATTTCAGAACAGGCACCCGAAACCGCTGTCAAACTGCGCGCTGCTTCTACCCACTGGCTGCGCCATACTTCCGGTTCACACGCCGTGGCGAATGGCGTTCCGGTCGAAGTGCTGCAACAGAATCTGGGCCACAGCTCGCTGAATACCACGACGATTTACGTGACAACCGAACTCGAACAGCGCATACGTCTGATGGAACAATTCGTGAACCAGAGTCAGCAAGTGCGGCCGCCAGCCTGCTTCAATACCCCTGACCTGTTCGGTGCGTCGCAAGCAAGTTCGCAGGCAGACACATCAATCAGCGAAGCTCACCAGACCGGCGATGGGAAGCAGGCTTAACAGAGACTGAAAAACCGTTTTTTTGCCTCAAATGCGGTGTTCAGCACAGCGATCCGGCGGTCGTCGGCAGAAAGTCCGGCTCTCCGTAAAACGCAGATGCGCAGTTCTGCACAATGCACTGCGTTTTGCTTATGTTTGGCTGGTGTTTGGTTGGTGTTTGCCAAATGCTGACCAGCACAAATAAGGAGTGGAGAACGCTTGCTGGCTTCCCGTTGTTCCTGTTCCGGTGTCACTTTTGATTCGCGCCCTGCCCGTTCATAATCCAGAAAATAACAGCTACCCCTGTACCAGCGAACATCCAAAGAAAAAGCGCAGACTCGCTGCGCTTTATTCTTATTTACTGCTATTAATAATTAATCAGGACAACAATTCTTTAGTGATCTGATTCAGGCGTTCAGAAATTTTCTCGATCAGATCCTTGTCTTTGATATCCGAAATTTCCAGCTGGATCTTGCCCTTGTCTTCAAAGCGTTTCAGCAAAGAAGAACCATGCGCATATTTCATCGGCACCGACACTGCACGGCTGCGTTTGGATTTCACTTTCGACAGCGCCTGACGACGCGCATCCACTTCACGCGAACTCAGATCATGGTTATCGATTTCCAGAATCAGAATCTCAGTTTGCTCATCCCCTGCTGCTTCCCAGTACTTACGGATTGCATCCAGCATACGCAGATTCAGTAAGTTCGGGCGATCTGCCAGAATGCGGACGATGGTTTTCGGAATCACACCGAGATTGAAAATACGCGAGAATACGGTTTCATCGATACCCAGATCGCGTGCAATCTCAATCTGCGATTTATATACGCCGTCTTCCAGCAGGACTCGCCACGCCAGCGCATCGTCCAGTGGCGACTGGTCTTTACGTTCAACGTTAGCCCGACGGGAGGCCAGGTACAGATCACGCGTGCTGACCGGACGCACCTGAATCTCAACACGCAGACTGGATTTACCGGCCAGCCGGCAGGCTTCCAGACGACGGTGACCATCCACCAGACACACCACACCGGCATCGTCCAGATACGCGATTGCAGGCGTATCCTGCTGTTTGGCGATCGAGATTGACAGTTCATCGATCCCATCCTGTGACATCAGCCTGCGGGCATTGTAAGGATTGACCTTAATTTCAGAAATCGGCACGTCATACGTAGAACCGGTCTGATAGCCGCGGACTGGCGCAACTTGCGCCGGCTCAAGTTTGGCGACAGCCGCGGAAAATGTTCCTGCTACCTGAGAGATTTTCGCAATTTCATCTTGCGAAGGTTTTTTAAATGGCTTCATCATGCACCTGCTAATGCTTTAATTTCTTCATACACGGCACGGATTTCAGCGGTCGCTTTCGGGTCAGCATCGCGCCCTGTCATCTCATGCATTGCCGCGCCGGCACGGCGGGAATTACGCCATGAAGCGCGGCCTTTCAATTCAGATTGAAATACCGGATAGGTTTCATCTGCGAAAAATTCGCGCAGCGCCGCCGCTTCTTTCGATTTGGCATTGGTTGGCATCTGATTCAGCAGAATATTGACCGGCACTTTGCCGTCTTTATGACGTGCATCCATGGTTTGCAGAATCGAGCAAACACGCAGTGTTGCTTCGGCTTCCAGCTGATCTGCACCGGTAGGAACAATAATCATATCGGCCAGAATGGCCGCTTTTTCCATCGTACGGTAATTTTGCGCACCAATATCTACGACGATTAAATCAAACTTCGGTGCGATGGTTTGCAGTTCATATAAAGGGTCCGGCGGAATCGTTACCACCGGAAACTGCGTTAAGCCTTCCTGCGAACGACGAATGCGCGCCCAGGCAGTGGCAGAGCCCTGCGGGTCAGTATCCATCAGGCAGACTTCAACACCTTCGGACGCTGCTAATGCGGCGATATTTGTAGAGATCAGCGTTTTACCCACGCCACCTTTTTCTGCGCCAACAACGATGATCATAAAAGCCTCATTGTGTATTAATAAGTTTTATTATTATAAAACAGATTCTTATTAATACAATTGCTTATTAGAGAATATTTGTTCTGTTTGGCCGTTTCTTTGATTTATTCGGTGTGACTTGAGTGAGGATTTCCACATTGTTTGAATAGCTGCGAAGTGTGTAACCGTTTCGAAAAATGCAGCGCCACTCACCTTCTAAGCTTGATGACTTGAGCCGGTTCAAGACTCGGATAAAAGTACACGCTTTACGGGATTGATCTCTAGCGCAGATCGGAAAAAAGTCATCGTAGAAAAGAAACTTGCGCGGGCTCAAGATCGTTTTACTGGCCGGTTCAAGCAAGAGTCAATGGCGCTCATACAGCAAAAGCAGCAAATCGACAGCACGGTCCTTAAGTCTCATTCTTTTTATGAGGAACCGAAAGGCTGATATCTACTGCCCTTCTGTACAGATACGCAGCCTGAATGGCGCTGTTTAGGCGGGTAGTTCGTGGTGTCACATTTGCTTCAGAACACTGCTTTGGGTTGCAACTTGAGCCGGCGCAAGTTCTTGCCGCTACCTTTCGAACCACGAGATTCTGCAGTACGACTTTCCCAGTTCGGAATACACGATCACTGACCACCAGCCTATCAAACAACAGTACTACAGACAGAATGCCTGTAATGTCGCGGAGGATTAATTCGGCCCGCGTTATCTGAGTTACTCAAATACGATGGTGGACGCCTGAATCTGTCCATTATCACTGAGTGTAAAGATGCAAAATGAGCGCCGTTAACATGTTGAAATTTGCCTGATACTGTTGAACTTGAGCCGGCGCAAGTTTATGTGAGCTCAAACACCAGCAGGCTACACCGAATATCACGCTAAAGGATTGAGGAAGGTAACCAAATAGTCGTTCGAATGATCATCTCGCACAGACCATTCAGCGCCCATTACTTAATGGTTTGCATCAATTTTAAGGAACCGGACAAAGAAGAAATACGTGCAAATTGATGGTGTAAGTCTGATGTGAGGTTTGAGCCAGCACTTTTACTTTATCGGAAATTGCCTTCGTCCTTCTTCACCTGGAACGTATTTATTACTTTCTACTGATGTTGTGTTCAACGATCCCAATATTTACTTGCAAGGAAAATTTGTACAGCCCAAATAGAGTTCGACCGTTTCAATGTTGAGCAAGCTTTTGCATGTATTCTCTATGCTCGCTGAGACTCGCTTTTCCGCTAAAAAATAACCACCCTCTTTTTCAGATATTTATTGTGAAATAATTCTTCCATGTGATCATCTGCAAGAGTATAGCGATGAAGGAATTTTTGCGATTCAGGTAAAAATTAAAGAGGATGAAAATCATATGAAGAAGTGACCTCCTTCTCAGGCAAACCGTTTAGCATTTCAACGCTTAATAGCTTAAATGGTCGAACAAGTCATTGTACGAAGCACTGAATCATTCATCGTATCCAGCGATCATGGCGACACATATTGCGACGAAAAAAAAAGCACCTGTTTTTATCAGGTGCTTTTTCATTTCAAATAAGAATTATTATTTTTTAATTTTCATTGTGAATTCAATGATTTCTTCAGGAGTAGGATCACCCCAGGTCGTTTTTGCCAGCCATTGGTAAAACGGAATCATATGACGATGATGTCGTTCTCCAATCTCAGCCGGAATTTGTTGTTCCGCGTGTTCTGTCAGCGCATTGTATTGTGCGATTTTTTGTTCCTGATCTGTCAGCAACATTTCACCGAACATACGGATCGCATCATCGGTTCTGACTTTCTGGAACTCTGCCAGCACATCAGAAACTTTCATCGCACCATTTCCGCTGTTCTGATTCTGGGATTTTTGTTTTGTAAATCCTGCGTAGTCCTGTTCACAGGCTTTCAGCAAGTAAGCTCCCAGATTCTTAATTGAATCCTGGCTCTGATCATTCATGCGGCTGATGGTGTACTGAATGTTTGCCTGAATCAGTGCCAGATCATAAAAATTAGTAAGCTTTTTCTTGTAGTAATTAGAGATATCTAATTTTTGCAATTGATCATTGATGTCTTTCAACGTTGGGCCGACATCCACGACTTCCTTATTCTCGCCCTCTTTCGAATTGAACTTCGGTTTTTCCGTGATCTTGAACTGCAATTCTTTCACCCTGCGAGAACCGTCTTTATTTTCAATCAGTTCCAGCATGATGTCGGTGACTTCGTTAATTTCTTTGATCGCAGGCAGCAACTTATCGCGCTTGAACAGCTTGTATTCCTGCAGGTAGCTTTTCTTATCAACTTCGCCGTAAATGATCCAGCGCCACAATTCCCACGGATCGCAATTGGTTCGTTTCGACGGATTTGTTTTGTAGCGACTTACCCAGTCGTACAACTTCACGGATTCATCCCGTTTCAACAAGCGTTGAATACCGAGATTCAGATGGTGAAAAATTTCAGAGTTGAACAGCATCGGTTCGATGTGCTCAACAAACGAATAATGCACATATTCATTGTCCACAACCAAAAAAGGCAGCAAAACACAGGACGCCCATGCGTTGTTACCGTCCTGACCCAGAATATCCCAGGTGGCTTTCAAATCTTGCATTTTAATCAATGCTTCTTTGAAATGCTTACGGTTCGTGGACTTGTAACCCATCTTGTCCATCAGCTCCAGCCTGTTGATTCTGAACGTGCGCGGTTTTTTTGTTTCACCGGCTTTGATTGTCAGGTTGTAAGCGTCGTTTTGCTCTTTTGCATGCTTTAACAGCGTGTTCCAAGCTTTGACCTGTTGCCCCGTCATGATGCCGTTAGCAATCAGTATTTGCGTGGCCTGAACCGGCTTTTTGTAGATTTCGGTATTTTCGATGTTGCTGAATAAATTCAGGCTGTACTGGTCGGTTCGGGAAGACATAGAAACTTGAAGGTGAGAATTTTCTGAAATGTTCTCACCCTGATCGCACAGCGTCAAGCCGGAATTTTTGAATCTATTGCTGAATAAGTCCTTAGTTGTTAACAGTTAAGTAAACGGTTAACCATAGTTAACTTACGTTAAGGCTGCGTAAACCCAGTATTCATGCGGGTTTTCAAAGGATTTGGTGAGTCGGGGGAATAGCAAGGTGAGGTTAACGAATATTCCGGGGTTGTGGATGGAATAGGGGCGGTGAGTTTTTTGAATAGGACGGGGTTGTGGACAGAATAGCGCATGTGCAAAGGGTGAGTTTACGGAATATCGGCTGTGAATAAGTCCTGAGATGGGCCGGAACATGCTTTTTCGACAGGTTCGCATGTGAAAAACCTCTGTTTTCTTCGTAAAAACACGATGGCACTGCTTTTGTTCGGTGTGATTTTCGAATAGGTTTTGAAAAATTTCTGGCCATCTTCGCGTGATTTTTTTCAAAGGTGAGAAGTTTTAATAGCATCGAAGCCATGAAAGTCCGGTTTGGCGGTCGTTTTTTAAGTCAGGCACCGATGACCGCCTGTGGAAATTTTCAAAGGTGAGATTTTTTAATAGCTAAAGATCAAACTGACTCACCTTTGTAAAAAATGCTGATATAACGCGCGTTTCAATGAGAGTGAATACAAACAAACTTATTTTTTTGAGTTTGTGGAAAACAAGGTTTTTTATCCAAAGGTGAGAACTTTTGATAGCCGTTTTTAAATTTCGTTTCGAAAAGTGGTCTTTGAAAACGGCCTGAATCAGGGTGTTTCAGCAGAAGTAAGCACCAACATTTCATTAATGGTGAGTTTTTTGAATGATCTTATTTGAAAAAGACTCTATGGTGAGATTTTTGAATAGCCTGATTTCAAAAAAGTCTTCTGAGAACCTGTAAGGTGATAACTTTGAATAGCTTATTTGAATGCTTTTTTCGAGAGGTGAGAAGTTGGAATAGTTGTTAAACGGTCCTGTTGAAAAATGTGAAAAGTTCCTTGTCTCGAAATTTGGTTGAAAGGTGAGAAAAATGGATAGGTTTTTTCAAAAAAACGGTCAATTTTTCAAAAAGGTGAATGTTCGGAATAGGTAAGGAAGGCATCAACCTTGGGTTTTGATGAAAATATGATTGTTAATTGCGTTTTCGTATCTCCTGTGAACATCCTCGAAGTTATTGAGTCCATGTTCAGGGTTTATCAGAGACAAAGAATGAATTCTGTTCGCCTGATCATAGTCGGTTTACGAATGACCCGTCACTCAAATTGCGTCAGACGCGGTTTAAGCGATTTAAGCCTTAAACACATCTTTCACCCGCAAAATCGAATTAATCGTCTCTGAGACGGTTTACGTGCGGTTAATGGCTGTTTCTGCCGCTAAAGCACAACCAACCCTGCAATTTGTATGAAAAAGCCGTTCCGGACATCTGACTACGCCCCGCTGACGTGCTTTGCGACATCAGCGATGCCATCATTCAGGTCACGAACCTAAGCAAAAGCACCTTACTTGCACAGAGTAGCAAGTGAGAAGCACTGTCCGCGAATATCACGCCCCACCGCGCCACTCGGAAGCCGAACGGCCTTTGAAAAAACAGTGGCTGGACGACGGGGTGTGACAAATCCCTCACCTTTGAAAAAACGCGCCAATCAGAATTCTGCAAAGTAAGCACACGCTCTCATTTTGATTCATGAATAACAAGCCTTTCTATCCGGAATCGGCGAGACTGATCTGTGCGAGGGCTGAAGGCGGTGAAATTTGCAATCGGTCAGCAGCGAAAAAACAGAGAGTGAAGCAATGTCCGCAATGCTTTTTGCTTTCATTTGCGACCACGCGAATCAGAGGCGTACCGGAGCAAGGATCACAGTGAAATCCGCAAGAACAGTAAAAAGACTCTGCAACCGGAAAAAATGCCTCAAATGCGGTGTTCAGCACAGCAATCTGGCTGTCGTCGGCAGAAAGTCTGGCTATCCGCGAAAGGCAAATGCGGAAACAGGCATAAAGCGATGCTGGCAGGCGTGGGGTTACCAGAACAGCCCGAACCACAGCCCTACCCAACAACACCGGAACGCGTAAGCCCGCAGGGCGCATTGCAATGCGCCGACTCGGAATGACACCGGGTTTAGGTAAAAACCTAAAACGGGGTGAGTTCTCGCCCGAGAATGATCTGTCGACTTACAGCTACGTGTTCCTCGAAACAAATTTACGGAATTTTACCAATCTCTCATACGACCAACCCGTCCATGCGGCGCATTACAATGCGCCCTACATGTGATTACGCCTTACGGCCTTATGAAAAATATGGCGAATTTGAAGTCTACAAACTGTGTGGATTAAAGTTAGTTATGTTGAAGCCCCAGCAGTTTGTACCACCGAGGACAAGGATTTGTATTTGTTCGACAAATGGGCTGCTGACCAGGATCCGGCATTCAAAGCGTTCTTCTACCGGACGATTTTGCCCGAGTTCAAATCGCGGGGGAAGTGCATTGTCGTCATCAGTCATGACGAACATTATTTCGACATCGCGGACGGGACGCTGGTCATGCACGAGGGCCAGCTGCTGGAGCACGGCATCAGCTAGAGGCAGTCCTTGATCGACCAATACGTAACGAAGAGCAAACGAGCGCCGAGCATGGCGAACAGCCTGACACGGTCAATAATCTGAGGAGAAAAGGGTGAGCAGAAGAAAACGCCTGACGTTCTGGGGAGCCGATGAGAACGACGACAGTCTTCCGCGTAGCGTGATCGAAGGCCGCAAGACGGTCACTGCCGATACGATCGAGGAGTATTACAAGCCGTATGGCGAATACGGCGACGGGAGCTACGCGCCCGGCGACATCATCGAAGTCTACGACTTGAGGCAGCGGCTGCGCTGCATCATCAAGGCCACCAAGGTGTACGTGATCCGGTTCGGCGACATACCCGAAGAGGTCTGGCGGGGCGAAACATTTGCCAGCGCCGAAGAATTCAGGGAGTGCCATGTGCGTTGCCTGCCGCACCTCGACTTGCATGAAGACTTCGAATTCGTCACGCTTCATTTCGAACTGGTCGAGGTCATCGCGCCATGACTGACGCCCTGTGTCTGTAAGGCCGTAAGGCGTAGCCTGAAGGCGCATTGCAATGCGCCGACTCGGAATGACACCGGGTTTAGGCAAAAAACGTAAAACGGGGTGAGCTCTCGCCCGAGAATGATCTGTCGACTTGTAGCTACGTGTTCCTCGAAACAAATTAACGGAAATTTACCAATCTCTCCTACGACCAACCCATCCATGCGGCGCATTACAATGCGCCCTACATGTGATTACGCCTTCCGGCCTTAGCAACTTTGTACCTAAGGAGATGCCATAAGATGGCTTACGATCTGGATTCTGTCATTAAATTAATTGTTTTACGATACGCTTTAATACCTAAGCAGTTACTTGCTTTTGAATATGGTTATTCAAAAGACGCTAAAGAATTTGATGATTTGTTTGTAGCTGGAGCAAGTGAAGTGGCGAGGGCAATACGTACATTTCTTACATTTTTGGAGGAGCGTAAAGTAAGTACGACGTATTCTGATAAAACAAATGCCATTATTGCTTTTTCCGAAACGCTTCCATTTATGGACTTGCAATTTTCAAGTTTAGAGTTTGATCCATTCGAAGATTTTCTATCGCAAGAAGTTGATGAATATCTTGACGGTAAACATGTTCCAAAGTTTTTTGATCCGGAAATTGATGATTGCTCGATTTTTTATGTCGAAAATCCTGAGTATTATTACGCTTGGTATAACGAGATTCCAGATAAATCATTGAAAAATTTATTGACTATGTATGCAGATCTATTTTTATGCACCTAAACGCGGCAAGGTGTAAGGAGTTTGTAAGGCGCAATGGGTATCAACTATTCCACCAATCCAAGGCCGTAAGGCGTAGCCTGTAGGGCGCATTGCAATGCGCCAACCCGGAATGATACCGGGTTTAGGTAAAAACCTAGAACGGGGTGAGTTCATGCCAGAAAATGATCTGTCGGCTTACAGCTACGTGTTCCTCGAAACAAATTTACGGAAATTTACCAATCTCTTATACGACCAACCCGTCCATGCGGCGCATTACAATGCGCCCTACAGGCTACGCCTTACGGCTTTTCTTATTTATTAATATTCTTTACAACCAGACTTGCGAGGTAAGAAATGAGTCAGCTTAGAAATGGGTTCGTACTGGCGACGTTATTGACATGTAGTGCCAGCACTTACGCAGCGCAGGTGGAGAAAACCCTGATTGAACAGGAAAGAAGCAGCATGATCAGAGCAGAAGATAAGGGTATGGTGTCGATCGTATTTAAGATTTATAAATTCTATGAGGGATATCGTCTGTATGATCCATCGGAGCAATATCAATATGGTGGATTAATGCCGCTGGACTTTGCAACCAACGCGCTACTCTGGGAGTTGACGAACATGTTTGAAGAGAGGGATAAGCAGAGTCACTTTGATAAGTCGACGGCTATGTTCTGTGACTGTTCGGGGGAATTGGTAGAGCAATATGGCAGAGTACATTTCAAGATATACAAGGCACGATTTTATTGGGCTCCCGCGCTAGATGAACATGGAAATTATCGTAAGCCATTACCCCTGCCTTGGGAACGTTATCCCAAGCGGGTTTATCCAGGCGCACCGGTTTACACCTTGCCGGACGATCTCCGGCCGCCTTCAGAAATCAAGGGGCAATAAAGGCGTACGTACTCCGCAGGGCGCATTGCATGCGCCGATTGGGAACAGCCCTGAGTTTTGGAAAAATACGTAAAACGGGGTGAGTTCTCGCCCGAGAATGATCTGTCGGCTTGCTGCTACGTGTTTCTCGAAACAAGTTAACGGAAATTTACCAATCTCATATTCGACCAACCCGTCCATGCGGCGCATTACAATGCGCCCTACATGTGATTACGCCTTACGGCTTTATACGTTCGGTCAACTTCCATCGGACGATGCAATGATTCAGTCTGAAATTATGCGCAAGCAATGGGCTAGGATTTATGGTGGAAACTAAAATGAAAAAAGATAATTCGACTCATGAATTCGAAAAGGCTCTTCAGCTATTTTTGGACAGTTTCCTGGGAGTTAACCCAAAGGAAACTTGGCCCACCTGGTTTAGAACGTCCACTACCTATGGCGGGCATAAAGATAGTGAAGGAATTTGGAGATTTTCTTTTACCGGCATACCGTCATCAGTGCTTGGGGTGGGGGAGTCTTGGGAAGAAAAGAATGATGGGTATATTCTCGTAAAGACCGATCCTGAGACTAAGGAGCGGAGCTACGTTATTTCCAATACGCCAAGTGAAGTTATTGTTTTCTTTGAGGCTATTATTGATCTCAACTCTGGAAAGGTCTCAGTTGTCTCCAGTAAGAATATCTCCGAGATTGATGGCCGGGATTTGCTCCCTTTGAGGAAGTAGAAGCCTTCGATTTATGGTCATGCCAAAAGCCGCCCCGTTGATTCGGAGACGGCTTTTTACCGCCCACGCCGTTCTACCCCGTTCTATGCCTATTCGCGGTGGTCTGGTGGTAATCATCCCGAAAATTAACAGACGCAAAAAGTAGAATTTTCTCGTACCATCAACGCAGGAGATTCTTCATGAAAACATCAAAATTCAGTGACAGCCAGATACTGGCTATCTTAAAAGGCCGTAAGGCGTAGCCTGTAGGGCGCATTGCGATGCGCCGACCCGGAATGACACCGGGTTTAGGTAAAAACCTAGAACGGGGTGAGTTCATGCCCGAAAATGATCTGTCCGCTTACAGCTACGTGTTCCTCGAAACAAATTTACGGAAATTTACCAATCTCATATTCGACCAACCCGTCCATGCGCCGCATTACAATGCGCCCTACATGTGATTACGCCTTACGGCCTTATGACAATGCCTTAGCGGAGACGATCAATGGTTTATACAAGAGAGAACTGATCAAAAAATGCGGGCCGTGGAAGACGCTGGAGGCAGTGGAGCTGGCGACGCTGGAATGGCTGTCGTGGTTCAATCATCATCGTTTAATGGAGTCGATAGGTCACATACCACCGGCGGAAGCGGAAATGAATTATTATCAACAACTTTCTGGTCAGGCCATACAGGCCTGACTCACACAAAAGAGCCTCTCAAAAAAACCGGAACTGCTCGTAATTGGATTGATAAAGCCAACAGATGCGTCCTTGGGGCCAATAGTTAATTTCTAAAAATCGCCCATTCATCAAAAATCTTGACAAATATCGATGAAAATTACCCCCCTTTTTGCTGCTCTTTCATTGTGTCTAGTCGGGTGTGGCAACAATGACTCCGCGCCAAATAACAAATCTGCTCAACCTGCAATCATTGCCACACCAGATCAGTCGGCGCAGCAGACTCATTCAAAAATTGTCGCAGCTATTAAGTTGAGCGATATGGATGTTCGCTACATCAAAGGTGAGCTGGATGAAGATAGCTTTGACCAGCTGATTCTGAAGGGAAATCCTGATATTGGACGCGTGAAGTATCAGCCACGCGCCAATGAAGATCGTGATGATATTGCGAACAGCAAGCGTGAGTTCAGGCGCGCCCTCTATTTCGCAAAAAAGATTCCGTTGGCTAACGGACAAACGATGTTTGATTGGCTGAAGTCATGTCCGTATAGCATGGGAGAGAACATGTATGCTTCGAGGGTTCCCGTGGCCACTGGAGCATATGAATCATTCGCGTCCAATCTATCGTTTATGGACGCAACCTATCATCCCATTCTGTCTATGAAGGGATATGGAAATAGAGACGATATTTCGCTTTCGTGGATCATTTATGAAGATGGAGCAGTAAAAGCCTTTACGTCGCGAGCCTTAGTTTATTTGAGTAACCCGAACTTCGAAACCGAATCTGCAACTGACTGTCGACAGTAAGGCAGTAAGGCAGTAAGGCGTAGCCTGTAGGGCGCGCATGCGCCGATTGGGAACAGCCCCGAGTTTTGGAAAAAAACGTAAAACGGGATCATTTCTGACCTATGTGCAAATATCGTCATCTCCGTTTTCCGCGAGCCTAGACTTTCTGCCGACGACCGCCGAAGTGCTGTGCTGAACACCGCATTTTGACGTTAAAACGGTAAATTAATGAGCGTGGGGCATTGCTTGCGCCGGACGTTGTTTCGATTCTTAAGAGCCCTGTGTTTTAACGGTTGGTTCAACTTCAGCGCCAGAGAGTATTGCAGCTGATGCCGGCGCGGCTGCCGATTCGGAGAAGCCGTCTGGCTGGCACCTGCAACCGGCTGTTTGTTTTTCGTTATTGCCACAGCGATTCTCCGGCCGCTCCGCCGTCTTTTATCTGCCCGAAAACCCCCGTTTTTGCCCTAAATGCGGACTTCAGCACAGCGATCCGGCGGTCGTCGGCAGAAAGTCTGGGCCTTGAAAGTGAGGTGATGACGAATATTGCATAACTGGAGCTGAGTAAAGCCGCGCAGATCCGTGAATTCCCCCGATGTTCATCAATTGTGTTTTGGGTTCAGAGCGGAAAATTCTGTTAGCAGGGCAGGGCGGCGCAGGTCACAGTCAGTAGCCCTGGAATCTGGCTGATCAAATGGTGCAGGATAGCCAGCTCAGGATGGCAAAAGGCGCAAGCATGTGCATACGCTGCCTCAGACGATGGCGGAGACGATTGTCACATCATCCGCATTCGACGGAAACAGACGCTCTGGAATGCGCAGTAACGGTTCTTAACTGCTGATCACCGGTTCAAACACCGTTTGCACGGCCCAGTCACCACGGTCTGTAATTTGCCCGAAGACCAGCAACTGGCGCGTTCCGGGATTTGGTGCGTCAAAATCGGCGCGCGGGGTGGAAATGTCCTGCATCTGCAGCGTGACCGGTGCTCCTTCAAAACGCAGCGTCATTTGTTTGCCTTGCTGCGTCAGCGTTGCGGTGTTGCCCTTGATGCTGACCGCTGCGCTGGTGCACATAGCCCAGCGTACTTGCGTACCGGGCTGGCCGCCCGACAGCTGATCTTCCAGCCGGATGCAGGTATCGCTGAAATACACCGTGCGGGTTGCGCGCGGGATGCCCAGCACGCTGCTCAGATCGATCTGTACGCGGCCATCTACGTCGCTTCGCAGGCTGGCCATGGCATTCACGCTGTGCGGCTGTGCGTTCAGCATCAGCGTGTTATGCGCTTCAGTTGATAACCTGAACACTTTCCAGCGCGGCGATTGCTGTTTGCCATTCCACAGGTCTATCCCTTTCGATTCCAAACTCTGGTAATCCTGCATGCCCAGATCCTTTGCCCAGCGCAAACCAGCCCAGTCCAGACAAAAACTGCCGGCGTCCATGTGGGCATGACTATGGGCTGCGCCGCCAGCCTTGATCGCGAACCACAACGCATTGCTATCCGTCCAGCTACTGCGCCAGAATGCCAGCGGTTGCGCGCCTTGCCCGGAAAAATGCGTTTCCATTGCGGTCCGCTGTTTGCTTTGCGTCGGCCACCACAGCGCGGACAGGGGCGCAAACCGGTCTGCAGAGCCATTTTTTTGACGAATCAGATCGCGTTTGGCATCCAGCAACACCGGTTGCTGCATTTCCCGCGCCATCCAGACCAGCGCCGCTGCCAGTTCCTGACCTTCGCCACCGTCAGCAAAATTGAAATGCTTGCCGGATGGCCCGACAGAGTGAGCGTAAAACAGTGCGCTGCGCATAAATCCTGCTGTACTGGCAATGCCCCAGTCACCAAGCCGGTGCTGACGCAGGGCTGCCAGCAACAGCACCGAATAGGTCGTGCCATAACTCCAGTAGCTTGGCCCTTCGGGATAGATGCCATCCGGCTGATAGGCTTTCAGGCCGGTCGGAATCGCGGCAATCGCTGGTGGTAACAAATCACGCAGCAGAGCGGGGTTATTGTTGGCCACCGCCAGCGCACCCAGCACCATGCCGGTAATGCACACCTGATTCCAGTTATTGTCCCGTTTATAGGTGGCGTGGCCGTTCTTCGCCTGCGCAATCCCTTTGTCAAAAATCGCCTGACAAATCAGATCACGCTGTTCCGGCGTCAGAAATTCATACAGCCAGTCATAAGTAATCGCCACGCCGGTCGTCATTTCTGCTACGTCCAGATAATGCGCAGGATTCCAGTCCGAAAACGCCGCAACTGCCTGCAGTTCGGCAAATGCGCGATCCGCATAGGTTTGTTCCCCCGTTAGACGCCAGGCGAATGCCCAGCCCAGACAGCGGCGTATCAGTTCGCGTGAGACACTGAGCAGACGTTTGCCGATCAGTTTTCGTTCCGGCAATGGCAGGCTCAGATCCTTTTTTGCACGCTCAAGTAACGACTGAACCAGTAAGTCCAGCTCCGCATCCGACGCTCGTCGTTGTGCCAGATCCTGCCATTCGCGTTCACTGATCAGCAAAGGAGTGCGTTTGCCGCCGGAGGACGTATTCGCCATCGCCGCCGGTAGTACGCCGGAGAGTAAAGGCAACAGCAGGATGGAAAACAGGTCGCGTCGTTTCATGGCACTCTTTCATCAGAATCTACACTGCGCAGCAGCATGCCTGAACATAAAGCGTTTGTCATGGCTGAAGGTGAGAAAAACGAATACCCTGAAAAAAATCTCAGATTTTCGGTTGCGGTCAGATACCGGAGATGAACTGGAGCAGCGCGCACCATGCACAAAGTTTGCCGTATCAGCATGTGTTTTTAACTTCTCATCGCGTGAATGCTTGTGCTTGTCCGGTGTTACCGGGTTGCTATTTGTATTCAACTGACAGTGCGGGCGCAGGTTTTTGATCAGGAAAGATGAAAAAAAGCAAAGATTTTCATCAGCACGCCATCCTTGCTCTCAATTAAATAATTAACCTCAATAAAATATAGTAACTTTTAAAAAAATCCTTATCTGTGTAGTGCTGCGGAGGCAGAAAGATTTTGTGATCAATCGAAAACGGAACGACATAAGTGCCTGAAATGTCGGAGTTTTTTATGGCGCTGATGTCGAAATTCACTTAACTTTGATTTTTGTTCAGCTAACTCTGAATTTTTTAAAATTTTCAAGAATTGATGGTCAATGGAGGCGAATCTGGCCATTTAGCTAAAGATGTTTGCTACGAGTATAGTTTTTCTGAAACTACCTTCTACCAATCGAATTCAAATACTTGGCTTGGAAGCTGCAGATATAAAGTGCCTGAAGGACTTAGAAGAAGAAAGCAACCAGCTCAAAGTGATGGTCGCAGACTTGTCACTGGAGAATCATACATTTCAGATGTGACAGGTCTAAAGCGCTGACACCTGACCCGAAACCGACAGCGTCAGTGACAACCGGTTAATTCCCCCTATTGAACGAAACCTCTGAAAATTCAAAGTTAACTGAATCATTTGTTTAATACTCAGTGATCTGAGAGAATGAGAATTATTGTTTAATAAAAGTTAACAGTTCGATTTTGGATAAAGACCGATATCCCATTCACAGTTGTACAACCAGGAGATAGCAATGACGAAGAAAGCTGAAAATTCAACCGATAAGTCGCAGGTAGCTGCTTTTACGTTGGACGTCGACCAGGAATCTGCCAATAGCGAGAGCAAGAAACAGGCGGATGGACAAGTCGATGACAAACCTCTTGCGCAGAGTGGCAGAAAAGGTGGATTGACCAGCGATGACACGGCGTTTGGCTAACAATAGAACCCTGGCCTGATCAGCTGCATGTCTGATTGAAATGCGTATGGAAGGCATCCATTCCGGACTGATTTTCCAGCGAAGGCCAGGCGCAGACGCTTCATCGTCTGGCCTTCGTCTGATGTACTCTGTTCCGATTATGAGTATCTGGCTTGGTACCAGTGGCGGAGCCTTTGAGGCTTGAAAATACAAAAATTCCAGACGGGCCGCCGCCATTGATCACAACTGAGCGGAACTGAGGTTTTGGCAAATGTTTCGCTAACTACGTGACGTCGTATGCGCTGGCTGTAGCCCACGCGCACAAAGCATTTATCTTGAGCCGGGGCTGAACGTGAAGCCGGTCAAATCTTTCAATACATAATGTCGATAAAGCAAATTGATTCGTCCACCCGCCTAGCAGGGTTGGATTTGTTGCGCGCGCTAGCTATTGCACTGGTGCTGATGTCTCACTACAACAGCTTTGTCAGGCATGCGCCGGGCTTTCGTGCCATCGGGAGCATAGGCTGGGCCGGTGTCGATTTATTTTTTGTGCTCAGTGGCTACCTGATCGGTCATCAGTTGCTGGCACCCGTGGCCCGCGGCGAGAGGCTCGATTTACGAAGCTTTTTCGCCAGACGTCTGCTGCGTACACTGCCAAATTACTACGCTGTTCTGGCGGTTTACTTACTGTTGCTGGATAGTTCGATTGCGGGCAACAACATGGCACCCGTCTGGCGTTTTCTGAGCTTCACCCAGAATTTCGTTCTGAATTACGGGGAAACGTTCACCCATTCATGGTCGCTTTGCATTGAGGAACAGTTTTATCTGGTATTGCCTTTGGCAGTGCTGGCTCTGGTCGGGCGTCAGCGTTCGCCACGCTGGCTTTGGTGTGCTTTGGCTGCTGCCATCGCGACCGGTATAACGGCGCGCGGCATGGCGTTTGTGGATGGTAAGGATATGTTTGCGGCGTCGGTGTATTACTCCAGTCTGGCGCGCTTCGATGAATTGTTGCCGGGTGTGGCGATTGCTTTGCTGAAGAATTTTCATCCTGTGGCGTTTGATCGTTTGCTTCGCTTCGGAAACACCTTGCTGGTTGCAGGCCTCACCGGTCTCGCCGCGGTGCTTTATGGTGTGTTGAACGAAGCACCAACAGCCTTTCTGGCATCGACTTTCGGCTTTTCGCTGGTTGCAGCCAGTTTCGCATTGCTGACTTGTGCGGCACTGAGTCCTTCGTCTTTGCTGAACCGGCTGCGCATTCCCGGCACGGCGAGTCTTGCGCTCTGGTCGTATGCGATCTATCTGACACACAAGCCGGTGTTTATGGCGCTGCGTCCTGAACTCGTGGAACGGGGTATCGATCCAAACGCAGCTTTAACGATAGTCACCGTCATGGCTGCCGGCATTTTTTCCGGCTGGTTACTCTATCGGTTAGTTGAGACGCCATTCATGCGATTGCGGGCACGTTTATATCCGGCGGGAAATGTAAAAGCACGTCAATCCGTTTCCCCAGTTGGTGGTGTAGTCAGCAAATAAAATCTTATTTTTTGCAGACTGACTTGTGAGCCTGATGAGCAGAACTGATTTCATCAGGCAAACATCAGACACCATCGGGAACGCAGTATGTAAAAAACTGGCGCATTACGCTGCGCCATCATTCCGTCTGGTCAGTAACCGCCAAATTTGTATCACCAGAAAAATTGGTATTCAATCTTTCAGCGGTGTGCAGCGGAAATTTCCGCGTACGTCATCGTTGAATAATTCACTTTTGCTGCATTGCCAGTAGTGCAGTTTCAAGACGATTAATGTCGGTGTCTGATGCATGGCGGGATTTAGCGCCTTCTATACCTGCACTCAGAATTTGCATATAGTTGAACCGCGTTTGGTTCTCGTCTGCTGAACCAAGCGTCATATCGTCAGTGCGGACACCGTTCAAAGTCAATCCGACAAAGACGGTGCTGTCATCTAAAGACATTTTTCCGCTTTTGATTTGATCGTTGACCCAGGTTTTCAACTCATGACGTGTCATGTTCGTGAAGTCCGCTTTACCAGACGTGTCTGCTGAAGAATTGTCGCGGGCGGCAAGTGCCTTTGCAGCATCCGAAATGCTTACCGTGTCAGCAGACTTTGCAACGGAGCCCGGTATTTCCTGTCGTTGAACAGTTGATTTGGCTGTGGTGCTATACAGTGACGCCGAACTTCCAAGTCCTTGTATGTTCATTTATTACTCCGTCATCATCAGAGATTAAAATCAGATATGGATGATGATATAAAATTAAAATGCTGATTGATCTCAGGATCAGTGCCTGAATTGCCGCTCAGTTTTCACTTTGTCAGTGTCGTCAGTGGTTCACGCATAAAGTGGATGACAGAATCAGCATCCGTAATGATGAATCAAAATGTTCAGGCTATTGTAGTTGTCAGCTACACGGTCAGCATGATTGATGTCTTCATCTGTCATAAGAAAACAAATTAAGGAAATAGTGCAGACTGTTCCGTGACACCGGAAATAGTGGGGTCGTGTATCCTTTCCAGTGAAAACCAGAAGCTTGCACCTTGCCCGGGTGTATCGAAAAAGCCGATGCTGCCACCCATCCGTTCGACCAGTTCTTTGGTGATTGCCAGACCGAGCCCGGTGCCGCCATAGCGACGGGTGGACGGATGTTCAGCCTGTGCAAATTTAAGAAAAACTTTATCGCGGAAAGACTGTGCAATACCTGTACCGTGGTCAATAACGGTAAATCGAACCTCATGCTCATCTGCCTGAATGTCCAGCTCCACGCCACTACCCGGATGAGAAAATTTCACCGCATTCGACAGCAGATTCGCCAGCACCTGCTGTATCCGTACAGGATCTGCGACCACGTACACGCCTTGCGCATCACCACGTATAGTGCAGGTAATCTGATGTGCCGCGGCATAACTGCTGATGCTTTCTAACGCGACGCGGATGACCTGCATCACACTCAGGGGCTGAAGATGCAGCCGCAGTTTGCCGGATTCCAGTTTCTCAATATCCAGCAAGTCATTAATCAATTCTTTCAGACGCAGACTGTTCTTTTCGGCGATCAGCAACATATCGCGGAATTCGTCCGGTACTTGTCCAACGGTATTTCTGTTCACCAGCGCTAATGAGCCGCAAATCGATGTCAGTGGTGTTCTCAGTTCATGACTGACGATGGAAACAAAGTCAGATTTCAGTTGTTCCGCCCGTCGCCGCTCAGAAATATCGATAAAGTTGACGACCAGATAGGCGGTATTTAAATGTTCGACAATCACCCGCGCCACAGTCAGCAAGACGGGAAAACTATCGAGATGGGCGCGCTTACACAGACATTCCGTACGCCAGACCTGATCCATTTCTGTCAGCGCCGGAAATCCCTCCTGTTTTTCCGGCACAAAGAATTGCTGCCATGGTTGATGCAGCCAGTCTTCTTCATCGAAGCCGGTCAGATGGGTGCAGGACTGGTTGATTTCTTCGATCAGTCCGTCGCCGTTCACCAGCAGAATGGCTTCGCCGCAGGATTCAAAGGCACTGGCGAGTAATTGAGTGCGTTGCTGCTGACGACGCAAATGACTGAGCGCCTGCCGTTCCCGTCGCTTACTCTGACCGATACCGCGTGACAGAATGACGGCAACTCCGGCAACCAGCAACACCACAACGCCGAGTAATAAGCTGCGTTTTCGCCATGATGCGAGAATTTCGTCTTCATGCAGCGCCACTGCGATATAGAACGGAAAATGACGCAGGCTGACGACGCCGAACACACGCGGTTCGCCGTCTGCCTGTGCTGCATGCCGTGAATTGAAATCCTGGTTACCTGCACTGATCTGAACAGCAATGGGATCTCCGGCGGGCAGCGGTGCATTTACCAGCGCCGGAATGTGGGGCCAGCGTACAACCATCTCCAGGTTATCGCTGCGGCGCACCGCGATAGAACCGCGCTGACCGACATTGATTTCGCGAAATTGGCGCTGCAGATTTTCCAGCGCAATCGAAATCATGACGATACCGAGAAAACGGTTTTGTTGATCGTAAATACCACGCGAAAAGACGATCACCTGGCGCTGAACAATTTTGCCGTCGATGACTTTGGAGATATATAAATGCGGATGCGGGTGTTGTAAGTGTTCCTGAAAATAGCTGCGATCCGCTAACACCAGAGACTGTTTTCCGTGCATGGCATCGCCATAGCGCAGCTTCCCGCTTGCATCCACAATCCATAAACCGGATACCTCGCTGAAGCCGTGTAAGTGATCTTTCAGCATGGTCACAATACCGTCGCTGCTATCGTTGTCAGGCGTATCTGTGAGCGCAGTAGCCGGAATTTGCCGGCCTACTGACAACAGAATCGCATCAATACGGTTCAGCGTGGCTTCCAGCCTTACCTGCAAAATGCGGGCATTATTCAGGGAGGCAGTTTCTGCGTTTCGCAGATCATCCTGCCTGTCCAGAACGACGGTGTAAGAGAGCAGGGCGATCAGGCTCAGAATGAGTATTGCAAATGGCAGCCACAGTTGCAGACTGGCGGCTCGCAAGCCATTGTCTGTCTTGTGTACGACGGTTGATTCGTTACCGGAAGGCTGGGCTGTCACCACGAATTCCTTTGCGATCAGACGTTGCGGATGCTTACCTTGTATGCGGTCGTAAACAGTGCGGCGGTTATCGCATTCTCTGCCGGTGACGGTGATGACGGCTGCGCCGCTGAATAATTCTCTTTATTACTTTAAGTTAAGGAGTTTTTGCTGGTATTGCAATGTAAAAAGGCAATTTTCTGTAAAGGAATGTCGCAGGAATGCGAACCGGATCAGGCCATCGTGTATCTCTGCCGGTCTGATCCGGGTGATGATAGTCATCGGGGGAAATGCTGGCTGTTTTGCGTATCAGCCAGCCAGTTGCGGTTGTTCCGCAGACCGTAAATCGGCACTCAGTGCATCGCAACTGGCAGACCACTGTGCCAGCCAGTGTGGCAAATCCGGTGAGGCAGCGGGTAAGCCCAGTGCTTCGATAAACACTTGCGGTTTCAGTACATCTCTGCCTGCGCGAAATACGCCGCGCATGATCACTGTACCCAGTACACGCCCTTCACGACGGAATTCATGTTTCATGAAGACCCATTTGTCATCCCAGCCCAGCATGCTGGTGTGGATCTCAAATTTCTGAAACAGCTTCAGTTCTTTGCGGAATTTACCCCAGTTATCACCAACGATAGGCAAGGCGCGGTAAGCCAGAGCTACCTTGTAAGCACCGCTGCGGAATAAATAATCGGTACGGGCGATATCCGCCATCGAAAAATACCGGCCATTAGTGACATGCCGGTTGATATCCAGATCCAGCGGCCATACGCGCATCGGGGTAACAATTGTCTCGCCCGGGCCGGCAATTCGGCGCCACGGTCGGCTCAGCAATAATCGGGTCAGGCGAAACCATAGGTTCATCAGTATCTCCGCAAAAAGTGCCGGTCGTTGCGCATAATGACGACGACCTGATTTTTATAACGACTGTTATAATAGCATGTCCCGTAACCAAAAGCGCATACCGTGACCAAAGAACAGAACAAAGCCCGCCTGACCGCCGCTGCCGCTGACCTGATCCGCAGACGCGGATTACAGGCAACCAGTGTTCGCGAACTTGCGAAGCATGCCGGTGCGCCGCTGGGTTCGGTCTATCATTATTATCCCGAAGGAAAGCAGCAATTCGTCAGCGAGGCTATAGAACTGGCCGGTTGCAAAATTGCTCAGCAACTGGAAACCTGTCTGGCGGACGGGCCGGAAGCCGGATTTCGTGCTTACTTCGCGCACTGGCGTCAATTGCTGACGGATACGGATTACAGCGCAGGTTGTCCGCTGGCAGCCATTTCACTGGATGCCAATGCGCGGCATGATGTACCGGCCGCTTTGCTGCAAACTGCGGAAGTGTTTTCCCGCCTGCAGGCGCAGATTGCGGCCAGCCTCCATGCTCATGGTGCTCAACTTGAACCGGCGCAAGCGCTGGCAATGGCGATTATTTCTGCAATCGAAGGCGCGATTCTGGTGTGTCGCGCACAACGTCAGCTGACGGCACTGGATGCGGCTGAAGAGATGGTGATGCGCTTATTGCAGTCCGTATTGCCAGCCGACACGAAGCCTTGAATACGCAAAGCGTCAGCGGCTGAACATGGCGAGCTGCACGGTTCAGACCCGTCAATTGTGCAGTTATCTGCATTTGAGATTTTCTGAGGCCCGGACTTTCTGCCGACGACCGCCAGATCGCTGTGCCAAAGTCCGCATTCAGGCCAAATTCGGGCCAGAATCCGGCTGAAACGTCTCAGTGATTGACCTGACTTCTCTGACGGAATCGCGCGGAAGTCAGATCCGCTTACTCAGGCAAGCCGGATGCAGGCAGAGGATCACTCACCTGCAGAACGTTTAAGGTGCGCCGGTATCCTTTTCCGCTTGCTCTTGTTTACGTTTTTGCTTTTCTTTTTTAGCTTTCTCTTCCTGTTCACGGTCGTAATGCCATTTGATGGCAAAGAACATGCCCGTGCCGAACACGATCAGCTTAAACGTCACTAAAAATACCGGTACCCATTCCATTTTCTACTCTTTTCTGTCTGTTACTGCGCGCTGCAGATGCAGTGCATGATGCGCTTAAATCGGGCTTTCTGCAGCAGCGATGCGTTGTATCGCTCTTTCCGCCCTTGCTTCCCGCCGTCGCTTTCCGTTGTGGCGCGGCGTGGTCGTGCAGCGGATTCCGGTGCATACTACCGAAAAACAAGATCCATACATCAAGACAAAATGTCCCAGTCAGAATCCATACAAGATACCTTGCCAGCATGGATGCCCGCCTTACAGAAGCAAGGCGGCCCGCGTTTTCTGCAAGTTGCGGACGCTTTACAGCAGGCAGTGGAATCCGGCGCGCTGAAGTCCGGCGATCGTTTGCCGCCGCAACGCTGGCTGGCAGCAAAACTGCAAGTCGATCTGACCACCATTACCCGCGCCTACGATGAAGCCCGCCGCCGTCATTTGCTGGAAGGACGCGGTGCGCGCGGTACCTATGTCGCCGCACCAAAAGCGGAACTGACGCCGGTTCTGGATCTCAGCATGAATACACCACCACCTCCTGCCGGTGTGGATGCGGATGCCTTGCTGAAGCAAGGTTTGGCCCAGGTATTAATGGGTGCTGACAATACTCTGCTGATGAATTACCACCTTGCCGGTGGCAGCGATGCGGATCGCGAAGCAGCAGCGCGCTGGCTGGCTCCCGCATTTGGACGGCTGGACAAGCAGCAACTGGTGGTTTGTCCGGGTGCGCAGGCTGCGATTGCCGCACTGATTCTGACACTGACCAAGCCGGGCGATGTGATTCTGGCAGAGTCTTTGTGTTATCCCGGTCTGCATACGGCAGCGCGGCAACTCGGTCGCCACGTGCTGGCAGTTGGGACAGATGAGCACGGAATGTTGCCGGAATTGTTGGAGCAAGCTTGCCAGCAATATCACGCTCCCTTGCTTTATCTGAATCCGACCTTACAGAATCCGACGGCACTCACTATGCCGGAAGTGCGTCGCAGTGCCATCGCCACTGTCATTCAGCAATACCGTCTGCGTGTCATTGAAGACGATCCCTACTGGTTACTGGCAGAGACAGCGCCACCGCCGTTCGCCACGCTGGTACCGGAGCAAGTCGCTTATATTTCAACGCTTTCAAAATGTCTGATGCCGGGACTGCGCGTTGCATTTGTACTGATTCGTGATGCAAACCAGCGTGAGCATTTTCTGTCTGCGCTGAGATCATTCGCTTTAATGACAGCACCGGTAATGGCTGCACTGACAACCCAATGGATACAGGATGGTTCTGCACAGCAAATACTGAAAGGGGTACGCAAGGAGGCACGGCTCCGCCACAACATGGCAAGCAATATTCTGGCCGGACACGATGCCGGTTGCCACGATGCCTTACACATCTGGCTGACATTGCCGGCGTACTGGGAAGCTGCACAGTTAGCGCGTGCAGCCGCAGCGGAAGGTATTTTCGTGACACCGGCAGAGGATTTCAGAACAGGAGATTCCGAAGTCAATGCGATTCGTCTTTCCCTCGGCAGTACGAAGGAAAGACAGCATTTACAGACTGGCCTGCAAAAACTTTCCCGTTTGCTGGCAAGTCCGCCGGATCATATAAAGAAAAATATTTAAAAATATTGGTATGACTGTGTCCTGAGCGGAATTTCACTGACGCGGAATTTTTCCGAATGCTTCGCCGGGATTCCATTCCGGCATTTTTTGCGCATTACCAACTTCCTGCCCCAGTCTCAGCGTGAACAGTGCCTGCTGCAGCATACCGCTCAGATCCCAGTCCGGATGATACACATCGCGTACGGTGTGGTAATCCTGTTTGAAGTCGCGCATTTTCTTCAGATAAGCATCCTGCGGTGCTTTATCAAAATCAAAATGCCCGTCACCGGAAAAAACGGCTGAGCCTACATTGAAGGCCGGAATACCGACACGTGCAAAATTGAAATGGTCAGCACGGAAGTACGCACCGCCTAAATCCGGTACCGACGGCGCAATACGCAGCTTCATAGTCTTCGCCACTTTGACTGCACTGTGATACAGACTGCTGCGTTCACTGCCTGCAACGCCGATATCTTTTGTGGCCGCAACAAAATTCATACTATCCAGATTCAGATCGGCAGCAGTTTTCGCCAGCGGCCACGGGGCTTGTTTCACATAGGTCGCACTGCCCAGTAAATATTGCTCTTCTGCCGCAGGCCACAGGAAAATCTGTGTGCGACGGGTTGGCTCCTTCACTGCCACGCGGGCCATTTCAATCAGTGCCGCGCTGCCGGAGGCATTATCGACTGCACCGTTCCAGATTTGCGTTTTTCCATTCGCATCGGTTTCGATACCGAGATGATCCCAGTGTGCTGAGTAAATTACTGCTTCCGATTTCAGTTTGGGATCTGTTCCCGGCACCATGCCCAGCACATTGTACTGGCGTACCTGACGCACCCGGTTATGTACCTCTGCCTGTGCTGTCACATTTAACGTAACGGGCTGAAAATCACGTCGTTCGGCTTGCTGACGTAACTGATCAAGATCCTGTCCGGCAGCGGCAAATAACTGCCGTGCGGTATCTTCCTGTATCCAGCCCTCCAGCGGATTTCCCATACCAGGTAAGCTGAATCGTTCGTGACTGAAACTTGTTTGCGGCACATTCCACGCATAAGCGGCAGAGGCGGTGGTGTGTATCAGCAAAACACCGGCCGCACCCTGACGTGCAGCTTCTTCAAATTTATATGTCCAGCGTCCGTAGTAAGTCAGCGCTGCACCGCCGAAGCGCTGTGGTTCTTCTGCCGTGGGTTGCGGGTCATTGACCATCATAATGAGCAGTTTGCCTTTTACATCGGCCTGTTTGAAATCATCCCAGTTTTCTTCCGGTGCACGAATTCCATATCCGACAAATACCACCGGCGCAGAAAAGCTCACATTCTGACGACCACCTGAAGAGCCGAGTACCACATCTTTCCCGAGTACCGGGTTTAATTGCTGGCCGCCCGATGAAAAGCGAATCTGGCTCTCAGCTAAGGTCTGGCTACCGATAATATCGACCGCCTGACGATAGCCCTGTACTTTGTTACCGGGCAAAACCTGCAGTCCAACCAGCGCAGCCTGCGTTTCCAGATAACGCACCGCCAGATCACCACCACGCTGACCGGTGCCGCGGCCTTCCAGCAAATCATCGGCAAGAAAAGATAAATGTGCACGCAAATTGCGCTCATTCAAAGATGTGCCGGCTTTTGCTTTTGACGTTATTGCCGATCCTTCTGCAATAGCCGGAGCGCATGTGCCGCCTATTAAGCTACCGAGCGTCAGCGCCAAAGTCGGCCATAGGGAAGAGAGTTTGGAAGTTTTTTGCGTAGTCATAAAATCTGTATGGTCAGACGAAATAAGTACTGAAATACGTTAGTACGGTTACAAGCGTCATATAGTCGTATATATATAGGCCGCCAATTGCAGGGACCACTATCCCTCATTAAGATCGGCTGTCAGTAGTCTTGGTGCTGTGCTAAAGGCTGCCATACGATAATGGATTTGTGCACATAACGCGAACGATCGCGACGATATCTAAAAAATATCCCGGCTACATATAGATATTCCATAGATGCGGTACAGAAATTTAGTCGCCAATAAAAAATCTGCGGGAAAGGGGCTTGCAAAACGCCGGGATGTCGGTCATAATCTCGCTTCTCTGCTGCTGACGAACACAACGCTTCGAAGCGATAGCAGAAAAGAATACAGTTCTTTAACAACCAACAGCCAATAAATGTGGGCACTTAATGAGAGCGAACCGGTTTTGCC
>NZ_JAGSPN010000053.1 GCF_018139685.1 Cognatundibacterium luofuense
ATGGATTTTTCAAATCGCCAGCAAGAGCCGGGCAAGAAGTTTCTCGGCATAGGGCTGGTCATCGCATTTCACGCGATACTTGTGTACGCGTTACTGAACGGTCTCGGACATAAAATCGTCCAGATCATTCAGAAACCACTGGAAACCAAAATGGTGGAAGAGGTCAAACCGCCTCCGCCACCACCGGACACACCACCGCCGCCACCACCAAAACTGGCAGCACCACCACCACCGTTCATCCCTCCGCCAGAGGTAGCGGTACAGCCACAGGTTCAGCAAAACACGATCTCTACCGTGACCAACACCAAGCCGGAAAACCCGACCTTCGTGAAATCGGCTCCACCGGTAGATACCAAACCTGCTGAACCCAAGCCAGCCGCACCCGCCGTGGTTCAGGCAGTGATCGACTTCAGCACAAGTGGTTGCAAACCGGAATATCCGCGTGCATCCGCCCGTAACGAAGAAACCGGTACCACCCGTCTGGCAGTTCTGATCGGTGCAGATGGTTCGGTGGCCGAAGTCAAGATCGAGAAATCCAGTGGATTCCGCGCTCTTGATAACGCCGTCCGTAATCAGCTGATGTCCGGCAGTTGCCGGAACAAACCGGGCCTGGTGGATGGCAAGCCACAACAAACCTGGACGCACGTGGATTACGTCTGGAAACTCGACTGATCCCGCATAACAAAGGCGGTCAGACAGAACACCCGGGAGGGG
>NZ_JAGSPN010000054.1 GCF_018139685.1 Cognatundibacterium luofuense
CAGATGATCGTGTCCACTTAATAAGTGGACACTTATACATGATGGACGATGAAATCAATACGCCAAGACGGCGTCGGCGGCACAGTGCCGAATTCAAGGCTCAGGTCATTCAAGCCTGCAAACAACCCGGAGCTTCCATTGCCGCCACGGCATTGCGTTACCAGCTGAACGCCAATCAGGTCCGTATCTGGATCAAGGCGCATGAGCAATTGGCGATACCGTCGACGCCAATTGCACCGGTTACCAAAACTCCCGAATTCATTCCCATTCCGTTGCCTGCGCCAACCGCAGTCACTGCGACACCTGACATCGTGATTGACATCAGACGAGGAGCAGCTCATGTGACTGTGCGCTGGCCGCAAGCTGCGGCCGCAGAGTGCGCCGGCTGGCTGCAGAACTGGCTAAGATGATCCGGATAGATTCCATCTGGCTGGCAACAGAGCCGATTGATATGCGCATCGGTATGGATACTGCACTGGCAAGGGTAGTTCAGGTATTCGGTGCAGCGCGGCCGCATCATGCCTACCTGTTTAGCAACAAGCGTTCGACGCGTATCAAAATCCTGATTTATGACGGGTTCGGTATCTGGCTGGCGAGCCGGCGTCTGAACAAGGGAAGCTTTACCTGGACTGACAGTGGTCATTTGTCGGTCGCGCTCAACACCGGCCAGCTACAGGCGCTGGTGACCGGCCTGC
>NZ_JAGSPN010000014.1 GCF_018139685.1 Cognatundibacterium luofuense
TTTTAAGCTTCCCGGCAAAACCGGTTCGCTCTCATTAAGTGCCCACATTTATTGGCTGTTGGTTGTTAAAGAACTGTATTCTTTTCTGCTATCGCTTCGAAGCGTTGTGTTCGTCAGCAGCAGAGAATCGAGATTATGACCTTTCAGATGCGCATTGTCAACACCCTCGGCAAGTAATTAAAGGGATTAGCGTAAGATCAAACCAGACACATAACAAATTCGTCGCTAAGATTGCATTTAACCAATACATTGAACACTGAGATAAATAAGGAATCACATGGCATATTCATTAGATGATTTGTTGGTTATCGGCATTTCCTCACGCGCACTGTTCGATCTGGAGCACGAAAATCGCATTTTTGAGGGAGAAGGATTGAATGCCTTCCGGCTCCATCAGATTGCCAATGAGCAGGTCATTCTGAAGCCCGGTGTCGCTTTCCCGCTGGTCAAAGCGCTGCTACACCTGAATACATTGCAAAAAGAACGACGAGTGGAAGTCGTGGTGATGTCACGTAACTCCAGCGAAACCTCGCTGCGTATTTTTAATTCGATTTCTCACTACGGAATGGATATAACTCGTGCCGCACTGACAGGTGGCGCACCGTTATCGCCATATCTGAAGGCGTTTCAGATCGGCTTATTTCTGTCATTTGACGAGCACGACGTGCAGGTGGCAATTGATAGCGGCATCGCCGCAGCCATGCTGTATCCGTCGCAGAGCTCAAATGAAAACGAAGAGCAGATTCGGATTGCATTCGATGGTGATGCAGTTCTTTTTTCTGACGAATCCGAGCGCATTTATCAGGAGCAAGGACTGGAGGCCTTTGAGCGACATGAACGGGAAAAAGCGATTCAGCCCTTAGCCGAAGGGCCGTTTGCAAAATTACTTAAGACACTGGCGCAGATTCAGCAGCAGGCTGCCAGCAAAAATAATGCACCGCCGCCACTGCGAACGGCGCTTGTTACAGCGCGATCGTCGCCTGCACATGAAAGAGTAATCCGTACATTACGAGCCTGGGATATCGTCATCGATGAAACCTTCTTTATGGGAGGCATCCACAAGGCGGCTGTTTTAGAGGCTTTCCGTCCGCATATGTTTTTTGATGATCAGCATACGCATTGCGCAAGAGCATCTGAAGTAGTGCCCACAGCGAGAGTACCCATCAGAAAATAAAAAAACCGTCACAAATGTGACGGTTTTTTTTCAAACTCAGGTAATTGAAAGCGCAGGATTAACGCTCAAACACTGCATCCACTACACATAGCGCTGTCATGTTAACAATACGACGTACAGTAGCTGACGAAGTCAGAATATGTACCGGACGAGCACAACCCAAAAGGATAGGGCCAATCGCGACATTATTACCTGCAGCCGTTTTCAGCAAATTGTAGGAAATATTTGCAGAATCGATGTTTGGCATCACCAGCAAATTCGCATCACCTTTCAAAGGTGTATCCGGCATGATTTTTTTACGGTAAGAGCTGTCCAGCGCCGTATCACCGTGCATCTCTCCATCCACTTCCAGCTCCGGAGCGTCACGCTGGATCATTTCCAGCGCGTCGCGCATTTTACGGGCAGACTCAGAATTTGCGGATCCGTAATTTGAGTGCGACAGCAATGCTGCGCGCGGCAACAAGCCAAAGCGCTTCATTTCTTCCGCTGCCATGATGGTGATCTCGGCAACCTGCTCTGCGGAAGGATTTTCGTTGACATGAGTATCAACCACGACCACCTGACGGTCTGGCAGAACCAGTCCGTTCATTGCCGCATAAACATTCACACCAGGACGTTTACCCAGCACCTGATCGATGTAATTCAGATGGAAAGCAAAATTGCCGAACAATCCGCAAATCATGCCATCGGCATCACCTTTATGCACCATCATCGAACCAATCAGGGAGTGGCGACGACGCATTTCGAGTTTTGCGTATTGCTCAGTCACACCTTTGCGATTGGTCATGCCGTGGTAGGTTTGCCAGTAATCACGGTAACGCGGATCGAATTCCGGATTGATCACCTCAAAATCGACGCCCGGACGAATACGTAAGCCGAATTTTTCTACACGCTGCGCCAGCACTTGCGGACGACCAACCAGAATCGGCGTCGCGAGATTTTCATCCACAACAACCTGCACCGCACGCAGTACACGCTCATCTTCACCTTCCGCATACACAATACGCTTGCGGTCTTTCGGTGCTTTTTTCGCGATCTGGAACAGTGGTTTCATGAACGTACCACTGTGATACACGAATTGCTGCAGGCGATCGATGTAGGATTGCATATCCTGAATAGGGCGCGACGCAACACCGCATTCTTCTGCCGCTTTCGCAACTGCAGGTGCAATCTTGATCATCAGGCGCGGATCAAAAGGCTTAGGAATCAGATATTCAGGGCCAAACGATAAATTGCTGATGCCGTAAGCGGAAGCAACCACGTCAGACTGTTCTGCCTGGGCCAGCTCTGCAATCGCATGCACAACAGCGATTTCCATTTCACGGGTAATCGTTGTCGCGCCGCAATCCAGTGCGCCACGGAAAATATACGGGAAGCACAGTACGTTATTGACCTGATTCGGGAAGTCTGAGCGGCCGGTTGCCATCACGGCATCATCGCGCACTGCTTTGACTTCTTCCGGCAGAATTTCAGGAGTTGGATTGGCCAGTGCAAGAATCAGCGGTTTAGCCGCCATCTGCGCAACCATATCCTGTTTCAGAACGCCCGCAGCAGACAATCCGAGGAAAATATCTGCACTGGGGATCACTTCTCTCAACGTGCGCAGTGGTGTGTCCTGAGCAAAACGCTCTTTATCCGGATCCATTAACTCGGTACGGCCTTTATAAACCACACCAGCCAGATCTGTCACATAGATATTTTCGATCGGGAAGCCCAGATCAACGATCAAATCAAGGCAGGCCAGCGCTGCTGCACCGGCACCGGAAACGACCATCTTGGTATTTTTAATATCTTTACCAACGACCTTCAGACCATTCATGATCGCTGCACCAACAATAATTGCTGTGCCATGCTGATCATCATGGAAGACCGGGATCTTCATCCGTTCGCGCAGTTTGCGCTCGATATAGAAGCACTCTGGTGCTTTGATATCTTCCAGATTAATACCGCCGAAAGTTGGCTCCAGCGATGCAATGATATCGACCAGTTTATCCGGATCAGGTTCGTTAATTTCGATATCGAACACATCGATACCGGCGAATTTTTTAAACAGTACGCCCTTACCTTCCATCACAGGTTTGGACGCAAGCGGGCCGATATTACCCAGACCCAGAACGGCTGTACCGTTGGTGATCACACCAACCAGATTACCGCGTGCGGTGTAGCGAAACGCTGCCGCAGGATCAGCGACGATTTCTTCACAAGGTGCAGCAACGCCCGGCGAATAGGCCAGAGCGAGGTCACGCTGGTTAGTCAATTGCTTGGTAGGAGTGACACTGATTTTTCCAGGTGCCGGACATTCATGGTATTCCAGGGCCGCCTGGCGCAATTGCTGGCGTATCTGCTCTTTTTGATCTGCTGTATCCATAGGGCCTTCTTTCTCTATTGCTTACGGAAAACTGACATTGGGCTGTGATTCTAGCAGACGATGCTTTCAACTTTCATACGTATTTGTACGGTTTCTATGCTTTTATCGCATAGGACGCGTTGAAAAAAGAATAAATCTGCCCTTATGAATGGCAAAATCTATGCATTTAATTAACAAATTCAATTTCCGTATACCGCTCCCGACATCTATGCTTCATACATATAAGCAAACGGAGGTGATATGAAACATTTTCTCAGTGAACTGCAATATTCAGATGATCTGAAAAACATGCTGATGACAATCTGCGGCATCTGATCAGACCATACGTCTTCATAACATCCGGTCTGGAAACGCTTTGCGAAATATTGTGCGCCCGACAAACGCGCCGGTGCATGTTGTGGGTAAAATGGCCGGATGCTTTCAGAATTCGATCTTATTTATCAATATTTCGCCAGCCACCGCACCACTCAAAAAAGTGTCGCGCTCGGCGTCGGCGACGACTGTGCCTTATTACAGCCCGCTCCCGGTCAGCAAATGGCGATATCCAGCGATATGCTGGTCGAAGGGCGTCATTTCTTTGCGGGTGAAAATCCGGAACGACTCGGGCACAAAGCACTCGCTGTAAATTTGTCCGATCTGGCCGCTATGGGTGCAAAACCCGTCGGTTTTACGCTGGCATTTTCCTTGCCGGAAGCGAACGCTGAATGGCTTGCCGGATTTTCCAAAGGTTTGCTCCGGCTTGCAGATCGCTACCAGTGCCAGTTAATCGGCGGCGATACCACGAAAGGCCCACTGAATATCTGCATTACGGTTTTCGGAGAAATTCCGCCAGGACAAGCACTGCGACGTGATGCGGCAAAAGCCGGTGATGATATCTGGGTGTCCGGCACCCTCGGCGATGCCCGGCTGGCGCTGGCAGCCTACCTCGGCGAAATAACACTGAGCGACGAACTGCATGAGCAGGCAGCAAACCGTATGCATCTGCCGGAACCACGCGTCACACTCGGACTGGCTTTACGGGGTATTGCCCATGCAGCACTGGACATTTCTGACGGTCTCTGCGGCGATCTCGGTCATATCCTGAAACGCTCTCAGCTCGGTGCGCGCCTGAACTGCGATGCCCTTCCTGCGGGTCCGGTATTGCGTCAGCAGACGCCGGAATTGCAACGTCAGTTCTGCCTCGCTGGTGGTGATGATTACGAACTCTGCTTTACCGCAGCACCAGACCACCGCGCTGACGTTTTACGTGCTGCAGAGCTTGCACAGACGCCGGTTACCCGTATTGGCACGATGACCGCGAGTCCCGGACTGGTACTGACCGACGCCAGCGATGAAGTCATCGAGCTGGCAATCACCTCATTTGACCATTTCCGTTCGCCATGACGCATTCGCCTTCCTCTAATCCTGCCAATCCGAAACCCGGATTGTATTTTATGCTGCGCCACCCGGCGCATATCCTTGCACAAGGCTTTGGCAGCGGCTTATCGTCTGTGGTGCCCGGCACAATGGGAACCCTGTTCGCCTGGCTCAGTTTTCACTGGCTTTCGGGATACTGGCCACAGTGGTTTCATCCGGATAGCTGGCCCATCATAATTGCGGTTGGATTCACCATCGGCATCTGGGCGTGCGAGGTAACAGGCAGACATCTGGGCAAACCGGATGACGGCAGTATGGTCTGGGATGAAATCATTGCGTTCTGGTTGGTGCTGATTTTCGTGGCTCCGTCAGATACGCAAATGCAAACGGCCGCTTTCGTGATCTTCCGCTTCTTTGATATGGTCAAACCACCCCCGATCCGTTATTTCGATCAGAAGTGGAAGGGCGGATTCGGTGTGATGGCTGACGACATTATTGCCGCATTTTTTACCCTGCTCTGCCTCGCCATCTGGAAAGTGATCTGAGCGCGCATTGCGCTTTTGTCGCGCACAATGAAAAAATCTGTTGCCGGAACAGGCAAATTCCGGCGGCAGGTGATAAAGTGAAATCGTCGCAATACCCATGCGACTGTATCGGGATCCGCAAACCCGGCAATAACAACTCAAACGATCTGACAGGAGGCGCACCATGCATAATCCGATTGAACTGGCGACACGGGTCGGCGAAGAACTGAAATCCCGCCGTTTATTACTCAGCGTGGCGGAATCATGTACAGGTGGCGGTATTTGTCATGCCATTACCGAAATTCCCGGATCATCTGAATGGTTTGATTGCGGGTTCATTACTTACTCGAATTCATCTAAAACTGAAATTCTGGAAATTTCGGCCGCCCTGCTGGCGCAACATGGCGCTGTCAGTGAAGAAATTGCTGCCGCAATGGCGGAAGGTGCGGTTTCCTGCTCAGAAGCGCATATCGGCATTTCCACCACTGGTATTGCCGGCCCCAGCGGTGCAGTACCGGGTAAGCCAGTCGGTACAATCTGTTTCGGGTGGCGTGTCGGCGGCATCACACACACCGAGCGCAAAGTGTTTTCCGGTGACCGTAAAGCAGTTCGCGAACAAACCGTGAACTACGCTTTGCAAAAACTGCTGATGTACGTACAGGAACTGTAAGGCCGGATAGCTGAAGTGTTTTCCCGGTGCTGCGTGGTACCGGGAAATGGATGCGGATGTATCCGTGATATGAAATTGTTTGCCGGTTCAGACTTAATTTCAGGCTTAATGTGTGCGGGTCAGTAATTCATCCACCAGCACCGCCTGAATTTTATCGGTTTGCAAACGGGTGTTGAGTTCGGTACGCAGTTTCTCTCTCGCCCGCTCCATCCCTTCTTCTGTGCTCAGATCATTCACGTCTATCGTCGTCATCACGATCGGAAATAAATCCGACAACGCCTGTTTGTGACTGGCCAGCCAGCCACCGTCGGCATTTGATACCTGAATCGTTACCACCATGCGTATCGTCTGGTCATCAACGGTAACCACATTTTGCGGAAGCGTCAGATAAGACGGCGTCAGTTCATCCGACTTGATTTGTTTGGTGTAGACAATCGTACCGAAAATCACGATGAAACCAAGTAAGGCAATCACCGCAGCATACATGGTGAAATTATCACGCCCGCTGTTTTTTTCTTTTGCGGACTTTCTTTCGTCGCTACCGTATCTGGCTGCAGATTTGAATAAGGCTGGCTGCGGCCGCTGAGAAGAAGCCTGATCCTCAGCATCATTCGCCCAATCCGGTACAGGCGCGGATTTGGCAGTACCGGGATTGGAGGGGTCGGTGATTTCCTCAAAGTCCAGCTCAGAGCTCAGTAATCTGGGGCGTTTCGGCTTGTCGGTCATGTTGCGAGCAAGGTTTTGATCGGTGTCAGTCTGTCGGAACGCCGGCGGATGTCGGAAAAACGGACAGATCAGCAAACCGGCTGCGGCGTCGGTATTTTACCTGAAGCCTGCCGTTTCCCGCCCAAAATTTCCATGCGGCAACTACTGCACAACTGCGTACAAGCGTTCCGAATCGTTTATGATTGCCGCTTTTGTCTACCTAGAAAAACTATGTCTGCGTCGCCAAACCAGGACAACAGAAATTCCGCACTGGACCAGATAAAAGGCGTCCTGATCTTTCTGGTGGTATTCGGTCACCTGATTGAATTGTACTTTCATCATGATAGTGTATTGCGACCACTCTGGATTGCAATCTACACCATCCATATGCCGATGTTCATTCTGATTTCAGGCATGGTTTCCAAAGCGGAACTGAATGCACATCAGTCTGTGCAAATCGTACGCAATATCCTTGCGCCTTTGCTGGCGTTTGAACTGATTTACGAAACAACCGAATATGTACTGACCGGCAAAACCAGTGTCTACGCTGGCCTGATTGCTCCGTACTGGATGCTCTGGTATCTGATGAGTTTACTGAGCTGGCGACTGATGCTGCCGCTGTTTTCCCGACTGCGCTATCCGCTGATTGCTGCGCTGCTGGTCGCCGGTGTCACCGCGTACTCCGAGCATTCCGGCTATCTGCTGAGCTTATCGCGCACCATGATGTTCCTGCCATTTTTCATTCTGGGCTGGCAACTGGGGCCGGATTTCTGGAGCAAACTACCGGCATCAAAACTGTATACCGGTGCATCTGTACTGATCCTGATAACAACTGTTGCGATATCCGCGCAACTGCCTCAGGATTTTGATTACCGCTGGCTCTACGGCAGTTTCTCACTGCACCGTCTGGGTATGGCGACGCCGAAAGGCAATATGTATCAGGCGCTGCAATACCTGTGCTCAGTCACCGCGGGTTTTGCGGCACTGTATTTACTGAGCCGCAGAAATCTGGGGCTGTCCAGACTGGGGAAGCACTCGGTCTATGTCTTCCTGTGGCACGGCATGGCGCTGATTGTGATGAACGCAAACGGATGGCTGAAGCAGTTATTTGAATTGCCGCAATTCTGGCGCGTCACCCTGTCTGTACTCGCCAGCATCCTGATCACCTGGATCACCGCTCACCGCTGGACTGCGCTGCTGACCGACAAACTGGTTCTGCATCCGGTGCGCAGCCTGTTACTGGGCCTGCAGCGCCATCAGTCACACTGATTCCTGACCATACCCATTTGAAAGCAGCGACCGCCTCAGCGCGTGCGCTGCTTTTTGTCTTCTGAGGAGGGAATTCTCAGCCATTTTCTGCCATTTTCAGCCGTAAATGCGGTGTTCAGCACAGGCATACGGCGGTCGTCGGCAGAAAGTCCGGACTTCCCGAAATGCCATATGACGATCTCTGCATAACGCATGCCGTTTTCCGTTCAGGCAGATGGATGGCTGCGCTGTCCGCCGGTTCGCGGATGCAGAACCGGCAGGAGGATTCCTGAAAAACAAAACACCGTCCCCTTTTCAGGTTGACGGTGTTGTGGTCAGTCAGAACAGGCTGAATCAGCCGAAAATCAGATCAAAATGGCTTAAATGCGGACTTCAGCACAGGCATCCGGCGGTCGTCGGCAGAAAGTCCGGGCTTTCGAAAATGCCATATGACGATCTTTGCACAGCACCGGCGTTCAGACCGGTTCTGTCGGGCTTATTCTGCTTCAAAAAACTGCGGGTTCTTACCTTTGATATCTTTGTAAAACGCACGGATTTCTTTCATATCCGCTTCGATATCGCCGGTAGGCATAAACATTTTGCCGATACCGCCGACTTTGCGGCTGAAATCCAGATAACCAAGCGCAATCGGGACACCGGCACCCAGCGCGATGTAATAAAAACCGGTTTTCCAGCGTGTCACTTTGCCGCGCGTTCCTTCCGGCGGAACGATCACGGTTAATTCCGTATTGGCATGAAACGCATCGATCGTGCCTTGCACCAGATTATTCGCTTTGCTGCGATCCACCGCGATGCCGCCGAGCCAGCGCATGACGCCGCCGACCACTGGCGGGAACAAGCTGGCTTTACCCATCCAGTACACCCGCAAACGCATGACAAAACACACCATCAGCGTGACCGGAAAATCCCAGTTACTCGTATGCGGCGCTGCGATCAGCACATATTTTTTTTCCTGCGGCGTCATGCCCTCCACTTTCCAGCCGGTCAGCCGCATCGACAACAATGCCACCCAGCGCATGAGATGATTGATAACAGGAGTTTGAAAGATAGTCAGATGCATGACGTAAGTATTTGATAATAAAAGAAAATAACCCCGTCCAACGGGAGACGGCATTATAAGGAGTATGCCGAAAAACAAAAGGATTTCAGCAGATTTTTTTGATGTGGCGCGAACGACCCGTACCAACAGACAAGACAAAGCAAGACGCCGGCACCCGACAGGATACCGGCGCGGTCTTCAGATGACGTAAAAAAGCAAACTCTTGAAACTGCGCGAACCTTATTCGCCAAGATCGGCAAAATCTACCGGCACCAGCAGCGCCAGTTGCTCAGCATCGAGGAAAGTCCATTCGCCCTGCGCCAGCCCCAGCGCGCTCAGCGTCAGCTTACCAATCGCCACACGTTCCAGTGCTGCACAGTGATTACCGGCAGCGGCCAGCATGCGTTTGACCTGATGGTATTTACCCTGCTCCAGAATGATATGGATTTCGTGCTCACCGGTCTGGCGGCAACTGACTGCGGCCAGCGGTTCAGGTTCATCATGCAATTGCACGCCGGACAACAAGGTGCTGATCAGCGCCTCGGTTACCGGCTCGGCCGTGGTAGCGCGGTACACCTTCGGCACATGATGGCGCGGAGACGATTGCTTGTGAATAAACGGGCCATCATCGGATAGCAGCAGCAAACCGGTGGTGTCGTGATCGAGTCGTCCGACCGGCTGAATATCGCGCCAGCTGAATTGTTCCGGCAGCAAAGTCAGCACGCCGGGATGGTGGCTGGGCTTACGGGAACATTCAAAATTGGCAGGCTTATTGAGTGCGATATACACATGTTCGCGATACAGCCATTCGTCATCAAACACGCGCAGTGTCAGGTTGTCTGTATCAAAGCTTTCACGGTAATCGTCCACTACAACGCCATTGACGCTGACTTCGCCGTCTTCAATCAGGCTGCGGCAGTATTTACGGGTACCGAATCCCTGCGATTGCAGGATCTTATCTAAGGAAATTTTACGCATGGCGGCACTTTAGCAGATGGGCAGGCAGACACGCCAGTATTGCAGGGCAAACAGAATCAGGGCTGATACCCGGTCGGGGTTTCCGGCACCGCATCCTGCGCCAGCACCGAAGTCTGATGCGCCTCCGCAGCCGCCCTGACCACAGCGGGAAGCAATAATTCAAAACGCGTACCCTGCCCCGGTTTACTGTCAACGGAAATACTGCCCTCTAACACTTCATGAACGAGGTTATACACAATATTCAGGCCAAGACCACTGCCGCCCTGACCCAGCCGTGTCGTAAAAAAAGGATCAAAAATTCTGCTGATATGCGCTGGCAAAATACCCTTGCCATTGTCACTGACTACAATACTTATTTTGTCATCCGCAGCTGCCCGCGCAACGATTTGCACAACACCTTCATGCTCTTCATCAAATGCATGGATAAATGCATTATTGATCAGATTCGTCATCACCTGACCAAGTGCGCCCGGATAACTGTCCAGCACCAGCCCTTCCGCGATATCCGACTGCACACCGTGACGGCTTTTACGAATCATCGGGCCCAGCGTCAGGATCAGCTCATCCATCATTTCATGCAAGGCGAAACGGCGGCGGTTTGCGCTGGTACGGTCAACCGCCACTTGTTTAAAGCTGCTGACCAGTTCGGATGCCTTATTCAGATTCCGCAGCAACAGATCGGTGCCGAGTCGCGCATTTGACAGAAAATCCTGCAACGAGGATTTACGCAATCCCTGCTCAAACTGTGCTGCCAGATCCTCGGTTTGCTGATGCAGCGTACTGGCAACTGTCACGCTGGTACCAATCGGCGTATTCAGTTCATGCGCGACACCGGCGACCAGCGAACCCAGCGCAGCCATTTTTTCAGTACGCACCAGTTCTTGTTGCGCCCGCTTCAGATTATTCAGCACAACATTCAGTTCAGCATTTTTTTCCTGCAGCTCGCGTGTACGTTCAGACACTCTGCGCTCCAGCGTCTGGTTCATGCGGTGCACTTCCTGCTCATTCTTCCGTTTTTCGGTGATATCTTCCTGCACCAGAATCACAAACGCTTCATCCGCGATATGGACCAGCTTACCGGAAATTTCGCACAGCAAATTGTGATGACCGAGACCGGAACGGCACCATGCCTCAAACGCATGAATCTCGCCGTCACGTTCCAGCACCTTCATCACATGCTGCATATCTTCCGGCTGACACCACAGGTATTCCTGCATGGAAATCTGACCCAGAATCGCGTCATGAGACCAGCCAAACTGACGCACCCAGGCGTCATTGACATCGATCATCCGGTATACCGGATGACACTTCATTACCGTCATCGCGACCGGAGAGGCCTGAAAAATCGCGATGAATTTTTCTTCGGTTTCGCGCAGTGCAGCTTCCGCCCGCATGCGCTCCGTCAGTTCCTGCTTAAGAATTTTATTTTGCTGTTCGCGCTCGGAAATCAATCGTCCCAGATTCAGGCGCATGACATTCAGGCCGCTGGCCAGATCACCGATTTCATCGCTGCGCTGCCACACCAGCGGTTCAGACAACTGGCCGCTGGCCAGCCGGTTGGTTTCAGTTTGCAGGCGCTGCACAGGACGTACAACGCGCCTGTCAAACACATACCAGACCATTCCAAATGACAGAATGACCTGCGCCGTAATTGCAGCCATCAGTTTAAGTAAATCTTCGAGCAAATCTTTCGCCACGTATTCCGTTGTCACCGCCACTTCGACACGGCCGATAATACGTTTTTCCAGCACCACAGGCCGCATCATGCGGCGCAGCTGATTCGGGGCATATTGCAGTTTTTGCTGACTGACGAACACTGCACCAGCCTCATCGGTGACGACAACCCGCGCTACTTCCGGATTACGCATCACACCTTCGACAAATTGCTTGCCGACCTGCCGGTCTACATTCCAGATAGGAACTGCCATCGCTTTCGACAGCATTTCAGTATATTGCGTCATGGGCGCCTGGACGCGCAGCTCGATCTCACGATCATAACGGGATCGGGCAATCAGCGATCCGAAAATCAGTGCAGGCAGCAGGATACCCAGCGCAACCCCTAATACCGAGATCTGTCTGAGCGACAAGTTACGTACACTGAATTTCAATTGCCCTCCGTTTTATTTGGCGTACTTCTTACGCCATAACTCCATACTGTTGCTCATGAACTTATCCATGACACGAATTTTTTCCAGCTTATAAACAGCCTTCGCAATCTTACCGCGCATTTCAGGCGTATTGCATGGGGATTTATGCGGAATCGTAATATACAGATTTTCGTTGGTAATGGCCGGATACAAAGGCTGCAACTCACTGATATTCTGTTTCGCAGCAGTTGCCATACCGGGATCTTCTTCGTAAATCAGGTAATCAGCACGCCCCAGACTCACCATGGTCAGAGCCTGCTCCAGAGCCGGCACCGAACCGATCTTCAAAGCTTCTTTCGCATAACGGTCAAAGTCCTCGCCAAAACTGTTATTAATGACGGTGACACCGCTTTTACCGACCAGATCGCTCCACTTGTGATAGCGGAATTTAGAATTTTTACGCACCCAGATAACCGTACGGGTTTCGCGGAATGCCGGATAAAAATAATCCATGTATTCCATACGTGGTATGGTCAGAAATGCGCCCGCCAGCATATCAACCCGTCCAAGTCGCGCTTCTTCCTGCACACGCCCCCAAGGGCCCATATAACGCACTTCCACCGGAATACCAATCTCTTTGCCGATGGCTTGTGCGAATTCTGCATTTGCACCGACCAGACGGTTCTCATCTGCCGGATCACGCCACAGATATGGCGGATATTCCGGATTCCCCGTGACGGTCAGCTTTTTGCAAGACTCGTCAGCATATGTCGCAGGCATGGTCCCTAAGCCGGTCAATAACAGTAATCCCGCAATCAGGCGACCCCACTGGTATTGATGGCGCATGCGACTCGTTTTCATCAGCACACCTCTTGTATTGAATGACTTTACTTCTGTTCGACAGGCAGTCTAAACGGGGTTCCGGTACAGACGCAAGAATCGCGTCAAAATCTGCCGGATGTGTTGCGCTTACTCAGCAAAAACAAAAAAGCGACATCCGCATATGGCCCGATGTCGCCAGCCCGCCACGTACCGGCGGGCAGTTTGCCGTCACTGATATCAGCGACGAACGATGGAATTACCCTGATTGACGACCTGATCTCCGTTCTGGAAACCAGGATCGTGATCAAACACAAACGTACGACGGTTACCGTTGTCGTACTGCACTACGACATTCCAGACTTTACTGCTTTTCACTTTTTGTTCGATTTTGTGTCCAGCCATTGCACCACCGGCAGCGCCGGCGATGGTTGCCAGATCACGGCCTGTACCGCCCCCCACCTGATTACCGAGCAAAGCACCTGCGACACCACCGGCAATCACACCAATGGCACTGCCTTCGCCTTCGCGTTCGCTGACCGTTACCTGTGCCACGCGGCCACAATCAGCGCAGATTGGCTGTTTGCCGTTTTGCTGCACCGGAGGGCGGTTTGCCGATGCCTGTTTTGCAGTAGCAAGCGCATTGTTATAAACCGTCTTTGCATCACGCAGACATTGCATACGGGCGCTGGCATTCGGTTCTTCGCCGCACAGTTTTTTATCTTCTGAATACCGTGCCGCCGCTTCACGGCTGGCATTGGCATATGCCGGGTCCTGATTTGCCGCCTGCGACGAGATTGCGGTCAGCGCAGAAACCAGTCCCAGCGCGGTCAAGAATTGCTTTTTCATGTTGTACCTTTCACGATTGACGCATGAACCCGCAGAAAATCACGTCGCCGTTTTTGCCGGATTAGCAAGTGCGCGTACGTCTGAGGGTCAGAATCTTAACGCTTTCTCATCAAACCGGATGACAGATCTGACAATTCCTAACATTTCCACAGGACAAGCTTAAAAAATAAAAACCCGCGAACATGCGCGGGTTTTCCGTCTTGTCAGATCAGGATAGTCGCTGGATAGCGATCAGGCAACTTCCACAATCATTTCGATTTCAACACAGGCGCCCAGCGGAATCTGTGCAACACCGAATGCGGAGCGGGCATGTTTGCCAGCGTCACCGAATACTTCCACCATCAGTTCGGATGCGCCATTGGTCACCAGATGCTGCTCAGTGTAATCCGGTGTGGAGTTCACCAGACTCATCAGTTTCACAATGCGTTTAACACGGGTCAGGTCGCCGCCACAGGCTGCCTGCAGGGTTGCGATCAGATCCACGGCCACCAAACGGGCGGCTTCTTTACCTTCGGCTGTCGTCACATTTTTACCGAGCTGGCCTTCCCAGACCTTGCCGTCTTTTTTGGCGATGTGGCCGGACAGGAAAATAGTGTTACCTGTCTGCGCAAACATCACATAGGCTGCAGCAGGTGTTGCCACGACTGGCAGTTCAATATTCAGGGCTTTCAGTTTTTCGTAGACGGACATAATCATTCCTGTAGAAGAAAGTTGAGACAGAGGTGTGTATGCATTCAGTCAGCATGCGCTGTGCAATAACACGTCAAAGACCGGCCAGTATTGTATGACGCAGTCAGCCGCATTCCTACCCCGCATTTTTCAGTGCGCGGCAGAGAAAATTCGGCAAATACAGAGAATTCTTTGATGAAGCGTTGTGACGCTTTGTCAGGCGGTTGCGGTGGTGATGTCAGGGCGTCTCCTCCCTTACCGCATCAGATTCAGATGCAGATGCGCAGTGAACTCACTGCAATCTCATCAATTTTTCAGGCAGCCGCTTTCAGAAAACCGGCGACTGGTGATGGCAATGCTTGTGCAAAATGGCTGTTCAGTGGTGTCAGCACCAGACGGGCAGCTCCTTTTGCTGCTTCGATCACGACTTTACGTCCGCGTGGCAATTGCATTTGTTCACCGGCACCAATCCAGTAATCCTGCGCGTCACCTTCCACAGTCAGCCAGATGCGGCCGGACTGCACTTGCAATAAATTACTGTAAGGCATTTGAAAACTGCTTAACTCCTGATTTGCCAGTCGAATCTGGCGCGTTTGGCTCATATCTTTCATCTTTCACTCCATTCTGTGCGAGCTGGCCAGCAGGTTTTGTCGTATTTTGGGTAAGTACGCCGCCTTCTGCGACCGGGTTGCCTGCTTTTTCAGCAGGGACTGTGCTATCCTACCTGCAAAAACCTGTACAGTACCAGTACACAAAAAACGATAATTTACACACTGTACTGCACATATAACCATGACAGTTGCAGGAGACAAGTTTTGAAATCCCCCGCGTTTTACATTTCACGCGAGTCGGGAGGCTCGCTCGTGGAGCAAATCGTGCAGGCAGTTGCCAGTCGTATTGACGACAAACTGCTGCGCACCGGTGCCCGCATGCCTTCGATTCGCCAGTTCGCCGATGAACAAGGCGTATCCCGTTTTACCGTGGTGGAAGCCTATGACCGGCTGGTCGCCAAGGGTTATCTGGAATCGCGGCGCGGTGCCGGTTTTTTTGTGCGCGAACGCGCCTCCATGCTGAGCCAGCCTGCCCCTGTGAAACCACAAACTGCAGATACTCAGCAAATGGATGTGGTCTGGCTGGTCAGAAATATGCTGCGCCAGATGCCACCGCACAAAATGCCGGGCTCCGGTGTGCTGCCGCACGACTGGCTGGATGGTGATCTGGTTGCCAATGGCTTGCGTGCGATCAGCCGTCTGAATCAGAACCTGCTGCTGCATTACGGAACCCAGCAAGGCTTTTTGCCATTGCGCCAGCAATTACAACTTAAGCTGGCAGAGCTGGAAATCGCGGCCGCACCGGAACAAATTCTGACCACCAGCGGCGTTACGCAGGCACTGGATCTGGTAGCGCGTGAGTTCACGCATCCGGGCGATACGATTTTTGTCGATGATCCGGCCTGGTTTCTGATGTTCGGTTCGTTTGCGATTTTCGGTACCAAAGTCATTGGCATTCCGCGTCTGCACGATGGCCCGGACGTTAATAAACTGGCAGAACTGGCGGCGATTCATAAACCTAAGCTTTACATTACCAATTCGGTATTACACAACCCGACTTCCACTTCCCTGTCGGCAGCAAAAGCCTTTCAGATTCTGAAAACTGCGGAGCAATTCAACTTTCTGGTGGTGGAAGACGATGTGTACTGCGACCTGCATCCGGGTTCAGCAGTACAGTCAGCAACCCGGATTGCGACGCTGGATCAGTTGAACCGGGTAATTTATCTGGGCGGTTTTTCCAAAACGCTGGCAGCGAATCTGCGCGTCGGCTTTATCGCAACCTCACCGGAACTGGCGATCCGCCTTGCGGACCGCAAAATGCTGTCCACGCTGACCACCACCGAAATCAGTGAACGGGTTGTGTATAAAATTTTATCGGAAGGCCATTACCGCAAACACGTAGATCGTATCCGGGTAAGGCTGGACAGTGTGCGTGACGGCATTTGCAAGCGCATAGAATCGCTGGGCATGAAAGTCGACTACCGCACACCGGCCGGTATGTTTTTATGGACAGAAACCGGCACCGATACCAATAAGCTGACCGAACAGGCGCTGGAACAAGGCTATCTGCTGTCACCGGGCAGCCTGTTTTCGCCGAATCAGCTGCCATCCACCCGTATGCGCATCAATATCGCATCGATGTCTGACCCCGGCGTCTGGGACTTTCTGGAACGGGCAATGCGCTGAAGCCTGGCATTCGTATCAGGGGCGGCATTGTTACAGTGCAAGCCGCCCTTGCCTGCATATCCTTATGCTTTTTAGGAAAATCAGACGTTCTGTGCTACATTTCTGCCTGACCTTTACGGTATTCAAGCATCCTTTCTGATTTCAGCCCGCTATGCACCACATGACATTCAAGCCAACTACACACAGCCGCCACGCGGCCGGTAGTCTGCTGTCTGTGCGTTGCTGTTGTTGCTGCTGATCTCTGTCCGCTGTCTCTGGCAGCCCCGCGCCCTTTTTCCGGTTTAACTCTTTACATCTGATTATGGAATTACAGCTCTACGATAACTGGGAACGCAGCCTGCGTCCGTTCAGCCCGCTTAACAAAGACTGGGTTGGCCTGTACTGCTGCGGTCCTACCGTGTATGACTATGCGCACATCGGCAATCTGCGTACCTATCTGTTTGAAGATTTGCTGCGCCGTGCGCTGGAATGGAATGGCTACAACGTGCGTCACGTGATTAACATCACCGACGTCGGCCATCTGGTGTCTGACGGCGATGACGGCGAAGACAAAATGGAAAAAGGCAGCCGTAAAGCCGGTGAATCTGCATGGCAGATCGCAGACCGCTTCACCACCGCCTTCAAAAACGATTTCCGCGCCCTGAATATTCTGGAACCGGCGATCTGGTGTAAAGCAACCGACCATATCGCAGAACAAATCGATTTCATCAGTTGCATCGAGAAAAACGGTTACACCTACCGCACCAGCGACGGCATTTACTTTGATACCAGCAAACAGGATGACTACGGTTATCTGGCACGTATCAAGCGCGATGCGATCAAGGCCGGCAGCCGCGTGGAACTGGGTGAAAAACGCAATGCCACCGATTTTGCGCTGTGGAAATTCAGCCCTGAAGACGAACAGCGTCAGATGGAATGGGATAGCCCGTGGGGTCGTGGTTTCCCGGGCTGGCATATTGAATGCTCGGCGATGTCGGCAAAATACCTGACACCGTGGTTTGACATTCACTGCGGCGGCGAAGACCATATTTCGATTCACCACAGCAATGAAATCGCGCAAAACATGGCGTGCCACGGCACCCGTCTGGCGAATTTCTGGATGCATGGTTATTTCCTGCAAATCGATTCCGGCAAAATGTCGAAATCGACCGGTGATTTCCTGCGTCTGCAAACCCTGGTGGATCAGCATATCGATCCGCTGGCTTACCGCTACCTGTGCCTGACCGCGCATTACCGCAGCCAGATGCAATTCAGCTTTGAAGCGCTGCAATCCGCACAAACCGCCCTGCAGCGTTTGCGTGATGTGTATTTCAGCTGGCCTGCCGGTGGCAGCGTCAGTGACGAATGGAAAAACCGCTTCAGTGCCTTCATCAACGATGATCTGAATGCACCGCGCGCGCTGGCACTGAGCTGGGAAATGCTGAAATCGGATCTCAGCGATGCAGATAAGAAAGCCACACTGACCGCTTTCGATCAGATCTTTGGTCTGGGTCTGGCACAGTGGGAGCCGAAAGCGCTGGAAATTCCGGCAGAGATTCAGCAACTGGCAGACCAGCGTCAGGCCGCACGTGCTGCCAAAGACTGGGCAGAAGCCGACCGTCTGCGCGCTGCACTGCAGGAACAGGGCTGGGTAGTGGAAGATAAAGCAGGCAGCATCAATATCCGCCGTATCTGATCCGGTCTGAACCGATCAGATTCTGCTTTTCAGCTTCAGGAACAACGCCGCTGTGCAGACAGCGGCGTTTTTTATTGTCTGTCGTTCATGGTTTCAAACAGACACTCTTGAAAAGCGTTTCGCTGTCCCCATCTCCTGCCCACAAAACTTCTTCTACATATCGTTTTCATTCGAGGGAAAAGCATGTCAGAAAAACAAACAATGGGCTTTCAGGCCGAAGTCAAACAATTGCTGCAACTGATGATTCACTCCTTGTATTCCAACAAGGAAATCTTTTTGCGCGAACTGATTTCGAACGCCTCCGATGCATCCGACAAACTGCGTTTTGAAGCAATCAACCATCCGGAACTGTACGAAAACGACAGCGAACTGCAGATTACCGTCGATTTCGACAAAGCCGCACGTACCATCACCATCAGCGATAACGGTATCGGTATGAGCAAAGAGGAAGCGATTTCGCATCTGGGTACGATTGCAAAATCCGGCACTAAAGAATTCTTCGACAAACTGTCCGGAGACCAGCAAAAAGATGCTGCGCTGATTGGTCAGTTCGGTGTGGGTTTCTACTCCGGCTTTATCGTTGCTGACCGCATTACCGTGGAATCCCGCCGTGCGGGTGTCAGCGCTGCCGAAGGCGTGCGCTGGGAATCCGAAGGCACTGGTGACTTCAGCGTGGAAACCATCGCCAAAGCCAGCCGCGGCACCAGCATCACCCTGCATCTGCGCGAAGGTGAAGATGATTTCCTGTCCGCATGGAAACTGAAATCCACCATCCGTACTTACTCTGATCACATTGCATTGCCGATCAAAATGCATAAAGAAGAGTGGGATGAAGAGAAAAAAGAACTGGTGCGCAAAGAGGAACTGGAAACCATCAACCAGGCCAGCGCACTGTGGGCACGCAGCAAATCTGACGTGACCAAAGAGCAGTACGAAGAATTCTACAAACACGTTTCTCACGATTACAACGCACCGCTGACTTACACCCACAACCGTGTGGAAGGCCGCAGCGAATACACCCAGCTGCTGTACATTCCGGCAGCTGCACCGTTTGATCTGTGGGACCGCAACAAACGCGGCGGTATCAAGCTGTACGTCAAACGCGTATTCATCATGGATGACGCTGAACAACTGATGCCGGTTTATCTGCGCTTCGTGAAAGGCGTGATTGATTCTGCGGATCTGCCGCTGAATGTTTCGCGTGAAATTCTGCAGGAAAGCCGCGATATCAAAGCAATCCGCGAAGGTTCGACCAAACGTGTTCTGTCTATGCTGGAAGAACTGGCGAATGCAGAGGGTGATGACGCTGCAGAGAAACACGAAAAATATGCGACGTTCTGGAAAGAATTCGGTCAGGTGCTGAAAGAAGGTATCGGCGAAGATCAGGCCAACAAAGACCGTATCGCCAAACTGCTGCGCTTTGCATCCACCCACAATGACAGTGATGCACAAAACGTGTCGCTGGCGGACTACCTCGGCCGCATGAAAGAAGGTCAGGACAAGATTTACTATGTCACCGCTGAAAGCTATGACACAGCGAAAAACAGTCCGCATCTGGAAATCTTCCGCAAAAAAGGCGTGGAAGTCTTGCTGCTGACTGACCGCGTTGATGAATGGATGCTGTCTTTCCTGTCAGATTTTGAAGGCAAAGAACTGACTTCCGTGGCGAAAGGTGGTCTGGATCTCGGTCAGCTGGAAGATGAAGCTGAAAAGAAACAGCACGAAGAAACCGAAACCGAGTTCAAAGATCTGGTCGAAAAAATGAAAACCACGCTGGCCGACAAAGCCAAAGAAGTGCGCGTGACTTTCCGTCTGACTGATTCTCCGGCCTGCCTGGTAGCGGATGAGCATGATATGTCCGGCAATCTGGCGCGTATGCTGAAAGCGGCTGGTCAGGCTGCACCGGCATCCAAACCGATTCTGGAAATCAACCCGCATCACCCGCTGGTGCAGCGTCTGAAATACGAAGAAGCGCGTTTCGGTGACTGGTCACATATTCTGTTTGATCAGGCACTGCTGGCAGAAGGCGGTCATCTGGAAGACCCGAGCAGTTTCGTGCGTCGTCTGAATGAAATGCTGCTCAGCAAATAATGTGCTGACGCATCTGCGCTGCTGTCAGCGCAGTGCACAACAAAAGCCAAAAGCCGGTTCTGTGAACCGGCTTTTTTGTTTCCGCTTCATACTGACTCTGCCCCGGACATCGCACAGCCTGCGGGCGTACTTCAAACCCTGTGCATTGTGCAGAACTGCGCATTTGTGATTTACGGAGGCCCGGACTTTCTGCCGACGACCGCCGGATCGCTGTGCTGAACTCCGCATTTGAGGCAAAAACAGGCTTTTCCGCCTTGTTTTTGCTGCTCCCCCAGAAAAGCTGACACCGCCGTTTACCACCGCGCCGGAAACACGCTCTGTCAAAAAACATTTCTGTGACGGTTGCATGCACTGCACCGCGCGGTAGCGCTGTGCAGTACACAACGCACAGAGTCGCTTTTTAATTCAAACAAACGTTTGATTTATCTGTTAATATCCGCGCCAACATGTAAGGATCAGCCAGCCGCCAGTCCGCGATCGCAACGATACGCAGGGAATATTCAACGGAGATTCAGGTTTGCTGGCTGGTATCCATCAACGAACGCGCCGGAACCGGCGTTTGCAACAGGTAATCCTATGAATGATCCCCAACTCCACCGCGCAGACGGTGTGCAGGCACGTCAGCGATTACTGGAAACCGCGTTACGGATGTTTGCGGAAAAAGGTTACGCCAAAACTTCCGTGCGCGAACTGGCCAAAGCCGCGCAAGTGAATGTATCAGCGGTCAGCTATTACTTCGGTGATAAAGCAGCGCTGTACCGTGCGGTATTTAATGATCCGCAATTCAATCCGACGATTGATCCGGCGTATCTGCAGCAAGAAGATTTACCACTGGAACAAGGCATAAAAGCGCTGATTTTCACGCTGGCAGGTTCACTGCGCGATGGTGAAAAAGCCCGCGATGCGATGACGCTGCACTGCCGTGAAATGCTGGAGCCGACGGGCTTGTGGAATGAAGAAATCGAAACGTCGATTAAGCCGGCGCATCTGGCTTTCGCCGCTTTTTTGTGCCGTCATCTGGGTTTAAAAAAACCGGATGATGATATCCACAGGCTGACATTTGCCATCGTCGGCTTACCGGTTTCGCTGATGATCAGTTCCGATCTGGTGCAGGTGATTCGCCCGCAACTGTTTAAAAGCGATGCGGCGATTGATCTGTTTATGCAGCGCATGGTGGGCTATGCTGTGGCGATGGTGGAAGCGGAACGGCAGCGGCGCGCTGGCTGATAAAAAATTCTGTTGATCTGATGAGGTGAACGTTGATGAAAAAATGGATACCGGGCATTTCACTCAGTGCCTGTACCCTGTTATCAGGCTGCCTGATGACACCCGTACCGAAAGCACCTGTGATTGCATCTGATACCGCATGGCAAACCGCCGTGCCGGAACAAGCTGCGGCCGCAGATATCACTGACTGGTGGAAAGCGCAGCAGGATCCCTTGCTGATGCAATTGCTGGATGCAGGTCTTGCCGTCAGCCCTGATCTGGCAACAGCAAGAACCCGGCAGGAAAGCGCGCAATCCACCTGGGTAGCCGCCGGTGCGTTGTTTTTACCGACGGTGGATGCTGCACTCAGCGCCAGCCGCGGACGTACGCAGGCAGGCACGCCGGTTGCGCAGGTGCGTCAGGCCAGTTTGCAAACCAGCTGGGAATTAGATTTCTTCGGCGCAAATCAGGCTGCACGCCGTTATGCCGGTAGCCAGAAAACCAGTGCCGCCGCCGCGATGCGTGCCACGGTGCTGAGTGTCAGCGCGGATATTGCACAGCGTTATTACGAAGCGCGCTACTGCACAGAAGCCTCCCGCTTACTCAGCGAAGAAGCCACTTCGTGGCAGCGTAGTCAGGGTATCGTCGCTTCCATGCTGAAAGCCGGTGCGGCCTCTTCAGTCACGGCCGCCGGTATGCAAGCCAGCGCAGCCGATGGTCAGCGCCGCGCAAATCAGCAAGCTGCGGCGTGTGCCCTGCAGGAACAGGCGCTGTCTGCCCTGACCGGTATGCCGGTTGCCAGTCTGCATACGCAATTGCAGCAAGCGGGTACGCTGTCCGATTTGCGTGCATTCAGCGTGCAGGAATTACCTGCCAACGTGCTGGCGCGCCGTCCGGATGTGGTGATTGCTGAACAGGATTTCAGCGGCAGCATTGCTCAGGCAGATGCCGCCCGCGCCCAGCGCTTGCCGCGCATCAGTCTGAGCGGCAATATTGGCCGCCAGCAAATTCTGACCGGCAATGATCAGCTCAGTGGTTCGGTGTTTTCCATCGGGCCTGTGCAGATCAGCGTACCTGTATTTAACGGCGGTCAGCGCGATGCGCAGGTCAAAGCGGCAGATGCCCGTCTTGATGAAGCACGTATCGCTTACGCGGCACGTATCCGTCAGGCGCTGGCGGAAGTCAATCAGGCACTGATACAACTGAACAGCAGCCTCGATACGCTGCAGCAAATCCGCTTTAACCAGCAAGCCGCCAGTCTGAGCCTGCAAACCACCACTGCCCGTCTGCAACAAGGCATGGCAAGTCAGCTGGAAATGGAAGAAGCCCGGCGGCAACACGCGAACAGCCAGCTGGAACAACTGCAGGCCAGACTGGAACGTAACCGCGCCTGGCTGGGACTGTACCGCGCTGTCGGCGGCGGCATCAGCGATACCGGCGCGACCGGACCACACAGCACCTCACCGCAATCCTGAGACGAGTTGATTATGCACACTACCCCATCTAAGTATTCCGTATTCAGCCTGCCAGCGGCACTGGCGGTGCTGCTGATCTGCGCAACGCCGGCCACCGTCGCGGCGGATGCATCTGCCAGCGCCAGCGCAAAAGCGGCGGCCCGCCCTGTCCTGACGGTCACAACCGCCAAACCGCAGCAACAAAATGCCGCACTCAAAATTGCCGCTAACGGCAATGTACAGGCATGGCAGGAAGCCGTGATCGGTGCTGAAGCAAATGGCTTGCGCGTGGCTGAGATTCTGGTGAATGTCGGCGATCAGGTCAAAAAAGGCCAGTTGCTGGCCACGCTCAGTGCCGCCATGATTCAGGCTGAACTGGCGCAGGCACAGGCGGCTCAGGCAGAAGCACAGGCAGCATGGCAGGATGCGCATGCAAATGCCGACCGCGCCCGCGCACTCAGCAATTCCGGCGCCTACAGTCAGCAGCAAACCGAGCAATTCCTGACGCAGGAATCCGCTGCCAAAGCACGCTTACAGGCGGCAACTGCCGCTGTGCAGTTACAGCAAACCCGTCTGAACCAGACCCGCATCGTTGCGCCGGATAACGGTGTGATCAGCGCACGCATGAGCAGTGTCGGTGCCGTCGTCGGTGCAGGCAGCGATTTATTTAAACTGGTACGTCAGGGACGGCTGGAATGGCGTGCCGAGCTGACGGGGCAGGAACTGACTCGGGTGCAAGCCGGTATGGAAGTGCAGATTACCGCGCCGTCCGGTGAACTGGTGAAAGCGAAAGTCCGCAGCGTGGCACCGACGGTTGATCTGCAAACCCGTAACGGTCTGGCTTATGTGGATATTCCGGCCGGCAGCGCCGGTGGTCTGAAAGCCGGTATGTTTGCCCGTGGTGAACTGATACTGGGACAAAGCAATGCACTCAGCGTGCCGCAACTGGCCGTGGTGCTGCGCGATGGTTACAGCTATGTATTCCGCCTGAATGCCGATCAGCGCGTGACGCTGATCAAAGTACAGACCGGACGCCGCTTTAAAACTGCGGCCGGTGAACAGGTGGAAATCCTCAGCGGTCTGGCTGCAGATGCGACTGTCGTCACACAGGGTGCGGGTTTTCTGAACGACGGTGATCTGGTCAGAGTGGCGGCAACACCTGCGCCTGCTGCACCGGCCACTGCTCCGGCAGCCCGCTGAAACAGGAGAGTCATGTGAATTTTTCCGCGCTCTCTATACGTAATCCGATTCCTGCGATTATGTTGTTCACGCTGCTGACGCTGGCTGGTCTGCTGGCGTTTAAAGGCAATATCGTGCAGGACTTTCCGGATATTGAATTACCGATCGTCACCATTTCAGCCTCCTTACCCGGCGCTGCACCGGCGCAGCTGGAAACCGAAGTGTCGCGCAAAATTGAGGATGCTGCGGCTACGCTGCAGGGCGTTAAAAACATTTACAGCACAGTGCTGGACGGTGTTTCCACAACCACGATTGAGTTCGTACTGGAAAAACCGATTTCTGATGCCGTGAATGAAGCCAGAGATGCAGTCAGCGCCATCCGTGCTGATCTGCCGTCTGAAATGCGTGATCCGGTGATCAGCAAAAATCCGACTGCCGGTCGTCCGGTACTGATCTACAGCGTCAGCGCCGCAGCACCGGCAAAACAAGGAGCGCAACTGCATCAGATGGATGCGGCGGAACTCAGCTGGTTCGTGGATAACACCGTGGCGCGTCGCTTGCGCAGCATTACCGGCGTGGGTGCAGTCAAACGCAGCGGCGGAGTGTATCGCGAAATCAACGTTGAATTAATGCCGGAAGCGATGGCGGCACTGAATGTCAGCGCCGCCGATGTGTCGCGCCGTCTGAAAACCATACAGCTGGATGCACCCGGCGGACGTGGTGACATCAGTGGTGCCGAGCAGGCAGTGCGTACACTGGGCAGTCTGAAAACTGCGGAAGAAATCGCTGCACTGGATATTTCTTTGCCCGATGGCCGTCAGGTGCGGATGGCACAGATTGCACGCGTCAGCGACAGCATTGCCGAACCGCGCTCTTTAGCGACGCTGGATGGCAAACCGGGGGTTGGCTTTGAAATTCTGCGCAGTAAAGGGGCCAGCGAAGTGGATGTGGCCAATGCTGCCCGTAAGCTGATTGCTGAATTACAGCAAGCCTATCCGAATGTACAGTTTGAAACAGCAGTCAACAATGCAGATCCGGTACAGGAAAACTTTGAAGGCTCGATGGATCTGTTGTACGAAGGCGCTTTACTGGCTGTGCTGGTGGTCTGGTGGTTCCTGCGCGACTGGCGGGCGACGCTGGTATCGGCAGCGGCGCTGCCACTGTCGGTAATTCCTACCTTTCTGGGGCTGAAATACTTCGGATACACCCTGAACACAGTTTCACTGTTATCGCTGGCACTGGTGGTCGGGGTGCTGGTGGATGATGCGATTGTGGAAATCGAAAATATCGAGCGCCATCTGCACATGGGCAAGACACCGTTTCAGGCGGCGATGGAAGCGGCAGATGAAATCGGGATGGCGGTGATTGCCACGACCTTTGCACTGGTTGCGGTATTTTTGCCGACCGCCTTTATGGGCGGTATTCCTGGGCTGTTTTTCAAACAGTTCGGCTGGACAGCGGTGATTGCGATTCTTGCCTCGCTGGTGGTGGCACGTTTGCTGACTCCGATGATGGCGGCATACATACTGAAACCGAAACACGGCGACGCCAAACATCCTGATGGTGAAGATGGTGCGCCGGATGGTGCTGTGATGCGCGCTTATATGCGTGCTATGCAATGGTGTCTGCGCCATCGTCTGTACACCATACTGGCCGCGCTGGCGTTCTTTATCGGCTCGATCAGTCTGGTCGGCTTGCTGCCTACCGGCTTTGTGCCACCGGCAGACCGTGCGCAGACGCAGGTGACGATTGAGTTGCCGCCAGGCAGTACACTGGCGCAAACTGCCGCCATTACGGAACAGGTGCGCAGCGCAGTGATGGCGGAGAAAGAAGTCCGCAGCGTCTATGCGTCAGTCGGTGGCGGTTCCAGTGGCGATGCGTTTGCGCCGGGCGCTGCTGCAGAAGCACGTCGCGCGGTCATGACCATCACTACCTCGCACCATAGTCAGCGCAAGACCGGCATTGCCGCGATTGATCAGTCGATACGCGACAAAATCAGCGCGATTCCCGGTGCCCGCTTTACGGTCGGCCCGCCGGATACCGGTGTCAAAATGCAGCTGGTATTGCAGAGTGAAGATCCGGTCGCGTTATCTGTCGCCGCAAAACAGCTGGAACGCGAACTGCGTACCCTGAAAGGTATCGGCAATGTCAGTTCCAATGCCAATCTGGTGCGTCCGGAAATTATTATCCAGCCGGACGCTGCCAGAGCAGCTGACCTCGGCGTCACTGCCAGCGCTATTGCTGACACGGTGCGGATCGCCACGGCCGGTGATTACGATATGTCCTTATCCAAGCTGAATCTGGCGCAGCGTCAGGTACCGATCCGCGTGAAGCTGCCGGACAGTGTGCGTGCCGATCTGGCGCAGATTGAACGCTTACAGGTGCCGGGCAAAAACGGCAATGTGATGCTGGCTCAGGTTGCCACTGTCAGCATGGATTCCGGTCCGGCCGAAATTAACCGTTTAAACCGCATGCGCAATGTCATTCTGGACGTGGAACTGGCAAGCCGTCAGCTCGGCGAAGTGAATGAAGAAGCCCGTGCGCTGCCAGCTTTGCAGAATCTGCCGGCCGGTGTGCGCATGGTGGAGCTGGGCGACGCACAGGAAATGCAGGCGCTGTTTGCCAGCTTCGGTATTGCGATGCTGATCGGTGTGCTGTGTATTTACGGCGTGCTGGTGCTGCTGTTTAAGGACTTCCTGCAACCGGTCACGATTCTGGCGGCGCTGCCACTCAGTATCGGTGGTGCGTTTGTTGCACTGCTGGTGACCCGGAATGCCTTGTCGATGCCGTCGATGATTGGTCTGATCATGCTGATGGGGATTGTGACCAAGAACTCTATCCTGCTGGTGGATTACGCGATTCTGGCACGTGAGCGCGGTATCGCCCGCTTTGAAGCGCTGGTTGATGCCTGCCATAAACGTAGTCGTCCGATTGTGATGACCACGATTGCGATGGGCGCCGGCATGATGCCGCTGGCACTGGGCATGGGCGCAGATCCGAGCTTCCGTGCGCCGATGGCGATTGCGGTGATCGGCGGTCTGATTACGTCTACGCTGCTCAGCCTGCTGGTCGTGCCTGCCGTGTTCACGTACATCGACGATCTGCAAAAAGGTCTGGCGCACCTGTTCGGCAAGCGCCGCAGCGAAAGCTGATCTTCTGTCCGCTACAGCCACAGTCCGCCCGTTTCTGACGGGACGGACTGTGCAGTTCTCCGCATTTCCCCGTTTTACCCCCTGCCCGCTCAGCCAGCAAATTCGCGGACGACACTCAAAAATGGCCTTTTTTCTGTGCTGAACTCCGCATTTCAGGCAAAAACCGGCTTTTTCAGGCTTCACACCACACCTGCCCCGCTGTCCTGCCCGACGCTTATCGTCAGTACATTGGATAAACACGGGTCTTGTACTAAGCTGAATCTGATATTTGCGGGAATTTTTTCATCATGCAGCCGGGTGCAATGTTTACACCAGTTACCAATACGGGACGTTACCAGTCTGACAGCATTGCTGCCGGAACCGGCAGAGTCACGTCCGGCTCCGGCAGCAGCCGTGCAAGCGGCGCAGAACCAGCCAGCACCGGTACGCAGTCCGTTCAGTCAGGCGACGCCGGCAACAGCAGCAACGGATCAGCCTCGGTACAACTGAGCCCGGAAGCACTGGCACTGGTCAGGCAACTGCAAACCACCGACACCCATGTACGTGCACACGAAATGGCGCATCTGGTTGCCGCCAGCGGCTTAGCTACCGGCGGCCCGAGCTTTCAGTATCAGCGCGGACCGGACGGGCAGAATTATGCGGTTGGCGGTGAAGTCGGGATTGATACATCTGCCGGACGCACGCCGCAGGAAACACTGCGCCGCGCTGACGTGATCGCCGCAGCAGCACTGGCACCGTCAGATCCTTCCGGTCAGGATTATGCCGTCGCCGCAAAGGCACGACAGATGGCAGTGGAAGCGCAGGTCGCTATCCAGCAGGAGCAGGCACAGAAACTCAGTGATGCCGCCAAAGCCTATAAGGATGACAAGCAAACAGCGGATGCATCAGGCAACTCCGGTGATCAGAACAACAGCGATACTACGCGGATTGACACCTATGCCTGATAATAAAACAGCCAGTCCGCAGACTGGCTGTAATCGCTTTCTGAGCCTGCGCGCCGCAGAGCGTGGGTTCAGGAAGGCAGCTTAGGAAAAGCGCCGCTGCGTTGCTTGTTGCGGAACCAGTCATCCAACATTTTCTCTTCATAAAACAGGCTGGTATTGCCGGTCGGGATATGGGAAGCCATGAGGAAATTCATATCCTTAATTTCTTCTTTCGTCGCTTCCGATAAGACTTTGCCAGACGCATCTTTGAGCACATAGTTAATCGTCATACGCGGCCAGTAAATGTCTTTGACGATACGGACGTCGTTATTACCATGCATCATCGGCCGCACATCACCGGCCAGATCCAGATCCAGCACCGTGATCTCCAGCTTCACGCCATCCGGCAGCTTCTTGCCATAACCCTCAAAAACTTTGCCCAGTTCTTTGCAAACACGGTCGCGAAATCCTTCGCGGCTCTCATTGGTCGGGCGGATATCAGTGTAATCATCCGGTTTTTCCCAGCGCACGCTGACATCGCCAGCCCATGCCAGACTGGAAGCCATCATTGCCCCCAGCAACAGCCATTTCCGTTTATCCATTTGATTCTCCTTTCCAAAGACAACAGGCCACCGCCGCAGCGGTAGCCGTTCAGATCACGGTGAACTGGTTCAGTGAGTAACGCGTGTCGTACGACCATTCGACAACAACCGCACACGCTCACCCGGACGGAACATTTCATCCGCTTCCTGCACAATCGCTTTCATGTCGCCATTGTCCAGACGTACTGTGATTTCCAGACCTTTCGTCTGGTTCATATTACCTTCGATTTTCTGACCAACCAGACCACCGGCAATCGCACCAACGATACCGGCAGCCACCGCACCATTACCACCGCCGATGTTCGAACCGGCAGCAATACCGCCCAGCGCTGCACCAGCCGCCGTGCCTACGCCGCTGCGACCTTTTTCAATCGTCACTTCACGCACGGATTCCACCACACCCATACGCACACTTTGCTCATTCATGGTCTGTCCGGCACGGTACACACTGCCGGAATTCGACTGCGTTGCACAAGCGCTCAGCGCCGCGATGCTCATAACAATAATCGTTGCACGTTTCCACATGATGTTTTCCCTCCACGGATAATGAGATTCAGACAGCACATCATCAGGTACACTGCAAAGCGACGGCGACCCATTCGCCGGTGGATGTGCTATATGACTGTAACGCTGATTCTGACCCCGGGTTGACCTGCCGGTTCATGCTATCTGCATAAGGCGCATCTCACAGGACGCACAGGTCAGGCTGCCGGAACCGTCGCCATCCGCATCGCCACAAACATGCAGGACAGACAATACCACCATACACCATGAATGCCATTTCTTCTGCACCGTTTTCGCAAGGTTTTCCTCCGGTCATCAACCAGCATACACACACCCTGATACTCGGCAGTTTTCCCGGTATCGCTTCATTAGAAGCGCAGCAATATTACGCCTTTCCGGCAAATCAGTTCTGGCGCTTATTATCTGCCGTTCTGAACAGCGATCTTGTCAGCCTGCCGTATCCGGAACGCTTGCAGCGATTGCTGTCTGCAGGCATTGGCCTGTGGGATATTTATCGTCAGTGCGAACGTGAAGGCAGTCTGGACAGTGCTATACGCAAACCGGAATGCAATGATTTTGTCAGTCTGCGTCAGCAATTTCCGCAACTGCAGCGTGTCGCTTTCAACGGTAAAGTGGCAGCACGTCTGCAAAAGCAATTCTGTGACTGGGGTTTGATGACACTGACGCTGCCATCCTCCTCACCCGCACATGCGAGCTGGTCTTTCGCGCAAAAACTGGAAGTCTGGCAGCAGTTATGTGATGCGCCGGCGGCACCCTGAACGCTGCGCAACTCCGGCCTGCACCGGTACAATGCACTATCCGGTTTTACAACATCCGGACGGATGCCGTATCCTTACAATGAATGCGACAGCCTTGAATACCAGTCATACCAGCCCGGGCTTGCCTGCACCCCCGATAACCCCGAATTCCGGCAGCCAGTGATGGCTGCCACCCAGTTATGCTGATCAAACGAAAATCTATCGAAGCTGAATCCAACCTGCGCGGCGGCCCGAAAGCCGCTGCCACCCGCCCTGCGCGCCGCAAGCCGCGTTTTGCACCGATTACCCTGTCCGAATCGGATGGCATCCGCTATCTGCATTTCGGCACCGAATGGGTACAGGGTGCGATGCGGGTCAGAAAACCAGACTGGCTGGAACTGGAATATTCACAGCAAATGATGGCCTGGATGCTGTTTCAGGAAGCACCGGCGCGCATCGCTCAGCTCGGTCTGGGCAGCGCAGCGATCACCAAATTCTGTTACCGCCAGTTTCCCGAAGCATCGGTGCAGGCGGTGGAACTGAATCCGGAAGTCATTAATGTCGCACGTGCCATGTTCAAACTGCCGCAGGATGATGAACGGCTGGAAGTCCTGGAAATGGATGCGATGGATTTTGTTTCTGACCGTAAAAATCATAAGAAACTGGATATCCTGCAGGTAGACTTATACGATGCCACCGCTCGCGGACCGGTACTGGACAGCCCGGAGTTTTATAAAGCCTGTGCAGACTGCCTGAAATTACGCGGCATCATGACAGTTAACTTGTTCGGTGGTGGCCACCGCAGTTTCCTGATTAACCGCGTGGCGCTGGACGCCGCCTTTGAGCAAGTCATTTACCTGCCTGAAATTCATGATGGCAATGTGATTGCCATCGCTTTCAAAAAAGCCCCGCGCCTGAACTGGAAAACACTGCATGAACGGGCAGCGGCGATTCGCGCTGCCACCAAATTACCGGCCGACAGCTGGGTCAGCGCCCTGCAGGAAGCCATTTCAGAGGAAGAATCCAACACACCATGAGTGCACAAACAGCGGAACGCAGCCTCGGCCTGCAACAGATATTTTCCTGGCTGGTCTCAGACGGCATTCTGAGTAAAGAAGAAGCCCGACAGAAATATCAGGAAGCACAGGGAATACTGAGAAGCGCCGTCGCGATGCATCCGCTGACTGCTGCCGCCCAGTGCAAGCTGGTGTCCGGTAAACCGCCGTATGCTTTGCTGACGCTGGACTGGCTGACGGAATGGGCTGCGCGCCATGTACTACTGCCGTTTTACCGTATCGATCCGCTGAAAATTGATTTCACTTCGGTTGCCGACATCATGTCCTCAAGTTACGCAACCCGCTTCAATATTCTGCCGGTAGAACTGCATGGCGACACGGTCGTTGTAGCAACCACCGATCCGTTCAATACCGAATGGCAGAGTGAAATCGCACGCATCAGCCGTAAACAGGTAAGGCTGGTATTTGCCAATCCGCTGGAAATTGCGCAGTACATCACGCAGTTTTTCTCGCTGGCAAAATCGATCAAAAATGCGCGTAAAGCGAATACCCATGATCTGAACCTGCGTCAGAATCTGGAGCAACTGGTCGAACTCGGCAATCAGAAACAAGTCGATGCCAACGACCAGCACATCATCAATATCGTAGACTGGTTGTGGCAATTTGCATTTGAACAGCGCGCCTCAGATATCCATCTGGAACCCAAGCGCGATATGGCGGCAATCCGTTTCCGTATCGACGGTGTGCTGCATCAGGTGTATCAGGTTCCTGCGGTGGTGATGATCGCTATGATTGCGCGTATCAAACTGCTGGGACGTATCGACGTCATCGAAAAACGCCGTCCGCAGGATGGCCGCATCAAGACCCGTACCAATGATGGTCAGGAAGTAGAGTTACGTTTGTCCACACTGCCAACGGCGTTTGGCGAAAAAATGGTGATGCGTATTTTTGATCCGGAAGTGGTCGTCAAAACTCTGCCGGAGCTGGGCTTCCCGCCAGCCGATGCGCTGCGCTGGCAACAACTGACCAACAAGCCGCACGGCATTATTCTGGTCACCGGCCCGACTGGTTCCGGTAAAACCACTACGCTGTACACCACACTGAAGGCGCTGGCCACATCCGATGTCAATGTCTGTACAGTTGAAGATCCGATTGAAATGGTCGAAGCCAGTTTCAATCAGATGCAGGTACAGCATTCGATTGATCTGGATTTTTCCGATGGTATCCGTGCCCTGATGCGGCAAGATCCTGACATCATCATGGTTGGTGAGATCCGCGATCTGAAAACGGCGGAAATGGCGGTTCAGGCCGCACTGACCGGTCACCTTGTGTTATCCACTCTGCACACGAATGATGCGCCCTCTGCGATTATGCGTCTGCTGGATCTTGGTGTGCCGCACTACCTGCTGGATGCCACCATCATTGGCATCATGGCGCAGCGTCTGGTGCGTACCTTGTGTCCGCATTGCAAGAAACCGGATGGTGATATGCCGGATGTGATCTGGCAAAGTCTGACTGAACAATGGAATCTGCCCAAACCCGCACACATTTACCGTCCCGTCGGTTGTCCGGAGTGTCGTCAGACCGGTTACCTTGGACGTACCGGCCTCTATGAATTGTTGACAGTTACACCAGCCTTCAGCAAACTGATCCATGCAGAAACCGATTTACCGGCATTACGGCGTCAGAGTATCGCAGATGGTATGAAACCACTGCGCATCGCCGGCGCAGAGAAAATTTCAGAAGGTTTAACCACCGCGGAAGAAGTCCTGAAAGCGACGTCCGCACTGAACTGAAAAACGGGCCATGAACTACCGGCAACTGCTGTCATCAGGAGTATTCCGATTTTTTGCCGTGGCGCTCTGCTATTTTCTGGCCGGGCGCTTTTCCCTGTTGTTGTCCATGCCACCGGGCTACGCCACCGCATTCTATCCTGCTGCTGGTCTGGCCCTCGGTGCCATGCTCACATACGGACTGCATGCCATCCCCGGCGTCTTTGTTGGCGCGCTGGCGTTCTGCCTGTCGGTTTCTTTCGAGCGTACGATCCCGTTCAACGTGGCGACCTTATCAGTCGCCATGCTGTTATCCATGGTTGCTGTGCTGCAGGCAGGGCTCGCAGCTTGGCTGATTCAGTCACGGCAAAGACAATCCATTACGCTGGACAGCAATAAAGATATTGCTGTTTTTTTTCTGTTCTCCGCAGTGGCTGCCGCCGCCGGTACTACTACCGATATCGGCATTCTGCGCGTACTCGGACAACTGACCCGGGTGCAGTCAGACAATAACTGGCTGATCTGGTGGGTCGGTGATACGCTGGGTATGATCATCGCAGCGCCGGCGTGGCTGTTATTTGCCGGGCAACCACATAAACTCTGGGCATCACGACGCTACAAAGTGCTGATTCCGCTGAGCGCATGCATTCTGATAGTCGTCATCGCCTTTGTCTTTATCCGGGATCGCGAACGCGATAAACAGGCGCTGGAATTCCGGCTGGAAGCCCAGCGTATGAGCCAGAATGTGCAAAGCCGCCTGAATCACCATGCAATGGTGCTGGATTATCTGGAACGTCTGTTTGCCAGTTCAAACCGGGTCAGCCAGCACGAATTTGCCGTCTTTTCTGAACACGCGCTGCGTGACTTTCCAGGCATCAGTTATCTCGCATGGGTTCCGTATGTGGCACCGGGTGCCGCCAGCGTTTTTGAACAAAACCTGAACAAGGATGAATTCCCGGGCTGGCATATTCTGCCGCCTGCAACATCGCGTGACAGTCAGCACCTGCATGGTCAGGCGATGTATCCGGTGTTGTATCTGACACCGCTGAATCATCATCCGGATTTGCCGGGTGTTAACCTGGCTTTACAGCCTGCCAGCCTGCATGCCATTGAAAATGCACGCGACAGCGGAGAAACCAAAACCACGCCGCCGGCGATCAGTGGTGCCGGCAAACAAGCCGATAGCGTCAGTTTGTTTGCGCCTGTGTATCAGAACGGACGCAGCCTGATGAATACAGAGGAAAGGCGTCAGGCTTTCACCGGTGTGGTGACGGCGTCATTCCGGCTGGCTGATATCCTGCATGAAACGCTGACTGATACCGAAGAAAAAGAGTTTCACGTCCGCTTCTTTGACAAAGATTTTCCGGATGGCCAGTCCGTGTTTCTGGATTATTCCGCCGGACTGAAAGAAGCACCGCTATTCCAGTCGGCGATCCTTTTCGGCAGCCACCAGTACGTTCTGCAAGCACAACCTTCTGCGGAATACTGGAAAACCCATATTTCATGGGTGACATGGGCGGCGATTATCGGTGGTCTTTCATTCACCGCGCTGTTCGGTGCGCATTTACTGATGACCAGCGCCCACACGCATAACGTCGAAAATCTGGTGCGCCAGCGTACTGCACAGTTACATGACAGCGAAAACCGCCTCAGCTCAATTCTGAATTACGCCGCCGAAGCGATTCTGACCTGCAATGCCAATGGGCTGATTCAGTCTGCCAATCCGTCTGCAGAAAATCTGTTCGGGCTCGCACCGGGCGGAATGCGCGGACGCCAGTTGCTCAGTCTGTTTCCGGATCAGGAAGCACAAAATCTGCTGCGCCAGCAACTGTCACAAGTCCTGCCGGCAGAATTGCAATTGCATCATATCAACCCTGAGCGCATCGAAATTCGTTCGCAACGGCAGGATGGTGAAATCCTGCCACTGGAACTGGCTGTCACCAAAGTGCGGCTGGGTCAGCAAACCATGCTGATTATCATGCTGCACGATCTGAGCAAAACCAAGCGTGCCGAACGCCTGAAAAGTGAGTTTGTCTCCGCAGTCTCGCATGAATTGCGCACGCCGCTGACTTCAATACGCGGTGTGCTCGGTCTCATGGTAGGCGGTATCGGTGAAGAGTTACCGCCAAAAACCCGTGGATTGCTCAGCATGGCAAACGAAAATGCCATCCGGCTGACCAAACTGATCAATGATTTGCTGGATTTTGATAAGCTGGAATATGGTGGTATGCAGTTCGATATGCAGACACACACCGTACGCAGTCTGGTGGAAAAAGCGATTACGGCAAATCAGGGTTACGCCGAGAATTACCGTGTGCATTTGCATCTGCTGCCGGATGACACACCGGGACTGACCGTGGTTGTGGATGAAGGCCGGTTTATTCAGGTGCTGAGTAATCTGATTTCAAACGCAATCAAATTCTCATCTGAACATCAGGATGTGGAAATTGCGATTTTGCAGCGTAATGACTGGGTACGCATCGAAGTGCGGGACCGTGGCATCGGCATTCCGGATGATTTCAAAGACCGCATTTTCCATAAATTCTCGCAGGCCGAAGCCAGCGCTGCACGCAAATATGCAGGTACTGGCCTTGGCTTATCACTGAGCAAAACCCTCATTGAAAAAATGCATGGCGGCATCGGTTTCCAGAGTGAGGTCGGCGTCGGCAGCGTATTCTATTTGTTATTGCCAACTGTGCGTAGTGACGATACAACAGGAAAATAGACAGAACTGACCGCCCGGCAAAGCAGCGCGGGTTAGAGCATATACCCTGCTGCTCTGGCGCTGCGCCGAACTACAGAAACACTGAAGCGCGGATTCAGGTATCGCTGACCGGATCTTTTTGATGCTTTGCGGCTACCGCTGCCGCCAACCCTGCCGCCACATCCGGATACTGAAAGCGAAAGCCGAGCTCATTCGTAATACGGTGATTCAGCAAGCGGCGTGACTCCGACATAAATGACAGCATCACCGGCGTCACTTGCTGCGCCAGCGCTGTGCGTGACAATCGTGGTGGTGGCGTCATGCCAAACGCGGCAGCCACCTGATCAAAATACTCACCCATCTTGCAATCGCTGTGATCCACAGCGTGATACGCGCGCAGCGGGCGGGCGTACCAGATTGCCCGCAGAATCAGCCGTGCCAGATCATCAGCGTGAATATGGTTGGTATAAACATCTTCCTGCGGCAACAAGGCCGGTGTACCACGCTGCAGACGTTCCAGCGGCAAACGGTCAGCGGCATAAATGCCCGGCACACGCAGAATCGATAAGCGGCCATGACGGCGCTTTGCCCATCCGCGTAGAGTGCGCTCGGCATCTACCCTGCGCACTGCACGTACATTGCGCGGTGCAACCGGCCGGGTTTCATCAAATTGTGCGCCAGCGCAATCGCCGTACACCCCGGTCGTACTGACGTAAACAAGGCGGCCGTTGTCGGGTAAAATGGCGGCCAGATGACGGGTACGGCGGTCAGTCTGACCATCCGCCGGTGGCGGTGCCAGATGCACCACACAATCTGCCAGTCCGCTCAGGCGCGCCAGCGTATGGCGACAGTCCAGATCGGCCACCACAGGCATCGCACCGGCTGCACGCAATTCCGCGCAGCGCTGCGGGTTACTGGTCACGGCAATCACCCGGAAACGCTGCCGCACCAAAGGCAGCAAACGCATACCGACATCTCCGCAGCCGATAATCAGCAAGCGGGGACGCCGCATTTTATTTAATTGTTTTTTCATATTCACTACATTATGACTTTTCAGGTTAGTCTGACCCAGAGTGGTCGTCAGTTCAGTTGCGAAGCCGATGAAACCGTACTCAATGCAGCACTCCGTCAGGGCATAGGCTTGCCTTACGGTTGCAAAAACGGTGCCTGCGGTTCCTGCAAAGGCAAACTGAACAATGGTCAGGTTGAGCATGGCCCGCATCAGCAACGCGCCCTCAGCGAAGCCGAAGCCGCAGAAGGCTTTACTCTGTTGTGCTGCGCCAAACCGGTATCCGATATCGCCGTCGATGTGCGCGAAATCGCTGCCAGCAGTGATTATCCCATCAAAAAACTGCCGACCCGTGTACACAAACTGGAAAAACTGTCCGACGACGTGATGCTGGTCTCGCTGCAATTGCCAGCCACTGAAAAATTTGCCTACCGCGCCGGTCAGTATATTGAATTCCTGCTGCGTGATAACAAACGCCGCAGCTACAGTATGGCAAATGCGTCGCACAATGGTGAGCACGTGACACTGCACATCCGTCATATGCCCGGTGGTCTGTTCACCGATCAGGTATTTTCCACCATGAAGGAGCGCGATATCCTGCGCTTTGAAGGCCCGCACGGCAGTTTCTTCCTGCGCGAAGACAGCGATAAGCCGATTATTCTGCTGGCTTCCGGCACTGGTTTTGCACCGATCAAAGCGCTGATGGAGCAACTGATTCATCTGAAATCAGAACGTCAGGTCGTGCTGTACTGGGGTGGACGTCGTCCGTCTGATCTGTACATGAGCGCGTTGTGTGAAGAATGGGCCGCCAGCCTGCCGAACTTCCGTTATGTACCGGTGATTTCAGATGCACAAGCCGAAGATCAGTGGCAAGGCCGCACCGGCTTCGTGCACCAGGCGGTGATGGCAGATATCGCCGATATGTCCGGCTATCAGGTTTATGCCTGCGGTGCACCGGTGGTCGTGGAATCGGCGAAACGCGATTTCAGCGCACAATGCCAGTTACCGGCAGATGAGTTCTACGCGGACTCTTTCACTTCCGAAGCAGATCTGGCTGCAGGTTAATCTGATCGCACCGGCACACGCTGCGCTGCACAGCAGGAAAAACGGGAAGCCGCTGCTTCCCGTTTTTTTATATCTGAACACCCGCAATCGTTACAGCATGCTTAATCACATGCCAACACTGTGCCGCCTCTGAAAATATTTCAGCAAAATTCCGCAAAATTTGCTTTGACGCAGTGCGAAAAAAGTCCTACCATCCGCACTATGAAAATGCTACCTGACATGTCTTCACCGAATATCATCCTACGTCGCCGCTCACACAGTGAGCCTGGGCCGATGTGTCAGTGCACGCGCGCATTCTGAATGCGCAGCACAGTACCCAAAAGCCACAGGCCGCACCTGTGGCTTTTTTTACGCCCTTTCGTTTTTGTTTGTCCCTCATCCCTGTTGCTTTGACCTCTGAAGGAGTCTGTAGAAATGGAATTCAGCCAGTACAACGTGAATGCCCTGATGTATATCACCCCACGCCCTGACATCGTGTTTACCGAAGGCAGCGGTATGTGGCTGACCGATCACAAAGGCAAACGCTATCTGGACTTTTTGCAAGGCTGGGCAGTCAACTGCCTGGGCCACAGCCCTGCCTGCATCCACGAAGCACTGGTTGCGCAGTCCAAAAAACTGCTGAACCCGTCACCGGCGTTTTACAACGAAGGCATGATTGCACTGGCCGACGCGCTGACCAAAAATTCCTGCTTCGACCGCGTATTTTTCACCAACAGCGGTGCAGAAGCGAATGAAGGCGCGATCAAACTGGCGCGTAAATGGGGACAATTAAACAAAAACGGCGCGTTTGAAATCATCACGTTTGATCACGGCTTCCACGGCCGTACACTGGCCACCATGTCCGCGTCCGGCAAACCGGGCTGGGATACGCTGTTTGCGCCGCAAGTCACCGGCTTCCCGAAAGCAGATCTGAACGATATCGCTTCCGTTGAAAAACTGATCACCGACAAAACCGTTGCAGTCATGCTGGAACCGGTACAGGGCGAAGGTGGCGTTATTCCGGCGACACGTGAATTCATGCAGGCGCTGCGCGAACTGACCACACGCCACAACATTCTGCTGATCGTGGATGAAGTGCAAACCGGTATGGGTCGTACCGGTGAACTGTTCGGCTATCAGTTGTCCGGCATCACACCGGATATCATGACACTGGCCAAAGGCATCGGCGGCGGCGTCCCGCTGGGCGCGTTGCTGTGCCGCGAAGCAGTCGCCTGCTTCGTGCCGGGCGATCAGGGCGGTACATACAACGGTGCACCGCTGATGACGGCTGTGGGTCTGGCTGTACTGAAGGAATTGCTGAAACCGGGCTTCATGGAACAAGTACGTGAAAACGCAGCTTACCTGAGCGCAGAACTGATCAAACTGTCGGAAGAATTCGGTCTGGAAGGCGAACGCGGCGAAGGCTTGCTGCGCGCGCTGAAACTGGGCAGCAACATCGGCGCTGAAATCGTAGAGAAAGCACGTAATCTGGAACCTGCCGGCCTGCTGCTGAACTCCCCGCGCCCTGACCTGCTGCGCTTCATGCCAGCCCTGAACGTCACCCGCGAAGAGCTGGACCTGATGCTGAACGGCCTGAAAGACATTCTGCGCGAAATCAAAGGCTGATAAAGCTGATTCGCCGTAAGCCGGCGACGCAGTGCTGCATCAGTAAACTAGCAGCCCTGCACGCCGCATTAAAAAAAAGCCATGCAATCTGACAATTGCATGGCTTTTTTGTTTCAGTTCTAGTTTCCGTCTCAGGCCTTGCTGACACGACGCAAGCGCTGTATCCCATCTATCCAATCGCACGCAGATTCACCCTCTGCTCATTGTGCAAATATCGTCATTTAGCATTTCCGGAGAGCCGGACTTTCTGCCGACGACCGCCGGATCGCTATGCAGAACACCGCATTTGAGCCATTTTCGGGCAATTCCGGCGGTTCAGACAGCATCCGGGCTGGCATGGTGATGCGTCGGGGAAAAGTTACCCCTGTCCAAACTGCAAACGCAGCACAAAACAAAACCGCCCGCCGTTGCCGGTGAGCGGTTTGCCGGTGCGGACACGGGGGATGTCCGGCCGGAATTCCCGGGGGAAGGGATCAGGGTTTCAGCACAAAGTGCATGACAGAGTACGGTGGCAGCGAAGTGCTGAATTTGTTTGCATTCAGTGTGGTTTGTACCTGACGTGCGCTGACGTTCGGGCTGCTGCTGTCCACACCCCATGCCTGCACATAGTTCAGCGCTACAGGATGCGTGATTTGCACGCTGGCATTCAGTGCGGTTGGCAAGCGGTTAATTGTGATCAGGTGAACGGTATTCGGATCGGCAGCACTGACCGCAGCGTACACCGTGCCATTCGCGTTATTGGTCGACACAGCGCGTACCGAAATTTCCGGAAACACCGATTTATTGCCATCGTAGTTACGGAACAGGCGGAAGGCCGATGCGATATAACCTTCTACGTCACCAAAGTAGGTCGCCAGATACACACCGTTTTTACCGAAAGCGCCCAGCGCATCGGCTTGCGCAATCGCGCCGGTTGCATCGTACATGCCACCGAAATCATATTCAGTGACTGCCAGTTTGGTGCCCGGATAAAAATCGGCAATCGCGCGATTCAGCTTCGGCAACATTTGCAAACCGTTACCGTCGGTAAAGCCGTAGCCCGGCTGCGTAATCCAAGTTGGTTCTACGTATTGCGGGTCCCACAGACTGCGCGAGGCTTGTGAACGTGTGGCCTGATCGTACGAAGCCTGCGGATAGTAATGGAAAGAGAAAACGTCCAGCAAACGCTTACCGGCCGTGGTCGATGCCTGCTTCATCGTATCTAAATACACATTGGCAAACGTCATATTGTTGTAGCGATAGCGGTCACCGGTGCTTTTCGTGATGTAAGGCTCTTTGTTGTACTGTGTCCAGTCGGATGGCTGGTGCGCTGCACTGCCATCCCATGCAGACCACAGACTGTATAAACCGAGATAGCCACTGAGTGCAGGACCAAAGGTTTTGGCCGATGCATCCATACGTTTAACAGTTTGTGCCAGCGATACATTTTTCTGCAAAACTTCGGCAACCGTAGTCAGATCCGGATGCAGATTTTCATGCGTTCCCGCTCCCAGATAGGTTGGCCACAAGTGCCACAAATCCGGTTCATTATCCAGCTCATAGCCTTTCACGCCTTTCGCAGCAGATGCTTTACCGTATTTCTTAATCAGGAAATTCAGTTCTTCATCGATATACACCACGTTATCGTTCAGCGATGGATTCAGCGATACAGCACCGGCGGCGGCAGGCTTATCATTGACGATTGTCAGCCAGCGCGCAGTTTCCACATTCGAAGCACCGGCAGTGGATTGCCATAATTGCTGACCATTGCAATTGCCGGGCGGATTCAGAAACTGAATATCTTTCGGCAGTTTTCCGGCGGCTGGTAATTGCAACAAAGAGAAGGTATTCAGCGCCAGCGACTGATCATGAAAACTGATCAGCCCTGCACCCGGTGTGTAATACGCCAGACCATTTTGCTGATTCGGCCAGCCAGCTCCGGTGGAGTAAGTCACGCCGAAGTTCGATGAATGGCAAAAATCAGCGCCGGAATTGCTGACGCCGTTTTCCCAGTTATAGCTGGTCATATTATTACCGCCGAGGCGGCGGGAAGTCAGATTCAAGCCTTCCAGACTGGCACGACCGCCGTGCGCATCCCAGCCAGCGCGTCCGCTGCCATCGGCATAGGCATTAAAGCCATAAATCAGCGGACTGATATTTTTGCGTTCGGTCTGGGTATTGACGGTAAATGTCACGTTTTGCGCCAGCGCCAGTGGAATTTGTGTCAGTAAGCCTGCTGTCAGCAGAACTTTTGCCAGAGTGGTCGGTCTCATACAGCTCTCCCTGAATTTAATTTATTTCCAGTTGGAAATATTTTTTATCGTCGGGAGTCGTTATAAACAGAGAGTTTCCCTGCATCAACTTTACTTACACAGCGGTAACATTTTTTACGTTTGCAGGGAATCCGCTGCCGGTTTGTTGCATTTTTCTGATCTTTTTATCAAGAAAATAAATTATGAAATTAATAATGAAAAAAATGGTGTTGTCACTCGCACTCGGGGGTGTTCTGGGAAGTGCATGGGCAGCACCGGCATATCTGCGTTTCCCTGCGGTGCGTGGCGATCAGCTGGTGTTTACCGCTGAAGGCGACTTATGGAAAACCAGTCTGCAAGGCGGTCAGGCGCAGCGTCTGACCACGCATCCGGCAGCGGAAACGCAATCTGCGATTTCTTTTGATAAAAAGTGGGTGGCCTTCGTCGCCGCCTATGAAGGCAGCAGCGAAGCCTATGTGATGCCGGCACAGGGTGGCGTACCGAAGCGCATTACCTTTGAAAACGAAGTGGTGAATGTACTGGGCTGGACACCGGAAGGCGAAGTGCTGGTCAGCACCCTGAACAGTACCGGCCCGAATGCGCACCGCATCATCGCCGCAGTTAATCCGCAAACCCTGAAGCGCCGCGTTTTCCCGGTCGCTGATGCGAATGAAGCGGTACTGGATGACAGTGGACGTTACCTGTATTTCACCCGCTTTGGTCTGCAAATGACCAACGACAATGTGCGTGAATACCGTGGCGGTGCGATGGCTAGTATCTGGCGCTATGATCTGAAAGCGAAAGGTGAAGCGCAGCGCCTGTTCAGCGGCGAAGAATGGAATCACCGTCGCCCGATGTTCTATAACGGCAAACTGTACTTTACTGCCGATAAAGACGGCGTATTCAATCTGTGGGTAGCCGAAGCGGATGGCACACAGGCGAAAGCCCTGACCAGCCATAAAGACTGGGAAGTGCGCAATGCTGCGCAGGGTGACGGCAAAATCGTGTATCAGCTCGGTGCTGATCTGCATGTGTACGACATCGCCAGCGGTAACGACAGCACACCTTCTGTCGAACTGGTTTCCGATTTTGATCAGCAACGCGGTCAGCTGATCCGCAATCCACTGGAATTTTTAACAGATTCCGAAATCGCGTCCCGCAGCGACAAAGTGGTCATTACCGCGCACGGTCATATCGCGATTGCCGGTCCTGGTTCTCAGCGTCGTATCAACATTCCGCTGCCAGCGGGTTCCCGCGCGCGCAGTGCCGTGTTTTCCGCTGACGACAAATGGGTATTCGCTTTCGTCGATACCAGCGGCGAAAATGAAATCTGGCGCTTCCCGGCAAATGGCATCGGCAAAGGTGAAATGCTGACGAATGATGGTCAGTTTCACCGCGAAAATATTTTCCCGTCGCCGGATGGCAAGCATCTGGCACACACCGATAAACTGGGTCGCCTGTGGCTGCTGGATTTACAAACCCGTCAGAACAAAGTGATTGATGACGCAGGCAAACTGGGCCAGCGTGGTCATAACGGTGTTGTCTGGTCTGTCGACGGCAAAACTCTCGCGATCGTACGCAGCGATAACAGTATGCAGCGCAGCCAGATCGGCCTCTACAGTCTGGATAGCCACAAGCTGCAATTCATCACCAGCGACCGCTTTGATTCCCACGCACCGGTATTCTCTGCCGATGGTCAGTGGCTGTACTTCCTGTCGGAACGCAACTTCCAGGTATCGAATGGCTCTCCATGGGGCGACCGCAATATGGGCCCGGCCTTCGGCAAACGTACCGGCGTATTTGCAATCGCACTGAAGGCGGGCGCACGCTTCCCTTTCAAAGCCGATGATGAACTGAGTAAAGCCGCACCGAAAACAGAGGAGAAACCGGCTGAAAAACCAGCGGATAAACCTGCGTCCGGTGCTGATCTGGGCAACGACAAACCGGCAGACAAACCAGCCGATAAGCCTGCAGAAAAAGCGGCGGACAAGACGGCTGCAAAAACCGATGACAAAGCAAGCGCACCGGCCGCAGCACCTGCACCGCGCGCACCAGCGATTGACTGGGCAGGTATCGAACAACGTCTGTATCAGGTTCCGGTTCCTGCAGGTAATTACCGCAGTCTGCACACCGATGACAAACGCTTGTATCTGGCTGACTTTGACAATGTACCAATGGTTAAAACGGTGGCTTTCAGCCGCACCGGCGCAACTGTGGAAGTATTCGCCGGAAACATTCAGTCATTTGATTTGTCACTGGACCGCAAACGTATCGTGTTCCGTACTGTATCTCCTACTGCTCCGGGTGACTTCTATGTTGTTGATGCCGGAGCCAAAGCACCGCCTGACACTGCCAAAGCCAAAGTCGCGCTAAATGACTGGTCTTTCCGTGTTGATCCGAAATCGGAATGGAAACAGATGTTTAACGATGCATGGCGTATGCACCGCGATTATCTGTTTGACGCCAATATGCGCGGCATGGACTGGAAAAAAATCCGCAGCAAATATGAGCCGCTGGTAGACCGCATCACCGACCGTCATGAGCTGAATGATTTACTGAGCATGATGATGGCGGAAGTCAGCACCCTGCACTCTCAGTTCCGTCCGGGCGAAACCCGTCGTGCAGGCAGCGAAGGCACACCGGCAACACTGGGCGCGGTACTGAGCCGCGTACAGGGCGGCGTGCGTGTAGATCATATCTACCGCAGTGAACCGGATCTGCCGAACGAACGCGCACCACTGGCACAGCCGGACGTGGATGTGAAAGAAGGCGATGTGATTCTTGCAGTGAATGGTCAGCCGGTCAGCGAAGCACGTGATATTTCTGATCTGTTGCTGAATCAGGCCGACAAGCAAGTATTGCTGCACGTGCGCCGTGGCAACCGTGCGCCGCATGCAGTGATTGTGCATCCGATCAGCATGCCGAAAAATGCAGATCTGCGCTATGCAGACTGGGAACAAACCATGGCAGCCAAAGTAAATCAGGCATCCGGCGGCAAAATCGGTTACCTGCATTTACGTGCAATGGGTGCTCAGGATATCAACGCATTTGCGCGCGAGTTCTATGCGAACTACAACCGCGAAGGTCTGATTATCGACGTGCGTCGCAACCGTGGCGGCAATATTGACAGCTGGATCATCGAAAAACTGTTACGCAAAACCTGGGCTTTCTGGTCTAAAAAAGGTGTCGCACCATACACCAATATGCAACAGACTTTCCGTGGTCATCTGATCGTGCTGGTCGATGAACTGACGTACTCTGACGGCGAAACATTTGCTGCCGGTATCAAAGCACTCAAGCTGGCACCACTGGTTGGTAAACGCACTGCAGGTGCCGGTGTCTGGTTATCGGACGGCAACCGCCTGACCGATGGCGGCCAGATCCGTGCTGCCGAAACGGCACAGTTCGGTATGGATGGTCAGTGGCTGGTGGAAGGTGTCGGCGTTGCACCGGATGTGGAAGTCGAAAACATGCCGAACGCGACTTTCGAAGGCCGTGATCAGCAGCTGGAAACTGCGATCCGCATGCTGATGGAAAAAATGAAGGAACAGCCACTCAAACCGCTGATTCCGCAGGCAATCCCGTCACGCTCTGCTGCACAGAAGTAATTCTGCCTACACACTGAAAAGCCGCTCATCCTTCATGGATGGGCGGCTTTTTTTGTTGAATGTTACTTTACGAATCCATTTAATTTTATCCGCGCATTTAATAACCTTCATTAATATTAACTACAAACATCATTTGCGAAAAAGCTTGGCAATTTTGTTTAGCTAGCATGAGGAAATATTTATCGCTAAGCAAATATTTGTTTTGTATTTGAAACAACGGTTACATAAGTAAACATTATTCGCATTCGACCCAGAAATTTCCATAATGGCAATGCTATATTCATACCGCATACCCGGTGATGCATACATTGCGATTTCCCTCTATTCTCTTTCCGAATGCCTGGCCATGACACCTTTTCTGCTTAAAACTCCGCTGCAAATTGCGATTGCGCTCACCTGCGCAGGACTTTCCATGAATGCTTTTTCAGCCGAATACAGCCTTTACCCAAAACCGGGTGTGTATGACGGCAGCGACGCGCACTTCAATCGGGAGTTAATCATCACTGCGGATGGTAAATTCACGCTGGAAGTCAGTGAGAAAAGCAAAAATGGCTCTGCACGCAGCGGAAGTGGCAGTGGAAAGCTTAACGATGCACCGGGTGGCTGGGACTTCAGTCAGGGGCGCTGCACAATGACGCTGAAACGCGCAATGGGCGGCATGCAGATGCACGTAGAAGGGTGCAGCAGCAATTGGGGAGATGTCAGCTTTGACGGAAAATATAAACTGGCAGGTGAAATTACTTCCAAACCAGCAAGCATGAACAGCACTGTTGCGGCAGCAAAACCGGTAAGTGCTGTTACGACTCCGGCTACTCAAGTACCTGCAGTTACTGCTGCAAGTACTGCAGCCACTGCGACACCCTCTCTGCCGAGCCGTAAAGAGCTGTTGTCATCATGGTCGAACATCATGATCGATGGTATTGCAGGAAAACATATCGCAATGTTTGCAAAATCCGGCGGATCAGTATCTCCCGATATCCCGCTGGAGCGTTTCACACAGGCTGCATTCTTTATCGACAGTGTTGAAATCGCACGCGAACTGCCGCCTGCACAGCAAGCAAAAGCTCCGTTGCAAATGTTTCCGTTGCCTTTACCGCCAATGGCTAAAGATGAAGGCATTTCCTTCAGAGGCGACTGTATCTATGGTAAATACGACAAAACACTGGTGATATTTCTGGACAGCTATCACAAAACAAAAGGCAGCAAATCTAAACCCGTCAGCGCATGGATGATCGACAGCAAATTGCAATTGCTGGAGATTAAACCCGTCAGTAAGGTGAAATGCCCTGCGTCGTCAGAATATTAAGCACCATATTTCCATGCAGGCTGATAATCAGCCTGCATGGCTTTGTTCACTCGTCTGCTCTGCGGCGGAAGACTGATACTGCGGCATCTGCGCTCTGTCATCTTCCTTCCCTACTACGTTTTTATAGGCATGCCAGGTCGCATGACCTATCCATGGCATCAGTACAATCATGCCGATATTCCATGTAAAAAAACCGGCAATGACAAACAGCACGACGATACCCGCCCACAGCATCGCTGCCGGAAAATTAATAAATAATGAGACGCAACTGATAATCATGGAAGTGATGGCGTCGGTATCACGATCCAGCATCAGGGCAATTGATACCCAGCTGATCGCAAAAACGATACTGGCAAACACCAGACCGACGCACAGATAAACAAATACAAATTCCAGATTTTCGATAGAAAATAACTGCGCCAGAAAGCGCTCCATCGTCGGCATGCCTTTGTTGTAGAACAGCGCAAAAATCACCAGCGACGCGCGCGCCCAGACCATCATAATCACGGCCAGTACCAGCGCCAGCACGCCGATATTGCCCCAGCGACCACGCATAGAAAACACACTGCCAAGTAAGCCCGAGCGTGCATTTTCAAGACGGCGGCTGATGTCATACACACCCAGTGCCAGCAATGGCCCCAGCAGTAAAAAGCCGCAGGTCAGTGCCGATAAAAACTGCGGCGCGTTACTGAGCGCGATGCGTATCAGCGTTGCCATCAGCGCGAAACAGACACCGTAAAACAGACTGCTGCCACCGGATTCACGCAAATCGCGCCAGCCTGCTGCAAGCCAGCGGAAAGGCGCTGCCACCGTCACCCGCCGGATAGGCGGAAATGCGGTGTTTTTATCAATCATTGTGGTGATATCGGGATGTGCGCTGTCACCCTGTGCGTCATGCGTCATAGCCTCTCCTGCCAGAAAGAACTGCTGAAAGCCGCCAACATGCACCGGATGCCTGTCGGTGCAGATAGCTCAGTCTAGTGCAGAAAAAGGAGGGGCGACAATACGGGCGTAACGCTGCAGCGCAATAGAAAATAAAGACGGCAGCGCCGGAGCTGCCTCACAATGACTGCGGCCGTATTTACGGAAGCTGACGAACGAATGACAACACAGCCGGCATGAGTTCCGGCGCCAGCGGCAACAGCGGATTGCTGTATGTCGGCATTTGTGCTATTTCGCCCTCCGGACTTTGTTTCAGTACATGATTCATGCCTTCAATCACAGTCAGTTGTGCACCGGGCTGAGCCTTTGCCAGTTTCTGCGCCTGCTCAGGCAACACTTGAATATCGTGTGTACCGCCGATCAGTAAAACCGGCACTTTCAGTTTCTGAATTTCCGCTGTCGGTGTGTATGCCATTTCTGAACTCAGAAAACCGCGCACATGCACCGGATATAAATCCCGCAAATAGAATGGCGGTTCCGCTTGCAGATTTCCCTGCTTTAACTGCTGCAGAAAAAGCTGATTCGCCTTGCTGTCTGCTGCTGTGATTTTCTTCGACAATTGCCATTGCAGTAAATCGCCAACATTGTCTGCCGGACCGCAAAGCGAAATAAACGCCTGTACTTCGGTGCGTTGGGCCGCCAGCATGCCGATCAGCGCGCCTTCGCTGTGTCCCATGATGATGATTTTCGAAAATCTGCCGCTTTGCTGCAGCCAGTTCAGCCATGCTACAGCGTCGTCAACAAAATCTTCAAAACGCAAATTGTCCGGCACCGACATCAGATGACTGGCGCCGACACCGCGCTTGTCATAGCGCACAGACGCAATGCCGGCTTCCGACAAGCCTTCCGCCAGCATGCGCAGGGTATTGCGCTTGCCGCCGGCAGGGTTTCTCAAATCTATGGTATTGCCGTCACGGTCAGTCGGGCCGGAACCGGCAATGATCAGCACCACCGGTGGTTTATCTGCGCGATCCGGTAATTCCAGCGAACCCATCAGTGTATAAATACCGGATTGCACGCTGACACCGGACTCTTTTGCACTGGCAACTGCAGCAAACAGCAGACTGCCGGTGAGCAGCATGAACAACAGCTTTTTCAACATATTTATTTCCATTGATTCAACCTGACTCGGCACCTTACGCCTGTTTGCGCAGTGCATCAAGCACAGACAATCTCATGTTTTCAGTTGTTGCTTTTTCTCCAAATGATGAACTGTTCCGACAGTAAACGACCATAAGCGACCACAAAGCGACCTACGGAGATGTCATTTTCATGAGGATATTGTCAACTACAATAACGCTAGGACGTTATGAAGACTCATCACAGAAAAGGAAACGGTATGCGCACTATATTGTTACTGACTGCGGGTTTGCTCCCGGTACTGGCACAAGCACAGAGCACACAGGCAAAAATCACTCAGGTTACGGTATATCCGGGTATGGCAAAAGTTGAACGGCAACTGCATATCGGCGCTGGCGATAAAGAAATCACCATCCCTTGTCTGAGTGCGATATTCGACACCGACAGTCTGCGCGTACAGGCCGACAACGGTATCCGGTTTGGTGACATCCGCGTACAGAATATCCCCGTTGAGCGGGCACCGGAATGCGCAGACTCGCCGCAGAATAAGCGTATTCGCGAACTCGAAGAACAGATCGCTGCTGGAAATGCAGAGATTCAGGCCGGAAATATTGCACTGGATTATTTACGGCGTTTTCCCGGCGACAAAAATGCCGCAGCACCGCTGACTGCGGTTGAACCATTACGCCGCCAGAGTCAGGATTTGCTGAACAAGCAGGCGCAGACTGAACGGCGCCTGAGTTTGCTGAATAAAGAACTGGCGAACCTGACTGCAGAACGCGACGAGCAATCCGGCAATGTGCGTGAAGTGCGCAGTGTCAGCATCCGTGTATCTGCCGCGCAGGAAGGCAATCTGCAATTGCAGTACATGGTGCCGGGCGCCGGCTGGACACCGGTTTACCGCGCCACTTTAGATACCCGCAATGGAAATCTGCGTTTCGACAAACATGCGCAAGTCAGTCAGCGCAGTGGTGAAGAATGGCAGCAAGTGAATCTGGTGTTATCGACCACACAACCGAATCAGTTCAACCGTCTGCCGTTTGCCAGCGCGTGGCAACTGGATTTACGCCAGCCGGAACCAGTGTATGCCATGCCGAAGCCCGTCCCTATCCCCTCGCCCGTGATGGCAGCGAAGGCTGTTTCTGTTACAGGCTCACGTCGTACGGCGGAAGCTGATTTTGATATCAGCGTATTCCAGGGCGCATTCAGCGCTGAATACAAAGTACCGGGTAAAGTCAGCCTGCCTTCCGATGGCCGCAAGCTCAGTTATGCACTGGAACAAGTGCAGCAAACAGCAGAAGTGCTGACACGCATTCTGCCTGCGCAAAATAACAGTGCATGGCTGCTGGCGCGTTTTGACCGCCCTGCCGGCAGCTGGCCACAAGGTCAATTACAGCTGTACCGTGATCAGGAATACATTTCGCAAATGCCGCTGAATTTTGGCACCGAAGATAAAGTCGAACTGCCATTCGGTAAAGATGAAAAAATTCTGGTCAGCGTGACACCAACACGTAAAGATGCGGAAGACAAAGGCTTTACCGGCAGCCGCCAGCAGCAAACGCTGAAACATGCTTACCGCATCACAAATCAGCATCAGCAGCCGCGTGTGATACAGGTGCTGGAAGCAACGCCGGTGGCATTGCATCAGGATATTAAAGTTGAGAAGCAAGTCACTCCGGCATTCACTGAAACCGACTGGAATAAACAGGCTGGCGTCAGCGTCTGGAAATTCACACTGGCACCGGGACAAAGCAGCGATCTGCAGGCAATCTATCAGATCAGCTTTCCGAAAGAACCCGGCATTACCGGTTTGCGCTGATATCGCGAAAAACTTCGGACTGTTCAAGGTACTGTCCGGCACAAACAAAAAGGGATCGCTGAGCGATCCCTTTTTTTATTCAACATCAAATTAAAAACGAAAATCTTTACATTAAAAAATTAAGAAGATCGCATCATCATACTACGCACCACATCATTAAAAGCACCAACGATATTCGGATCAAACTGCGTGTGAATATTCGCGTTAATTTCTGATATCGCACTCAGTAAGCTCTTCTTATAACTACGATCAGAACGTTCTGTCGTAATGGAGCAGAACGTATCGATGATCGTCAGCATACGCCCGCCAACATGGATTTGTTCCGCTTTTTTATGGTTCGGATAGCCACTTCCATCATAGCGCTCATGATGATCAAGCACGATAGCCGCCGCTTCATCCCATCCACCCAGACGCATCAGTAATTGCGCACCGATTTGCACATGCTCCTGCACAATCCGGATTTCTTCGCGCGAAAGGTTGGTTTCTTTGTTGAAGATAGAATGCGGAATGAAGGCCATGCCCATATCATGCATCAGCACAGCTGCTTCCAGCTGGCGTGGATCGACAATTTGCCCCAGTGCGGCATTCAGTTCGCGCGCCATATCCACACTACGTATATTGCGGTCTTTACGGAATACTGTCAGTGCATCGATTTTTTCAGCCAGATAACGCATCAGAGTGAAATCATCCTGCAACTGCAGGCTGACACGTTCTCCGCGATCATTGGATATTTTTTCAGCAGCACGTCCGCCCAGCATTTCAATCGCTTCGCGGAAAGCTTCCGGACGCAAACCGCCGGCAGTTTGCTGACGCAGGGTTTCACAAACACCCGCCAGCAGTGCGCGCCTTGTTTCATCGGCGTGTCCGTTTTTCAGTAACTCGTAAAGAAGATCAACAATCTGATCGGTTGCCATCAGCAGAAAGTCGCCGAGCTCCTGAAAGTACTGATCGGGATTTGCGCGCAATTGGGCAAAAATTTCTTCCACCCTGTGCATCAGATCTTTAAACGGCGTCAGCCCCACCATCTGGCAATTACCCTTCAGAGAATGCATAGAGCGGAACATACGGTGGATGTATTCGGGGCCGCCATGCTGATTCAGTGCTCTGACGCAGGCTTCGACCTCGGTATGGCATTCGGTGGTGCAGTCGACAAATTCGTCGATGATGGCCCGTTCCATATTCAGGAATTCTGGGCAGGTAAAGGTAGCGCTCGTGTCTGGGCTATTCATCGTAAACACTTTCTGTGACAGACGAAACAGACCTTGGCTCCCGTATGGCTGAAAGTGGAGGCTTCGGTCAATGGTTGACGCAGCATCAACACCTGACAATGTATTGTTCTTATTGCCGGAGATTGAGGTTACTATAGTGCATAAACTTTCATTTCTTATTGATTTCTGTCTCTCATGCCACAAATTCTTACAATGCTTAGCAGGGCTGCAACAAATTACCTGAACAACTCAAACCGGTACTCGAAAGCCATATTGCTGGGTGTATGCGTTTCGCTCTGCACACTGGCTGGCTGCCAGAAAGCAGTGAATCCGCCGGAGAAACACCACTATGTGATTCGTGGAGACAGCAGCAATCCACTGTGGCCACTGGCTGTGGAAGATATCAGTGAAGAAGTTCGTATTACGCTGAATCCGGGTGCTCCGACACCGGAAATGGTGGTCATTGAAGAAGATGGCCGTCAGGTAGCATTCACTGGTGAACGTCACGGCGATTATTTGCTGATACCGCGCAAATTCCGTCATCTGAAACTGTTGAACGGACAGCAGACTGTTGCGGATATTGTTCTGGAAAAAGACTGACTTGCCACTCCGCAGGCCTTGCTTTTCGCGTTCAGCTCACATAAAAAAATCCCCTGTTGTACAGGGGATTTTTCGTTAACCGGTGGTAACCGGTTGCCGGTGTCAGTCTGAGGATGTTCAGACTGCCCGTAAAGCCTGCTCGATGTCTGCCCAGATATCGGCCACATCTTCCAGACCCACCGACAAGCGCACCAGTCCATCGCTGATGCCATGGGCTGCACGCTGTTCGGGTGTGTAGGTTGCATGCGTCATGCTGGCCGGATGCTGTGCCAGCGATTCAGCATCGCCAAGGCTGACCGCACGACTGATCAGTTTCAGTGCATTCATAAAACGAATACCGGCTTCCAAACCGCCTTTCAGTTCAAAGGCAATCATGCCGCCGAAACGCTTCATCTGACGTTTTGCCAGTTCATGCTGCGGGAAACTCTTCAGACCCGGGTAATACACCACTTCGGTCAGCGTATGCGCCTGCAGTTTTTCTGCGATGATTTCTGCGCTGTCGCAATGGCGTTCCAGACGCAGCGACAAGGTTTTCATACCGCGCATAATCAGCTGCGCATCATGCGGTGACAAAGCTGCGCCAGTCATATCTTTCAAGCCGTAGACGCGCACATTCAGCGCCAGCTCAGGATCTTTGAATACCGCAACACCGGCGATCAGATCACCGTGTCCGCCCAGATATTTGGTGGCAGAGTGCAGCACGACATCCGCGCCCATCGTCAGCGGACGCTGCAGATACGGCGTGCAGTAAGTGTTATCGACCACGGTTTTCGCGCCGTACTGGGTTGCCAGCGCACAGACCGCAGGAATATCCACCATACGCATATTCGGATTGGCCGGCGTTTCAAAATACACGACTTTACGCGCCGCCTTGCTGGCCGCCAGTGCCTTTTGCAGCGCGGCGTGATCGTTCATATCAACGTATGTCAGATTGATCCCGAATTTCGCCAGACCAGCATTGAAGAAGGCAAATGTGCAGCCATACAGCGTGATATCGGCGATCAGATCATCGCCCGGTTCCAGCATCGTCCACAAGGTTGCCGTCACTGCGCCCATACCTGAGCCAAACGCGACTGCACCACCGCCCTGCTCCAGACTGGCCATACGTCCTTCAAACAAAGCCAGCGTCGGATTGGAAATGCGTGTGTAGAAATGACCTTTTTCTTCGCCGGCGAAACACTTGGCACCGTATTCAATATTCGGAAAAGAAAAAGTCGAGGTCTGAAACAGTGGCGGCACCAGTGCGCCCTGATGCGCCTGTGCGTCATAGCCAAAGTGGATGGCGCGGGTATCAAAACCGGCTTCGGTATCGTGGCTGTGTGCAGCCTGTGCATCGTTTTGCATATTGTCTCCGTTATTGTTTTCGCCTGTTCCGGCAATGATGTGCGGGATGACCGCTACCTGCCTATTCTGCGCTTGTAAGGAAACAAAGTTCTGGCAAATATCTCAGACTTCCACTAGCATCTAAGGCAGATTTATCCCTCAATCAGCCTGATGAAACAAGATTCTTGCCATGAAAACGATAGATGCAACGGATAAAAAAATTCTTACAGAATTACAGCGTGACGGTCGCCAGAGCATCGCAGAGCTGGCCGACAAAGTGAACTTGTCGCAATCGCCGTGCTGGCGACGTGTACGTCAGCTGGAGCAGCAAGGCGTGGTGCAAAGCTATGGCGCACGGCTGGATCGCAACCGCATGGGCTTCGGCGTGACCGGCTTCGTGCATTTACAGCTGGAAGGGCATTCTCCGGAAATTACCAATGCGTTTGAACGCGAAGTGGTGGCGCTGCAGCAAGTCGTGGCTTGTCACAACTTATCCGGCAAATACGACTACATGCTGGAAGTGATTGCAGCGGATCTGGAAGAATTTTCGAATCTGCTGCGCAATCAGATCCGCAGCATTCCGGGCGTGAAAGAAATTTCGACCAGCTTTTCGCTGAAAGAAGTGAAACGCACCGACGTGGTGCCGGTGCTGTAAGACAAACGATCAGCGACGGGAACCGGAACGGTTTTCTGTCGCTTTTTCCGGCTGGTATTTCAGTTTGTACTCGATACGCTGACGCTCTTCCGGCTGGATTTTGGACGCGAAATTCTGATTCAGGAATTTCCAGGTATCGCTTTCCAGCTCTTCACAACGCAGCACCGCACGGCTTTTCGGTGCATGGCGCTGATGGTATTCAATCGTATCCAGCTCTTCCTCACGCTGCTTTGCAACGTACTGTGCCTGACGACGATTGCTGTACAGCGCTGCTTCCTGATTTTTCACGAAGCGACGCTGCGGGATTTCACACTGATCACGAAAAATCATCCGGATATCTTCCTGTATCCGCGCATAGCACTGCCCCATGCGGTAGTTGATAGTCCAGCACGACTTGTCCAGATCATTCTGGCCATTCATTTCAGACAAACGCTTGGCGACACCGGGATCAGCCACTTCCTTACTTTTTTCCGGCGTTGCCGCTTCACAAGGTTTGTCGGTATAGATGGACTGACCGGAGGCCGTCACGCATTTACGAATCTGTGCACTGGCTGCGCTACAGCACAGCAAACCAACAGCGCACACAATCCAACGAAGAGAAGGAGAAATCGACATACCGGATGAACAGAAAATTATACGGAATGCATGATTCTACCTGCCGCCGGAATCAGTGACATGTAAAAACGCATCGCAGCGAATCATTTTTTGCGGATTGCGGCAATTTATGCACAAGGTTTCCTTCCGCTACCAACCCGCCTCCGAAAAAGCAGCTATTTGCCAGACGAACATTGCTTGCTTACCGGCAAACCCAAGTCCGTTCGCACCCTTATATCGGCATCAACAAAGGCTGAACGAAGGCCGTACTATGCAAAGATCGTCATTACATATTTCCGGAAGCCCGGACTTTCTGCCGACGACCGCCGGATCGCTGTGCCGGAATCTGCATTTGAGGCATTTTCAGGCGCTTTCCGGCACATTCCGGCAGTTCTGGACGCTGACAGATGCTGCGAAAGCGTCCCTCAGGCGTTGGGACAAACTCGGTCCACAACAACCGCCATGCTGACTACAGCGGCGTCAGATGCCATACCGCTTCCGTTGCCGCCACCTTGCCCTTCAGGCCACCTTCCACATCCACCCTGTCCAGCAAATGCAGTTGATAACTGTCGGCGTAATGCTGGCTGATTTCTTCAGGCAGAATCGCAAACGGTGGCCCGTCTGCCGCCAGCTGATCGTATTCATACGCAATCAGCAATTGCGGTGCATGTCCCGACAAAGCGCGCAGATGCCGGGTGTACGCGCTGCGCATGTCCGACGGCAGGGCAACCAGTGCCGCGCGGTCGTACACCGCATCCACCGTCCCCAGCAGATCCGCCTGCAGGCTGAAAAAATCGCCGCAGTAAATCGCGATGCTTTCCGCCTGATAGCAAGTCAGCGCACCACAATCCGACACTTCAGGCGTCACACCCAGTTCAGCAAAAAACGCTTCCACCGCCAGCTGACTGAGTTCCGCACCGCGCACCTGATAACCCTGTTCCAGCAACCACACCATATCGCGGGTCTTACCGCACAAAGGCAGCAATACCGTTTGCCCGCGCTGCAAACCGAGCGCGCTGAAATGCTGTACCAGCAGCGGATTGGCTTCACTCAGATGAAACCCTAATTCGCCACGCTCCCATTTCTGATGCCAGAAATCTGCTTCCATTCCGTACTCCTTCTGCAAAATGTATTTTGATTGCGCCTAGAATAGCAGTTCAAGTCAACTTGAAGTCAAGCGGGGGAAAGCGATGCGCGATATCAGCGAAGTCAGTCAGGCCAGCGGCATACCCGCTTCGGCCTTGCGCTATTACGAAGAACTGGGATTGATACAGTCAGCCGGAAGAAAAGGCTTGCGCCGCCAGTACGCGCCCGCCGTGCTGTCCAGACTGGCGCTGATCAGCCTCGGTCAGCAAGCCGGATTTTCTCTGCAGGAAATCGCAGCGATGCTGGGTGACGACGGGCAGATTGCACGGGAACCGCTGCATGAAAAAATCGCAGAACTCGATCAGCAAATACGCCAGCTGAAAGCAGTACGCAACGCCCTGTCCCACGCCGCCGTCTGCCCTCACCCGCAGCATCTGGATTGTCCGAAGTTTCAGCAACTGTTGCAGATAGCGCAGAAGCGCAAGCAAAGGAAATTACGTGGTGGCAGGAAGGAAGAACCGCGCTGACTCAGTAGCAGATGCAGGAGCAGCTGAGAAAACAGGCCGACACCGCCGTTTTAGCCTCAAATGCGGTGTTCAGCACAGCGATCTGGCGGTCGTCGGCAGAAAGTCCGGGCTTTCAAAATCGGGGAATGACGATTTCTGCACAAAAACATCCTCAGCATCAGTATCAGTATCCGCGCCAGAGAAAAGTCAGCGCACAAAAACAAAGCCCGTGAAGATTGCGTTGCAATATTCACGGGCTTCTGACTACCGGATTTGTCTGCTGCAGGATTGCTCCTGCAGCACAGCATGATTACTTCTTACGCTGCGGTGGCATATCGGTACAAACGCCTTTGTACACTTCTGCCGCCATACCGATGGATTCACCGAGGGTCGGATGCGGGTGGATGGTTTTGCCGATATCGATCGCATCTGCCCCCATTTCAATCGCCAGCGCCACTTCACCGATCATGTCACCGGCGTGGGTACCCACGATACCGCCGCCGATAATGCGTTTGGTTTCCGCATCAAAAATCAGTTTAGTGAAACCTTCATCGCGACCATTGGCCACCGCACGACCGGAAGCCATCCACGGGAACACGCCTTTTTCGACTTTCAGGCCTTTGGCTTTGGCTTCATCTTCGGTCACACCTACCCATGCAACTTCAGGATCAGTGTAAGCAACGGATGGAATCACCTGTGCATCAAAGTAAGCTTTTTCGCCGTGTGCCGCTTCTGCTGCCACATGCGCTTCATGCACTGCTTTGTGTGCCAGCATAGGCTGACCGACCAGATCGCCGATCGCGAAGATATGCGGCACATTGGTGCGCATTTGCTTATCAACCGGAATAAAGCCGCGCTCATTCACAATCACACCGGCTTTATCAGCCGCCAGTTTCTTACCGTTCGGGCTGCGGCCAACAGCAACCAGTACCAGATCGTACAGTTGCGGTTCCGGCGCTTTTTCGCCTTCGACTGCAGCAGCGAAACTGACTTTGATCCCTTCCGGCAAAGCTTCTACGGCAACCGTTTTGGTTTTCACCATGATGTTGTCGAAGCGGTGCTCATTGTGTTTCTGCCAGACTTTGACCATGTCGCGGTCTGCGCCCTGCATCAGGCCATCCATCATCTCAACCACGTCGATGCGTGCGCCGAGTGTGGAATACACCGTTGCCATTTCCAGACCGATAATGCCGCCGCCGATGACCAGCATGCGTTTAGGAATCTGGCGCAATTCCAGCGCGCCGGTGCTGTCCACGATACGCGGATCTTCCGGTACGAAAGGCAGTTTCACCACAGATGAACCAGCGGCAATAATGGCTTGCTTGAACTGCACCACTTTTTTGCTGCCATCTGCTGCGGTCACTTCAATATGGTTGGCGCTGAGGAACTGGCCAACACCCTGCACCACATTCACTTTACGCGCTTTCGCCATACCAGCCAGACCGCCGGTCATTTTCTTGATGACGCCGTCTTTGTAAGCACGCAGTTTGTCCAGATCCACTTCCGGCTTGGCGAAGCTCACACCGTTCGCTGCCATGTGCGAGGTTTCATCGATCACCGCAGCCACGTGCAGCAATGCTTTGGACGGAATACAGCCAACGTTCAGACAAACACCGCCCAGCGTTGCGTATTTTTCGATCAGCACAGTTTGCATGCCCAGATCGGCTGCGCGGAATGCAGCGGAATAACCACCCGGGCCACCGCCGAGTACCATCATTTCGCAGTCAATATCGACCGGTCCCTGATAGCTGGAACCTGCCGGTGCTGCGACTGCCGGTGCTGCCGGTGCAGATTGCGCAGGCGCTGCAGTTGCAGCAGCCGCCACCGGAGCAGCAGCAACGCCGCCTTCGCTGGTTTCCAGCACCAGAACGATACTGCCTTCAGCTACTTTATCGCCCAGCTTGATTTTCATTTCCTTCACCACACCGCTGTGGCTGGAAGGAATTTCCATACTGGCTTTGTCAGACTCAACCGTAATCAGCGACTGATCTTTTTTGACGCTGTCACCGGCTTTGACCAGCACTTCGATCACTTCCACTTCTTTGAAGTCGCCGATGTCCGGTACTTTGACTTCAACGATGGCGCTGACAGCCGCGGTTACTGCTGCCGGAGCCGCTGCAGGCGCAGCAACTGGTGCCGCTGTGGTCGCCGGTGCAGGAGCTGCAGCCGGTGCTGCAGTACTTGCGGCGCCTTCTGCTTCCACGATCAGCACGATGCTGCCTTCAGCAACTTTGTCACCCAGCTTGACCTTCATTTCTCTCACCACACCAGCATGGCTGGCAGGGATTTCCATACTGGCTTTGTCGGATTCCACGGTGATCAGGGACTGATCTTTCTTGATCGTGTCACCAGCTTTGACCAGTACTTCGATAATTTCGACTTCTTTGAAGTCACCGATATCCGGTACTTTTACTTCGATCAGGCTCATGCGTCTCTCCTATCAGAGCAAAGTCTTACGCATATCGGCCAGAATATCGGCCAGATAAGCAGCAAATTTGGCAGCCATCGCACCGTCGATCACGCGGTGATCATAAGACAGCGACAGCGGCAGCATCAGACGTGGCTGGAATTGTTTGCCATCCCAGACTGGTTTGATCGCCGATTTGGACAGACCCAGAATCGCGACTTCCGGCGCATTGATGATCGGGGTGAATGCTGTACCGCCGATACCACCGAGCGAAGAAATCGTAAAGGTTGCGCCCTGCATATCTGCCGGTTTCAGTTTGCCGTCACGAGCCTGCGCTGACAACTCACCCATTTCTTTCGCGATTTCAGAAACGCTCTTCTTATCTGCGTTTTTAACAACCGGCACCACCAGACCATTCGGCGTATCTGCTGCGAAGCCGATGTTGTAGAACTGCTTCAGAATCAGATTTTCGCCGTTTGCATCCAGCGACGCATTGAATGCCGGGAATTTTTTCAGCGCGGCAACGGATGCTTTGATCACGAATGCCAGCATCGTCAGTTTCACACCGGATTTAGCCAGCGCGTCATTCGACGACTTACGGAATTCTTCCAGTTCAGTGATGTCCGCTTCTTCAAACTGCGTTACGTGCGGAATCATGACCCAGTTACGGTGCAGATTCGGGCCACTGAGTTTCTTAATGCGGGACAGCGGCTGCAGTGTGGTTTCGCCGAACTTGGAGAAATCCAGCGATGGCCATGGCAACAGGTTCAGGCCTGCGCCGCTGCCATTGACCGGTGCTGCCGGTGCAATCGCTGCAACCGCAGTGCTGCCAGCCATAATGCCTTTAACGAAGTTTTGTACGTCTTCCTGCGTGATACGGCCTTTGGCGCCGGAACCGGCAACGCGGCTCAGGTCAACACCCAGTTCACGCGCAAATTTGCGCACAGACGGCGATGCGTGGGATTTGCCAGCCGGTGCAGTAGCGACCGGTGCAGCAGCAACCGCTGCCGGCGCTGCTACTGGCGCAGGTGCCGGAGCAGCGGCCACTGGTGCTGGCGCGGCAACCGGTGCCGCAGCAGGTGCAGGTGCAGCTACCGGTGCGGCAACAGCAGCGCCTTCCGCAGCTTCCACCACCAGCAATACCGTGCCTTCAGCCACTTTATCGCCCAGCTTCACTTTCAATTCTTTGACCACACCAGCGTGACTGGATGGGATTTCCATACTGGCTTTGTCGGATTCGACAGTGATCAGCGACTGATCGACTTTGATGGTATCGCCTACTTTGACCATTACCTCAATGATTTCCACTTCTTTGAAATCACCGATATCCGGTACTTTGACTTCCATTGTGCTCATTCTTTTCGCTCCATAGTGCTGAGAGTTCTGTCAGTGCCGCTGATGCAGCACTGACGCGGACGAACCACTGATCAGACAGTGACCGGATTTGGTTTATTCGGATCGATGCCGTATTTCGCAATCGCCTGTGCCACAACAGATGCAGACAACGTACCTTCATCTGCCAGCGATTTCAGTGCAGCCACCACCACGAAGTAGCGGTTAACTTCAAAGAATTCACGCAGTTTTGCACGGGTATCGGAACGGCCGTAACCGTCGGTTCCCAGCACTTTATAGCTGCGGTCACGCGGTACAAATGCACGTACCTGTTCTGCGTATGTACGCATGTAGTCGGTCGATACCACGATCGGGCCTTGTGTATCTTTCAGACATTCAGTGATGTATGGCAGACGTGCAGTTTCAGTCGGGTGCAGCATGTTGTAACGTTCTGCATCCTGACCATCACGGGCCAGCAGAGTGAACGATGGCGCAGACCAGACGTCAGCAGCGATACCCCAGTCGTTTTTCAGCAGATCCGCTGCAGCGATTACTTCGCGCAGGATCGTGCCGGAACCCATCAGTTGTACACGGTGCTTGGTGTTATCTTCCGCTTTCTGGAACAGGTACAGACCTTTGATGATGCCTTCTTCCTGACCGGCTTTCATACCAGGATGCGCGTAGTTCTCATTCATCACGGTGATGTAGTAGAACACGTCTTCCTGATTCGCAACCATGCGGCGCAGACCATCCTGAATAATCACGGCAACTTCGTGTGCGAAGGTCGGATCGTAAGGTACGCAGTTCGGAATCGTGGAAGCCAGCAGATGGCTGTGACCGTCTTCATGCTGCAGACCTTCACCGTTCAGCGTGGTACGACCGGCAGTACCGCCGATCAGGAAACCACGTGCACGCATATCACCGGCAGCCCATGCCAGATCGCCGATACGCTGCAGACCGAACATCGAGTAGTAGGTGTAGAACGGGATCATCACACGGTTATTGGTCGAGTACGACGTCGCCGCAGCGATCCAGGAGCTCATACCACCGGCTTCATTAATACCTTCCTGCAGAATCTGACCGGCTTTGTCTTCGCGGTAGTACATCACCTGATCTTTATCGACCGGTTCGTACAACTGACCCAGCTGGCTGAAAATACCGATCTGACGGAACAAACCTTCCATACCGAAAGTACGGGATTCATCCACCATAATCGGTACGATACGCTGACCGATACTGCTGTCACGCAGCAATACATTCAGTACACGTACATAGGCTGCGGTCGTGGAAATTTCACGGCCTTCCGCAGTTGGTTCCAGCATCGCCTGAAGTGCATTCAGTTCAGGCACAACCAGTTGCTCATCGGCTTTCTGGCGACGTTGCGGCAAATAACCACCCAGCGCGCGGCGACGCTCCTGCAGATATTGCATTTCCGGCGAATCATCGGCTGGTTTGAAGAACGGAATCGCTGGCAGTTGCTCATCAGAGATCGGCAACTGGAAACGGTCGCGCATTGCGCGGATTGCTTCATCATCCAGTTTTTTGGTGTTATGCGCTGTGTTACGTGCTTCACCAGCTTTGCCGAAGCCGTAACCTTTAATACTTTTCGCCAGAATAACGGTTGGCGAACCTTTGTTTTCCTGTGCCGCTTTGAACGCAGCATAGATTTTGTGCGGATCGTGGCCACCACGGGTCAGACGCCAGATATCGTCATCCGACATTTTGCTGACCATTTCCAGCAGTTTCGGATGTTTGCCGAAGAAATGCTGACGAACGTATGCGCCGTCTTTCGCTTTGTAGTTCTGATATTCACCGTCCACGGTTTCCATCATCACTTTTTGCAGAATGCCGTCTTTATCTTTTGCCAGCAGCTCATCCCAGCCGCTGCCCCAGATCACTTTCACGACGTTCCAGCCTGCACCACGGAAATCGGATTCCAGTTCCTGAATGATTTTGCCATTGCCGCGTACCGGGCCATCCAGACGTTGCAGGTTACAGTTGACCACGATCACCAGATTGTCCAGCTGTTCACGGCCAGCCATACCAATCGCACCCATGGATTCCGGTTCATCCATCTCACCGTCACCGCAGAATGCCCATACTTTACGTTTTGCTGTGTCAGCAATACCGCGTGCATGCAGGTATTTCAGGAAGCGTGCCTGATAAATCGCCATCAGCGGGCCCAGGCCCATCGATACCGTCGGGAATTGCCAGAAGTCAGGCATCAGTTTCGGATGCGGATAAGAAGACAAACCTTTGCCGTCTACTTCGCGACGGAAGTGCAACAATTGCTCTTCAGAGATACGGCCTTCGAGGAAAGCACGCGCATAAATACCCGGTGCAGAGTGCCCCTGAATATACAGCAGGTCACCGCCGTGTTCTTCAGTCGGCGCATGCCAGAAATGGTTAAAGCCTATGCCCAGCATATTCGCCAGCGATGCAAAGGAAGACAAGTGACCGCCGAGGTCGCCGTCAAAACGGTTGGCTTTCACCACCATTGCCATCGCATTCCAGCGCATGTATGAACGCAGACGTTCTTCGATTTCCAGATTGCCGGGGCAGTGTTCACCTTTGTCGGCAGGAATCGTGTTGATGTACGCTGTGTTCATCGAAAACGGAATATCCACGCCACGACGACGCGCCAGATCAGACATACGCTCCATCAGATAGTGGGCGCGTTCCGGACCCTCAACGTCAATCACGGATTCGAGCGCATCCAGCCACTCCTGGGTTTCCATCACATCGGGATCATTTTCGGCTTGCGCCAGCACTTTATCAATTTGGGGTGACATGTTTCAGGTCTCCGGTTGATGCGCTTCGTGAAAGCAGCGCGTTTTGGGATTCAGATTTCTAGACTTTTTACAGAACGGAAGAATTCTAACAGGCCTTTTTTCATTTTCCAAATAGCGATATGCGATTTCATAATGCGGGATTTTGTTTGCGCCGCAACAAAATCTGTTGATTTTTCACGATAAGAAATTCCAGGGTTCTTTTTGCTGTTTTCTGGTGCAAAAACACAAAAAAACAGGGCGATGATTGCTCATCGCCCTGCTCAACCGGATCTGAAGAACATCCGGATTCCATGTTTGCTGTTGTTACACAGTCACATCATGCATTATTTGAATGTGTACTTCGCACCGACTTTGAAATAACGGCCAATTGCACCGCTTGCATCCATCGGGTTGTAGCTCATACCACCGTAAGTCAGCGGATCCAGTGGTGCAACTTTGTCAAACACGTTTTGCACGGAACCGAAGATTTCCAGGTTTTTCATTGCTTTCCAGCGGAAAGACAGGTCCAGTGTTGTGAAGGAAGCAAGCGAGCAGTCTGCTGTCGGTGCAGGACTACCGTTAGCCAGCTGAGATGCACACAGATCGCCTTCAAAATACACATTCTTCATTTTGCTGCGGTAGTTGACGTTACCGGTTACGTTCCAGTCACCTCTGTCCCAGCCGAGTACGAAGTTCACTTTGTCTGCAGGTGTACCAGCGCAGTTAGAAGTGTCGCAGTTACCGTGAGTGCCTGCATATTCGTAAGAAACACCGGATTTTTCCACTCGTTTCCAGGAAATAACGTGCGTCCAGCGCAGGTCTGCAGTCAGCTTGCCGTATTCACCCAGTGCAAAACGTTGTTTCGCATCCAGATCCAGGCCACGTACTTCGGTGTAGCTGGAGTTACGGTAAGGCGCTTTGGAAATCAGCAGCGTACCGGTGTTAGGAACAACCACGCCATTGATGGTCAGGTTGTTGTCCTGACGAATCGCTGTTGGCAGTGCGGCTGCTTCTGCATAAGCCAGCGGATTGATTTCGTTAGAACGTTTGATTTTCCATGCATCCAGCGCAATCGATGTGTTTGGCAGCGGATCCAGAACCATACCCAGCGTGTAGCCTTTGGATTTTTCCGGTTGCAATGACGGATCACCGACTTTTACCGCAGCAACTGTCAGAGAGCAATCTGTTGCCGTTGCACCCGGCAGTGGTGTGCCGTTCGGGCAGCGAACAGGATCACGCACGGTAGCAGAACCGGTGCTCTGGCTGGTCGCACCGGATTCAGCAGCGCCCGGCGCACGGAAACCCTCAGAGTAAGTACCGCGCAGTGCCAGTTCTTTCATCGGTGTCCATTTCAATCCCAGTTTTGGTGTTGTGGAATTGAAGTTGGTGTATTTGTCGTAACGCACAGCAGCAGATGCTTCCAGCGATTTAACGATCGGCGCCAGCATCTCTGCATACAGAGCGTAAACTTTTTCGTCGCCTTTCGCGGCAACATAGCTGGAGTTGATAGAACCGTCCTGTGTACCAGTCAGGGAAGGGCTATCGTAGCTCTCTTTACGGTATTCGGCACCGACTGCAAGACCCATCGAACCGCCTGGCAGTTTCATCAGCTCACGCGATGCCTTGAAGTCGATAATATCCATGCTTGTACTGCCATCAGCGGTTGCCGTAGTACGCAGTGCGTTGTACAGAGCTGCAGAGTTTTTATTTGCCTGTGCACCGATGTAGTAAGGGAAATACTGGCTTGTCGGATCACCCAGCGCAGACTTCAGCACGGACATGTTCAGCATGTTCTCGTAAGTCAGCTTCAGCTTGGATTCAGAGTGCAGAATAGCTGTATCAAAATCCCAGCCAGCGTATGCGCCTTTCAGGCCCACTACCAGGCGACTGAAATCATTGTCTGCGTTACGGCGTTGTGCACCGATATCAAACGCTGCGTAACGCACACGTACAGGTACGCCGTATGGGTTTTGCGGATGTGTGGCTGCCAGCAGAATGCTTGTGCCATAGTTAATCACACCGGATGAATTACCTGCATTTGGCGGGAACGCTACGGTTGGGGTGATACTTGGTGGGGTCAGGCTGAAACCGGTTTTGCGGGAAGAGTAACCAAACTCCGCATATGCCTGCAGATCTTCATTGATTTTGAACGTGCCGCGGCTGGCAATATTCACGCCTTCGATTTGCGGCTGCATGGAACGGAACTGATCCTGATACCACAAGCAACCACCACCCGGATCCTGATTTGTTGTTGTCGACAATGTGCCGCAACCTGGCAGAGAAACATAGTTCAGTGTTTTCGGATCACGGATAGAACCTGCAGGGCTGGCAGCAGCCGAGTTGTTACCGGAAATATAGCCGGAAGCAAACTGCGTAGCCATCGGGTAACCCCAAGGACGCAGATCACCCGCGCCAATCCAGTCACGACCTGCACGGTCTTTGTTATAAATCTCATTCGATTTATAGACTTCAAAGTTTGCCATGACATTGTAGCGATCAGTGTCGTAGTCACCGAAGCCAACTGTCAGTGCAGCTTTTGTCTGGTTATTGTCATGATATTTCGATGTACCTGCGCTCGCAGTCGCGACGATGCCCTGATAGTTTTGCTTCAGAATGATGTTGACTACACCGGCAATCGCATCCGCACCATACACCGCAGAAGAGCCATCCTTCAGGATCTCGATGCGCTCTACCAGCTCCATAGGAATAGTGCTCAGGTCAGTGAAGGTTTTCTGACCGTCATCTGCACGACCGAACGATGCCATACGGCGACCGTTCAACAGCACCAGTGTCGATGTCGCACCCAGACCGCGCAAAGAAATTGCAGTAGAGCCCGCGGCAAAACCATTGCCGAAACCGGTTGGCAAAGAACCGGCACCATCCGCAGACAGACTTTGCAGGTATTCAGCAACAGTCGCTTTACCTGATTTATCAATATCCGCACGGCTGATCAGTTGAATCGGAGAAGCTGTTTCAGCTTCAGCACGTTTAATGTTCGTACCTGTCACTTCAACACGCTGCACTTTTTCTTGTGCCATCGCCGGCATTGCTGCCAGACCTGCACCCAGAACCAGGCTGCCAGAGAATAAAATCCGTAAGGATTTGGCAATCGTTTTTTCGCTATACATCGTCACACTCCATAGTTTTAGATTTTTGATGCTGATCTGCGAGCAGAAAATTTTCCCATCAAATTTCGGCGAATCACCAAAACAGTGAAAAATGATTTTCAGAATCAACATGAAGCCACGGCAGTGATTTAAGTGTCAATTAATACGCTTTGCTTCGTCACACAAATGCAACATATTTCCACTTTTATTAGCAATAAATCAGCATAAGAATCCTGAGAATTCTTACTTATTTTTGACGCAAACGATTGCGCATGACGTCCAACCGGTTTTTACCCCCTGCAGTCCGGCGAGCACATGCTGATCACTTATAATTCTGCCTGACGAAATTTTTTACCATCCTCTCTCAGCACATCATGACTGCTCAAATCATTAACGGAAACGAACTCTCCCAGCAAATCCGCGCAGAAGTTAAAAGCCGCGCCGCTGCCCTGACTGAAAAAGGTAGCCAACCCGGTCTGGCAGTAATTCTGGTGGGCGACAATCCGGCTTCTCAGGTATATGTCCGCAATAAAGTAAAAGCCTGTGAAGATTGCGGCTTTTATTCCATTCTGGAAAAGTACGACGCTGACCTCAGCGAAGAGGCGCTGCTGAGCCATATCGACCGCCTGAATCAGGACCCGAAAATTCACGGTATTCTGGTGCAATTGCCGCTGCCAGCACATATCAATGCCAATAAAGTCATTGAAGCAATCGCAGCAGAAAAAGATGTGGATGGCTTCCATATCAGCAACGCAGGTGCACTGATGACAGGCCAGCCTTTATTCCGCCCTTGCACACCGTACGGCGTGATGAAAATGCTGGAATCGATTCAATATCCGGTACGCGGCGCCAATGCGGTGGTAGTTGGTGCTTCCAACATCGTCGGCAAGCCGCAGGCAATGTTGCTCTTGCAAGCGGGTGCAACCGTCACCATCTGCAACTCCAAGACACGCGACCTCGGTGCACACACACGTAACGCCGATATCCTGGTTGTTGCTACAGGCAAACGCAATCTGGTCACCGCTGATATGGTGAAGCCAGGCGCAGTTGTCATCGACGTAGGTATGAACCGTGATGATGAAGGCAAGTTATGTGGTGACGTTGATTATGCCGCGATAAAAGAAGTCGCTGGTTACATCACACCGGTACCGGGCGGCGTCGGGCCAATGACCATCACGATGCTGCTGGTCAATACGATTGAAGCTGCTGAAAGAAACTGAGAATGAACAACAATCCTTTGCTGGACTTTTCCGGGTTACCACGTTTTGCGGATATCCGCCCTGAACATGTTGCACCGGCCATTACTGAATTACTGGCACAGGCGAATACAGCACTGGAACAGGTATCCGCGGCAGAAACACCTGCCGAATGGGATCAGGTTGTAGTTCCGCTGGATGATGCATCAGAACGACTTGGTCGTGTATGGGGCGTCATTTCCCACTTAAACGCAGTGGCTGACACAGCCGAGTTGCGTGCTGCGTACAATGAAATGCAACCGGCTGTCACCGAGTTTGGCACCCGGGTTGGTCAGAGCCTTGCACTTTTCGGAAAGTACAAAGCGCTGGCCGCAGCAAAGGATTTTGATCAGTTACCTCAAGCCCGTAAAACGATCATCGGACATGCACTGCGCGATTTCCGGCTCGGCGGTGCGGAGCTAAATGAGGCAGACAAAGTACGTTTTGCAGAAATTCAGGAAAAGCAGGCAAGTTCAGCGATCCGTTTTTCTGAAAACGTGCTTGATGCTACCAATGACTTTGGATTGTTCGTTGAAAACATCAGCGAGCTGAGTGGCTTGCCTGAAGATGTGATTGCGGCCGCCCGCGCAGCAGCAGAACAAGATGGTAAAACGGGTTACAAATTCACCCTGCATTTCCCTTCCTATTTTCCGGTACTGCAATACGCAGATCAGCGCTCACTGCGCGAAGCAATTTACCGCGCAAACGCAACCAAAGCATCCGAATTAGGTGCTAAGCCGGAATGGGACAACAGTCAGGTCATGACCGAGTTACTGCAATTGCGCAAAGAAGAGGCACAGTTGCTGGGTTACCCGGCTTACGCAGATGTATCTCTGGCCGCCAAAATGGCTGAGTCTCCGGCACAGGTCACTGCATTTCTGGAAGATCTGGCGCAGCGTGCACGACCGTTTGCTGAAAAAGATCTGGAAGAATTGCGTACGTTTGCCGCCAGTGAACTGAATTTGCCGGATCTTCAGGCGTGGGATGTCACCTATGCGTCCGAAAAACTGCGCCAGCAGCGTTACGCTTTTTCAGAACAGGAAGTGAAAGAATACTTTCCTGAAAACAAGGTTCTGGCAGGTCTGTTTAATGTTATTCAGCGTCTGTTCGGCGTCAGCATTCAGGCTGAGCCAACCGCAACCTGGCATCCGGATGTGAAATTTTTCCGCATTGAACGGAATGGTCAGTTGCTGGGTCAGTTCTATCTGGATTTGTACGCACGTGCAGGCAAACGCGGTGGCGCCTGGATGGATGATGCTCGCGGCAGACGTGCATTAAAAGACGGTATTCAGACGCCGGTCGCTTATCTCGTTTGCAATTTCTCAGCACCAGTCACTCTGAACGGCGTACAACGTCCGGCACTGTTTACACACGACGACGTGATCACCCTGTTCCATGAATTCGGGCACGGATTACACCATTTGCTGACGCTGGTCGATGAACTGGCTGTTTCCGGCATTTCCGGCGTTGAATGGGATGCGGTCGAGCTGCCATCGCAATTTATGGAAAACTTCTGCTGGGAATGGGACGTGTTGCAATCAATGACAGCTCATGTCGATAACGGACAACCGTTACCGCGCAGCCTGTATGACAAGATGATCGCTGCTAAAAATTTCCAGGCTGGCTTACAAACCCTTCGTCAGGTCGAATTTGCCTTGCTGGATATGAAACTGCATCATCAGGCGGAAATCAGCGATGCTGCTTCCGTGCAATCCGTCATCGACGAAGTCCGCAAGCAGTTTGCTGTTCTGATCCCGCCGGCCTTTAACCGCATGCAACATTCGTTCAGCCATATTTTTGCGGGTGGTTATGCAGCCGGTTACTACAGTTATAAATGGGCGGAAGTGCTTTCCGCAGATGCGTATGCCGCATTCGAAGAATCACGTTCTGCTGACGGCAGCACTTTATCCGCAGAAACCGGACAACGGTTTCTGAAAGAAGTGCTCGAGGCAGGTGGCTCTCGTCCGGCACTGGAGTCCTTTACCGCATTTCGCGGCCGTGCTCCGGATATCAGCGCACTACTGCGGCATAGCGGAATGACCGCCTGATACACCGGAGTTTCTTATGCGGCATTTAAAGCAGTTTTTCAGTCTCAGTCTGGCGGTCGCCTGCCTCGCCGGAGCAACGGCGGCGCAAGCACAGTTGTATAAGTCGGTCGGCCCTGATGGTCGCTGGATTTATTCTGACACACCGCCACCTCCGGGACAAAAACTGGTTGAAACCCGCAGTCTGAGCAAACCTGCCAATACCGCCAGCTTGCCGTACGAACTGGCGCTGGCGGTACAAAATGCGCCCGTCACCATTTATACCGGCAATAATTGCGGACCATGCCAGGATGCGAAGAATCTGTTGCGATCACAAGGCGTTCCTTACACCGAGAAAACGGTGACTACCGATCAGGATATTGAAAAATTCCAGCAGATATCCGGCGATACGCAACTACCGTTCTTACAAATCGGCGGACAGCGTTTGCGTGGATTCACACCGGAAGAAATCCGCCAGGCATTGCAAAATTCAGGTTATCCGGCGTCGAGCCGCCTGCCCTCTGATTATAAAAACGCACCACCGGAAGCCCTGGCTCCGGTTACAGCAACGCCACCTACTGCAGTGACAGAATCAAAAAATTCCCGCAAAAAAGCGCAGAATATTCCTAAACCGCAAAAACAGGAGCAAAATACCGCTTTTCAGTTTTGAACGCGGTATGCGCATAGACTTTCACAGCAACGTTGCTGACAGATTAAGTTATTGTTGCCGCCTGATCCGGAAAGCGTATCAGGCGGATAACCACATAACGGTATTTCATCCGGACAGCCGCCAGTTGCGCATTCTTGATGAAGCACTGTGGACTATTTCCGAACAGGAATTCATCCCGCACGCCAGTGCTGACAGCGCACAGTCGAAGTATTCTGCCGTACTTCTGACAGCCGCTGAACCGACTCCCGTGCAGACAGACAAAACCAGCATCCTGCTGAATTTGTCCCAGTACACACCGCAGCAGTTCGCACAATTCGAGCGCATGATTGAAATAGTCAGTCGCAATGAGGATGATATCCAGGCTGGTCGTCAGCGTTACCGTCAATATCAGCAATCCGGCCACGAGTTACATCATTTCCAGGCGACCGCATGACCACTGTAAACGACGCAAACATCCCTGTTTTAACAGAAATAATTGAAGCTATTGAAGAAAACAGTGCATCAGTCAGTGCTGCAGTGGTGCCTGTATCTCCTGTCATCTCTGACGACATTCCAGTTCTGGACACGCCACTGATGACAGACAGTACGTCTACAATTACCGATAGTCCTGTTACTTTATCTGGCGCCCCGGAACTGGATTGGGACGCAATGGAACTCACCGTCAGGGAGGCCGTACTGAAGCAGGTACTGACCCGGGTTGATTTTGTGCTTGAACACCGGGTCCGCGACGGACTGGCTGATGTTCTGCAAACTGCTGTCGATAAGCTTGCAGATGAAATCCGGATTGGTCTTGCCAACTCTTTAAATGAGCTGGTAACCCGCTCTGTGCAACAGGAATTGTTAAAAATACGTTCCGGCAAAAACGGCAGCTGAGTCAAATCCAGTCCTCGTTTGCAGCTGCAGCAATCAGGGCTGTACCATTTACTACATTTACCCTCATTCCTCCCGAAAGTGAGTTACGCCAGTATTTTTTTGGCCGCATGGCAATATTCACTTTTCCAATATACCAGTGCCATATTTGACATGGTAAGCTACAACTTCATTGTGCGACATCAACGCGTAAAAATTTTCCGAAATAATCAGCTTTGGAAGTTGTTGTTTATTACTCGTGCAGTTTCTTTATTCCTAAAATAACAAGGTCAGAATATGAACTGGTTTCGTAACCTCAGTATCGGCGGAAAACTCATCGCGGCATTCAGTGTACTTATTGTTTTGAATGTATGCCTTGGGCTGTTTTCACTCTCATCGCTGGTCAAACTGAATCATGCATCCTCATTTATTGCAACGGATTCCTTGCCAAGCGTTGAGTCTGTTGCCAAGCTGCAATTATCAACAGCGCGTTTTCGTATTTCAGAAGCCAGCCATATCGCTGCGGCAAGTGAGACTGATATGCAAAGCAATGAAAAAGCGATGACGAGCCGCCTTGAAACCCTGAAAAAGCAACAAACAGAATATGAAAAAGTTCCTGCAGCAGATGAGGAGAAAAAATCTTATGCAGAGTGGAAAGATTTACTGAATCAGTACCTGAAAGTTAATCAGGCGATGTTGCAACTGTCGCGCGACGGCAGTAAAGAAGATGCCCGCAATATGTTTAAAGGCGAGTCCAATAAGCTGTTTCGTGCAATGAATGAAAAGATCGAATCCATTTCCAATCAGAACGAAAAAGCAGCTGACGAAGCGAGTGAGCAGGCAAATTCAGTATATGAAAATTCCAGAAATGGCGTGATTGCTGTCATTCTGCTGATCGTGGTTGCAGCAATTGCACTGGCTGTATTCTTTGCACGCTGGATCGCAAGTCATCTTGAGCATGCAGTGTCCGTCGCAGAGTCCGTCTCAAAGGGGGATCTGACTCGTCACATTGAAGTGCGCTCCACGGATGAAATCGGCCGGTTAATGAACGCAATTTCTGTCATGAGCAATAGCCTGCAAAGACTGGTGGGTGAAGTCCGGCACGGTGCAGATACAATTTCCATCGCGTCGTCGGAAATTGCACAGGGCAATCAGGATTTATCTAACCGTACCGAGCAGCAGGCTGGCTCACTGGAGGAGACTGCCTCCGCAATGGAAGAGCTGACCTCTACCGTCAGGCAGAACGCAGCCAGTGCCATCGCTGCACAGAAGCTTTCTCAGAATGCAGCTGCCACTGCCAATGAAAGTGGAAATTCGATCTCTCAACTGACCGCAACCATGCAGGAAATCAGCGAATCGTCCGGTAAGGTCACAGATATTATCGGTGTGATCGATGGCATCGCTTTTCAAACCAATATTCTGGCGCTGAATGCCGCTGTAGAGGCGGCAAGAGCCGGCGAGCAGGGCCGAGGATTTGCCGTGGTAGCGTCGGAAGTACGTACGCTGGCACAGCGCAGTGCTGCTGCAGCACGTGAAATCAAAGGCTTAATTGACGACTCTGTTAATAAAGTTGAGTCGGGCAAACAGCAAGTTCAGCGTACGGACAGCACCATCCGGCAGTTAGTATCCGACGTCAATAAAGTCAGTGAAATGATCAGTGAAATTTCATTAGCCAGTCAGGAGCAAAGCAGCGGAATTGAAGAAGTAAATCAGGCCATTATCCAGATGGATGAAGCGACTCAGCAAAATGCGGCACTGGTTGAAGAAGCGGCCGCAGCATCCAAAGCGCTGGAAGATCAGTCCGCACATCTTGCAAAACTGACCAGTATTTTCCGTCTGAACCGATAACCGGAAGGCACACACCGGCGAACTGGTGTGTGCCGCTGACCCAGGCTTTTTCCACAGCGGCAAAAACGCATCGGGTAACCAACCCACTCCGTACCGCCAGATAAATGTTGCATCCTCCCCACAAAATCAGACTATCAGCATCTCTTCAACCGCAATTCTGTGCAACCGGAAATCAAAATTTCACCTATACCTGATTCAGCAATCGGTTGATTGTGCACCGCAATAAAACGACCTCAAAAATATCCGCCTCACGAGGTTGCAAGATCGCAAACTATGCGAAAAACCACCTGCTTCCGCGACATCAGGCCGAAAAAGTCGCCGTTTGCCCTTCTCTGTATAAGATTGTCAGAGAGGCCACTACACCGGAAAGAGATAAATCTGCACAGAAATAAAAACGGCAATTTTCCTTTCCTTCATTACTATGCCGCCGCACAAAAAAAGTGCGCGGCACACTGCAGCATTGCGCTTTTTTGTGACGTACAAAAATTGTCCTTTTCAGTAAAAAACCGCACAAAATCGCTTTGCTAAACAATTTTTCTGATGTACCTTTTATTTTATTCAGTTGTCTGAATAAGTTGGTTAAGCAATTACCTTGTCCTACTTGATAAACCTTAGGAGTACATACATGTCGTTCAAAACTAAAATGATTCCACTGGCTGGCGCAATTGCCTTCGCTTTCGCCGGTACTGCAGCGGCTCAGGAGATGGTGGTTAAAATTGGTCACGTTGGTCCTGTTTCCGGCGCGATTGCTCACCTGGGTAAAGACAACGAACTCGGCGCGAAAATGGCGATCGAAGATCTGAATGCCAAAGGCGTGACCATCGGCGGTAAAAAAGTGAAGTTCGAACTGCTGGCAGAAGATGACGGCGGCGATCCTAAACAAGGTACAACCGTTGCTCAAAAACTGGTTGACGCGAAAGTTAACGGCGTTATCGGCCATTTGAACTCCGGTACAACGATCCCTGCTTCCAAAATTTACAACGATGCAGGTATTCCACAGATTTCCCCTTCCGCAACTGCTGTTCCTTACACCAATCAGGGCTTCAAAGGCGCATTCCGCGTTGTAGCGAATGACGGTCAGCTGGGTGGTACACTGGGTCGCTTTGCTGTGCAAATCTCCAAAGCGAAGAAAATTGCTGTCATCGACGACAAAACAGCATACGGTGAAGGCGTTGCAAAAGAATTTATCAAGGGCGCAAAAGGTAAGGGCGCAGAAGTTGTTGCGACTGAGCATACAACTGACAAGTCCAATGACTTCGCAGCGATTCTGACCACCATCAAAGCAAAACAACCAGACCTGATTTTCTTTGGCGGTATGGACGCAGTTGCCGGTCCTATGCTGAAGCAAATGAAAGCACTGGGTATCAATGCTAAGTTCATGGGTGGTGACGGTATCTGTACCGCTGACTTGCCTAAACTGGCTGGTGACGGCATCGGCGAAGGCCAGGTAGTTTGTGCTGAAGCAGGTGGTGTTCTGGAAGCTCAGAAGAAAATCAGCGATGACTGGAAAGCAGCATTCAAGAAAAAATATGGTGTTCAGGTTCAGATCTATGCACCGTATGTTTACGATTCCGTCATGGTCATGGTTGAAGCCATGAAACAAGCCGGTTCCGCAGAACCAGCGAAATACCTGCCAGTACTGAAGAAAATCAAATACCGCGGCGTAACCGGTGACATCGCATTTGATGACAAAGGCGACATCAAAGACGGTACACTGACTCTGTACACCTACAAAGGTGGTCAGCGTGAAATCCTGAGCGTGACAAAATAATCGTCAGCATCCGGTAAAACAAAAAGCCCTGCAATTGCAGGGCTTTTTTTGGTCTCAGGTGCTGAATGGATTATTTCAGCGCCAGTATCCATTTCACCAGTGTTTTGGCTTCTGCTTCAGTCACTTGCGTATTGGCTGGCATCGGAATCGCACCCCATGTACCACTGCCGCCTTTTAAAACCTTCTGAACCAGCTTTGCTTCAGCGGTTTTATCACCAGCATATTTCTTCGCTACTTCTTTGTATGCAGGGCCAACGACTTTGGCATCTACATTGTGGCATGCCATGCAGTTTTTCGCTTTAGCGAGGTCTGCATTTGCAAAAGCAGAACCGGAAGCCAGCGCAGCCATCATCGCTGCCAGCATCAGTTTGTATTTCATTACATTCTCCTGGTTAAGATAAAGCGCATTCATTTTAGCGCGATTGTGAGTGTGCGGCAGATACGGGGTTTGCTGATTGACCTGCTGCAAATTCCGCTTTAATCTCTGCTGTCTTGTTTTGCAATTTTTTGCTAATTACTGCGGTGAAAATACGAGAACTCACTGCTTCATTCCGGGACGGATATGATTCTGATTATTCCTTTGGTGTTGTTTCTGATACTCAAACTGGCAGGCATCTGGGTCTTTGCGGAAGCCTCATGGTGGTGGCTGGTCGGCGGTGCGGTATTTGCATTTGTCTGGTTTGAATTTCTGGAACGCCTGTTCGGTCTGGATGCAAAGAAACAAGATCTGCACTACGACGCTATCCGCAAAGAACGGGTCAAGCGTGCGTTCAATCAGAAAAATGAACGCAAACGCTGATTGGCCTTATGCGTGAACCCCACCTACCCGAGTTGCGCCAGTTAAAGCAATTCATCGCAGTTGCTGAAGAATTGCATTTCGGTCGTGCGGCACAGCGCCTGAATATGACGCAGCCGCCGCTGTCGCAATCGGTACAGAATCTGGAAGCCACGCTGGGTGTTGCGCTGTTTGTCCGTACCACGCGCCAGATTGCGCTGACCGAAGCCGGACTGGCCCTGCTGCCGGAAGCACGCCGCATTCTGGCACAAGCTGAGAATTTAGCGCCTGTGCTGCAGGAAGTCGTTGCCGGAACAGCCGGTACGCTGCGGCTCGCATTCATATCGATTGCGGATTACAGCATCCTGCCGCGCACCCTGAAAGCCTACCGCGAAGCCTTTCCCGGCATTCGTATCGAGTTGCACGAAGCCACCACCGACCGCCAGCTCAGTATGCTGCAGGAAGGTGAAATTGATGCCGGCTTACTGATTCCGCCGGTTCCTGCACATCTGCAATCGATGATCTCGTATCAGACCATCCGAACGGAACCGCTGATTGTCGCAGCACCGGACAGTATGAGTTTGCCAGCCGGTGGCGTCAGTCTGCAGGATATTGCCGGCGCACCGCTGATTCTGTTTCCGCGTAAAATTGCCGCCGCGCTGCACGACACCATACTCTCGTTTTACCGCGAACACGGGCTGACACCGGTAGTTGCGCAAGAAGCGATACAAATGCAAACCATTATCGGGCTGGTTGCAGCCGGTATGGGCGTGGCACTGGTTCCGCAGGCGGTGGCGAACTTACAGCGCCCTGGCGTTGTCTATCACCGGTTGCTTAACGCCGCGCCGCTGGTGGAAACCGGCATTGCGTGGCGCAAAGATATGCCGGCACCGGCCTTGCAACATTTTTTACCGTTTTTACTGTCTTCCTCATGCTGATACACCCGAATCCTGATCCGGTCGCTTTCCGGATCTTTGACTGGCCAGTGCACTGGTACGGTCTGATGTACCTCGTCGCCTTTACGCAGTTTGTGCTGCTGGGTCGTCTGCGGCTGCGCTTGCCGCATATTGCCGCCAAAGGCTGGAATGCCGAACACATCGACGACATGCTGTTTTACGGCGTACTCGGTGTGGTGCTCGGCGGGCGTCTCGGTGAAGTGTTCTTCTATGGCTTTTCGTATTACATGAGCCATCCTTTGGAAATTTTCATGTTGTGGAAAGGCGGCATGTCTTTCCACGGCGGCTTTATCGGCGTGGTGATTGCGATGGCATTATGGGCGCGTAAAGCCGGCATGCAGCTGACCGATGTGTATGACTTCATTGCGCCACTGGTGCCGCTGGGTTATGCCGCCGGACGTATCGGCAACTTTATCAACCATGAATTACCGGGCCGTGTGGCTTCTGCAGATTTGCCGTGGGCGATGATGTGGCCGGGACAGGCAATGCCAGTCCATCCTTCACCGATTTATCAGGCACTGGTGGATGGCGTGCTGGTATTTATCATTCTGTGGTGGTTTGCGCGCAAACCGCGTCCGCGACTGGCAGTGGCATCGCTGTATGCGCTGCTGTACGGCTGCGCCCGCTTCCTGACAGAATATTTCCGTACACCGGACTATATGGTCGATTTCGCAGGCATCAGCATCTCCGCTGGACAGATGTTATCCGTACCGATGGTGATCGTTGGTGTGGTCTGCCTGCTCTGGTCTTACCGCTCCGCAAAAACTGCCTGATCCGCTAATCAGCAATAACTGCTGCAAGCCCGTTCTCCGTCACCGGAAACGGGCTTTTTGCTGGCCTGCGTACGCCTCCATTGTGCAAAGATCGTCATCACCCGATTCTGAAGGCCCGGACTTTCTGCCGACGACCGCCAGGGTGCTGTGCTGAACACCGCATTTGAGGCATTTTCAGCCCCCAAACCTGCCCGCCAGCCGGTTTCAGGCATGAGCCAGCGATGTCACTGCGCCGGACATAAAAAAAAACCGCCTCCGGTAACGAAGACGGTTCTTTGCCATTGCGGATAATAACAATCAGCGTGAATACAAATCGATGATGTTGATGATCGCGTCGTGGCAGACGTGGCAGAACTTCTCGCTGCGGTCGAACATAATGCACTGCATTTCCGGACGGAAGTAACCAGTGGATTCATAGTTCGCACCCTCAAATGCCCCCACATCGTGACGATGTTTTGAGCTGTCCAGTAAAGCAGTCGAACGCGCCAGATCCTTACGGAACAATTCATTCATTTCCGTTTCCGGACGATTCTGCGCACGCAGTTCAGCACGTTTTTTCTGATAAGCGCGGGATGCATCGTCATACACTTGTTTTGGCCACGGTGTCGGCAACGGCGTGGACGCATTCACATACTGCTTCCATTTCAGTTTGGTCGGATCTTTCAGCGCAGTTGCATTCGGCTCCCACGGCTCTTTGAATTCACCCGTGCTCTGGTACGCCACCGGCGAGGTGTAATACTCATCGGCCAGACCGGCAAAATGGTGTCCGAACTCATGCACAAACAGATAGTTCGACCAGTCGCTGCCCGCTGCTGCGGTACTGAACTGACCAAAAATACCGCCACCGCCGTAAGTCTGATTATTGACCAGAATTTCGATAAATTCGTAAGGCGCATTTTGTGCGATATTGCGCAGCGCTGTGTTATCCAGTGTCAGGATGTAGCGTTCACTACCGAAAATATCGTAGCTGCTGCCCAGCGCGGAAGCGTGATACACGCCGGTGGAGGGACGCGAAACACCGGATTCCGGCGTCGGCACGGCCAGTGCCCACACATTGAAATCATTCGCACGTTGTTTAAACGGCGCTACTGAAAATAAGTGTGCGGTCAGACGCTTCGCGTCGGCTTCAAACTTTTGCATTTCCGCTGCAGTGTAACCGTCGCCCAGAATCAGCAAATCCACTTTGTCTTCTGAAGGGCCGGAATAATGCACTTTAATCGGTTTCAAACCGCTGTCCGGTTGCTTGCGGATCACGCCCTGCGCATCGGTATCCACCTGCACGCTCCAGACCGGTACGAAACGATTGTCAGCGTCGCGCTTCAGTACGCTGACTTTAACCGGCTTTTCCGGTTTCGGAAAACGCAGGCTTTCCTGAAAGCTGCGGTCTGTCTGCGCTGCTTCATCGGTACTCTGCCATTCGGCAAACACTGTCGAGAACCCGCGTGAGTACAGCAAAGCGCCGGTGGCAGCATCACGCACTTCAAATTTGTTATTGCCGCGATCGGTATCATCAATCGCTTTTTTCGGATTACCCGCCCATGGCAAAGGCTCGATCAGCACACGCTCCATTGCATAGTGCTCAGATTTGGCATTACCGCTGTGCTGGTAATCCAGCCTGACAGTGGCGCTGGCAGCCATCGCCACACTGCTGCACATGCCCAGTGTGGCCAGCATTGCGCCGGTCAGCCGGCGTATCGTTGTATTCATCATGACTCCTGTGTTGGTTTCTGTTATGCGGTGCAATCCGGTCTGTGCATTGTAATCGGGTGATGAAGGACAGTATGCAGCTCTCTGCATCCTTCGTTTTGCCTGCGAGAACACAGTAATTTTGTAAACTGTCTTTTTTGGCAATATTTTCACATCGCTTACGCCACGGTATTTTCAGTCTGCAAACGAATATTCGTTTTTTACCGGCTTGCCTGAACTTTCATAGGCTTTGTTCGTCAAAGTGGCTGTGATGCGGATATGCAACGTCTTTGAGAAAAACAACCGCACTCCATCCGACAACTGACCTGAACGAGGAAATCTTATGCGTCATTCTATGATTGCACTTGCGCTGCTGGCTGCGTTTGGCAGCATGACACAAGCAAGTATCGCCGCACCTGCGACTAAAACTCCCGCTGCTTCTTCCACTGCTGCTGCCGCTTCTCAGAAATCCGGCGTCGATCTGCAATGGATCGATCAGAGCGTGCGTCCGCAGGATGATTTTTACCGCTTTGTTTCCGGCAAATGGCTGAACAGCGCTGAAATTCCGGCTGACCGTTCGCGCTTCGGCTCGTTTGATGAATTGCGTGATTTGTCCGAAAAACGCTCGTTTGAAATTATCGAACGTCTGGCGGCAGAAAAACATTTGAAAGCAGGCAGCAACGAACAGAAGATCGCTGATCTGTACAACAGCTTCATGGATGAAGCGACGATTGAGAAAAAAGACATTCAGCCTTTGCTGCCGGTCTTCAAAAAAATCGAAGCCCTGAAAGATAAACAGCATCTGGCTGGCCTGATGGCAAATCTGGCGAAACTGGGCGTAGGTCTGCCGGTGCAAATGGGTATTGGTCAGGATGGCAAAGATTCCACCAAATACGCGGTGTACCTGAGCCAGGGTGGTCTGGGTCTGCCTGATCGTGACTACTATCTGGACGATAAATACAAAGACTCGCGCGACGCTTACATCAGCCATATCACTAATATGCTGACCATGCGCGGCGACAAAAAAGCAGCTGAGCACGCACAAGCCATTTTCGCGCTGGAAACCGAGATCGCCCGTGTGCAGTGGGATAAAGTTGCGAACCGTAATCCGGTCAAAACGTATAACAAAACCGAGATGAGCAAACTGGCAGAAGTGATGCCGGGCTTTGACTGGAAAGCATTTTTCACGGAAAACGGTGTCGGCAATAAAGTTGATTACGTGATTATCCGCCAACCGGATTTCCTGACCAAACTGTCTGCAGTGATTGCAGCCACACCGGAAGAAACCCTGAAATCCTATCTGGAATGGCGTGTTCTGAGTGCCTATGCACCACTGCTGTCCAAACGTTTTGTCGATGAAGATTTCCAGTTCTACGGCGCGAAACTGCGCGGCGTACCGGAAAATCAGCCACGCTGGAAACGCGGTGTCGGCCGTGTGGAAGAAAGTCTGTCTGAAGCACTGGGCAAACTGTACGTGGAAAAATATTTCCCGCCGGAATACAAAGCCCGTATGGAAAAACTGGTCGGCAACCTGATCACAGCGTATAAAGAAAGTATTGAGACGCTGGACTGGATGAGCCCGGAAACCAAAAAAGAAGCACTGACCAAGCTGTCGAAATTCACACCGAAAATCGGTTATCCGGAAGTCTGGCGTGACTACAGCAAACTGGATATCAAAAAAGGCGATCTGATCGGCAATATTCAGCGTGGCCGTGAAGCCGGTTATCAGCGCCAGCTGGCGAAACTCGGCAAACCGATTGACCGCAAAGAATGGGGCATGAGCCCGCAAACCGTGAATGCGTATTACAACTCACGCATGAATGAAATCGTGTTCCCGGCAGCTATTCTGCAAGCGCCTTTCTTCAATCCGGAAGCAGATGACGCAGTGAATTACGGCGGTATCGGTGCAGTCATTGGCCATGAAATCAGCCACGGCTTCGATGATTCCGGCAGCCAGTCCGACGGCGACGGTAATCTGCGTGACTGGTGGACAGCCAAAGATAAAGAAAACTTTGGCCGCCTGACTTCTGCGCTGGTTGCACAGTACGAAGGCTACAGCCCGCTGCCTGGTTACAATGTTAACGGCAAACTGACACTGGGCGAAAACATCGCTGACAACAGCGGTTTGTCGATTGCGTATAAAGCGTATAAATTGTCGCTGGGCGGCAAACCATCCACCACTATTGATGGTTTCAGCGGTGAACAGCGCGTGTTTATCGGCTGGGCTCAGGTATGGCGCGGTAAGGCACGTGATAAAGAAACGATCCGTCTGCTGGCCACTGATCCGCATTCTCCTGCTGCAGTACGCGGCAATGCGCCACTGACCAACATTCAGGGCTTCTACGATGCATTCGGCGTCAAGGAAAGCGACAAGATGTTTGTGGCACCGGAAAAACGTATCAAAATCTGGTAAGCCTTTACTACGATCTCGTTTGCGTGCTGATGTACGCAGGCGGGATCAGCAGGAGTCGTAAAAAAGAAAAACTGCCGGCGCTGTCAGCGACCGGCAGTTTTTTTATCGCAGCTCAGAATGATTCAGGATGCGACAAAATATCGTGCAGTTTGGCAAACAATACATCGATATGCGATTTATCCAGAATCAGCGGCGGCGACAAGGCAATGATGTCACCGGTCGTACGGATCAGTACGCCTTCAGCAAACGCTTTTTTATACACCGCCATTGCACGGGCGCCCGGCTTGCCGGGTACAGTTTCCAGTTCAATTGCACCGATCAGCCCCAGATTGCGGATATCCGTTACATGCGGCAAGCCCTTCAGAGAATGTAATGCACTTTCCCAGTACGATGCCATACCGGCGGCATGGTGCAGAATGCCCTCTTCTTTAAACACCTGCAGCGTCGCCAGACCGGCTGCGCAAGCCAGCGGATGGCCGGAGTAAGTATAGCCGTGGAAAAATTCTATGCCTGCCGGACTATCTGTCAGCGTCTGATAGATTTTCGGATGACTGAATACCGCCCCCATCGGCACGACGCCATTGGTTAAACCTTTGGCGGTTGTCATCAGATCCGGTGTCACGCCGAAATAATCACTGGCGAACGGCGTCGTCAGTCGTCCGAAACCGGTAATCACTTCATCAAAAATTAATAAGATGCCGTGCTGGTCGCACAATTGCCGTAAACGCTGCAGATAACCGGCAGGCGGCAGAATCACACCGGCAGAACCGGAAACCGGTTCCACAATCACAGCGGCAATCGTCGAGACATCGTGCAGCTGGATCAGGCGTTCCAGATCATCTGCCAGTTCTGCGCCGTGTTCCGGCAAGCCTTTGCTGAAGCGGTTTTCCGGCAAGGCGGTATGGCGCAGATAATCGACACCCTGCAGCAAAGGGCCGAACTGTTTGCGGTTCGCCGGTAAGCCGCCGACTGACATACCACCAAAGCCGACACCGTGGTAAGCACGTTCACGTCCGATGAAACGGGTACGCTGTGCTTCACCACGGGCACGGTGATAGGCCAGTACCATTTTCATCGCGGTGTCCACGGCTTCGGAACCGGAGTTGGTATAAAACACTTGTCCGAATTTGTGTCCGGTGTATTCGATCAGTTGTTCTGCAAACTCAAACGCGGCCGGATGTCCCATCTGAAACGCCGGTGCATAATCCAGCGTGGCGATTGCCTGTTGCACAGCTTCCACAATTTTCGGATGCGAGTGGCCGGCGGGAACACACCACAAACCTGCTGTACCGTCCAGAATCCCACGTCCCTGCTGATCGTAGTAATACATGCCTTTGGCAGATGCCACGATACGCGGCGATGCCTTGTAATCACGATTCGCCGTAAACGGCATCCAGTAAGCCTGCATTTGCGCTGAAGTCGGCATCATTTCTCCTTGGACTGGTGGCTCCGTTGCCAGCGCAACGGATGATCTGCACTATCCTACCCGCCCCGGATGGCGATCCACATATACACTGCAGCGCACAGCCAACAACTGTGCAGACAAGCTGACCAGTACAGTTTATATTGTGATGGTCACCGCTTATGTTTGCCGCCATGAATGCCCATACTCCCGTCCCCGGCTACCCTGAACTGACACTGCAGCGTCAGAGTGAAATCAGTCTGGTTGATCAGATTGTGCAGGCGCTGCGCCAGCAGATTGAACGTCAGACCTTAAAACCGGGAGCGCGTTTATTATCGGTACGCCAGTTTGCGACGCAGTATCAGGTCAGCACATTCACCGTGGTGGAAGCTTATGAAAGGCTGATTAATCTGGGCTTGACGGAAGCCAGACGCGGTGCCGGTTACTTTGTCAAAAAACGGGCTGTCAGCGATCTGAACACCCCGGTGCGGGAACCGGTGTTTGATGCCCTGAGTCCGGACTGGTACAGCGGCGTCAGTGCTTCGCTGCTGGCGGGTTCCGGCTGGCTGCCGCCGGAATGGTATGGCGCAGATACGCTGCCGGATGCAGTGCGGCAAGCCATGCGGATTCCGGCGCAGCGCCTGCGCGGCTACGGGCATCCGGCCGGGTTTCCCGCGCTGCGTCAGCATCTGGCACAAACGCTGTCACAGGATTTGTTCACAGTGTCTGCTGACCAGATCCTGCTGACCCACGGCGCAACCCATGCCTTTGACCTGATTCTGCGCTGCCTGTGCAAACCCGGTGACAGCGTCATGATAGAAACACCGGGCTACAGTAATCTGATGGCGCTGGTTCGTGCCCACGGTTGTCAGCTGATCGGTATTCCGCGCACTGCCGATGGTCTGGATCTGCAAGCCCTGCAAAGACTGGCAGCAGAACACAAGCCGCGTCTGATGTTTGTTAACACAGTACTTCAGAATCCTATCGGCACCAGCCTCAGCCAGCCGCAGGCGCACCGTTTGCTGGCGCTGGCAGAGCAACATCAGTTTTATCTGGTGGAAGATGATATCTACCGAGAACTCAGTGTGCGCAATGCACCGTCGCTGGCAGCACTGGATGGTTTACAGCGTGTTTTCCGTATCGGTAGTTACTCAAAAACCCTGTCGCCCAGTCTGCGTGTCGGCTCCGTTTGCGTACCGGGCGACATGATGCCGGTCTTATTACAGATGAAAATGCTGAGTGGTCTGACGACCTCTGAAATCAATGAACGGGCAGTGTTACATGCGATTCAGTCCGGCCAGTACCGGCGCATGCTTGAACGCCTGCGCCGCCATCTGGATCTGGCCCAACAGGAAGTACAGGAACAATTTGCTTCGCTCGGATTGCAATTGCTGGCGAAACCGGAAGGCGGCATGTTTCTGAGCGCCGGTTTGCCGGATAGCGGACTGGATGCGCGTGAAGTGGCAGACCGTGCCCGTGCCGAGGGCATCTTGCTGGCACCAGCTACATTTTTTGAAACCGGTATCAGCAACCGTTGCTGGTGGCGCTTTAATGTGGCGCATGCCAACGATGCCCGCTTATTTCAGTTTTTGCGTAAGCTGTTGCAATAAAGTCGCAGGCAGACAACGCACAACGCTAAGCTTCGTCGCCGTGTTGCAGTCCACAATTCGCGCACTACCGCTGCGCCGCAGAGTATGCAGAAAACCTGAGCGCATATGCTATCCTGCTGCCATTCCCAGACACTCCTGATCCAGCACTATGCGCGTTCCGGCTATCCCCGCCAATGAAGCTCTGCGACTGAAAACTCTGCACGAGAGTGGCTTGCTGGATACGCCGCCGGAAGAACGCTTTGACCGTCTGACACGGCTTGCACAAACACTGTTTCAGGTACCGGTGGCACTGGTTTCGCTGGTCGACAGTAATCGTCAGTGGTTTAAATCCTGTCAGGGTTTAGGCGTCAGAGAAACACCGCGCGATATCTCCTTTTGCGGCCACGCCATTCTCGGCGATCAGATACTCTGCATTCCGGATGCCTTGCAGGATGAACGATTTGCTGACAACCCGCTGGTCACCGGTGAACCGCATATCCGTTTTTATGCCGGAGCACCTCTGCGTGCGCGCAACGGTGCCAAGATAGGCACGCTGTGTGTGATCGGCCGCGAGGCGATGCAGCCATCGCCGGAACAACTGGCCGGACTGCGTGATCTGGCGGATTGCGTGGAAGCGGAAGTACGCGGCATGCTGGCACAGCGCCAGCACGGCGCCTTACTGACCCTGACACGCATTACGGCACTGTCATCCGAAGACAATCTGATGTTGCTGCGCGATATGCTGGCGCTCGGTTGCGAATACCTGCAAATGGAACGCGCCGTGATTTCGCGCATTCAGGGAGATCAGATTGACCTGCTCGCCCATTACCCGGAACACGATGATTTGCTGAATGCATTTCCCGTGCCGCGCGGCGCGTCTTACTCAGATTTGCTGAATCACACGCATCAGGTGCTGTGTATTGAGCATATGGCACTCAGCCCCTATGCCAGCCATCCGAGCTATCAGCGTTTCGGACAAGAGTGCTATGCAGGCGCGCCGGTCTTTGTGAATCAGACCCGCTACGGCACGCTGGGATTTTCATCGCGTCAGCCACGACAGCAAGCATTTACCGATCCGGAAATTGAATTCATCACGATTCTCTCCGACTGGATCAGCGCAACCCTGCGCAGACTGGAACTGGACCGTTCGCTGCATCAGCAACAGCAAATTAATGAAGCAATTGCGAAAGCGCAGAGTTATTTCATCAGCGGCGACGATTTAAATCCCGGTTTTGAGTTATTGCTGGACCGCGTCACACAACTGACAGACAGTGAATTCGGTTTTATCGGTGAAGTGCTGTATGAGCACGGTCAGCCGTATCTGAAGCTGTTCGCAGTGACCAATATCGCCTGGGATCAGCACAGTCAGGATCATTACCGGATGGCAAAAACCAAAGGCATTGAATTCCGGAATCTGCACTCCCTGTTTGGTCAGGTGATGACTTCCCGCGATATCGTCATTTCCAATGATCCGCAGCAAGATCCGCGCGCCGGTGGCACACCGGACGGGCATCCGCCACTGAAAGCGTTTATGGGCTTGCCTGTCCATCATCAGGGGCAAATGCTTGCGGTGGTTGGTCTTGGTAACCGCGCAGGTGGCTACGAAGCGGAAAACGCCAGCGTTCTGCATCCGGTTCTGATTGCGATTGGTCAGCTGGTTTCCGCATGGCGCTACCGCAAACAGCATCAGGAAAGCGAACGCAGGCTGGCGAACATCATTGAAGGCACGCAGATCGGCACCTGGGAATGTCATATCCCGACCGGCAATACCGTGTTTAACGAACGCTGGGCCCAAATGCTCGGCTACACGCTGGAAGAATTGCAGCCGACATCGGCTGAGACCTGGCTGGAGATTCTGCATCCGGACGACAAGCCCGCGGTCACTGCGATGATTGAAAGCCATTTCCGTGGCGAGATTCCGTATTTCGATATGATCACCCGCCTGCGCCACAAAAATGGCCACTGGGTATGGATACGTGACCGTGGTTGCGTGGTGAGCTGGGACAGTGACGGCAATCCGCTGCTGATGTCCGGCAGCCATCAGGATGTAACGCCGGAAAGGCTGGCTGAAGAAAAACTGGCGCATGCATATGCTTTGCTGGAGCAATCGAATGCCGCTGCGCGTATCGGCACCTGGGAATATGCGATTGAAAGCGGACGCTTTTTCTGGAGCAAGGTAACCCGTGAAATCCATGAAGCAGCGGAACAGGAAATCAGCTCGGCGGAGCAGGTACTGGCGTTCTACAAAGCCGGGAAACATCGTGACCGTTTAGCGAATTTGCTGAATGCGGCAGTGCATGAGGGACACGGTTTTGACGAAGAATTTAAGATCATCACGCCGCTGCTGAATCTGCGCTGGGTGCGTGTGATTGCGCTGCCGCAGCGCAAAGATCAGCAGTTATCCAGCGTGTACGGCATCGTGCAGGACATCACTGCGCAGAAGGAACAGGCGCAAACGCTGCAGGATCATGCCGCACATATTCAGGCGATTCTGGATAATGTATCGGAAGGCATCATTACGATCAGCCATCAGGGTTTGCTGGATGCAATCAATCCGGCGGCCGCACGCTTATTCGGTTACGAAAAAGAGGCCTTGCTTGGCCAGCATGTACGCTGCCTGTTTGCTAATCAGGATGAACAATGGAATGTGCTGTCCGAAATCCGGGCCATGCTGCCGGGGAATTTACCTGCTGCACCGCGCGAACTGGAAGCCCGCTGTCAGGATGGCCGTGTGATTACCGTCGACGTTTCGGTTTCGGTCGTACGGCGCCAGAGCAAACCTTTATACATTGCCCTGCTGCGCGATATCACGGAACGCAAACGACTGGAAAACATTAAGTCGGAATTTATCTCCACAGTCAGCCACGAATTGCGGACGCCGCTGACGTCGATTTCAGGCGCCATCAGTCTGATACTCGGTGGCGCAACCGGTGACTTGCCACCTGCGCTGGCTCCGCTGCTGAATATCGCCGCACAAAACAGTCAGCGCCTGACCAGCCTGATCAATGATTTGCTGGATATGGAGAAATTATCCGCCGGTCAGCTGGCATTGCATTTACAGACACTGGCGCTGGAGCCGCTGCTGCAACAGGGTATCGACAGTAACCAGACGTTTGGTGCGAAACGTGAAGTGAAACTGGCGCTGCAGGGGGAAATTCCTGCTGTCAGCGTGGAAGTGGATAACCTGCGTTTTATGCAGGTGCTGTCCAACCTGCTGTCGAATGCCGTGAAATATTCACCTTCGGGTGCAACGGTTTCCGTACGGGCACATATGACCAGCGAGCGCGTGCGGGTGGAAGTCTGCGACCATGGCAGCGGTATACCGCCGGAATTCCGTGAACGGATTTTCCAGAAATTCGCGCAGGCCGATTCTTCTGACACCCGTGAGCGCGGCGGTACCGGTCTGGGGCTGGCGATTACGCGCGAACTGGTGCAAAGAATGAACGGCCAGATCGGTTTTGATTCTGAACCCGGGCAAGGTACCTGCTTTTACGTAGAGCTGCCGTGTAACCCGCTGCCCGCTGAGCAGGTATAATGCCGGGTTCGCGCTGACGATGGCACAGACAAGCACTTGTCATTCCGGCATGCGCGGCGCAAATGCTGCCAGCCTGCATTGCTGACGCTGCGCTTTCCATTTTTCGATGTTCACCCTGCACAGATTGCACACGCAATCGCAACGGCTTTTTCAGGAATCCGACCACCATGATCGTACTCGGCGTTGAATCCTCTTGTGATGAGACAGGTCTTGCTCTTTATGACACACAGAAGGGTTTGCTGGCGCATGCCCTGCATTCACAAATCGCCATGCATCAGGAATACGGTGGCGTGGTACCGGAACTGGCATCGCGCGATCACATTCGTCGCACCCTGCCTTTGCTGGAACAAGTGTTTGCCGACTCCGGTGTACAGCGTGAAGCCATCGACGCGATTGCATTCACTCAAGGGCCTGGTCTTGCCGGTGCGCTGCTGGTTGGCGCATCGTTTGCCAATGGTCTGGCGATGGCGCTGAACAAACCTGTGATTGGCGTACACCATCTGGAAGGCCATTTACTGTCGCCGCTGCTGGCCAGCAATCCACCCTCTTTCCCGTTTGTCGCTTTGCTGGTATCCGGCGGTCATACCCAGTTAATGCGGGTGGATGGTGTCGGTCAGTACACGCTGCTGGGTGAAACGCTGGACGATGCTGCCGGTGAAGCCTTTGATAAATCCGCCAAACTGCTGGGGCTACCGTATCCGGGTGGTCCGGCGATTTCCCAACTGGCGGAACAGGGCAATCCGGACAGCTTCCAGTTCCCGCGTCCGATGATGCATTCCAAAGATTTCCAGTTCAGCTTTTCCGGCCTGAAAACCGCTGTGCTGACAGCAGTCAAAGCCCAGCCTGAACCGTTATCCGATGTCGTCAAAGCCGATATCGCGCGCGGCTTTGTCGATGCGATTGTCGATGTGCTGGTGCATAAATGCATGAAAGCGCTGAAAGAAACCGGTTTGCAGCGACTGGTGATTGCCGGTGGCGTTGGCGCTAACCGCCAGTTACGCAATGCGCTGAACACAGCGGCGGCGCGCCGCAAATATCAGGTGTTTTATCCTGAGCTGGAATTCTGTACCGATAACGGTGCAATGATCGCATTTGCCGGTGCGATGCGCCTGCAATCCGATCCGGCACTGGCACGCAGCGAATACGGCTTCAACGTCAATCCGCGCTGGGCTTTACAGGGTCTGAATACGGCGCAAGGCTGAGCCCTGCGCTTCTCCGCCACCTACGCGCCACATCCGCGCATTACGCAATCGTTCAGCCCATGTTCCCGCCTGCTAGCTACCGGCAGCCAGCAGCCATAAAAAGCCCCGAAAAATGCCGGAAAACAGCCCAAATGCGGATTTTCGCATAGCGATCCGGCGGTCGTCGGCAGAAAGTCCGGCTCTCCGGAAATGCCTGATGCGGAGTTCTGCACAATCATCCGCTGACTAGAACTCATTTCATCAATAGCCACGAGTGCGAACGCGAGGTGCCGGGAGGCAGTGCGCGGCGCCGTTGCGCAGCACAGGCTGGTGCCTGTGCAAGCGACGCAACAAAGCAATGCGCCCGGCACCTCCGTTCCCGGAGGGTTTGCCTCATAGCGCACGCTGGACAGCGTTGGACGCGTTGTGAATAGCACCGCTATTCATTGCCTTGTCCGTCTTGCCAACCCGCGCTATGAGACAAACGCATCTCGCGGATATTGATGAAATGAGTTCTAATGATCCGTCCGGCCATAAAAAAACGCGCTGTTGAAGGTAACAGCGCGTTTTCCGGAAACGATCAGAACAGCTTGCAGCGTCAGGCTTTTTTCTTGCTGCCGATTTTGCTTTCCTTGCCGCTCATCAGGTTCGCAATATTCTGACGGTGGCGGTAAATCAGTAAGCCGCTCATGATGAAAATTGCCAGCAATACCACGTCAGAACCAAACACCATGCCGTAAATCATTGGCGCGGAGGCTGCGGCGATCAGTGCAGCCAGCGAAGAGTAACGGGTGGCAAACGCCACCAGCAACCAGACTGCCAGTACGCCCAGACCCATCTGCCACTGAATGCCGATCAGTACACCGGCTGCGGTTGCCACGCCTTTGCCGCCGATAAAGCGGAAAAACACTGGCCACAAATGACCGATAAACGCCGCCAGCCCGACCAGTGCGATACCGGCTTCGGACAGATCGGCTGCATTTGCATAATGCTGCGCCAGCCACACTGCCAGCCAGCCTTTGACTGCATCACCCAGCAAGGTCAGAATGGCCGCCGCTTTATTGCCACTACGCAACACATTGGTTGCACCGGGATTTTTCGAACCATAGGTACGCGGATCGGACAAGCCCATCAGCTTACTGACCACTACTGCAAACGAAACCGAACCCAACAGATACGCCAGTACCACTGCAATCAGAGTATTCATAAACTTCCTGAAAATCGGGGAATCACACAGATTCTCCGCTTAAAATGAGATAAAAACGTTATTCTAACGGAAGGGAGTGCAAATTCCCTACTTTCAGCGCTGTACACTGACAGCCGGACGCGGGCTGACTTCAGTCAATCGCGACATCCACTTCTTTCACCGGCAGCAATTCCGGCAGCAGGGCTGGATTCAGCGACACCAGAAACCCACGGCGCCCACCGTTGATATAGATGCGTTCCAGCGCCAGCACCGAGCGCTCCACATACACCGGCATCGCTTTGCGTGTGCCGAACGGCGATGTACCGCCCACCAGATAACCGGAATGACGTTGCGCGACTTCCGGCTTACACGGCTCAACCGACTTACAACCGGCCTGACGTGCCAGATTTTTGGTTGATACTTTTTTATCGCCGTGCATCAGCACAATCAGCGGCTGCGCTTTTTCATCCTGCATGACCAGCGTTTTAATCACCACATGCTCATCCACACCCAGCTCACGCGACGATACCGCCGTGCCGCCGTGCTCTTCATACGGATACGGATGTTCACTGAACGCCACTTTGCGCTGCTTTAACCACTGGGTGGCCGGTGTTTCTGATACGTGTTCTTTCTTAGCCACAACATACTCCGCTTGCAGACCACCTGTGCGGAAAGGTCTGCTGACAAAAAAAGGGCATGTTGCCATGCCCTTTCTCAATTGTCAGCTATTTGTCCGTTAACAACGAAAAAACAGAAACGATTGCGATTATTTACTCGCCGGTGCCAGATGTTTACCGAGGAATTTTTCCACTTTCTCGCCCCAGGCAATACGGTTGGCTTCGCGATACCAGTTATGTTCTTCACCGGTCATCACAACCCATTCCACTTCATTGCCTTGTGCACGCAGCTTGTCGCGCATTTTTTCACCGTGAATCAGCGGCACGCGGATATCTTCACTGCCGTAACCCATCAGTACCGGTGCTTTGATACGGGCTGCGTTACCGATGGCGGAAGTTTTTTCAAAGTAAGCGCCGTCTTTATCCGGGTCGCCATGCATCAGACGTCCCAGATTATCCATGTAAGGACCGGACATATCCGACCAGGTCACGGTGAACAGCATTTTCACGTCGGTCACACCTACCCAGTTCACACCGCAGCGATACAGATCCGGATCTTTGGCAAGGCCGTACATGGTTGCATAGCCACCATAGCTGGCACCGATAATACAGACACGCGACGCATCAACCACGCCCTGACTGATCAGATTTTTCACGCCGTCGGTGACGTCATCCTGCATCGCCAGACCCCATTGTTTCCAGCCAGCAGTATGATGCTTCCAGCCGAAACCAGTGGACATACGGAATTGCGGTTGCAACACGGCGTAACCACGCGAAGCCAGCATTTGCACCATAGGATCGAAGCCATAGCTGTCGCGTGCATGCGGCCCACCGTGCACAAATGCGATCAGCGGCAGCTTTTCTGCTTTCTTTCCTTCCGGCAGTGTCAGATACGCAGGAATCGGTAAGCCATCACGCGCGGTGTACTGAATGACTTTGGTTTCCGACAGCTTTTTACCATCCAGCTCCGGCTTCATCACATACAGCGGTTCCAGTTTGCGCTTTGCCACATCGTAAAAATACACAGAGCCCGGATTTGCTGCGCCGTAGGTATACACGACGACGCTGTCACCACTCCACTGGAAGAAATACTCTTGTCCGGGGAAGCTGGCGCGGAAAGTTGCATCCAGACGCGCATAATCCTCGTCAAAATACACATACTCCGGTTTCATTGCAGCGACCGGTGCGCCGACAATTTTTTTACGGCTGTTATCAAAACGCACGTTTTCCACATCTGCCTGCGGATGATCTGCCAGCATTTCACCGACGGTGTTTTTCGCAAAATCCCACAGATAAACGGCTTTTTTATCACGTCCGTTGAAACGGCCGGCAACCAGCATGGTTTTATTATCGAAGTCAAAACCGGCGACTTCCATTTCGCGGCCTTCATCAATGAATGCCTGATAAATTGCTTTCCACGGTGCATTCTCTCCATCGCGGTAGTACACCGTCTGGCGGATACGCTTGCTGCCCGGTTCCACATCCAGCGCAGAGCCCGCGCGCACAACACGCGCATGATCCAGCACCCATTCGCTGACTTTGCCCGGGTTATTAAACGTGAGCAAGGTCGCCTTGCCAGTCAGTGTGTCCAGACGGAATACATCCGAAGCACCGAGTACTGCATCACGGCCACGTTCGTTATTCACCACGATCAGATCAGTTGAATCTTCACCTGCACGTGACAACACCTGGTATGGCTTATACGGAATATTGTTGCCCATCGCTTCTTTCAGCGTCGGGGTAAGCTTACGGAAACGGCTGCCGTCAGTATTCACGGCAAACAAGCCACCGCCGCGCTGATCTTCATAGACCGCATCTTTGCCCTTGCTGAGACTGAAAACCAGGCGCTCATTATTGACCCAGATCGGATTCGCAATATCCCAGTCAGGATCGGAAGCAATGACTTTCGGTGTACGGGAATCGAGACGAATCACTGCCAGCACGTTGCGGCCGTTGCGCGGCGTCAGGACAGCGAGGGTTTTACCATCCGGTGACAGTGAAGGAATACCGGAATATTGTGATGCTTTAAAAAAATCTGCGACCGGAATGGATGCATCAGCCATTGCCGGCATAGTCATGAACGGTGCGGTGAGTAAAACACCGGCCAATATCAGTCGACGTAAAGAATTCATGCCTGAGCCTTTGAAAAGGAAATCGGGTAAATCTGGCATTGTCTGCGAAAGGCGACGGTCACTTGTGATCACTCTCTCTGCCGCAGACAAACACTTCAGCATATACAGGTAAAAAAAATGCCGGAATCTTACGATTCCGGCATTTTCAGACTGAGATTACTTGAATTTGTAATCCGCTGTGAGCATGAAATAACGACCTACAGTGCTGTGCAGAGAAGATGCTGCCACTGCCTGAGCAGATGTTGCGCTCGGTGCAAATGGTGGCATCGTGTCAAACAGGTTGCGGATCGCAAAGCTGAGCTTCAGGTTTTTCATCAGGCCGCTGTAGCTGCCGCCCAGATTGACCGTGGTGAACGAAGCAATATTACCGCACAGGTTTGCGTAACCCTGTTGTTCAAACGTACATGGCTGTGTGAAGTCATCTTTCGCAGACATTTTGCCGACGTAGTTAACGTCAGCAGACAAACGCCATGCTGCTTTTTCCCAGGCCAGGCCCATGGTTGCCATTACTCGTGGCTGACCACGGCTACCAGCATACTCAATCTGCTCACTTTCCGGTGCCGGTGCAGTTTTATAAGAATGGTTATATGTGACGCTCAGACTTGGGTTGAAACGACCATACTCACCACCGTTGAAGTGACCATTCATAGTCAGATCAACGCCACGTACACGGGTTTGTGCCAGATTCGTCAGCAACAAACGAACATTGGTGATTTCACCGGCTGTTGCACCAGCTGCAGCATCAGCAGCCGACAATGGATCACGGGTAATCACTGCCGCAGAGTTACCTGCATAACGGCCTGGATTAGACAGAACAGTTGCCAGATCGAATGTTGTGATCTCGTCTTTACGCTTGATTTGCCAGAAATCCAGTGTTGCATCGAACCATTTTGTCGGTTCCCAGACCAGACCCAGTGTGAAGCTGTCAGCTGTTTCCGGTTTCAGACCAGGGTTAGAGCCACTTTCGTAAGCACTGCTCCATTGGCACCCAGCAGTGAACTTATCGTTACAACGTGCAGGATCGCGATAGGACAGGAAGGCTTTTTTGATCTGTGTGGAGTTTTCCACCAGTGTCGGTGCACGGAAGCCTGTCGCATACGTACCACGTACCAGCAACGTAGGATCAGCATTCCATTTCAAACCCAGTTTTGGTGTGGTTGAGCTACCGTAGTCTGAGTAATTGTCGTAACGCACAGCAACCGATGCTTCCAGATTTTTCAACAGTGGCGCATTCATTTCTGTGTAGAAAGAGCCAATGTTACGGCCACGGCGATAGCCTGGCTCAGCCTGTGCCCAGTGATACAGCTCACCGGCTACAGCCAGATCAGCAGGCGTGACTTCCAGTGTTTCGCGACGGGCTTCCACACCAAACGCAGCAGACAACGGACCTGCTGGCAATTGAAGCAGGTCGCCGCTCAGTTTGCCATCCCACAGATACATGCCGGATTTGAAGTTGCTGGCAGCGTCAGTCACGATTTTGCTCAGCAGTGCAGCATTGTTTGCAGACTGACCAAACAGGAAAGTACCGTCTTTGTATGCTTGAATAAACGGTGTTTTCAGGATACCGGAAGTCGCTTTGGAATCCACTTTACTGGTGTTGACCATGAACGCGGTTTCCCAGTCCCAGCTCTTATAGCTGCCTTTAACACCAGCCAGATAGCGTGAGAACAGCGTTGTATTCGTCAGACCCTGACCAGGGAAGTCGCTCAGGGATGCACGGACACGCACTGTGCCGTTACCGCCTGCCAGCGTTTTACCTGTGACCGGATCAATCAGGTCTTTCGGATACTGCGGATGGTTGATCGGCAGCGCTGGGGTATCGAGTCCGTTCTGACCTGCGAACCAGTGTGGCACACCGGAAATCTGCGCCTTGTTCTGGTTAATCATGACTTCAGCAAATGCTTCCGTGTCAGCATTGATCTGCCATGTACCACGGCTGGTCAGACCGACGCGGTCAGTATTACCTGCGGAATTATATTTACTGTCTTTCAGATCATCGTAAACGCAGACGCTACCCATGGAGTTTGCGCCGAATACGGTTGATGCAGGAACCAGATTATTTGCCGGGCAGTTTGCATCCAGTGTACGCGCTACAAATTTACCGGTCGCTTTGTCCGTCCAGTACAGGTTACCAGGATAGGTGTAAATCGAACGGTTATCTTTATAGCCCCATGGACGCAGGTCTTCTGTGCTCAGATAGCCATCACGCTTGTTGATGTACATCGGTTTCACCTGACGTACATCCAGTGTTGCGTACACATTGTAGTGATCTTCGACCAGGCTACCGAAACCATAACTCGCGCTGGCGCGGTATTGCTCACCGTCATTACGCTCCGAACGGCCAACAGAGCCAGTCACTGCCGCGCCCTGATAGTTGTTGCGCAGAATGATGTTAACCACACCTGCCATCGCTTCAGAACCGTAAATCGCGGATGCACCGTCTTTCAGAATTTCAATACGCTCAACAGCACCGATCGGTACGGAGTTCAGATCAACGAAAGTTGTCTGATATTCTGGCTGGGCATAAGCTGCCAGACGACGGCCGTTGATCAGCACCAGGGTTGCCTGGCTACCGATACCGCGCAGGTTCAGACCGGCTGCGCCAGCGGTAAAACCGTTAGTACGGTTTTCATCAATACCACCTATATTGGCAGATACGCCGCGCAAAACATCATTCAGCGACGTTGCACCGCCACGTACCAGTTCTTCTTTAGAGATGACCTGTACTGGCGACGCCGTTTCGATGTTCACACGTTTGATGTTGGAACCGGTAATTTCAACACGCTGAACCGGCGCGTTTTCATTCTTTTTAGACTCCTCCTGTGCTTTTACTTCCTGAGCAAAAGCAGCCGTAGTCATCGTACAGAATCCTATGCCTGCCAGCGCAAGCGTCAGACGACTCAGTTTCATGGATAACCTTTCTTATCGTTATATACACATTTTTTTGGCTGACAGGCGCACTATCTCCATCACCCGTGCCTGTAAAAACCGGCACAGCGACTGCCTGGTTTTCAGTCGCAGCCGTGCCGGAAAAATGATTATCTAACGTTACGTTTTGTTACTCGCCAATTTTTTTTCGAGCACATCAATCATTGCCCGCAAGAAAGTTGGTTGAAACTGAGTTTTATTCTGACAAAAAGAATAAAATTCCGCTCAAAATCTTAATATATTAAATAAACCCTGAATTTTTGCGATGTTTATGTCTTTTTATGCAATTAAATTAATGTACGGAAATATGTTGTATTTACACATAAATAAGCATATCTTTTTTTTAACTAATTTCAAAAAGGCATAATTTTTTACATGATTTGAGCTTGATCAGCCACTAACCACGCGGATGATGCTCTGCATGTAACTGCTTCAGACGCTCTCTGGCAACATGGGTATAGATCTGTGTGGTGGTGATATCTGCATGGCCCAGCAAGAGCTGTACTACGCGCAGATCCGCACCATGATTCAGCAAATGGGTGGCAAATGCATGGCGCATGGTATGCGGAGAAAGATGTTGTGCAATTCCGGCTTTCAACGCATGTTTCTTAATCAGCACCCAGAACATCTGACGCGTCATAGGTCCGCCGCGCTGCGTTACAAACAAAGCATCGGAAACCTGACCCTGCAGGATTGCAGGCCGGCTTTCACTGAGGTAACGTTCAAGCCAGCTGCCAGCATGCTCACCAAAAGGTATCAGGCGTGTTTTTCCGCCTTTGCCGGTCACGCGCAGCACATTCTCTTTCAGACTGATTTCCGTTGTCTTCAGTTGCACCAGTTCACTGACACGCAAACCGCTCGCATACATCAGCTCCAGCATCGTGCGGTCACGCACACCCAGCGGAGATTCATCGGGAGCATTCAGCAGTGCTTCCACAACGTCTTCGCTCATGATTTTCGGAATACGCAAACCCTGACGGGCCGATTTCAGACGAAGACAAGGATCATCCTGAATGTGCTGTTCGCGCAGCAACCATTGATAAAAGCGTTTGACTGAACTCAGCCTGCGGTTGGCAGAGCTTGGTTTTGCTTCTGCATTTCTTTCCTGCAGATATCCGCTGATCTGATCAGGTGTTGCCTGCACCAGCGATGATGCATCGTTTTGCTGCAACCAGGCTGCAAACTGAAACAAATCCGTGCGGTATGCATCAATGGTATTTTTTGCCAGTCCCTCTTCCAGTAACAACATATCGCAAAATGCGTCCAGCGTTTGCTGCCAGTTATCCGCCAGCGTGATACTGACTTCGGGATAGCGACTCACCAGCTTGCTCCTTCATGCTGCAATAGCCAGCGTTTTACGCCGACATGAAATCCGGCATCCAGATCGCTGCCGGCAAAACCACCGATTCCGCTGGCGCTGATCACCCTGTGACAAGGAATTACCAGCGGAAACCAGTTTGCGCCACAAGCCTGACCAACCGCCCGCGGTGCTGAACGTAATTGCTTTGCGACCAATCCGTAAGTCAGTACCTCTCCTCGCGGAATTGCCGCAATTGCCTGCCATACCTTTTGCTGAAAACCGGTGCCAACACTTGCCAGCGGTAAGTCAAACCGGAAATCCGGATCAGCAAGATACCTTAGCACCTGTATAGCAACTCGCTCAGTAAGAGCATCTGCAGGCGATTTTTCCCGGTACGATGGTGGCAGGTAGCACAGCTCCAGCACTTCGCCCGCTGCTGTTCGTACGCCGACACCACCGAAAGGTGCAGCAACCACAGCCTGAAACAGCGCATCATTCAAGTCGGATCTCCAAAAGAAAAAAGGCGCATCCCAGGATGCGCCTTTAAATTATATGCGTACTTCCGAGCCATTTTATTGCTGGCTTTCTGAAAGCACGTGTCTCCTCTGTGTACGGTATGAATACCGTTTTCTCGCACTACCGCCTTGTAAATCTGTACAGCAAATTCCGAACTTGCGCAAATATAGCACGGCGACTAACGGTAGACAAAAAAAACTACGTGTTACTACGGATCGCAGACACATCTTGTTGTGGAATTGTAAAAACAACCCTGAATCCGGGAATTTATGTTATGCGATTACCGCTTCATTTTTGCCCGGACTCATCGCGTGCATTCTGTGTCTCACGATTAATATCCCGCAACAAATCTGCGCCTACACGTAACTCCATTTCACGTTGAACCGGCATCAGAGCACGCTGCCACTCCGCTTTTTCAGAGCGTCCCGGGTAATACACCTGCAGCCCCGGCATCGCTTTCAGCGCATCCAGTGCCTGGTCATTTTCCTGTTGCGCAATATCATTTGCATAACGGGTTGCGGCCTTCATCGCCGCTTCCAGCTCAAAACGGATATCTGCAGGCAGACTTTCCCAGAATTTTTTATTCACGATGACTGCGTAACCAAGATAACCGTGATTTGTGACAGTGATGTACTTTTGCACCTCAAACATCCGTTGCGTCAGCAAATTGCTGGGCGGATTTTCAGTCGCATCTGCAGCACCAGTTTTCAGTGCCTGATACACCTCTGCAAAATTCGTCACCTGAGGACTTGCCCCCAACGCCCTTGTCTGCGCGTCAAGTACTTTGGAAGCCTGAATACGGAATTTAAGACCGCGCATATCTGCCGGCGTTTTTACCGGACGATTTGCGGAAATGACTTTAAATCCGTTATCCCAGTAAGCAAGACCGATAATCCCTTTGGGTTCCAGCTTACGCAAAAGACTACGTCCGGCCCTGCCCTCAGTGACCGCGTGCAAAGCCTGTTTATCCGGAAACAGAAAAGGAATATCAAATGCTTCGAATTCCTTGATACCGAGAGGGCCGAATTTTGCAAGCGACGGCGCGAGCATCTGAACTGCACCCAGCTGTAAGGCTTCAAGCTCTTCCCTGTCTTTATACAGCTTACTGTCAGGATAAATATCGACCCTGACCTTGCCACGAGTAGCTTTTTCCGCGAGTTGCTTGAAACGTTCGGCTGCCATGCCCTTTGGCGTGTCTGCGGCAACAACATGGCTGAACTTAATGACAATCGGTGATTGTGCATACACGGCAGGTGACAGCACCATTGCAGCCAGAATCAGTCGGCGCATCAGTTTGCCCTGCATGACATTCCCCTTTTTTATTTGATTTCACTGAACGCGGTGAGAAAAAGCAATTCTGACCGGATATTTATGGCGCGCTTTCAGACCAGCCATGGGTTGCGATTTTCGCATGTGGATAAGACTTTGACAGCGGGAAAAAGTTCGGATCATTATTGGGCGCCCCACCGATCAGATGCAAGTGTGGAAATCCACTAGGCAACCATTTTCACTGCACAGGAAAGCACCTGCCTCCTCGGAAGAACTGAAGTTTTCTGATTGTAAAGAGAATGTCCCACTGTTGCCCTCATACCATGACCCGCATTCCGGACATACGAAGACCTGATCAATCAGGGTAAGATGCTGGCATTCATTCATTTCGCTTCTGTTCCGTCCTGATGCTGACCAAATACGCCAACTGGCCTGCACAAAAATGGCGCTGGATTATGCCTATCCTGCTGCTGTCTTTGTTTCTGGCTACCCTGATCTGGCTGCCCTGGCAGGCACAGCGCATGGAAGCCAATGAGCGGCAGGAACAGTTAATTGCAGATACCTTATGGGTCGAGCAAACGATTATGTTTCAGCTCAACCGCAACGATGAGGTGGTTCGCCAGATCGGCGCGGATATCGTGAATCTTGGCATCAGCCCTGAACAGGTTCTCGAGCGATTCCGCCAGATACTGAGCAATAACCGCGAAGTGTCGCGTCTGAGCTGGCAGGACCCGAATGAACAAATTCTGGTCACCACAGAAAAAGGGGCGGATGGCCTGATGCGCCGACCGAAGCCTGCCATCATTACGTCCAGTCTGTTCGAAATCGACCGGAAAACCCGCTGTTTTCAGCCTGCACTGGATACCGAACAGCAAATGAACAGCTACCTGATCAGTTGCCAGATTCCCTTGTACCGGCAAAACCGCCATTACGGCAGTATCGTCATCAGTTATTTTGCAAACGGATTACTGGACGAGCTGATCCCCTGGTGGTTTGCTCAGGAAAATCAGGTCTCGATTGTCGATAACGATGAGACCATCTATGCAACACGCACCGCAGGTGGTATCGGTAAAAATGTCTACAGCCACAACCGGGCACTTGAATTACCTGGACTGAGTCTGGTTCTGCGGACCAACAGTATTAAGGCGGAACCTAAAATTCTGTCGAATATGCTGGTGGTTACGGTAATTCTGCTGTCGGTTGGTCTGATCTGGAGCTTGCTGGCACTGTGGCGTGACATCAATCGCCGTCTCGCCGCTGAAGGTGCGTTACGCCAGCAGCTGATTTTTCGCAGTGCCATGGAAAACTCGCTGGTCACTGGGTTACGGGCCCGCGATATGCAGGGCCGGCTGACCTATGTTAATCCGGCCTTCTGCAAAATGATCGGCATTCCGGCTGAGGAGTTAATAGGCCGCATTCCCCCTATGCCTTACTGGGCGCCGGAAGCATATGAAGAATATGAAGAACGCTATCGTCAGTTGCTGAGCGGCACTGTGCCGGCTGAAGGTTTTGAAACTGTCTATCAGCACACAGACGGCACGCGTATTCCCGTGCTGATTTACGAATCTCCGCTGATTGATGAAACCGGTCAGCAAGCGGGCTGGATGAGTTCGATTCTGGACATATCCGAGTTACGTCACGCACAGGAACTGACACGCCAGCAGGAAGAAAAACTCCACGTCAGCGCAAAACTGGCCACAATGGGGGAACTTGCGTCAATGCTGGCTCACGAACTGAATCAGCCACTGGCGGCGATTTCCAGCTACACCACTGCAACCTCGAATATGCTGGAATCCGGTGAGCAGGACCGCAGCTTACTCCGCAGCGCACTGGAAAAAATCAATGCGCAGGCACAGCGTGCAGGGCAAATCATACGCAGCGTCTATGACGTCGTGAAAAAACGCGAGCCTGCGCGTCAGCTGATACAGATTCAGCAAGTGATTCAGAATGCGATGCCTCTGATTGAGCTACAAGCGCAGGCGATTCGCGTGCCCGTCCATTATGATATTGCGACGGATTTGCCGCCGATCATGGCTGACCCGGTACTGCTGGAGCAGGTACTGCTGAATCTGAGCAGAAATGCGGTTGAAGCCATGCACAGTACTGCACCTGCCCGGCGCCAGCTGCAAATCCATGCGTCTTACCATACCGAACGCAAGGAAGTGGTTATTCAAATGACGGATCGCGGTCACGGTATTTCCGAAGAAGTTGCTGCCCGACTGTTCTCACCATTTTTCACAACAAAAAGTGCCGGCATGGGGATGGGTCTCAATATCTGCCGTACTGCGATAGAATTTCACGGCGGACGGCTGACACACGGCCCGAACCCTGAAGGCGGCACCATATTTCGCATCAGTCTGCCAGCTCATCAGGAAATCTGACACCGGGCGTTACCGCACAACGAAAGAACTGGAGTATGCATGTTACACATCATTGATGATGAAGAAGTTATCCGCGATTCTCTGTCCTGGCTGGCGCGGTCGCGAAAAATTCCGGCTACAGGCTATGCGAGCAGCGAACAGTTTCTCAGCACGCTGGAAAACCAGTTCAGTTTCGATCGTGACGGCGACTGTATTTTGCTGGATGTACGTATGCCGGGACTCTCAGGCATCAGTCTTTTTGACGCCTTGTCTGCAAAAAAACTGACGCGACGCCTGCCTGTGATTTTTCTGACCGGCCACGGTGATGTACCGATGGCAGTTGATAGTCTGAAACGCGGCGCGTTTGATTTTTTTGAAAAGCCGTTTAATGATAACAAGCTCATGGACCGCGTCCTCGAAGCACTCGCTTCCTCTCGCGAAGCCGGCGCAACGGCGCAGATTCACGACCGGCTGGCAAGTTTATCGAGCCGGGAACGTGAAGTACTTGACCTGATTTTGCTAGGAAAAATGAACAAAGTTATTGCAGATGAACTGGGTATCAGCATGCGTACCGTTGAAGTTCACCGCGCTCATATTTTCGACAAAATGCAGGTAAAAACTGCTGTTGAGCTTGCAGGCATGCTCAAGTAAATACCACAAACTTCTCCGTTTAGCGCCAACCCGCAGTCATTGCGGGCGCCGCCGTTTTCTTGATTGTTTTCCATGTCCGTCTTCCATTTACTGGTACCTGATTTCAGCTTAATCATGCTCGGTTTTTTACTGAGTCGTTACGGTAACTTCGGCGGCCATTTCTGGAGCGGTGTGGAAAAACTGGTGTACTTCATTTTATTTCCGGCTTTACTGTTTTACACCACTGCAAAAACACAATTTGATTTTCATGCCACTGGCAAACTGCTGATAACAGGTGTGCTGACCACCTTCGCGGCAATTGTGCTTGGCTCTGTATGCCGGTTTATTTTTTTCAATCCCGGCAAAACTTTTGTATCCGGCGTACAGACTGCCTTCCGGTTTAATTCTTACATCGCACTTGCGGTGGCATCACGCATTGCTGGTGAGCAGGGAACGGCACTGATGGCATTGCTGATTGGTTTTCTGGTGCCGGTTTGCAATATCGCCGCCGTTTTTGCGCTGGCTCGTAACAGCGGACGCTTACTGAAAGAAATCGCCAGCAACCCGCTGGTGGTTGGCACAGCCTCTGGCGTCGCATGTAGTCTTGCTGGTATCACCTTGCCAGATGATCTGAGTGCGACACTGTCACGACTTGGTAATGCCTCGATTGCGATGGGCTTGCTGGCTGTCGGCGCAGGCCTTCGGCTCTCCGCCCTGCACGAAGCGCGCGGCCTGGCCACTGGTTTTCTGGCGATTAAATTACTGATTGCTCCTGCAATCGGCCTGTTGCTTGGCACCTGGCTGCAATTACCCTTACTGCAATTGCAAATCGCCGTTCTGTTTTGTGCATTACCAACGGCATCCAGCGCTTATGTACTGGCAGCCCGGATGGGAGGTAATGGACCTTATGTCGCTTTTCTGATTTCCGCCAGCACACTGTTATCAGCACTGACACTGCCCGTGTGGCTACATCTGGTGCAAATTTAACCGGATTGCAAATGCTGCTCCAGAGCCCATTGCACATGCTCTCTGACCAGCTCTGACGGGTGATCAGTACGCGCCTGCAACGCCGCCACCATACGCGGATCGCCACGCATAGAAACAGCTGCATTTCCAAGGCCCACCGCCAGATTGCGTAACCAGCTTTCGTAACCGATACGGCGCACCGGACTGCCCTCAAAATGACGCAGGAATTGTTCTTCGCTCCAGCCAAACAAATCGGTCAGCGTCACATTGTCCAGGCTGTGGCGCACGTCGAAATCGCTGACTACCGCCTTTTGTGCAAATTTATTCCACGGACAAGCCAGCTGACAATCATCACATCCGTAAATGCGGTTGCCAATCAGAGGGCGCAATTCCAGTGGAATCGCTACACCGGACTCTATCGTCAGATATGAAATGCAGCGCCGCGCATCGACCTGATACGGTGCGACAATCGCACCGGTCGGACAAGCATCAATACAAGCGTGGCACTGACCACAATGCGCAGCACCGCTGTCATCGACAGGCAAGGCTAAGTCCGTAAATATTTCACCCAGAAAAAACATCGAACCGGCATCACGGTTCAGCAGCAGCGTATGTTTGCCGCGCCAGCCCAGACCGGAGCGCGCCGCCAGCGCAACTTCCATCACCGGCGCTGAATCCGTAAATACCCGATGTCCGAACGGCCCCGTCACGCTGGCGATCTTATCTGCCAGCTGCTGCAAACGCTGACGCAATACTTTGTGATAATCCCTGCCGCGTGCATAAACAGAAATCACCGCCTGTGACGCATCATTCTGCCGCGCACGCTCACGTTCACGCCAGCCCTGATCGCCGGGCAGATAATCCATACGCAGACTGAGTACGCGTATCGTCCCCGGCACCAGTTCCGCCGGACGGGCGCGCTTCATGCCGTGACTTTCCATATAATGCATATCGCCGTGATAACCGGCATCCAGCCAAGCCTGCAAACCAGGCTCATGAATGCTGAGATCGGTATCACTGACAGCCACACCGGAAAACCCGAGCTCACAGCTCCACTGCCGGATTTGCAGCATCAGCGCCTGCAATTGTTCAGCATTCAGCGACATGCAAACGCTCCGGTTTTCCACACGTTTTGGTGGCGATATGCTAAGGTTAAAAACATCATTCAGGATTCATGCAGCAACAAATGTCACATTATAAGACCACATTACCGGACGAAGCCGCGACGCAGGCGCTGGGCAAACAAATGGCTCGTGTTTTACAGCCGGGTATGACTGTTTTTCTGCACGGCGACCTCGGCGCAGGAAAAACCTGCCTGACCCGTGCACTGATTCATGCCGCCGGTTACAGCGGCCATGTCAAAAGTCCGACGTACACGCTGGCAGAACCCTATCAGGTAACGCTGCAAAATAAACCTGCGAGCATCATGCACTTTGATCTGTACCGTATGGGCAGTCCGGAAGAATTTCTGGATGCAGGTTTCCGCGAAGAATTTCATGCCGGTCAGGTTTGCATCGTAGAATGGCCGGAAAAGGCCGATGGTGTCCTACCGGAACCGGATATCGAACTGTTTCTGCGCATCGCTGCACACGGCCGTGAGGTAGAATTGCGGGCGTTGTCTGATAAAGGGTTTGCATGTCTCGCTTCACTCCAGTTCGCCCCGGTACTGTGACCAAGGCTCTGGCCTCTTCGCAGTTACCTTCCCGCCGCCGTACTTTTTTACAAGCCGGCGGTACTTTGCTGTTATCTGTTTTATTACCTCAGACTGCGCATGCGGCGCGGATTCTGGCGGTTCGGGTGTGGCCTGCGGAAGACTATACCCGCGTTACGCTGGAAAATGACAGTGAACTGAAGACGACCCATTTTCTGGTCAAAAATCCGGACCGGCTGGTAGTGGATATTGAAGGTCTGGAACTGAATGCGACACTGAAAGAACTGGTCGCTAAGATTCAGTCGAATGACCCTTATATCCGGCAAGTCCGGGTCGGCCAGAATAAACCTACTGTGGTGCGACTGGTGTTTGATCTGAAGGAAGAAGTCAATCCTCAGGTATTTACCCTGCAACCAGTGGGCAACTACAAACACAGGCTGGTGTTCGATTTGTATCCGGTGAATCCTCCGGATCCGCTGGCAGCACTGATAGAGCAATCCTCGCAGGACAAACCCGCAGCGATTGCCTCATTGCCCCCGGCTTCAAATTCGGCCTCAAGTCCGGCTTCAGGCACAAGCTCTGCGTCTTCCGTTCAGCCTGTGGAAAAGCCGGAAATCAAAGCACCGGTGAAGACCGAAGAAAAACTCAGGGTTGCAGAAAAATCCGATACACCGGCAGAAAAGTCTAAGGATAAATTCGCCCACGGACGGACGATCACCATTGCGATTGATCCGGGGCATGGCGGTGAAGATCCTGGTGCGCTGGGTAAAAACGGCAGCCGCGAAAAAGACGTGGTGCTGGCAATTGCTAAGCGGCTCAAGAAGAAATTCGAACAAATCGATAACGTGCGCGTGATGCTGACGCGCGATGCGGATTATTTTGTACCGCTGAATGTCCGCGTTGAAAAAGCCCGCGCCGTGCAAGCCGATTTGTTTATGTCGGTGCATGCAGATGCCTTCGTCAACAGTGCGGCACGCGGCTCATCAGTATTTGCTTTGTCGGAAAAAGGTGCCAGCTCCACTGCTGCACGCTGGCTGGCCGATAAAGAAAATGCGGCCGATCTGATTGGTGGTATCAATATCAAAAATCACGATAAGCAACTGGCCAGTGTGCTGCTGGATTTATCAACCACAGCGCAAATCAATGACAGTCTGAAACTCGGCAAAATCGTGCTGAATGAACTGGGCGGCATCAATACGCTGCATAAGCAAGCGGTTGAGCAAGCGGGTTTTGCAGTACTGAAAGCGCCGGACATTCCTAGCATTCTGATTGAAACCGCGTTTATCTCTAATCCGGAAGAAGAAGCCCGCTTAAACGATGGCGCTTATCAGGATCAGATCGCAGAATCCGTCGTGCGCGGCGTGAAGAAATATTTCGCCAAAAATCCGCCGCTGGCGAAAAACCGTTTCGCCTGATTCTACTGATCAGAATAATTCCGCCTCAGAATCACACGCCGTGCCCGCTGCAATCCAGCGGCGCACGCGGCGACTGAACCAGCCCGACGCAGTCTGCGGCAGCCAGAACAGATAAGCATCCGGCTGCAACAACATGCCGCAGCGGTACAAGCCTGTTTCCGCATCCCATTCAAGCGCGCGGCAACGGCCTTTTCTTTGCCATAAAAACAAAAACGCCACCGGGCAAGGCTCGGCGGCGCAACACAGACCACAACCGTTACACGGTGCGCCTGTTTTTGGTTTGGCAGGTGCAGCAGAATGCAGCCACAGTATCTGACGATCAGGCGGCTCCTGCTGCGGGTTCATATCAGCTGCGCTGCATCACACGGCGCATCATTTTCCACGCTGCGCCAAGCAGAATAGGAATAATCGCAGCACCAACACCGATCAGCACGATGGCATTCAGATTTTTCTGAATGAATGGAATGTTGCCGAAGAAATAGCCGCTGAGCACCAGACTCAGAATCCACAACAAAGCACCCAGAACATTGAAGAACTGGAATGTGCGGTGTGTCATATCAGAAATACCGGCTACGAACGGCGCGAAGGTGCGGACTATCGGCACAAAACGAGCAATCACCACGGTTTTACCGCCATGCTTCTCATAGAAGTCATGGGTCTTACGAATTGCATCACGATCTATCCAGCGGTAATCTTTTTCCAGCACTTTATGACCGATCAGACTGCCGATCCAGTAATTAATGGTATTGCCGGAAATAGAAGCAATCAGCAGCAAAACGATCAGCAACCACGGATTCATTGCACCGGTTGCACAGAACGCACCGGCAATAAACAGCAGAGAGTCTCCCGGTAAAAACGGGAAAATCACAAATGCGGTTTCGCAGAACACAATTGCGAACAACACGAAATACACCAGCGTACCGTATTGTTCAATAACGGTTCCCAGCATCTTGTCGACATGCAGAACCATGTCCAGTATTTGCATTAAATCCATGTGGCGGCCTGTAGTGAAAAATCCGCCGCCATCATACACGATGAAAGCAGTGCCGCAAGCATTCCTGCAGAGCGATGCAGGGATTGCGCGCAAAGGTATAATCAGGCTATGACTTCACGATTAGCACCTGACCGCCCGATTCTGGCTTTGCCGGATCATTTAATTTCCCAGATCGCCGCCGGCGAGGTGATCGAACGCCCATCTGCCGTGGTGAAAGAATTGCTGGAAAACGCACTGGATGCGGGTGCCACGCAAGTTCAGTTACGGATAGAAGAAGGCGGCGTCAAACGCATTGCGATTACCGACAACGGTAAAGGCATCCCGCCGGATCAGTTGCCGCTGGCGCTGGCCCGGCATGCCACTTCCAAAATCCGTTCGCTCGAAGAACTGGAAACCGTCGGCACACTGGGTTTTCGTGGCGAGGCGCTGGCCTCAATTGCGTCTGTTGCCGTGCTGACCTTAACCACCCGCACCACCGATGCGCCGCACGCATGGCAAATTCAGAATGGCACTGTCAGCCCTGCTTCAGGAGCACAAGGCACAACGGTGGACGTACAGGATTTGTATTACAACACCCCGGCGCGCCGTAAATTTCTTAAATCGGAACAAACTGAATTCGGCCATTGCGCAGAAGTGGTACGAAGGATTGCACTGGCGCGACCAGATGTCAGTTTCAGCCTCAGTCATAACGGTAAAACCGTCGATCACTGGAATGTCAGCCAGCATGACAAGCGCAGTGCGCAAATTCTGGGGGACGGTTTTGCGGGTGCCCGTCTGCCGCTGGATGAAAGCGCCGGGCCTTTACGGATACAGGGTTTTGTCGGTTTACCAACCGCCTCCAAAGCCCGCGCCGATGCACAGTATTTCTATGTAAATGGCCGTTTTGTGCGCGACAAATTGCTGACCCATGCGGTCCGCGCTGCGTATCAGGATGTGCTGCACGGAGACCGTTATCCGTCGTATGTGTTATCGCTGGAACTCGATCCTGCGCTGGTGGATGTGAATGTGCATCCGTCCAAAATTGAAGTCCGTTTCCGCGACAGCCGCGCGGTACATCAGTTTGTGTTCCATGCCGTGCAGCGCGCACTGGCGCAAACCTCGGCAACCGCTCAGGGTAATGTGCCTGCGCCAGCCATGTCCGGCAATGGTGGCGCTGGAAATGGTTTGCAGGGAAACTCTCTGCCATGGATAGGCGCAAAACAAGCCAGCTTTGGTTCTGAGCTGATGCCGGTGGCCCGCCCCGCAGCAGGTGCTTACGGCAGCATGCAACAGCAATTGCGTCCGGGTGGTGTAGCGCAAAGCATGGAAAACTATGGTGCGTTATTCCGCGCACCGGAGCAGATGTCGTCTGCGCCTTCACCGAACACGCCGGTTGCAGCGCGTCCGTTACAAGGCAGTCAGCCGGTTGAAACCAGCGAAGACGACGGTGCGCCGCTGGGTTTTGCACTGGCGCAGTTACATGGTGTGTATATCCTTGCGCAAAACCGGCACGGACTGGTGCTGGTTGATATGCATGCAGCGCATGAGCGTATTTTGTACGAGCAGCTGAAAGACGCGCTGACAGAAGAAGCGATGTCCGTGCAACCATTGCTGATTCCTGTGACCTTTTATGCCGACGGTGTGGAAGTCGGTACGGTGGAAGAACATCAGGAAACCCTGAGCAAGCTGGGATTTGACATGACCGCCATGTCACCGACCACGATTGCAGTGCGTGCAGTGCCAGCCTTGCTGAAAAATGCCGATGTACAATCACTGGCACGTGATGTGCTGCGCGATATCCGCGAATTCGGCGGTTCACGTGTGCTGATCGAACGGCGCAATGAATTGCTCGGCACGCTGGCCTGTCATACGGCGGTACGCGCCAACCGGCAGCTGACCATACCCGAAATGAATGCCCTGTTACGGCGCATGGAAGAAACCGAACGCTCTGACCAGTGTAATCACGGCCGCCCGACCTGGGTGCAGCTGGCGATGAATGATCTGGATAAACTGTTTTTACGCGGCCAGTAAGGCTGCTTTGCTGACACTGATCAGTTACTGATCTGTCAGCCAACTCATTAATCTGTATGAATGCTGTTTCTGATGTAGTCAACAATTCTTCGTTTGCCCGCGCGGTAGCACTGATGGGCCCGACGGCTTCCGGCAAAACGGCGGCGGCGCTGGCGATTGCGCGCGCCCTGCCCTGCGAAATTATTTCGGTTGATTCCGCACTGGTATATCGCGAAATGGATATCGGCACCGCGAAACCGAATGCCGAAGAGCTAGCCAGCGCTCCGCATCATCTGATCGACATTATTGATCCGCGTGACGCTTACTCGGTAGCGCAATTCCGCAAGGACGCGGCACGGCTGGTACAGGAAATCCATGCACGCGGCAGACTGCCTTTGCTGGTCGGCGGCACCATGATGTATTTCAATGCACTGCGTAATGGTCTGGATGATTTGCCCGGCGCCGATCCGGCTTTACGTCAGCAACTGGATGAAGAAGCGGAACGTATCGGCGTGCCCGGGTTACATGCACGGCTGGCAAGTGTAGATCCGGTCACGGCAGCGCGGCTGGCACCGAATGACAGTCAGCGCATACAACGCGCACTGGAAGTCTGGCATTTAACCGGCAAACCAATGTCGGCGCTGCTCGCGCAGCAAGGTCCGCGCGAACCGGATTTTCCTATGCTGACGATTTCACTGGAACCGGAAGACCGCGCCGCGCTGCATGCACGGATTGCGCTGCGCTTTGATCAGATGCTGGAACAGGGCTTTATTGAAGAAGTGGAAAAGCTGCGCGCACGCGGCGATCTGCATTCAGATTTACCATCGATACGCTGTGTCGGTTACCGTCAGGTCTGGGAATATCTGGATGGCACATACAACTACGACACCATGCGCGAGCGCGGCATTATCGCAACCCGTCAGTTAGCCAAACGCCAGATTACCTGGCTGCGCTCTATGCCAGACCGGCAAGTGGTTGATGGCTTGCAGGCCGGCGCGCAGGAAGCCATCCTGCAACTGACCATGCAATATCTGCGAACTCAGCAGGCAGGCTGAACTGATGGAAACCGTTTATTTTCTGACCCAGCATGACAAAGCTGCCATTGTGGCGCCGGTGCTGGCGTCGCTGGGCTATGAAATCAGGGAAACCCGTTTTCTGGATACCGACCACCTCGGCACCTTTACCGGTGATGTGAAACGCTTTGATACGCAGGTGAATACCGCCATTGAAAAAGCACGGCTGGCAGCGCAGCATCACGGCGCACGCTTTGGTCTGGGCAGCGAAGGCAGTTTCGGGCCGGATCCGTATATGGGTGTCAGCGCATGGAATACCGAAGTGCTGGCAATCTGGGATGCCGAAAAAAATTATGCAGTTCATGCAGCAGCACAGGGACCGCTGACCAACTACGCGCAACTGGAAGCCGATACTGGCGAACAGGCATGGCAATTTGTGCAGCGTGCAGGCTTTCCTGAACATGGCATCATCGTTGGCCGGGCTGAAGAGCCGTGGTTTGATAAAGAAATCCGCGATCCCGCCATATTAAAAGCCACCATCGAAGCCATCATCGCGGAAACCGGTGCCGTCTGGCTGGAAACCGATATGCGGGCACACCGCAATCCTTCACGCCACGCGATGATACGGCAAGCGGCTGAAGCGATGGCGCAAAGACTGGCTGCGGTCTGTCCAGCCTGTCAGGCTGCGGGTTTTGGCGCGGTAGCGCTGGTACCGGGCGCTTTGTGTGAAGAATGCGGAGCCGCAACACAGGCTGCCCGTGCGCGCCGTATGGCTTGCCCGTTGTGCGGCCACAGCGAAGAACAAAGCATCCGCAACCATGTACCCGCATCGCAATGCGAAGATTGCAATCCTTGAAACAAAAAACGGATTATTCGATACGCTGAAGGTTTTTGCAGGCTAAGGCTTGACACTCGCGGGTCAAATCGTCATAATCTTGGTCTCTCGGTGATATAGCTCAGTTGGTTAGAGCACAGCACTCATAATGCTGGGGTCGGTGGTTCAAGTCCACCTATCACCACCAGATTCAAACCGCTAAGCGCGCAAGCCTTAGCGGTTTTTTGGCTTTTAGCGATCTGAATTCCCTGTCAGCCCCCCCCTTTGTCAGCCCAAAGCCAGCTGCAGAACCTGCGCAGCACAATCCCGCTCCGCGCATTGCACCGGAACGCCAAGGTCAACGCCACTGATTCCGTGCAGGCTACGCCCCCCCCCTTGCCTGCATGATTTTCCTTTACGCCTGTCAGCCATCAGACTTGCCCCGTTTTCAGCTCGAAAATGCCTCAAATGCGGTGTTCAGCACAGCACCCTGGCGGTCGTCGGCGGATTTACTGGTCGTCCGGAAATCGCAAATGACGATTTCTGCGTAATGTATTCCCTCGCCGGATCACTGCCCGTATGAGTTTTCCTGTCGCCTGACAGCGGGCATTGCGGCGAATTTGCGGTATTTTTCTCGTCAATCGCAAGCTTTACTGTTTATTCAGCGCAAACTGATAGACAGCAGCGCGTGGCTTACATATCCTTGCAATATTCCGCAGGGCAATTAACCTGCTTTTATCGGGGTTGCGATCCGGCCCGCCTTCCGGCGCTCTGATCAGGCCGCCACCCCGGTCTTGTTTTGTTATCAACGGAGTATTTCATGACCCCTGAAGAACGCGGTGTCGTTTATGGCACGGAAGATGTGCTGACCAGTCTGTGCAACTCGGTAGTCCGTGTGCTGAATGTCGCAACACAGAGCAAACTGCATTTCTCTGCCATGGTGCAGCGTATTACCAAAATCGGCCTGAAACCGGATATCGGTTGTTTCGTCTTGTTTGACGGCGGCTTTTCCGGCCTCGTGGTGCTGAATTTTGACGGTGATACCGCACTGGAAATTTACGAAAAATACATGCTGAACATGGGTATGCCGCGCTCTGAGCTGGCAACCTCATTCACCTCGGATGAAGTATCGAACATCCTCGGCGAACTGATGAATCAGATCGTCGGTGACTTCACCGGCAAAGTACGCCGTGAGCTGCAAACCAATATCACGCAAAACCAGCCTAAAATGCTGGTACTGAACAAGCAGGTGACACTGAGCGTGGATACAGCGCTGGACAAACCTGAATTCCGCCGCGTTTCCTTCTTCACAGAAAAGAACAATATCTTTTATCTGGAACTGGCGATCGACCATACCGAATTCATCAAACTGCGCGAATTTGATGCAAATGAGGTACTGGACCCGGATGCGCTGCTGGAACAGCAACAGCAGCAACCTGCAGCAGTGTCCGAGCCGGTATCGGATGCACTGGATGCGGATTCCGATGAATTGCTGCGTTCGCTCGGTATGTAATCCGATACCGATTGCACAAGCAAAAAGCAAAACGGCAGCTGCGGCTGCCGTTTTTACTTCTTTACGTTTTTACGTTTTACATTGCAGCGGATAAAAAAACGCCCGGTGAGGAGACACCGGGCGCAAACCACCTTGATATTATTGATCAGCCCGGAATCATACCGGTCAGCCAGTAAGCCTGAATCAGCGTGATGATACCGACCACCACCGCAAAGAACAGGCTGTGACGCAGCGTGAAGCGGAACAGTTCAGATTCACGGTTCACCAGACCTGTCGCGGCACAAGCCACAGCGATCGACTGCGGAGAAATCATCTTACCGGTCACGCCACCTGTGGTATTCGCAGCTACCAGCAGCGTATCGGACACGCCGATCTGATGTGCTGTGGTGTTTTGCAGTGAGCAGAACAAGGCATTCGACGATGTATCTGAACCGGTCAGGAACACACCCAGCCAGCCGAGGAAAGGCGAGAAGAATGGGAATGCTGCGCCAGTACCTGCCAGCAACAAGGCCAGCGTAGAGGACATACCAGAGTAATTGGCAACAAACGCAAACGCCAGCACCAGACCAATCGACAATACCGGACGTTTCAGTTCAACGACGGTTTCAAAGAAGGCTTTGACCGCTTCTGCCGGTTTCAGCTTCAGCAGAATGGCTGACAGAATCGCGGTAATCAGAATCGCCGTACCAACAGCAGACAACAGGTCCAGTTTCAATACCGCTTCATACGGTTTCGGGCTGGTCACAATCGGCGCGGTTTTCAGCACCAGTTTATCCAGACCGGCAACCGGGAATTTCAGTACCGTCCATGCCAGCGCACCTTTCGCCGCAAACAAATCTTTGAACGGTTTCAGGCTCCAGATGGTGACGATCAGTGTCAGCAAACCGAACGGTGCCCATGCACGAATCGTTTGTGCAGTGGAATACGGAGAAGGTTGACGGCGAACCGGTGCACCGCCACCGCCCATGCTCAGCGCTGCAGCACCGCCGCCTACAGATTGCACCTGACGGGAGGACGCAGGCTGCCAGACTTTCAGGAAACCAGTCAGACATACCAGACTGACCAGCGCGGAAGTAATATCCGGCAATTCAGGGCCGATGTAATTCGACGTGAAATACTGGGTCACGGCGAAGCTGCCACCCACCACCAGCGCTGCCGGCCAGGTTTCTCTGACACCTTTCATGCCATCCATCATCCAGACCAGCCAGAACGGTACAAACAGGGATAACAAAGGTAATTGACGGCCAGCCATCGCACCGATGTGGAAAGCGTCGATACCCGTGACCTGACCTGCAACGATAATCGGGATACCCATCGCACCAAACGCCACCGGCGCGGTATTCGCAATCAGACACAACCCGGCTGCGTACAGCGGATTAAAGCCGAGACCAACCAGCAATGCAGAGGTAATCGCCACCGGCGCACCAAAGCCTGCCGCACCTTCAAGGAAAGCGCCGAAAGCAAAGCCGATCAGCAGCATTTGCAAACGCTGGTCATCCGTAATCGACAAGACCGAAGCGCGAATCACTTCGAACTGACCGGTTTTCACGACGATTTTGTACAGGAAAACGGCGGTAATAATAATCCACGCAATCGGCCACATACCGTAAGCAAAACCGTATAAACCAGCGGCCAGCACTTGCTGCACCGGCATGCCGTAAGCAGCAATCGCAATCACCATCGCCAGCGCCAGCGTAATCGCTGCTGCTACGTGACCTTTGATACGGAAAATAGCGAGCGCGATAAAAAAGAAAATAATCGGTATCGCTGCCACCAGTGCTGACAGCCATAAGCTGCCGAGCGGTGTGTAAATCTGACTCCAGGCTTGCATTGCGTCTCCTCCTGTTAATTAATCAAATAAGATGCTTTAGCCTGACACTTCGTGACGAGTGTTGTTCAGGCTGCGGGTAATACAAAACTTATTCCGGTATGCCCTGCGCTTTCAGTAACTCCGCCAGACTGCGCGCCGCTGGTCGCAACGCGGTACGGTGGCGGGTCCAGCCTGCCTGCTGTGCCGGTGTCAGCCAGCGCAGACGTGTTACCAGCCAGCGCATGCTTTGATAGCGCCCTGGTTTCGAGTAAGCGCCGCTCCAGAATTTCCACGCCCATTTTTCGCTGCGCGAATACAGTGCGCCCTGCCCTTTCAGCGCATGGCTGACTTGCTCGTCCGGATGCCGGCTGGCTTCATTGCGCAGGCGAATCAGGAGATCGGGAATCGGAATTTTGACCGGGCAAACTTCAGCGCAGGCGCCGCACAAGGTCGAGGCGGTTGCCAGATCTGCCGTCGCATCCAGCCCCAGCAAATGCGGAGAAATAATTTTGCCGATTGGTCCCGGATACGTCGTGCCGTAAGCATGACCACCGATACGGGCATAGACCGGACAATGGTTCATGCAGGCACCGCAACGAATACATTGCAGCGTGCTGCGCAGTTGCGCATCGGCATAGGCTTGTGAGCGGCCGTTATCCAGCAGCACCAGATGCACTTCCTGCGGTCCGTCTTTTTCACCGGCGCGACGCGGTCCGGAAATCAGATTGAAATACGTGGTGATGGCCTGACCGGTGGCAGAACGGGTCAGCAGACTGGCCAGCGGTACGATGTGCGCCAGCTGCGCCACTACTTTTTCCATGCCCATCATGGCGATATGCACACGCGGAATGGTGGTCGATAAACGACCATTGCCCTCGTTTTCCACCAGCCACAAAGTACCGGTATCGGCGGCGGCAAAGTTCACACCGGACAAACCTATATCCGCATCGATGAATGCCTGGCGCAAGGCGCGGCGACCGGTCTGAATCAGGGTATCGACATCGGTGGTGTAAGCAGTATCAGGAATATGTTCACTGAACAGCTGACCGATTTCTTCTTTGGTTTTATGAATTGCAGGCATCACGATATGCGACGGCTTTTCATCGGCCATTTGCACGATGTATTCGCCCATATCGGATTCCAGGCAAGAGATTCCGTGCTGCGCCAGAAAGTGGTTCAGTTCCACTTCTTCGCTGACCATGGATTTTCCCTTGATCACTTTTTTCGCAGCGGCACGCTGTGCAATTTGCAGCACCAGTTGATTCGCTTCTGCGGCATCACGCGCCCAGTGCACTTGCACACCGTTACGTGTCAGATTCTGTTCCAGTTGTTCCAGCAATTGCGGCAGGTTTTGCAGCGCATGCTGACGCACGGCTTCGCCCAGTGTGCGTAAGGCTTCCAGCTCATTCGCATCCGGAAATTGCGCCGAGCGCTTGCCCTGCAAAAAATCCATCGCGCCACGGAAACTGCGACGCAGTTGCGGATCACTGACCGCTTCGGCAGTGCGGCTGCGGAAGTCGGCGCTGGGAACGAAATGCAGCGTTTGCGCGCTCATGCTGCACCTCCGTGACGCACTTCGTTCAGATCATCAATCAGCCAGACTTGCAGCCAGCGCGGACCATGTGCGCCAAAGGCCAGCGTCTGCTGAATATCGGACGTTTTCGACGGGCCGGAAATCATCACCAGATTCGATGGTATCGCCTCTGCCCAGTTCATAGCACGCATGGCCTGATGCATGTCGGCATATAAAGTGCTGGCATACACCAGTGCAATATGCAGTGGCGGCACCAGCGATGCAGTACGCGGTTGCTGTGGCGAAGAGCGCACGATCAGCGTACCGGTCACAGCAATACCTGCGTCAACCACGGTAAAACCGGCATCCGTCTGATGAAACAACACATCCTGCCAGTCATCAACCGTGGCCGGATAGTGACGTGTAACGATCTGCGCATCAGCCGATTGCAAAGCCACTGACAAAGCGCGGCATTCGTCGCCATCATTCGCCAGCAATAAAGATCTCACGCCACCTTGCTGACATTGCTGCGCCAGTTGCTGCGGCCAGTCCTGCACGCTTGCGCAAAATACCGTTGCCTGCAATGCCTGTAAGGCTTGCTGCATTTGCTGCAGTAATTCAGCGTGTGACACTTCTGCGCGACGTGCATCAAAATGCGCATCGATCTGCGCGCACAATGCTTCGGCTGTGTGTAAAGCCACAGGTTGCGCAGCGCCGGATGGCTGCTGGCTTACTTTGAGTTTATTCAGAATCGCATCACGGGCAGACATGGCTTATTCCTTTCCTGTCGTGCCGAACAGACGGCGGCGTAAGAAGCTGGCCATGTGTTCGATGCGTATTGGTTGCTGCTGAAATTCTGCGGTATGACGCAGATTCAGCATGCAGCCGCAATCGGCAGTGACGACGCCATCGCAACCGGTGGCACGAATCGCCGCCAGTTTGTCCTGCACCATCGCACCGGAAATATCCGGATGTTTCAGCGAAAACGTGCCGCCGAAACCGCAGCATTCGGATTCACGTACATGTTCTTTCAACGCAATGCCCGGCAGGCGGTTCAGCACTTCCACGCCATGCAAACGGGTTCCCATTTCACGGCGCGCAGCGCAGGATGTATGTAAGGCCAGATGTTCCACCGGAATGCTGTTGCTGCTTTGTGGTTGTGGCAGTGGTTGCTGCAGCACATGCAGATAAAATTCGGTCAGTTCAAACACGCGCTCAGCCAGTGCCAGTGCTTTGGCATGCCATTCCGGCTCGTCAGCAAATAAAGCCGGCCAGTGATGACGCATCATGCCCGCGCAGGAGCCGGAAGGCACAACGACCGGCCACGGTTGCGCAAACAAATCCAGCTGCGCACGCGCCACTTCTCTGGCTTGCTGCGGATTGCCGCTGCTGTAAGCGGGCTGACCGCAGCAGCTTTGTTGCTGGGGATAATGCACGCGCAAGCCTGCCTGCTGCAGTAAAAATACCGCATCGACACCGGCTTCCGGCACAAACATATCAATCAGACAGGTCCCGAACAGATACACCTGTTCCGGCACCGGCGGATAGGCACGCTGGTCCATATTGATCTCCCCCTTATTCTTTTCATCTTTGTTTGCAGGCTCTGGGCGGCTGCGAATGCGTATAATCGCAAGCGCTGAGGCTGAACGACAAATTGGTTGAACCAGTAAAGGTGAAATGCGATGAAACCCCAATCCCGCCATCCCGGACGCGCTGAAGACATCATGCGATCGCTGGAAACCGCCCTGCTGGACGGCAGCTATCCGGCGGGTTGCCGCCTGCCTTCGGAACGTCAACTTGCAGAAGAATTCGGCGTGTCACGCAATACCGTGCGCGAAGCGATACAGCGACTTGAGGCACGCAGCCTGTTGCGCGTCAAAGCCGGTGCCGGTGTGTATGCAACCAGCCATTTGCGCGGTGGTCAGTCGTCGCCGTGGAATCAGTTATTGTCCGATCATCCTGCATTGCGTCAGGACATTCTGGAATTCCGCCGCGTATTAGAAGGTGCAACCGCTTACTTTGCCGCACAACGCGCGACCGAAGCCGATAAACAAAAACTGCGCGAATTACTGGCAGAGCTGGAAGCCGCCCGTATTCGCGGCGATATGAATGCCGAAGCCAGCGCCGATGCCCGCCTGCATGAAGCGATTGCGCTGGCGTCGCACAATGTGATGTTCCTGCATCTGCAAACCAGCATGATTTCCATGCTGCGCGAACATATCACGGTGTATGGACTCGGTCTGCGTCAGCAGGATGCGGTGGTGTCTGATCAGTTATTTCTGCAGCACAAAAACGTCTGCGACATGATATGCGCCGGACGCAGCGAAGAAGCGCGTACCGCCATGCAAGCCCACATCGACTACGCCCGCAGCCGTATGCTGGAACAGCAGGAAGGTGACAACTGAAGCACTGTCGAACGCCGGAAAACTGGTTGAACCAGTTGTTATGGAAGGCAACTTTTCTGCTGTTTTTCATGCATGGTGAAGATTTTTTCACGCAAACCCCGCACAACTTTCAGCATTCCTGATCTGCAAACAACACTGTGTCACAACCTGCCCGCCCCGCCAGCGAAGCACTAGCACTCATACTCAGACCAGATACCTGCCAGCCAGTGCTGCTGTGCAAACTTCGTCATTTCACTTTTCCGGACAACCAGACTTTCTGCCGACGACCGCCAGATCGGTATGCTGAACACCGCATTTGAGGCTATTTCAGGCATTTCCGGCTGCCTGAAAGCCATTCTGCAAAAGATCACCGTTGCCGCGTCTTCGGTACAGAATGTGCGCGCACAGCGAGAAAGCATCGCTTGTTCTTTCAGTTGAGTCTGCCCGACGGAATGCGCTGTCGTCTTTTGCAGATACGGCAACATCGATACACAGTTGACATGCAAAAAAAACAAAAACTTTTTAGTACCTGAAATTACGGGCATAAACTTTGCTACAAATTGCTGGCAGACAATAGTTCTGATCAGGAGTATCCTTCTGTCGGCCCCGGCTTCCGGTGAACTCTGTCCGCCGGTCGCTGTCCAAAGCACCGTCCCCGAGCTCCGGGGCAAATCCACTTTCCTTTCCGTTCATCTCACTATGTGCATGCTGACGGCGGCAAAGGAAAACGTTTGCGCAGGATTCGGGGGTCAAGAGTGTGGAGTACTTTTAACTACTGAAATTAATAAAAACAATGACTACCGATAAACGCGTGATCGAGGAGGCGACTCTGGAGAATCTGCGGCGTACGATTTTAAGTATGTTCGCCGAAAATCCGTTTAATGATGTCGGCATCCGGCAAATTTGCCAGGAAGCCCGCGTCAGCCCTCAGACGATCTATAAATACTTTGGCAGCAAAGAAATGATGCTGTTCGCCTGCATCCGCAGCGATATGGAAAAGCTGAACAATGCTGCACTGACGGCAGCACGTAAATTCAGCAAACCTGCCGAACAGATCGAAGCCATGCTGCAGGCCTGGTGCCGTTTTTACGGCAAAAATCCTGTTGTGGCCCGTATCGTTTTCCTCAACATTCCGGTGTCTTACTGGATCAGCGAGCAGGATTCGGTGCAGATGCAAGTCTGGTCTGCCATTCGCAGCGCGATTGAAAACGGCCAGAAAGCGAAAAAAATTAACCGCGATCTGCCGGCGGATGTACTGCTGGATATGCTGATGGGCAGTCTGCACCGCATCATGGCGCGCTGGCTGACCGAAGGCAAAGGCAGCTTCAGCAAAACCAGCCAGCAAGCGGTTGGCGCTTCTATGCATTTGCTGGCCAGTTGATGAACTGATCAGCAGATACGCTGCAAGTCAGACGATTTGCGGTTACAGAAAAAGCGATACAGCACTCCTGTATCGCTTTTTTGTTTTCATGCATCAGGCTGGTGGTCAGATGCTCTCTGCACCGGTTGTATTAGCTTTTTCCAGCGCAAATCCTTCATCCAGCCAGCCGGTGATGCCGCCTGGCATGGTTTTGACCGGCAAACCCAGTTCTGCCAGACGAATCGCGGCACGAATTGCACCATTGCAGTGCGGCCCTGCACAGTAAACGACGAACAGACTACCTTCCGGAAATTTTTTCATCGTTCCGGCGATGATCTTTTTGTGCGGCAAGCTGACCGCTCCCGGCACATGACCAGCGTCGTATAAAGCATGACTGCGCACATCCAGCAGTACAAAATCCTGCTGCCCGCTGCTGATTGCATCATGCACATCCCAGCAATCGGTTTCCCATTCCAGCATTGCAGAAAAATGCGCCAGCGCGCGGGTACTGTCTGCAGCAGCAACATCGGTGACCAGTGACATGTTTTTCCTTTCTGACTTTGTGTGTAAGAACAGGCATCACTTTGCCGTGAAAGCGCCCTAGGCACCACTGGCGTATACGTCAATCTGCGTTAAGATAACGCCATGAAAAATCATCTTGTTGCAGCGCTGGCCTATGAGGGCTTATGTACATTTGAGTTCGGCTGCGTGACCGAAGTGTTCGCCCTGCACCGGCCGGAACTGCAAACGGACTGGTATCAGTTTGCAGTCTGCAGTATGACGCCCGGTAACATGCGGGCTGCAGGTGGTTTGCAAATTCAGTGCGAGCACGATCTGCGCTTACTGGAAAAGGCAGACACGATTCTGATTCCCGGCTGGCAGGGTGTGCATGTGCCGGTACCGGCAGAATTGGTAGCTGCATTACAGGCAGCGGCGGCACGCGGCGCCCGGATTGCATCGATTTGTTCCGGCGTATTCGTGCTCGCGGCGGCAGGTTTACTGGATGGAAAAACCGCCACAACGCACTGGCGTTATACCGGCATCCTGCAACAGCGATTTCCCGAAATACGGGTGAATGAAAATGTGCTGTATGTCGATGAAGGGCAGATCATTTCTTCGGCGGGATCGGCAGCAGGCATCGATATGCTGCTGCATCTGATCCGCAAGGATCATGGCGACAGAATTGCAAATCTGGTCGCGCGGCGCATGGTGGTTTCCGGTCACCGTGACGGCGGTCAAGCCCAGTATTTACCGCGCCCGGTGCTGCCGGACGGTGCCGGTGCGTTGCAAACGCTAATGCGCACGATACGGGCAGCACCGGGCAAGCCTTATACACTGAGCAGCATGGCAGATCTGGCTGCTGTCAGTGTACGCACGCTGCAACGCCAGTTCACAGACAGTACCGGCATGTCACCGATGGTCTGGCTGACACGGGAGCGCATTGCCAGCGCCTGTGAATTGCTGGAGGAAACCAGCTTACCGCTGACACGTATTGCTGAACACTGTGGCTTTGGCTCAGAAGAAAGCATGCGCCATCATTTCCGGCAATGGGTACATTGCAGCCCTTCCCGTTACCGCCAGCAATTCGGACTGGCAAGCAATGAAAACGCCGGTCAGCAAATTGTTTGAATAGTTTTAAATCCCATATGCGTCACTGCAAATTTCTTCCGGCGGGTCTATGCTATAAGCAAGCCGGGAGAAAAAATCATGGGAATTTTTTACAGTTCTGTCAGCCCGTTCTGGGCGCTGATGCTTGCCGGTCCGGCTGTGCTTGCGCTGCTGCATGCATTGCATTCTTTGCGTAAAGCACAACTGGAAGTGCCGACACTGTTTTCTGCGTGGTGTGCCAGCATTATTGTGCTGGTACTGGTATGGCGCATGCGGGTGCCGGTGCTGCCGGATCTGCATTTACATTTAAGCGGCGTGGCGCTGTTCTGCCTGATGTTCGGGCGCAATCTGGCAATTACCGGCATCAGCATTGCGGTGGCGCTGTACACCTTTGAATACGATGGCAGCTGGCTGAATCTCGGTGCGAATATTCTTTTACTGGCGGTGATTCCGTGCTGGCTCAGTGATTTGCTGCTGAAAAAAACGCAGCAGTATCTGCCGCATCATATGTTTATTTACTTGTTCGGCAATGGCTTCTTCGGCGCATTACTGGTGAATGCCAGTGCAGGCCTGTGCACGGTGTTGCTGCGTCATTTGCTGTTCCCCGAGGCCGCGCTACCAACCGACGCCGTAGCCTACATGCTATTGCTGGCATGGGGCGAAGCATTTCTGGTCGGATTTCTGGTCACAATTTTTGCTGTGTACCGCCCAGACTGGCTGCAAACTTTCGATGACAATCTGTATCTGCGCGGTAAGTAATCGGCTTCAGTTTTTTTAACTCTTTTGTTTGCCGAGTAAAAAACGCAGCGGCACGGACAACCTCACCGACCAGTCGGTTTCAGTATGCGCAGCACCGGGAAATGCACGGCTCAGATAACGCTCACCGGTATAGCCTTTTTCTTTTGCCAGCACATCAAAAAACTGCTGATGTACCGGATAAAGTGCGTCCAGCGTTTCAGTGCCGTAATCCATATACAGCCGGTGCGTAGCAGCGTCCGGCAGTTTGCCGGACCAGTACCGGAACAAAGCCAGCGGAACAGAAGCGTTTTGTTCGAATATACCAACCCAGTGGGTTGATAAGCAGGCCGCCGCGCCGAATACCTGCGGATACTCACTCATCGCATACAAGGAAATCAGACCGCCCATGCTGGAACCCATCAGCATCGTTGAAGCCGCGTCTTTACGCACCGGATAGCGCCGCTCAATTTCCGGCTTCAGTTCTTCCACCAGAAACTTCAGATAACGGTCTGCCATCAGTTCCGGCAAGCCACGGGTTTGCATCAGCGATTGCCGCAAAGCCTGCGGCAGGAATTGCATTGCCTGCTGCGGCAAATATTCCGCCGGACGCAATGCGCCGGCATTCCAGATACCGACGATAATCGCCGGTTCTATCTGGCCATCCTGTATCAGTTGTCCTGCAACGCGGTCGATTTGCCAGGCTTGTTTATTCCAGTTCACCGCCGGATCAAACAAAGCCTGACCATCATGCATATAAATCACCGGATACTGGTGCTTGCGGTCAAAACCCGGTGGCAGCCACACATCAATATGACGTGCGCTGACATGCTGCGAACTCAGCGATTCAATTCGCTCAATGCTGCCGCTGACCACGGACGGCAGCGGATCTGCTGCCAGCGCCGTCAATGTCATCCATTGCAGAAATAGTGCAGTCAGTAAGCGGCGCATCAGTAGTCTCCGTTGCGGTTTTTATGCAGTTTGTCCGAACCAGCCACCCCAGGCTGGCAACACCAGTGTCGCGCCATCACGCTGTGCTGGCAGATGTACGCCATCCATTGTTTGTGTGGCTGCGATTTCCGGCAAATTCAGCGTCACGCTTTCAGCCGACAAATTGAAGGCAGCAAACAAGACTTGCTGCCCCAGCGTGCGGCGCACAACCAGTACCGGTTCCGGCGCGTCAACAAAGGCGATATCACCATGCAGCAACACTGCATGCTGTTTACGCCAGCGCAGAATATGACGCACATAATTCAGTACCGATTCAGGATCAGACTCTTGCTGGTCCGCTGCTTTCGGTAAATGTTCAGCGGGTACGGGCAGCCATGGCTTTTGTTCTGAAAAACCAGCAAACGGCGCAGCAGCCTGCCACGGCATCGGCGTGCGGCAACCATCACGGCCTTTAAATTCCGGCCAGAAGGTTTTGCCGTAAGGGTCTTGCAAATCTTCAAACGCGATATCTGCTTCGGTCAGTCCCAGTTCATCGCCCTGATATAAACACGGTGTTCCGCGCAACGCCATTTGCATGGCGTACATCATTTTGGCAAATGCCGGTGTTGCCTCTGCCCCGCCCCAGCGCGACATCACACGGGCAACATCATGATTGCCGACAGACCACGAAACCCAGCCACCTTTGACACGAGATTCATACTGCTCTACCTGTTCGCGGATATAGCCCGCAGTAACCGATGGCGTCAGCAGATTAAAGCTGTAGGCCATATGCAGTTTGTCGTCACCTTCCGTGTATTCCGCCATCACCACCAGCGAATCGTCGGCACCGACTTCACCGATGGCAATCGCACCGTATTCATTCAACAGGCTGCGCACACGCTGTAAAAACGCCAGATTTTCGGGCTGCGTCTTATCGTAAATATGCGCCTGCATGCCGTAAGGATTGGTGTCCTGTACGGTTTTGGTATCACGCTTCGTTGCCGGCGGATTGCTGCGCAAAGCACGGTCGTGGAAATGAAAATTGCAGGCATCGAGACGGAAACCGTCAACGCCACGCGCTAACCAGAAGCGCATCGCATCCAGCAATGCCTGCTGAACCTGTGGATTATGAAAATTCAGATCCGGCTGACTGGTCAGAAAATTATGCAGATAATACTGACGGCGGCGCGCATCCCATTGCCACGACGATCCGCCAAATACTGACAACCAGTTATTCGGCGGTGTACCGTCGGGTTGAGGATCAGCCCAGACAAACCAGTCGGCTTTCGGATTGGTACGATCCTGGCGACTTTCGACGAACCACGGATGCTGATCAGCGCAATGCGACAGCACCTGATCAATCATAATCTTCAGGCCGAGCTGATGTGCCTTTTCCAGCAAACAGTCAAAATCGTCCAGCGTGCCAAACAGCGGATCGACATCACAGTAATCGGAAACGTCGTATCCGAAATCTGCCATCGGCGATTTAAAAAACGGCGAAATCCAGACGATGTCCACACCCAGCGATGCCACATACGGTAGCTTTGCGGTAATGCCCGGCAAATCGCCGATACCATCCCCATTGCTGTCAGCAAAACTGCGCGGATAAATCTGATAAATCGTGGATTCACGCCACCATTGCGAATGGCTTTCTTTCGAATGCAGAGTCATATCGGAATCTTAATCTTTGGTTTATATGGTGCTGATATTTTTCAGTCCGCCTGACCGGACAGCGCTTCATCCAGAATAACGGAAACCCCGAGAAATGCAGGATACGCCGCCGTAATCAGAAAAGTCGGTATTTGTGCGACAAAACCGGAGAAACGGCCCTTGGCTTCAAAGCGCTGGCGGAACTGTGACTGATGAAATAAGTCGCCGAGACGCGGCACAATGCCACCGCCAATATAGACTCCGCCATTTGCACCCAGTGTCATTGCCAGATTACCGGCGACCGTACCGAGCATGCCGCAAAAGGTGTTGACGGTCTCCAATGCCACCGCACAGGTTCCCAGTCTGGCACGCTCTGCAATCTCTGCCGCAGACAAAGCAACCCTGACATCCGCGCCAGCCATTTCAGACAATACGCGATACAGCAATTCTATGCCCATGCCGGAAATCAGCCGCTCCGCCGACACGTGCGGGAAATCACGCCAGATCCGTTCCAGCAACGCCGTTTCAATATGATCTACCGGTGAATACGTGACATGCCCGCCTTCGCTGGCCAGCGGAATCCAGCGCTGCCCGCTGGGAATAATGCCCGACACACCGAGTCCGGTACCGGGACCGATCAGCCCGATTACTTTACCGGCTTGCGCTGTCCCGCCACCAATCTGCACTTTTTCATCATCACTCAAATGCGGCAAAGCCATTGCCAGCGCTGTGAAATCATTAACGACTTTCAGCGTTTCCAGTTGCAGCGTGTGCTGCAGATCACGAATCGAAAAGCTCCAGTGATGATTAGTCATGCTGACGATATCGCCAACGACCGGGTTCGCAATCGCGATACCGGCATGGCGGATACTTTCGCCCGCCGCAAGCACTGGTGAGACTTGTTTCAGATAAGCCTGAATCGCCGCCCCGAGATCAGGATAGTCGCGGCAGGCGAGAACCTGAACCGCTTCAAAACAATGCGGCGATGTTTCCAGTGCAAAGCGTGCATTGGTGCCACCGATGTCCGCCAGCAAACGCGGACCACCGAAATCATGAGGGTCGGATTTCTGCACTGTTGTCTCACTCCAGTTTTTATACGAAACAAGTTCTGCGAACTTCTTAGAATGTAGCAATACTACATTCATACAAGAATCATGTCTAACCTTTCGCGCGTTTTTCTTGTAGAATCTGTTGAAAATACAGCGCACTCAGACGATACGGAGACAATTTCTCTTAGTGACGCCTCATTATGTAGTTCAACTACCTAAAATATGATGCATCCAACCATTAAGAACAATAAGAGCGCTCACCTGTACTTTGCAGCCGCTTTAGCACTGAATTGCGGCCTCAGCTATGCGGCGACGGCCAAGCCGGATTTACAGTTGTGCAATCAGACTGAAATCAGTACGGTCATTCAGCCGGTTGCCGATCATCGCAGTGACGCACGCGCCTACTGGCTGTCTGATGAGCGACTGCGCTGGCCCGGCAAAAGCAATAGCGGACATTTTTTTCTTGCATCGTCTGAGAATGCAGCGCTGAAATTCAGCATCGGGGAAAAGATCAGTAATACAGCACGATTAATTCCGCTGACACCTGCAAGCGAAGTGTCGCAGGATGCGCGCTTCCGATTCACCGGCAGTGGCGTTGAGTTTGTGACCGGATTCAGCGCGGATCAGCTCAAAGCTCTGCTGAAAACGCAATTGCTACTGGTGAAGACGGATGCAGACCAGCGAATTGAGGATCTGACCTATATTCAGCATCCTGGCGCACTCGACAAACTGTATGCCGGTGCCGCCAGCGCAGTACTCGGCCCGGCGATTCAAAAAGATACGCAGTTAAGTGTATGGGCGCCAACAGCCCGCAAAGTCTGGGCATGCATCTATCCCGACCATCAGAGACCAGCCTATCGCGTGCAAGCCATGCAAGCTGACCAGGCAACGGGTATCTGGTCCGCACATCTGAATGGCAAACTGAACGGCCAGTATTATCAATTCATTACCGAAGTCTTTGTACCGGGAACCGGCGTTGTACTGAATCGCGTCACTGACCCTTACTCTGTCAGCCTGAACGCAGATTCCAGACGCAGTTACATCGCCGACCTGAGTGACCCGGCACTGACGCCTGCCGGCTGGCAAAGTCAGGCGAGACCGGACACGGTACGGCATCTCGCTGATATGAGCATTTATGAATTGCACGTCCGCGACTTTTCAGTCAGCGACACCAGCGTGCGTCCGGCATGGCGCGGGAAATTTCTGGCATTTACCGAACAAAAATCCCACGGCATCCGTTACCTAAAAGAGCTGGCAAAAGCGGGCATGACCGATGTGCATTTATTACCGGTTTTCGACTTCGCCACCGTACCGGAAAAAGACTGTAAAACGCCACAGATTCGCGCAAGCGGCAACAGCCCTGCTGCCCGCATTGCACAGGCGAAATCTGCTGCCAGCGATTGCTACAACTGGGGCTACGATCCGTTTCACTTTAACAGCCCGGAAGGCAGTTATTCGACGAATCCCGATGACGCAGCACGACGCATTATTGAATTCCGCCAAATGGTAATGGCTTTACACAAGGCTGGCTTACGGGTTGGCATGGATGTCGTTTATAACCATACCGCCTTCAGTGGTCAGCACTCGCAATCCGTACTGGATCGCATCGTTCCGGGCTACTACCACCGGCTGAACAACAGTGGAAAAGTAGAAGATTCGACTTGTCAGCCTTGCGGCAATACCGCCACAGAGCATCTGATGATGGGCAAGCTGGTTTCAGACTCTTTATCGGTATGGACAAATGCCTACAAAATCGATTCATTCCGGTTTGATCTGATGGGTCATCAGCCAAAAGCCCTGATGACTGCTATTAAAGAACGGCTTGAATCGGAAGCAGGTCACCCTGTTCAGCTGATTGGTGAAGGATGGAACTTCGGTGAGGTTGCCGATAGTCGCAGATTCGTGCAGGCAAGTCAGCTTTCGCTCAGCGGATCCGGCATTGGCACGTTCAGCGACCGTGCACGCGATGCACTGCGCGGTGGCGGCACCGGTGATACGGCAGACAGCCTGACAGACTCACGCGGCTTACTGAATATGCAACTCTGCAAAGATTGCGCACAAGACTCAGAATTATTACGTCGCCAGCAACATGCAATTGATCTGACAAAAGCCGGATTAAGCGGAACACTCAGTCATTACCGTTTACATAAAGCAGATGGCGGATGGCAGGACTTATCCAGTCTGAACTACAACGGACAACCGGCAGGTTATGCAGCAAATCCCGGTGAAGCGGTGAATTACATCGAAAATCACGATAACCATACGCTATTCGATATTAATGTATTAAGACTGCCGGCGAACACCGGCATGCAGGAACGGGTGTACCGCCAGATACTCGGCCTTGCCACCACGATTTTCAGTCAGGGGGTTGCATATTTTCATGCGGGCAGCGAATTGCTGCGCTCCAAATCACTGGACGCAAACAGCTACAACTCGGGTGACTGGTTTAACCGGATTGACTGGACCATGCGCACCAACCATTTTGGTACAGGTTTACCGCCGGCTGCCGACAATCAGCGCTTCGACACTATATATAGCAGACATCTGGAAAATTCTGCGCTGAGTCCATCAGAAAGTCATATACGCCAGACACATGCAGCATTTCTCGATTTACTGAACATCCGCAAACAAAGTCGCCTGCTGCATCTGCAAACTGCGCAGGATGTACAAAGTCAGCTCAGCTTCCCGACCTCTTCACCTGCAGCAACGGATCACATTAGTTTACTGATACAGCCGCGTGAACAAACGCATCAGGAGCCTGCATTACTGGTCTTCTTCAATTTCAGTACAGAGATGATAACGACAAGCCTAACCAGCTTGCCGTCATCCAACTGGTCTTTACACAACACGCATTTAACAACACAGCACGGAGATGTACGGATACGTGATAAAGCGAAATTCAATGCCGAAACAAATGAATTCAGCTTACCGCCTTTGAGCGTTGTTGTTTTTACCAGTCAGCACCAAAAGTAATCGGAACTTTACTTTGGTAAGTTGAAAATCCTGATGTAATTTTGTGTAAAAATCATGTCACAAACACGCTGTGATTTTTCATTCAATCCAAGGCAAGAAAAATCTTGTTTTATTTGAAATGCACTTACTGATCAGCGTGAAAACATTTGGCGCAAAATTCTTTCATATTTGAAAAAATTTGACGCTAATAACAAAAAATATGAAAACTTTTGTGGAGGAAGACGAAAATTTTTATTCAACAGCGGTTATTATTAGCGCCTTCGAGTTCTTAGATTGAGGAGACAGTCGGAATGGATTTTTCAAATCGCCAGCAAGAGCCGGGCAAGAAGTTTCTCGGCATAGGGCTGGTCATCGCATTTCACGCGATACTTGTGTACGCGTTACTGAACGGTCTCGGACATAAAATCGTCCAGATCA
>NZ_JAGSPN010000055.1 GCF_018139685.1 Cognatundibacterium luofuense
GTACGGGTTAACTCGGATTTTGTTTTGTAGTCGTTGATATCATAATCGCGGATCGCATCTATTTCTGGCGCGTAGCCTGGCTGGCCAGTGCGCAAAATGATACGTACGTCAGCGAGCTGCAGCGTTTTGCGGATGTAATTGACCAGTTGCAGACCCGCATCTTCATGCTCCATTACTACGTCGAGCAGGATGATGGCGATGTCCTTTTCTTTTTGCAGAATTTCTCGTGCCTCGGCAGCAGAATAGGCATGGACAAAGCTCAGGGGGCGGTGCTGTATTTCCAGGCTACCTAAAGCAAACGTTGTTGCAGAATGGACGTCAGGATCATCATCGATAATCATGATCCGCCAGCTCGCCTGGTTTTGCGAAGCTGCCGAAAACTCATCGTGATCTGGTTCGTCAAGGAAAACCAGATCGTCTTCGATAGATTGAATCGGTGAATTCATCGGAAATGCGGCTCCATGCTGGACTTTTTTGTGCGGGACGGGGTGGAATTGTTCCTTGTGGAACTATGACATTAAAAACGATGCCAGCCAAGTCTAAAGTTTTTTTATTTGGCAATAATAAAACACTCTGTCAGTCACACTGCGATGAATTAGCAAATTATTTTAAATTTGCCAATGATTAGCTGGTTTTTTCCATGGATTGCTTGCATGCGGCATTCCCGAAGTCTGTTATAATG
>NZ_JAGSPN010000056.1 GCF_018139685.1 Cognatundibacterium luofuense
CCGGCATCGTCGATTATCAATTGCGCAAAGCAGGTGATCAGGCTGAATACAGTTATTCTGTGGAGTTAGAAAACTCGATGCGCGGCGCTGGTGACCGCGCGCTTGATGTCAACGCACTGCTGCCGCTGACCGCAGCGGATGCACGCGTCAAAATGGGCCTATCGGTAGCGGCTTCGGCCTATAAAGAGCTGACCCCGCAACACGAAGCATCGTATTACCGTTCAGCGGCTATTGTGGGTCGCATACGCAGTGCTGATCAGGGTGATACCGCATTTGAACTGCTACCGTTTTACAGCCACGATCAGGTACCGTATGAAACGCCACACAGCTATTGGCTGCTACCCGATGGCAAACTGCCACCCGCAGCAAGCTACCACTTCGCGAACAAATCCGCGATGAAGGCTGACTGGATGCGCGGTCACGGTCACTCCCGTACCCTGGGTCTGATTTATCAACAACAGTTGCCAGGGCAGTGGCTGTTCAAAGGCAGTCTTATCCGTTCCGCGGCTGATTATCCCCGATCAGAAACGCATGTGATCGAACAATTGTCCGGCAATCGCTGGCAAAACAGCTATTACTCAGAAAAAAACGTGACTAAGCAGGCAGACAGTGTAGAACTGAGGCTCAGTAAAACCCTGCAGCATGAAGACAGCAGGCAGCAGTTTCATCTGGTCTGG
>NZ_JAGSPN010000057.1 GCF_018139685.1 Cognatundibacterium luofuense
GTCAGGGATTATGCAGAAGTCAAAGGCAATGGTGAAATCACCAAAGCGATTGCTGACGCGGCATTGCGTATGCTGGATGTGGATCAGGCTGGTTTTGATCTGATGGACAGAAAGCTGCTGGAAGCAATCTTATTCAAATTTGGCGGCGGCCCGGTTGGGCTTGATAACGTGGCAGCTGCGATAGGTGAAGAACGCGACACGATAGAAGATGTGCTCGAACCCTATCTGATCCAGCAAGGCTATTTGCAGCGCACCCCACGCGGACGCATTGCGACAGCACTGGCTTACCAGCATTTTGGTGTGGCCATGCCCGCCTCTTAATTCGCTGTACGTTTGTGTCACCGCCTGGTCGATCGCTTAGATATTGGCCTGGTTTTACTGTGGGGACATCTGATTTGCCCCCCTCCTTACACCGGATCAACACTTTGTCTGAACCCAGGTGCATGCCAGACTATTTGCGATACTGAAACCTACACTCATACACACCTGTCAGTTTCACAAACTGCAAAACAAAAAGCACCCTAAGGTGCTTTTTGTTTTTGATCTTCTCAACAGCAAGCTTACGCTTGCAGATGATTAGAATGCGTGACGGATACCAACGTTGAACAAGCGTTCTGTAGCGCCGATACCGGAAGCGATACCACCAGCATTGACTTTAGCATCGTTTTTC
>NZ_JAGSPN010000015.1 GCF_018139685.1 Cognatundibacterium luofuense
AAGCCAACCGAAAAGCAATAATACGCAGCAGGGAAAGAAAACCAAAAACCAAACTAAAGGAATTAGTCCGTCGGCAGGAATTTTTGTCCCAAATATAATCGTCAGTGAGGCAAATCCATAAATTAAAACAATGAAAAGCGCGATAATTCCGATTGGATTTCTCGCTAAATGTTTTGCATTTTCTCCAAGCGATGATAAATTTGACAATTATTTCTCCTTGATTTTATTTTGGGATTAAAAACTTCTGGATTTCATTCGTATCGATTCATATCGATTAGGTTAATTTTTTCCAAAAAAGCTTCTCTGGTCCATTTTTGTAATAGGTTCAGGTCAGAGTTCTCGAGGCTTCTGATATACAAACATCCAGCTCCTACTTTATGTTTCCCCAATTGCTGCCTAAACTTCTCGTGCTCAGACGCTGCGTTTAATCCGTAAATCGCAATCTCATTCTTGCGCGCAGCAAATCCCACTACGCACATATCACCTTCGCGTCCGCTGTCGTAACGGTAGTGGTAACTGCCGAAGCCGACGATCGAAGTCCCCCACATTACAGCCGGTTGGCCGGTGGCTTTGCTCATCAGTTCTGCCAGCGCTTCGCAATCTTTGCGGCGTGCTTCATTGCTGATATTTGCCAGATACGCGCTGACGCTGGCATCGGTTGGCACAGTTTTATTGCTGCTCATAGACGACCTCCTGCAGTTACAGACGGCATGGCGGAAGCATCAGCATAATCCGCATGCGCAGGTTTGTGGTGTTTTTATTATGGAAATTATTGAGAATTGTCCAAAAATCGCCCCAAAACACCCCAAATGCGGTGTTCAGCACAGCAACCTGGCGGTCGTCGGCAGAACGTCCGGGCTTTTGAAAATGGCGGATGACGATAGTTGCATAGTCCGCTCAGTGAAAACGCCGGTTGGTGGTGCTGATCCGGACAATCAGATCAGCGCGATACGGCGTGGTAAGTCCACTTGCGGGTTTTGCTGGCGCGGATGGTGCTGGCGTCGGGGTGCAGCGGGTTGATTAGAATGTTGAGTTCTTCCGGCACGATGACGGACGGTACCAGCAGCAGGGCAGAGCGCATGCTGGTGGCCCACTGGCTGCCATATTCGAGGCTGACTTTGCCTGCCGGTATCGCATCCCAGCCGATATGACTGGCTGCGTCAAAGTGTTCTGCCGCTTGCCACACGGCGGGCGGAATCTGTATGGATACCAGATAGCGGTTCAGTGGCAACAGGCCTGCGTTCAGATGCACCAGCGTTTCCAGACAAGCCAGCGAGATATTGCTGGCGCAATACACCAGCGGCGTGCCTTCGCGGTTCCAGCGGCCGCCGGTGAGTTTGGCGCCGGTCCCCTGCATATCGTCGGCAGTGTAGCCCGGCGTGTCGGTGGCGATGCGCCACGCGGTGATCACAGATAAGCTCCGCTTTGCATGGTGCGCAGAACGTTCGATACCATCTGAAAGCCGCTGCTGGTACCTAAAAATTCCACAGGACGGCGTCCGCCGAGCGCGGGCAGAGGTTGTTCTATCCAGCTGGCGACCCATTGCGCGGCATTAAAGCCGGTATCTGCGCTGGAGACCATGACGCTGATTTGTCCGATCAGCGATGCCATGTTCAGCACGCGCTCGCTTTCATCAATCGACAAAATTTCATCGCGTTTGACTTTGCGGTTAATGGTGCTGACCGAGATTCGCAGCGCACGTGACAATTCTTCCTGCGCCAGTCCCATATCTTCGACCAGTTTTTTGAAGTCGCTGGCTTTGACGCCGTGTTCCACCAGTTCGATTTTTTCCATGGCAGGCATGGTGAAGGCTTTGTCGAAGCTGTCAAAAGAATAATGACGGCCAGCGACGGGCTGTTGCAGGGCGGAACTGACGGTGGCGTGCATGATTGCTCCTTTGCGCAATAAAAACTGTGCAGATGAGCAGATTATAGCAGATTTCGCAGGTTTGCTTAAAAATTCAGCAGATGGAGAAACAGTGGTGCAGTGATACAGAAATCAGGCGCTTTGCCACGTGTTGCAAAGCGACGTTTTATGATTAAAAAATTAATATATGTGCGAATCATCGTACAATAATCCGATATTTTGCATAACGAGGTAAGAAGATGTGTGACCAGAATACAGCGGCCGGTCAGAGTAGCCCGGCATTTGATCCGAACGCCGTTGCACCGCAATGGCAGCATGCGCAATTACCGGCATTGCGCCGCGCAGAAGTGCTGATTGATACGCCGGATGGTAAGGCGAATGCGTATCTGGTCAGCCCGGCAGAGGGACGCTGGCCTGCGGTGCTGATGTGGCCGGATATCGCAGGTTTGCGTACCGCAAAACGTATGATGGCGGACCGCTTGGCGGCGCAGGGATACACAGTGTTGCTGGTCAATATTTATTACCGCGAAGGCGTTGCGCCGCTGTATCAGCAATTTACCGACTGGATGAACAATAAAGATTCCGCCTGGCCGATGGTGGCGCGCATCAAGCCGGAAGGCGTGGCGGCGGATACGGTCGCGTATGTGAATTTTCTGGATCAGCATGCCGCAACCGACACCACAAAACCGGTATCGACTTTTGGTTATTGCTTGGGTGCGTCGTATGCAGTGCGCGCAGCGGCTGCACGTGCGGACCGTATCGCGGCGGCAGTCAGTTATCACGGCGCATTTCTTGTCACACCGCAATCCACCAGCCCTGACAAACTGATCGCACACAGCAAAGCGGCTTTCCATTTCGCGATTGGCGAGGACGATGATCAGCAAAATCCGGAAGAAAAAGACACCCTGAAACAGCGCGCGCAGGAAGCCGGTGTACAGGCCGATGTGCAGGTCTATCCGGCAAAGCATGGCTGGTGCGTGATTGACATGCCGTTTTACGACGATGCGCAATCAGAGCTGGCATGGAGCAAAATGCTGGCATTGTTTCAGCAGCAGACAAAATAAATTCATTTTCTGAATTCGGCCATGAAAAAGAATCTACTCTCCGTCTTGATTGCCAGCACAGTTATGCTCAGTCTGCAGGCGCTCGCTTTTCCAGCGCCGGATGCTGAACCTGTGGCAACTGCAAAGGCCGCACAGAGCACTGAAGCGACTGAAAAGAAGGCGGATACGCCCGCGAAACCTTTGTTGCTGACCAGTAAGGAAGGCTTCGAAAAGAGTAATGCAATCCGTACTGCGATCAGGGAAAAAAATCAGGCCGCAGCAAAAGCAATGACGGGGCCGCGTTTGTGGTACGCGGGTTTCGGTCTCGAAGGCTCATCGAAGGCGTTTGCCGGTGATGTGAAGTTAGCCGCTGAGCGATTAAAAGCCTTGTATCCGGGAATGATTTCTTACATCGCTTATAACGATCAGACGGTAGAGCAGATGGAAGTACCACTGGCCACTTTAACGGGTATCGAGAACACAACATTCGAAATTGGCAAGCAGGCGAATCCGCAAGATCTGGCAGTCATCATGATTTCGAGTCATGGAAATGAGCATATTCTGGGTGTCAAACTGGATGGCGAATACTCCGGGCCGATTACTGATAACTATCTGGAAATTAATCTACGGAAGCTCAAAGTAATACCGACGCTGATTATTATTTCTGCCTGCCATTCCGGCTCTATGATTCCCGTGTTAAAAGCAGAAAACCGGATCATCCTGGCTGCAGCTGCCGCGGATAAGGTTTCCTATGGTTGTCAGCCGTTGTCAGAAAATACCTTTTTCATCGATGCGCTGATGGGTAAAGCGCCTGATCCGACGCTGAGCCTGAATCAATTATTTGTGAAGCTGAAGGAAGATATTGCAGCGCGGGAGAAAAAAGAAAAGCTGGAGCCGTCAGAGCCGCAGATGTTTGTTGGTGAAAAGATGAAAAAATTCGCGGATTTGCCGGTTAGTGACTGGTTAAAGCCTTCGTCCTGAAAACATCATTGATCTTACCAAGTTAATTAAAAAACTAATAAATATTATAAATGTGGAAAAAACAGACTTCATGCGAAGTTTGTTTTTATATCTGCAATCCATTTGAGCATTCAGGTCATATGCTGATCATTCAACGGCGATGAACTGGTAGCTATTGGTGAGCGGCAATTCCTGATATGTCCAGTCGGTAACCCCGTTTCGGTACCAGTACAGATTGGTGTAGCCAATATTTCTCAGATGAATTAATGCATTGACGCTGAGCCAGCATTCTGCTGAAGCACAATAAGCAACCAGTGCTTGTGACTTATCGGGAAAATAACGTGCCATCACTTTTTCCAGCCGCGCTTCGAATGCCTTATTTTTGTCATTATCGGTTGAGGCATAATCCGCACCATTCAGCAGGTATGCACCGGGTAAACTTGCATTGATGCGTGAAATCCCCAGCGTATCCAGCAAGGTAATCGAACCTTCTTTCATCCGTTTCAGTAGTTCGGGCGTAGCAATGGTTTTCACACCCTTGATGGTGGTTGGTGTCGCGTAGTGGATACCGGAGGAATGGGGACGAACAGCGTCAGCAGCCGGTTTGAACCAGTTTGTCTGCGGCATAAGCTCGTTCGGATGTTTCATTTGCATACCGGCAATCAGTTTCTGATTTTCTGTTTTTTGCGCAGTCATCAGCGGCAGCGTGCTGTTATTTTCGATTGCGGCCACTGTGCATCGGGCGTTTGCCGATTTTTCACAATTCAATAATGCGCCATAAATGGCAGTCGCCATATTAGGGGCATTTTCCGAATAGCTGAAATTGCCATTTTCAGCCACTGCGAAAGCCTTCGCACTTTTTTCGGTCATATATTTCTGTAATGCTGCCTGTGTTCCGGGTTCCTTCGGAATATGACTGAAATCCTGTGTTGTTACGCAGGCACTCAGCAACCCGGTCAGAGCAGCAGTCAGAAGCAAACGCGATGTATGCTGAAAAATTGTCATATGATTGTCCTGTTAGAACATAAATTATAAGTTTCCGCAGACTTGGATAGTGGAACTAAGCGCTGTTTATTATAAATATATTTATATTGTGACCAATAAAATGACAGTTCAAACATTCGGCGGGATGGCGAAAAATTTCTCTGTTTTTCTAAGTCTGGCGCTTTTAGCGAGCAGCGCAAGTGCCGGTGAGTCGCCTGAAATACTGCATCTGGAAATGCAAAAGCAAGTTCCGGTATTGAAAGCAGAGCTGGATGGCAAGCCGGTTCGTTTACTGCTGGATACCGGTGGCGGTGCGGCGCTGGCTTTGCGTCATGATCTGATTTCCGATGCGACACAGGTGCGCCAGCTGGCATTACAAAGCGGGAAAGCAGTGCAGCTTAAGGCTGTGCCGTGGAAAAAAGCCAGCATTTCGGAAGGGATCGATGGTTATCTCGGTATGGGCTGGCTCAGACAATACAGTCTGGTCATTGATTACGCGCACGCGCAATTGCGCTTGCACCCCGCAGGAAGCCTTGCGCCGGAATGCGGTACGCAGACTGTACCTTTGCAAATGCTGGGGTCGTTACCTTATGTTCGCCTTACGCAGGATGCGCAAGCGGTTGCGCTGGGACTGGATACTGGTGCGAATCAGAATATTCTGAAAACCGGTTCACGCTGGTCAGGTGATGCAGGCCAGGTTCTGACCGGATTGACTTTGCAAACCGAGGGCTGGACGGGGCAACAGAATTTCAGGCTGGTGAATGTGCACGTACCGGTGATTGACGGATTTCTGGGGTATGAATTTTTTGCGGGTCATCTGGTGTGCATGGATATACAGAGTGCAAAACTTGCAATCAAAGCCGGGCAGTGATGGATGTGTTGTTCAGATATACAAAGATGGATGCAACGCAATTGCCGGATCTGATAATCATTTGAATCAGTCGAGCTGAAAAACAGATCACCGGAAAAATAGATAATCAGATGACAATCAGATAAAACAAAACGGCAGGCCGGTTGAACCGGGCTGCCGTTTGCTTTATGTGCGGCGAATGGTCAGAAGCGGCGACGACGTTGCGTAGCCTGGGCTTTCGCTGTTTTTTTCTGCGACATCAGCGACAGTGCCAGTAATTCCAGACCAGTCAGCGAGCCGACCCACATTCCCTGTACCAGATCCGATGGCATCATTGAAGGAAACAACTGGCGTGCAATGATCCAGAGTGCAATGCCGAATAAACCGATGGCCATCAACAGATGTGCTTGACGTTGTTGTTGCATGATGGTCTCCCTGACGTGATTGAAAAATGTCATCGAACTGTCATTTCAGCATACGGTCTGCGTTGCGGAAAAGCAAGCATCGTTGGAAGGTGTAAAGCAAAATCCTGTTAAATTCATGTAGACAAAATTTTCTAGAAAATGTATTCTTGGTGTAGAAAATTTTTTCTATATTGGTCTGAGCATTGGCATGCAGGTGTATCCGGCTGTATCAACAGGAAACAATCCCTGAAAGGAATTTATGAAAATACATCACCGAATCAGACACTTAATGCTTGCTACCGTACTGATGGCTGCCATTGCACCCGCCAGCGCGGACTGTACTTTACTTGTGTCAGCGGAAACCGGAAAAACCCTGATGGAAGAGGGCGATTGTCATCACGCGATGCCACCGAATTCCAGCTTTAAAATTCCGATTGCTTTAATGGGCTACGACGCCGGCATTCTGCGCGACGAGCAAACACCGGCGATGCCGTTTAAATCTTCCTATTCCGCCATGATTGAAAGCTGGGCGCAGACAACCACACCGGTGATGTGGATGAAAAATTCTGTTGTCTGGTATTCGCAGGAAATCACCGGAAAACTTGGTATGGCTGCTTTCCGGCGTTATGTGCAAGCGTTTGATTACGGGAATCAGGATGTCAGTGGGAATCCCGGTAAGCATGATGGTCTGACGCGCAGCTGGCTGACATCTTCACTGAAAATTACGCCTTATCAGCAGGCGGCGTTTATACGTAAGCTGGTTCTGAGACAATTACCGGTTTCGGCGCATGCGATGGAAATGACTGCAAAAATTACCCGTATTCAGCCGGATATCGCAGGCTGGGAAATTCATGGCAAAACCGGAAGCGGTATACCGGATGGCCCTGACGGGAAAGAAGACTGGTCACGCGGATTCGGCTGGTTTGTTGGCTGGGCGGAAAATAGCAACCGTAAAGTGATTTTCGTTCAACTGATACAGGATAAACAGCAACAGGACAGTTTCGCCGGACCGCGTGCGCGCGAAGCAATGTTGCAACGCTTGCCTGTCTTACTTTCCACATTACCTGCAAAGCCTTAAGACTGAGCAGGCAATAAAAAAACCGCCCGGTTTACGGGCGGTATTGAAAGCAAATAAATTGCAGTGAAACAGGTTGTATATCTCTGCAGCCGGAAACGGTGCAGAGATATCAACGGCAATTTATTGCGGCAGCGAGAATTCGCTGAGTTTTTTGTTGAACCGGAACAGCCACAGACGATTGATGCGCTCGTTATCTGCACCGCGTGTTACACGTGCGGTATTACCTGCCGTGCAGCCACTTGCAGCAGCGCCTGCCTGCATCTGACCATTGGCGTCGTAGGTGCATTTTGTGATGTCTGCACCGCTGATCTGCTGGCCATTGGCACCGAACACGCCTGTCTTTAAGCCAAAATCATCGTCATTCACCAGCGCCAGAGTGAATTCATCGACCAGTGCCAGACCTTCCGCTTTTTCAGCGCTCCAGCCGGTCTGGTTCAGATCCAGCAGCAGAGTTTTGCGCAGCGGTATCACATCGGCAAAGTTCACACCGTTCACCGCAGCACCGGTCATGCTGCTTTTTTCCAGATCGGTGGAAACAGCGGCGATATCCGTTGCATTGGAAGGAATCTGCACCAGCATCAGGCGGTTAAATACTTTGCCATCCGGTCCTGTGCCCTGCTCAATGACGATGAAGCGATTGTTGCCCAGCGCTACCAGATCTCCGAGTTTGGCATTGCCGGTTTTTCCACCCTGATACATGGACGGATCAATCGGATAAGCGTACAAACGGGTTTTTTCTGTGACAGGATCAAATTCCACCCAGCGCACCAGTTTTGCGTAATCACGGATATTTTCGCTGCTGGCTTTATCTGCACCCGGCAGCACGATGCTGGCCTTACCATCATCCAGCGGGCTCTGAATGAAACCCTGCAATTTGCCGCTGGCGTTGTCCAGCGTCAGACCTTCCATACCACGGTTGGCACGGCGTTTCGCCAGTACAGCTGGTAAGTCGCCAGGGTTGGTTCCGGGCTGATATTTCTTTTGAATGATGCCGGTGGCAGCATCGATTTTCACGATGAAGGGACCGTATTCATCCGAAACCCACAGCACACCTTTTGCCGCATCATATGAAATTGCTTCGGTATCCAGACCGAATTCGCTGAAGGTAGCTTTGCCTTTGGCATCGTAACGGGCAGCATCATTCAGCGGCGCTTCCAGCGTAGCACCTGTTTTGCCCGGAGGCAGTGGCAGTCCGCTGGCTTTGCTATTTGCGTCAAAGCGGATTGGCGTACTGGATTTCAGCACAGCACCATCCTTACCGACGCTGATAATGCCGACAGAAGGTGCAAACGACGGTGATGGAAAGAATTTTGCATCAACAGTGCCGGTAGCTCCTGGGGTAATCAGCGACGCAGGTACTTTCGGCCCGTCGCCATTTGGTCCACGGTCGGTGATGGCAAAGAACTCCAGATTGCCGTCAGCCGTTTTCCCTTTAAATGCCAGACCGGAGCCGTAAGCCGGTAAAAAACCTTTCGGAAAATCTGCTTTGATGCCCGCATCAGTGCCTTCATACGGCACGTAGAATTTATCGTCAGCTTTGATCTGATAACGGGTTACATTCACCGTTACTCCACCTGCGCCGTTGGTTTGTGTAAACGTATCGTTAAAAGCGCGTCCGGCTTTGCTCGCGAGCGTGTCTTCAAAATGTTCACGCGCCATATTGCGGCGCTCATTATCGACGCTGCGTCCCTGATAGGCAGCTGGCAAACCGCTTAATACTTTATTCAGTGCAGCATGGAAATCGTCCGGCTTTGCATTGAAGTCCAGTGTTTGCGTAGTCAGCGCTGTTTTTACCGCAGGTGCCAGACGAATACCGTTGGACGGATCCTGATCCTCATCCAGCGTTTGCAATGCCAGCAAGCGGTTGATGACGGAATCATCTTTCGGTGTCGCTGATTTCGCCAGTTCCAGCGGCGTAATCACTTCTCCGCAGGCTGCGCTGCCGAGTTTAACGCCACCGGCACTGAAGCTCACGGTGTCACCGGATTTACAACTGAAACCACCGTCAGCTTTTGTGCTGTCTTTCGTGCTGCCGGTTTCGTAATCCAGACCTTCTACCGCGGCATCAAGAAAAACACCGGACACACTGACCGGCGTTGCATTGGTACCGGATTGTGCACAGTCACTGCCACCGCAGGCAGATAACACCATGGCGGCAACTGCAGCTGCCGTCATGGTGGCAGGGAAGGGGATGCGTTTCATCATGATATTCAGATCGACAAAGACAGAAAATCATGACTGTAATAACAAGCAATGACAGCCTGATGACAACGCAGGTTCAGGCTGCTTCAGTCTGCTTCAGTTTGTTGGTGGCGTGGTTTCGTGCTGCTGATCTGGTTCTGCAGAGGAATTGCTTTTGCGGTGCCGCTCTTTGTATTTCAGAACTGAGCGGTTTTCTGCCAGTCCCAGTTTTTCGCGCACCGCGCCGATACTGGTGTTCTGATCCAGCTCCTGTAAGGCAAACGTATTACGTAAGGTTCGGCCACCCATGCGCGGCAGATTCAGACCCGCGCGTAAAAAGGTTTTTTTGACCTGAAGATACACGGTGGCTTTATTCAGTAATTCGCCGTGCGTTCCGGGAAACAGTAAATCGCCGCCTACCGGCAGCATATCGCGCTCGCGTATCCAGTTCAGTACGTCGTCCACCAGTTCCGGTCGTACAGCGGTCTGGTGTGCATAGGACGTGTCATGTTTATCGACTGGTTCCAGTTGTACCAGCAAACTTCCGTCACTATTGAGTTCTCCGGCAACTTCATCACGATGCAGTCCGATCACTTCCGCAACACGCAAGCCGGCACCCAGCATCATGCACTGAATGGCACGGTCACGGCGCTTTTTCCAGCCTGCATGCGGTCTGCTGCTACTCGGCATGGCGCTGGACAAAGGAAGGGCTGCGATGAAGGCTTGAATTTGTGCGCCGCTTAACACAACGCTGTTCGCATCTTTGCCTTTCAGACGCAAACCTGCAGTCAGTGTCTGCGATAAAACACCTTTCGCCGGATTAGGACTGCGCGCCAGATATTCAAATACATTTTCGACCATACGCAAATAACGGTACTGAATCGCACTCTTCAGCACCGCTTGCCCTTGCTCCGTGGTTTGTGTCAGAAAACGATGCAGATCCTCGTCCGTCATCTGTAGCAGTGATATCCCGTTTTCGCGCAGCCAGCGGCACAGGCGTGCGAACATCGTTTGATAAATATGAGCCGAACGTGCAGAAATTTTGCGCTGGCCTTCATTCACACTTTCCAGTGCGGAGCTGGTTTGTCTGCGCGAATAATCCAGATAGCGGGACGAAACGATAAAGGCAGCAAAGGCTTTCTCAGGGTTCTGTTGCCACAATGTGTAATCTGCCGTCACTGACATTCTGTAATCCATCAAACAAACGAAAATGCATGATACCGTATTGCTCAGGGATCTTCACCAGCAGGGGAACGGTATGTATAGTCCTTCACATTCCGTCAACTGCCAATTTTTTTTAGGAATTGATCTGCGAATGAAAACACTGGTTAAACGACTTAGCCTGACAGGTCTGCTATTCTTACAAGCAGCTTGCGTTTCGGTTTCGCAGACTGCGTTCATCACGCCGGAGATCAGCGGTATCGTGAAAATGGCTGGGATGAATCGTTCGGATGTTCAGATGTATCTGGGGGCGATGCCGGGGACAAATCAACCTTGTTCTGACGTGGGAACACCGGTTTCAATATCGGAAGAAGGGCGCTTCAGCATTCCCGCCGTCACCGAAGCGCATCAGAAAATTCTCACTCTTAACGATCCTGCGCATATATCAAAACTGACGGCATTATGCTGGCGTCAGGATCAGGCAGCACCACAGCTCGCCGCGCTGATCGCCACACAAGTTTCTCAACGTGTGCATGTCAAGGTGGATTGCCAGTTTTCAGCGCCATTGACACGTGACCAACTGGGCAATGCACAAGTGACTGCGCCTTTGCTGCAGCCGCAATTTTGTCGGGCGGAAAAGAGTTAAACACCCCGTGGTCTGCGGCGCGGATCGACAGGGAATTCCACATGATCCATATCGCCGGGGCGGATCACTTCGCCGTTCAGCGCTGTGATGCCGCGCAGGCCGACGCCGAATGGTTGAAAGCCAAGGCGCGGGACGTCGCGGCTGTAGTCGCGCCGGTCATGGTGATGGCCGTGGAAGCTGACGCGGACTTTTAACTGACGCGCCAGATGGTCGATAGGGACAAAACCATGCGGATGGCAGGATGGCGCTTCGTGCGTGACCAGAATATCGGCTTTCTGACCTTGTAAACCGGCAATATCGGACGGGAAAATACTGCTGCGGTGTTTACGGGAAACGCCGGTGCGCCACTGATTGCCGCGACCGCCAGCCGCCATATAGCTTGGCGGATCGAAAAAGCGTTGCGCTTGTCCCGGCATCCAGATCTGACCACGGAAAATGCCGCCCAGTCCGGCGATACGGTAGCCGGCAACTTCACAGACACGTCCGTGCAGGTTATTGCTGGCCAGGCTGGAATTGTACAAATGATCGTACTGGGCGACGCTGTCGGTATCGTGATTGCCGTGAATGAACCAGATTTCTGTGTGTTCCATCACCGACGCGAAAATCTCGTGCAGTGGAGCAGTTGCCTGAATGTCACCGAGCAAAATCATTGCAGCTGGCTTGTGCAGGCGCGCAGCTTCGATCAGATGATCGAACTGTCCGTGTGTATCGCCGCAAAAGAAAAGTGTGCTCATGATGATGAATTCGGAGTTTGTCCGACATTGTAACTGTACAAACAGTTTGTACTGCATTTTTCATCACATAAGACGTGCAGCAAGTGTCGCAACGCCCTGTTGAATGCTCGTGCTCAATTTCCGGAATGGCTGAGTGACTTCCAACGTAATGTGAGAAAAAGCAGCCTTCTATGATCGTCAATATATCAATTATTGAATAAAGAAAAAATCGTTTATAACTTTAGGTTATTTAGAAAGGAAAATTGCATCGTTTGGAACCCTGCTAGCCCTCAGTAAGATATGTCAAAAGATATGCGTATTGGATACAACAATTACGCAGCGTGATAATACTAGTGAGGAAAGCAGAATGACAGCAACGAAACAAAGCAAAGAAGCAATCCGACCGAAACTGACCGCGGTACTGGTCGCAGGTGTCCTTGCAGGACTGGCGCAGGATGCGCTGGCGGCCGCAGAAACAAATGAAGCACAAAGCGTCATCGTCACCGGAACCCGCAGCCTGAAACGTACGGTAGCTGATTCCGAAGCGCCGGTAGATATTCTGAGCGCCAAAGATTTGCAGGCCAGCGGCAGCAGTGAACTGGGTGAAGCACTGAATCGCCTGTTGCCATCGCTGAATTTTCCGCGTCCTGCTGTTGCCGATGGCACATCTGCCACCCGTCCTGCACAACTGCGCGGCTTGTCTCCGGACCAGACTCTGGTGCTGGTCAACGGTAAACGTTTGCATACCGGCGCAGTCGTGAACGTGAACGGCACCGCTGGTCGCGGCTCCGCTCCCGCCGATCTGAACACAATTCCGCTGATTGCCATTGATCATATCGAGGTACTGCGTGACGGCGCGGCAGCACAGTATGGTTCTGATGCGATTGCAGGTGTGATCAATATCATTCTGAAAAAAGGTGCAGAAGGTGGCGAAGTCAGCCTTAGTGCCGGACGTTTCAGTGCAGGTGACGGCAATCAGTGGAATCTTAGTGCAACGACCGGCGGAACGCTGGCTGATAAAGGCTGGATACGTGTCAGCGCTGAGCAAAAATCGCTGGGGGAAACTAACCGCTCGTTGCCGGATTTACGCAATCCGCAAGAGCCACGTTACGGTCAGATTAATCAGAAACAGGGTGATCCGCGTGTGGTGCAAACCAGTGCCACTATCAATGCCGCAGTGCCGGTGACCGACACGGCAGAACTTTACGGCTACGCCAACTTATCACGTCGTCAGACAGATGCTGCTGCTACGTGGCGTACAGCCTATACCTCCGGTACAACCTTACGTACGCCGCTGTACCCGCAGGGCTTTTCTCCGAATCAGGCCAGTGTAGGTGAAGATGTGAGTTCGGTACTGGGTGTGCGTGGCCGCAATGATGGCTGGCGCTGGGATCTGAGTGCAAATTATGGCCAGAATGAATTCAGTCTGGATGTGACCAATAGCGTTAACCTGAGTCTGGGTGCGAACAGTCCAACCAGTTTTTATGCCGGTAAGCTGACCAATATTCAGACTGTACTGAATGCAGATGCCAGCCGCGAGATCGAACTGCCGGGCTTGCAGAATCCGGCAACCTTGTCGGTGGGTGCAGAGTATCGTCGCGATCAGTACCGTATCGGCGCAGGTGAGTTCAATTCCTACACAGGTAGCGGCGCGCAGGGTTTTGCCGGTTTTCAGCCATCCAACTCGGGTGATTTTCAGCGTCACAGCAAGGCTTTATACGCGGGACTGGAAGCGGAATTCACGCCGGCACTGAGTGCATCTGCTGCGATACGCTATGAAAACTTCAGCGATTTTGGTGCGGTGACTTCCGGTAAATTATCCGGCCGTTATCAGGCTGCGCCGTGGCTGACCTTGCGTGCTGCAGCATCGAACGGTTTCCGTGCTCCGTCACTGGCGCAGCAAAACTATACGATTTCGACAACCAACCTGATCACCATTAACGGGACTTCGCAGCTGGTGGATACCGGTACGTTCGGCGTCGCTACTGCTGCGGCCAAAGCACTGGGAGCGCAACCTCTGCAACCGGAAAAATCCCGCAACTACAGCCTTGGTGCAGTATTGCAACCGCTGAAAACACTGTCGGTCAGTATCGATGCCTATCAGATCGATATTGATCACCGGATTCTGTACTCCGGCAATCTGGTGCTGCCAGCGAATCTGCAGGCTTTGCTGGCAAACCAAGGTGTTCTGGTGGGGGCAGCGCGTTATTTCACGAATGCAATGGATACCCGTACTCGTGGTGTTGATGTGGTGGCCAGTTATCAGCTGGCACTGACTGATGCCGACAAACTGGGACTGACGCTGGGCTTTAACCGCAATAACACCAGCGTCAAAAATATTGCTGCCAATCCGGCGATTCTGGCGCAAAACAATCTGACCCTGATTGATCGCCAGACGATTCAGCGCGCTACAGTCACTGCGCCGAAAAATAAGCTGAGCCTTGGTGCTGATTACAGTCGCGGTCCATGGGCTACCCATTTGCAGGTCACGCGTTACGGCAGCTTCGTGTCGCCGCAAACCAATCCGGCACTGGATCAGACTTACAGCGCCAATACAGTGGCTGACATTTCTGCCAGCTATCGTACCGGTAACTGGACGCTGACAGGTGGTGTCGATAATCTGACCAATAAATATCCTGATCAGGTGACCTCTGCAGGGAATCTGAATTCCGGCGGAACGCTGCCTTACAGCACATTCTCGCCTTACGGGTTTAACGGACGTTTCGTGTATGCAAAAGCGTCTTACAAATGGTGAGCTGAAGTCTGGCTTGCTTTGAGATGGCTGCCTTCGGGCAGCCATTTTTTTCTTGCCGGTTGCTGAATGCTGCAATTAAAATGCAGCCTGCATTTTTCAATTCCGCTGATTCAGCGTACCTGACGAGGTCTTTTCAGACATGAACATCGCCGCCTGATTGCCCGCTGCGGGCAAAAAACTCTCTTCCTTTTTGCCACTCGTTCAGGTGCCGTATGTCTGCTTGTTTATTCCGCCTGGAAGGCGTTTGCCTTTCCTTTGCTTCCCATACCATTTTTTCTGATATTTCTCTGCGTATACACGCTGGCGACCGCATTGCGATTGTTGGTGATAACGGCAGCGGTAAATCCACCTTACTCAAGTTACTGGCACAGCAGCTGCGTCCTGACAGCGGACAGCTGGTGCTGGCGCCGCAGACCGGTTGTGGCTATCTGCCGCAGCATTTGCCGGATGCGCCGCTGTCCGGCGGCGAACGGGTCAGCGCGGCGTTGCAGTCCTTGTGGACGCAGATGCCGGATATCTTATTGCTGGATGAACCGGCCAATCATCTGGACCAGCAGCAAAGGCAGTACTGGTTGCAGCAATTACGTTATTACCCCGGGACGCTGGTGATGATCAGCCATGATACTGACTGGATGGAGGCTTTGTGTGATCAGCTCTGGATTGTCCATGATCAGCAACTGACCGTGTTTAAGGGCCGGTATGCCGACTGGCTGACAGCACAGGAGCAAGCGCTGGAGAGCTTGCAGCATCAGCGTCAGCAGTTAAAGAAAAACCTCAAGCAAGCACATCAGCGTCGCATGCAGGAACAGGAGCGCGCGGCACACGCCCGTCAGCGCGGCAAAAAGGCGATACAGGAGCGGCGCTGGGCCACAATCCGCTCAGCGACAAAACTCGGGCGCGGAACCCGTACCAGCGACCAGCTCTGTGCAGATATCCGCACCGAGCAAAACCGGACGGCCAGACTTCTCGCCGACGTCAGCCAGGGTGCTGTGCCGGAACCCGCATTTCACCTGCTTTCAGGCCAGAAACACGGCAATTCAGCCATTTTGCAACTGAATCAGGTGCAGTTCGGTTTTGGCAAGCCGCTGCAGGAACCGCTGGATTGCCAGCTGATGCCGGGGCAGCGCATCGCGCTCTGCGGGCCGAATGGTTCCGGCAAATCCACGCTGATAAAGGCCATCACCTCAGCGCCGCATTTGCGGCTGGCCGGTGACTGGTATGTGCCGCCTAGCTCGCGTATCAGCCTGATAGATCAGTATGGCGCGCTGTTACAGCCGCAATCCGACTGCATAAAGCATTTGCAGCAACGCAGGCCGGACTGGCACATGACACAAATCCGCGAGCATCTGGCCCGTTTTCTGTTGCGGGAAGACCGGCTGGCGTATTGTCCGGCCGCGCAATTGTCCGGTGGCGAACGGGTGCGCCTGATGCTGGCGCTGATCGCTGCCGATACGCCGGCATTACTGATACTGGATGAAGTCACTAACCATCTGGATTTGTCCACACGCCAGCATCTGACGCAGGTTTTGCGTGCCTATCCGGGCGCCATGCTTGTGATCTCGCACGATAGCGACTGGCTGCAGCAAATTGTCTGTACAGACATCTTGTCACTGCAAGCCGTGCTGTGACATCAATATTCCTGTTAAGATGAAATGCGTTTTTCAAATCAGGAGATAGCAATGACAGCAATCCGCGTAAAAGCCTTAAACGATGAAGTCTGGACTGAAATGGTCAGAAAAGACGGCAAAGTCTTCATGTACGTCTACGATGGTGCAGGCAATGTGCTGGATGTGATGGAGGAGGTCGCCAGCTCGCTGACACCCGAACAGGAAGCAGAATTTCAGAAAAGGCTGAGGGACGATTCGGCATCCGGAACTTAGTTGGCGGTGACTGGTTTCTAGAACTCATTTCATCAATAGCCACGAGTGCGAACGAGAGGTGCCGGGATGCAGTGCGCGGCGCCGTTGCGCAGCACAGGCTGGTGCCTGTGCAAGCGACGCAACAAAGCAATGCACCCGACACCTCCGTTCCCGAAGGGTTTGCCTCATAGCCTACGCTGGACAGCGTTGGACGCGTTGTGAATAGCACCGCTATTCACTGCCTTGTCCGCCTTGCCAGCCCGCGCTATGAGGCAAACGCATCTCGCGGGTATTTATGAAATGAGTTCTAAGTAAACACCGCACTGTGCCGTTTAACAGACGGTGTTATGATGAACAGGCATCATTCGCTGACTCCAATGTCAGCGTCTTTCATCTGACCTCATTATTCTATTTCCTATGAACGCACTGATCCACGCCACCTTTGGCATCACTGATTTCTGGACTTTTGTTATCGGCACGATCTTTATCGTTCTGCTGCCGGGGCCGAATTCTTTGTACGTACTGAGTGTCGCAGCGCAGCGTGGGGTGCGTCAGGGCTATCGCGGTGCTTGCGGCATTTTTCTGGGGGATCTGATTCTGATGGTGTTATCCGCTGGCGGAATGGCATCTTTGCTGAAAACCAATCCTTCGCTGTTTTATGTCGTCAAATACGTCGGTGCTGCTTATCTGGCGTGGATAGGCTTGCAAATGCTGCGCGGCTGCTGGCTGGGCTGGAAAAACCGGAATCAGGCGGTGGCAGAAGTCCAGCGTGCTATTGAACCCGGCGATCCGTTTACCAAAGCGCTGGTGATCAGCCTGATGAATCCGAAAGCCATCCTGTTTTTCATTTCCTTCTTCATCCAGTTCGTTGATCCGGCTTTTGAGCATCCTTTACTGTCGTATGGATTGCTGGCGCTGATCTGTCAGATTTGCAGTTTCACTTATCTGACTGTGATTATCTTTATCGGCGTACGTCTGGCTGAATCTTTCCGTCAACGCCGTCGTTTATCCGCAGGCGTCACAGGCGGAGTCGGTGCAATGTTCATCGGCTTCGGCGCCAAGCTGGCCAGTGCCACGCTGTGATTGAAATGCGGTCATAGAAAGTAAGCGCTTTGTGCAACTTAAAGTTCTGTTGCACAAAGCGGCCGGTATAAGCTCAGAATTACTGCGCAGTAAAGCGTTTGCTGCCAAAGGCCAGACGCTGCAGGCTGTCTGAAGTCAGCGCCACACCCACCAGATAATCTGTACCGGCTTTCAGATTCACCGTTTGCGGAATCGTGATGCTGCCACTGGCAGGTACGATCGCTTGCCAGATCACCGGATTGCCCGCAGTTTGTACGATTTGCGGGTTCATCACATACACCAGCGCAATCGTGCTGCCATTCACGTTACTCCACGACAGCGTGCGACCGCTCAGACTGATCTGGAAAGTATCCGGAATCAGTTTTTCTGCAGCAAACATTTCAAAGCTGCCATTCGGTGCAATGTAATACTGGATGCACGGACGCAGATCTCGGAATTGCTTTCCGCCTGCGTTGGTAAATGTCCCGCTGTACGACTGCGTGGCTGTCTGCCAGCTGCCTGTGTAGCTGCCGGTATTCATCACACCATCCAGACTGCCACTCCAGTTACCTGCGATACCGGCATCAGTTTTATTTCCACTGACGACACCCACGTTTTCACTCTGACAGCCGACATAAGTAAAAAACATCGCGCCGGAAAAGCTGGTGTTACTGGACGGCATATTCAGTACAAACGCACCCAGCGTCGGATCTTCAGGATTGGTTTTCGGATCTTCAGCGTAATAGCCAAGATAAATGCCCCCTGGCGCAGTTTGTGACGGCGTACCCGTACCACCGGACGAGGAACCACTGCCGCTGCCACTACCACCCGAACCGCCACCGCAAGCGCTCAACACAGCGCAACTCAGTACTGCAGAATACAAAACACTTTTCTTCATCAGGATCACCCCATCATTACCATTGAACAGATGCACATTTCGCAGAACGCTGCTGTGCAGATTGCCGAAAATGTAACGGTTATAGCGTAACTATGCTGTATGCATTTGTAAGCAATCGTTGCTGAATCTGGCAGAGGAATTGGCAGGAAAGAAATGAATTTTTGACGGCATATGCCGAATTCATTTAGACTGCGCGCTGTTCTGGTGCTTTGCGGCTGTTCCGGTCGTGAAGTTAAACGGGAAGCAGGGAGTTCTGTGTTGTTCAGCACAAATCCAACCTGCGCTGCCCCCGCAACGGTAAGCGTTTGAGCCGCTCAGGCTCCGTATCGTCACCCAAGTCACTGCCTTCACCGGTGGGAAGACGACGATACTGATGCGCCAGCCCGGATACCGGCCAGAATAGCGGGCCTGCATGGCCCTTCGGGTTCCGGATCACGGGGATGATCAGGGAATCGCTGCTCGTTTATATTCATCATGAAATCTTATCGTCGTCTCGCATGGGCGGGGCTGGGCTTTGCCTTGCCTGCGTATGCGCAAGCCGGTGCCACTGAAGCACCGGAATCTGTTACGCCTGTGGTACAGCAGGTGATCGTGCAACAGCAAAAAAATTCCCTGCAAAAACAAAGCGTTTCCGCCAGTGCAGGCATTATCAGCGCTGCGGAGTTTGAGGCTTTGCCGGTGCAGCGTCCGGCTGAAATTCTGGAACGTGTGCCGGGGCTGATTGTTTCGCAGCACAGCGGCAGTGGTAAAGCGAATCAGTACTTTATGCGCGGTTTCAATCTGGATCACGGTACGGATTTATCTGCCAGCGTGGCCGGGTTGCCGATCAATATGCCTTCGCATGCACATGGCCAGGGCTATCTGGATCTGAATTTACTGATACCGGAACTGGTTAGTGAAGTGCAGTTCCGCAAGGGGCCGTACTACGCAGGCGACGGTGATTTTTCACTGGTAGGGGCAAACCGGATTCAGTATGTATCGTCACTCGAAGGCCCGCTGCTGGTGGCGGAGGCAGGCAGCGGGCGCGAACGCAGGCTGATGCACGCCAACAGTGGCGAGTTTGCAGGCGGACGCTGGATTGCCGCGCTGGAGCTGGCCAGCGCGGATGGCCCGTGGCAAGTGCCGGAAGACGCACGCAAGCTCAACAGTTTTCTGCGCTGGCGCTCTGCTGTGAGCGGAGCAGATGTCTGGCAGTGGTCAGTGCTGGCTTACCGCAATCGCTGGAATGCCACCAGTCAGGTACCAGAGCGTGCAGTGCAGTCCGGTCTGATTGATCGCTACGGCAGCTTGGATCCATCCGAAGGCGGCGATACACAGCGGATCGGGCTGCATGTACAGCGGGAACTGGTTGACGGCGAGCGGCGGGAACTGTGGCAGGCGTATCGCATGCAATACCGGCTGAATCTGTACTCGAATCCGACCTGGTATCTGAATGATCCCGAACGCGGTGATCAGATTACGCAAAGTGAGCAACGGCATATTACCGGTGGCAGCTGGCTGCGCAGTCAGCCTGTTAACAATGCCTGGCTACCGCTGACGCTGGAAACGGGATTTACGACACGCTATGACCAGATCAGTCCGCTGGCCTTATTCTCCAGCCGTGAAAGAAACCCGTTTGAAACCCGCTCACTGCATCGCGTGAACTGGTGGCAGGGTGCAGCATTTGCACAAGTGCATGCAGAGTTACATCCGCAGTGGCGGCTGAGTACAGGGCTGCGCGCAGAAAAAGTCCGGGCCGATGTGCAGGATTTACTGAATCCGCTGAACAGCGGCCTGAAAACTGAATCGGCAATCAGCCCGAATCTGAATATCACCTATCAGCCTTCTACGGGGCTGGCGTTGTATCTGAATGCAGGGCGAGGCTTTCACAGTAACGATGCACGCGGCGCAACGCTGCAGCCTTCAGTGGAAAATGGCGCAGAACGACGCCCGACGCCGCTGATGTCGGCAGGCAAAGGCTGGGAACTGGGAATACGCAGTGCGCAATGGCTGAACGGACTGGAATCCAGTCTGGTTTTCTGGCATCTGAAAACGGATTCAGAGCTGACCTATGTGCCGGATGACGCCAGCACCGAAGCTGGTCGTCCTGCAAAGCGTTATGGCTGGGAAATGAGTCATCAGTATCAGATCAACCGTCACTGGTGGCTGGAGCTGGATGCGGCGTGGTCACATGCACGTTATACCGACGGATCATTGAATGATAACCGCGTCACCGATGCGCCGGAACGTACTGCGAGCATGGCTTTGCGCTTTGAACAGGGGCGCTGGGAATGGGGATTGCGTGGTCGCTACATGGGCAGCCGCGCGCTGACGGAAGATAACAGCGTGCGTTCGCATGCTTCGGTATTGTGGCATGGCAGAGTGGCTTACCGTTTCAACCGGCAAATTACGCTGAGTCTGGATTGTCTGAATCTGCTGAACCGGCGCAGTCATGACATGGAATACTGGTACAGCTCGCAGTTGAAACAGGAAACCGTTGCAGTGGATGACCGGCACTGGCATCCGGCCGCGCCGCGCAGTGTACGTGCCGGTGTGCGCTGGCAGTGGTAATTCTCTGAGTACGCATCATCACATCGCGGCGCTGTCCCTGCGCCGCGATGCGGTTTATTCGATACTCACTTGTTGTCACTATTTGTCGTCATTATTTTTCGCCACTATTTGTTGTCATTATTTTGTCAATTGTTTGCGCTACAGTCGGAGCGAAGCTTTACAACACAGCTTTGTGGACTGCATGATTGATCCGGATGAGCCTGAGCATTTTGTACGGGAACCGGAATCTCAGCGGCAGTTTGAAAAAAATACGATTCAGAATACATCTTCACCAGTGAGGGAAGTGACATGGAGCACGCGGAGAAAGTCGCGCTGATACAGCGCTATCTGGATGAATATCAGGCGTTTCATCTTGTTGGCATGCTGGATTGTTTGCATGAACAGGTGCATTTTCAGTACATCGCCAATGGTAGTGTACAGGTCAGTACGGAAGGAAAGGATGCGTTCCGGCAACTGGCAGAAGGATCTGCCGGATTGTTTTCAGCGCGGCAGCAAACGATAACGGATTTACGTGAAGAGGGCGATGTCATGCATGCTGATATTGCGTTTCGCGGGACGCTGGCGCAGGCCACGCCGGATGGATTGCAGGCCGGAACTGAAATTCAATTGCAAGGAAGATCTGAGTTTCGTTTTCAGGATGGGTGTATTCTGTCGGTTTCGGAAATCATAGGATAAATCGTGTATCAGGACATTTTGCAATTCTGGTTTGAAGAGATTTCTCCGGCGCAGTGGTGGAAAGTCGATGCTGCATTTGATCAGCAGATACGTGATCGTTTCGGTGATGTACTGAAACAGGCGGCAGAAGGTGGTTTGTCGGAATGGCGCAAAGGCATTGCCGGACGGCTGGCGGAAATTATCGTACTGGATCAGTTTTCACGGAATTGCTATCGCGCTACGCCGCAGGCATTTAGCCAGGATGGGATGGCACTGGTACTGGCGCAGGAAGCAATCCGTGCCGGTGCGCTGACCGCACTGGATCCGGTGCAGCGTTCATTTTTGCTGTTGCCTTTCATGCACAGTGAATCCGCTCGTATTCACGTTGAAGCGGAGCGTTTATACCGCGAACATGCACCGCTGGAAAATTATCAGTTTGAACTGAAACACAAAGCGATTATTGACCGTTTCGGACGTTATCCGCACCGCAATGCCATACTCGGACGGGAATCCAGTGCCGATGAACTGGCTTTCCTGCAGTTACCGGGCTCTTCATTCTGACGCTGGTAAGTTTTCTGCTGCGCTGCTGAACGCAGCGCTCCGTATTCAGGTTTGAATATGGCAGGGCAGGTTCAGCGTAAACACCGTGCATCTGGGTTCGCTTTGTACCCGGATTTTTCCTTGCAAAATCTGCGTCACGTTGTTGTACACGATATGCAATCCCAGTCCTGAGCCGCCGTGTCCGAGTTTGGTGGTAAAGAAGGGTTCAAAGATTCTGTGCATGTTTTCTTCCGGAATACCGCGTCCGTTATCCGTCACGCTAATCTGCACTTCCTGATCGCTGACCAGTTTAGCGGCGACCGTGACTTGCCCCTGTGGCAGATCGCACAAACCATGTATCACTGCATTGTTCACCAGATTAGTGATGACCTGTGTCAGCGGTCCCGGATAGCTTTGCATATGAATATTGTCCGGAATACTTTGTTCAAAAGTGACCGGCAGTTTCTTAAACGCAGGACGCAGCGTCAGTAAAGTTTCGCGTATCACTTCACTGAGCCTGAATTCACGCAATTGCGAGCTGGAACAATCCACGGCGACCTGCTTAAAGCTGGCAACCAGATCACCGGCCCGAATCAGATTACGCTGTAAAATATCTGCACCGGTTGCGACTTCTTCCAGATACGCATTCAGTTGTGCGCGCCGCAGATGCCCGTCCTGCACCTGGCCGATGAACTGGCGTGTCAGGTCAGTAATGGTGCTGGCGGCGATGACGCTGTTGCCAATCGGTGTATTCAGTTCATGTGAAACACCGGCGACTAATGACCCCAGTGCCGCCATTTTTTCGCTTTCCACCAGTTCGGTCTGCGTATGCTTCAGCGTATCAATCACTTCCGCCATTTCCTGATTGGCTTTTTCCAGTGCCTGACTGCGTAAATTCAGCCGGTTACGCATCAGATTGATGACTGCCAGCAGACTCGTGTTATCGCCCGGATGCAGCTGAATATCGTAATGAAATTCGCCTTGCGCGATACGGGCCGCGACTTCCTGCGCATAGGCTGGCTCGCCGCCGAGTTGTCGCAATAAAGAGCGGGTCATGATGACTGTCAGTACCAGACCCGCCGCCAGCGAAGCCAGCGTCAGCGAAAAAGTCCAGCCGCGGACATGAAGGTAAGTATTGCTGACAGCGGCGCTTTCCTGCAATACCCGTTGCCGTTGATGGTGTTTAAGACTGTTCAGCAGCGTGAAGTATTGTTGCTGATACGGATGCAGTTCCACCAGTAATAAATTCCGGGCTTCACCCATTCGGTTTTGCCGCACCAGCGCCACAAAGTCATCCTGATTGACGCGGTAAGCTGAGTCAATGATATCGAGTTTTTTCAGCAGACCTGCATCGTCTGCATTGTTGAATAACTGATGCAATTGATTCAGGTTGTCCAGCAACTGAAGATTGGTGCCGGTGATATTGTCGATTTCTTTCCGGATTTCGCTCTCATCGCGCAGGAACAGTGTATTGCGCATGCTGAGGGCAATGCTGTTTAAGTGATTGCTGGTGTCATCAAGTACGACATTTTTCGGATATTCCTGAAAAATCAGCCTGTCCGAGCTTGCACGGAATTCCAGAAAGCCGAGGGCGCTGACAGCAACCACCGCCGCCAGTAAACCGACCAGCGTGCCAAAGCATAAGCCCAGTCGCAGACGAAGGCTGAGGCTGGAATACTTAAGCAGCATATGTATATTGAGAAAAAATTGATTCGGAAAATGTCATCGCCGTTGGTTAAGCATTATTTCAACGGAGCTGACTTTTCTGCGCCGAACACGGTTTTTTCCGCGACAGGTAACCATTCCGCGACATTTTTACTGGTAGCGTTCAGTACCGGTACCAGCACTTGCTTCGGTTGCTTTTTACCCTGAATGGCACCGAACAGAATTTCGGCAGACTGTGTTCCCATCAACAGTGGTTGCTGCATGCCGACAGCCACCAGATTGCCACTCTTGAGATGATCGACAAATTCCGGGATGCCATCATAAGAGCCGACGATCACTTCTTTCAGTTTGCGTAATTCTTTCAGTGCAGTCAGCGCCCCCAGTGTCGGTTTATCGACTTCCACGAAAATAGCGGCTACTTTCGGATGTTCCCGCAAAATATCTTTGACGAACTGATAGGTTTCTTCTTTGGTATAACTTTGCATCTGACGCAGCGCCACCATGTTGGTATAGCCTGCTTCTTTCATAGCGTCGAGAAAACCATTGGTGCGGTCTTGTCCGTTTTTACGGGTCAGGGCAATCGTGCACAGGGCAAAAGCAGGGTTTTTCAGTCGCCGCTCTTTTAAGGCTGCTGCAACTTCCTGCCCCACACCATAGGCGCCACGGTAATTATCTGATTTCACGTACGAAACGAATTCGCCACCGTTACTGCCAATATCGGCAATGACCACCGGAATCCGCGCACGGCTGGTCAGTTCCAGTACGGCTTGCGCCGATTTACTGTCTGTCGGGGATAAAACGATACCGGCGGCTTGCTCGCGGATCGCCTGTTCGATATTACTGAGCTGCTGCGCATCGCTGTTCTTGCTGTCCAGCACTTTGAGCTGATATCCGTTTTGTGTGGCGATAGTACCGATGCCAAGGCCCAGTGTGCGCCAGAATGGCAGATCCAGTCCGGGGGTAATGTAGTAAATGGATTTGGTACTGCTTATTGCAGTCAGCGGCGTGGCAATCAGTAACAGCGACGCCAGTAAACGGCGGCGGATAGTATTCAGCGCGGCATGGTGGTTCACAAACCATCTCCTATGTGTCAGCGGCCGCGGGGTCTGGTCGCGGCACTGTCAGGTCATGCTTGTTATGACAAAAAGATGTTGCACAGATAAGTTGCAGACAACGTTAGCACATTTACCCGGAGACGTGAATTCCGCATAATCGCTTTTCCTGCGCCAGAGCAGGACTTCGGTACTTGCTGATGCGTTTGTCAGACAGTTTCGGAGGTGTCGACCGGGTTGCCAGTCTGAATACTGTGGTAGTAAATGTCTTCCAGACCACGGAATTTCCACTGGTTTGCCGAGGCGATTTTGTCGGCAGCATCCAGTACTTCACCCCAGACAATGCCGACCAGATGACCGTCTTTAAGTGCGACCAGCGGCGCAGCATGTTGCCGGATCAGCGCAGCTTTTGCACTGGTGAAATGCAACTGATAGCGCTGATGTGTGAGATTCGGTACAAATTCCGCGCCCCAGCCGGATTTGTACCAGGTAATACCATTGTTCAGGATCGGCGGCGTGATTCCCAGATGTAAGCCGTGATGTCCTTCGCTGCGTGCTAACTGCACCATGCGCTGATAAATCAGGCAGTTCAGTTCGCTCATCATTTGTTTATCGTGTATGGCTTCGGTACTGATGCCGACTTTGTTGAAGTAGGCGAGAGGATTGCGCGGGGAGAGTTTCAGATGAAAGCCAGCCAGCGATTTCTGCTCAAGACGCACCGTTTCAAGGACTGCGCCATAGGTATCCGCACAGAAGGCAGCACAGGATTCGACATAAGCCGCGTAGCCGTGGCGGTGGTGTACAAACGGTTTCAGAATGTCATCGTAAAAGTGCCGGTAATCTTCTTCCGTGGTTTCACGGTGAAACTGATAAGCGCGTTTTGCTGCATAGCGTAATCCCTGTTTATTACGGGTACGCAAATGCTGATGCCATTGTTCTTCGCTATGGTTAAACCAGATGGTTGCGTCGAGATAATCAGGTACCAGCAATGTCGATGCCGTCGCAGCAGGGGCAAATGGCGTGTGCGGTAACAACATCAGATCTGCCTGCGATCCGTATTTTTTCAGAATGTCTGCTGACTGAGATGGCTGAAAATATCCCAGCACTTCCGAGGTCGTGTGTCCGGCATCAAAGAATGCCTGCTGTAGTAAATTGGACGAACCAAGACTGAGCATGCGTATTTCCTGATCGCTGCCTTGCAGAATCCCGGTTGTCATCGTCAGCGGCTGAGCAGACATCCACGAACGTAATTGTCTGATACGCATTTGCAGCGGCCTTAATGCCTGCAATAAACGGTTTTTCCAGTCGTGGCGATACATGTGAGTCCTGAACTAAAGCGAACCCGCGCATTATAGGAGCAATGCGTCATGCTGGATGAGCGGTGGTCACAATTTGTGGATGGGCGACTACAATAGCGTTTTTCCGATTCCGTACGGCGCGCGATGCGTGCAAACACTCTATGAAAAAATTCCTGCTGTTAAGCCTGCTGGCCTGCGCCCTGAATGCCGCGAATGCTGAAATGACTGCACCGGTAAAAGAGGAAATCCGGAATTTGCTGACCAGACTGGAACAATCCGGATGCGAGTTTAACCGCAATGGCAGCTGGTACAGCGGCGCGGAAGCGAAATCGCATTTAATGCGTAAGCTGGATTATGTCGATGGCAAGTTCACAGTCAAAAACACGGAGCAGTTCATCGACATGGCTGCCAGCCAGAGCAGTTCTTCCGGTAAGGCGTATCAGGTGCGTTGTCAGGGCGCTGCGCCTGTCAATAGTGCTATCTGGCTGAAATCACAGTTACAGCAATTACGTTCCGCCGGCCGCTGAACGAAGCCCGCAAACAGGCTGGAGTCAAACGTATTTCGTCAGTCGTGACGTCTGGCTGTTGCGACTGGTCTTGCTTGCTGCTCGCCGCGTGTCAGCGTTTGCGCTGAGCAGCATATTCCTTCCTCCACTCTTCTTCAGAATAGCTCCTGATATTTGCCATCAACGCGGCATCTCGCAGCGATGTGGTCTGGGTTTCGCAGACAATTTTATCGGGTAAGGGTCCCACGGGCAGTTGTTGTTGACTGTGCAGTTATCCGCATTCGCAAAAAATAAGATGCTCTGAAGGCCCGTACTTTCTCTGGTCATCCAGCCCGAGGGCTGTTTTTCTTATGCAGAAGTCCGCATTTTGCACAAAATTGGTGCAATTTTGGCCAGATCATGCGTTGCTTTCCTGTATTTCAGGAAAAGTGATGATCTCCTCTTAACTTCTGTGATTTCAAGTCTTGTCCGGCATCAAGTAATTTTCCTTGCCTAGCGGAATGCGAATCATTATCATTTTAATTCCGATAAATGGTCATTTTTTCTTTTCATGATGAAAACTCTCCGAATTTCAGTCCGGCCAGGCGCGCTGGCGGTCGCAATGCTTTGTCAGTCAGTAGCGATGGCGCAGGTGCAGAACCCGAATCCAACAGCCGACGAAACACAATCTGCGGCGCAGACGGTGGTGGTGACAGCAAGCCTGAAGGCGCAATCTCAGGCTGCCGCGCCTGCTTTTATCACCGTACTGAAAGCGGAGGATCTTACCCGCAGCAGTTATCACAGCCTTGCTGATCTGTTGCGCGAAACAGCGGGTGTCGTCAATCTGACTGATGGCAGTGGACGTGAAGAAATTCAGATTCGCGGTTTGTCCGGAAAATACACTTTATTGCTGGTGAATGGTCGTCGTGTGTCGTCATCCGGCGCTTTGTGGCGCGGCGGGGACTTTGATCTCAGCGCTTTCCCGCTCAACAGTATTCAGCGCGTTGAAGTGGTGCGCGGGCCGATGGCGGCTTTGTATGGTTCCGATGCGATGGGCGGTGTCGTGAATATCATCACCAAAACACCGGGGCCGGAATGGCAAAACGCCGTCAGTGCCGAAGTCAGAAAAGTCACGAAAGGCGAGCAGGGTGATTTATGGCGTCTCGGTTTCAGCGGCAGTGGTGCGCTGAATGATAAGCTCGGTTTAACCGTGATCGCAGAAATGCAGGATCGTCAGCCCTGGTATGTAACCACCGCCACAGACAACAATCGTGCACCGGGACTGGAAGAAAAGCAGGCGCTGAATTTACACAGCTTACTGCGCTGGACACTGACTGAGTCGCAAAGTCTGGAATTCACTGCTTCTCACAACCGTGATAAGCGTCCTTACGGTTTATATGATGTGAGTTTTTATCCTGCCTACAATTTCACATCGCGCGATTACCGCGAACAGAAAATTTCCCGAAATACAGCAGGCGTCACGCATCTGGCCGACTGGGGCTGGCTGAACACCAGTGCCAGTATCAGTCGCGAAGAAGCGAGTGTGGATGACTACAACAGCCGCTATAACAAACCACAGCAGCGAACAGAAAAAGAAATGAACACGCTTGTGAATCTGCTCGCCAACAGTCGCTGGCAACAGCATGAGTTCAGCGCCGGTGCGGACTGGCGTGAGCAGGTGATTAAAGATCCGGCGACCTATCTGCAAACCGGTAAGGTATCAACCCGTAACAGTGCAGTGTTTTTGCAGGATGAAGTGCAAATCGCGCAGGGCTGGCGACTCAGTCTGGCCGGACGCTATGACCATGCCAGCACTTTCGGAAATCATTTTTCGCCGAAACTGTATCTGGTTGCAAAACCGGTAAGTGGTCTGACGATCAAAGGCGGCATCAGTGAAGCCTTCAAAGCGCCTGACCCGTATCAACTGAGTCCCGAGTACAGTGTGGTCAGTTGCGGAGGTCGCTGCATGCTGACCGGTAATCCGCTGCTGAAACCCGAAACCAGCCGTAACAGTGAACTGGGCTTTGTGCTGAATGGTCAGCATTGGGAATTGTCTGCCGTTGTATTTCAGAACCGGATTCAGGACATGATTATTGCGTATTACGATGCCGCTGCTGCCAAACGCCGCTGGGTGAACATCGAGCAAGCCAAAACACGCGGTCTGGAGCTGGAAGGCAAATGGCGCTTAGCGCCGGCACTGGAAGTACGCGGCAATTACACCCGTCTGATCGCAGACGGAACCGATTATTCCGGCAAAACCACTACGCTGGAAGGACGACCTGACCATATGCTGCATCTGAATCTGCTGTGGCAAATCAATGCGCCGCTGAGTGCCAGCGTCGCTGCTCACTACACTGGTCGTCAGGTCTATGAGTCGCAGCAACTCGGCGGCTATACACGCTTCGATACCGGTCTGCAGTATCGTTACAGTAAAGCATTGCAGTTCCGTGGCGGCATCAGAAATATTGGCAATATCCGTCCGGATGAAAAGAATTCCGCTTATCCCGGTACTGAACTGGCACACAGTGTGTATGCCGGTATGAACTGGCAATTCTGAGCATTACTGAAGCAATGCGCTGAAGCCTTGTGCTTTCCGCTGTTCTGATCTTCCTTTTTTAAAGGTACGGCATTCTCAGCGCAGAATGCCGTTTTTCTTATGAAGTATATGCAAATACTTTTTCTGATTCTGACGGTCGCCGGCTGTTGCGTGCTGTACTTGTCACACCGGCAGCAATGTTTGCTGCCAACCGCTTTATCTTCAGTGACTGGCTGGACTGTTTATCTCATATTGCAACTGACCGCGAGCCTGATTGCGTTGCGTGTATGGGATGTGCTGACGATGGTATTCGCGTGGCTGCTGATCAGCATGTGCAGTTTTTCGCTGTTGCCATTCTTGCGCTTACTGCGAGCGGAGTCACCGAAATGATCAACATGACTTCCGTTTCACCGCGAAACACCGGTAAATCGCATAAAACCTTTAAAGCCCACTGGTTTCTGAAAACCAGCGCCGGACTAATCGCCGGTTTCTGGCTGGCATTGGGTGTGACAGGCTGTTTTGCCTGGGGCGGCCCCGGTCATATTGATACACCGGACCGCGTGCAATTCTTAATGTGGATGATCACACCGGTATGGCTGGTGATCATGGCAACGGTATATTTCTTCCGTTCGGGCTGGCATGCCTGGGGCGTATTGCTGGCGCTGAATCTGGTCGCATGGGGCGGCTTGCATTTGTTACGCGGAGGCATCTGATGAAGATTCGCAGCGATATCCTGAAAACCTACCTTAGTATTCATACCTGGACAGGCATTCTGGCGGGATTATTATTATTTATCGGTTTTTTCGCCGGTGCACTGACAGTCTTCAAAGAACCATTGCAGCAATGGAGCACGCCACCCTCAGAACACATGACATTTATTCCGCCTGAGCAGGCGGACAGCTTGCTGAATCAGGTATTAAGTCGCTATCCGGAGGCAGCACCAAATTTGTTGTTAACACTGGATGCCGGTTCCGGATCATCCGCACCTGTCAGCTGGTCCGGACATGCGCCGACGCATGAAGTCGATGTTAATGCCCGCTACCACTACGCAAGTCTGGATACGAATGGTGATTTGCTTGTCCGCGAACAAGCGCCGGGCTTACTGGCAGAGCTTATCGATTTATTACACCGGACTGGCGGCATACCCGGAGAAATTGCTGACGAATACGCCGGTGCTTACATCATGGGTATCGCCGGAGGCATGTATTTTCTGGCACTGGTATCCGGACTGATTGTTTTTCTGCCGGTACTTGTCAAAGATTTATTTGCTCTGCGTCCCGGGAAAAATCTTAAGCGTTTCTGGCAGGATGCACATAATTTACTGGGTGTATTCAGTTTGCCATTTCATCTGATTATCAGTCTGACGGTGGTGGTATTCGCATTCCACGACTTGTTTTACGGCAGTCTCGGTAAATTTATTTATGGAGAACACAAGATGTTCACACCGCCGCCAAAAGTAAAACATCAGACGATAAACCTGCAGCCGGTGACGCATTTGATTGCGAAAGCAAAATCCGTTGCGCCCGAATTCCGTGTGACTGAACTGCGCTATATGCGTTTAGGAAAACCGGGAGCAGTGGTACGGCTGGCGATGGAAAATCCTGCTTATGTTGTGCGCGGTGCTCACGCGGCTTATTTGGTACTGAATCCTTATACTGGTGAGGTAGTGAATGAACGAATGTTGCCGGGGCGCGGCAATGTTTGGAACAGCATGGTGGATCCGCTGTTTTCTGTGCATTTTGCCAGTTATGGCGGCACGCTGATGCGCTGGGTTTATCTGCTGGCGGGGATCAGTGGTGCGATATTGTTTTATACCGGAAATCTTCTCTGGATAGAAAAGCGACGCAAACAGGCAAACCCACGTCAGGCAGAACCGGTCACTGTTGCTCAAAGACGCTCCGTACGCATCATGGGTGGATTGACGGTAGGCATTGCTCTTGGCAGCGTTGCCGGAGTCGGTGTGTGCATGCTGGCGTCGAAATGGCTGCTGGCAATGAACGCAGAGCGTAATGCCTGGTATTTTCCGGTGTATTACATCAGTTTTTCTGCCTGTGTACTGACAGCATTACGTCTTGGTGCATCGCGTGCAGCTTATTGGCTCACTGCTGCCTGCGCAGTCATTGCTGCAGCAATTCCGCTGACTAGTCTTACGGGCTATCTGTTTCCTCAAAGTGGTCTATGGGTATATGCAGAGCTCAGTATCGTATCTGTTGATGTGACAGCTGCGATCACTGCGACAGGGTTTTGCTGGATCGCCATGAAAACCCGCCAGCGTGCTCAGTATGGTCAGATGTGCAGCGTGTGGTCTGCGATGTAATTTGTCTAAGCAGGAATCATTTTCTGAACCGGAGCGGCCTTTTCGCCGCTCCTTTTATTTTATGTATTGCGAATCTGTATATGTATTGGCTTGTGCATCTTTCGATTTGGTTTTTTCCACATACCGGTGCATAGATGTGTCACACGGTAACGAATACTGCCGCTTTGTTCGTAGCATCGAAGATTATATTTTTTACCTAAACATCGTCTGAGTAAGGACTTTTCTGATCAGAAGTACAAAAAGTTTTTTGTAAAAATAGTTATTCAGGTATTAGCTGAGCTTTGTTTGAGCCAAAGTTATAAGATTGTACGCACTTGAAAACTGAAACATTTTTCTTATAAAATCTGGCTCCGTCTGGCGAGAAGGCTTTTATTTAAAGCATCTGACAACATTTCACTCTGTTAATTGATTTGCTTTCTAAGTATTTTTAGTATGTATCTTGCAATTAGTTGCTAGTTGTAAAAAAAGGATTAAAAGCTACAATTAATTTGATTTACAAACGTTTTATTGTTTTAGTTATCATTAAATTGCGTAATTAACAGAGATTTTTACCAAAATGTTACATGATTTCACAATCTAAACCGGGTTTTGTGCCAGAATAAGCATGTGTAACTGGACATCATCCGGATAAATAAGATTTTTATTCGCTGATGTATAACAGATAATATTTTGAGAATCCGCACTGTCAGTGCCGGAATTCAGGAGAAGAGAGGTCATCATGGCTGTTAAATTTACTGAAGAAGAAATCAATCAATATGTTGGCGAGCAACTGCGCCAGTTCCGTAAAGAAAAAAGTCTGAGTCAGATTGAAATTGCCGAAATGCTGGGCATTCGTCAGGCATACTGCAGCAGCTATGAAATCGGTAACCGTGCTATTGGTATCGGTACACTGGTTCGTCTGGCAGATTTTTACGGTAAAGAACTGACCGATTTCCTGCCTAAAACCCGTCGCGACGTAGCAAAAATGCAAGCGCAGCGTCCGCAACAACCAGAGCGTGACATTCTGACCGATCTGGAAAAAGTCGGTAAATTCTTTGATGCGCTGGCGAAAAAACTGGATTGTCATCGCGATGCAGAACTGGCAGAAGCTATTGGTATCCATGCATCTGAATTGTCTATCCTGCGTCGCGGCTACCGTGTACCGGGTCAGAAATTGCTGGAACGCCTGAGCGCGGTTTCCGGTAAATCGATGAAAGTGACAACTTCTACTTTCGAACGCGTTTCTGAATAAGCGGTTTCGCATTCAGTCAGCAAAAAGCCCGGTTTTTCCGGGCTTTTTGTTTTTCTCAGATGATGACACGCGAATCATCAACGCGTTTTTTCCGGAACCCAGTCCCAGCCAGCCTTGCCGCGCTGCAGTATCTTATAGTAAGACGCATCTTCCATCCTCTGGCATTCGACATAAATTTCATCCGTGCCATCACCGTTCAGATCAACAAGGCTGTCGACTTCACAATATAAATTACCGCTTCCGCGCGCAAGTTTAAAGCTGCCATCGGCTTGTTGTTCTGCAATCATCACCAGAGCGGCGTAAAACGGATCATTGTTGTAATGCGCATCCGATGGAGAACTGAATGTCCACTGTCCAATCAGAAACTGTTGTCCGCTTTGATTCATATGACCGGAATACCAGTTTAGTTTCACATCACCCTGTTGTATGACGGATTCATTCTGGACCACTTTCAGTAAATTCTGTCGTTCTGATTTTGGCTGTTGTTGTATCCATTGCAGTGTTAATTTTTTTAACAGTGCTTTCTCCTGTGCATTCACTTCGCGTTTCGCTCGGTCAGGCGCCAGCGCATAGTTAGTCACCATCGAATGGATATCCTTACCATTAAAATTTTCCGGATCTGGTACTGCAGCATCCGGCAGGTAGCTGGCTAAAACAGCTTGAACGTCGCTGCTGTCGGATTTGAAAATCCGCATTTCTGTTCGTACCAGTCCGGTTCGGGTGTTGCCGGAATATGCCGGATAGTAGCGGTTTTCGGTGAAATATTCCGGTGTACCAACGGTTTTTCCGGTAATCATGGTGATTTTCTGATCACGGACTTCTGCGAACGGTTTTAACACACCACCATAATAATCGTAAATTTTCTTAACCGGTTCGTCACTGACTGGCTGGCGCTGCCGCACACCGGAAAGTATCGTTTGCAAACGTTTTGCCGTTGCCGGATCTGAACCCGGAATCAGGGTTTCAATAAAGGCCGGAATCTCAACCGACATGGGTTCCATCGCAAACGCACGCTCAGCGAATAAACGTTGTAAATGCGGATTGTTGCTGGCTTTTGCGGCTTTGAATAATTTTTTTGAATCAGGTTTTTCAGTATCAAGAACGCCGAGATCCAGCCAGCCTTCGATCAGATTGTCTACTGAACTGATTGGACTCCTGATATAGACCTTTGCCCAGTTGCGCTTATCTTTCTGAATAATTTCAGCGACATCAACGGCCGTGTTGACAGGCAGCAGCGCAATCACCGGTGCTTGCGCGCCGGCTTCACTGCGTAAATTCACCTGATGCGCAATTGTGTATCCGAAAGTGCTGGCTTCCGGAACACCGGCGTATCCCGTGTTGGGCACTGCAGTCAGCAAGGCAGTAGCGGAAATGGCAGCGATGAAAGGATGACGTATATTCATATAAACCGATTAAGTTTCTTACTTATGACGATGCAACCGGACCTGCAATCCAGTGACTACTGCCCCAGTTCTCTTCTCCAGCCAGCTGAAACAGTGATTCCATTAATAACTGCCGGACACATGCTACTGCTGGAGGTGTGCGCCGGACTGCAGACTGTCCTATGCCCAGTGTGCGTTGCAAACCAGCATCGCTGAGCGGTGCGCCGCAAAGTGTTTTTTGTCGCATTTCTTCATAAAACGCAATCGGTGGAAGTATCGTCCAGCCATGCCCGGCACGGACCAGCGCTTTCTGGATATCCAGTGCATTGGTTTCAGCAATAATGTTTAAGGATAACTGACTGGCCGCAGCAAGGTGATCAACCAGATTACGGATACCATGTGTCGGTGCCGGTAGTATCAGCGGTTTATCGCTGAGTGCACGCAGCGGTACCGGTTGATCCGATTGCAGAGCGGCCTCCGGCGTGGCGACGACCCATAATTGTTCTTCCAGCACCGGTGTCAGATGCAGCAAGGCGGACGGATGCGGGTAATACAGCAGTGCAAGATCCGTTTCACCCTGCTCCAGCCAGGATTGCATATGTCCGGCGTAACCCACCAGAAACTGCAGGCGGATACCCGGATATTTCTCGGCACAACGGCTGACCAGCGTACATGCCAAGCGTTCAGCAGTACTCGGCAGCAAACCGACCGATACTTTTCCCTGAATTGCCTGGTGGCCGGGGCGAATTTCACTGCGCGCCCGCTCCAGTTCCTGCAATACGCGGCGCGCATAGGCAGCCAGAATTTCGCCGTCGGGCGTCAGTTGCATTCCCATACGATGACGTTCAAATAACATCGCGCCGACATCGTCTTCCAACAGTTTTAACTGACGGGAAACAGCGGGCTGCACGATATTCAGCATTTCTGCTGCCTTGGTCATACTGCCGGTATCTGCAATGGCGAGCAATGCTTTCAGTTGTCGGAAATCCATACGTCCTATCGAGAAATCTGATTGATCTCATCAATTTATACTATTTGATCATCACTGATATAGCAATTTATGATGGTGATCATGAAATTTGCGGTCTCCGATCATGAAATCTGACAATCCTGCTGCTACGCCTGTTGCCGAAATTCCGGCAAACCCATCCGCCGACAATTCACATTTTCTTACTGGGATCCTGACAAAATGGGAGATGCTCATGCGTGCTGGTCCTGGAACCGGTCGCAGCGAGTACAAGCTCGGAATTACGCTGGCTTTACTGGCAGCGCTTGGTTTTTCAATGAAAGCCGTGTTCGTAAAGCTCGCCTATGAGACTGCAAAGGTGGATGCGATTACGCTGCTGACTTTGCGTATGGGATTATCCCTTCCGATTTTTTTACTGATGAGCCGTGGTGCATTTTCTTCATTACGTCAGTTGAGTCGGGCAGATCAGTTGCGTATTCTTTTTCTCGGGATGATCGGCTATTACGGCTCCAGTCTTTTGGATTTTATGGGGCTGGCCTATATCTCTGCAGGTCTTGAACGTCTGATTCTCTTTACCTATCCCTCAATCACCGTTTTGCTGGGTGTAATGTTTATGGGAAAAAAGCTTGAGAAACGGATTTTGCTGGCCTTGCTGTTGTCGTACGCTGGTATTGCACTGGGTTTTCTGCATGACGCTTCTGTCACGTCCGATAAAATTGCTCTGCTCACGGGTAGCGGACTGGTGCTTGGTTGTGCGGTGTTTTATGCGATCTACAGTGCCGGTTCTGAAAGTGTTATCCGGAAACTCGGTGCGGCGCGATTTACGGCGCTGGCACTGACGGTAACTTCACTGACAACATTTGCGCATTTTCTGATTGCACGACCGGTCAGCGCTCTGAATTTGCCGTGGCAAGTGTATGGCTATAGCAGTGCGATGGCGATTTTTTCGACCGTACTGCCTATTTTCTGGCAGGCGTCGGCGGTGCGTTATATCGGTGCAGAAAGGGCAGTTCTGGTCGCAACACTGGGGCCGATGCTGACGATTTTGCTGAGCTGGCTGACGCTGGGTGAACCGGTTTCTGTTGCACAGCTTGCCGGGACTGTGCTGGTCGTTGGAGGGGTGATGCTGGTTGGCAAGTCGAAATCAAAATAAGTAAATAGGTTTTTTAAGTATTTATTTAAATACTTAAATTAAGTAGCGGAACGGTTTGTTGCTTATTGATAATTTATAATTATGCAACAGCACGAATCCCGATCACATCTCCTTGTGCAGACTGCAGGGTTTCCAGTACGCGCTGATGCGCGATCAGTAAATCATTTTGCTGCTTCTTTGCTGCCTGTTGAACATGCTCTGTTGCCAGAGCAATAAAATTAACACGATAATCCGCGCTGGAATCTGAAAAAAACCCATCCTGTACCTGACTTTCCGGAGATCCCCGCGTCAGTTGCTGAAATTCACTTGCCTGTTCGTCACTAAGGCGTCCGCTGCGCACCTGTAACTGCACCCAGTCAGTCAGTTCACGTCTGCTCATTTGTGTGAAATCAGCCTGCTTCAACACAATACCGTTTTCTTTCGGAATGGTTTGAGGTTGCAGCGCTTTTTCTGTACGCGCGCCGAGCTGGGTATAGGCGGCCAGCAGCGTGGGATGATTTCCCTGTTTTAAGCTGGAAAGACTGGATTCAATTTGCATGACGTCGAACGCAATACGGATCAGTATGAACGCTGTATTGTGTCGTCCCTGTACTCTTTTACATCAGCGGAAAAGAGGGCTGTTACTGCGCTAATTCCGGTTTCCGATGAAAATCATTTCTCCTGAAGCAATCTTTGACATTTCGCACAAAAACAAACGCAGTCTGTTTGCTAATATGAACGCGTCTCTCACTTGTCCATACTGGCATGGCAACGGTGGTTCGGGTTCATTTGCCGAGTACAGGTTTCCGGCACACCTCCTCCACAAGACACCCATGTTGTAAATCCGTTTGATAAGAACGGGGTTACACGTTTCTTACGTTGCATTTCCGGTAAGACCGTATTCGTTTTGTCAAAAAAGGAATTTTAATGAGCCTGCAATCTGCTGGAAATCTGAGCACTGTTGATACTATTCCAAGCACTTTCCTTCATCTGCTGAATACGCCTTTACCGCTGGCTTTCATTGACGGTGATGCACGTATTCTTGCCGTAAATGTACCACTGGCAGATTTACTGAATTGCGAGGCGTCTGAATGTGCGGGCAAACTTCTGGTCGAATCAGGCATTAAAGTGAGCCCTGATGCCTGGAATATCGCGCAATTCGCTGAAGCTGTGCGTTCTGGCCAGCCCTTCACGACCACGATTGAAATTTCCTCACAACCTGTGCGCTGGTTGCAACTGCAATGCACTCCGGTGACAGCAGATGGCATGCTGAACAGGCAGGTAATGGTCACGGCGACCGATGTGACGGCAACACATTTACAGTTATCTGAGTTGCAATCAGTACGACATGCCATTGATAAATCCAGGGCTGTGATTGAATTTGATCTCAAAGGTTATGTAGTCAATGCCAATGAGCAATTCCTGCAAATTTTCGGGTATCAGCTTGATGAAATCAAAGGACGCCATCACCGCATATTCTGCGATCCGGCTGAAGCGGCAAGTGCCGATTATCTGGCATTCTGGGAGCGCTTGCGTATGGGCGACTTTCAGGCAGGACAATATTGCCGCATTAGCAAAGAAGGGAAAGAGGTCTGGATTCAGGCAACCTACAATCCCATCATGGGTTCAGATGGTAAACCTTACAAAATTATGAAGTTTGCGTCGGATATTTCTCAGGAAAGACTACTGCAGACTGAAACCCGTGGGAAGATGGAAGCGCTGAACCGTTCTCAGGCAATCATCGAGTTTGATTTGGAAGGCAATATTCTGCATGCAAATAGCAACTTCCTGCGCTCGCTCGGCTATACCGAAGCGGAAGTGAGTGGCAAACATCACAGTATGTTTTGTGAGGAGCAGTACGTACACAGCGCGGATTACCGTAACTTCTGGGCGGATTTAGGGGAAGGAAAGTTCAAATCTGATCGCTATAAACGATTAGCAAAACACGGTGCTGAAGTCTGGATTCAGGCGACCTATAACCCGATTTTAGACCGTCACGGACGTGCTTATAAGATTGTGAAATTCGCGGTTGATGTGACTGAACAAGTGGAACTGGAGGAGGCGATTCACGAAAAAATCCGCGACATGATCGGTGTGTTGCAAAACCTGACGCGATCGATTGAAAGTATTGCTTCCAGCTCACACTCTTCGAGTTCGCTTGCACAGAAAACGCAGAGTGGTGCAGCGGAAGGCAGCGTGTTACTGGCGAAAACCCGGGAAGCAATTGTCGCGATCGAAAATTCGTCGGTCTCTATTCAAAACATTACGCGCACCATCAGCGATATTTCTAATCAGACCCATTTGCTGGCATTCAATGCAGCGATTGAGGCGGCGCGTGCAGGCGAACACGGTCTGGGATTTTCAGTGGTGGCAGATGAGGTTCGTAAGCTGGCAGAAAAATCTGCGGTCGCAGCGCAGGAAATCAGCACGCTGATTAATCAAGCCGTTGATCGCGTTAAGGACGGCAGCCGCCTGTCGGAAGACGTGCAATCACAATTCTCAACGATTGTTGAACTGGTACAAAACACTTCGTCTTCAATTCTGGCGATTTCAGATGCAACGACCGATCAGGTATCTGCAACCGAGCAAGTGTCCGGATTGTTGCATGATCTGAAAACACTGGTTTCTCGCTAAGCGGGGTCTGCAATGCAAGGTGCTGAACTGCATCAGGAGCAGGTTTCTCATATCGGATGGGTAAGTATCGGTGGCTTTCAGTTTGCCATTGCCGTTGCACATCTGTACCGCGCCATACAATTTTCGCAACCGCTGATATCTGTGCCGCGCAGGCTGGGGCCGGTTGCAGGCTTGCTCGATACCGGCGAGGGGACTTTGCCCGTTGTGGATTTACGTTTATGGCTGAATCTGGAAAATAGCAAGCCGGAACAGGAAGCTGTCACGCCGGAAGCGGGAACTGTTGTTTTGCATTTGCGTGATGGACAGCGGCAAATCGGCATTCTGGTATCGCGCGTCAACGGCATACAAGCGTTGCCGGACGGCGCATTAAAGCGCATTCACCATCAATCTGATGACGAGGAAATATTTGATCAGATTGTGCAATGGGATGCTTTACCGCAAGCCTTGCCCCTACTGGAGTCGGGCAAGCTGATGGCCTTATTGCAAATCTGGCTGGAGGAGTCTGAGCATCTGACACAGAATGATCAGGTTCAGCAGCAACAGCAGCAAAGCCAGCGCAAAGGGATGATTCTGGCAGCAGGACAAAAGCAGATTTGGCTTGATGCGCAATACGTCAGGGAACTGATTCCGGCACAGCAGATTCTGGGTGCGCAGGCGCAGAGTTTGCATAACTGGTCAGTGTTGCGATGGCGTGGCTTACCCGTTCCCTTGGTTTCAGGCTTTGCCAGCGCAGATGCACGCCGCAGTGGATATGTGGCGATTGTCGGACTGGAAAGCGGGGAAACGCTGGGCATTCTGGCCGATCAGTTGTTGCGTCTCAGTGACTGGCAAACCTCCGGCACGCTGGATGATGTTGGTGATGAGGGCAGTACGGATGCTGAGCTTTTCCCGGAAGTGATGCTGGATAAGGAGCAAGAGCCGGTATTTTTACTGGAGTTGCCGGAGCTGTTCCGACGCCATCCTGAAGCAATGCTGGCAAAAGCTGCAGGAACTGCTGCTACGACCAGTACTCAAAACACGGCGCGGCGTAACCGTGTGCCTTACATCATTTTCGATGCCGACGGCGTTTTTGCCATTGGCGCAGACCGCATACAGGAAATTGTCGCGGTGAACCAGACGCCGACAGAAGATGGCATTGAATGGCGCGGACGCTGGATTCCTTTTGTTCCTCTGGCCGACTGGTATCCTTTGCCGCAAAACGGTAGTGGCCAAATAGAGAAACTGGCGATTTTATCCGGTAGCGGCGATCAGATCACAGCCTACGGGATTCACTCGCTGCGCATGATGGTGCCTGCAGGGCGCGGGAAATTTCATGTCTGGCCCGGCAAGGCAGAGCAGGAACAGATTCTGGAAATTCCGGTGAATGGCAGTTACACCATGGCGACCGTGGTGAACTGGTCGCAGTGCTGACTGATGACTTGTCCGTTGTTGCTCTGTACGCACAGAACCTGAAGATATTGCAGATTTCCGTCAACGCCTAAGGCGGGATAGTCCGAAAGGCGGATGGCCGGTGACAAACACATGCTGGCGGTAGTTTATGATGGTGATCTTTTTATCACACAATAAACACCATGTCCGTCCGTGCGCATTTGCTTCTGAAACTGGTTTTGTTGCTGCCTTGTCTGAGTTTGCACAACAGTGCTAATGCTGCCCGTGCCAGTCTGCAGTACAACGGCTTCTATGTGACATCACCGGTTCTCAGTGATGGTTCCTATTATTGTGAATACCTGCGTTTTTATCCGGACGGTGCGGCAATCAGTGTTTCATCTGAATGCGGAGCAGTTGCCCGTCGTACAATCAACCGCTGGTTTCACAGAGATAAATCAGGCAACCCGCCGGAAAATGTCAGCAGTGGTCAGTTCGGGATCAGCGGCAATCATTTGAATTTCCGTTCACGACTGAAAGACGGAGAAGTGATTTACTGGGGGAAAATTCGCCAGCGCAGCCTGCGCATGCACAGCCTGTCACGCATCACCGGATACCGCGACTTCGTAACTTACCGTTTTTACCCTTACGCAGAACCGGAAAACCTTCGCGAATAAGCAAGCGCACAGCGTACGCACCCTGCGTTTGTTGCTGAAAAAATTTTGCTGACTATGCAGCTATCCGCATCACACGTTTCCGGACAGCCGCACTTTCTGCCGACGACCGCCGGATTGCTGTGCTGAACACCGCATTTGAGGCTGAAAGTGCCGGATTTCGCGTATCCGGCAGCTCAGGTTCGCACGCTCACTTGTCCTGTTGATGCATTGCATCCTCTTACTCTTTGGTCAGTGCAATCACTGCAGGCAATTTCGCCGCTTTTGCGGCAGGGATAATGGCTGAGATCAGTGCAATGATGACTGATATGCAAACTGCGCCGGCAACGGCCCAGACAGGAATCGACGTTTGCATTGCATCAGGGAGAAAAATAATAATCAGATTGCCGAGTAGCCACCCGAGAATGCTGCCAGCGCAGGCACCGGCCACCGCAAGCATTGCTGCTTCCAGAAAAAACTGAAGCCGAATCAGACGCTGGCTCGCGCCCAGCGCCTTGAATAAGCCGATTTCGCGGGTTCTTTCATTTACTGAGACCAGCATCATATTCATGATACTGATGCCGCTGACAAACAATGAAATCGAGATAATCGCGTAAAACACACGGGAAATCATATTCTGGATTTCGGCTGCTGATTCGCGGATCTGATCAGCCGTTTCTATCCGGAAATCCTCTGCTTCGCCATCCGGCGTGCGTAGCGAGTGATGTAGCAGCAGACGTATGCGTTGCATGGCCTCAGACATTCTGCCGGAACTTTTTACCCGCATGCCAAAGCTGTAGGCAGGGCGGCTCTTACTGAATTCCTGAGCAACTGCAAAAGAAACGTAGGCGTCTGCAATTTGCAGGCCCATCGGTGTCTCGTTAAGTTTGGCTGGCACCACGCCAATGACCGTGAACGCCGTACTGCCCAGAAAAACAATGCTGCCACAAGCGTTTTCCGGAAGGTTTAGTCTGGTTTTCAGTGCCTCACTGATGACGACAACACGGGCACGGCTTACTTCATCCGAAGCGTTGATAAAGCGGCCTTGCAGCGGAAATAAACGATACAACTCTGGCTGTGATTCTGAGACAGCAAGCACAGAGACACTGGCGTTTTCATCACCAAAGCTGATTTGTGAAAAATGACTGCTGCTGCTCGCAGTCACATCGCGCAGGAGATCGGTCTGTGACGCCAGTATCTGCCATTCCTTCGTTGTCAGCAGGTTGCTTCTGGCCGTACCTTTCATATAGTTTGTACTGATCAGCAGAATATCAGGCCCCATATTCGCCAGCAGGCGGTTGATGCTTTGCGTCATGCCTTGTAAAACAGTAGCAACGCAAATGATGCCCGCGACGGAAATAATAATGCCGAAGATGGTCAGAAAGCTGCGCATCGGAAAGGCGCGGATTTGTTGGGAAGCGTGCAGTAGTAAATCTTTGAAGGTCATCTCGTACAATCTCATTCACTGGCCAACGCCAGTACCGGATCCAGACGCGCCGCACGCGATGCGGGCCATAAGCCTGTCAGTACCCCTGTCAGTATCGAAATAACGATTGCGGTAATGACGGGTAAAACAGGTATGCTGAGCGGAGTCGGATCTTTGGAAATCAGGGAAACAACGACGGCGGCGATACCGATGCCGGCGGCAACACCGGTGATTGCACCGACACAGGCGATACCGGTTGCCTCAATCAAAAACATCAGTCGAATTTGTGCAGTAGTGGCACCAACTGCCCGTAGCAAGCCGATTTCGCTGATCCGCTGGCTTACTGCGACCAGCATGACATTCATAATGCCGACCGCGCTGATCAGAAATGAAATTGACACCAGTAAAATAGCGGACAGCGCCACATAGTTCAGCATTTCGTCGCGAGTGACGCGCATTTCTGATTCACGCTGTAACGTGAAATTATCATCTTCGTCCGGCGCAAGGCGTTGCGTGCTGCGTAATATGTTTCGGATTTGTCCCAACACTGCATTCACGCGTGACTCATTTGTAAGAACGAAACTGAAGTGCCATGGCCCGTTTGCCAGACCACTATCTTCAGCAACGCTGACCGGAATATAGATGTCATCAATATGCGCGCCTTTTCGGGATTCAAATACGCCGACAATAATAAATTCGTGCCTTGCGACATGTATGCGTGTGCCGAGTGGATATTCGGGTAATTCCAGCTCTTTCATTGCATTAGTGCTGATTACACATACTCTTAAATGCTGTTGTTCGTCGTTGCTACTGATAAACCGGCCTTGCAACAATGAAAGTTTCATCAGGTCCGCAAAGGCTGGAGTCGCCGTGGAAATGTTCAGGGCTGCATGCACACGTCCAAATCTGGCTTGCATTTCCTGCGCGCTTTCAAAACGATAAGCGATGTTTTGCGTAGCACTCAGATGTTCTACCCCGGTCACCTGCGTTTGCAGGGCATCTTTTTCCCGCCTGCCAAGCTGTTTTTCGCCCCAACCCGGACGAATTCTGATCAGTTCTTTACCGAGTGCATTCAACTGTGCATCGACTACTGCATTCATGGATTCGATCACGGAATACAGTGTGACCACGCTGGCGATAGTAATAAAAATGCCCGATGCAGTCAGGAAGCTTCGTCCCAGGTGAGCACGGACTTGTCCGAAGGCGTAAGCAAATAAATCAATCGTACGCATCAGAGGTCTCCGGCCAGCACAGCTGACGGAAAAAAGAAGCAGCGCGACATTATTGTTTGCGGACCTTAGTGACGGATGCGCCGTCTTTCAGTGTTTCCAGATAGGCCGCCGGGCCGGTAATGATTTCGTCGCCAGCTTTAAGACCTTTGCGCACTTCCTGTTTGAACTCGTCCGCATATCCCAGTTCCAGCAACACTTTGACAGCCTGGGCATTTTTGACCTGCCATACATAGTATCTGCGCTTTTGCTGATCGAATTTGACAACTGAATTATCCGATTCCACACGCAATGCCGTCAGCGGTATCAGCACGGCATTACGTTGCGCGGCCTCCGTTAATGCAACGTCACAGCTCATACCAGAAATGAAATCGGGATGCGTACGATCCAGCATAATTTGTACTGCAACGGTTTTGAGTGACTTTGCATCAGCGCCTGTCTTTCCTTCGCCGCTAGTGGTTCTGGCAATGTTATAGACCTTACCGGTGAACACTTCATTCGGAATTGCACGGGTCGTGATGTTCGCAGTCTGGTTCAGGCGGATACGTCCGATATCAAATTCTGCAATCTGTGTTTCTACGATGATGCTGTTCGGATCGGCAACCGTCATCAGACTGGATCCGGCCATACTGATTGAACTGGCAACCGCCGTTTCGCCAACTTTAATTTGCGAACTAATCACAAGGCCATCAATCGGTGAGCGAATCTCAGTACGTTCCAGCGTTTTTTGTCGTAGCGCGACGACGCTTTTAGCCTGAAGAATCGATTTTTCTGCGTAATCTGCTTGGAGGCTGGCAGCCTGTGCTGCCTGGCGGTATGGTTCATATGCTTCGGCTCTGACAAGTCCTGCATCCATCAGCAATTTTTGCCGTTCAGCCTCCCGTTGTCGCATTGCCGCTTCTGTCTTTATGCGCTGCCATTCAATCGTCGCCTGTGCAACCTGTACTTGCGCCTGATTCAGCTCTGCCTTCGCCGCAGAATCATCCAGCTTGATTAACAGTTGTCCGGTTTTGACGGGCTGACCTTCATTGACGTAAATCTGACTGACTTTTGCAATGATTTCCGGTGATAACTTTGCCTGTGTTTTATAGGTCATCATGCCTGAAGTAAAAAACGCACTTTGTATTGCACCTGTACCGACTTTTTCAACTTCCGCCATCACTTCGGGTTGGGTTCGTTTGTAATAGACAATAGCAACTGGTATTGAGATACAAGTGATTGCGATCAGAGTGATGAGTTTTTTCTTATTCATAAACAGGCTGAATGTTCCGGTGCGATCGGATGATGGTGTTGTTATAGACAGGATTACCGTAGTGCCCACTGGACTTAAGCAGGCACAGTTTGCGTTGTTCTGCTGCTGTCGCTGATAATTTTTCCGTCCGACAAACGAATCTGGCGCTGGCAATGCGCTGCGATCTGGTTGTCATGTGTGACGATAATGATGGTCTGTCCTTCGGCATGCAAAGCATCGAACAGTCCCATGACTTCTGTGCCGGTGCCGGTATCCAGATTACCTGTCGGTTCATCGGCTAGCAAAATTGCAGGTTCGCCGCACAATGCTCTTGCAATAGCTACCCTCTGCCTTTGACCACCCGAAAGTTGATTCGGTAAATGTCCCAGACGATTGCCCAGTCCGACGCGCTCCAGTGCAAATGCGGCACGCTGCTTGCGTTCGGCGGGTGGAATACCGCGAAAAATCAGCGGTTGCATGACGTTTTGTAAGGCCGTGGCGCGTGGCAGTAAATGGAAATTCTGGAAGATAAAGCCGATCTCGCGGTTGCGTGTGGCAGACATCACGGTATCGGGCAGATGCGCGACGTCTCGTCCTTGCAGGAAATACTGACCACTGCTCGGGATATCAAGACAACCGAGAATATTCATCATCGTCGATTTACCGGAACCGGACGCACCGACAAATGCGAGATATTCATTTTTCTGAATGCTCAGATCCACCTGATCCAGTGCATGGATCACCTCGTTACCCATATGGTAGGTTTTCGAAATTTGACAAAGTCGAATGACTGGCTGGCTATCGGAGGGCATGAATGACCACGTATTGTGCAAAAAAGTTACATTTATTAATAGAAAACAGCGCAACAAGATAGCAGAAATTTAATCGAAATTATTCAGATGAATATTTCCTTCCGGGAAATGTCATGTTTGGCGTGGCGAAATTACGACGATACCTGCAATGGCAAATACATCCGGTAACCTGCCGGCGAACATGCTTATGACATTCGGGCGATGCCGCCGCTGTTCCTCTACTGATTGCCATTTTTCGTGTGGTTTGTTGTTTTAATAAAAAAATGCCCGTTTTTGACGGCGCCTGTCTGAAGCTGTGCAGAGACTTATGCAAAAATCGCAAATTCCATCTCATGACTTTTCTATTTATATGAAATTACTTGTTTCAATGGTACTGGCGCTTACCGGCGTTACCGCTATCGCTGCAGAACCGGCTTATACCTGCAATACAGACAGGGGATGTAAAGAAGAGAGCGGGCCGGAGTACGCGCTGGGACGTGGTGCGAAGATTACTCTGCCGGAAGGCTGGCGTTTTTATACCTATCCGACTGCGCCGATTCCTGAAATGGCAGGATTGCGCGAAATCCGTGCGGTTCGGAATGGTCAGGTGATTGCGATTACCCCGATGCCGAAGCCGGAACAACTGGTGGCATCAGAAAGCCAGATATGCAGCTGGATTTCTGAGGGAGCAAAACAGTATGTTGCGAAATCGGAGGAAAAAGCCGTGACACCAGTCGCATTTTCTCAGAATGGTGTGGTTGGATGCTATGTCACGTTCACATCGGCCAACCCCGGCGAAAAACCGTTTGCAGTGCTGGCAAATCGTCGTCATGCCAGTGTGGCCAGTTTCGCGATTGTGCATCCTAAAGTGATTTTTTCTGTCAGCGCCGTATCAGAAACTGCACCGGACGATGATTACCGCGCTGCGCTGGAAGCCATAAAACACATTCAGTAAGTTTCCTTGCTGCACGGATGATGCAGCATTGCGGTTGCTTACTTAGTTATGCACTGGCTCACCCCCGCCAGTGCAGACTGATGCCTATGGTACGCGGACGGATTACGGCAATCCGCCGTGTATCCGGTAAATCAGCAGAGATGGCGACCGGTAAGCCGGTTGCGCCCTGACGGTTGAACAAATTATCCACGAACACTTGCGCACTCCAGCCTTTGCCGCGATCCGGTTCCTGTAATCCCAGCATCAGGCGGGTCAGCTGATAACTGCCGCGCTGGTAAAACGGGCTGTTGCGGTCATACAGAAAATTCGCAGAACCTGTGTAGCTGTGGTCGAGCCGCACAAACGCCGGACGTTGCCAGACACTGAAACCCCGGTATTCTGCACCGAGCGCCATGGTCCATTCCGGTACATCCGGAATCCGGTCGCCGCGTTTGGCCGGGGTGCCGGGAACATCGTTGTTCAGGCGGGCGCGGGTGTGGTTCAGCGTCAGATTCCATTGCCATTGCGGGGCAGGGCGGTAGGCCAGCTCCAGTTCCAAACCTTTGCTGGTGGCGGAGCCGAAATTGGCCGTCAGATTAAAACCGCATTGCAGCACGATTTGCTGCTGAATATCCTGCCAGTTCATTTGGTAAGCCGTCGCGTTCAGTGTGAATCTGCGCTGATCCCAGCTGGTTTTGCTGCCGATTTCATAATTCCACACGCTGTCCGGTGAGAATTTTCTTAAGGCATCATTGTTCAGATTCAGGCTGCGTACTTCATTGCCGCAGGTTGCTTCCGGTGCCGGGTTATTCGGGCCGCCTGCACGATAGCCTTTTGAAGCGGTGACAAACCAGAGCTGATCCGGCGTCGCTTGCCAGCTCAGATTCAGCTTGGGATTAATTCCGTGATCTGCGGCATCGCCGGTGACACCAGAAGGCTTGCCGCCGACAAATTCACCATCTACTTGTTGCGCAAAGCTTTGATGGATGCGGAAGGCGCGCAAACCGGCTCTTGCGCTCCAGTTGTTGCTGAACTGGTAGCTGGCTTCACCGAACAGCGCGGTTTCTGCAGTTGTCGCCAGACGCGAACCTTTAAAAAAACTTTGGTAAGCGGTGCCGAACGCTGCGTTGTAGCCATCTGTCACTGGAATTTGCGATGCCAGCGGCGCATTCACATGATGATAATAAGCACCGCCGACGAATTGCCACGGGCCTTGCCAGTCGCTGGTAAAACGGAATTCCTGGGTGAATTCGCGGTTCGTATAGTTACCTGTCATGACCACCGGATAAATCCGCGTTTGCGGCGGTGAGAAGAAAGCATTGATGACGCGCGACGCATCTTCATCGATGGTCACGCTGCGGTAGTAGTAAGAAGTCGAAGACAATAATTCAAATTGTTCAAATTGTTTACGGATATCAATACTGGCAATCGCTGAAATCTGCGTGCCTGGCTCTGCTACCAGGCGGGTTTGTACCGGATTGCTGATGCTGCCCGGTGGCGCATCAACCTGGAACGGCGCGCCGGTAACGGTTCTTTGGTGCAGCGCTGTTGCGGTGATACTGAGGCCGTCCGGCAGCCACCAGCGCAGGCTGGATTTAATGCCAGTGGTTTTTTCGGTGTTGGCTTTACTGCTCTGCATGTTGTCAGGCAGCGCCAGCAAGTTGTCCGGATTAATCGTAACGCGGCGAATAAATCCATCCTGCCAGCGATAAAACAGTGCAACCCTCGCTGCCAGCGTGTCTTCGATCAGCGGAAGATTGGTGACAGCACTCAACTGTGTATTCCATCCGCCGCTTTCAGTATGGCTGACCGACTGGCGGTAATCCCATTCGCTGCGGTTAGGCAAAGGCATTTTGCTGATGTAGCGTACCGTGCCGCCCATCGAGCTGGAACCGTACAGGCTGCCTTGTGGCCCGCGTAACACCTCTACCCGCTGAATATCCAGCATGGCCGGATCAAGTACGCCGCGTAAAGACAGCAAAGAGGCATTGCTGGCCGCAGCCACCGGTGTGTTATCGAGGTAATAGCCAACAGTACCGGCACTTCCGGCACTGGACGCAATACCGCGCATGATCAGAATATTTTGCCCCGGGCCGGAGGAGACGACATTCAGACCGGGAACCAGCCGGGCGACATCAGAAACTGTTTGTATACCGCTGTTTTGTAATTGTTCTGCGGTAATTGCACTGACGCTGATGGCGCTGCGTTGCAGGGTTTCTTCGCGTTTTTGCGCAGAAATGACGACCGTATTGTCAGCCGCCTCTGACTTGCCGGCTGGTGTCTGCGCCATACTGAGCGGACTTATCAGAGACATCACGGAGCAAGTGCAGCAGGCAAACATTTTTTGCAGGGCAGTCATACCGGCCTCCGTTTCCACAGACCACGAATCAACAACAGGCAGATCACAGATCGGCTTAAGCAACGGAAAACCAGTCGCTCTTCATCGCTTGCAGTGTAGATGCTGAGCGCTGATTTTCCAGTGATATCCGCCATTGCCATCTGCTTTCACAACAGGCTTGTCAAACAGTGAATGTCATGCAAACTATGCAGCTATCCGCATTCTGCGTTTGCGGAGATCCGGACTTTCTGCCGACGACCGCCGGATTGCTGTGCTGAACGCCGCATTTGAAGCTTGGGAGCCCCGAATGCAGGTTTTTTCAGCGTCAAATGCAGGTCTCAGGTGAGTGCATTCGCTTTTTGTTACTCTGCGTTGTATCGTGATGGGACTGTTATCCAAGAATTCCCGTTCATGATGAAACCTGCTTTCCTTCCGTATCAGCCGGACACTGAGTTCTTTACCGGTGAATTGTGCTACATCACCGAGTTGTCTAATTCCGCTGCAGATGAAGCCATGTCCGTGGCGCTTGCGAGAGTCGCTCCCGGGGTCACCACGCGCTGGCACAGCCTGCGCGAAACCGCCGAGCGTTACCTGATTTTATCGGGGCAGGGTGTAGCGGAAATCGGTGACCAAGCACCGCGTACTGTCGGCCCGCAAGATGTGATTCTGATCCCCGCCGGATGCAGACAAAGAATTCGCAATACCGGCAGCGATGATCTGGTGTTCTACGCGATTTGCACCCCACGGTTTTTGGCAGAGAATTATCAGGATCTGGAAAATCCTGTGAGCGATTAGATTCCTTAAGAGGTCACGGTGATCGTGCCGGCAATCTGTTAACGCAAACGACGTACTGAAGCGTGTTTCCTGATGAATATTAATTTCTATGTTGATGCTTCAGTATAATGTTGTGCCTTTACTATATCCGGAGCGCACCATAATGAAATTCAGACTGTTCTTTGTTTTTCTGTTCACGGCATTATTAGCAGGCTGTTTGCATCAGCCATATATTTCTCAGGATGGACTGAAGGCTCCGTCGACCAATGTTAAACCAATCGAACTGACACAAGACGTATCGATTCCTACTCGTCTGGGTTTGAATTTCGATCTGGCGGTTCTCGTCACCAAAGGTGTTTATGTTCCGGTGCTGGAAGATGATGAAGGTATTTATTACAAAGGCCCGGACGATTGTGTTCAGGTGGTCACCGTCGTGGGTGGGAAAGTTGCCAACACCATGGATGGTGGCTTGTGGGTCCCTAAATCGAATGTAGCGTCGAAGCAATTAAAAATTTACTCGCATGAATTCTCCGGCAAGCAATATCGTACGCCGGTTCCGGTCGCGCAGGGTACTGCAGGTAAATCCGATGTGGCAGCGGCGACAATCAATACCGCCATGGTGACAGCACCTGCAGGCGCTTCACCGGTCGCTGCAGGTGCTACCGGTGGTGTTGTCGGTGGTTTGCTTGGTGCATTGATTGAAGATGCAAAAATTCGTAAGCGCATGGTTCTGATGACAGATGCGCTGCCGTATGTGGTGTTAGAGAAAGCACTGAAGAAAGAAGAGTGATTTCACAGAAATTGTTTTTATTCAGCACCAGTGTCTGACAATTGCTGCCGGATTGACCGTTTTTAATCAGCGGTTAACCGGCAGTTTTGTTTAGTGACGATCGTTAACGGAAGTAATTTGTCGTATCAACGTCCCGCTGGCGCGTTTACCTTCGATGCTTCCAGAATTTTCGTCAATTGACCGGATTCGCTGAGTTGCTGAAATCCGGCATCAAAACGTATCATCAGTTCCGCAGCACGCGGTAGTTTTTTGTTGATCACCACATACACCGGCACCACGGCAATCGCCTTATTCTGCATGCTGATACGGCTGCGTTCGGCAGCGGTGAAATGTTTTTGCAGTATCAGTTGTCCGGTGCCGGCATCAATCGGGACAAGGTCTACGCGGCCACTCAGCAGCTTGCGGAAATTGGAAATGTCGCTCGGCGCAAGGTCTGTTTTCAGGACGCCGCGGGATTGCAGGCTGCTGAATTCCGGCGAATAGAAATTGCCCTGTACCGCGCCGATGGTGATCTTTTTCAGATCGCTGAGTTGCTCCCACGGAAATTCCTCACCGTTGCGGTGAAAAAAAACCACCCGCAAATCAAAAATCGGTTTCGCTGAATACAGCAATTTTTCTGCGCGTTCTGCGGTATGTCCCCAGCCGTAGCTGCCTTCGTACAATCCCTGCGTCACGCCACTGATGGCGCGGTTATTCGGCACTTCGGCCAGTGCAACATCCACATTAGCCAGCCTGAAGGCGTTGGTCACGATTCGGGTTAACGGTGCTTCGGCTGCTGCACTGTCGATGTAGGGCGGGTAATACTGGGCGGTCAGCGTGATGCGGAGTTTCTCGCGGAATTCAGATGTGCTGGCGCTGGCGGGTAAACACGCCAGTAACATCAATATCGCCAGTACCTTACGTCGCATACGGAATTCCGGATCACTGAAAATGAAAAATGAAGAAATTAATTCGATAAAAGCAGGTTTTTAAAGAATCATGTTCAGGATACAAGAAAGCTGCTTATTCGCCGATACGTTTTACATCATTTGACCTTTTTTTATGCCTTTCTGACAAAGCGGTTCTGTTGCTTTTTATTCGAAAAAAAACGCAATATTTTCCGCATTACAGATACCCCCCGTCTTTCCGGAGAAAACACACCGGTTGTCGGCATGAAATCTGGCTTCCCACAGATACCCATAGGGGTATTTGAAGCCCGAAACAAAAGGATACAAGCTGCTGTTGTGTTCCATATGCAGGAATCCGCATTTTCTGTGGCGGATGCTGTATTGTTGTCATCGTTATATATTTTCAGGAAAAACCATGCATCCGATCACAGTCCGTGACCTGCTCCGGCCGGTTGCTTATGGCGCCTTTGGCAGTGTTCTGGTGCTGATGATTGCTGAGGTCAGTTCACTGGTATGGATAACCCAGGGAATTGCCGTCGCGATTTGTTTGTTAGCGGTACTGGCGGGTAGCAGACAGCGTAGCGCATTGAGCCGACTGGCTTTACCGCTGGCGGTGGCTGCAACCGCATTACTGGCTGCGCCGCTGCTGATCCATGCTCAGACGCCCGCACGCTGGCTGACGACAGGGCCGGTACGGTTGTATCTCGCACCGCTGGTATTACCGCTGATTTTACTGACGGTGCAGCATGGCCTTGCATTTCAGTTGCCGAAAGAAAAGCAGTTCGCCCTGACGCTGGGCGGCGTATTGATCATCCTGTCGCTGCAACCGGATCTGGCACAGGTGCTGGCATTTTCAGTCACGGCAATCTGGACTGGCTGGCGGCATGGTTTGTCACGGGTAAGGCTGGTCGCACTGGCGATGATGGCGGTGCTGACGGCGAGTATCGCTGCGGCAAAGCCGGATTTACTGTCACCCGTACCGCATGTTGAAGAAGTGTTCGCGCTGGGCTTCCGGTATTCTGTGTTGTCCGGGCTCGGCATCACCGGCACCGCGCTGGCCTTACTGATTGCGATCTGGCGTATTCCCGGTGAAAACCTGCGCGGCATTGCCCTGTATTACCTGACACTGATGCTGGTATCGCTGAGCGGCATCACACCCGTGCCGATGATGGGCTACGGTGCCAGTCCATGGCTGGGCCTCGCTCTGGCGCTCGGTTTAGCGGGGAGTTTCCCGTCGCAACCGATGCAGTTGAATCCGTTGTCGCCTGACGATCACGCCCCCAAAGCATAAGCAAAGAAAATGTTCAGAAAGTTTGTACGGTAAGCCAGCGTCACGCCGGCTTTTTTGTGCTGAAAACAGCATTTGTTCTGGTGTTGCTCAGGCAAAAAATCACGCTGTGAAGACAGCATCTGATACGATTTATTATCCCTTAATCCGATACTCCCCCCTGTTTTTCAAAAAAACGGCTGGTTGTCGGCATGAAGTCCGGGCGTTTTCATATACCCCGTGGGGTATTTTTGAGCATCAAAACGGGCTTTTAGGGCTGGTTCACCGGATGCTGTGCTGATTACCTTCATGCTGATCAGTCTGTGTCCGGCATTCCCGGAAACCGATTCGTGTCGCTGAAAGCTGCGCACAGCGCATCGTAGACCACACGGATGCGCGGTGCGACCGGGCCGCGCTGAGGGCGGTAAATGTACAAATCCCACGGCGCTGGATCAAGCTGCGGCAACACGCGCTGCAGCTGGCCGTTTTGCAGGTAGGGATGTGCCATGAAGCCGATCAGCTGACCAAAGCCCATGCCATGCAGCATGGCGCGGCATTCGGCGCGGGTGTCGGTCACCTGAATCGCAGGCTGACGTGGATGCCAGAACTGGCCGTCCGCCAGAAACCATGGCCACGGGCGGCCGGTATTCGGATCAATCACTGCCGTTACCGGTAGTTTGTCCAGATCTTCCAGCGTTTGCGGCGCACCGCAGCGGGCTATCAGGGCCGGTGTGCCGACAAACACAAAACCGGCTTGTGCCACGCGGCGTGCAATCATCGAAGCATTTCGCACATGGCCGAGCCGCAAACCGATATCGATTTGCTCGTCTACGGTATCGGCAGTCGCATCGGATAAGCGCACATCGGTTTGTAGTAACGGATAACGCTGTTGCAGCTCTGCCAGCACCGGAATCAGATAATCCTCGCCCAGCGCTACCGCTGCCGTCAGTGTGACGGGCCCGCGTATCTGCTCTTGCTGATCTTCCTGAAAGCTCTGAAACAATTGATCGACCGCATCCACGCTGTGCCGTGCGCGCAATGCCAGCGCTGCGCCAAAGTGCGTAATGCGGGTTTGTCTTGTATTCCGGTGAAACAGCATTTCGCCGGATAAGGATTCCAGTTCCTGAATCGCACGGGTCACCGCTTGCGGCGACATATGCAGGCGTACCGCTGCTTCCTTAAAATTTTTGCATTCGGCAGCGATGCAAAAGATGCGCAGCATTTCAAGCCGGTTCAGCATGTTTTGTCCTGATGTCAGATGGTTGATGCGGGATGGCGGAAGATGAGGGCAGCGAGCCGCGCCGGACTCATCTTCGGTGATTCTGTAATTTGTTCATTCTTTGATTCCATAAAATGGAATACTGAAATTAATTTTATGTCATTTATTGGATTTAATCTGCACGCCATAATGCCTGACATCGCGGAACTCACCGCATACCAACATCAATAGGAGCAGAACATGCAACAAGGTATTCAGGGCAAAGTGGTTGTGATTACCGGTGCCAGCAGCGGTATCGGTGAAAGTACAGCGCGTCATCTGGCAAAGCTCGGCGCGAAAGTAGTACTGGGTGCGCGTCGCACTGACAAACTGGCCAGCATCGCCGAAGAAATCCGCGCTGCGGGTGGTGAATCCGCGTTTGCTGCTGTCGATGTCACCCGCGAAGCAGAAGTCAAAGCGCTGGTGCAAACTGCGATTGAGCAGTTCGGCCGTATAGATGTGATGATTAATAATGCGGGCCTGATGGCGATTGCGCCAATGAGCCAGCTGCGCACCGATGAATGGGACCGCATGATCGACATCAACATCAAAGGCGTGCTGTACGGCGTAGCCGCTGCATTGCCGCACTTTGAACAACAGGGCGGTGGCCATATGATCAATGTTTCTTCTGTTGCCGGTATTAAAGTGTTTGCACCGGGTGGTTCTGTGTATTCCGGTACCAAGTTCGCCGTGCGCGCCATTTCGGATGGTCTGCGTCAGGAAATGGCCGGTAAAGTGCGCGTTACCAGTATCGAACCGGGTGCGGTCGACAGCGAACTGAAATACGGTTCCGGCGATCAGGCCAGCCGCGAAGCGGTCATCGGCTTCTACCAACAAGCGATTCCTGCGGATTCCGTCGCACGTGCAATTGCGTATGCGATCGAACAACCTGCCGATGTCGCGATTAATGAAATCGTGCTGCGTCCGACTGCGCAGGAATTCTGATGATCTGAAGTTATAAAATCTGCGGTGAAGTGTGTTTCAGTTCGCATGACTGCGCGGCTGTCAGCACCGCCTTCAGATTTTTCAGTCACAGGCACAGCGTATATCCTTTGTGATATACGCTGTTTGTGTTTGCAGCACCTGCTTTGTACGTCTTACTTTGTGCTTTGCGAATAATTTTATCCGCATGCGTCTGAATGAAATACGTTTCCGGCCTTGTGGTCACCGCGCCAGATGGCTTTGTCAGCATGGCGCAAGCAATTCATCTGATAATACGATCCGCCACTTTTCCATCGAAGAATCGTGCTAAGGCCCGTTGCTGACGGGAGTTTCTGACGATCTTATCTGCTTTCATGATGTTGATTCGCCCTGCTGACCAAAACGATTTACCCGCGCTGATGGCATTACGCAACTGGTATATCGATCACTCCTTCGCAACTTTTGATGAACAACACCTGACGCTGCGCCAGATGGCTCAGTGGTTTACGCAGTTTGGTGATGGCCCGTACCGCTGCTATGTCGCCGTCATCAATGATCAGATTGTCGGGTATTGCAGCAGCCAGGCTTACCGCCAGCATCCTGCATTCCGGCAAACGATAGAAACCAGTATCTATGTTGCCGCCAATGCGGGGCGTAGCGGGACAGGCAGCGCCTTGTATCAAACGCTGTTCGATGCTTTGCAGGATCAGCATCTGCACCGTGCGGTGGTCGGCATTGCTTTGCCGAATGATGCCTCGGTCGGCTTACACGAAAAATTCGGTTTTCGCCGTATCGGCGTGTTCGATGAATACGCTGTTAAACATGGCCAGCGTATCAGTTCAGTCTGGATGGAAAAATCCTTGTCAGATTCCTGCCTGAATTCCTGATTTCACGGGGCTTCCTGTTTTGCAGATTGCACAGTCGTTTTGCAGCAATCGTCGTTTTTATGCAGAAACCGAGCGCTGCATCAAAAGAAAAATTAATATCCAATGATAAAATTGCAGGCTTTTGCAGCGTAATGGTTGCAGCAAAAGCCCCGTCATCTTTTGTTGCGCAGAACGCATTTCATCAATCGCCGCGAGATGCGTTGGTGATGAGAGACGTTTTAGTCGCCATTCCGTTCCGGACCCGGCCTGCCATTGCAGGCATACAGAACAAGCCTCATGCCAATACATCGCCATCCCGCAGTGACAAAAGTCCCTGGCAACGTTACATCATTTCGTTTTTCGTCTGCTGTCCGCTCGCTGCTCTTCGCGGGCATGCTGAGTACCAGTCTGATGCAGGTCACAGTATTCGCACAGGATGCAGTGAGCAGTCAGCGCCTCAGTCAGGCCGATCTGGCTGCGACCTTACAGCGCGGTGTGGCGATACCGCGCTGGGTAACAGAACCAGAGGCTGTAGCGCCACCCAGTACCGATAAGCAACCGGTGGTGATGCGTCTGACCGATACCCAGTTTCAGACCGGTGCGGACGCGGGAACCTTTTACCGTCGCGTGATTGAAGTAAATCAGGCTAATTCACTGGCAGGTGTGGCGCAGATGGAATTACGCTACATGCCGGAATATCAGAAGCTGGCAATTCACACGATCCGTATTCTGCGCGGTGATCAGGTGCTGGATAAAACACTGAGTGCGAATTTGCGCTTATTGCAGCAGGAAAATAATCTGCATTCCGGCATTCTGACCGGTTCGGCGACTGCTGCGGTGTTTGTCGATGACTTGCGGGTAGGGGATTCGCTGGAAGTCCTGTACACCATCAGCGGAGAAAATCCGGTATTCAATGGCAGATTTTCCGCGTCTGCTATCTGGGATTCCAGTATTCCGGTGTTAAGCCGGCATGTCAGTGTGCAATATGATGCACGCGATCCGGTGTATTTCAAAATCATCGGACCAGGTTCGCGTGAGTTCAATCAGCGTGAAGAAAAACAGGGGCAGCGTACAACGCTGCATTTTTCGGCGAAGAATTTGCGGGCAGTTCACTCAGAGCAATTTACACCGTCGGAATACGATCAGTACCGCTGGCTGCAATTCAGCCAGTATCGTAACTGGCGCGATGTTGCCGTATGGGCGAATTCGCTGTTTCAGGCACCGGATAGCGGAGAGAGGCTGAATAAACTGGTTGCCGAATGGTCGGCATTACCCGGTGATGAAGAGAAAGTTCAGGCTGCGCTGGCCTATGTGCAGAGGGAAATCCGTTATTTATCCATGTCGATCGGCGAAAATTCGCACCGTCCGACTGCGCCGGAAACCGTGTTAAAGCAGCGATACGGCGATTGCAAAGATAAAGCGCTGTTGCTGACAACGATACTGAATCGTCTTGGCGTCAAAACCCAGCCGGTACTGATTGCAACATATCAGCGGCGCGGACTCGATCGCTTATTACCATCACCATCGCTGTTTGATCACGCCATCATACAGGTACGTGTTAACGGGAAACTTTATCAACTGGATGCAACACGTGCTCAGCAATACGGCAAACTCGACAAAATGGGGCAGGCTCACGCCGGTTCGCAGATTCTGGTTGTCAGTCCGGATACTGATGCCTTAAGTAAAGTCACTCCGGAGCACGATTTTTCCGCGAACAGCCGCAAAGAGACGCTGATCGTTAAAGAGTGGAAGCGTCCCGCAGAATTGCGTGTGGAGCAACGCTACACGGGCCTTGAAGCAGAAATGCTGCGTTATTACGCTTCGCAGCAATCGCGGGATGAACTGGTAAAAGCATACGTCTCCGCCATTCAGAAGCGCTATCCGCAGGTCGAATATCTGCAGGATTTTAAACTGGATGACGATCAGAATGATAACGCGGTGACGGTGCGGCTTGGTTTTATGGCACCGGACATGTTTAAAAAAACCGATAACGGCTGGAATGTCACGTATTACGCTTCCAATTTCCGTGAACGTTTCTGGGTGCCGGAAACCCCGCGCCGGCGTTATCCGCTGGCAGTACCAAATTCGCCGGTCCGTATTGATTATGAATTCAAAGTGCAGTTACCAGAGGGTTTCAACGGGCGCTACAAACCAGGTGTGACAACGATTCAGTCCACAGCTTTTCAGTTTTCTGAAAAGCTGGATTTTAATAACCGGGACCTGAGTGCCAAACTGAATCTGAACCTGACTAAAGATATTGTGCCGGAAATGCAGGTCCCGGACTTTCTTGATGAAGTTAAGCGGGTTGGACGTTACATGGAGAATACGCTGGAAATTCGCTATACCGATGCCAGCGAAGCGATTGTGTCCAAACCTGAAAACGCAGCGCAGCAGGCACAGGATCAGAACGCCGTAAAACGTTTATCGCTGGAAAACCGTTTAAAAGATGATGAAAACAATCCGGCATTGCTGGCAGAAAAGGCGCTGCTGATTGCGCAAAGCCGCGATACGTCGCAACTGGCGGGCATACTGGCAAAGCTGGATGCAGTGGCAACCGAAGATAAAAAAGTATTGTCGAATAAAGCGCAGGCGTTGTACTACGCCGGGAATTTCAAAAAATCTGAAGAGTTGCTGTCGTCGCTGACGAAGACGGAAGATGAAGATCAGCTTTGGCTGTTACTGGCACTATCGCGCTTTCAGCAAAAAAAATGGGGACCAGCGCAGGAAGCAGCACGTAATGTGATTGCACAGGGGAAAGAGCCTGCCACTACCAAGGCGGCGATGATTCTGCAATTGCTTTGTCAGTTACGGATCAACGGCAAATTGCCGGAAATTTTATTTGCCGATAAAAATAAAGACTGGCGCAGTGCAGTACTGGATACGATCAGCGGAAAAGCCGGAGACGAAGCAGTCCTGCAAGCCTTGCATGCAGATGCTGGCGAAGCAATGAACCCTGATGTCGCAGAAGCCTATTTTTATCTCGGACAATTCTACGCCGCAAAAAATAACAAAATCCGTTCTGTGGTCTATCTGAAGAAAGCACGTGAGAAATCACAATCATCTCAGATAATTTATCCGTTATTGTCTTTTGATAAGGCTTTTTAAAAAATTATACGAATAAGAAGACATGAGAAAAATTATGAAGAAAAAATTTATTCTGTCCCTCAGCCTGTGTGCTGCACTGATGAGTAGTCCGGTCATGGCGGATGTTGTCAGTGATCCTGCGCCGCAAAGTGAGATTCGCGTTGCACTGGATGCGCTTGATTACCGGAATTTTCTCAGGAAACAATTGCGGAAAGATCTTCAGCAAAGGGAAGCGATCGATGGAAAAATGGATATCGATTTCATTGTCGCTCCGCTGACAAACGAGATATTAGATAAGTTGGCTACCGATACTATCGGGAAATACTGGTCTGCAAAGTACGCAAAAAAATATACGGAGCAGCTGGGAACGCCGTCCGGCAAGTTGTCCGCTAAATTTGATCAGTATTCGATGTATGGAAACGCTCAGGCGGAATTCGACAAACTGGGACAGAAAGAAAAACTCGCTTTACTGGAGGTACGACGCGGGCTGCCATATAAAAGTATGGAAAATGCTATGCGCCAGGGTTTGCCGGAAATGGGCAACGCTGTTGCTGGCTTTTTGCGTGAAAAACAGAAGCAGCGCATGCAGGAGGCAAGAAAATTTTTTCTGGAATATCTCGAGAATCTGAATGCATTTGAAGATGGCAAGTTGGCTGAAGTGCCGCGAATTCAGCCCCCATCCCGTACTGGTCATATCAAGACAGACTCCGAGAATCAGTTGATCTATCAGTTTATTCTGAAGCGTGATGAAAACGACCGCGCATTTTCAGCGAAGCTGAATGCCGGAAAAGTCATAGACGATATGCTGAAACAAAGTGCGGTGACAGAACCAGTGACGCTGGAGAAAAACCTGATCACAATTGCCGAAATCGAAGAGATGCGTGTAGCTACTGCAGCACAATACGATAAATTACTGGAATCATTCTTTTCGATTGACGGTGAGCAAGTCATGACGGCTGCCGAACGGCGTAACCGGATCAAGGTAACGGATTCGGCTGCGAGCCGCATGGTCACAACTGCGCTCGAATACAGTGAGGCAGAAGCAGCTTATTACGCGGCAATCCGGAGGATTCTGCTGACCTGTCAGGCAGCAAAAGGGAAATTGACGCTGGAAAATGACAATCTGGTGTTTAGCGACGAAAAAGATCTCAAACAATTCCGCGAGCATCGTACGGAATTGCTGAATGCCCGCGAAGTTATCAAGGCGCTAGACGAAAGAGAGCGTAAACGTCGCGAGCAAGCAATCCAAAATATTCGCAGTGGCAGCTAAATACATCCCGGTTGGGTTGGATGTATCTGATTCACTGAATTTGAAACGGGTGCTTTGCACCCGTTTTTTTTGAGACATTTTTTGCAGGTACGATGGACTTGTCAGTAAGAAGAGCCATCTTTGCGGGTAAATTGCCAGCCTCCGCTGACAAACTGAGCCATCAGATCATCATCCGGATAAGTGACTTCATCACCCGCGCTGCGATCACCGACTTCCAGAAAAATCAGTTCCATCGTGCCGGTATTACGGATTTGGTGGGCATTACCTGTTCCGGCAGGAAAGCCTGCACACATCCCCGTGCTGATGACTGTCTCGCCTTCATCCGTGATTAATACGCCGCATCCGCTGATGACATAGATGAACTCATCCTGCTGGCTGTGTGCGTGGCGTAATGCAGAGATGCCACCCGGTACGAGCCGTGTCAGGTTAACGCCGAAATTCTTCAGTCCGAATACATCACCGAGTACATGCTTGGTTCTGCCTTCCATTTGCGCAGCAAACTGTGCCGGATATAAGGATTTAACGGTACGTGCGGGGATTGTTGCGCTGTTGATGGCGACAGGGATGTCTTTTTTCTCGTTCATACAGCTTGCTCAGGTAAGGGCCAGCCGGCGGCTGACATGGATGCCTGCCACTGAATGATCTGATATTCAGCAACACTGGCAACGGAAAAGGGGTCGTGTTTCATCCATTGCGCGACAGTATCAACATCCGGAGCCTGCGCCAGAATAACGCCGCCATCACGCGGATGTCGTGCGCCGGACATCAGAAAATGCCCCGCATCGTAATGTGTTTTCAGGAAGTCGCGGTGAGCCTGCAAATGGCTGTCAACCTCACTCAGCGGACGGATGTAATTCACCAGAATCAGAAAGTAATGCAAAGGTATACCTGTTCAGGAGAGTAAGTTGTATCAGACACCTTTCAGTAAGTTTGCCTGAAGCAGGAAAGTCTTTGTTGATGCAGGCCTGAAATGAAAAAAGCCCCTGAAACTCAGGGGCTTTTACAGAGCAGCGATTACTTCGCTACTTTAGTTTTTGCAACGGCTTCTTTGATAACAGTCGATGCTTTAAAACGTACAGTATTCTTTGCAGGGATTTTGATCGCTTCGCCAGTAGAAGGATTACGGCCTTTGCGTGCAGGACGTTTTGCGACCTGGAAAGTACCGATGTTTGGCAGCGCGATTTTGCCTTCTTTTTTAACAGTGGAAACAATCGTATCCAGGATTGTACCCACGATTTCATTCGCAGCTACTTTAGTCAGACCATGTTCCGCAACAATCGTTTCTACTAACAGGGATTTGCTCATGTTTTTCTCCAGAAAAAAGCAGTTTTACTGAGTGTATAGCGAGTTCTGCAGCGAGTGCAAGTATTGTGTCGTGAAAAAATGCGTTCTGATGTGGATTTTTTACAGATGGCCGATCATAAGACCAGTTTGTTGCATTCCTTACGCAATACAGTGCAGTTGAAGCTGAATGATGCTGTGCAGAAAACCCGGTACATCCACTATTAAGACTTAAAGCAAAGCAGCAAGTTCCCGCAACTGACGCATGCGAAGATACACCGGTAGCAGGCGCCAGATCACGATGCAGAGCAAAGTCAGCAAAACAAAAGGCAGCAGGTTTCGGTTAAACAGCATAGGCACCACCAGCGCAATCATCATCCCCGCGATCAGTGCCTGTGCACCCAGCCAGCCGGCATTTTCGGTCATCCGCTCAGAAATATTGCTGGCGACAGGCGCCATTCGCAACAGTACCCGCTCAGTTTTCGCGGCGTGTTTTTTCAGATTCAGCCACTCCGCAGACTGATGTGGTGCTTCGCGGATTTCTGTCAGCAGCGCAAATAATGTCTCGAGCTCACGGTGCAGAGTTGCATCCGCTTCCGCAAAAAATAAGGTGGCATTAGCAGCAGATTTAAGTGCCATTACCGTACCGTAGTAACGTTCCGAAATATCTCCCAGGCCGATCGTTGCTTCCTGTGCCTGCCATGCTTCGGCCTGTTTTTGTTGCTCGACAGCTTTTTCCGCATCCGGGATCAGCGCATCCATGACCAGTAATCCCGCTGAGGACATCGTCGTCAGATCTGCGATCTCCTGTAGCCACGGGCAGTAGGCAGCAAGGCCTGCGTAGCTGGCCTGCAGCCTTTTACGTAAGCGATCCGCCCAGCGTGCGTCATAGGCGCACGCCAGTAATTTGGCATGTACATCCAGTAAGTTCGGCCCCACCTGCATGTTATCGCTGAACATCAGTTTATCGACGTTGACATAGCCCGCGGACATGCTGCGAATGCGCGTATGAATTTTCTCGCGGAAGCTGTGCCATGTCTGCAGATATTCGTCAGCGCTCCGGTACCAGCGACCGGCCAGATCTGCAGAGTGTGTATCACCTTGCTGCGCATACATATCCAGCACTTTGTGATGATACAGCGCGTGCAGCCATACGCTTGCATCCTTTTCACCTTTCAGCGAGCGGTTTGCATTCAGTAAAACTGCTGACAGTTCTACAGATTCGCCGCGCCATACGGGCGGCAAACCCGGAGATAAATATAAGATCAGTTGCAATAGCTGAACATCGACAGATAAATGCCGGTCATGACGGTTATCCAGCAATAAGCGCACGGCATTCTGGTCCTTTTGCACATCACGGAACCATTGCAGCAATAAACCATTCGCAAGGTCGTTACTGGCCAGTGCCCAGTTGCGGGCCAGTGCAACGCCCAGTTGTTCTTTGGTGTGGCAAATATCTGCGCCGATATGAAACGGTTCGCGGAAACCAGCTGTTGACTGGGTTTCGACCGGTTCCGGTAAAGTGGGGTCATTTGCCAGCCAGCGCAGAATTTCAGCCGATGCCCAGCGCTTCGCAGGATCTCGTAATAACAAGCCACGCAGCAGTTTTTTCCATCCCTTATCTGCCACATTGTTCAGATCAATTTCACGTGTTGCGAGCTGGTGCAGAATAACAGCTTCAGAAAACTGATTAAACGGATGCCTGCCTGTGATTGCTTCGAGCAGTATCATGCCCAGCGCCCAGTAATCAGCCTTTGCGCTGATGACACCGGATAAGGTTTCCGGTGCTGCATAATGCAGAGTTCGCGCCGTACCGGTCAGTTTTTGTGTTGCATCCAGTGCTGATGCAATACCAAAATCCGTCAGAATCAGATCCAGTGGTTCTTTTGTACGGATCAGAATGTTTTCCGGTTTCAGGTCGCGATGTAATAAACCCGCCTGATGAACGCTGCTGACAGCGCTGTCGAGCTCCAGCAAAATCGCCCGAAGCTGCATTACATCTGGTTTTTCCTGTTGTAAATACTGACGCAGCGATCCCTGCTCGCAATATTCCATCAGCTCATACTGGCGGCCGGACAGAGTTCCGGTTTCCAGAACATGCACGCGATGTTCCACCGGTACTTTTGCGAGGCGTTCGGTAATACCGGATTTCAGATGATTGCCGTGACGGTAAAGCTTCAGTACATAGCGCTGGTGATCTGTTCCGCGTAACAATAGCAAGTCGGCTTCACCGCCGGATGCAGGTAGCGGAGCGATCAGTGAATACCGCTCTTTCAGTTCAGGTGGCAGATTCCATAATCCTGCATGTATTGCAGTATCGCTGCGCGGTTCCTCACGAACTGGTGCGGCGAGCGGGCGATTGCAGTACAGGCACAATTCGGCATCGGGCGGATTTGGTTGTGCGCAGTCTTCATGCGGGCAGAGCTGGGAAGAAGCAGCTTGCTTGTCTGCCGGAGAGCGTGCCGGAATATCATCAGATTTGTTGTTCTGGCCCGGTTGCTCGCTCCGTAAGCTCAGATCGACGCTGGTCAGCAGCATGCCGCACTGACAACGTAAGGTGTCGTGGCTGTTTTCGGTTAAACAGCCCGGACAAACGCGAATGTAATCCTGAGTCAAACTTATCTCCAGCTGACCTGTTCAAAACGCACGCCGCGTGATTCCGCCAGTGTTTCCAGCGATTGCATATCACCGCGCGCCGGAATACCAATGTACCAGATGTGTTTGCCGTCGGTCATGGTTTGTATGCGTTTTTCCTGTTGCGTTAATGGCAGATTCTGCCAGTCTGCGTATTTTTTTTGTGCCAGTGCTGTCTGTAAAACCAGCGGTTGATTTGCCGATCCCCGCCATGCCAGCTCCGGTGGCTGCGCATCGATATAGGGCTCAGGTATCAGCGCATCGATTTTTGTCAGTATTTTGCTATGTTTTTTCTGCAAACTTGCCAGCGGATATCCGCTGTAGCACAAAATATCTAGCTCCAGACCACTTTCCTGACGCCAGAAATGGATAGCGTCCAGCAAAGCACTGAGCGCGGCTGGCTGATCGAACGGCTCGCCGCCGGAAATGGTGATCCCATCGACACCGTCTTTAGCGACTTGCCTGCACCAGCTCATCAGTCGTGCGACTGTCATGTCGTGACCCGGCTCGCTGGCCCAGGTATCCTGAGAAACGCAGCCTTTGCAGTGAATGCGGCAGCCCTGCAGCCAGATACCGATGCGCTTGCCGGGCCCCAGCACCGTGACCGGGTAATGGGCTTTATTAACAGAAATTTTCATGTCGCCTGAACGCTCAGCGAAATAACTTTATCCTGCTCCTGAATGCCGGTAATGATCAGCTTTTGTTTGTTTTCCAGATCGGTTTCAAACAATGCACGGGATAAAGGGTTGATCAGGCAGGATTCGAGTGCGTTACCGATGCCACGGCCACCATTGCTCAGGTCACGGGTACAGCGCAGTAAGAGTTCATCGCGCACCGTTTGTGGCATTGATAATTGCAGCCGCAATTCTTCATGCAGCCTGCGGGCGACATTGCGCAGCATGCCATCAAAAATCTGGGTGGCAACTTCCGCCTGAATAAAGTTAAACACGACAATATTGTCACCGATACGGTTCAGCAATTCCGGGCGGGACAGGCGGAATTTAAAATAATCGCTGATCGCATTGCGGACTTTGGTTTCTACCGTTTCATACGGATCACCGGGTTGCACATTTTGCTGACGATGGCCGTACTGATCTTCGGTAAAAATGCCGAGATTAGAGGTAAATACCAGAATGGTTTCTGAGAAGTAGGCGGTATCACCACGTCCGTCGGTCAGACGCCCGTCTTCCAGTATTTGCAGGAATTTATCCAGAATGCGCGGATGTGCTTTTTCAATTTCGTCGAACAGCACCACAGAAAAAGGCTTCTGGCGCACTGCATTGGTAAGTTCGCCGCCGGCATCAAAACCGACATAACCCGGTGGCGCACCAAGTAACCGTGCGCTGGTGTGTTCTTCGGCGAATTCGCTCATATCAAAACGCAGATAAGCACGTTCGTCACCAAACACCAGTTGTGTCAGGGTTTTTGCCAGCTCAGTTTTACCGACACCGGTCGGACCTGCAAAAAACAAAACACCGCGTGGCCGGTTTGCGCCTGAGCGCGCATGCGCTCCGGTGAGTCCCATCGCGGAGCGCTTCAGAATATCCAGTGTTTTGACGACAGCGGGCTTCTGGCCTTTGACGCGTTCTTCGATAAAGCCTTGTGCGGAGCGGATTTTGTCGCGCAGATAATCTTTGCGCCACGGATTATCCAGCGCGCCAACCTTGTAGCAGCGCACTGCATCGTCGATTGTAGTGACGTCCAGTTGCTGGCGATCAGCCAGTTCTGTAATGTCAGACAGCGCGGTCAGACTCATGCCTTCCGTGCCTTCAGTAAAACTTCGTAAGAATTGTTCACGTGCAGCAGGTGTGGCAGACGCGAATCCATTGAATAAAGGTGCAAGCAAACCGGCTGCGGCACGCCGTGTTTCAAAGTCAGGCCGGGCGATGACGACGGATGCGACCCGTTCACTGTCGAGCGTAAACCACGACGGTAAGTCCTGCGCACGATTCAGCAGCCAGATCACCGGGTTGTAGACTGGCTTGCCGACGGTGTTTTGCGGCACCAGCGGACTTGCCTGCAGCGAGATTTTTTCGGCTGCCACAAAAAAGCGGTGTTCTGCCTCGGTCAGTTGCTCATGCTGTCGTGCCAGCCGGGATGCAAAGTCCACCACCAGCGCACAGCGTGCTTCTCTTTCCTGACTGAGCTTACGCATCAGTTTGCTGAGGCTTTCCAGACTGATCATTTGCAATCCGTCGCACAGCTTTAAATCAAACAGGCGAGTGGCCAGATCGCGTGCGGCAGGCTCGTCCGGATAAACACGCAAGCCATCGGCCGGATCAAAAATCAGCAAAAACTGAAAGCCTTGCTGACGGACGGATTCCCACAAACAACGGGTCAGCGGAACCAGTGCGTTACCGGTACCGACCGGCGAAATAAAGCTGTCGCGGATGTTACCGGACAGGACAAACTGGGAGCGTATCGGCAACAGGCGTTGTACATCCTGTAGCCAGCGTGGTGATGTAGATGTCATTGCAATGGACGTTGACGAAGTTGTTGCTGTTGCGAACGTTGTTCTTCTTCATGGAATTGCGGCAGTTTCGATGCCAGTACTAATTGCACCGGTAATTCGCCGGCTTCCAGACGGCGCGTAACCTGTAAGGACAGGCCGCGTGCTTCCAGTGCTTTGAGTAAAGCAGGAAATTCGCTGCACCAGCGGTCTTCAGCAATATGATCTGCCACACTGCGTTCATTTTCTCCTTCGGCCACCGCGCGAATGACATTGAAGTTGGCAGTTCCCTGTTTAGTATCGATACGCAGGCGAACCATGTATGCACCCCAGTCGCTGCGACGGAAATGAACGACGCCGCCTTCCACAAACAGGGTTTCGCGGATTTCCTCAACCTGATAGCCGAGATCTTTGAGGCTTTGTTCGATAATCAGCGCCTGTGCTTCCTGTACCTGACGCTGCAATTCCGCATCCAGCAGTTTTTGCACTTGCAAGCGCAATTCCGTGGCCAGCATGTCCGCATGCGGGCCGGGCAAGGCGAGGCTGAGATCCTGCGCCAGCAGCTTCAGCGGCTCGGGAACTTCACCTAAATCGGCAATCCGGCGTAACAAGCGGTCTGCGATGCGGCGCGGAATTTGTTCGGCGGCAGTTTTGGAGAGCGTGGTATCCGTACCTTCATGCAACTGATCTGCGCGACGGGCTGCTTCTGCTGACAGAACAGGTTTGCATTGCGCGTTGATTGCCTGCAAAGCTTCAACGTAAGCGGTGAGTACCTCATCGCTGCTATCCGCAGGGCTGGCAGGACGAACAGCGAGAATTTGTCCGGCGCAGCCAATTTGTTCAGCCAGCGCCAGCAAACCGGAAAATTCTTCTTCAGCCTGCTGAACAGCCTGTTTTAACTGTTGCTGGAATGACTTGGATTCGTCATTGATTTCTGCAATATGCGCTTCGAGCCGCTCAGTATTTTCATCACGCAAGCGCTCTGCCAGCAAATGTGCATTGACAATCGAGGCTTGTGCGCGGATCAGTGCGGCACTCAAGAGAATGCTTAAAGGGTCAGACGAGAGAAATAAAGCTGTGGTTGGTCCGCTCATGATGTCTCACGGAAATTTTCTGTGTGCAGAAATATAACACGTGAATTCAGGGGCAGATACCCATCTGTCTGTCAGGAAATGCTTTGTCGCGGCGCGGGTAAACATGGCCGGAGGTAATGCCAGCGCCGGCTGGATGGGGAGTCCGGCGCTGTCAACGGTGAAAGCGTGATGCGATCACCGCATGAAATCAGGGATTACTTGATTTCGGTAATGAAGTTTTCTTTGCTGCGGCGGACTTTTTTCAGGTTCACCAGCCAGTCGTTTTCTGCTTCACGGTAGCCCAGTGGCAACAGAATAACGCTGCGCAAACCTTTTTCACGCAAGCCCAGAATCTGATCCACTGCATCCGGATCGAAGCCTTCCATTGGCGTGGAATCAACTTGCTCTTCCGCAGCTGCGATCAGTGCAGTGCCCAGACCAATATAAGCCTGACGTGCAGCGTGCTGATAATTGGTTTCAGCATCACGTTTCGGGTAAGTGTTCAGCAACATGTTGCGGTAGTTTTCCCAGCCTTCGTTGCGGAAACCACGCTCATCATTCACCAGATCAAACATCATGTTGATGCGTTCTTCGGTGTAGTTGTCCCATGCTGCGAATACCAGCAGGTGAGAACCATCGGTGATCTGACCCTGATTCCAGGCAACAGGTTTGATTTTTTCGCGCAGTTCTTTATTGGTCACGACCAGTACTTCGTACTGTTGCAGGCCGCTGGAAGTAGCGGTCAGGCGAATCGCTTCCAGAATACGGTCTACTTTTTCTTGCGGAACCACTTTAGACGGGTCCATTTTTTTGGTGGCGTAACGCCATTGCAATTTTTGAATCAGATCGCTCATAGCTCTTCTTTCAAAACAAGTCAGTCGGGAGAGGTTTGTCTGACCGCATATATGCGGATTTCACTCAGGCAGATGAAGCATAACAGGGTTTTGAAAAGTTTGCAGACGACCGGTCTAATTTGATAGCGAATTCATATTTTTCTGCGATTTCCCTCTGGCTCCCGGACGATGAGCCACAAAAAACGGCATTACATCAGAAGAAAATACCGGACGCAGACTGTGTATTGTTACAATGCCGGAAATCCAGCGGGAAACCGCTGCAAGCGTTTTTACCTTTCCTGTACTGAAGGCTGCGTTGCAGCTTTACTCTTAACGACCATGAAAAAACTTTCTCTTCTGGCCAGCGCCTTGCTGGCATCTGCGTACGCCTGTGCTGACGAACCTAATACCACTGCGGATGTGCAGAAAGCGGATTCCGAAATTCGTTTTACAGCAGAGCGTATTACGCTGCCGGGTAATGAAGGCATGGGTATGCTCGGTGGAAATTATCTGATCAACATTAACAAGAACATTCAGTTTGGCCCGGCTGTGTACGGTGCAGTGACGGGTAAGCGTGGCGGTTTCTTTACCGGTGGTGCGGAATTGTCCGGTCGTTACGAAGTGATGCCTAAAGTGCTGGCGCAGGCTGGTTTGTATGTTGGCGGCGGCGGCGGTGGTGTTGCGATGGTTGGTGGCGGTCTGATGGTGCGTCCGCACTTGGATTTGCTGTACAAATTTGATGGTGGCACAGCCGGTGTCAGCGTATCGCAAGTGCGTTTCCCGAATGGCTTTATCAAAAGTAATCAGGTCGGTCTGGTGATGTCTCTCGATACCAATTTCCGCTACAGCCCGGTTTCTTCTATCGGCAAAATGCTGAATATTGATGATCGCGGCGGTATGGGTTTTGACCGTATTGCGGTGACTGCAGGTGCGTACAAGCCAGCCAGCGGCGTCAAAGATCTGGGCGGCGTGCCGTATACCGGCAAAATTGGTTACGCGGGCTTCCGCAGTGACCGTTTTATTTCCGAGCAAGTGTACTGGGGTATTGAAGCCGGTGCAGCGGCCAAAGGTGGTGCTGATGGCTATGCGGAAGTGCTGGGTACAGTCGGCGCAGAAACACCAGTGTTCGGTGATGTGAAAGTCGGTGCGCGTGCGGCGCTGGGTCTGGGTGGCGGCGGTAAGCTGACCGTTGGCGGTGGTAGTCTGGGTAAAGTCGCTGTGTACGCGAGTGCCCCACTGACCAAAGACGTTTTCGTTGCGCTGGAAGGCGGCATGCTGCGTTTCCCTGACGGTCAGTTCAAAGCAAAATTCGCTACCGTGCAACTGGGTGTGGAACTGGATACCCACCGCGAACGCGGCGAGGCCCGTACCGTGCGCGGCATGGAATGGGGTTTCTCCGGCGCTTATTACCCGAAAGCGAAACGTTACAGCGGCAGCGAAGAAGGCGTGAAACTGGTTGGTTTCAAAATCGACCGCGATATCACACCGAACACCTATTTCAGCGCACAGGCTCACAGTGCTTATGATGGTAATGCCGGTGGTTTCTCAGTTGGTCTGGCGGGTCTGGGCGTGAAAACGGATATCCGTCCGAACAGCTTCTTCGCCACAGCAGAAGTGTTGTCCGGTGCAGCGGGTGGCGGCGGCATCAGCTCCAAAGGCGGCGCGATTGTGCAAGGCGTGGCTTATGCTGGCTATGACTTCAATTCCAAAGCGCGTCTGAAACTGGGCGTTGGTCGTGTGAAATCGCTGAAAGGTGAGTTCAACTCGAATATATTCGACGTAACACTGACCGTACCGATCGGCGTTGCCAGCCGTTAATCAGCACGGACATAGCAATACATCTCAAAAAGGCCGGTTTTCCGGCCTTTTTTGCCTCAAATGCGGTGTTCTGCATAGCGATTGCCTTGTCGTCGGCAGAAAGTCCGGACTTTGCAAATGTCCTGATGACGGACTCTGCACAATCATTCTGTGCTTGAGCTGGTTTGCGTTACCACCAGGCGCGGCGGAATAAGCCCAGCTGATTGACCTTAAACAAGCGCGCTGGCCGTTGCGCGCCGCCTTTCATCGCATCGGTAGCGATCAGCAACTGCGCGTCATCTGCCGCTTCACCCGGTGCGACATCGCTGACTTTGATGCCCAGACGTGACCTGAAGGTGCCCCGGCTCAGTGTTTCGCCAAAAATCTGCTCATAAGTCCGTTGCAGTTCAGTCAGGGTAAAGGCTTCCGGCAACAGCCAGCAGGGCAGGGTGGAGTAGCTGGATTTATTGCGAACCCGTTGCACTGCGCTCTGAATTTGCTCCGCATGGTCAAATGCCAGCTCCGGCAAATCATCGACCGGAAAGAAATGAAAGATGCCGTTGCCGGACTGCTCCAGTGCGGTCAGCGGAATCAAGGCCACATAAGAAATCGCCACCGACCAGCCGCGCGGATCGCGTTGCGGCCCGGCAAAGCTCTTCAGTTGCTCCAGATAGCGGGGTGTCAGGCCGGTTTTTTGCTGTAATACGCGCGTTGCAGTGGCTTCCAGATCCGCATCTTCATCGGTATGAATATAGCCGCCGGGTAAGGCCAGCACGCCGGAAAACGGTTCCTGAGACCGTTGATGCAGAGCCACATGCAGACACTGGTCTTTTAAGGTCAGCAGAACGATATCGACGCTGACAGCAGGGGCGGTATGGGAAAGGGACATAGGGCAAATATAAGCGCGGCAACCAAAAACAACCGATTGTCGCCTACTTAGTTGAGTTTTTCAATTAACTGTACTAAGATTCACTTCGTCGAATAATTCAACTAAGAGGCTGCAATGTTATCTGTTGAGGGAAAAAACAATCAGGGTGCGGTTCAACTGCAAGTGCAGATGCTGCTCTTTCCGGGTGGCGAATGGCATGTGCGTCTCGAAACGCCGGAGCTGGCAGCTACTTGCGATGCATTTGAAATCCATGCGCTGTTGCAGAGTGCGGATCAGGTGATGCAATTACTGATGCTGACCGATGCGCTGCGCCGCGTTGCTCCTGCAGCCAGATTGCATCTGAATATGCCCTATGTGCCGTATGCAAGGCAGGACAGGGTAGCCAATCCGGGCGAAGCTCTCAGCATCCGAGTATTTTGTGATCTGATCAATGCGCAGCATTACGATCTGGTACGCATTCAGGACCCGCACAGCGATGTTACGCCGGCTTTACTGAACCGTGTGGTGGTCGATTCACCGTTGCCTGCCTTACAGAAAATCATTGCAGAAACAGGGCCGGTTACGCTGGTCGCACCGGATGCCGGTGCGCGGAAACGGGTTGCGGCACTCGCCAAAACGCTGGATTGCGCTTTTGTGTGCGCAGAAAAATCCCGTGATACCCTCAGCGGCCACTTGAGTGGCGCCCGTATTCCGGATGAATTGCCGGATCGGCCCTTACTGATCGTCGATGATATTTGCGATGGCGGCGGTACCTTCCTCGCGCTGGCTACGGCTATCCGGCAGGCACAGGCTGCGCAAAATATCCGGCAACCGCTGTATCTGTATGTGACGCACGGTATTTTCAGCAAAGGTGCAGATCAGTTACTGGAAGAATATCAGCGTATTTTTACCCGCCATCGCTGGACAGATGACACACGTTGTGAAGTTGTGTAAGTATCCAGTGCAAATGAATGTGACGGATGTGATGAAGCTCAGTGCAGTACACAGGAGAATAAAATGAACACGAAAAACAATACAGCCAACGGATTACAGCCGTTTCATCTCGCAGATTTTTATAAAACCGGGCATCCGGCAATGTATCCGGCAGAAACCACGCGCTTGGTCGCTAACTTTACGCCGCGCTCGGCTAAACATGCGCCGGTATTGCCGCAATTGTTTGATCACAAAGTTGTGTGGTTTGGTTTGCAGGGTTTCATTCAGGAATTCTTAATTGATTTATTTCAACGTGAATTTTTTGATTTGCCAGTGGAACAGGCAGTCAGCAAATACCGCCGCCGCATGGATACCGCCTTAGGCGCCGGTGCAGTACCAGTGAGCAGGCTGGAAGCCTTACACGGATTGGGTTATCTGCCGCTGGAAATTCGCTCGGTTCCGGAAGGTGCAAGGGTGGATATGAAAGTGCCGCCTGTGATATTCATGAATACGCATCCGGATTTTCCGTGGATAGCGACGTATATCGAAACCCTGTTCAGTTGCGAAATGTGGAAGCCGGCTACCGTCGCCACGCTGGCGTTTGAATTCAGAAAGCTGTTGCTGCACTTTGCAGAGCGCACCGGAACGGATACCGAATTCGTGAACTGGCAAGGGCATGATTTCTCGATGCGCGGTATGAGCGGTGTGCATTCCGCCATGCGCTGCGGTGCCGCACACTTGTTATCTTTCTGGGGAACAGACACCATTCCGGCACTGGATTATCTGGAAGATTACTACGGCGGGAATGCTGATCAGGAATTACTCGGCGGCTCGATTCCGGCATCGGAACACAGCGTGATGGCACTGCGTATTTTGCTGACCTTACAGCAGTTACGTGCTCAGGAAGCCTATCGCGACACCGATGAGAAAAACCTGCGCCGCATTGCAGAATGTGAAGTGATACGTCGCTTTGTGACGCAGGATTATCCGTCCGGTATGGTTTCGCTGGTCAGTGACACTTTCGATTTCTGGAATGTGATCACAGTGATTGCACCTGCGCTGCGTGAAGACATCATGCAACGCCAGCCAGATGCGCTGGGGAATGCCAAAGTCGTATTTCGTCCTGATTCCGGTGATCCGGTTCGTATTCTGACTGGTTATGACGCCAGTGAACTGGAAAGCAGCGGCGGTGTGCCTGTGCGTAATGCTGATGGTTCATACACACTGAAAGCCGGTCAGCAAATCAGCGATGCCGAACGTAAAGGCGCAGTGGAATGTTTGTGGGAAACCTTCGGCGGCACCATGACAGCCAAAGGCTACCGCTTGCTGGACAGTCATGTCGGCCTGATTTACGGCGATTCGATCACACTGGAGCGCGCCCGCGACATCATGCTGCGCCTCGAAGCCAAAGGATTCGCTTCCGGTAACGTGGTGTTTGGTATCGGCAGCTTTGTCTACGGCATGAACACACGCGACACATTTGGTTTCGCCATGAAGGCGATTTACGCTGAGGTCGGTGATACCGCAGTTGAAATTTATAAAGACCCCGCCACAGACGACGGCACCAAAAAATCCGCCCGTGGCTTGATCCGCGTGGAATACGAAAACGACCACTATGTGCTGTACGAACAGCAAAGCGAACAGCAATTCGCCGGTGGCGTACTGGAACCCGTTTTCCGCGATGGCAAACTGCTCAAAACCCAGACCATTGCAGAAATTCGCCAGCGTTTGCAGGCGTCGTGGAAAGCAGACAACAAACTCGTTGCAGGCTGGGATTGCGTATAAGTCAGTAGCGCTTTCGATTAAACTGATTATTCACTTAAAAAATATAAGCGAATGCATATGCTGTCTTTCTGGCTGCGCGCCCAACTCTTTACTCAACTGGCAACGCTGTCCGGTGCCGGAATTGCACCGGTACAGGCCTGGGGTATGATCCGGCTCAACCGGCAAGTTGATCCTAAGCTGGCGCAGGTGAAGCGGGCGTTAGCGCGGGGGGAGAGTATTGCGAAGGCGGGGCGCAAAGCGGGGGTGCTGACGCCATTGGAAGCTGCGCTGATCGGTGCGGGGGAGGGCAGCGGTGATCCGACTGGCGTGCTGAAAAAGCTGGGTGATTACTACACGCAGCGGGATACAGAGTGGCGCCAGATTCGTTCGCGGTTGACTTCTCCCACATTGCTGGCTGTTGCCGCCTTGCTGATCCCGCCGATTCCGCAGCTGTATACAGGTGCGATGACTGCTGCCGCTTATTTCACACATTTCTTCTCGGTGACAGGCGGCGTGGCGGCGCTGGTGTTGGGTGGGCGCTGGTTATGGCAACGCTTCGAACGCAGCAAACCTGCGCCAGAACGGATGGTATGGGATCGCCTGATTTTGTCGCTGCCGGTGATCGGTGGTTTGCACCGCAGACGTTGCCTTGCTGATTTCTGGTCTGCGCTGGCGATGCTGGAGGAAGCCGGTGTACCTTTATTCGAGGCATTTCCGATGGCGGTCAATGTGGTGAATAACGGCGTCTTACAGCAAGCTTTAGCGCCTGTACTGCAGGTTTTGCAAAAAGGACAGAGTCTTGCATCAGCACTGAAAGCGTCGGCTTTGTTCGGCGCAGATCATTTGATCATCGGTATGGTGCACTCCGGCGAATCCGCCGGACGGCTGGCGGAGCATTTACAACGGGTCGCCAATGCGGAACAAACTGCCCTCAGCGATGCGCAGCGCCGGCTGGCTGACTGGTTGCCGCGCGTTGTGTATGCACTGGTGGCTGGCTGGGTGATATTCCAGTTAATCGGCGGCTCGGGTTTTCATCAGCGCTTACCGGATGTCGGGTAAATTTTCCTCTGCAGTTGCTTTGAATTGTGCTGAAATCAGCATTTCAAATTTTCTCTCCCCCGGACTTTCTGCCGACGACCGCCAGATCATTGTGCTGAACACCGCATTTGACAGGAATTCCGGTAAAAAACATATCTGTCAGAGTAAATCCGGCATTTTGCCTGCCTTAGCTCTGATGAAAATCAGGTGGCAGGGCAAAATATGTGCGGACAATGAGGCTTCGCGCTACATTGATGACATGCTAGTTTCTGTATGCAGGAGCCTGAATTGACGACAGTCTGGGGATATAAACAAACAAGGCGGGGCAGGGGTTACATTGCGGAATGGTGTCCGGTGTGCCGTGAGATGACCGCGCATAAGCTGATCCGTATGGGATCGGCGTTTCATATCAATTACGTCAATTTCACCGATGGCCGTTTGCTGGGCTTCGAACTGCGTTGCGAACAATGTCAGACACCGTACTGGCTGGAAGAACACCATTATCCGCATTTCACTGCGGAACGCTTACCACTGGATCAACTGATCCGTGAGACACATCCTGACTACCATCAGCGTTTCGCTCAGGTGCTCGCGCTGAGTCAGAAAGCGCGCACCGAGCCGATGCAGCTTATGGCTGAAGAAAGGCATTTCCTGATGGCATCCGCACTGGTGGCGTTGTCGTATAAGTGGGAGCGTCACGAGAGCGGTACGCGTGCGCGGCTGGCGTTGTGCTGGCAAGCCAGCATCGGCCTTTTGTTTGCAGGAGCCGTATATGCGGTAGCCGAAGCACATGCAGAACCGCTGACGTGGACGCTGGCAGGTATCATGGCGGGCTCTGCTTTGCTGATCACTACCGGATTAAGGCGCTGGGCAAGACAACAGTATCTGCGACGACATATCTATCCTGCGCTTGCCCGCTCTATGGCGCCACTGCAATTACCGGTTTCCGAGTTGCAGCAGGTACTGCGTGAATTACGCGAAGATGGCTACGAACTGGCTTCTGTACTGGATGAAACCAGTCTGTTGCACGAGGCAGACCGCTACCTGCAGCTGTCACCTATTCACGGAATAAATGCGTAAAGTTGCGACTCACCGGCAATTTTTCGCTATGGTCTTTCAGGATTAATTGCATCCGCTCTGCATCCACTCTTTCTGCCGCAGCAATCTGGCTGACATTAACCAGATACGAGCGGTGAATTTGCCAGAACTGTTCACCGTCCAGCGTGCTGAGCAAATCTTTGATCGGCGTACGGATCAGGGCTTCGCTGTCTGCCATTACCACGCGGGTATATTTCGTATCGGACTGAAAAAATAAAACGTCGGCGACATTGATCAGCCGGATTTGCTTGCCGACCGTTGCCTTAATCCATTTCATCGGTGCAAGCGGCGTCGATGGTTTTGCGGTGCTTTGCAGGCTGCGCAGCAGCAGATGCAAGTCTGGCGGCGCAGCATTCAGTTTATCTTTCAGGCGTTCAATCGCCAGCGCCAGTCGCTGTTCTTCTACCGGCTTGAGCAGATAATCGACCGATCCGGTTTCAAAGGCTTCTACGGCGTACTGGTCATAAGCGGTGATAAAAACAATGTGTGCCTGACGTCCGATTTTCCGTGCGACGTCCAGCCCGCTCATACCCGGCATACGGATATCGAGAAAAACCACGGTAGGTTCATGCTCCAGAAATGCATCCCAGGCATCCGGGCCGTTTTCAGCAATCGCAACAATACTGCCCTGTGGCCATAAACGCGTTAACAATTCCTGCAAACGCTCCAGCATCAATGGTTCATCTTCAGCGATCAGAATTTTTGTGGTCATGTTGATTGTCCTGTCGTGGTGGTATCAGGGATAGTGACGGCAGCACAAACACCGCCTTCTGCACGCTCGTAAATCGCCAGTTCTGCTGCATTCCCAAACATCAGCTGAAGCCGCTCACGCGAGTTCTGCAAACCGGTTCCGCCTGTCTGCACTTCCGACAAACCGACGCCATTGTCTTCCGTCAGGATGCAGATGTTGCCAGCATCTGAAGCAACCCGGATTTGAATCTGGCCAGGGTTCACTGAGGGTTCAATACCGTGTTTAATGGCATTCTCAACCATGGTCAGAATCAGCATCGACGGAATACGCACCGCCTGAAACCGGACCGGTAAATCGATAGCAAACTGCAGTCGTGTACCCATCCTGACTTGCATCACATGCAAATAAGCGCGGATCAGTTCACATTCTTCCTGCAGCGTGACCTGATCAGCACGTATTTCACTGAGACTGGCGCGTAAGAATGTGATCAGATTACCGGTCAGTTCAGCCGCCCGCTGACCATCTCGCAATGCCAGTTGCTGCACTGCGCCCAGCGTATTAAACAGAAAATGCGGTTCGATTTGTGCGCGCAGCAAACGCAATTCGGTTTCGGTTTGCTGTCTTGCATGGCGTTCGCGTTCGGCATCAAAGCTGAGCTGCGCATTCATCATTTCGTAGCTCTGATTCCGGATGACAGCGATACCACCAAGTAATAACGCGTAGACTGCACCAACCACGAGACAGAGCTGTGTCAGCCCCGCCCAGTCATTCTGTAATGTTTGTAAAACAGGTCGCCCGCTAGAGAGGGAAAAACTAATATTCGCGACCAGTACACCAAACGCCATTCCGCCAGTACCCATCGCAATTATCCGGAAGGGTCTGGTAACCAATTGGCGATAGTTAAACCAGATACTGAATGCAGCAAAAGAAACGGACCAGCCTAATATTTGACCTATCACCAGTGCACCGGTAAGCGTCTTCCCGGGTTTATACAAATACAGTGCCAACCCCATTATCAGGAATAAGCCTGTCATTTGTAAAAGGCGTGTCCACAGCAATCTGCCGCGCCATTTCTGGCAAAAGTGATAAATCTGCAATAGTTCTATATGGCTGAGCTTTTTCAGGCTGCATCGCAAAAATGTGGACCGCCCGGCGGCAGGTTTGCCTTCACTCATCGCGCGTAAGTCCGCCATGATTTCTGCATCCCAGGTTTTGTAGCGATTCGTGAGCTGTTGCAACATGATGGATCTCCGTCTGGTTGATTGATGGAGGCAGTTTTGCATTTCCACTGACTGAATTCATCCGGAACGGGATAAACCACGAAACCACGGGTACCGGAGACGAAAAAGCGGATGTCCTGTTACAGACATCCGCGTTGTTTGTACAGAGTGGGGGATCAGTAAGTCATACAGGCTGCATTGATCAGCCCCATCGCCAGACTGAGTGCCGCCAGAAATACGCCGCTGGCAGTCCGGTTTTGCGGGATATCGCTGATCAGATCGGGCAACAGCATCCGTGTAATCAGATAAGCCAGCAACTGCACAGCCAGAGCGATACCACCCCACAGCACCATATCCGCAAACCCGACACTGTTCGCAATAGCGGACGCCAGCGCAACGGTATAGCCCAGTAAAGCGCCGGAAAGGCTGATGGCGGCTGCGGTATTTCCTTCGCGAATCAGTGCAATTTCGCGATACGGTGTGATACGGACATAAATCACGATAAACAAAAATACCAGCACTGCGGCCGCAGCGAAATGGCTCAGGAAGGGCGGAAAACCGTGGATGAAGGAAGAGGCGATCATAGATACAGTCTCATTCGGTAAAAAAGTGGGGAATAAACCGGCTGGTGTCTTTGGTAATCAGGGTTGCATCTTCACGAATGCCAATACCCGCCGCCTGATCTCCGACTACCCAGGAGCCGATACAGGCAAAAGCCGGGGTGACGCCGTCATCATAGAACGGTAATGGTGCAAGCGACTGATACACGTAACCCTCCGCCCCGTACTGGCCTTCGGTTCGTAATACCTGACTGCCCTGATACAGCACAATATTGTCGCCCTCACGGGAGTACAACGGCTTTTTCACATAATCACCGCTGATACGCCACTGATCGAAACTTGCTGCAAGCAAATTCGGGTGATTCGGGAACATCTCCCACAGCAGCGGCAGAATAGCTTTATTCGATAAAAGCATTTTCCAGGCGGGTTCTATAACCTGCATTTCAGTTGCCAGCAGGGCGGAACCAAAAGACTCCCGGCAAAGCCATTCCCACGGATACAGCTTGAATAAACGCTGAATTGGCTGATCGCTCTGGTCAACAAAGGTCGATGAAGCGGCATCAAGTCCGATGTCTGCCATATCCAGCTGTTCTGTGCGGATGCCAGCCTGCATCGCAGTGTCGCGTAAATAGCTGAGGTTGCCCCAGTCTTCCTCACTGGCACTGATGCCGGCAAAATGCACAGCTTTTCCGTCGGACAGTTTTTGCCATTGTGCGATCAGTTTTTCATGCAGGGAATTGAACTGATCGTGCTGCGGAAACACATCCTGCAGCCAGTACCACTGCGCCACGCTGGACTCGACCAGTCCGGTTGGTGTATCAGCGTTATATTCCAGTAATTTAGGTTCACCGCTACCGTTCCAGCTCAGATCAAAGCGGCCATACAGCGAAAACTCGCCAGCCAGCCAGCTGTCTTCAATTTTTTTCCGGAATGGGTCGGGAATGGCAAATTTCTCGTAGCTACCTTCGCGTACGACTTGCCCGACCGCCTGCAATGCCATCTGATGTAATTCTTCAGTCACACTTTCCAGATGATCGATCTGTTCTGATGTGAAGCGATAGGCGTAGCGTTCGTCCCAGTACAAGTCATCAATCGAATGATAGGTGAACCCGAGCTGCTCAAACTGTTGCTGCCAGCCCTGACGCGGTTTCAGTTGTATGCGCTCCATTAACCGCCTCCTGAGCCGTGAGCAGATCCGCCGAAACCGCCACGGCTGACGCCGGAAACAGAGCCGGAACGGACAACGCTGCTACGCTGAGCAACAGCGCGGCTGGGTTCTGCGTGACGAACCCCGAAATCTGCCTGGGCACGTTCACGCCCGCCTGCAACGTAGTAGGGCCCCCAGTAGCCGCTGTGGCCGACATAGGTGGAGTGACTACTGTTCAGTGACTGTGCGGTTGTCGAAGCGCTCTGATCTAGGCTCCCGGAAATCTGACTCTGAACCGGCGTTTCACAAGCTTTGTCGCCCCAGTCTTTCTGGCAATCTTCCAGTGACGTGTATTCATCCCGTATTGCATGCAGTGTTTCCGGCGTACTGTCAGACATATTGCCCGAAGGCGTATCAGAGCTGCAGGCAGCGAGCAGAGTGCTGCCTGCAAGCATGAGAGGTAACGCCGCACTGACTCTGCGACGGCGCTGAGTTGTTTGAGACACGAGTGTTCTCCGTTGAAAGAATAGCCGGATTGTAGGCTCGTGTTGCGATTAAGACTACGTTGGAAGGACAGAAGAATTACCGTTGTGTGCTAAAAACAGACATATTTTTAGCGGAACAGGCACTTGAGAAACTGTATTTAGTGTCTGAAATAAGTGGTGCTTCGCCGAGATACAGATAAGCACCACTTAAGTAGTTGTAGAGGATGGGGCGTTTGTTAATCGTAAATACCACCACAGACAATCGTTTCCTCTAAGCGTTCGCAGTACATTTGTTTAGGTTCGATTTTTTTAGTCTCCGGATTAACAAACTTATACTTCTGCCAAAAATGAGGATTTTTTCCCGCGAGTTCCACCCGTTCTTTAACAAACGCCTTCCCATCAATATCTTTTAAATCGATCAGATTCTTTCCAACCATTTTCGTATTGGCGCCATGCGCCAGCACTGTGCCATCCATACGATAAACAACCAGATACAGGTCACGGGAAGTGTAGGGGCCATTTTTAGCGGAAATATCTGAGTACACCTTTTCTTTATCTCCGGACTTCAATGCACCAACCCCTTTTTTGACCATTGCTTCGGCATCGGATTTTGTGGCACGGAGTTCCTCCGCGATGGAAATTTGCATGAAACTTAATGAGACAGCCAGTACCAGCAGTTTTTTCATTATGTCCTCCGGAAGGTTTTCGGTATATCAGCTGAGATTTCAGTATAGGAAACCTTAATAGATTAAAAAAGAATAAGTTCAACTCACAGGTCATGCGGCACAGTATTCAGCGCAAGTCACTTCATCATAGGAACGTATATTTAATTAACGGACATTTGATGAAAGCACTGCTACAAATTACAAAAGCTACCCTTAATCAAAAAAACGGCATAAAAGGTCTTCAAAAACAAAGAGGATCATCGATCCGAAGTCTTCACTAACAATTAAAATGCTGGCTATATTTCCCCACTATTTCTGCAGGTAAAGCTATGCACTTCCTCCAGCGTTCCACGCCATTTCTGTTTTTTACCGGGAAAGGGGGCGTAGGGAAAACTTCGGTTGCCTGTGCCTGTGCAATCCATCTGTGTCATCAGGGAAAGAAAGTACTGCTGGTCAGTACAGATCCCGCATCAAATATCAGCCAGATTTTCCGTACGCCGATTGGCAACCGGATTACTGCGTTACAGGAAAATTTGTGGGGGCTGGAAATCGATCCGCAGGCTGCAGCAGATCTGTATCGCAAACAAATCATTGATCCGGTGCGTGGTATTGCGCCGGATACAGTTGTACGTCAGCTGGAAGAGCAATTATCCGGCGTCTGCACCAATGAAATAGCTGCTTTCGATGAATTTACCGGATTACTGACCGACGCTGCCATACGGGAACAGTTTGATCACATTGTGTTAGATACTGCGCCGACCGGACACACGATTCGTCTGCTGCAACTGCCGTCCGCATGGAGTCAGTTTCTCGAAGAGGGAAAAGGAAACGCGTCCTGTCTTGGCCCGCTTGCCGGCCTGCAAAAGCAACGTCACCGTTATCAGGCAGCAGTAGCGGCATTAGCTGATCCTGCCCAAACCTCACTGGTGCTGGTTTCCCGCGCTCAGCAATCGGCACTCAGTGAAGTCGCCAGAACCTGCAGCGAACTGAGTACCGCCGGACTGCGTCCTGCATTTCTCGTCATCAACGGGCTGATGCCGCAGGCAAGCGCTGAACTAGATCCTTTAGCGAATGCCATTTACGCACGGGAACAATCTGCACTGAAGCATATGCCGGAACTTCTGCGGCAACTGCATTGTGATTATCTGCCGCTGAAAGCAGCGAATCTGAGTGATCCGCAAGCCCTTGCCGGATTGTTTGAAACTGAAAATACCGTGTCAGCCGATCTCCCGCCAACCGCCGTTGCTGCCGACTCTCTGGCGGCAATGCTGGATGAACTGGCGCAGGATAAACGCGGCTTTATCATGCTGATGGGAAAGGGCGGTGTCGGCAAAACCACGCTTGCTGCCGCTATCGCTACAGGTCTGGCTGACCGGGGTTTTCCGGTACATCTGACCACATCCGATCCCGCCGCCCACATTACAGAGACGCTGGATGCGCATTTACCCAATCTGAAAGTCAGCCGTATCGATCCGCATGCGGCAACAGAGGCATATCGTCAGCAAGTCCGGCTAACTAAGGGATCAAAACTGGATGCAGCCGGAAAAGCGTTGCTGGAAGAGGATCTGAAATCGCCGTGTACGGAAGAAATTGCGGTATTTCAGGCGTTTTCGCGGGTTATTCGCGAATCCAGCCGCCAGTTTGTTGTGATGGATACCGCACCTACCGGCCACACCTTGTTATTGCTGGATGCAACCGGTGCTTATCATCGTGAAATCAGTCGTCAGATGGCGGATAAAAGTATGCATTTCATGACGCCGATGATGCAGTTACAAGATCCTGTGCAAACCAAAGTGATTATCGTCACGCTGGCTGAAACAACACCGGTGCTGGAGGCCAGTGCGCTGCAAAACGATTTACGACGCGCAGGCATTGAACCCTGGGGCTGGATCATCAACCAGAGTATTGCCGCAGCCAGACCAACCGCACCCTTACTGCGGCAACGTGCATTGTATGAACAAGAGCAAATCCGGCAGGTTCGTGATGTTCATGCAAAACGCTGTGCGCTGGTGAAATCCGAAGCAGAAGAACCACGCGGCACAGCAAAACTCCGGTCATTGGTACAACGCAATAAGCAGCATGAAAATGGCGGCTAATCTGCACATGGTCAGTACGATTCTTCTGAGGTAACTATGCAAAAATGTTCTGCTCCGTCCACATCACTCAACTGCACAAGCGATATGGTTCGCGCTGTACAAGTGTTAAACGACGGCTGTTTTTGTATCACGCTCGATCAGGAGAAATTATGGTCTACGCTGGAGTCAGGCAATGCAGATGATGCCTTGCTGCGTATGATCCGCGAAGAGCGGCCGCATCTTTTTTCTGCGCAGACAGTGTTTCTCGCCAGTGAACATGCACACCGTATCAATACGCTGATCACGGCCGTCGAAACGGTTGTGCATTTACCCGCTTACCGGCAGCACGTTCTTGCCAGCGCACCGGAAACTGCCCGGCATACGCCGCAAGGGCAGCGCGGTGTTTTGTTCGGATACGATTTTCATGTACAGGGCAATCATACTGGTCTGATTGAAATTAATACCAATGCGGGCGGCATCATGCTGAATGCCGTACTGTCGAAAGCGCAGCGTGGCTGCTGTCCGCCGGTAGAAACTTTCCTGCCAGTGGCAGGCGCAGCCAGCGCACTGGAACAAGAGCTGCTGGCAATGTTCCGTGAAGAATGGGCGCTGGCAGGTAAAGAAAGTGACTTAACAACGGTTGCGATCGTCGATGAAAATCCGCAGCAGCAATATCTGTATCCGGAATTTTTATTATTTGAGCGATTACTGACGGAGCACGGCATCCGCGTGATTGTGACCGACCCTGCCGGACTGAGCCTGAGCGAAGGCCGCCTGTGGCACGGCGATATTGCGATTGATTTGCTGTATAACCGCCTGACCGATTTTTATCTCGAAGCGCCTGAGCATCATGCTCTGCGGGATGCGTGGATGCAGGACGCAGTCGTGATGACACCGCATCCGCAAGCGCATGCGCTGTATGCCGATAAACGTCATCTCGCCTTGCTGACCGATGCATCGCAACTGCAGAAACTCGGTGTTCCGGAAGCGATACAACAGATTTTGCTGACGAATATTCCGCGCACGGTTCTGGTTCATCCTGAGAATGCAGAACAACTCTGGCACGAGCGCAAGCAATGGTTTTTCAAGCCAGCGACGGGTTTTGGCAGCCGTGCAGCATATCGCGGCGACAAACTGACCACCCGCGTCTGGCAGGAAATTCTGCAATCGGATTATGTCGCACAAGCCATCATGGCGCCCGGCGAAAGAGCCGTCAGCGAAGCAGACCCGGCCAGTAAACTGAAATTCGATCTGCGTGCTTACGTCTACAACGGTAAAGTGCAGTGGCTGGCAGCGCGCCTGTATCAGGGACAAACCACTAATTTCCGCACACCGGGTGGCGGATTCGCACCCGTGCATGTGGCCAGTGATACGCAATTACAGGCACTGGGTGGTTTTCTGAACCGCAGTTAAGCCGCTGACGGTTTAGCGTAAAAGATCAGGCATTTCCGGTATTTCTGCGCCGACGGCAAGGCTGACAGCAGGTAAAATTCTGTCTTTCTCCGGCGAACGAATTCACTGCGCAATGCGTCTTTTACACACTTCAGACTGGCATCTGGGCCAGCACTTTATGGGCAAAACCCGCCACTCCGAACATCAGGCGCTGATTGCGTGGCTGCTGGAACAAGTACAGCAACATGCAGTCGATGCCGTACTGATTGCCGGTGACGTGTTTGATACCGGTGCGCCACCCAGCTATGCGCGCGAACTGTATAACGAACTGATTCTGCAATTACACGACGCCGGTACACAACTGATCGTACTGGCAGGAAATCACGACTCAGTAGCCACGCTGGATGAAAGCCGCCATCTGGCGGCGCGTCTCGGTACTTCCGTAATTCCGGCGCTCAGTGAACAAGCCGAACAGCAAATCATCACACTGCATGACCGTCAGGGTAAGCCTGCAGCCGTGTTGTGTGCGGTGCCGTATATCCGGCCGCGTGACGTGATGCAAAGTCAGGCCGGACAGAATGCCGAAGATAAGCAAAAAAGCCTGCAGGAAGCGATCTTTTCCCATTATCAGCAACTGTATGCGCTGGCAGAAGATCGCCGTCATCATAACGGTGAACGTCTGCCAGTGATTGCAACCGGACATTTGACAACGGTTGGCGCCAGTGCCAGCGAATCAGTACGCGAAATTTATGTCGGTGCGCTTCAGGCTTTTCCAACCAGCGCCTTTCCGCCTGCAGATTACATCGCGCTCGGCCATATCCACCGTCCGCAACAAGTCGGCGGTCTGCCTCATATCCGCTACTGCGGCTCGCCGCTGACACTGAGCTTTGATGAGCTCGGACAGCAAAAGCAAATGCTGCTGGTTGATCTCGATACGCAGGGATTGCAGCAGGTAACGCCGTTACCGGTGCCGGTATTTCAGCCGATGGCAAGTGTGCGCGGCAGTCTGAGCGAGCTGGAACAGGCGATTCCGCAAGCAGCACTGGCTGGCAGCGCAGAATGCCCGGTCTGGCTGGAAGTGACGGTGCGCGAAGATGATTATCTGAGTGATTTACAAACGCGGGTGCAAAGTATTTGCGAAGGTCTGCACGCAGAAGTCTTGCGCATACGGCGCGACCGCAGCGATGCCGTGGCGCGTCTGCAAGCGGAAAGCCGAATAACGCTGGAAGAATTGCAACCGCAGGATGTGTTTGCCAGGCGACTGGCTGCGCTGGATCTGAATGCAGAAGTCAGCCAGGAATTACAAAGCCGTTTTGATACGGTACTGCACGCACTGCAGGGGGAAAACGTATGAAAATTCTGACCCTGCGCTTAAAAAACCTGAATTCCCTGAAAGGCGAATGGCGCGTCGACTTTACCCAGAGTCCGTTTAAAGATCAGGGCTTATTTGCTATCACCGGCCCGACCGGTGCGGGTAAATCGACACTGCTGGATGCCATTTGTCTGGCGCTGTACCACGAAACACCGCGCCTGAAGACCTTATCCGCCAGCAGCAATGACATCATGACCCGCCACACCGCAGATTGTCTGGCGGAAGTGGAATTTGAAGTCAAAGGTCAGACTTACCGCGCGTTCTGGAGCCAGCGCCGCGCACGGGGCAAAGCCAGTGGCGCATTACAGGCACCGGAAGTGGAACTGGCGGACGGGCAGGGTACGATACTGACCAGCAAAATCGCAGAAAAGCTGCGCCGCACAGAAACGATCACCGGCCTTGATTTCGGTCGCTTCACCAAATCCATGTTGCTGGCACAGGGCGGATTTGCCGCATTTCTGAACGCCAGCGCGAATGAACGCGCCGGTCTGCTGGAAGAATTAACCGGCACCGATATCTATGGGCAGATTTCTCAGCGTTGTTATGAAATGGCGCGCGAAGCCCAGCAGGAACTGAAGCAATTGCAGGCGAAAGCCGATGGCATGGAATTACTGGACGAAGAAAAGCGCGGCCAGATGCATCAGCAATTGCAAACGCTGGCGGTACAACAACAGGAATTACAGGCAGCAACCAATCAATTGCGCCAGTGGCAGCAATGGCGGCAACAACAGGCGCAGGCCGAAGCCGCATGGCAACAGGCGCAACAGGCAGAGCAGCAAGCGCAGGCAAACTGGCAGGCTGCACAGGCATTACGTGATCAGCTGGCGCGCAGCGAACCTGCTGAACAATTGCGGCCTTTGTATCAACGCTGGCAGGAAGAATTACAACGTCTGCACACACTGCAGCAACGCCGGACGCAGTTACAGCAACAAACGCAACAGGCACAACAAGCTGCGCAAACGCAACTGACGACAGCCACAGCCATTGCAAACGCCGTCTGCGCACAACAGCAGCAGGCGCTGGCACGCACACAAGAACAGCATCAGGCTTTGCTGGTCTGGCGTCAGCAGCATGTACAGAATGCTTTGCTTGGCGAACAGTTATCCGGCTGGGAAGCCAGCGTCGCGCAAGTTATGCAAATCCGCCAGCAGCGTCAGGCGCTGCAACAGCAAGTTCAGCAATTGCAGCAGCAACAGCAAACGCTGCAGCAGAAATTTGCGCAGCAAAGCCAGACCACACAGCAAACACTGCAAGCGGAACATCAGCGTCAGCAAGCGCTGAACGATGCGCAACAGGCTCTGGAGCGATGCCAGAACGCGCACACGCCACCGCAAAGCGCCGCACAATTGCGCGCTGTCTGGGAACAATATCAACAGGATTTACAGAGCTGGCAGCAGGCAAGGCTGGTGGCAGAACAATGGCGTCAGATCAGCGCAGAACATCAGAAACTGCAGCAGGACAGCCAGCAAACCCACGCGGATATCGCCGCTCTGCAACCGCAGTTACAGGAAAAGCGTCAGCAATTTAAGCTGCTGAAAGAGCAGGTGGAAGATAAGCGCCGTTTGCTGGAACAGGAAAAACTGATCCGCAGTCTGGATGCACACCGCGCTGCCTTGCAGCCGGGTGATGCCTGTCCGCTGTGCGGAGCTGAAGAGCATCCGGGCATTGCGCAGTATCAGGCGCTGGACTGCAGTGCAACCGAACTGGCGCTGCAGGAAAAAAACGAGCAGTTAAGAATCAGTGAAGAGCAGGGCCGGTTATTGCGTTCGCGGGCCGACAAACTCGAGGAACAGGACAGGCAACAAACACAGGCACTGCAAAAATTCGCACAGCAGATTACTGTTTTGCAGCAACGCTGGAACATCAGCGCAAGCAGCCTGCAGTTACCAGCGGAAGCCTGGCAGGATGAAACCGCTTTGCAGCGACGCTGGCAGCAGGCGCAGGAACAGGAAAACCGCGTGCGGCAGCAACTGCAACAACTGGAACAAGCAACGCAGCAGTTGCAACAGACGCAGCAGGCGCTGGCGCACAGCCAGCAACAGCATCTGCAGGCACAAAACCAGCTGGCACTGACGCAGCAGGCGCTGCAACAGACACAGGATCAGTTACAGGAATTGCAGACCCGCGTCGACAAGCTGCAAACGCAAATCGCAGAACTGGAACAGCGTTTGCAGGCTGCAATGGGTGAAGCCGCCAGCAACGGTACAAGCTTGCAGACATGGCTGACAGAACGCCAGCAGGCTTGGCAGCAATGGCAGCAACAGGAACAACGCTGGCAACAGCTGACACTGTTATTGCAGCAGCAAACACAGGCCGCAGAACACAGCCGCGACAACGCTGCGCAGTGGCTGGCCCGTTGCGAGCGGGATGACATCGATGCTGATCAAATAGCGCTGCCATCTGCACTGGATGCAACAACCGATCTGCATACGCTGGCGACGGAATACGAATCTCTGCGCGCCGGACTGGCCAGTCTGCAAGGGCAGTTACTGCAACTGGTGCAGGAAACTTCACTGCAGGAACAGCAATCTGTGCAGGCGCTCGAAGCATGGCAAACCGCCCGTGCAAGCAGTGTTTTCGCTGACGATGCAAGCTTTCTGGCAGCCTTGCTTCCGGCTGAACAACGTGCCGGTATGGAAGAGCAGCGTCAGGCACTGCTGCAGGCGCTTAAAGACAGCCAGACCATAGGACACAGCAAATACATTGAGCTGCAAGCACTGAGCGCGCAGGCACTGACGCCACAGACGCTGGATGAGCTGAATGCAGCGCTGGCGACACAGGAACAGCAGAGTGAACAACTGAACCGCGATGCCGGTGCGATGCAAGCTCTGCTGCAGGACGATGACAGCCGCCGCAGCCAGCAATCCGGTCTGCTGGCAGAAATTCAGACACAAATGCGCAATGCCGACTGGTGGCAACGCCTGAACGATATTATCGGTTCCGCCGACGGCAATAAATTCCGCCGTTTTGCACAAGGCCTGACGCTGGATCACCTGATGCATCTGGCAAACCGGCATCTGGCAAAATTACATGGCCGCTACCTGCTGCAGCGCAAATCCAGCGGCGAACTGGAGCTGGAAATTGTCGATACCTGGCAGGCAGATGTGACGCGCGATACCCGCACCTTATCCGGCGGCGAAAGTTTTCTGGTCAGTCTCGCGCTGGCACTCGGTCTGTCCGATCTGGTCAGCCATCAGACCTCGATTGATTCCCTGTTTCTGGACGAAGGTTTCGGCACGCTGGACCCCGACACACTGGATATCGCACTCGACGCACTCGACAGTCTGAACGCCAGCGGCAAATGTATCGGCGTCATCAGCCATATCGAAGGCCTGAAAGAGCGGATTCCGGTGCAGATCATCGTCAGCAAAGGACATGGCTTGGGTACTTCCACGCTGAAAGTCAGCGGATAAAATAAGAATCATTGTGCCGGATACCGCATCCGGCCATTTTTGTACCTGCCCGCTCGCCCACTGTTTCTGCGGACGTCGGTGAAAAACCCGCTTTTTTCTGTGCTGAATGCCGCATTTCTTTAGCAAGATCCATATTTTCAGATACGGCAATCGGCTCCAGTCGTCTTTGCGGGATTGCAGAAAGTATCCTGTGAGACTTGTGGACGCGTATAAAGTACTTATTTTTTGCCAGAAAATACAAAAAATTTTGCTAGGATGCCAGTGGCATAACTTTAGCGCAGCCATAGCAGACGTCAGAAATAAGAAAATTCCTCACAACTTAAGGAAGAAAATGTACAAATTATTAGCGATGTTGATACTCGCAGGAATGGCATCCTCGCCCCGGTATGCAGTCGCCCGGACAGCGGACAGTACCGACAAGGTGCAGATCGAACAAGTCATTGAAGCCTTCCGAACCGCTATCGTCAACAAAGATAAGAAAGCATTTTTGCAATTGTTTCTGAAAGAAAACATCACCTGGACCGGTGTTAACACTGACGCCAGTATTGAAATGATGTACGCAAATCGTCCAAAGCCAGAGATGAAGCGACCTTCAAAATTCTTCAGCAGCAGCCCGCGCGAATTTATTAATTTTGTCGTCAAGGAAAAGGAAAAAGTCGACGAGACTATATCGAACGTACGTATCGACAGCGATGGCGACGTCGGGCTGGTCTGGTTTGATTACAACTTTGTCAGGGGAAGCTACAAACAGAATTGGGGCAAAGAAAGCTGGCAAATGGTGCGCACAAGCAACGGCTGGAAAATTGCGGCAGTAACATGGTCGCAGGAGCTGAATCCGGTACCGCCACCCTCAGTGGGCTTGAAGTAGGCTGTGATCGCAGTCTTTGAAAAACCCAAAATGCATCTATAACTGCTTTCCTTCCGTACAAACACCGACCAGCAAATCACAAAGTCATTCAGGCAAAACTACCTATGCTCAAACTTTTCAAAACCATCTTCATTTTCACATGTGCCATCGTCCTTAACACTGCGGTGCCAGCCCTGGCAGCAGACAAAAGCGATGACTGGGAAGCGCAGGTCAGAAAAACTGACGATGCATATTGGCATGAGTTCAATTTCGGAACTTCTGCCGCGCTCAACAGCTACCTCGCCGCAGATGTTGAGTTCTATCACGATCTCGGTGGAACGGTCATCGGCTGGGACGCACTGGCGAAGGTCAATGCAGGCATGGATGGTCCGGGGAACCGGGCACGCCGGATGGTTGTTCCTGCCTCGCTGCACATCTTCCCTATGCGCAAAGGAGATGAAATATATGGCGCCATCGTGTCAGGCGACCATGAGTTTTATACGACGGATGCTGGCAAGATTGTCAAAAAAACCTTCCAGTCGTCGTTTACGCACTTAATGCTTGTAAAGGACGGTGTCTGGAAAATTGCACGTATTTACAGTTATAACCATCAGCGCACGGGGAACGCAGAGAAGTAAATATTACCTGATATGCAATCTCTTTCCCGGGTCCGTGATTGTCATGGAGTATAAAAATAATGGTCACATCTTTGATGTGGCCATTATTGCTTTCGAACCGGTAACAGATTAATTAATACCAATCTGAGCGATCGTGGTGCATTCAACAATCAATGCCTCCATGAATACCTCCCCAAACCCCTGACTTTCGGATTTGCTGGCATTTCAGAGGTTTTCCGCATTTCTGGCGGCATCTGCAGGTCTGCTCCGTCAACGCGCAGTAATGCGTGCCGTTTCCGATCCGGTAAGAAAAACAACGCTGCTGTGCAGAGTGCAAAAAACTGTTTGCGTTAATTACTAAAGTTTTAGTACTATGATTTTAGTTGATTGAATTTTACGCAGCAGGAGCCGTTGATGAATATGCCGCTTACCCCCACCGATGCCGAACTCGCGATTTTGCGGGTGCTGTGGCAGCAAGGCCAGCCTTGCACTGTGCGCGAAGTGCACGAAGCCTTGTTACAACAAAAAGAAAACGCCTACACCACCGTACTGAAAATGCTGACCATCATGCATGAGAAGGGCTTAGTGGAGCGTGATGCGTCGGAACGCAGCCATCGCTACAGCGCAGCGTATCCGGAGCCGGAAGTGCAGCAGGCGCTGGTGTCGGATCTATTGCATAAAGCCTTTTCCGGTTCTGCGCTGCAAATGGTGCAGCGGGCGCTGGACAGTCAGCCAGCCAGCGATGCCGAGCTGGATGCCTTAAGCGCGCTGATCGCCGAAGCCCGCCAGCGCCGTCAGTAAATTTTCTGCCAGCCATCGTCACGCTGGTTTTCCAGGAAGGAGTGCAGCAATGATTTCGATTCTGCTAGTACAAAGCGCACTGTGTCAGGCTTTGCTGACCGCGTGCTGGAGCAGCGCCCTGATAGCCGTCGGTGCACTGATGTATTTTCGTCTGGCCCGTCAGCACAGTGCGGCGCAGCGGCACCTGAGCGGCATGCTGTGCATCGCGCTGACGCTGCTGATCCCGCTGAAAGTATTCTTTGCGGTGTTAGTCAACGGTGATGTGCCGGACGCATTACTTACCACGACCGAAGGGTTTGCCGCCGTCGTGCCGCCCGATGTGCTGATACCGGAAGGCAGCGATACGCTGGCACTGGCGGGCTGGATTTCAGTGTTCTGGCTGGCCGGTGTCACTGCCATGGCGCTGCGCTGGACGGTAGCGATGCTGTATCTGCGGCGCTGGCAACAGAACATCAGTACCCGTGTGCCGCCGGAACTCAGCGCGATGCTGCAGACGCTGCGTCAGCAAATGCAGATACGGCGTCAGGTCAGTCTGCGTCTGCTGCAAGAGCGTCTCGAACCGTGGACTGCGCATCTGTGGCATCCGGTGATTGCGCTGCCACAGCAAGTATTACAGCAATTACCTGTGCAGCATGTGCGTGCCATTCTGGCGCATGAACTGGCGCACATCCGCCGCCTTGACTGGTTGTGGAACCAGATACAGTTGCTGGCGGAAACCATCCTGTTTTTTCATCCTGCAGTCTGGTGGTTATCGAAGCAAATCCGTACCGAACGTGAACATGCGACTGATGATCTGGCGCTGCGCTGCACCGGGACCGATCCGCTGATACTGGCGGAAGCACTGACCATGCTGGCGCGGCTGCAGGGACAGCAACAGCGCGGTCGCAACAGCAGCTGGCAACTTGCCACCGTCAGTCAGGCACAGGATGATGCGGGGAAAGGCAGCCGTTTCCGCCAGCGCATTATGCGTCTGCTGAACCAGCCGGATGGGCCCGCAGTACGCTTCAGCATGCCGCTGGCAGTGCTGATGGCCTTAAGTTTCACCGGCGGTGTGGTGGTGGCTCCGGTATTACCCGATATGGTTCTGAAAGCAACCCAGATCCAGATCGCCACCGCACCGGAGATTCCTGAATTGCCTTCGCTGCCGGAATTACCTGCATCCCCGACACTGCCATCGTTGCCGCAAGCGCCGGATGTACCGCAAGCACCGGAATTACCGGCCGCTATTCCGCCGCTGTCCGAATCCGAACCGTATCAGGCCGTACTGGCGCAGTTGCAAAATGACCCCGGTATCCGCCGCCATGCCGGAGCAGATCTGCAATTCGGCAAGCCAGTGTACGGACGCATCTATATTCGGGAACACTGGTTTGAACCCGGCACAAGTTACGTGAAATATCACATTCCGGTCAGCGGCAGTCAGGGCACAGCAATGGTGGTAGTGCATGCGACCAAACCGGACAAAGTCTGGAAAGTCGACAGCATTGATCTGGAAGCCTTACCAAAACCCGCAGCATCCGCCCCGGCCTGAGTTTTTCCCCACCGCAGCATCAGCAGCGTAGCGGCACATCGGTGCCGCTTTTTTAAAAACCAATCTACTAAATATTTAGTAGATGATGAACCACACCAAACCATGAAGGAGATCCTGTGAAAAACCGATTCCACTATTCTTATCTGGCCTCTGCCATCGCTGCAGGTTTGCTGTTATGCAGTGTCGGTGCGCAGGCAGCCGGCGAGCTGAGTGCCGATCAGCGTAAAACCAGCCTGTATCAGCTGGCCGATCTGGTTGCATCGAATTATGTGTTCCCGGACAAAGGCGCACAGCTTGCGTCTGAAATACGCAAACGTGCCGATCAGGATGCGTACAAAGAAATGGTCAGCCCGCAAGCGTTTGCTGAACGTCTGGGGAAGGATTTGCAGTTGCTGAGTCATGACAAACATTTCCGGGTTAATTTTGCGCCGGAGTTTGTACCGGATGCCAAACCGTTTCAGGGACCAACGGCCGCAGAAATTATCGAAATTAAAGGCGATGCGGCGATGCGCGCATTCGGTATCGGCCGCCTGGAACGCTTGCCTGGGAATATCGGCTTTCTGGAAATTCGCGGTTTCGGGCCGACTTTTTCTGTTGCCAAAGCCTATGAAGCTGCGATGCTGATTTTATCCGGCACCGATGGCCTGATTCTGGATTTACGCCGCAATCACGGCGGCAGCCCGGAATCGGTGGCGCTGCTGATGAGTTATTTCTTCCCCGAAGGCGATAACCGGCTGATTAACAGCATTTATAACCGTCCGGAGAACAGCACCCGCGCATTCTGGACGCAGGATAATCTGCAAGTCCGCTATGCCGGCAAAGTCGCGGTACTGACTTCATCGGACACGTTTTCCGGCGGGGAAGAGTGTGCCTATGATTTTCAAACCCATCAGCGCGGCGTGGTCGTCGGTGAAACCAGCGGCGGTGGCGCGAATCCTGTCGCACCTTACAGCATCAAAAACGGACTGGTCGCAGCGATTCCGTTTGGCCGTGCAGTGAATCCGGTCACAGGCACCAACTGGGAAGGCAAGGGCGTGCAGCCGGATATCCGCGCTAAAGCAGCCGACGCTTTGCCGGTCGCCTATCAGCATTTACTGCAACAACTGCTGGAAAAACCGCGCGACGATGAACACCGCGACACCCTGAAAAAAACACTGGAAAAAGCCCGCTCTCCGCAAACCCTGTTTCCCGTGTATTACCCCGGCTGAACCCGTTGATACGCCAATCATTGTGCCGGATACCGCATCCGGCCATTTTTTTACCTGCCCGCTCAGCCAGTGTTTCTGCGGACGTCCGTGAAAAACCTGCTTTTTTCTGTGCTGAATGCCGCATTCTGGCAAAAAAAGACTGAAAACGGGCTGAGCCACGGACATCAGCACGCCTGCACTTAGCTTGGAACCGTCGCGGCAGGCATTGTCAGCCGTTGCGCTGGCAGGCGGGAAGCGCCGGCATGTGAGACGATTTCATCAAAAATCCGGCGCGCATCCTGCTGAATATCGTCAGCGATGCCTGCTTCTGCAAACAAATCCAGCCCGTTCGGCTCAGTCAGACAGCCTTCCCGCAAACGGGTCTGACGGCGATCGGGACTGCTGTCCACATACATAGGCACCAGTTCCTGCTGCAATAAATCCGCCAGCAATAAATTATGCGAGGAGACAATCACCCAGCCTTTTTTTGCCAGATGACGCAGCACCGCAGTGGCGCCTGCCATTGATTCCAGATAATTCGTGCCACGGAAAATTTCATCCACCAGTTGTAAGGTCGGGCCGGATACCGGATGCGAAAGTAAAGTCTGCGCACGCCGTAGTTCACTGCGGTAGGTACTTTCACCATCTGCCAGTGAATCATTATTCTGCATGCTGCTGATGACGGTGATGTCCGGCAGGCTGGCGGTGCGCGCAAATGCGAAGCCAAATGCACTGGCCAGCAAGGTATTTAATCCCAGCATTCTTAAGAAAGTACTTTTACCCGCAGCATTTTTTCCGCTCAGAAAAATACCCCTGCGGCGTAATGTCACAGAAACCGGTGCACAGTCGTTGACCAGCGGATGACGCATGTCTTCAAACTGCAGCTTTTGCTGATCTGCCGGACTGACCCAGCAATGCGCCTGGGTCTGTAAATGGCTGGCAAGCGCCGTCTTGGCATCCGCGTGAGCCACTTTGGCATAGCATTGCTGCAAAAAAGCCAGTTGCTGCCTGACCAGCTGCAAAGTGCGGAAATAATGACGGATGTTGTCCAGAAAAAACCATTGCATATACAACTGCAACAGAGGAAACATGGCGTATTTTTTGCGGCGCAAGCCCTTCATCACACGCAAGGCTTGCCGTGGCTGATCTGCGTCGCCGGTGCCGGGTAAGGTGCTGAACACGTGCAGCATCCATTGCAGGGTACGGGTTTGCGCAGAGAACTGTTCTGCCGCCTGCTGATAGCTGACCTGTACGATCATCATCAGCATCCACGCGATAAGAGCCAGTGCCAGTGCAGGCATCCAGCCCTGTACGATGGTCAGTAACAGCAGACCCAGCATCAGCAGCGGCAAACTCAGTAAATACGCATGCCAGCGCGGCGGCGATTGCATTTTTCCGGCAAACAAGGTCGTGGCTACCTCCGCTTCGGCACGACGCAAAGGCGCACAAAGGGCTGTCAGTTGCTGTGTTTGCGCCGCGTTTTCGGTCAGTTGCCGGAACTGTGCTTTTTCTGCCGGTGCGGTATGACCGCAACGCAAACGGGCATACAGATACTGACGCCCGAAAATACTGCCGTGTTGCCCGACTTCAGCCAGATAATCATCACATAAGACATCACGCCAGGTCTGTTCATCGCATTCGCCGTCATGCGGCTGTGCCTGGTGGTATGCAGCCAGTTCATGCGGCATCCAGCGTGGCTCGGATGGCTGTGGCGCCAGTTGCAGCCATGACCAGAAGCGCCGCATGCGGGATAGTAAAAAGCCTGCCACCTGTTTCTCCTGAAGATGAATGAAAACGCTGTGATGCAGGCGTTGGTGTGCGCCATATTTGGAGCTCTGCTATTTATTCAAGATGCATAACAGACAAATATGTTGTTATTTCATCAGCCAGCGGCAAGCCAGTGCGGCACATCGTGTACAGTGAAAAAGGCACAAATACACAACAAATCCCGGGCAAGCATCACTATTCACGGAGAATTTCAGCATGGCATCGCGTTTTGATTTGCAGTATTTACGGCATCACGAACACCGTTCTCAGCTGGGCTGGCTGATGCTGCGCCTGACAGTGGCCGGCATTATTGCGGCACATGGCTGGACCCGCGTTTTCAATGGCGGCGTGCTGCCGTTCGGTGAATTTCTGAATGGTCACGGTTTTGTGATCGGCACGGTGCTGGCAATGCTGGTAACCGGCAGTGAAATTATCGGATCGGTGCTGCTGATACTCGGCAAACTGGTCACGCCGCTGGGGTTACTGTTTGCGTTTATTTACGGCATGGGCATAGTGCTGGTGCATGCCAAAGAAGGCTGGTTTGTGGTCGGCCCCGGCAGCGGCGGCGCTGAATACAGCGTGCTGCTGATCGTGTCCTTTCTGGCGCTGGCACTGCATCACTATCCGCAGGCAAAGCTGCGACTGGTGACAAACCATCAGGATGCTGCAAATCAGCGCGGTCATCAGCGTTGAAATTCTGCATGACATGACATTTCTGAAGATGCCGCTTTCTGCATGCGCTTGCTGACAACACCCGGATTGTATGCCGTGGAGCGGGCAAGCGCTATGCAGATTACCGCTTTTCACAGGTTCACTGCTCTGCAGCACGTAGCAAAAAAATAAGGAAACACCGGAACCTTGTTTGTCCGCTCTTGTCTGATGTGGCATTCCGTTGACTCCAGTGCGGCGCAGACTTTTCATGCATCCATCCCGATATTTCCAGCTTGCTGTCTTACCCCGATTGCTTTGCGCTGTCTTTACGATCAGCGCAGCAACGCTGGCTGTGGCCAGCGATGAACTCAGCGCGGTGGACAAGCCCCAAGTCAAAACCAGTACCGATAAAAACAATGCGATCAGCGGTGCGGAAGATGGTTTCGGTAACCAGTCCGGCAAAGAATCGATAGGTATTTACGACGATGGCAATGTGCGCGGCTTTTCTCCGTCCAAAGCCGGTAATCTGCGTATCGAGGGCATGTATTTTGACCGTGCCGCCTATCTGGGACATTTGCTGACCGATGGTTCGAAAGTCAGAGTCGGTGCCACTGTCAGCGGCTATGCCTTTCCTGCGCCGACCGGCATCGTCGATTATGAACTCCGCAAAGCCGGTGATCAGCGCGAATGGAATATCGGCATGGAAATGGAGCAGTCAGCACGCGGACGCGGTGACCGCGCCACCGATGTGAATCTGTTGCTGCCACTGAATCCGGGCAACGAGGGGCTGCGTTACGGCGTCTCGGTCGCGGGCTCTTTGTATCAGGAAATCACACCAGCGCGCGAAGCGTCGTTTTACCGTTCCGCTGCCGTAGTTGGCCGTATCCGTTCGGCGCAGGGTGCTGCTGCACCGTTTGAAATCCTGCCGTTTTACAGTCTGGATCAGACACCGTACGAAACACCGCATCCTTACTGGCAAACCACAGACGGCCGCTTACCGCCTTCCTCAGTGCTGCATCTGGCCTATCCGGCAGCCTTACATGCACCGTGGCTGCGCTCTTCCGGTAATGCGCGCACCTACGGCATCATGGCCCATCAGCAACTGGCAGCAGACTGGCAATGGCGCGCCAGCCTGATACGTTCGCATGCAAAACAGCGTCATACCTACGATCAGGTGATCACACAGACTGCACCATCGGTCTGGCAGCGCAGTCTGATTGCAGAACAGGGCAATGAGCGCGATTCACGCAGTGCAGAGCTGCGCCTAGGCAAACGCTGGCTTACCAACGACAGCACGCACTGGCTGCATCTGATCTGGCGCAGCAGACAAGCGCAATACCGCTATGGCGGCGAAGCAGATATCGATGCAGGGCCGGTTTCTGCAGACAGCGGCTTACCGGCGCTGAGCCAGAGTGGCCCGTTTATCTATTCTGAAAAATCCCGCGATTCGGTGCAGCAAAGCAGTCAGGGACTGGCTTACGCCTGGCAGCATACGCAGTGGACAGTGAATCTGGGACTGATGCGCACCCGCTATGAAAAGCAGACACGCAGTGCATTGCAGCCGGAGCACCGTATCGAAGAACAGCAAAACCAGCCTTACTGGAATATCAGCCGCAAACTCGGTGATGCGTTTTCCGTGTATGCGGGCCAGACGCAGGGCGTGGAGGAAAGCGGTGTCGCGCCGGTCAGCGCCAGTAACCGCTTCGAAGTGCTGCCGCCTATCCGTACCCGTCAGCATGATCTGGGCGTGCGCTGGCAGGGTAGTCTGCACGGTCAGCCATTCAATGCGGTACTCGGTTATTTCGATGTCAGCAAACCCTACTACGGCTATAACACAGCGCAGGCATTCGCCCTGACCGGTACGGTGCGCCATCGCGGACTGGAAGGCAGTATCGCCGGTAATCTGCATCCGCAACTGAATATGGTGATGGCGGCCGTATGGCAGGATGCCACGCTGAACCGCACACAAAGCAATGCTGCCGATGCACGCCCCGCCGGCAGTATTCCGCTGGAATGGCGCAGCTATCTGGATTACCACCCGCAACAACTGGCGGATACTTCGTTTGATCTCGCTCTGCAGTACAGCGGGCCGCAAACCACTTCTGAAACCACCGGCACCCGTTTGCCGAAAAAAATGCTGGTACAGCTCGGTGCCCGCTACCAGTTCCGCATGCTGGATATGCAGGCGCAATTACGTCTGCAAGTGTCGAACCTGTTTAACCGCGACAACTGGAACGTCGACAGCGAAAACAGCTTCCAGCAAGGCAAACCCCGCACCTGGCGGCTGGTACTGACGCTGAGCCAATAAGCAGAGCAGGGGGCGCATCGACCGCAGACTGTGCAGCGATCCGCATCTGGCATAAAAAACACCTGCCCGGAGCGCCACTGTTTCTGCGGACGTCTGTCAAAAATACGGTTTTTGCTGTGCAGAACACCGCATTTAAGGGATTTTCCGCCTTTTGGAAGCCTGCCAGTCGTCTACGCCAGCACTTGCTGAAAACGCAGCGAGCTGGCCAGCAAACCCTGACGGTAATAGAACCGGTGCGCCAACGGATTATTCAAACCGGTATCCAGTACAATTTTGGCGCAACCGGATGTTTCTGCAATCACGCGGCACTGCTGCATGATCGCCTCGCCAATCCCCTGCCGCCGGACAGTGGCATCACAGACTAAATCTTCCAGATACAGATAACGTCCGTGCACCAGATTTTCCTGTATCCGGAAACTCGCAACCGCCACAACCTCACCGGCTTTCTCCACCGTCAGCAAACGGTAACCCGCCGGTCTCACCCGCTGCCAGTAAGCTTCAAGTTGTTCCAGCGATGTCAGCGCAGGCCGCAGTTGCTGCAACACAGGGAAAACACGTGACAGCGCAGAAGCCTCCGTCATTTCTGAAAAGACCAGTTGATCCATGACCGCACTCACTGCGCTGGCGGCGGTGTAAATCCCAGCGGGCCGGCGATACGGTTCCAGGCATTGATATGGGCGATTGCCAGCGTCAGGTGCACACAATCTGCTTCGGAGAAGTGTTCACGCAAACGTGGCATCAGTGCCGGATCGGGCAGGGCGGGCGTGCTGGTCAGCGCTTCTGTCCATGCCAGCGCCGCTTTTTCGGAGGCGCTGAACAAAGGCGATTCCTGCCATGTGGCCAGTTGATCGAGCTGTGCCTGCGGCACTTTCAGCGAACGTGCCAGATTCACATGGTATTGCAGGCAAAATGCGCATCCGTTTTTCTGTGAGGCACGGACTTTCACCAGCTCGGTCAGTTGCGGCGATAAGCCACTGTCTTTGATCGCTTGCCCGAACTGACCGAGTGCGGCTGTCGCCGCAGGATGCTCTTGCTGCAGTCGGGAATAGGAAAAGCCGGATGTTGGCGCTTGCGTTGTCATATCTGCTCCTTGTTCAGAAAAAATCGTCTGTGCGATAATATCAGTGTTCGAATATCATATCAGAGCCCTGATATTATGCAAAATAATCAAGAAAATCCGGTTCCGGGCACAGGTGAAGGCAAACGCGGGCCGAATGGCTATGCCGGATACCTGTTACGTCAGGCCGCACAGGCGCACCGCAGCTATATCGAAAACAGTCTGGCACCACTGGGGCTGACCCTGCCGCAATTCTCAGTCCTGACCATGCTGCAAGCCTATCCCGGTTGCTCGAACGCGGATCTCTCACGTTTGTCGTTGCTGACGCCGCAAACTGTCAGTCTGATTGTCAGTAATTTGCAAAAAGCCGGTACCATACAGCGCGAAAAACATGCGACTCACGGCCGGATTCAGCAAATTGTTCTGACAGAACACGGTAAAACCCTGCTGCATCAGGCTCGGATACAAGTCATGCAGGCTGAGCATGAAATCATGTCCGGCTACAGTGAGGATGAACAGCAAACGATACGGCGCTGGCTCAGCGACCTTGCCGTGCGCCTGTCCGTTCAGGCGAACGCAGAAAACCCATCACTCCCCGCACAATCTGAAAGGAAAGATATGCAATTTGCAGAACGACTGGCCACACTGCCAGCAATCGACCATTTACGCGGCTTACGTTTGAAAGACGGCGATCAGGTGATCGCTGAAATTCTGAATCAGCCAGGTTCGGCTGGCAGCGTGCGCGTCTATCACGCACTGTTTCAGCAATTCGGCAGTATCAGCAAAGAGGCCGCGGAAACCGGCATTAACTGGTATGCAGAACACACCGCAGATGCACATCAGCATCCGGGCAAACATCCGAATATCGACCGGCTGATCGCGATCAGCGCCGGTCAGCTGCCTGTACTGCAAGTGGAACTGATCCCCGCATGATCTGAGGAATATATCTGCACGCACTGTGCAGACGTAAAAAAACCGGCCTGCAAGCGGCCGGTTTTTTATTTGTTCAATCCAGCGAATTAATCGCGGCTGATAAAAATACGCAGTACGTACCAGAACATCAGCGCAACGGAAGCAAACAATTGCAATGCTGCACCGACATAGCGATCTTCCGGATAATGGTGAATGACTTCCGAAGCGTCATACAAAATCGCAGCACCGGCAAAACCGACCATGGCGACACTGAAAATAATGCCCAGTGTGAAACCAAAAATCGCGCTGCAGATGATCAGCACAATCGCGACCAGACCAGCCCATTTCAGAATGGTACCGAGGAAGGAAAAGTCTTTACGGGATACGTAAGCCACACCAACCAGACCCAGCGTTGCCAGTACAGTAATCAGACCGGCATTCGCAATCGCGCCCGGTGCAACTTTGCTCGCCAGCGTCAGTAATGGCACAAAAATCACCGCTTCCGCCAGAATGTAAGCGCCCAGCGCCAGATACTGGCTGCTCAGGCTTTCCGCAGTATGCGCGGCACGGGTTGCAATCCAGCCGACGATCATGAATGCGCCGAGAATTGCCATCCACGGCACAAATTTCAAAGCGCCCAAGATGACATTTGCAATACCGGAAGTAAAAAAGAACACTTCCAGCGCGGTAAAGGCCAGTAAGGCACCACCCAAGTGATTAAACACTTTGGCGATAAAACGTTCACGTGAACCGCCAAACGAATGTTCGCTGCCTGCGAGTTGCATAATGAATTCCCCTGAAAAGTGATTGTTGTAGCGCTGATTTTACATTGTTTTGCAAATTTGCCTACATAAAACCGAGGATTGGCAACAGTCAGCGTGTTTGTGCGAGCTGGTTCACAACGGCGCAATACGATTGCTGAACATCAGCCCGCGCCATTAAGCCACTGTGCCCGGCACCGGCAATATTCATAAACTGTTTGTCTGCGGAAGGAATCGCATTAAACACTGCCAACCCCAGTTCCGCCGGTGTCTGCTGATCTTTCTCACCACTGATCACCAGTACTTTGCCGCGATACTGACTGACCGCTACCCTGTTATCAATCTCAAGAATTGATGGCGCATAGCTGACTTTCGTAAACGGGCGCAATAACCACGGCGTCATCAGCGGAACAACTTCATCCACCCGCGTTGCAGTCGTTTCCAGTACCAGTCCGTCTGGCTGACGATGCTGCGCGATATAGCCTGCCATAAAGCTCCCGAGCGAATGGCCATGCACAATCAGTTTTCCCTGAACACGGGAACGTACTTCGTCATAAATCTTCAGCGCATCCTCTTTCAGGGATTTTGTATCCGGCGTTCCAGTTGTACGCCCGTAACCGCGGTAATCAAAGGTGTACAGCGGAACAGCGCAGTTAGCGGTATTTCGCAGCAAAAACGGAATATTGTCATCCGCATGAGATAAATTGCCACCGAAATATAAGACCGTTACGCCATCTAAAGTTTTGGGTGGTAATGCCTGAATGCCTTTCAGCACCTGCTGATCAGCCGACTGTAACTCAATATCATTCAGTGTGGCACCGGGACTCGCCTTCTGAATTTTTTCAGTACTAACCGGACCGCTGTACTGATAACCCGTTGCACTGTCCGGACGTAAAAAAGCATTATCCGGAACGTGAATATTCATACATCCGGTAAGCGTTGTTCCTGCTAGCAGGGTCAGTGAAACAGCAGGGAAAAGTCTTGCCATCGGTGTCTCCGTCTTGTCGGTTTTGATTATTAATCGTTAAATCTAATCACAATTGTCACTGCTATTCAAATTACATGAGATAAAACACCAGCAATATGCCGTTTTCGTCCGGATATCAGTGTATTCGATGCCGCTTATGGCTCCCGAAAAACGAAAAAAGTACCGCAGGCTTCACTGAGCTGCATTCTGAGAAGAGATCCCGGATATATGCGCGTGCAACTGAACAACGACAACATTAAGATGCGGCAACTAAAACGCATAAGGAGATAACGGTGAAAACAACTCAGACAACCCGTCGGTGGGTGCAGGCAGTAATTGCCTTCGGGATCATATGTACCGGTACTGCCAATGCAGCCGAAAGCAGCACTTCCACAATTGACAGCACCGTAGCGTGTTTCCGTGAACAGGGCTTACAAATCAGTGATCTGACAAAACGGCAGAATGGTGTCTCTTACCGTACCGTTCAGACTTCACAAGGTGCAGAGAAAGTCTCAGTAACGGATGGCGTGAGATTTTTCTGGAGCGCAGCAGGGCAGCAATTCCGGGTAAAACTGCATCTGGAACAATCTGCAAACGGCCAGCTTGCCTCCGATACAGAAGTCATTTCAAGGGAATATCAGAAATTCGGTGCCACACCGGAGACCATAATACGTATTGTCAGCCCTGCGTTAACAGAGCTGGGGTTGCGTATGCCGGTACTCAGTGCAGGACTGGTCGGAGTTCACAGCCTGATTTCTGTAAAGCATCAGCAGATTCTGACCATGTATATCAACTGGTTACCAACACAGGACTCATCACAGGATAGTGAAGCAGTCTATTCTGCGGCGATGTCAGAATTGCTGAATAAAGCCAAAGCCTGTCTTTGAAACAGGCTTTGTATGTAGTCAGCTCAGGATGAGCTTAAATGCGGTTAATGCAAAAATACCGGCAAACATCCTGTTAATTAAAGTGCGGGTACGTGACGGGCCGCTTAAATAACTGGCAGCCCTCGCTGCCAAGCCTGCGTAGAGCAGATCAAACAACCAGCCAGATATCACGAGACCGGAACCCAGCTTCAGATATTCGGTCGCCAGCATTTCCCCAGGACGAATAAATTGCGGCAAAAAAACTCCGCAAAACATCAGGGCTTTCGGATTCATCAGATTCGTCAGCAAGCCCTGACGAAATGCAACTTTTCCTTCAAACGCCGGTTTATCCTGACTCTGGGTATCACTGCTGCGCAGACTACCGTATGCCAGCCAGATCAGAAATGCCGCTCCTGCAAACTTTGCCACTTCCAGCAATACTGGAAATACGTGAAACAGGGCAGACAAACCCACACCGGATAACACCACGTGTGCAGAGCGGGAAAATGCCAGTCCGGCAGAGGTCCAGACGCCCGCGCGGAATCCACGCTGGATAGCATTATTCATCACCAGCGCCATATCCGGCCCCGGCAATAAAAAAACCGCACAAACTGCACTGAAATATAACAACCAGTGTTCCACAATACTCTCCCTGAATGAAGGTGAGCATTGTACGGAACGCATTCAGATCAATTTCAGCTTTATTCACCACTAAAAACAAGATATATGCATTTTTTATCTAAATTATCAAAATTTTTTGCATATATCATTCAATAAAATGAATAGGGTAAAAACCGGAGCAGGGCGGCAGTGTAAATCTGATTTCCGTTATCTTGCTTTGCCCTGTCTCCTCAAATTCACTCCTCAATGACAGTTCCGGGGGATTTTGTGGCCGCGCTGTTTAATCTGTTGCCTTAATGGATTTCACGGTATTGCCGTGCTCATCCAGCATACTGATCTGAGCCTGGCCATCGGCATTTACGATGAGCAACATACGTGTTCGCCCGCGTGCATCCTTGAGGGCCAGTGCCGATGCTTTATCGCCGGTTGTCCCTAATCGAATACGGTTTTCAGACAAACGTCCGTCAGTACTGAGTTTTTTCCAGTAAGCATCGCGCTCCTGTGGAGATAACTTCGCGGATGCATCGCTGAATGCAGACAAATCGCTGATCGACGTTGTTTCGTAGTAAGGAACGTCATTAATCATAATGGCTGAATTCGCTGACTTTTCATTATTGGTATGTAATAACTGCATTGCCTGATCCTGACGATACCGGTCAAAAGTCAGCGATAATCCTGCGCGAATTTTCCCCTGAGCGTCTCTGCTTCCCTTTTGAATCAAGCCGCCATTTTCATTCCCTTCTTCATCCAGAAACAGCATTCCTGCAAAACTGGCACGATCTGGCCGTGCTATTTCTTTTCCTTGCTCAAACGCCCCCGGGAACTGGGCTTTGTTAGAAATAATCAATCGTTTCGTGCCATCAGGTTCGGCAATATTGATCCTTCCTACGGTGATTTCATCAAAATGCGCTTTCACTGGCCCGTCTTTTGCTCCAGTCAGAAAAACGGTAGTAAAGATTACGACTGCAGCAGAGGCTGCTCCGGAAAAAAATGGTGTTAATTGCCGTTCAGAAATTTTCATACCTGCCCCTCGAATTAATTTTGTTAAACAAAGTGAAATAACAAATTCAGTTTAACAAGGAAATCAGCACAAATTTTCGTGTTGTGATGAATGGCATGTGGCACTGATAAACCACCTGAAATCGCAGATAAACAGTGGTTCCATCGGAGGCAAAGATTTTACTGACTACTAGCGACCAATCTGAATTGCATATAAAACAATGGATATTCTGCATAGTCATTGTTGCCATAAAAGAAATACACATTTACAAATTTACGCAGGAATTGCCTAAAATGCGATGCAAAATGTTCTGTCTGCCCCCGTACAACATGCTGCTCAAGATCGACAAAAACGGCTCTGTACAAAATGACAGCGTTTATGCTGAGGAGAAAGAAGATGACTGATCCATTAACCGACAGCCTGCTTTTGCTGTTTTCAGAAAAAGTAAGAGAGCGAAAAGATCCGGTTTCAGCGGTTACAGAGGTCAATGAACAACTCCGTCATCATCGCAGATCCGTTGATGTCGATTCTGCGCAGCAGGCCGGATTAAGAAATATTGGCGCGCTCCATCTTACCCATGTGATTAAACATGCATACGAGAGTCATATTCCTGCCGAGCTCATGGTCAGAGTGTTATCAAAAGCAGGGCATCCGCTCGGTGCGGCCGCTTTTGCAATTCAGAGAAGTTACGGACCAATGACAGCACTTACCCTGATCGATCTTCTGCAAGAAGATGATGTTTTTTCACTGGCCAGCGAATCTGACTTGCATTCAGCTCTGACAGAGACTGGATTCGATCAAGAGCAAATTGTGAATGCACTCTGGATTAAGCGCAGTCAACTGCGATTTTCAGAGGAATCGTCCAACGCAGCGTAAGAGTGCATTTATTTGCATGTAAATTACATCAAATTACATGTAAATTACATCAAGTACTAATGTTTTCTCCGGCGCAAAAAATGGAGCCAGCGTGAAATTCCTTTCATGGTGCGCAATCAAGCAAGAGCAGCATAATTTGTTTTCTCTTTTCTGCATTTAACATTTTGGAATGCAAAACATCCGAACTGAAATTCGGATACCTAATTCAATCGTTACAACAGGGTGTTATCCCACCCGCGTGGCACAAACCTTGCTGTTACTTTACTGTTGAAAAATCAGGGAAAGCCAACAATGCGGGGATGGGCTGGACAATTGATAAGTTCTGTTTCTTTGAACAAAATCACGGAGTGGCCTGGGCTTGCAAGTAATGTACTGTCTGCCAGCCTGATTGGCGCTTATACCACCGCAAGCCTGCCGTCGCGCGACCATATTATCGCCCTAGTGTTGTCTATGCTGTTTGTTAATGCGGGGCAAAGCCTGATATTTATGATACGCCCGAATAGTTCCCCGGTAAGTATCAACAGCCAGTCATTTATCAACAGTATTCCAGTCGGATTGCTTGCTGTTGCCGGCGTTGCACTTGTCTTTGTAGGATGTTTTACGATTCAGTCTTTGTCACGACATGATTCCCGCTGGCTGATCGTCGGACTTTTTGTCCTGATGTCCCTGCAATTTCAATTTTCAGAGCGCCCGATTCTTGCCGTCTTTTTTAGTGCAGCAGTACGTGCGTGCTATTTTTTATTAGCAGGTTTAGTGTTCAGTGACGGTTTTCCAGTATTACTTGTCTGGATAGCCGGGCTTATCTTTACGTTTCACGTTGCCAGTCATTTTGCATCACTGGCCAAGCAAAGTTTTTCTGTCAGAAAAATATGGGCCATTATTCTGATGTTGCCACTCGCAGCCTATGCGACCAGCGGCTTTCATCTGTTTCCAAAACTGCTTGCGACAGAGGCAGCAAGCGGATCTGTGATTTCCGGGATACCGAACCAAAGCATCGTTATGTTTATTTTAATATTGTTTTCGTTTGGAGTACTCACAAAAGCCATTGAAACTTTACTTTATCCAGTACAGCCTGATGCATCAAGAATAGGGCGTGAGTTACTGACTGCTGCAGTCAGTTTGCTGGATGCTGTGGCAATTATTACCGTACTGATTCACCCTCCAATGTGGTTTATATCGCTTTGTTTGCTGGCCTATTTGATTATCCGCGGGCTACAAACATTGTTTTAATCAAAAAACCGAATCAGGCTAAAAAACAACTTTACAGCTTATAAATACGCACAGAATTTAGCCGTTTGCTACCATACTTCAGTACTCAATCAATACAACAACCTGACGCCAAAACATGCTTGCACGCTCTACGGTCACAAAAATCTTTACTGGCTTTATGACGGCTGCAATTGCGCTTTTGCTGAGCGGATGCCTGAAAGACAGCGGGGATGGCAAGGAAATGCCAAGTCTCGCAGAGCGCGATACTCAAGTGGTGAATCACAAAGAGTATTACATCAGCGTATTCTCAACACAAAAAGAAGACAGTGACAGAATCAGTAACTATCTGACGCAGAAACAACTGCGTGTTGTTGCCTCGCAGGAAAACGGCGGCACCCGGATCTTTGCCTATCCTCCACCGGATAAAAATAATCTGGCATTTATCATGGACGAATTTCAGCAAACGCAAAAACTCGCTTTATCGTCCCGTAAACCTGAAGGTACCAAAGTACAGGTTTTCTCAAAACACAACACTGTGAACCCTTGACTCATTTCTGTATTTCGCTTCGCTGGCTGCAGTTCAATTGAAAAAGCTGACCCTGAGTTTCAGGGTCAGCTTTTTTGCACCATGACAAAATCATACATTAATACTATGTATGACGTGCTTGCGCTTTACGGAGCTTTTGCAGCATTCACGGCTGCGGTAGCATCAATAATGCCTGCACCACATGCGGGACAGTTTGCAGGCGGGCGGCGTGAAGTTTTCATAATGATATCTTTTACCTGAGTCTGTGTCAGCTTCGGATTCACCGACAACATTAATGCGATCACACCTGCAACGTGTGGCGTCGCCTGCGAAGTGCCAGCCATTGTCCCGTATGCATTAACCTCTGTAGGCGTCATTGCGGTGTAGCTTGTCTTACCAGATGGCAATGTTGAGTAGATTAAATCACTAGCTGTTGTAAAGCCGCCTCCGGGTGCAGCAATCGTCACAGTGCCACCATAATTCGAATAGCTTGAACGGGCGCCGGCAATATCATTAGATGCGACCGTAATAACACCCGGGCAATTGGCAGGACTGGACAACTTAGCATCAATTGACTCATTCCCGGCAGCAACAACAACGATTGTGCCCGCAGACATGACAGACTGGAATGCAGCAGCCGTTGTTCGACTACAAGCATGAATACCACCTAGCGACAGATTCACGACATTTGCTTTTGTCGTGTTGACCGGCATATTCGGAACCGTCAAACCTGCGGACCACGCTACGGCATCAGAAATATCTGAAGTTGTTCCACCGCACATGCCTAAGACACGTAAAGGGAGTACTTTTGCTAATGGAGCAACACCAGAAATTCCCTTACCATTATTCGCGACTGCAGCAATTGTTCCTGCAACGTGAGTACCATGCCATGTGCTGTCTTCCGCTGCACAACCCGTACCGTCAGACCAGTCACCCATATCAATTGCATCCGGGCCACGAACAGAAGAACCAGTCTGAGGTTTTGGCAAGCGCGCTTTATTGTAGTCGGTAATAAAATTATAACCATACTGCCCTGCGGTACCACCTTGCGCCGGCACAAGATTCGCAGTTAAGTCTTCATGAGGCACGTAACCAGTGTCTGCAAACGCAACAACAATACAATTAAGCTGAGAGAAGATAATGAAGAAATTCACTGAATATCTGAATTTCATGATTTATGTTGTTATGCGACAAACTTTCATTTTGTTTTACATAAGATAAATTCGAGGCATTAAATTAGGTAATTTTCTCGTCACAAAAATAGTATTCAATAAGAAGCTTCATAAAAAACTGAAAAATTCGGAAACTTCGGGCAATTTAGCATCACCTTATTGCCTTTATAGCAACTTTTTCGAATAAAAATCCGTTAAAATGTGCAAAATTAATTCTGCTGCGATCGGTTGAAATTTTGGGCTTGCAAATCGTCCATTCGTCTGATAAAACCTATTGTGCAGCACACAAAACCACCCCTAAAAATGCTCACAGCATCCATACTTACACTGATTGTTTCATTCCTGACATGCTATTTGCTGGTTAATTTTCAGCATATACACGCTCACATATCCACTGACCACGTTGCATCCGGTCCACAAAAAATGCATGCCAGCGCTACCCCCAGAATTGGCGGGCTCCCTGTCATGCTGGCTGTTGTTACCGGCATGGTTTATCTCTACTTCAGCGAACAACAAACAAACAGCTGGTATTTTTTATGCTCGCTACTACCAGTCTGGCTTGCCGGAATGACTGAAGATTTCACGAAAAAAGTCAGTGCACTGAAGCGACTAATAGCTGCATTTGTTTCTGCCTTAGTCGGTATGTGGCTGGTCAATGCCAAGCTGTATCCGTTGAATATTGGTGTAATTGATCAATACACGCAAACTTACATTTTCCTTAATGCGCTGATCATCATGATTGGCGTGGGAGGAACGACTCACTCATTAAATATTATTGATGGCTTCAATGGCCTTGCGAGTGGTGTAACTATGATGCTGCTCGCCGTGATCGCTTTCGTCGCGTATCAGGTAGGAGACAATTTTATCCTTACTCAATCGTTGCTTTTATTATTCGCAACTTTGGGATTTTTCGTCTGGAATTTTCCGGGTGGAAAAATTTTTGCGGGTGATGGTGGTGCCTACCTCTGGGGCTTTGCAATTGCCGAACTGCTCGTTCTGTTAGTAAATCGCAATCCTGCGGTCTCTCCCTGGTTTCCTGTTTTAGTTGTGATCTATCCTGTCTGGGAAACCGTCTTTTCAATTTACAGACGCAAATTTGTTCGCGGCCATCCGGTCGGTGAGCCAGATGCAATACATTTACACAGTTTGATCTATCGCCGACTGGTGAAATGTTCAGATAAAACACCTGCACTCAAAATTCGCCAAAATTCCATGACATCACCTTATCTTTGGCTCGTATCCCTTTTTGGCGCCATCCCTGCCCTTTTTGTGTGGAACAATTCTGCAGGTATATTTATCTTTATGGGCTTATTTGTGTTGATTTACGGTTCTCTTTATTCAATGATTGTCAAATTCAAATTAAAATCATGGATGAAAATTAGCAGAAAAAAGCAAATTGACGTAGAAATTCCAACGCCATCCATCTAATTCAAGGCAACTAGTTTCGGCAAACAAACCCGACTTTGATATGAACTAGTACTCAGATCAAAAATAAGATTATTCCCTATTATGCAGAAATCAATGAAGCAATTTATACCAACGTTAACATTGCTGCTGATCAGCAGTGCATATGCGCAACAAGCTGAACTTACATCTGCCGAGATATCTGCCCTACCGGCTGAGGCATTCAAAACACCTAAAATTTCAAACCAAAACGGCGTTCAAAGCATCTCAAACGAGCCTGTAGTCGCACAACGCGCAGATGCCGGCGGCGTTGGAAAAAACGAAAAAAGTGAATTTCAGGCTTTTGTACAATATTCCACGGGAAAAATTTTAAATTTATATGGTCAGGATTTCTTCTCAGGCAGCCCTTCCAGCTTCGCTCCTTTGCAGAACACACCTTTGCCAACTGACTACGCTTTGGGCCCTGGGGATGAAGTCGTAATCCGTGCATGGGGTGGCGTCGATATCGACTACAAAACTACGATCGACCGTAGCGGTAATATCAGTTTACCTACAGTCGGAACGATTTCTCTCGCCGGCGTAAAAGCGGGTGATGCAGAGTCCGTTATCAAGGCCAGTGTCGCAAAGCTGTATCGTGATTTTTCGATGAATGTTACTTTCGGACGATTACGCGCTATCACAGTATATGTCGTTGGTCACGCAAAACGCCCAGGTTCTTACACCGTCTCTGGTTTCTCCACTTTGGTCACTGCCCTTCTGGCAAGCGGCGGGCCAAATTCAGTAGGTTCAATGCGAAATGTACAGGTAAAGCGTCACGGCAAAACTGTTGGCAACTTAGACATCTACTCTTTCATTGCCAAAGGCGACAAATCCGGAGATGTAAAACTTCAGGACGGAGATACTATTTTCATACCTGCAGCAGTCGGTCACGTTGCACTTACCGGTAAGGTCAATACGCAAGCAATCTACGAACTGAGATCGCAAAATGAGACTCTGAGCAACGTTCTTGAAATCGCTGGCGGTTTGCCAGTTATCGCAGATCCACGTCGCGTGTTTTTGGAACGAATTGATCCGACAAAATCACAACCTCGAAGCGTCGAAGAGTTTAAACTGGACAACCAAGGCTTAAATAGAACTTTAAAAAGCGGTGATATCGTTTCCATCAGCCCTATTACACCAGATTTTTCGAATGCTGTTTCCTTACGCGGTAATGTAAATCAACAACTTCGTATTCCATATACAATCGGAATGCGCATCAGGGATCTGATACCAAACCGAGAAGCTCTGACTACACGAGCTACCATTGCAAGACGAAATTTTGAAGGTCTTGATGTCGCAGCTACAAATCAAAACAGTAATTCAATAGCTGCAAGAATCGGCAATTTGTCCGATGAAATCAACTGGGAATACGCCGTTATAGAACGAACAGATAAAGAAACCCAAAGTATCAGCCTGGTTTCATTTAATCTTGGCCGGGCAATGGCTGATGTCAATAGTCCAGACAATTTAACTCTTCAGTCCGGCGACGTTGTAACAGTGTTTTCGCAAAATGATATTCGTGTCCCTGCGTCAAAGCGAAAAGTTGTTGTGAGAGTAGAAGGAGAAGTTAATATCCCTGGAGTATATGAAATGACTCCGGGTGATACGATTCAGTCCCTAATTACTAAAGCTGGCGGCGCAACAAACAGTGCGTATATTTTCGGCACAGAATTTTACCGTGAACAAGTGCGAAAGGAGCAACAAGCCAATCTTGAAAAAGCGGTTCGACGCCTCGAAGCACAATTACGCTCAGAGAATGCAAAAATCACAACAAACGATACTAGCAATGATGCTGCATTCGCATCGGCAAGAATTCAGGCTGCGAAAGAGTCTAGTGCTAATGCGATTGCTAAGCTCCGTGAATTAAAAGCGACAGGTAGAATTTCGTTGGATTTAGAGTCAAGTGAGAATAACGAAAACTTACTTAAGTTACCTAATTTGAAACTTGAAAATGGAGACCAGCTAGTCATACCTAGTCGTCCCGACTTTATTCATATATTCGGCGCTGTAAATCAAGAATCTTCATTAATTTGGCAAAAAGGTACTACAGTCGATAAATATTTGCAAAATTCTGGATTAACTTCAGATGCAGATACAGATAATATTTTTATCTTACGTGCGAATGGTACCGTTCTTTCTTCGACAGGACGCGGATGGTTTTCTAGCATTAACTCTTATGCTCTGATGCCAGGTGATACCATCGTCATTCCTGAACGCTTAAACAAAGAAACGCCATATAAAACACTGACAAATGGACTGAAAGATTGGGCACAGATTCTTTCCGGATTTGGTATCAGCGCAGCTGCAATTAAAACATTAAGGCAATAAGCATGTCCACATTAGAAAAAGAAAATAAGCAAAATTTAGATGACATGAACATCTCCAATGAAAATGATATTAACGCAATTTACTTATTAATCATAATAGCAAAGCATAAATTCAAAATCCTTACATTTCCAATTATTTTTGGAATACTCGCGTACGGGGTTAGTCTTTTAATTCCGAACACCTACAGGGCGAACACTAAAATCTTACCCCCACAGCAAAGCCAATCAACGGCGTCTGCTATGCTTTCTCAACTTGGCGGACTTGCTGGTAGTGCCGGTGCAGCCTTGGGAATAAAAAACCCAAACGAGCTTTACATCGCACTTTTGAAAAGTAGATATTTAAATGACAAATTAATTCAGAAGTTTGATTTGCAGAAAAAATACGACCAAAAATATATGGAAAATACAAGAACTATATTAAGTTCAAGGTCGTCCATATCTTCTGGGAAAGATGGCATTATCTCAATAGACTTTGATGATCATGACCCTCATTTTGCAGCTGAAATTGCTAATGCATATGTCCAAGAATTAACAGAGCTGACTAGTAAATTAGCATTAACAGAAGCTTCTCAACGACGAGTTTTTTACGAAACACAGTTAGAACGTGCAAAAAATAACTTAAGCGAATTAGAGAAAACTCTGTCCAGCAGCATAGAAGAAAATGGTGTTACAAGTGTAGATATTACAAGCAAAGTTACACTTGAGACAATTGCAAAATTAAGAGCAGCAATCTCGTTAAAACAAATCCAATTAAAATCCTTGGAATCATTCGTTACTCCGAACAGCCCTCAATACAAGCGAGTTAATCAAGAGATACTTGGAATGCAAGAAGAGTTATCAAAGTTAGAGAACGGTAGCTATAACACATCAAAATCTAGTGAAAACTTAACTCTCGGAAAACACGCCATAAATAAAGAAAAAATCATTAAAAACAACAACAATTTACAATTATTAAGAGACTTAAAATATTATCAAATGCTTCATGAAATGCTATCAAAACAATACGAAATCGCGCGTCTCGATGAAGCAAAAGATATTCCCTTGATTCAGATTTTAGACAAAGCAATAGACCCCGAAATAAAAGTAAAACCGCAACGTAGCTTAATTGCCATAATCTTTGCTATGTTTGGATTGCTCTTAGGAATAGGAACTGCATTTCTATCAGAAAGATCCGTTTCTTCAAGCAGCACTCAAAAAATTCGTGATTTAAAAAATATTTAATGCTCGGAAAAATTTGATTCACCCTCAAAAAATAGCCCATTTTATAAATGCTCCAGACTGCTGACAAACACCAAAAGTAAGCGCCTCATCTGAACCGTTTGGACGTCAGCATTAAAAATCTTCAAAGTAGTTCCCGTTGAATATTAGCGGGAACTACTTTGGAAC
>NZ_JAGSPN010000058.1 GCF_018139685.1 Cognatundibacterium luofuense
ATGTTTCTGATACAGCTGGTGTATTTGCAGCGACTGGGTGACTGGCTGGATAATCCCAGCAGCTCCCGTTTGCCCGATGGATCGGGCGCCTGGACTGAAGTGTTTTCCCGTTTGTACAAACTGCGTCGTGGCGATGAAAAAAATCAGGCTGAGCTGACTGAATGGCTGGCACGCTTTCGTCAGGCAATGACACTGCTGCCGGATGGAGTGGTGATCATGGATGATGTGCTGTTTCTGGAATGGTGCAATCCCGCCGCTGAACATCATCTGGGCCTGAGTCTGAGTCAGGATAAGGGCATGCGTGTTACCAATCTGGTACGCAGTCCTGAGTTCATGGACTACATTATTTTGGGACGCTATGAAACACCACTGACCCTGTCTTTTCGCGACAGAAAGCTGATTGCGCACATCATCCCGTTTGAAAACCGTCGTCAGATTTTGGTGACGCATGATGTCACTGAGTCTGAACGTATCGACATGATGCGACGCGACTTTATTGCTAACGCCTCGCATGAGTTGCGCACTCCGCTGACGGTGATTAACGGCTTTCTGGAAATCGCCTCGTTGCAGCCTGATCTCGATATACCAACCCGTAACGCGCATCTGAAACTGATGTCCGAGCAGGGCGAGCGCATGCAGCGACTGG
>NZ_JAGSPN010000059.1 GCF_018139685.1 Cognatundibacterium luofuense
ATCCAGCGGCTTTAGCTTACCGAACACGCCGACTTTGAGCACACTGATATCGATGACGGGACATGTCTGTATGATGCCACTTTTTAGTATCGCCTCATGCACAGTCGCCGTTGGAGCCAGTGTCGCCTGCGCACGGACAATGCTTTTCTGATCTGCGTAGACGATTTGCACGCTAATCACAGGCTCTGCGACTGCATCAGGCATACACCACCTCCGCGCGCGCGCAAAAACAATCGACAAAACTATTGGCAATTTTACCAAACACCGGACCAATTAAATGTTCCAGCAATTTACTGGAGAACTCGTAATTGAGATCAAACTCAATTTTGCAGGCATCTGCGCGCAATTCAGTAAACTTCCATTGACCACACAATTGCCGGAACGGTCCCTCCAGCAAGGTCATTTGCATGCTGTGCGGCGGCTGATTCATGTTTTGCGTGGTAAAACTTTGGCGAATGCCGTGATAATTGATCGATAAAGTCGCAGTCAGGCCGGTCGACGTTCTTTCGGCGACACTCACGCCACCACACCAAGGCAGAAATTCCGGATATTTTTCCACCTCGTCAACCAGTGCAAACATCTGGGCGGCACTAAAGCCGATGAAAACTGTTTTATGTACAACTGCCATCTAAGGAAACCATT
>NZ_JAGSPN010000060.1 GCF_018139685.1 Cognatundibacterium luofuense
TGCTCTTCTTTCAGCATACCGAGTGTGGCGCAGGTTTCCAAACCCATGGCTTTGACTTCACGCACCATGGTTTCGACTTTTTCCATATCGCGGTCTTTCGGTGAACGCCATGCGGCGCCCATGCAGAAGCGGGTTGCACCATTTTCACGTGCGGCTTTGGCAGCATCCAGCACTTCGCGCACATCCAGCATTTTCTTGGCTTCCACGCCGGTATCGTAACGTGCAGCCTGCGGACAGTATCCGCAATCCTCTTCGCAACCGCCGGTCTTAATCGATAACAGCGTCGCGAGTTCCACATCACCATCCGGGAAATTGGCGCGATGGGCGGACTGTGCTTTGAACATCAGTTCATTGAAAGGCAGATCGAATAAGGCCAGCACATCGTCTACCGGCCAGGTTTCAGCTTCAATTTTTTTCACAGGTGGCTGAAAACTCAGCGGCTGTTGCAGGGGTTCATTCGCTTGCATAAGTCTTCCTTGACTGAAGTGTAAGTGTGTTAAGGTCGAGACAGGCAGCAGCAGCGCTGCGCTGTTCCGCGGCCGTTCCGCGCAGACGCGGGATGTGGCCAAGTAAGGGGGCGGCGATGCGTTGGGCAATCGCGGCGATATTGTCTTGCAGGTAGAGCATGTCGGGATCGACG
>NZ_JAGSPN010000061.1 GCF_018139685.1 Cognatundibacterium luofuense
CGGTTTTCGAATTTCGTCACAGGGCGATAGTCAGGGCGTGGTGCATACGCCTCCGCAGTATTTTCCAAGGCAGGTTCAGCACTCAGTACGTCCAGCATCTGCACCGCATATTCTTCCCAGTCCGTTGCGCAATGCAGATAGCCACCCGGTGCCAGTCGTGATGCGAGCAGTTGCACCAGCGGGCCCTGAATCAGGCGGCGCTTATTATGGCGCGCCTTATGCCATGGATCAGGGAAGAAGACATGGACTCCGTGCAGTGATTCCGGCGCAATCATGTAATTCAGTACTTCAACCGCATCATGCTGAATGATGCGCTGATTTTTCAACCCCATTTCATCGGTCAGCTTAAGCAGACTGCCTACGCCCGGCGTATGCACTTCAACGCCGATGAAATTTTTTTCTGGCATGCTGGCAGAAATCTTGGCGCTGGTTTCACCCATGCCAAAACCGATTTCAAATACAGTCGGCGCCTGGCGGCCGAAAGTCGCATCGATATCAAGCAAAGATTTTTGATAAGGGATGCAAAAGACTGGCCCCAGCGTTTCTATCGCGCGGGCCTGTGCATCTGAGACGCGGCCAGTACGGGTGACAAAGCTACGGATACGACGTTCAGTCGGGTCATAAAACAGAGATTTGCT
>NZ_JAGSPN010000062.1 GCF_018139685.1 Cognatundibacterium luofuense
TGACCTGCATCAGTCTGTCCTGCGCGATATCGCGGATCGCGCTTTTGTCATTGCACTCTTCCAGCATCAGTAAATGCCCGATCTCGTCCAGACTGAAGCCCAGTTCCTGCGCGCGTTTGATGAAGCGTATGCGCTCTGCCAATGCACTGGAATAGGTGCGAAAACCGCTGCTTGTCTGTGGTACTGGTAACAGAGTACGGCGCTGGTAATAGCGTATGGTCTCGACCCCCACTCCCGCTGCGCGCGCTAGCTGGCCGATGGTGAGTTGATCCTGATCAGATTTCGCTGACTTAGCTGACATTTTAAATTCTCCTTGACTCCGTTCTCAGGTACAGAGTCTATGATACAGACAGGACTTACGCAAAAATTGCGCAGGCTAGACGCGGAGCCGAAGACAGTGCAACTGTACGGCGGGGCGAAAGCAACAACGCCAGCGTCTGTTTTGCCTAAGTCCTGACAGAAAACAAAGACTCAGGAGTTCTTATGCACCATCAGCATCAAGGCGATTGCTGCGCACACCAGCCCGCGCAGCAGAATGAAAAAAAATACACCGACCCGGTGTGCGGCATGCAGGTCGCCAAAAGCGAGAAGACCACACGTTTTCAAGGCATTGCCTATTATTTCTGCAGCCCGACC
>NZ_JAGSPN010000063.1 GCF_018139685.1 Cognatundibacterium luofuense
GGCAGCCTGCGCGAAAATCGGGGGAGGTTCCCCTGTCGTGGCAAAATCGATACTGCCAGCTGACAAGGCCTCTAACATCTGGGGTCCTGCAGTAAATTCAAACCATTGAATACGCACTGTTTTCAGACGCTGCTCCAGCGCTTGCCGGTGCCTGAGCAGGCTCAGATTGACTGAGCTTTTTTGAAAACCTATACGTAACTCTTTAGGCAAAGCGGGCTTGTCATTCACATTACCGTTTGCATTCGCTGAAGCAGCGTACACGGTACTGAGTGGCAGAACGCAGCCGCTGACTGCCAGTGCAAGCGCAGTCTGCAAATGACGTCGGCGCGATAAGCGAAATGGAATAGGATCATGCATCGCAAACTCACTGTTTAGGCTGATACACCGCGTCGCGTACCACGATGCGCTTAGGCAGCAGCTTCAGCTCGGTAAAGCTGTCTGCAATCGCCTGCTGCTCCTTAATCACGGCTTCCGATAAAGGCTTGACGCCATACGCAAAGCGCTGTGCGGCCAGCTCCACGATTGCTGGCTCCAGTCCGACCTGAGTCGATAACAAGGTAGCGGTTGCTTTCAGATTTTTCTGACTCCAGTCATCCGAACGGGCCAGCTCATCAATGATTTGGCGTATCACTTCC
>NZ_JAGSPN010000064.1 GCF_018139685.1 Cognatundibacterium luofuense
GCTGAGGAACAAAAAAATCAGCGTATTAATCAATTGTATCTGGCACTCGCACAATGCAATCAGTCGATATTGCGCATCACGGAGCAGCAAGATCTGTTTCCGCGAATTTGTCGTGATGCAGTCATTCTGGCTGGGCTGAAGATGGCTTGGGTCGCAATTTATGACAAAAGACAGAACCGTTTCTTCGCACCTGCCTGGTTCGGCGTTGGTGTGGATGAGCTGGAGTACAACCAGTTTTTTCAAAGTGAAGAGTCGGGGCAAAGTCATTTATTGCAAACACAGGCCTTACTCGCGAATCAGGCAATATGGTGCCAGGATTTGACTGACCCGACATTGCCTTTAGAAATGCGTATGATGGCGCAGCGCCATGGCTGGGGCTCTGCTGCTGTGCTTCCCTTGTCTACCCATCAGCAAGTAGTCGGTACTTTCAATCTCTATGCCGAATCCCAGGGGGCATTTGATGAAGTGGTGCAGACTTTGTTATCGGAGTTTGTCATTGATGTCGGTCATGTGTTAAATCGCTTCGAACTCGAGGAAGAAAAACAGCATGCCTTGCACATGGAAGAGCTGCGCAGCTTTATGCTGGAAAAGGTGACTGCTGCAATTGGCCTGCAAGAACTGTTGCACGAAGTG
>NZ_JAGSPN010000016.1 GCF_018139685.1 Cognatundibacterium luofuense
AAACCGGTTCGCTCTCATTAAGTGCCCACATTTATTGGCTGTTGGTTGTTAAAGAACTGTATTCTTTTCTGCTATCGCTTCGAAGCGTTGTGTTCGTCAGCAGCAGAGAAGCGAGATTATGACCGACCTCCCGGTGTTTTGCAAGCCCCTTCGCTCAAAATCATTTATACCGGGAGTATCGCAAGGCAAAACTCAGCGGTGTTTAAATTCCGCCGGACGTTTTTCGAGGAATGCGCGCATTCCCTCTTTCTGATCTTCAGTGCCAAAGGTTGCCTGGAACATACGGCGCTCGAAATGCACACCTTCAGCCAGCGTGGTTTCGTAGGAACGATTCACGGACTCTTTGATCATCAATACAGCCGGCAAAGACATCGATGCAATCGTGTTCGCTGCACTGAGTGCTTCTTCCATCAGCATTTCCAGAGGAACGATGCGGGAAACCAGACCGGCGCGCTCTGCTTCCGCTGCATCCATCATGCGGCCTGTCAGACACATATCCATGGCTTTGGATTTAGAGATAGCGCGTGGCAGGCGTTGCGTACCGCCAGCGCCGGGAATTGTTGCCAGTTTAATTTCAGGCTGACCGAATTTAGCGTTATCTGCAGCAATAATAAAATCGCACATCATCGTCAGTTCACAGCCACCACCCAACGCATAGCCGGCGACCGCCGCAATCACTGGCTTACGGATCGTGCGAATGGTCTCCCAGTTACGGGTAATGAAATTGCCTTTATAAGTATCCATGAAAGTGTAGTCCACCATGGACGCAATATCCGCGCCTGCCGCAAATGCTTTTTCGCTGCCGGTCAGGATAATGCAATGAATAGCATCATCATGATCAAAGGCTGTCAGCGCCTGACCGAGCTCAGACATCAGCTGATCGTTCAGTGCGTTCAGCGCTTTCGGACGATTCAGGGTAATTACACCCACTTTTTCTTTGGTCTCTACGATGATACATTCGAAATTCATAGGAACTCCTGTCAGTTATAAGATAGTGGCAATCATCTGCGGACAAATTTATTCTGCAGAGTCACCCGGTCAATCAATAAGAAAGGCACAACGATGTGGATACTATTACTGGAAGCCGGCGTTGCAATGCTGATCCTGATCATGATTGTCTGGTGGACGATGTTCAGCAAAAAACCGGATCAACAGACCGGACAAACGAGAGATCAGCAGCAAAAATAAAGTCAGTGCAGCGTACGCGGCAGTGACAGCGTAAATTCCGGAATTTCTACTTCAAACCGGTGCGCATCTTCTGCCACACAAAAGTAGTGGCCGCGCATTGTTCCCTGCGGTGTTTTCAGCACACAGCCACTGGTGTATTCAAAACTCTGACCAGGGCGCAGAAATGGCTGATGCCCGACGACACCGAGACCTTTGACTTCTTCGCGATGATTTGCAGCGTCAGTAATAATCCAGTGACGCGCAATCAGCTGCGCAAGCACATCACCGCTGTTGGTGATTGTGATCGTATAGGCAAACGTGAAATTTCCCTGATCAGGATCGGATTGCTCCGCCAGATATTGCGTAACAACCGCGACTTTCATCTGATAATTGGCCATGAATAGCTTCCCGGATAATTTGTGTGCAGAAAATTGCACAATAACATCATCGCATTTTGCCAGAGCTTCAGCTATCCGGCATAAACAGGCGCGGTAAAATAGCGTATCTTTTTCAGCAGGAAGCAAACATGACTACCTATCGCATTGCCCCAAGCATCTTATCCGCCGATTTCGCCCGCCTTGGTGAAGAAGTCCGGAATGTCGTTGCTGCAGGTGCAGATATGATCCACTTTGACGTGATGGATAACCATTACGTTCCGAATCTGACTGTCGGCCCGCTGGTGTGTGAGGCGATACGCCCGCATGTACAGGTGCCGATTGATGTGCATCTGATGGTCAAACCGGTTGACCGTATTATTCCGGACTTCGCCAAAGCGGGCGCCAATTACATCAGCTTTCATCCTGAAGGCTCCGAACACATCGACCGCAGCCTGCAACTGATACGCGATCATGGCTGCAAAGCCGGTCTGGTACTGAATCCGGCAACACCGCTGCATGTGCTGGAACATGTAATGGACAAACTGGATCTGATTTTGCTGATGTCGGTGAATCCGGGCTTCGGCGGACAATCGTTTATTCAGCACACACTGAAAAAACTGGCCGCAGTCAGAAAACTGATTGACGAATCCGGTCGCGACATTCTGCTGCAAGTCGATGGCGGCGTGAAAGTCGACAATATTGCAGAAATTGCGGCTGCCGGGGCCGACACCTTTGTTGCCGGTTCAGCGATTTTCGGTAAGCCGGATTACACGGCGGTGATCAGCGCAATGCGCGCCGAACTCGCCAAAGTCTGATTTCGCAGATACCACCACCCCGTCGCAGCCAGCGCCGGGGTTTTGTTTTTTGTTTTTTTATCTTTCGTTGTCCCGCGTTTTACCTATCTGAACTTCTCACCATGCAAAAACTTCAGCCTGTCAAAGCACTGATTATCGATCTCGACGGCACACTGGCCGACACCGCTCCCGATTTCGTCGTTGCGATAAATCAGGTCCGCGCTGAACTTGATCTGGCACCTATGCACAGCGACGCGGTCATGCGTATGGTCGGGAAAGGTGCCGAGCACCTGATTTTATCGATGCTGAAGCTGGAATATCCGGAAGATCAGGCTAACAGTAAACATGCCGCCGTGCTGGAAAGATACTTTCATCACTATCAGTTAGTGAACGGCAAATATGCGCAATTATTTCCGGGCGTCACAGAAGGCTTGCAGGCGCTGCAGCAACAGGGATTTCGTCTGACTTGTGTCACCAATAAGTCATTACAGTTTGCAGAAGACTTATTACAGTTGACCGATATCCGCCACCATTTTGAATTCGTGTTCGGCGGCGACAGCTTTGCCCGTAAAAAACCCGACCCGACACCGATGCTGGAAACCTGTCGCGCACTGGCACTGACACCGGAGCAGGTTCTGGCGATCGGCGACTCAGAAAACGATGCACGCGCAGCCCGTGCAGCAGGTTGTCCTGTGCTGATTTTGCCATATGGATATAACCACGGCGAACCTATACAAACAATTGAAAGTGATGGTATAGTCGATTCCCTGATGGTAGTAGCTGAGCTGCTGGCATCAGTAAATACCCAATGAATTTCTCATTCAACATCACGAATGTTTCTCGATAACAAACGTCTGACAGTAATACCAGGTACCTATGAGGCCTGGCTATGGCGACGCTGGCAATTCTGAACCACTGAATGCCGCGAGTGGTTGTGCACATCCTTCGTACAACCACCCGTTTGTTAACTCTTCCCTCGTTTTATTTTTTCAACACCCGGTCGCGCTGCTGCCTGCTTTGGCACAGTCGTATCCGGGCGGCTGAGGAAAATCCATGACAGAACTCGAATTCAAATCGCTGGCCGCGCAGGGCTATAACCGCATTCCTATGATTGCGGAGGCGTTTGCGGATCTGGAAACACCGCTGACGCTGTATCTGAAACTCGCTCAGAGTAAAAATTACGGCAAAAATACCTTTTTGCTGGAATCCGTCAAAGGTGGCGAACGCTTTGGCCGCTACTCCTTTATCGGTCTGACCGCTACCACACTGATCCGTGCCACCGGCAATCAGGTTGAAGTGGTGCGTGATGATCAGGTGACTGAACAGCACGACATGAACCCGCTGGATTTCATCGCTGAGTATCAACAGCGTTTCCGCGTCGCGACACGTCCTGGCTTGCCGCGTTTCTGTGGCGGTCTGGCCGGTTACTTCGGTTATGACGCCGTCCGTTACGTCGAAAAACGTCTGGCAGGCAAAGCGCCGAAAGATGAACTCGGTATGCCGGACATTCAGCTGATGCTGACCGAAGAAATCGCCGTCATCGACAATGTCTCTGGCAAACTGTATCTGATCGTCTACGCTGATCCATCCAAACCGGAAGCCTTTTCTCTGGCAAAACAACGCCTGCGCGAATTGCGCGCGATGCTGCGCCGTCCGGTGGATGTTCCGGTGACATCTGCTTCCGTGCGCACAGAAAGTATCCGCGACTTCAAAAAAGAAGATTTCCTGCAAGCTGTGCTCAAAGCCAAGGAATACATCATGGCCGGCGATCTGATGCAGGTACAGGTCGGTCAGCGGATTAAAAAGCCGTATGTGGATTCGCCACTGTCCCTGTACCGCTCGCTGCGCTCGATCAATCCTTCGCCTTACATGTATTTCTATAACTTCGGTGATTGCCAGATCATCGGTGCATCACCGGAAATTCTGGTGCGCAATGAGGCGCTCAGCGACGGCAACCGCAAAGTCACGATACGCCCGCTGGCAGGCACCCGTCCGCGCGGCGCGACTGCAGAACTGGATGAACAACTGGCAAAAGAATTGCTGGCCGATCCGAAAGAAATCGCAGAACACGTGATGCTGATTGATCTGGCGCGCAACGATATCGGCCGTATTGCCCAGACCGGCAGCGTGCGCGTCACCGAACAAATGGTCATCGAAAAATATTCCCACGTGCAGCATATCGTTTCTAACGTCGAAGGCTTGCTGCGTCCGGAACTCAGCAATCTCGACATTCTGAAAGCCACCTTCCCTGCCGGTACCTTATCCGGCGCACCGAAGGTTCGTGCGATGGAATTAATTGATGAGCTGGAACTGGTGAAACGCGGTGTTTACGGCGGTGCCTGCGGTTATCTGTCGTTTGGCGGAGAAATGGATCTGGCGATTGCGATCCGTACCGGCGTACTGAAAGACGGCATGCTGCATGTACAGGCTGCAGCAGGTGTCGTGGCCGATTCGGTACCGGAAATGGAATGGCTGGAAACAGAAAACAAAGCACGCGCCGTATTGCGCGCTGCGGAACAAGTGCAAGACGGACTGGATGGAGAAATTTAAATGTTACTGATGATCGATAACTATGATTCATTCACCTACAACCTCGTGCAGTATTTTGCGGAGCTCGGTGAAGATGTCCGTACTTACCGGAATGATGAAATCACGATAGAACAGATCGAAGCGCTGAAACCGGATCACATCTGCATTTCGCCCGGCCCGTGCACACCGAAAGAAGCCGGTGTGTCGATTGCCGTGATTCATCACTTCGCCGGCAAAATTCCGATTCTGGGTGTCTGCCTCGGCCATCAGAGCATAGGTGCTGCCTACGGTGGCAATATCATTCGTGCCAAAGAAGTTATGCATGGCAAAACTTCCGCGATTGCGCATACCGGCGTCGGCATTTTCAAAGATATTCCCAGCCCTTACACCATTATCCGTTATCACTCGCTGGCGATTGAACGCGCCACCTTGCCGGACTGCCTCGAAGTCACGGCCTGGACAGATGACGGCGAAATCATGGGAGTACGACATAAAGAATTTAATTTACAAGGCGTGCAATTCCATCCGGAATCGATTTTGTCCGAGCATGGTCATGCCTTACTGCGCAATTTCCTGAAAGGAGAGCAGTGATGGTGATTTCTCAGCAAGAAGCATTAACCCGCTTAATCGAACACCGTGAAGTGTTTCACGATGAAATGCTGTACCTGTTCCGCCAGTTGATGAGTGGCGAGTTATCACCGGTCATGGTTGCGGCGATTACCATGGGCTTGCGCGTGAAAAAGGAAAGCATCGGTGAAATCACGGCTGCGGCGCAGGTCATGCGTGAATTCTCGACCAAAGTTCCACTGGCAAATAATAAGCATCTGATTGATATCGTCGGTACCGGCGGCGACGGCGCGCATACTTTCAATATCTCGACCGCATCGATGTTTGTAGTGGCTGCTGCCGGTGGTCGTGTTGCCAAGCACGGTGGCCGCAGTGTGTCTTCTTCATCCGGCAGTGCGGATGTGCTGGAAGCGCTGGGCGCGAATATCAATCTGACGCCGGAACAGATCGCACAGTCGATAGCACAAACAGGCATCGGCTTTATGTTTGCACCGAATCACCACGGCGCGATGAAGCATGCAGCACCGGTACGTAAAGAACTGGGCGTTCGGACGATTTTCAATATTCTGGGCCCGCTGACCAATCCGGCTGGCGCACCGAATATTCTGATGGGCGTCTTCCATCCGGATCTGGTCGGTATTCAGGTACGTGTATTGCAGCGCCTCGGCGCGCAGCACGCGCTGGTGGTCTGGGGTCGTGACAATATGGATGAGGTATCGCTGGGCGCGCCGACCATGGTGGGCGAACTGGTGAATGGTGAGATCCGCGAATATGACATTCATCCGGAAGACTTCGGCCTGCAAATGGTATCGAACCGTCAGCTGCGTGTGGAAGGTGCCAGTGAATCGCGCGAAAAAGTGCTGGAAGTGTTGCGCAATACCGATGGTCCGGCACGCGATATCGTTGCGCTGAATGCCGGTGCGGCTTTGTACGGTGCCGGCGTGGCAGCATCGATTGCAGACGGCGTCAAAAAAGCGCAGGAAGCGCTGGCTTCCGGTGCGGCAATGACCAAGCTGGAACAGTTCATTCAGGTTACCCGCCAGCTGGGCAAATAAGTCAACGGAGTCGGTATGTCAGATATTCTAAATAAAATCCTTGCGGTGAAAGCGGAAGAAATCGTGGCTGCCAAAGCCCGGTTATCCGCCGCCAGCCTGCAGGCACAGGTAGAACAGGATCAGGCGCTGCGCAGCAATCTGCGTGGCTTTGAACAAGCAATGCGCAAGCGGATTGCCGCCGGTGATCCGGCTGTCATCGCTGAAATCAAAAAGGCCTCGCCATCCAAAGGCGTACTGCGGGCGGATTTTCATCCGGCGGACATTGCCAGAAGCTATGCCGCACATGGCGCAGCTTGTTTGTCCGTGCTGACCGATGAGCAATTCTTTCAGGGCAGTCCGGCGTATTTGCAGGCAGCGCGTGCCGCCTGTGATTTGCCGGTGCTGCGCAAGGATTTCATGATCGACACCTATCAGGTGTATCAGGCCAGAAGCTGGGGTGCGGATTGTATTTTGCTGATTGTGGCGGCGCTGGAACTGGCGCAAATGCAGGAGCTGGAAGCCTGCGCCCATGCACTCGGAATGGATGTGCTGGTCGAAATTCACGGTCAGGATGAACTGGACGCGGCACTGCAACTGAAAACGCCGCTGTTAGGCATCAACAACCGCAATCTGCGCACGTTTGAAGTCAGTCTGGATAACACGCTGCAACTGCTGGATCAGTTACCGGCTGACAAACTGGTGGTCACGGAATCGGGCATTCTGCAGCGCGCAGATGTGGAAATCATGCGCAATGCGAACGTCCACAGTTTCCTGGTCGGCGAAGCATTCATGCGGGCAGACAATCCCGGCGCCTGCCTGCAGCAACTGTTTTACTGAGTAAATTCGGTACGGGTCTGTGCAAATATCGTCATTTGATGTTTGCGGAGGCCCGGACTTTCTGCCGACGACCGCCGGATCGCTATGCTGAAGTCCGCATTTGAGGCATTTTCGGGCTGCGGCGGGCAATAACAGGGCAAGCGAAGATGCTGACAGGTCGTCCTCCGCTCAGACTCAGATTCAGCCTCAGCAAGCGCCGGATCCACGCGCAGATGGTATTTTCTGCAGCAGCTCTCCTGCAAAACAAAACGGCGCACTGATTGGTGCGCCGTTTTGTTTTTTGCTGTCAGGCCGGTTTGTAAGCCAGCCGGAAAATCAGCGTTTGCCTGCTTTACGGAAAGTCGGGCGATGCGTTTGCAGCGCGGCTTTGCCGCCATCCAGCAAACGCAATTGCTGCGCCGGAACATCATCCGCCTGCAGGGTAGCTTTGACGACGATCAGCTCATCGCGACGGAATGCATGAATCTCGACTGTTTCACCAACACGGTAACGTGCCAGCTGACTGTTTAAGCCATCCGCAGCATCGGCTGCGGTCACGCGCAAACCATTGATCGCTACCAGAATATCCAGCGCCGACAATCCGGCCAGATGCGCGGTGCGGCCTTCGAAGGCACTGGCGATTTTGCAATCGTTGCCGTCTTTCACCACGCGCACACCGAGACCGGCTTTGACTGGTACCGGCACATCCAGCGTGACGCCGAACGGTGCATACAGTTTTGCCAGCGGCACATCTTCCGTACCGTACACATGCTTGCTCAGGAATTTACGCAGATCGACACCGGTCACTTCTTCAGCAATCTCCGCAAATGCCTGTTCCGGCAAGCCTTGCTGTTTGCCTTCGGCAGTCAGCGTGTAGAAGTCACGGCCATAACGCTGCCACAGCGCGCGCATCACATCATCCAGCGATTTTTTACCGGCAGTTTCAGCACGGATGGTCAGATCCAGACCCAGCGCGACCAGCGAACCTTTGGTGTAATAGCTGACAATCGCGTTCGGGGAATTTTCATCCTGACGGTAGTATTTGGTCCATGCATCAAAGCTGGAATCCGCCACGCTTTGTTTCAGACGACCGCTGCCGCGCAGCACGCCGTTAATCGTTTTGCTGACCAGTTTCAGATACGCCGCTTCATCGATCAGGCCGGAACGCACCAGCATCAGATCATCGTAATAACTGGTGAAACCTTCAAACAGCCACAACAGGCTGGTATAGCTTTCCTGACGCAGATCGTAGTCAGCAAACACCGCCGGTTTGATACGCTTCACATTCCATGTGTGGAAATATTCGTGACTACACAGACCGAGGAAAGCTTTGTAGCCTTCGCTCATCTCCGGATTGTGTTTCACCGGAATATCGTTGCGGTTACAGATCAGCGCGGTTGATGCGCGGTGCTCCAGACCGCCGTAGCCCTCGCCCACCACCATGGTCATGAACACATAGCGGTCCATCGGTGCTTTGCGGGTTTTCGGTTCGAAGAAGGCAATCTGCGTTTCGCAGATTTTCTTCACATCGGCCACCATGCGGTCCATGTCCATATTCGGTACACGACCGGTGATTACAAAGTCATGCGGAATACCGCAGGCGTCAAACGAAGCGATCGCAAAATCACCCATTTCCACCGGATGATCGACCAGCTCATCGTAATCCGCTGCGATATACGTCCCGAAGCCGTAACGTTTTGCTTTCAGTTCCGGCAGCGAAGTTGCCACGCGCCAGGTTTTGCATGCTGCATCCGGCGCACGCTGGATATCCACCACATGCGCTTCGCGCTCTTTACCTTCTGCGCACAGGAACACACTGGTGCCGTTAAAGAAAGCATGGCTCTGATCCAGATGCGCAGCGCGCACTGACAAATCCCATGCATACACTTCGTAGCGAACTTCCAGCGCTTCTTTGCAGGCTGCGGCTTTCCAGCTGGTTTTGCTGAGTTTTTTCAGCGCGATTTTTTTACCGCCGCTGCGTGCTTCAATACGAATAATGTTGCGCGCAAATTCGCGCACCATGTAGCTGCCCGGAATCCAGACCGGCAGACTCAGCACCTGACCGGCAGGATCAGGATGTTGTACCGTCAGGCTGACTTCAAACAGATGACCGGCCAGATCTTTCGGCACGATCGTATATGCCACTGCAAACTGCTTATCCCCGGTTTGGTTTCTTTTTAATGTTGCCATTTTCGACAATCTTTCTGTATTTCTGTGTTATGTACAACCGTGTGCTGCGCTCAGTTACGCACGTTTGCTGCGATAAAGGTCAGGATCTGGGTCGTGACCACAACGCGAGTCAGTTGCAGACGCAAACGGATAAACCAGTCCGGCATGTGATATGCCTCGTACAGTTTTTTATCGATTTTGTAAGAAGCGATAAATCCGGCTACCTGCACAATGAAACCAATCAGCATATTGCCGATGGAAAACCAGCCGATCAGAATCGGGATCACACCCCAGATCAGCGCCTTGCGGGTTTGCTCATCGTTATCATCACGCGCCATGATGGTTACACCCCAGTGCAAACCACCCAGGAAAGACAAAATCACAATGCCGTACACCAGCTGCGCTTTAATGAAATAGCCAAGCCAGTCCGGATGCACGACCCAGCAACCCAGTGTCATCAGGAAAAACGGGATCAGTCCAACCAGACCCAGACGGGTCAGCAACTTCTGATTTTGTACATGCATCATGTCAGCACACGTCACTTTCATTTCAGTTTCTTCACATCTGCGGCCAAAATCTGACAGAGTTTTCACCGCAAATACGTTAATTCTGAAAATTTTTTATCAAAAAAAGGAAAACGCTATTTTAGGGGCAAAAAGCAATGCGGAATACTGTTATGCAAAAATGCTGCACTGCATTTCCGTGTTCCGCCACACTCTGTGTATTTCAGGGAAACTTACTGTTGCTATTCTTGCCGCATGCCATCTGCAAATCTGCAGGAAAATCAATATCCTGCACCACACCGGCGTCCGTAACCGGCACCTGCAACACAGGGAAGCTGCGTAGCAAAGCCCTTGCCCCCTGATCACCTTCCAGCGCCTTCAGGTGCGGATACAGTGCCGCCGGAAACCGTACCGGATGACCGGGCTGCGCCTGAAACTGTGGCTGCACAATGCGGGGTTCATCTGTGCTGAGCTGCGCCAGCATCTGCAGAGTGTTTGTCTGGATGAATGGCATATCCGCCAGCGCAATCATCACCGATGCACTGTGCTCAGCAGCAGCAACACCGGCAGCCAGACTGTGCCCCATGCCCTTTTCTGCGCTGGCACAATCCACAATCTCACAGCCAGCTTCCGCGAACAACGCAATCAGCTCCTGCTGTTCAGGTCGCACAACGGCAATGACACGGGCAAATACGCTGTTGTATAAAGCCGCAGTCTGTGCGGCAACACGGTTACCGGATGGCAAAAAGGCCAGCAGCTTTTGCTGCCGGCCTTCTGCATCAAACCGTGTTCCCTTGCCTGCCGCCAGTATGACTGCCGTACAAGCGACGGGAGCAATCCGGCTCATCGTTCAGCGCTTTGCCGCCTGTCCGATGCTGGCGAATTTTTCTTCCAGCGCTTTAGCATCCACTGCCCCCGGAATACGGGTACCGTCTGTGAAGAAAACTGCCGGTGTGCCGTTAACATTCAGTTTACGGCCCAGTGCATAGACTTTGTCGTGCGGTGTCACGCAATTTGCCGGCGCAGCAGCCGTCGGCATTTTTCCGTTCAGCATCCATTCATCCCATGCTTTATTGCGGTCCGAAGAACACCAGATGTTTTTCGATTTCGCGACCGAGTCTTCCGACAGAATGTTGTACATGAAGGTGTACACAGTGACGTTGTCCAAGCTGGCCAGCGTTTTACGGAAGCGTTTGCAGTAGCCGCAGTTAGGATCTTCAAATACAGCGATGACGCGTTTACCGTCGCCTTTTACCATTTTCAGTGCGGAATCCAGCGGCAGATCGGAGAACTTGATCTTATTCAGTTCTTCAACACGGTTACGGGTATAGTTAGTACCGGATTTGGCATCCACGACATTACCGACAAACAGAAACTGGGCTTTTTCATCGGTATAAATAATATCGCCGCCGACACGGACTTCAAATAAACCGCTGTAAGGCGTCTTCACAACGCTGTCGACTTTGACACCATCACCGAGACGCGGCTCCACCAGTTTTTTAACAGCTTGTTCCTGCGCTGTCTCCGCCATCGCGCTGCCAGCCAGCAACATCAGCCCGGCGATCACAACTTTTTTCAGCATTTCATATCCTTATTATTCAGCTGCCGCGGTCAGTTATCCGCGTCCCATGGCATGGGAAATCAGCCGGTTTTTAATCAACGGCAAACGATCCAGCAAATTCATGCCGGCTTTTCTTGCCAGACGTACCGGTGCCAGATCCGAACCGAACAGGCGGGCCAGCCCGTCTGTCGTCAGCTGCATCAGCAATACATCTTCTTTGCGCGCACGGCGGTAACGCTCCAGCAAGCGACTATCGCCGCAATCTTCTGTATCGCCAGGTTTACCGAGCACACTGACCAGATCCGCCACATCACCAAAGCCGAGGTTCATACCGTGTCCGGCCAGCGGATGCACGACGTGCGCAGCATCACCCACCAGCGCAACACGCGGTGCAATCAGGCTATGGGTGCGGATCAGTCGTAATGGAAATGCCTGTACATTTTCCGGCAACACCGGCGAGAGCTTACCATGAGTGGCATAACAGTAGTGTTCAAGGCGGCTGATCAGATTTTCCATGCCACCGCGTACCAGCTCGTCCGCCAGCAAATCCGGTGCAGACCAGACCAGCGACACCCGCTGTCCCGGTAAAGGCAGCAATGCAATGATGCCCAGATCTTCAACAAACCACTGATGCGCCACACCATGATGCGGCAGACTGGCTTCAAAATTAGCGACTACGCCTTTTTGTCCGTACGAACGGTAACTCATCCCGATATCGCACTGACCGCGCACCCAGGATTGCGCGCCATCGGCACCAATCACCAGCTTGCTGCGAATCTGCGTACCATCCTGCAAAGTAATGCAGGCATGATCCGGATGCTGCTGCAATCCGGTTGCCATGCCGCCGACAGCCTGCACACCCGGCGCAAAGCGCATTGCAGCGTCCAGCGCCAGCATCAGATTGCGGTTTTCCAGTATCCACGCCAGCTCATTGCTGCGCGCGCCGTAGGCGTCGAAACCAAGGCGACCATCCTGCATGTTTTCACCGCCTTTGACATGCATCGCAGTTACAGGCTCAATACGGGCAGCATTCATCGCATCCCAGACCCTGATCTGCTTCAGCAAAGTATGCGCTGTATGGTTCAGTGCAAACACACGCACATCCCATTCCTCAGAAGGCTGCACCGGCGCCAGCGACGGACTTAACACCGTGACCTTCCAGCCCGACTGCGCCAGCGCCAGTGCTGCAGCCCTTCCGACTGCACCGTTACCGACTACGCAAATATCGCTTTCATACACCTGAGCAGACATGATTTCATCCTGGCGGAGATTAAAGATGCGCCATTATACGGCAGCCATCTGCTGCTCAAAAATGCGCTAGCGCAAGAGCATACAGCGCAGAGATTTCCTTTTTTACCGCCAGCTCTTGCAAAAACCCTCCCACTTCCCTATAATGCGTCCTCGTTGGCCTGGTAGCTCAGTCGGTAGAGCAGAGGATTGAAAATCCTTGTGTCGGTGGTTCGATTCCGCCCCGGGCCACCAAAATATACAAAACGTCGCCTTGTGCGGCGTTTTTTGTTTTCCAAACCTGAAATTCAATCTGCTCAAGCCAGCACCCGCCCTTTTCTTGCGCCACCACCACATCCAGCACTGAGTTTTTTGCAATCCTGTTCAGCAGTTGGTAGCATTAGTCTTTTAGCAGGTGATCTGCAGCGCACGTGTATGATCAACCTGTCTGCGCGTATTTACTTATCTGACTTATGCAAACCAATTCAAGCAGCAAGCCGATAGAGGTCAAAATATCCACGGTAGTGGCTGTTGTCATTTCAATCAGCGATGCTGACCCCGTCAAAATGGAAGAGGCACTGCGCAAAATGACTGCCGGTTCCCCGGACTATTTTGACGACGAGCTCGCTGTAATTGATGTCGCCGCAGTCAGCGGTCAGCAGCCGGACTGGAACGCGATGCTTGCACTGTTCCGCCGCTACGGCTTGCATGTCGTTGCAGTCAGAAATGCCAGCGATGATGAAGAAACTGTTTTGCGCGAACTGGGACTCAGCATTGATGTAGTCAGTAAATCACGCACAGAGCCTGTCGCAGAGGCTACCACTGAACCTGCTCCTGCTCCGGTCGAGCCTGCACCGGTACCAGAGCCACAAGTAATCTACCGCAATCAGCCGGCAATGGTTATTGATCAGCCTGTGCGCGCAGGTCAGCGCATATATGCACGCGGCGGCGATTTAATCATTATGGCCGCAGTGAATAATGGGGCAGAAGTCATCGCCGATGGCAGCATCCATATTTACGCACCTTTACGCGGACGCGCACTTGCCGGCGCAACCGGCGATACGCAAGCCCGAATTTTCGCCCGCACCATGGAGCCGGAACTGGTTTCTATTGCGGGCATTTACCGTACGTTTGAAAACGGCTTTCCCGATCTGCCCGGCAATACGCCCGTGCAGGTAAGGCTCAACGGCGACAGTATTGAATTGTCCGCTGTGAGTTCAGCAAGCTGAATCACCGGCATAAACCCATCATTTCAGATTCATTAAAGGAGCGATTTGTGGCAAGAATCATTGTTGTGACATCCGGTAAAGGCGGAGTGGGCAAAACCACCTCCAGCGCCAGCTTTGCATCCGGTCTCGCGTTGCGCGGCCATAAAACCGCTGTGATTGATTTCGACGTCGGTCTGCGTAATCTGGACCTGATCATGGGCTGCGAACGTCGCGTTGTGTACGATCTGATCAATGTCATCAGTGGCGAAGCGACCCTGAATCAGGCGCTGATCAAAGATAAACATTGCGACAATCTGTTTGTATTACCTGCTTCGCAAACCCGCGATAAAGATGCGCTGACGGAAGAAGGCGTAGAAAAAGTGCTCAATGATCTGGCAGCGATGGAATTTGAATATATCGTTTGCGACTCACCGGCAGGTATCGAAAAAGGTGCAGTCATGGCGCTGACCTTTGCCGACGAAGCAATCGTTGTCACTAATCCGGAAGTATCGTCCGTGCGTGATTCCGACCGCATTCTCGGCATTATTCAGGCCAAATCGCGCCGCGCCCAGAATGGTGGTGAGCCTGTCAAAGAACATTTGCTGATTACCCGCTACTCACCGAAACGCGTTGAAGCCGGCGAAATGCTGTCACACACTGATGTACAGGAAATCCTTCGTATTCCACTGATCGGTGTTGTACCGGAATCTGAGGCAGTGCTGCATGCATCGAATCAGGGTACTCCGGCAATTCATATGAAAGGCTCTGATGTGTCTGAAGCGTATCAGGACATCGTTGCCCGCTACCTCGGTCAGGAGATGCCGCTGCGCTTTATCAACTACGAAAAGCCTGGCTTACTGCAGCGCATTTTCGGAGGTAAATAATATGGCTCTGCTTTCGTTCTTATTTAACAGCAAACCGAAAACAGCTAACACTGCCAAAGAACGCCTGCAAATTATCATTGCCCGCGAACGCATTGGTCGTGACGGCTACGACTTTCTGCCAGCTCTGCGCGAAGAGCTGATTGCCGTGATTTCCAAATATACCAAGGTCAATCCTGACGACATTAAAGTGTCACTGGATCGCCAGGGAAATCTGGAAGTTCTGGACGTCAATGTCATTCTGCCGGAAATGGATAAAAGCAGCTGAGAAAACAACGCAACAACAGTAAAGGCTGAAGAGAAGTCTGACGTTGCGTTTAATGCTTGCAAATTCCTTATGCTCAGATATGCTTTGCGAATAATGCAGGCAAGAAATGCAACAGTTAACACTGAATCTGTACCGCCGGTAAGGCAGTCACAGTAAGCGACTGTTGATGTTTCGGGTTTTGACCATGCATTCGTTATAATGGTAAGAATCACAATCTCCGCCTGTCACTGACGGTAATAATTATGAGAATCGCTGTACTCGACGACGATAACAACCTGCTGGAACTGGTTTGCACCATTCTGAATGCGGCAGGCCACACCTGTCACCCTTTCCTGAGCGGCAAAGAAATGCTGCACCAGTTAAGGCGTGAAAGCTACGATATGCTGATTCTGGACTGGCAGGTTCCCGACCTGAGCGGAACAGAAATCCTGCACTGGGTACGTGAGAAGTTATCACCAACCCTGCCTGTGCTGTTCATGACCAGCCGTTCGGGTGAAGAAGATATCGTCCAAGGGCTGGCTGCCGGCGCAGACGACTATATGATCAAACCGATACGTCGCAGTGAGCTCGTGGCCCGGGTGCAGGCATTATTGCGCCGTGCATATCCGACACAAACTGCATCGGAAACACTGCAATTCGGCAATTACAAATTCGAAACTCGCGCCGGACGCGTCACGATGAGCGACGAACCGGTCGAAATGACACAAAAAGAGTTTGACCTCGCGCTGTTGCTGTTCCGGAATCTGGGACGCCCTCTGTCACGCGCATACATTCTGGAAGCAGTATGGTCACGTGACGTCGACATTCCGTCGCGCACGATGGATACGCACATTTCCCGTGTCCGCAGTAAGCTGGAATTGCGACCAGAGAATGGCTACCGCCTCGCGCCGGTCTACAGCTACGGCTACCGACTGGAACAAGTCACTGCAGAATAAGCATTACCGGGTCAGCTAGTCTGACCCGCTTCGTTTTTACCATCGGGTTTTCTTATGCGTTCAGCTCTTCCTTCCTTTTCTCTCGCGGTACTGATCACTGCAATGAATCACCCGGCGCTGGCAGCGATTGCGCCCGTCAATCCGGCTGAACTGCAAACTACCGCAAGCGATCTGATTTATACAACACGTCAGGGCGATACCCTGATGGATATTTCTCAGCAGTTCACTGGCACTACCCGTAACTGGTCGGCTATTGGTGAGCGCAATAAAATCAGCAATGATCGCACCATACCGATCGGCACGCTGATTCGTATCCCGCTGACATTGCTGCCGGATGAGGAAAGCGAAGCAAAAATTGTTGCGATGGCAGGTTCTCCGTTGATACGCCCCCCCAAAGGTAATGATGCTGCTGCAAGCATAGGTGCGATACTCAAGGAAGGAACAGAAATCCGAACCGGAAAAAGCGGATTCATGACGCTGGCATTGCCCGACGAATCGCGCATTTCCATTCCGTCTAACAGTGCTGTTGCACTGAGCAAACTACGTAAGACCAGATTCACCGCCAGCCCGCGTACGGAAGTATCCGTACTGGAAGGCAAAGTGGAGTCAAGAGTGACATCGCTGGTCAGTAATAAGGGGCGCTTTGAAGTACGCTCCCCTCTGGCGGTCGCCGGTGTACGAGGCACTTTCTTCCGCGTCGGTGTTACGGATGGCGGAACCGCCAGCGAAGTATTGGAGGGAGGCGTTGCGGTCGGTATGGCTGCGACGAAAAAATCGCCGCAAACGCTGGTCAGCGCTGGCAAAGGTAATCTGACAACAGGAAAAGGGGTGGGCTCACCCGTTGATCTGCTGCCACCACCATTGGCAGATGCAGCGAGTCAACTGCAAATTCGTCCGACCATGGTATTTAATGTGCAACCCGTCAAGGGAGCTGTCGCCTACCGTGCGCAGATTGCCCGGGATGCAGAAGCACTGGATATTTTGCAGGAAGCGCAGTTTACACAAGCACGTTTCAAATTCGACAGTCTGGATGACGGGCGCTATTTCCTGAGGACGACCGCAATCGACGCTCAGGGACTGGAAGGAAAACCTTCTGTCACAGCCTTTACACTGAAAGCCAGACCAGAACCGCCATTCACGTCGGAACCGAAAAACAAGGTCCGGGCAGCGCAGGTGAAATTCGTATGGACAGAAGCGACTCAAGCCAGCGCCTATCGCATCCAGGTTGCAACAGACCCGGATTTCCGTCAGCCTCTGATTGATCAGTCAGACCTGCGGGATACGCAATTCAGCACAGACCAGCTCGGAGACCAGCGCTATTACTGGCGGGTTGCCAGTATCGCGCAAAAAAACGGCACAGCCGACCAGGGGCCGTTCAGTGATGCACAGGCGTTCGTCAAAATGCCTGTACAGTCAGGCGCTAGTTTCCGAGATTCCGAAGGTAAAGACATCACGATTAACTGGCAGTCCGAACCGGGGCAGCGCTTCCTGATTCAGATTGCAACGACACCGGATTTTTCCAGCCTCTACCTGACCAGAGAATTATCTGAGGCAGAGTTGAAATTACCACGCCCGCCTTCGGGTGACTATTTCATTCGCGTAAGAGCAACCGATGCAGACGGCTACGTCGGAGCGTTCTCTGCCGCGCAGAAAATCCGGATCGAAGCGCGCTGGGCCGACAGCAGTGGTGAAGCGATCCGCAGCAGCGACGGGGTAATCCGTACCGGATTCTGAGATGAGTCAGCACCGTTCAGAAGTCCGGCATATCGCGTTCCGCGAATGGCTGATTCTTAGTTTACTGCTGTTGCTTGTTACAGCAACTGTCAGTATTTCCGGCATCATGCAACGCTCAGGCCTCGGACTGTATGACAGGTTCATGCAACTGGACTCGCGTCCTGCAAGAGAAGATATCCTGATCGTTGCGATTGATGACTACAGCCTCAGCGAACTGGGAAAATGGCCATGGCCGCGACAGCATCACGCTGCACTGATACGTCAGCTCAGCGCAGCAAAGCCGCTGGCGATTGGGATGGATGTGTTGTTCTCAGAAGCAGACAATACATTGACTGCCGATGGCGGCATACCGGCAGATCAGGCGCTTGCGACTGCAATGAAAGAAGCCGGCAACGTCGTCGTTCCACTGACCTCACAAAGTGCAGGCCGCGGGTTAAGCGCAGCAAAACCAGCTCCGCAAATTGCGGCAGCTGCACGCCAGACTGGCCATATTCACATCGAACTTGACGAGGATGGCGTCGCACGCAGCGTGTTCCTGCGCGAAGGGAATGGCTCAGAATGGTGGCCGCATTTCTCGCTTGCACTGAAAAATGTGGGGCAGAATACCGCTGCAGGTACCGAAACCTGGATTCCCGGCACACGTTTGCCACTGGCAGAACGTAAAACATCCTCCGGAGAAGGCAGCTGGCTGCGTGACTACCATATGCAAATACCGTACTCCGGCAGTTCAGGCCACTTTACTTCGGTGCCGTATGTTGCTGTGTTACGCGGAGAGGTTCCGGCAAGCTTCATTCAGGGTAAGTATATTCTGGTAGGTCCGACAGCGACCGGCATGGCAGATTCCTTCCCTACACCGGTAACTGGAAATGAAGGTGTGGTCTCCGGTATCGAAATCAATGCAAATATTCTGGCCGGTCTGCTGGAACACCGTGCCATAGAATCTGCATCGGTCTGGCTGGCTGCAATTGCAAATCTGCTGCCGGTCCTGCTGACCATGTGTTGCTTGTTGTGGATGACACCAAGGAAGGCACTGATCTGTACCGGCATCATTTTTATGATGACTTTGCTGAGTTGTGGCCTGCTGCTACATACAGGTCACTGGCTGAATCCCGTTCCAGCCTTACTCAGCCTGATTATCGCCTATCCTTTGTGGAGCTGGAGACGGCTGGAAGCAGCTATTCGCTACCTCGGTGCAGAACTGCATTTGCTTGAACAGGAACCGGATTTACTGCCGGAATTTCAGGATGACGATGCACAAACTGAATTACAGACTGTGCTGACAGATAAACTGGAAAAGAATATTCAGGCGGTGCATGACGCGGCAAGCCGCGTCCGCAATTTGCGCCAGTTTGTGACAGACAGTCTGGCCAGCCTGCCGGATGCGACACTGGTTACCACCACCGACGGAAATGTCGTCTTATCCAATCAGCCTGCACGCGCTTATTTTGCTGGTATTGGCATCCCACAGGTCAATGATGCACTGGTGCCGTATCTGTTTGCAAAAATGTCGCAGCCGGTCAACACAGACCCTGTACATTCGCAAAGTTTCAGCTGGTGGGATTTACTGGATCTGAAACAGACCAGACTGATGGCGCAGGGTATCGAAGTCCGCGACCCTGCAGGCAAAGATCTGCTGATTAAAAGCGCCCCTTGCTACGATGCAGATAAACATCTGACCGGCTGGATTGTCAGCATGGTCAACATCACAGCCATTCGTGCTGCCGAACGCAGCCGCGATGAAACTCTGCACTTTATTTCTCATGATATGCGCGGCCCACAGGCATCAATACTGGCTTTACTGGAAATGCAAAAAGATCCGGAAACTGCGCTGAGCAATGAAGAATTCATGAGCCGGATTGAACGTGCCTCGCGGATCACTTTGGGACTGGCAGATAACTTCGTACAATTAGCACGCGCGGAGTCGCAGGATTACCGGTTTGAAGAAGTGGATTTTCAGGACATGCTGATTGATGCCACCGAAGAAATGTGGTCGCTGGCGCGCAGCAAAAAAATCCGCATCCGGACAGAAATTCCGGAAAAAGAATTTCCGGTTCGTGCGGACCGTGCACTGATGACACGTGTTCTGACCAATCTGATCTCGAATGCGGTCAAATACAGTCCGCGCGAAACAACCATTACCTGCTCACTGGAATTACGTCAGGACATGAACGGCTCACTCATCCTTTGCCACATTGCTGATCAGGGATACGGCATACCGAGGGCAGAGCAAAGCAAACTGTTCCAGCGTTTTCAGCGCTTTAAAACTGCAGAGCAACCCAAAAATGACGGTGTTGGGCTCGGCATGGTATTCGTGAAAGCGGTTATTGACCGGCATATGGCAAATATCAGCTTTCAAAGCGCACCGAACGAGGGAACGACCTTCACAATCCAGATACCGTCGAGCCAGTTTTGAGGCATATCAAAGTCCCCCTGTCGGTCAGACTCGGGGATACCGCGCTATAATGCAGGCTGAACTTTGAATCCTGACGAGCATGATACTGACCGCTGTAGGCCTGAACCATACGACTGCCCCGCTGGCATTGCGGGAGAAGGTCGCTTTTGCGCCTGAGCAAATTGGTCAGGCAGTGGCAGCCGCCCGCAGCTGGTTCGGTCAGCGCGCATCGGGATCTGCATCCGGCAATAACGAAGCCGCCATTCTGTCCACCTGTAACCGCACAGAGTTGTATGCCGCATGCAGCGCCGATAATCCGGTTGATGCAGCAGCCCACTTCCTTGCGGATTTCCATCAGTTGTCTTACGGTGATCTTCGTCCGCATCTGTACACCCTGCCACAGGATAACGCGGTACGCCATGCTTTCCGTGTTGCTTCCGGTCTGGACTCCATGGTGCTGGGTGAAGCACAGATTCTCGGTCAGATGAAAAATGCAGTGCGCCAGGCTGATGAAGCAGGCGGGCTTGGCACTTATCTGCATCAGATGTTCCAGCGCACGTTTGCTGTTGCAAAAGAAGTGCGCAGTACGACAGAAATCGGCGCGCACAGCGTTTCTATGGCCGCTGCAGCAGTACGGTTATCACAACGTATCTTTGATGATATTGCCGGTCAGAATGTTCTGTTCATTGGCGCCGGTGAAATGATCGAACTCTGTGCGACACACTTTGCTGCGCAGAACCCGAAATCGCTGACGATTGCAAACCGTACAATGGAACGCGGTGAATCGCTTGCACATCGCTTCAACGGTAAAGCAATCCGTCTTGCAGACCTGCCGGAACAATTATCTCAGTTCGATATTATCGTTTCCTGCACAGCATCTTCATTACCGATTATCGGGCTCGGCCTGATGGAGCGCGTAGTACGCGCACGTCGCCACCGCCCTGTATTTATGGTCGATCTGGCTGTTCCGCGCGATATTGAGCCGGAAGTCGGCAAACTGGACGATGTGTTTCTGTACACCGTCGATGATCTGGGCTCCGTTGTTCAGACTGGCATCGAGAACCGCCAGGCAGCAGTTGCACAAGCTGAGGCTATCATCGAAAACAGAGTCCGCTCTTTCATGCACTGGATGGATGGACGTGCAATTGTGCCAGTCATTCAGGATTTGCATGAAAGCTCCGAGCAGTTACGTCTGGCTGAACTGGATCGTGCGCGCCGTATGCTGGCGCGCGGTGACGATGTTGAGCAAGTGCTGGAAGCTCTTTCGCGGGGTCTGACAGCCAAATTCCTGCATGGCCCGCAGCAAGCCTTACATCAGGCCAGCGGTGATGACCGTGCGCGTCTGGCCAGCCTGCTGCCGCAATTATTCCGCACTAAGCGTTAGATACCCGTCCATTCGCAGGCAGCGCGTTCGTGCTGCCCGCTTCAGAATATCAGCCTGCCGGGCTGTCTTGTAACACCCTCACCGATTATTCAAGATGAAACCATCAATGCTTGCCAAGCTGGAACAGCTGGCGGAACGACTACATGAAGTGGCCCAGTTGCTGATACAGGAAGGTATCACCAACGATATGGAGCAATACCGCAAACTGAACCGTGAACATGCAGAGCTGGAACCAGTGGTTGCTTTGTATCACCAGTACCAGCAAGTTCTCAGCGATCAGGCTGATGCACAGGAAATGCTCGCTGATCCGGAAATGAAAGCGTTCGCTCAGGAAGAGATTCAGCAGGCGCGCGAGCGTATGGAGCAATTACAAAAAGAATTGCAAACCATGCTGCTGCCAAAAGATCCTAATGATGAAAAAAATATTCTGCTGGAAATCCGCGCCGGTACCGGCGGCGATGAAGCTGCTTTATTTGCCGGAGATTTGTTACGGATGTACACACGCTATGCGGAACGGCAGCGCTGGCAGATAGAAATGATGTCCGCGTCGGAATCCGAACTCGGTGGCTATAAAGAAGTCATTATCCGTATTGCCGGTTTCGGCGCGTATTCCCGCCTGAAATTTGAATCCGGCGGTCACCGCGTGCAACGTGTTCCTGCAACGGAAACGCAAGGGCGCATTCACACATCTGCCTGTACTGTTGCTGTGATGCCGGAAGCGGATGAGCTGAATGACGTCATCATCAACAATGCCGATTTGCGCATCGATACTTTCCGCGCAAGCGGAGCCGGTGGTCAGCATATTAATAAAACAGATTCTGCTGTCCGCATTACGCACATCCCAACCGGTATCGTGGTTGAATGTCAGGATGGCCGCAGTCAGCATCAGAACAAAGCGCAGGCAATGCGTGTGCTGGCAACCCGTATCATGGATGGCCAGATCCGTGAAAAGCAGGCGAAAGAAGCTGCAACACGCAAGAGTCTGATCGGCTCCGGCGACCGTAGCGAACGCATCCGCACTTACAACTATCCGCAGGGACGCATGACGGATCACCGTATCAATCTGACCCTCTACAAGCTGGATTTCATTATGGATGGCGAACTGGACGAGCTGACCAATGCCCTGATCGCAGAACATCAGGCAGAACTGCTTGCGGAACTGGGTGAGGATTAAACAGTCAGAACAACAATGCTGGTCAGCCGTGGCCGGCAAAACCAGTCGTATCTGCAAGCCTGAATTCAGGTAAGCTGACGACCTCCTCTTTTTTGAGTGAACACCATGCGTTTGAATTCTTATGTTTATTTCGGTATCGCCGCAGTTTGTTTCAGCCTGATCGGTGCTGCAGTCTATATGCAACTGGCACTGGATATGCTGCCCTGCCCGCTTTGTGTCTTACAGCGCTATGCGTTTATTGGTACCGGTTTATTTGCCCTGATTGCAGGTGTGCAGAATAGCTTTCGCCGTCCTGCCACTGCACTTGCACTGGCATCTGCGCTTGGCGGTGCAGGTGTTGCAGCCAAGCATTTGTACGTACTAGCCAATCCGGCTACTTCTTGTGGTATCGATCCGCTGGAAACTGGTCTGAACAAAATTTTTCTGGCCGACTGGCTGCCTGCCGTTTTTCGTGCTGACGGTTTATGCGATACGCCATATGCACCGATTCTTGGCTTATCCATTCCCGGCTGGACCATGGTCTGGTACTGTCTGATGTCCATCGTACTGCTGGTCTTGCTGCTGCAAAAAAATCGTCCTGTCAGCATTTTCTCGGACGCACGCTGATGAAAGACTGGCGACAGCCCGGTCTGACGCTGGCGGAATATGAGCAACTGGTTCCGCTGGATAAGACCGATATCCGTATGTTGCTGATGTTCGTCACCGGAAAATCACGCATTCAGCTGATTACACAGGGTGACACCGTGCCGGATGCAGCCCAGGCAGAGAGTCTGCAATCATTGCTGGAACGCCGTATAGCCGGTGAGCCAATCGCCTACCTGACGGGCGAGCGGGAATTTTTCGGCCTCAGCTTCATTACCACGCCTGCCGTCCTGATACCGCGTCCTGACACGGAATTACTGGTCGAACTGGCGCTGGAAAAAGGCCCGCCACAAGCAAGGGTACTGGATCTGGGAACCGGTTCCGGTGCAATTGCGATCAGCATTGCCAGTCACCGCCCAGACTGGCAGGTGACTGCTGCCGACATCAGTACGGCCGCTTTAGAGGTCGCAAGACGAAATGCGCACAGGATTTTGCCGACGTCCGCACTAACTCTGGTCGAGAGCGACTGGTTCAGGACGATACCTGCACAGCGCTGGGATCTGATCGTATCCAATCCACCCTATATTGTGGCCGGCGATCCGCATCTGTCGCAGGGGGATTTACGGTTCGAGCCCTTATCTGCGCTGACAGATCACGGTGATGGGCTGAGCGCCTACCGTACGCTGACACGTGACGCGCGAACACGCCTGCAAGCGGGTGGCTGGCTGCTGATGGAGCATGGTTATGATCAGGCATCCGCAGTACGTGACTTACTGGATGCGGAGGCATATACAGAAGTACAGAGCTGGCGTGATCTGGCTGGTATAGAACGGGTCAGTGGCGGCCGTTGCCCGCCGGACTGAATAAGGAGTTGCTGATGGAAATCCGGACTGATTTGCAACAGATGGATCTCGATGCGGTTTACCGTTTTCTGTCAGAACACTCGGCATGGGCCAAAGGCCTGCCGCGCAGCATATTTAATAAATCTTTACAGCACTCTTTGTGTTTTGCAGGCTGGGATCAGGGGCAACAAGTCGCATTTGCAAGGGTCATTACCGATCATGCTACCTTTGCGTATCTGGTCGATGTGTATGTGGAGGAAGCAGCACGCGGGCGCGGCTATAGCAAAATGCTGATGCAACAATTGCTTTCCCATCCTGAATTGCAGCATTTACGGCGCTTTGTTCTGGTGTCCAGTACAGCACGAGGGCTGTATCAGCAATTCGGTTTCCGTGCGCTGGCGAAGCCCGAAACTTACATGGAAATTCTGCAAGCCGACATTTACCGGAACTTCGCTGATCAAAGCTGAGCCGGCAAATTTATCTGACTTGCTGCTTATTCAGCTTACGTGCCAGCGTACGCCTGTGCATCCCTAAACGGCGCGCGGCTTCAGAAATATTGAAATCTGACTCTACAAGAACTTCGTGGATTCGTTCCCATTCCAGCGTTTTAATCGATGTGGCACGGTTTGGTAACTCTGGTTCGCTGACACCGGCGACATGACCGAAAGCAGCTTCAATATCGTCGGTATTTGACGGCTTTGCCAGATACTGACAAGCACCCAGCTTTACAGCCTCCACTGCGGTTGCGATACTGGCGAAACCCGTCAGTACCACGATCAGCATCTCTTCATTGTGGCGGTTCAGCATTTGCACACAAGCAAGCCCGGATGCATTGCCATTAAGCTTCAGATCAACTACGGCATAACCGGGTTTATGCTCGGTCAGCAAGGCGCTGACCTGTTCCAGATTGTCAGCATGCAGCACGGTGTAGCCACGACGCTCGAACGAACGCATCAGCGTCCGCGCAAATGCGGTATCGTCTTCCACGATCAGTAACAGACGATTGTCTGACATTCCACCTATCCTTTTAAAGCTTAAACGCCGTGACCGGCAACTGCACTTCTACGCAGGCACCGCCTGCAGGCAGATTCTGCGCATTGACTGAACCACCAAGTTTTCGTACTACGTTCATCACAAAAAACAAGCCCAGTCCGCTACCGGCACGACCTTTGGTCGACTGATACGGCTGCCCCAGTTTTTCCAGTATCGCAGGACGGAAACCAGGGCCGCGATCCGTTACACGCAAAGTCAGTGCATCCTGCTCACGTAAAACCTCGAAACAAACCCAGTCAGGCGATGCTTCCAGCGCATTGTCGAGCACATTGCAAATCATTTGCTTCAGAGCGACATCGGAAACAACAGGAATATCTTCCGGATTACGGTTGTGATACTCAAATCCAGTGACCTGCCGGGTTGTGCGGAACTCTTCTGCCAGCGCATCCAGAAAATGATTCAGTGTCGTTTTAGCTGCGGATTCACCGCGTGCCTCACCGGCTGATAACAATACACCACTCACGATACTCTTGCAGCGCTTGAGCTGATGCTGCATTTCATTCAGTTCTTCCAGCAATTCCGGATTGTCGCGAAACTCCGGCATACGTCGCCAGTCACCAAGAATCACGGACAAAGTTGCCAGCGGCGTACCCAGTTCATGCGCGGCACCCGATGCCAGTAAGCCCATACGGACAATATGTTCTTCTTCCGCAGCCTGCTGCTGCAGTCCAGCCAGCTGTGCATCGCGCTCCTGTAGATTTCGGCTGATACGGGTCAGAAAATACACCAGCAGCCCTGCATTCAGCAGAAAGCAGATCAGCATACCGTCGCGGTAAAGACCAAACAGACTGAAAGGAGAGTCAAACGGAAGTTGCAGTGGCAGCGAATAACGCGAGAGCCCCATCAGACAAAAGGTTGTAATGGCAACGACCAGCCAGGTCGACCAGACTTCCAGCAAAACTGCGCTCAGAATTACTTGCAACAGATACAGGAATGCAAAGGGATTTCCGGTTCCGCCACTCAGATACAGCTGCGCGGTCAGCGTACCGATATCAACCAGCAGCGCAAAAAATAACTGCCGGTTGGAAACGCTGACTTCTTCATGCCAGCGCAAATGGCTGCCGATATTGAACGCGATCAGCACCGCCAGCACATACAACATCGGCAAAATTGGTAAACGGATCCCAAAGCCTTGCGTCGCCAGCAGGATAGTCGAGATTTGTCCGATCACCGCCAGCCAGCGCAGATGAATCAGTTGCAACATGTTTTTATGGCCGGCAAAGCTTTCAAACTCTGCCGCACCTGCGGACAAAGACTTCCAGTGTTTTTGTAAAGCGTTTCTGGCCGACATTGCTTGCTCCTGCGTTCAGATATCAGTCTCGGTCATCACGACGGTGACGACGGATTAAGCGATATCCGACCAGCGACAACGCAGCAAGTGTGAACCATGTCAGCGCATACACGACATGACTGTTCTGAAAGCGAATCATCGTCAGTCCGGCAACCGGGCCATCACTGACTTCTGTACCGGCTTCCTGATCCACAAAATACGGTGCTAGATCTGCCAGCCCCATCGCTTGCCCCATCGCTTTCACATCACGTGAATACCAGCGACGTGCATCAGGATCGTTCTTACGCAATACACTGCCTCCAGGCTCGCTGATGCGTAACAAGCCCGTAATACTGACTGGCTGCTCATCACGCTTTTTCAGCTCAGCGTCAAAGGCTGCCATGTTTTTCACAAAACCACGATTGATCAAGATGCGTTCGCCGTTATTTCTGATCAGTGGTGTCATAACCCAGTAGCCACTGCCGTGAATCGTTGATGCGACAACTGGCAAACTGCGTGCGTATTGCAGTTGCCCTTGCAGATTCACATGCAGGTATTCTGACTGGTCGCGGCTGACTGCCGGCCAGCCTGCACGATCCGGTGCAGCAACCGCCGTCTGGTGTACACGGCTTTCAACCCGCTGTATCAGATCCAGCTTCCATTGCCAGCGATAAACCTGCCAGCAACCTAGAGAAAATAAAATGACAAAAACCACTCCGGTACAAATCACCAGCCAAAGGCTGGCAGATTGACGGGAGTGGTCACCGGAGCCGGTTACGGCTTGCGCCGTAACCTGATTACCGTGATCTGCCGGAGACATTACATGTTCGGCATTTTCTGGCCATCCTGCTTAACCGGTTCCTGCTGGAACGATTCCGGTTTCGGCTCATGATCCATGATCATGGATGGCATCATGTTGTGATTCAGGTGATGCATTACCCACATAGAACCAGTCAGCATAATAACGACCAGAATCGTGGTAAAGATCAGCGACAACATGTTCCAGCCACCTTCCGATTTGGAATTCATGTGCAGGAAATAGACCATATGAACAACGATCTGAACCGCAGCAAACGCCAGCAGTACATAACCAGTGGTTGCCGGGTCTTTAATTACTTTGCCCATCACCAGCCAGAACGGGATTGCCGTCAGAATCACCGACAGAATAAAACCCGTCGCGTAACTTTTCAGATCGCCATGGCTGTGATCATCGTGGTGGTCGTGATGACCATGTGCGGAATGTTCGTGATGTGCACTCATGGCAGAACTCCCATCAGATAAACAAAGGTAAATACGCCAATCCAGACAATGTCCAGGAAGTGCCAGAACAATGACAGGCAATTCAGACGGCGCATGTTAGCGCCGGTCAGACCGTGACGCTTCAGCTGGAAGCACAGTGTTACCAGCCAGACGATACCAAAGGTAACGTGCAAACCGTGAGTTGCTACCAGAGAGAAGAACGCTGTCAGGAAGCCACTGCGCTGCGGTCCTGCACCTTCATGCAGCAAGTGCATGAATTCGTACAGTTCCAGGCTGATAAAACCTGCACCGAAGATACCGGTCACAACCAGCCACAGAATGGTAGTGTTCAGGCGTTTTTTCTGCGCTTCCAGCATCGCAAAACCGTAGGTAATGGATGACAGCAACAGCAGAGATGTATTAATTGCCACCAGCGGCAGATCAAACAATTCAGCGCCGGTAGGACCACCTGCATAGTTACGGCCGAGCACCGCGTAAGCTGCGAACAGACACGCGAAGATCAGACAGTCACTCATCAGATAAATCCAGAAGCCCAGCATAGTGCCGTTTTCCGGATGGTGTTCCAGAACGTAGTAGCGAGAATTCCCGTGGGTTTTCTGCACTTCAGGAGAAATAACGATATCAGACATGATTAGCTAACAAACGTGTGCGTTCATCTTCAGTGCGGGTTACTTCTTCCGCAGAGATATAGTAATCGCGGTTGTAATTAAAGGTATGGATGATGATGGCAGCCAGCAGAGCAGCGAAACCAACCACTGCAACCAGCCACATGTGCCAGATCACAGCAAAACCAACCAGACCACTCAGCGCGGCGATGATGAAACCCGCACCTGTATTTTTCGGCATGTGAATCGCGATAAAGTCTTTTACCGGACGTGTGTAGCCATTTTTCTTCATATCAGCCCATGCATCAGACTCATGTACATGTGGCGTGAATGCAAAGTTGTAGTTTGCAGGCGGAGAAGAAGTTGCCCACTCCAGCGTACGGCCACCCCATGGATCACCGGTCACATCACGCAACTGTTCACGACGCATGAAGCTGACGAATAACTGGATCAGGAAAGAAGCGATACCCAGGGCGATCAGAACCGCGCCAATCGCAGCGATCACAAACCAGATTTGCAGAGAGCTATCTTCAAAGTGGCTGACTCGACGTGTCACACCCATCAGGCCCAGTACATACAACGGCATAAATGCCATGTAGAAGCCAACTATCCAGAACCAGAACGAGCATTTACCCCAGAAATCGTCCAGTTTGTAGCCGAAAGCTTTCGGGAACCAGTAGTTAATCGCAGCAAACGTACCAAACACCACACCACCAATAATCACGTTATGGAAGTGAGCAATCAGGAACAGACTGTTGTGCAGAACGAAATCAGCAGGCGGAACAGCCAGCAGAACACCGGTCATACCACCAATCACAAAAGTGATCATGAATGCGACTGTCCACATCATCGGCAATTCGTAACGGATACGACCGCGGTACATCGTGAACAACCAGTTGAAAATCTTCGCGCCGGTCGGGATCGAAATAATCATCGTCGTGATACCGAAGAACGAGTTAACACTCGCACCCGAACCCATGGTGAAGAAGTGATGCAGCCATACCAGATAAGACAGGACGGTAATCACAACGGTTGCATATACCATCGATGTGTAACCAAACAAACGCTTGGAGCAGAAAGTGGAAACCACTTCCGAGAACACACCGAAAATAGGCAGAACCAGAATGTAAACTTCAGGATGACCCCAGATCCAGATCAGGTTCACGTACATCATGGCGCTGCCGCCCAGATCGTTCGTGAAGAAGTTCGTACCGAACAGACGATCAACCGACAACATTGCCAGTACTGCTGTCAGTACAGGGAATGCAGCGATGATCAGGACGTTAGTACACAGTGCGGTCCACGTGAATACCGGCATTTTCATCATACTCATGCCCGGTGCACGCATCTTAACGATGGTGACAACCAGATTCACACCGGATAGCAAGGTACCGACACCGGCAATCTGAAGCGCCCAGATATAGTAATCAACACCGACGTCAGGACTTCCCAGAATACCGGACAATGGCGGGTAAGCCAGCCAGCCTGTACGGGCGAATTCACCAACGAACAGCGACACCATCACAAGTGCTGCACCGACAGTAGTCATCCAGAAACTGAAGTTATTAAGGAACGGGAATGCAACGTCACGTGCACCGATTTGCAGCGGTACCACATAGTTCATCAGACCTGTCACGAAAGGCATCGCGACAAAGAAAATCATGATCACGCCGTGAGCTGTAAATACCTGATCGTAATGGTGGGGAGGCAGGAAACCCGCATTGTCACCAAATGCCAGCGCTTGTTGCGCACGCATCATCAAAGCATCAGCAAAACCGCGCAGGAACATGATCAGACCAAGGATCATGTACATAATACCGATCTTCTTGTGATCGATACTGGTGATCCAGTCACGCCACAGGTAACCCCAGAGGCGGAAGTAAGTCAGTGCACCCAGTAATGCAGCGCCGCCAAGGGCAACGCCGCAGAAGGTCGCAATCAGAATTGGCTCGTGGAGCGGGAGCGAATCCCAGCCCAATCTGCCAAGCAATAGCGTAGACATATCCATTTGATTCAACATCCTTATTTCGCAGTGGTAGTCGTTGGTGTCGTACAGATTTCAGCTTCCGGACGACGACCTTGCGGGCTCTGTACCAGCATATTGCCCAGTTTGCCGTTCATGGCGTTTTTCACGTTCGCATCAACAGTCATCATCTTGTCGAGGCAAACTTCACCGTCACGGACGCAGCGGTTCAGAATGGCGTGGTACAAATCTTTATCCACATTCGCAAACTGACGCACAGGATCTTTGATACTTGGTTTTTCCAGTTCCAGATAATTTGCGCGGTTCAGTTCACCCTGACCTGCTTTTGCTTTCTGTACCCATTGTGCAAATTCTTCAGTGCTCAGGCCATGGAAAGTAAAGCGCATATCGGAATAGCCAGCACCGCTGTAGTTTGCGGAGAAGCCTTCATATTTACCTGCTTTATTGATCACAGCGTGTAACTGTGTCTGCATACCAGGCATTGCATAAATCTGGCCAGCCAGTGCAGGGATAAAGAAGGAGTTCATTGCGTGCGTCGCAGTAATCTTGAACTGGACTGGCACATCAACAGGAGCAGCCAGTTCATTCACTGTCGCAATACCTTGCTCTGGATAGATAAACAGCCATTTCCAGTCCATCGCAACCACTTCAACCACCAGTGGTTTTACCGACGCAGGCAACGGACGGTTTTCATCCAATCGCTCTAACTTTCGATATGGATCAAGCTTATGCGTATAAATCCATGTCACCATGCCCAAAGCAATAATGATCAAGAGAGGAGCACCCCAGATCACGAGTTCGAGCTTAGTCGAATGATCCCATTCCGGATCGTACTTTGCGGAAGTGTTACTTTGACGGTAACGCCAGGCAAACAACAGGGTCAGCAAAATCACCGGAACGATGATCAGAAGCATCAAAACTGTCGAAATGACAATCAGCTTGCTCTGCTGAGCAGCGATGTCCCCGGATGGATTCATCACTACAGTGTTGCATCCAGCCATCAGTGCTGCGGAAAGCAATAGCAATCCGCGACGAGCTAAACGTGAGTTCATGCAGAAAAGTCCAGTCGAATCATAAAATCGTGGTAATGTACACTGACTGATAGGCATTAGCGATTGGACGTTTTGTCCTACCCCTTCTATTCTGAAATCGGAACAGTCGGGGCGTGTGCGAGGCGTCCGTACATCAACCACAACGACGGAGACGACTATGCACATCATCAGCCAGAACGGCGACATCCGTGACGCCGGAGACCTCCCTACTTCGACTGACACAAGTCCAGCCAAACCGTATAGCGTTGCCCCCGGCGAAATCGCCATCGGCGTGATTATAGGCCGTGCGTCGGAGTATTTCGACTTTTTTGTCTACGCAATTGCTTCCGTACTGATATTTCCTTCGGTCTTTTTTCCTTTTGAGGACAGACTTGAAGGTACTTTGTACGCATTCACCATCTTTTCTTTTGCCTTTTTGGCACGCCCCATCGGCACCATGATTTTCATGAACGTGCAGCAAAGACTGGGGCGAGAGGCGAAGCTGACCATCGCGCTGGTGTTGCTCGGATTTTCCACGGCAGGAATTGCGTTTCTTCCCGGATTTGATCAGATCGGCGCCAAGGCAATCGTACTGTTAGCCCTGTTCCGCATCGGACAAGGACTGGCACTGGGCGGATCATGGGACGGACTCCCCTCACTGCTTGCACTCAGCGCACCGGAAAACAAACGCGGCTGGTATGCGATGCTGGGTCAGCTCGGTGCGCCGACAGGCTTTGTTCTGGCTGCCGGGATGTTTGCCTATATGCTGGCAGAACTGAAGCCGGATGATTTTCTGGAATGGGGCTGGCGCTATCCTTTTTATGTTGCATTTGCGATTAACGTCGTAGCCCTGTTTGCCCGTCTGCGCCTGGTATCCACCGACGAGTACACTCATTTACTGGAAGATCGCGAACTGCAACCGGTCAATGTGCTGGAATTGCTGAAAAATCAGGGCCGTAACGTCATCATCGGTGCACTCGCTGCTCTGGCAAGCTATGCATTATTCCATCTGGTCACCGTTTTCCCGCTTTCCTGGATCACCTTATATTCCAACCGGAATATGAGTGAGTTCCTCTACATACAGGCTGGATTCGGCATTCTGATGGCTGGCTCCATCGTGTTATCCGGTGTTATCGCCGACAAAATCGGTCGTCGTAACACGCTGGGTACACTGGCGGTACTGATCGGACTTTTCAGTGCGTTTGTTCCTACGCTGCTGAAGGCCGGAGAAGCCGGTGAAAATATCTTCCTGTTTTTCGGATACATCTTACTGGGTTTGTCTTACGGACAAGCTGCAGGCGCAGTAACAGCTAACTTCAGCGCACAGTACCGTTATACCGGCGCTGCGCTGACTTCTGATCTGTCATGGCTGATCGGCGCCGGCTTTGCACCGCTGGTTGCGCTTGGTCTCTCAGCACATTTCGGCCTTGCCTACGTCAGTCTGTATCTGCTTTCCGGTGCAGCCTGCTCGCTGGCGGTTTTGCATCTGAACCGTGCACTGGAAATCCGCAAATAAGCTGGTTTTTGAGTTTCATGACCAATAAAAAACGGACGCAGCTGCGTCCGTTTTTTATTTCCTTTTTGCTTTTCAGGTTTGACTGCCATGCAAAGGCAGACTTACCCTGATCTGACAACCCGCCCCCTTCATTGCCCTGATCTGAATCTCCCCTTGCAGCGCCATCACTCTTTCCCGCATTCCCGCCAGACCGATTCCCTGACTGGCCTGCCCCGGCTCAAATCCGCAACCATCATCGCTGATCTGCATCAGTAACTGATCTGATTCCGCATGCAAGTGCAGGCGGAAGGTCTTCGCCTGCGCATATTTCATCGTATTCGACAGTGCTTCCTGAGCAATGCGGTAAGCAGAAATGGCTAAGCGCTCACTGAGTTCCGGCCAGTTATCCTGCGCCTGAAACTCAAAACGCATTGCCGGACAGGATTGTTGCGCAACCCGTAGCATCTCCTCAAGCGCACCGGCCAGCCCGAGTACTTCCAGCACTTCGGGACGCAAGCGCTGAACCAACTGGCGTCCGTTCGCATATAAAGACCTGCTGATCTCGGCAATTTGCCCTGCCAGTTGCACAATATCCTGCTGCGACTGCGGATTACCGTCTTGCGCAAGTTGCACAATACGCTGCGCGAGCAACTTGGTACCGACCAGAGAAGCGTTCAGTTCGTCATGAATTTCAACCGCAATACTCTGACGCTCCTGCTCAATCGCCTCATGCATCCGCCCCAGCAAGTGACGTATTTCTTCACGGGCAGCCCAGGCATCATTGCGCGACTGTTCAAGTTCACTTGTACGTTCCGCGACCAGTGCTTCCATACGATGCCGCGCAGCATCAAGACTGTCACTCATCTGATTAATACTCTGCTGCAACTCGCCCAGTTCGCCTCTATCCAGTGCTACCAATCGCTCAGGACGCTCCCCCTGCCGAATGGCGCGAATCGTCTGCATGGCCTGTTCCAGTCCACTGGTCAGCCGGCCGGATAACTGAGTCACAACAAACATACTGACCAGCAAAGCCAGCGAAGTAATCAGAATACCGACTGAAAACTGCTGCGAACGCTTGGCAAGCGCCTGCTTTGCCGTCAGCGCAATGCGTACTGTGCCGATTTTTTCCTGATTCAGCGTCGCAGACTGCGCGCCGTTTGCACTGCCGGATTGTTGCAAGCTGACCCAGTACAAAGGCTGACGAATAACAGCCTCCGTATTCATATCCGCAACGCGGGTCTGCCCCTTTGTGCTCGCTTCATGCAGAATCGCCTGCCGCTTATCTCCGTAGATGGTGACGGACAATATCTGGGGATCGGATTTCAGCAAAGCTTGCACACTCTCCTTTATCTGCGCCAGTTGCCCCTGGCTCAGCGCATAGGCAGAGCGGTCGGCCAGCGCGGTTGCAACAGTCTGACCGTGATTGCGTAACTCTTCGCGCACCTCACGGTCACGTGCCGAATAGGCATACCAGACCACAGAAGCAAACAGATACAAAGTCGGCAACACACATAAAGCGATAATCTGCCAGCGCAGGCTGCCACTGGCACGCAATACGGATTGCCAGAGTTCGCGCATCACGGCTCAATCAGGCCGTATTTCACAGCGAGACGGGTAATGTGCGCCGGACGATGCGCATCCAGCTTTTCTTTGATTGCCTGACTGGTATTGCTGATCGTTTTCAGCGACAGTCCCAGACGTTCGGCAATTTCCGCATTGGTTAAACCCTCTGCCATCAGACGGAAAATTTCCAGATCGCGCTCATTCAGCACCGATTGCGGCGACATATCGCCGCGCACCGACAGATTAGCCAGCCGTTCAGCAATCGCACGCGGGAAATACAGGCTGCCTGCTGCTGCCTTCGTGACCGCTTCCAGTAACTCTGCCGGATCGCAGTCTTTACTGACAAAAGCACGTGCGCCGGTGCGATAGGCTTCGCGGATCAGGCTGTCCTGATCAAACTGACTTAAAAAAATCAGATTCGCATCCGCATCCTGCTGCAGAATCTGGCGCGCCGCATCCAGCCCGGTCTGGCGTGTGCCAAACCGTATATCCAGCAAAGCCACATCGGGGCGCAGAGACTGATACAGCGCCAGCGCCTCTTCCGGCGTGCGCGCCCTGCCGACAATCTCCAGACCCGCCGAAGCCAGCGTCATCGCAAAGCCATCCATCACAATCGGATGATCATCCGCCAGCAAAACCCGCAAACCTTCCATAGCAACACCTCAAATTACGCTTGAAGCGCAATTTTAATGCACTTCAAGCGCAACTTTGTTGTTTTTCCTCACTCAGTCTATGTACCTGTTCCGCACTATCGAAAACGATCTTCTTCTTTCATTAGCATCGAAAACTGGGTGAACTTCCGGCTAAATGCACCCAATCCAAAAATAACAGGCCGCCATTGGCGCGGAAAAACCGGACCACCCAACCATCAGCACCATCGAAAATTACGTAAAACTACTTTCAAAGAGCACTTTTAATTGCTATCTTAAAACCATCAAAACCACTCACTGATAGCAAGGAGAGAAGCATGAATATCGCAACCCAACATACCTTCGGAGAGAAAACCGGTAAATTTGCGGCAGTAGCCGGATTGCATATCGCACTGGTTTTCGGTCTGATCCAGGGCATGCAGGTTTTTCATACACCCGCGCCACCGGAAAACACCGGTACCTACCTGCCGCCGGAGCCATTAAAGCCGTTCGATCCACCGCCACAGCCTCAGCCACCGGCTAGCCGGCTCAGCGATCCGGTGATCCATCCGTTTCCGATCCCGGATGAATTTACAACGAAAGAAACAAAAACTATCTCTGATCTGCCACCACTCGACCCTCCCTGCCGCCCCGGCGAATGCAGGAAAACCGACGGCGGTGAGCAGGGCGGCAAACCAGACATTGTCACTCCGCAAAAACCCGCCGGCAAAACCAGCCCGCCGGTAGTGGATATGCAAAGCTGCACCAAGCCGGTGTATCCACTGGCTTCGGTACGCAATGGTGAAACCGGTACCGTGACGCTCAGCATGCTGATCGCACCGAATGGTCAGGTCAGCGACACACGGGTTGATCAGTCCTCCGGCTATAAGGCTCTGGATAAAGCAGCCCGCAGCGCCTTATCTGCCTGTCACTTCCAGCCGGCAATGCGTGATGGTGTGGCGGAGTCTGCATGGGTGCAAATTCAGTATGTGTGGAAACTTGATGACAACGGAGGCTGACATGGCAGCAGTATCGATGACAAAACAATCCCTGCAGGATAGCTGGCAACTATTGCGCCGCTATCCGGTGCGCTGGCTCACGCTGAGCATCATGCTGCTGATACTCGCCGAGCTGTGTATGCTGATCCCGCTTGCCGGGCCGGCACTGAAGTTACCGGTCGCCACTTTACTCAGCGCGCAATTCTGTCTGCTGATACACCGCAGTCAGCACGGCAATCAACCCGGTTTCAGTGATTTACTGCGAGGCTGGGAAATTCGCTGGCAGGCCGCTGTCACACTATCGCTGCTCGCATTGATCAGCGTGATAACCGGGCTCCTGTTTCTGGCACTGAGCGGACACAGCGACAGTCTGCAAGCGTTTTTCGCCGGGTCCGGCAAATTCAGCCGGATTCCTTTGCAGGATTTAATGCTGTTCAAACTCGGGGCGGCACTGGCCGGTACACTGATGTTTTACTGCCTGCCGCTGCTGGCACTGGAAAAGCAAGCCATCTCCTTGCTGTTAACACGCGGATTCAGCGAATTACTGCGCCATCCCGCCCCGGCGTTGTTAGCGTTGGCACTGCTCAGTCTGCCTGATGGCTTGCTGCTGTTATCTGCACGAATGCAGCTCGGCATACCGGCATGGCTGCTGCTGATACCCGGATTTTTCCTGCTGATCTGGCTACCGTTTTTCCGCTACAGCAGTGCCAGCAATCATGGCTTGTTGCCGTCTGTCTCCTGAATTCACAAATATAGAAAAAATCAGTATCAAAAGATGCACATAGCATTGCAAAATCCGCTATTGTTGTGGTTTTGCTTCTGATTCAGGCTTGATTTCCCGCCTTCCGGCGCTGCCCGACACCGGACCATGCATCCAATGCATGCCCGTCTGATGATGAGGTCAGGCAGCGCTGTCTGTTCGCCCCGCCTGCTCCCATCCGGCTGCACGGAATCCGTGCCCTTATCCGGCCTGCTTTTACTCTGACACGACTATGATTATTGGCATTGATCTCGGCACCACCAACAGCCTCGCCGCCATCTGGCGCGACGGCAAAGCAGAACTGATTCCTAACAGCTTAGGCCAGATGCTGACGCCTTCCTGCGTCAGTCTGGATGAAGACGGCAGCGTACTGATCGGACAGGCAGCGAAAGAGCGTCTGCAAACGCATCCAGAACGCACCGCTGCTGTGTTCAAACGCTTCATGGGCAGTGACAAAATCATTACCCTGGGTGATAAAAAATTCCGTCCTGAAGAATTATCTGCGCTGGTGCTGAAATCCCTGCGCGCGGATGCCGAAGCCTATCTGGGCGAACCGGTGACTGAAGCCATCATTACCGTACCGGCGTATTTTTCTGATGCCCAGCGCAAAGCAACACGCAATGCGGGTGAACTGGCAGGTCTGCGCGTCGAACGCTTGCTGAATGAGCCGACTGCTGCTGCACTGGCTTACGGCGTACACAATACGCACAGCGAATCCAAGTTTCTGGTCTTCGATCTGGGCGGCGGTACGTTTGACGTATCGATTCTGGAATTGTTTGAAGGCGTGATGGAAGTACGGGCGTCTGCCGGTGATAATTTCCTAGGCGGTGAAGACATCACCAAAGCGATTGTTGATCTGTTCTTCCAGCGTCAGGAACTGAATACCAGCCTGCGCAATGACGGTCGTTTAATGCAGCGTCTGACAGCGGCTGCAGAACAAGCCAAGCGCGCATTAAGCGCCGGTGAAAAAGCTGAAATCGATATCTTCATTAATGAGCGTCAGCATACAATGGCACTCGGCGAAGGCGATCTGGAACAAGTCTGCGCCCCGATTCTGAAGCGTTTGCGCGATCCGGTAGAACGTGCGCTGCGCGATACTAATCTGCGCACTTCAGAACTCGATCAGGTCGTACTGGCAGGTGGCGCTACCCGCATGGGTCTGGTCAAACGCTTAGTGACGCTGATGTTTGGCCGTTTCCCTTCCTGCGATATCAATCCGGATGAAGTAGTGGCGATGGGCGCGGCGGTGCAAGCCGGTCTGAAAATGAAAGACAGCGCGCTGAACGAAGTCGTGATGACCGACGTCGCGCCGTATTCGCTGGGGATTGATGTTGCTGTGCGTGTCAGCCAGAACCAGAGTTCATCCGGCCACTTCTCACCGATCATTGAGCGTAACTGCACCGTACCGGTCAGCCGCGTTAAACGTTATTTCCCTGAAACCGATAATCAGGCTTTCATCCAGCTGGAAATCTATCAGGGCGAATCACGCATGGTGAAAGATAATATTCGTCTCGGCGAATTAAAAATCAGCCTGCCACCGAACAAATCCGTTGATGAGAATGCGATTGACGTGCGCTTTACCTATGACGTGAATGGCTTGCTGGAAGTGCTGGTCAAACACGTGGAAACCGGTAAAACCGATACGCTGGTGATTCAGGGTAACGGCGGCATGATGTCACCGGAACAAATTCAGGCACGTTTTAAAGAACTGGAAAAAATCAAACTGCATCCGCGCGACACACTGGAAATCCGCACCATGCTGGCACGCGCTGACCGTATTTATCAGCAATTGCGCGGCGATATCCGCCAGTGGCTGGGCCAGCAAACCACCAGCTTTGAAGGCGTGCTGGAAACGCAGGATGCGCGCCAGATCGCGCAAGCCAAGCGCCGCTTTCAGGAAATTCTGGATTCGATTGAAAACGATAACCGCATTCACACCGATCTGAACGATGAATGACATGTACTTGCCGGCGTTTTTCCGGCGCTATGAATTAGCGGCAGACAGCGACGAGCGGACACTGAAACGCACTTACGCACGGGAACTGAAAAAGATAGATCAGGCCACCGAGCTGGAGGCGTTTCAGGACTTACGCGACAGCTATGAAGAGGCGCTGAACTGGCTGCGCTATCGCGATGAAGAAAATGCCGAAGACAACGCAGAAGCGCATACCGGTGACGACACCGGCGCTGAATGGCAAACCGCAACCGGTCTGAACACGCCGCCGCAACAGCCTGACAGCACAGATGGTGAACACGATGCAGCACCGGCGCAGTCACCGGAGACCGTGCATTTTCAGGGCTCTGATCCGCTCGCGACTGCGAAGCAAGCCTTTGAATTAGTTAAAGCGCTGACGGAAAGCGCAACGGTATCCGAACAAGCCATAGACGATCTGTTACGGGAGCAAGCCGAGCATCCGGAAATGCTGAATATGGATGCACGCTTCCTGTTTGAAACCGGTATCGCACGCTATCTGATTGAGGGCTGGCAACCGGGCAAAGAATTGCTGTTTTTCAGCGCCGTACGCCATTTCGACTGGCTGAACCGTCAGGAACGCCTGAACTATGCCAGCGACTACGCTTACGTCATTCAGAACGCCATCAATGAATGGCGGGAAATGCAGAACAAACACATTTCCGTCAAAAACAAATATCAGGAACTGATACAGGCAGCGCGCGAGCACCGCACACTGACAGCTGACTACCTGCGTATCAACCTTCAGCTGCTGAGCCGTATGACAGAACATTACGGCAGCCTGTTGTATCTGATCACTGACCGTGCGCAGATACAGCAGTGGATAGAGCAGACGCAGACAGCGATTGCGCAGGCTGAGCAGGCGGCGCAACAAGCCCGGGAAAATGCAAACTGGCTGCAAAAGCGGTGGCATCAATATCAGAATGGCAGTCAGCAGGAAAGGTCCAACACTGTCGGTATTTTGCTGGCGATTTTTGTTGCCATCATTTTTGCGGCCGGCTATTTCAAAGGCAGCAGTAAGGGACAGCAAGAATACAGTGGCAGCCCCGCCGACATCGCCTATCAGCAAGCCGAGGCCGCATTAAACGGCAGCAACGGTCAGCAGCGCAATCCGCAAATGGCGATGGGCTTATGGTCCCGCGCATTTGAACTGGGTCGCACTGACGCCGGCTTGCGGATTGCTAAGCTATACAAGCAAGGTTACGGCCTTCCGAAAGATCCCTCTCTGGCGTTGTACTGGTACGAAAAAGCCGCTCAGAAAGGTAATCAGGAAGCGCAGGCCAATGCCGGAGACATGTATTACCGGGGTACAGGCACCAATAAAGATGAGGTCAAAGCGCTTGAGTATTTCCAGCACTGTGCCATCACTATTCCGTATTGTCAGAGTATGTGGGCTGTCATTCTGGAGTTTGGTAAGGCCGAAAAAAAAGATACTGCGAAGTCGCTGGAGTTACTGCGCACTGCTGCGGCAAAAGAAGAAATCAATGCACAACGCTGGTTGGGAATTGCTTACTTTGAAGGAAAATTGGGTCTCCAAAAAGATGTGAAAGAAGGCATAAGACGGCTGGAACAAGCTGCAAAGACAGATAAGCCCAGTCAACACCTGCTCGGCCGTATTTATGAAAATGGCTGGGAAGTCAAAAAAGACCTGAACCTCGCAAAAACCTGGTATCTGCGCGCAGCAAAATTCGGTTTTCAGGATAGCTTCGATGCGATGGAGCGTCTGTGCAAAGGTGCGAAAGATCCGCAATGTCAGGACTGGCAAGCCTTCCGCACCAACAAACCCGCCGCAACACCCTGACCGCATTCGATTCTGTTTTAAGCTGCGGTGTTTTCTGAAATATGGAATTCAGAAAACACCGCTTATCTGATTGTTCTCCGGCACAAAATCTTTTTATATGGAACCGTCCAGACCACCCCAATCCGAATTGCCGGAATTTTTTTTACCCGACAGTACATCGCCGCCTCCGAAAAAATGGCTGAGCAACCGCGTGACCAACGTTCTGTATTGCATCTTGTTCGGACTGATCATTTACGCGGGTCTTCAGCAATCAAAACGACAGGCATCACCTGAAACATTCGCAAATGCCAGCGCTCAGGATTTATTTCTCGCCGGAGAAGATGCTTATTTCGGGCGTGAACACCGGCCACAAAACACCGGACGAGCTATCGCGCTGTGGGAGCTTGCCGCAACAAAAGGAAGCCTGCAGGCAGCCCGGTCACTGGCGCAGTTATACGAAAATAAGGAGCTGCCGGAGCAAAGTCCGGGACTGGCAATTCACTGGTACGGGCGTGCAGCGGAACTTGGCGACAGTCGAGCTCAACGCTACGTTGGTGATGCGTTTTACTCCGGCGAAGTTGCGCCGCGTGATCACACAAAAGCAATGAAGATGTTCCGCCGCTGCGCCACAAAAGAAGCTTATTGCAAAACCATGTGGGCAAGCCTGTTGCTGGACAATGCACCGGATGACGCTGCGCAGAAAAAAGCGCTGGAATTACTGCATCAGGCGGATGATGCCGGTGAATCGAATGCACAGCGAATGCTGGCGATGGCACAGCTGGAAGGCAGCCTCGGTATGAGCAAAAATACGGAAAAGGGATTGGATCAGCTGTTCCGTAGTGGCTACCGCGATGCGAAAAGTCAGTATCTGATCGGCCAGTATTACGAACAGGGAAAATATCTGCGCCGCAACGATTCAGAAGCAAAGGCGTGGTATCTGAAGGCTGCGCAGAACGGGCATCATGATGCGGTTACAGCGCTGCAAAAGCTGTGCAAATCCTCTGCGGATAAAGATGCCAGCTGCCTGACATGGCGGGAAGTACAGGCAAAATTGCATACATCCTGAGCATCCGGATTTCCCAGTACAGAGATCACATGTCAGCAAGCCTGAAAACACCCGTTTTGCGGATTACAGCACAGCCATGCGGCGCTCGTCGGCAGAAAGTCCGGGCCTCCGAGAATGCCTGATGCGGATAGCTGCACAATACGAAGCTCTGCCCGTCACCGGATCTGACCGCTTTCATGAACTGACTGAATGCATCATCAACATCACTGAAACACACGTATGAATCGCCCGTACTTACCGCCGTTCTTTACTCTTTATGATTTACCGGCTGACAGCGACGAACGCACGCTGAAGCGCACTTATGCGCGTGAGTTAAAAAAGATCGATCAGTCCACTGAACTGGAAGCGTTTCAGGCATTGCGTGACAGCTATGAGCAGGCGCTGGAGTGGTTGCGTAACGGTGCTTCTGACGCGCAGATATTTTGTCAGGATGCGGTTGTTACGCCGCTTTCCGATGATCAATCCGTAGCTACGAAAATTACTCCGGCTGTCATCGATACTGCTGCGGATGAAGCAGCTCCATTCAACGACAGCGATACGCCGTCTTTTGACGCGTTTCGTCGAGCGAATGGCATTCCTGTCACGCCAGGCAACACAGCATTCACACAGCGTGATCCGGAAGTCCTCGCCAGACTGGCATTTGAAACCGTCATAGCTGCGGTGACCAGCACGCAAGCGTCCGAACAAGCTATCGACGCTGCTCTGTCTGCACAAATGGAAAACCCGGACATGCTGAACATGGATGCACGCTTCATGTTCGAAACCGCCATCGCCCGCTATTTGCTGGATGGCTGGGCTCCCGGCAAGGAATGTTTGTTTCAGAGCGCCGTCCGGCACTTTGAATGGATCGATCATCAGGAACGCGCAAAGCAAGCGAGTGGTCAGGCTTTCGTGCTGCTGAACGCTATCGATGAATGGAAACAATTACAGCGTCTGAAAGTTGCTGTGCGTAACAAGCTGCTGGAGATCGTTCAGCTCGCGCGTGAGCACCATGTACCGCGCAACGACTATCTGCACACCAATTTCAGCCTGCTGTGCCGCTTAGCTGAAAACTACGACCACTTGCTCTGGCTGGTGACAGACAGAAAACAGATACAGCAATGGATCATGCAAACCCGTGCAGAGATTGAAGAAGCAGAACGGATTGCGCGGCAACCGGTCAGGCCGTTAAGTGGCCGCGAGAAATGGAAGGCATTCTTTCAGCGCGACAATCTTATCTTTTGGATCAAGGACCATTTTGCCGCAATACTAGCTATTGCCTTCTTCTCTTTCTGGTTCTGCCTTGGATTCTTTGGAAAAAATGACCACAACAGAACTGATACAAGAAGCCAAACCGAACTGCATCAAAGTCTGAATAATTACAGTAAGGCCAACAAGCTATTTCTTGCCGGTGAAGATGCCTATTTTGGCAGGGATAAGCAACCCAAAAATATCGAACTGGCCGTTCAGCTGTGGGAGCAGGCGGCCAAACTCGGTTCTGTTGCCGCCGCTAAATCACTGGCACAAATGAATTCAGATGGAAATGAAACCAAACGGGATTTAACGAAAGCGCTGCACTGGTATTCGGTGGCAGCGGGGCTCGGTGATGTTCCTTCACAACAACGCGTAGGCATAGCCTATTACTGTGGTGAGGGAGTTAAAGTGGACCGGCAAAAAGCAATGGCGGCATTCGGATACTGCGCTAGTCAGGACGTGGTTTGTGATTCCATGCATGTCCTGATGCTCCGCGATACCAGATTTCCACCTAAGAGCAAGGCGGATATCCCGCATGTCATAACGCAGAAAGACCCGAATCTCCAGTATGCAATGAAAATCGCCGTAAATTTGTGTACACCAGTGAAAGAGCGTTCAGGTCAATCATTAAAATAATTTTTATTGACATCAGCGCTTCGCGAATACCAGCAGGCAATGCGGCAGGCCGCCAACGGCCCGCCAATACCTTAAATGCGGATTTTCGCACAGCCATGCAGCGCTCGTCGGCAGAAAGTCTGGCCGTCCGAAAGTGCCTGATGCGGATGGCTGCACAATTTTCGGTTACGCGTAACAGGATGAACGGAGCTGAGCACCGCTCACAAAAGCCAATAAAAAACCCGCCTGATCAGGCGGGTTTTTCTTTGTACTGCTGAAAATCAGCGGTAAACCGTTACCGGTTCCGGTTGTGGTGTGACGACCGGTTGTGCGGCGTTGCCGTTGGCGTTGGCCGGACGGTTCATGCCGCGTGGCAGGCCGAACTGAACCATCAGTTCGTTGTAAGCATTGTCGGCCAGTGTGCGGGAAGTTTCCTGCATCACTTTGCCACGGTTGAATACCACGCGGTCACCCGCGCGACTGATGATTTTGGTATCCACGCCGGAGCCTGCAGCACTGAAGGCGGCTTTGACTTCAAAAGTCTTGGTATTGATCAGGCTGAAATCAACGACCAGATCCAGCGACAGCGATGCGGTCATGGAATTGCCGTATTGCAGCTGATTGCTTTCCTGACGGAACTGGATGTTGCTGACCGTGCCGAACAGCACGTAGTCTGCGCCCGGATACATACCTTGCTTGATACGACCAATGATGTCGTAAATTTTTTCCATCGGTTTGCCGACATACGGACGCGCCTGCACCAGATGTACAGCACCGCCTTTCAGCAATGCGCCTTTCAGATCGGCAGTGTATGTTTTCAGTTCGCCACGGTCGATGTAGGTGTAATAGCCTTCGGCTTCGTAGTAGCTGCTTTCGCTTTTTGCGTTGATATTGCCGCGCTGCGAATAGCTGTGGTCGGTTTCGCGTTCGCTGTAGCTGCCTTTGACGCTGCTTTTGCTGGAGGCTGCAACCACACGGAAATACTCACTGACTTTTTCTTCATAAGTCAGATCGGTCACGGCGATTTTCGGTTCTGCTGCCCATGCGCTGAGGCTGGACATCGCCAGCACTGCGGCGCTGATAAAGTGTCTGCGTTTCATCGTTTTCCTTTACGCTGTCTGATCAGCGTTTAGAGGTTTTACGGATTTCTTTTTCATCCTGCCATTCGATCGTGCCTTCCTGCACGTCGTACAGCTTCAGCGTCATTTTGTAGAACACGTCTTTGGTATTGGCGTTTTGCTTCACGATGGAAACGATTTCACCTTCCAGTGCAAACTTGGCAGCAGCCATCTGACCGATTTTTGCTTTACCTTCATTTTTGTACAAACCGCTCTGGTTCTGACGTTGCAGTTCGTCCACGCCTTGCTGCATTTCATCTGCGCTGCGGGTGAATTTCACTTTACGGCTTTTGATCAGCGCAGTCTGAATACTGTTCATGATCGATTTCGTATCGATGTATTCAGATGTTTTGTTACGCACGCCGCCCAGTGTCAGGGTAGGACGGTTAGCCAGTACCGGATCTTCCAGCAGAGAGCCAACCATTTTTTCTGCGATCATTTGCAGGTCGGTGGAACCGAATTCATTGGTAACAGTTTCAACGGCTTTGTTATCGCCATAGCTGACCTGACGCGCGAGGCTGACAGTAGGCTGGGACAGTTTGGTCTGGCAACCAGTCAGTGCGGCACCGGCAACAGCGATAACGCAGGCTGCTTTGGCAAATGCTTTTACGTGTTTCATCGTTTTTCCTTATTCTGAATAATGTAATTAATTTTCTGATCAGCGTGGCTCTGCGCTCATTTCAATTTTGAAATCAGATGCTTGCGGGCCCGGCGCAGTGCTGCGGATAAACTGGCTCTGACGGCCCAGCATCATCAGCGGTTTCCAGACTTCACCGTCACCCACCTGCATGCCGGATGCATCCAGCCAGCGGAAGCGGTAATACACGCGTACATCTTTATCGATCATGCTTTGCAGTTCAGCCTGCACCACCATCACATCATTTTTACGCTGTGAACGCAGATCCACGACCTGCACGCCTTCCAGCGTGCCGCGTACGAGCATTTTGGAAGCGATGCCCGGAGAAATCGCATTCGGGATATCCGCTGCGGCTGCCGGAACTGCCTGCAGTGCGCCCGCTACGGCAGCGACCATCAGTAATGTTTTGAATTTCATGGTTCAGTCCTGTTCTGAATTAATTGGTTTTCACCGCTGTGCCGCTCGTCGCAGCGTTTGCTTTCGCCTTGGCTGGCTTTTTAGCTGCCGGTTTGGCTTCCGCAGCCGCTGGTTTGGTTTCCAGTTGCGCTACCGGTGTGACATTGCCAAACTTCGCCAGATCGCCGATATAGGTTTTGTTGTTATACAAACGTACCGGCACCACCAGATAACGGCCATCGACCGTGATATGGTTGACATCGCCCGGACGACCGGTAAAGTTGACATCATACTCACCCGGCGGCAGGAATGCACGGGCGATGAACACACGCTCCGGCAGGCTGCGCCACAGGCGGTCGTCGGCCGGACCTTCGGTCGCAGCGACAGCAATATTCGCTGCCAGACCGGCTAAAGCACCAAAGTTTTTATTGACCTGATCCTGCGCCACACCTTTGACCACAGCGCGGATTGCCGCACGGGTGTAAATGCCCGGCAGTTCATCTTTCAGTGCGCGGCGTGCCATCACGTTGAAGTCGGTAACCAGTGCAGTTGGCAAGGCTTTGTCGCCGACGCGGATCGTGGAAATCACCGGTGCATCCGGATCAGGATAAATGACCGGGAAAGCGAACGATGCTGTAATCAGACCACGACCGGTTGGAATCGGGAATTGCAGTTTTTTCGACTGACGTGCAGGCGAGTTACCGGCTTCGACCACGAACAGCACATCGGTCACACCTTTCTGACGACGGAAACTGGTACGCTGATCCAGACCTTTGAGGCCATCTTCCAGCACTGGCAGATCAGGACGCAGTTCAATCGCTTTACGGTAACCCGGCGCTGCCAGGCCTGGTTCATTCAGTGCTTCATAGACAAAACCGGCCAGATAATGGCTCAGCGCATTCTGGTAACCGTTTTTCAGTTTCAGTACTTCAGGGTCATTCAGCGTTTCTACCGGATAACCGTTGAGTTCTTTATTACCGCTGGTCACGCCTTTGGATTTAGCTTCTTCTTCCGCTGCCACGGTTTCTTTAGCGCGGAATTCCGCAATCACGGCTTCGCGTTCATGCGTACGTTTGATATCGACGCGGGCATTGTCCAGATCACCCAGGTTGATGCGGTCCATCGCCATGCGCGTGGTCAGCATGACTTTTTCGTAGTCCTGACCTTCGTAATCGCGGCTGGCGTCGCCGAGGAAAGTTGCCGAAATCTGGCTCATGACTTTCTGCGGATTCGACTTAACGTTTTCTTCCCATTCTTTGACTTTACCGTCAGCAATCGTCAGCGCATTCAGACTGTCCTGATAGCGTTTGCCGATACGCATCAGTTCACCTTTTTCCAGATTCAGCAAAAAGTCTTCTGCGCTTTTTCCTTGCGTCTGCGCTTCGATTTGTGCAATCGCTTCATCGATTTGTCCGGTCTTGGCAACGGCCAGCGACTGCGACACTTTGCTGTCATGGGTTTGGGTGGTCACGCAACCGGTCAGGGCAATTGCTGCCGCCAGCGGCGTCAGTCTGATCAGGGAGATAGGCTTCATATTGAAATGTGGAAAGGATCGTTCGGGAAGACATCCGGCAACTGCGATACCGGAATCAGAAATCAATCCGTTATTATAAAGATGCACACATTTTCAATTATTGAAACAAATGCAATTAGATAGATGAATTTGTAATAATTTGTAATAACTTGAATGCTGGTCAGACGGAAGCGTGGCGTGCATGCGACAAAGCAGGTCTGCTCAGGAAGCGGGTGCAGCAGACAGGCTGCGACAATCCGCATCATCCGGCGCTGCCATCAGCCAGCGTTCGATTTGCCACATCAGATCGGGCAGGCGCGAACGCTCTCCGGTATGGAAGCCGTGGTCTGCTCCGGCATACTCGCAAACCCGCCATAAACGCTGACGCGCAGGACTTAAGTTTTGTTGCAATTTTCTGCGCGCATCATCAGGAATTAAGCCGTCTGCCCCACCGTAGGCCCAGAAAACCGGTACAGTGATTTGTTCCAGCAGAGCAAGATGCTGCACCGCCGCCAGTTCTGACCAGTAACGCCAGCTGCGGCCATGAATGCGAGCCGCATCCGGATCAGCCGGTGGCTCGCGCAAACGTCCCTGCAAAGTCCGCCAGCCAGCGCGCATATGCGGATAACGCTGCGCCAGTGACTGATAGGTATCCAGCGCACCGGAACCGCTGTGCGACAACAGAATCACCTGCGTCAGCCCGGGCACAGCGGGAGCCAGTCCGGCCACCACTTCTGCACCCTCCGAAATTCCCATCAGAATCACACGGCGCGGACGTTGCGGCGCCTGTTGCAACTGGCTGCGTATCCATGCCTGCTGATCCGCCAGCCAGACCGACCAGTGATCCTGCCGGATGAATGCATCGCTGCATTGTTTGCCATCGTCCGCCGGCGCTATACCGCGTTTTTGCAGGATGAAGAACCGGGTCAGGCCGGATTCGCCTTCCAGTCCGCGAAAATATGCCGGCAGAAAAGTCTGCAAGCCGGCACAACCGGAACCCGCCACCACAAAAATCCAGTTTTCCGGCAATACCGGATGCGGCTGACCTTTGCTGAAGGTGTAGCTCCACGCCTGTTCCCCGTCCGGCAGACGAAACAGCTTTTCCTCCACCTGCTGCGCTTGCGCAACGGCAGCCAGCGCCAGCCCGCCTGCGACAGCAAGGGCGGCAGCGAAGCGGGAGCACAGCGGATAAACGGAGGTCAGCATTGTTGTGATCAGAAAGTACAGCAAAGAAAGGCGGATATCCGGTTCTAGCCCGACAAAGGGCTGGTGTCAAGACTGGTAAGTCGCGCCAATTTGCGTATCATCAGCGCCTTCATTGCACTGGAAAACCGATTTATGTTGCCTTCTATCGAACAAAGACTTGCTGTTGAACTCGCCGCCCGCCCGAATCAGGTTGCGGCAGCTATCGGGCTGCTGGACGAAGGCGCGACCGTGCCGTTTATTGCGCGTTACCGTAAAGAAGTGACCGGCGGACTGGACGACACCCAGTTGCGTACGCTGGAAGAGCGCCTGCGTTATCTGCGCGAGCTGGAAGACCGCCGCGCCACCATCATCGGCTCGATTGAAGAGCAAGGCAAAATGACGCCGGAACTGTTACAGGCAATCTCGCTGGCGGAAGACAAAACCCTGCTGGAAGACCTGTATCTGCCGTACAAACCGAAACGCCGCACCAAGGCGCAGATCGCGGTCGAAGCCGGTCTGCTGCCGCTGGCGGACAGCCTGCTGAGCCAGCCGGAACTGGTGCCGGAAGAAGAAGCTGCCAAATACCTGAAACCGGCCTTCACCGGCGCGAACGGCGATAATCCCGGCGTGGCCGATGCCAAAGCTGCGCTGGATGGCGCACGTCAGATTCTGATGGAAAAATTCGCTGAAGACGCCAGCCTGCTGGCAGCGCTGCGCGAATACATGAATGAACACGGCATCGTCGAATCCAAAGTCATCGAAGGCAAGGAAGATGCCGGCGAAAAATTCACCGATTATTTCGATTACAGCGAAACCCTGCACACCATTCCTTCGCACCGCGCACTGGCGCTGTTCCGTGGCCGTCGTGAAGAAATCCTGAATGTCAGCCTGCGTCTGGATACCGAAGAAGAAAAACCGAAATGGGATGCGCCGCTGAATCCTTGCGAAGGCCGCATCGCCAGCCATTTCGGTATCAGTCAGAAAGGCCGTCCGGCTGACAAATGGCTGGCCGATACCGTGCGCTGGGCATGGCGCGTGAAAGTCTTCATGCATCTGGAAACCGAGCTGATGGGCAAGCTGCGCGAAGAAGCCGAAGCCGAAGCGATCCGCGTGTTTGCCCGCAATCTGAAAGATTTGCTGCTGGCAGCACCAGCCGGCCCGCGTGCGACGCTGGGTCTGGATCCGGGCTTGCGTACCGGTGTAAAAGTGGCAGTTGTCGATGCCACCGGTAAAGTCGTCGATACCACCGCGATTTATCCGCATGCACCGCGTAACGACTGGGAAGGTTCGCTGCATGTGCTGGCACAGCTGGCGCGCAAACATCAGGTCTCGCTGATTTCTATCGGTAACGGTACCGCATCACGTGAAACCGACAAACTGGCGCAGGATCTGATCAAACGCCATCCGGAACTGGGCATGACCAAGATCGTGGTATCGGAAGCCGGTGCTTCTGTGTATTCCGCATCGGAGTTTGCATCGAAAGAATTGCCGGAACTGGATGTGTCGCTGCGTGGCGCAGTGTCGATTGCGCGCCGTCTGCAAGACCCGCTGGCGGAACTGGTCAAAATCGATCCGAAATCCATCGGCGTCGGTCAGTATCAGCATGATGTGAGCCAGACCCAGTTAGCGCGTTCGCTGGACGCGGTGGTGGAGGATTGCGTGAATGCGGTTGGCGTTGATGTGAATACCGCTTCTGCACCGCTGCTGGCGCGTGTTTCCGGTCTGACTGCCAGCGTGGCGCAAAGCATTGTGCTGTACCGCGATGCCAAAGGCATGTTCCAGAGCCGCGCCGATCTGCGCTCGGTGCCGCGTCTCGGCGATAAAACCTTTGAACAGGCGGCTGGCTTCCTGCGCATCATGAATGGCAGCAATCCGCTGGATGCCAGCGGCGTCCATCCGGAATCCTACCCTGTAGTTGAAAAAATTCTGGCGGATATTCAGAAAGATGTGAAAAACGTCATCGGCGACAGCAGTCTGCTGAAAAAACTGAATCCGGCAAAATACGCGGATGAACGTTTCGGTGTGCCGACCGTGACCGATATTCTGAAAGAGCTGGATAAACCAGGCCGCGATCCGCGTCCGGAATTCACTACGGCGACGTTCAAGGAAGACGTGGAAGAAGTCAAAGATCTGCGTCCGGACATGATTCTGGAGGGCGTGGTGACCAACGTGGCGGCCTTCGGCGCATTTGTGGATATCGGCGTGCATCAGGATGGTCTGGTGCATATCTCTGCGCTGTCGGATACCTTCGTCAAAGATCCGCACACCGTGGTCAAAGCCGGTCAGGTGGTCAAAGTCAAAGTGCTGGAAGTCGATGTGAAGCGTAACCGTATCGCGCTGACCATGCGTCTGACCGACAGCGCCCCCGCCGCCGGCAGCCGCCCTGAACAACGCGGTGACCGTCAGGATGCGAAACGTCTGCAGCAACACCGTGCGCAATCCGGCCGCACAGAATCGCCATCAAATGCAATGGCAGCGGCGTTTGCGAAGCTCAAGCGCTGATGTGCTGATGCGTTGATCAGCTGAAAAGCTGATCTTCAGCGGATTCAGTGAAACATGAAAACCGGGCTGCAGCCCGGTTTTTTATTGGCTACGTGCGGCGTGGATAGCGGTCGTCTGTATGTCGGGATTTCCGTAGTGAGCGCACTGACCGCAGTGACAGTCATTCACGTCACTCTCGTTATCCTCCCGAATACCGTAACGGTCGGCGCAGATGCCTGCGGATTTTTTCTGTGGAAAATCCCAACTTTTTACACAGGTCACAGCGCCATCCTGAGCAACTACCAAGCCCTCCGTAAGCCGTCAAAACCTGTGCCGCTTCACTGGTTTTTACCCTACAATTCCGCATCAAAACAGATACTCCCCCCTGTTTTCAGAAAAATCGCCCTGTCGTCGGCATGAATGCTGGGGCTTTTGAGATACCCCCTGGGGTATTTTTTTGCTATTTTCAGGTATTTTCGGGCTGTTTTTGCGGTTTTCCAGGCTGCCACAGGCGGCGTTCCGACGGTGTGCGCAGGCAGCGCCAGCCCGTTTCTGCCAAGCGTTTCTGCCAACCATTTCTGCTAACCGTTTCTGCCGCCAGCCTGTTCCGCTGTACCTTCGCCCTTCTGCCATCCGGCGGCGCATGTGTCACTACAACGTCTCAGCCTGACACAGTTGTCACAGCCAGCTGTTCCGTTTCGTGACACCTGACACAACACCACTGCAGCGCAACAAAACAGTCCCGTCCGCCGAAAACCTTTATCGCTATTGGGTTTAACGCGATTTCGCATGACTGGCACAGCGTTTGCAAACCATTGCTTGTGCACGCAAGACTGCGTCGCCAACCATCACAACAAAACAGGAGACACGCATCATGAATCTGGCCGACATCAGCCATCTGGGTATTCAGAATCCGTTCAAATCGCGTTACGACAATTTCATCGGCGGCAAATTTGTCGCGCCGGTGAAAGGCCAGTATTTTGAAAATATCAGTCCGGTCATCGGACGTGCGTTTTGCGAAATCGCACGTTCCACCGAAGACGATATCGAACTGGCGCTGGATGCAGCGCATGCCGCTAAAGCAGCGTGGGCCAAAACCTCTCCGGCAGAACGCGCCCTGATTCTGAACCGCATCGCTGACCGCATGGAAGCGAATCTGAGCCTGCTTGCAACGGCGGAAACCATCGATAACGGCAAGCCTATCCGCGAAACCACCGCAGCCGATATCCCGCTGGCAATTGATCATTTCCGTTATTTCGCCGGTTGTATCCGTGCGCAGGAAGGCACGGTCGCGCAGATTGATGCGGACACCTATGCTTACCATTTCCATGAACCGCTGGGCGTGGTCGGTCAGATTATTCCGTGGAATTTCCCGATTCTGATGGCGGTCTGGAAAATGGCACCGGCGCTGGCTGCCGGTAACTGTATTGTGCTGAAACCGGCAGAACAGACTCCGGCATCCATCATGGTGCTGGTGGAACTGATACAGGATTTACTGCCGCCGGGTGTGCTGAATGTGGTCAATGGTTTCGGTCTGGAAGCCGGTAAACCGCTGGCGTCCAGCAAGCGTATCGCGAAGATTGCATTCACCGGCGAAACCGGTACCGGCCGCCTGATCATGCAATATGCGGCGCAAAACCTGATTCCGGTGACGCTGGAACTGGGTGGCAAATCGCCGAATATTTTCTTTGAAGATGTGATGGATAAAGACGATGCTTTCTTCGACAAATGTCTGGAAGGCTTCGCGATGTTTGCACTGAATCAGGGGGAAGTCTGCACTTGTCCAAGCCGCGTACTGGTGCAGGAATCGATTTACGACCGCTTTATCGAACGCGCCATTGCACGGGTTTCCGCGATCAAACAAGGCAATCCGCTGGATGCCGGTACCATGATCGGTGCGCAGGCGTCGCAGGAACAGCTGGAGAAAATCCTGTCGTATCTGGAAATCGGCCGTCAGGAAGGCGCTACCGTGCTGACCGGTGGCAAGCGTAAAGAACTGAGCGGTGACTTTGCCGGTGGCTATTACGTGGAACCGACGATTTTCAAAGGCCATAACAAAATGCGCATCTTCCAGGAAGAAATTTTCGGCCCTGTGGTATCGGTCACGACCTTCAAAGATGAAGAAGAAGCGCTGCATATCGCCAACGATACGCTGTTTGGTCTGGGCGCCGGTGTCTGGACACGTGACGGCAGCCGCGCGTTCCGCGTAGGCCGTGGCATTCAGGCGGGTCGCGTCTGGACCAACTGCTATCACCTGTATCCGGCACATGCGGCGTTCGGCGGTTACAAGCAATCCGGTATCGGCCGCGAAACCCACAAAATGATGCTGGATCATTATCAGCAAACGAAAAATCTGCTGGTCAGCTATAACCCGAACGCACTCGGCTTCTTCTGATCTGCCGTCAGCGCCGCATTGCCAGTCGTCCGGCACTGCGGCGCAGTTTTTCGTTGCCTGAGATCATGCACACACCACCTCCCCGCGTTGTTGCTACCGTCGCAGCGCTTGGCCTGCTGTCGCAGCTGGAAGTCCGCTACGGCAGGCTACTTTTATTTCAGTCCGGTGGCTGCTGCGATGGCAGCACACCGATGTGTTATGCGCAGGGTGATTTTCTGACCGGTGACGCCGATATCTGTGTCGGCTTTGCGGGCGAAACGCCGTTGTATATGACGCCGGAATTGTTCAGTTACTGGCAAAACTGCCAGATCGTGCTGGATATTGCCGATGGTCGCGGCGGCATGTTTTCGCTGGATAGCGGCACCGGCAAACGTTTCGTGACTCATTCGCGCCTGTTCAGCGATACCGAACTGGCGGCACTGGCTGCCATCACCACAGCCGCCTCCGCTACTCACGCTGCGCGCTGAATGCAGCAGATACGCTCAGTCGCTTTCAGCCGACAGCTTGCGGTACAAGGTATTGCGCGAAATGCCGAGTTGTCGCGCTGCTGCTGATACGTTGCCGTCGCAGGCAGCCAGCGTATCGCGGATCAGCCGGCGTTCTGCTGCAGCGACCGTCGTTGCCTGCGTTACTGCCGATGCTGCAGACGCCGTCCCCATTTCTGCTGCGGCTACCGTGTGTGTCTGTGCTGCGGGCAAAGATTCCCAGAAGTCGTCCGGCAAATGCTGGATTTCGATCCGGCTGCTGTCGTCTGCCATCAGCATCGCGGTACGCAATAAACTGTGTAACTGACGCAGATTGCCCGGCCACGGATGACGGCGGAATTCATCCATCACCGCCTCGCTGATTTCCCATATACGCTGGGCGTCCAGCTCTGCCAGCATGCGTTGCACCACCACGGCCAGATCCGTCCGTTCGCGCAAGGCAGGCAAGCGCACCACCATGCCGTTCAGGCGGTAATACAAGTCTTCACGGAATAATTTATCCGCAATCATTTGCCGCAAGGGCTGATGGGTCGCGCAGATCACTTCAATATTCACCGGAATCGTGCTGACTGCCCCGACCGGCAACACAGCGCGTTCCTGCAGCACGCGCAGCAAACGGGCCTGCAGATTCAGCGGCATATCGCCGATTTCATCCAGAAACAAGGTGCCGCCGTGCGCCTGCAGAATTTTGCCTTTCTGGCCTTTTTTGCGCGCACCGGTGAACGCCCCTTCTTCATAGCCGAATAACTCCGCTTCAATCAGGCTTTCCGGAATCGCTGCGCAATTCAGCGCAACAAAGGCTTGCCGGTGGCGTGGCGAAGCCTGATGAATTGCACGGGCAAACCGCTCTTTGCCGGTGCCGGTTTCACCGGTCAGCAAGACAGGAATTCCCTTGCCTGCCACTTTGCTGAGCTTGCTGATCACGGCATCAATCTGAGCATCACCGGTTGCCAGCGCGGCCAGGCTTTGTCCGGCAGAAGCGGGCTGCAGCGGCGATTGCGGCGTTTCTCTGAGTGTAAGCCGATCGGCAGCATGACTGATCATCTGACGCGAACGTCCGCCATCGCTGGCACGGACATGCATACGGATGCCATTGAACAGATTCAGCGCCAGCAATCCGCCATCGGCCCTGCGCAGTTGATCCATCAGTTGCGCAATGCTGATACCGAACAAAGACTGGAAGCTATGCATTTGCAAGGCTGCCATCGACATGCCGGTCTGAAACAGACCACTGCGGCTGGCGGCCAGAAAACGGCCATCAGGACGGAAGCAAATCAAACCCTCCATCAGCGTACCGATAAATTCCGGGCGGCTGTGCACATGCAGTAACACGGCATCCTGATAACTGCTGGTGAACAACTGGTTTTCTATCATTTGCGCCGACATCCGCACCAGTCCCAGCGTATGGCGGTGAAAATGATGCTGGTCACCGGTCACGTCCAGCACACCAAGCAGCTTGCCACCGGCATCGAAAATCGGTGCAGCGGAACAGGTCAGAAAGTGGTTAGCGGACAGATAATGCTGCCCGGCATGAATCACCGTGGCGGACTGTTCGGCGATTGCAGTACCAATCGCATTCGTGCCTTTGCTTTGCTCTGACCATGCGACACCGGGGCTGAGTGCAACCCGGTCAGCTTTTTCCATAAAGTCAGCGTCGCCGATGGTATGCAGAATTGCACCGCTGGCATCGGTCAGTACCACCATGTGATGGGTGTGAATAATCTGCTCATACAGCGACTCCATAACCGGCGTCGCATGGCGGTACAGCGCATGATTCCGCTCCAGCAGGATTGCCAGTTCGCCGCGGCTTAAGGGCGTGTAATCGGCCACACTGTCGGGACGCAGGCCGTAGGCAGCAGAACGCCGGTGCGCTGAATCAATCAGCGTATCCGGTGCGGGAACCACCGGCCACTGACAGGCTTGCGCCACGCTCAGTCCCGGCAAAACAGCGGCGCCGGACGGCATTGCTGCCGCCGCGCCCGGAATCATTCCTGACATCCTTGTCTCCTTGCAAAGAGCGCAGCCGCAGTACGCCGGCTTGATATGCAGTACCGGTCTGTCTGCTTTATTGTGATCGTGGGTGCGGCGCTCTGACCGGCGGTTTGCCGGATGATGATGACTTTCCTGATACGAACTTTCTGACTCTAGCACCATTCCCGCCGTTTACCAATGCGGATTGATACGACTTCCCTGCGGGAAAACAAAGCAGGCGCAAACAGTGAAAGCTGCACATCCGGCAAACCCTATCCGGGGTCAATACATGCCCGCTGAAAATCTGGGATAATGAAAGTTATTTTCGTGTTGAAGGATGTGTCATGAGCGACGTACAAAACTGGATTAAAGAAACCGTTACCCAAAACCCTGTCGTGCTGTTTATGAAAGGCACTGCACAGTTTCCGCAATGCGGCTTTTCCGGCCGTGCCGTACAGATTCTGAAAGCCTGCGGCGTGCAGAATCTGGTGACCGTGAATGTGCTGGAAGATGCAGAAGTCCGTCAGGGCATCAAAGATTACTCCAGCTGGCCAACCATTCCTCAGCTGTACGTCAAAGGTGAATTCATCGGCGGCTCTGACATCATGGGTGAAATGTTTGAAAACGGCGAACTGCAGACTTTGCTGAAAGACTGAAAATGCAGCACACCGCAACGGAACCACAACGTCTGATCGTCGCGATCACCGGTGCCTCCGGCGCGGTGTACGGTTTGCGCCTGCTGCAGGTCTTGCAGCAGAATCCGCAGGTCGAAACCCATTTGCTGATTTCGGAAGCCGGTGTTCTGAATATCCATCAGGAAACCGGCCTGCGCCGCAAAGATGTGGAAGCTTTTGCCGATGTTGTGCATCCGGTGCGCGATATCGGCGCCAGCATCGCCAGCGGTTCGTTTTTATCACATGGCATGGTGATTGCGCCGTGCTCGATGAAAACCCTCGCCTCTGTGGCGCACGGCATGGCTGACAATCTGATCAGTCGCGCAGCTGACGTGGTACTGAAAGAGCGCCGCCGTCTGGTGCTGATGGTGCGCGAAACCCCGTTCAATCTTGCGCATCTGCGCAATATGACAGCCGTCACGGAAATGGGGGGCATTATTTTCCCGCCACTGCCCGGCTTTTACCACCGGCCAGCCAGTATCGATGAAATGATCGACCACACGACGGGTCGTGTTCTGGATTTGTTCAGTATTCCGCATCAGCTGACACCGCGCTGGCAAGGCATGCACGGCACTGATAATTCACGCAGCTGAATGCCGGCTTAACCAGCCAACGGTAAAAAATTCCGCAGGCTGTGGCCGTTCAAAGTAATATCCCTGCGCCGCCATATTCGCCATACCCGCCAGAATTGCAGCCTGTTCTGCAGTTTCTATGCCTTCGGCAGTCACTTCCAGTCCAAGACTGTGCGCCATTCCCAGCATTGCAGATACCAGCCCGGTATCCTGCGCTCTGCCCGGCAAAGCACTGACAAACGAACGGTCAATCTTGATCCGGGATACCGGTAAATGCCGCAGCAAGGACACGGACGAATATCCGGTTCCGAAATCATCAATTGCCACTGTACAGCCAAGTGTGCGCAGTGTTTCGACAATCCGTTTGCTGCGCTGAAAATCCTGCAGTATGGATTCGGTAATTTCAATTTCCAGTGACTCACCGGACAATTGATAGCGTTGCAGTGCCTGCTGCACAATCGCCCCGAAATCTGCATGCACAAACTGTCGTGGTGACACATTGACTGCCATGAATAATGGACGTTGTGTCATTTGCTGCCAGATCTGAATTTGCTGCAATGCCTGTTCCAGTACCCATGTACCAATCGGCTCAATCAGCCCGCTTTCCTCAGCAACCGGAATAAACTGATCCGGCGATAACAAACCGGATACCGGATGCTGCCAGCGCAATAAGGCTTCGAAGCCCGCGAGACCACCGGTATTCAGGTGCATGACCGGCTGATAGTACAGCTGCAATTCCTGCCGTTCCAGCGCGTGATACAGACTTTGCTCGGTCTGTAAACGCGTCCTGACATAGTCCGTCATTTCAACAGCATATTCGCAAGCCCGGCCTTTACCCTGATGTTTGGCAGCATACATAGCACTGTCGGCAGCACTGAGCAGCGTATTCAGGTCAAGGCCATCCCGTGGATAACTGGCGATACCGATACTGGCACTGACCCGCAATGCATGCTCATCAATCTGCATCGGCTCTGCAATTTGTCTGAGCATTTTTTCTGCCACCAGCCTGCCATCCTGCTGTCCCGTCAGATTCGGCAAAATAACGACAAACTCATCACCACCCAGGCGGATCGCTTCATCGTGACGGCGGATTTGCGACTGAATACGCCGGGCAACTTCCTGAATCAGCTTATCGCCGACATGGTGTCCCATCGAGTCATTAATCGCCTTAAATCCATCCAGGTCAATGAACAGAATCGCGAGGCAAGCCTGCTGGCCATTCGCCAAACTCAATTCCTGCATCAGCCGCTGATCCAGCAAATAGCGATTCCCCAAACCGGTTAAGGGATCATGAAATGCCAGATGCTCAAGCTGACGTTCTGCTTCCCGGATAAAGCTGATATCTGAAATTGACAAAACAAACTGCTCCGCTGTTCCTGCATCACTTCTGACAGCACACACATGCTGCAAGGTCGCCATCAGACTGCCATCCTTACGGCGGCAACAAGTTTCACAAGTCCAGTATCCTTCGGGACTGGCCGCAATTTGCGCATAGGTTGGATCTGCTTCGCGCCTGACCATTAAAAAATCCTGCGGCTGGCGACCGATCACATCCCCCAGACTGAATCCGGTCATACTGCTGAAGGCTGGATTAGCATTCAGAATATGCCCTGTTGCACTGAGAATCAGCATGCCTTCGGCAGCAGTGCTGAACACAACACTGGCCTGCCGCAGGTTTTCCTCCATCGTTTTACGCAGCGTGATATCCCGTAATGCACCAATGACCAGCTCTTGCCCCAGTGCATTTCGCTGCAGTTTCCCATAAATTTCCAGCCAGCCAAATTCATGATGACGTCGCTGCACACGGAACTGATGGTGAAAATAACCGGACTGCCGGAACAAGTCCTGCACTTGTATCTGATCATCCGGATGCACTCTGCGAATGAGTTCCTGCAAGCCGGCTTGTACCGGTCGCAGACTTAGTCCGAGTAACTGATGAAAACGTGCATCACCCTGCACCTGATCAGGCCCGGCATCCCATTCCCAACTCCCCATTTCGGCCGCTTCCAGTGCAACTGCGAGACGCTGCTCAGAGCGGGATAAACTGACTTCTGCATCATGCCGCGAACGTGCAACCTGAATAACTGCCTGCAATTCTTTGTTTTCAAACGGCTTCATTACATAACCGAAAGGACGAGTGCCTGCCGCCCGTTCAACGGTTTCATCATCAGCATACGCAGTCAGAAAGATCACCGGTAATTTCCAGCGTTGATAAATTTCACGACAGGTTTCAATACCGTCACGGTCGCCGTCAATATGAATATCCATGAACACCATACTGGGCTGTGTGTGCGCCACCAGTTGCATTGCTTCCTCAAAACTCGCACCGATCCCAGTGACTGTATGTCCCAGCTCAAGCAGGCTTTGTTGCAAATCCAGTGCTACTACCGGCTCGTCTTCAATAACCAGAATTTGTTCGCTGATCATGACAAACCTCCCTCCTGCGCCAGCATGACACTGACCAGCGTGCCAGCAGCACTGCTTTCATGGGAGAGTTGTCCGTGCAATTGTCGTACAAACATGGGAATCAGCTGAGAACCCAGCCCCTGCTGAGCCTGCCAGTTGAAGCCATCCGGTAGTCCCTTGCCATCATCCTGCACACTGATCACAATCCGGCTACCGCTGCGCAGCGCACTGACAGTAATCAGGCCTGAACTGCCTGCCGGGAATGCATGTTTGATCGCATTCAGAATCAGCTCATTCATGACCAGTCCGCACGGAATCATTTGCTGCACATGCAAACTGATACCGGTATCGTTGTCAGGATTGAGTTGCAGGCGTATGCCTTTTTTTTCTGTGGCATATAGCGGTGCAGATAATGCAATCAGATTCTTAAGAAAATCATTCAGATTCACTTCCGACATGTGATGCGACTCATACAGCAGCTGGTGAATCAGCGCCATCGCCTTGATCCGCCCCTGACTTTCAGCAAGAACAGCAGCCACCTCCGGACTGGCTTTACGCGCCTGCAAATTCAGTAAACTGGAGACAATTTGCAAATTATTTTTGACCCGATGATGAACTTCATGCAGCAGCGTGGTTTTTTCTTCCAGCGCTTGCTCAAGCATATGCATTTGCTGCTTCTGGTATGACACATCACGTGCCAGCTTACAGGCTCCGACAACCTGTCCCAGACTGTCACGCAACGGAGAAATGGTGACCGACACATCCAGCACATGGCCACTGCGATGAATTCTGCGTGTTTCAAATCCCGGAATGCGCTCGCCTTGCGATATTCTTCGCATGAGTGCGTTTTCTTCTGCAAGCAACTCTGATGGGAAAATCGTGGTGATGGGTTTCCCCAGCATGTCTTCCGCAGTGTAACCAAGTAAGCGTTCAGCTGCCGGATTCCAGCTGGTTACCCGCCCATCCAGTGATTTCGTAATAATCGCATCATCTGATGATTCAATGACAGAGCGAAGGTGCTCTTCCGAGCGATGTAAGGCTTGCTCGCTTTCATGACGTTTAGAGATGTCGATTCCGGACGGAATCAGGTGGGTAATGCGGCCGTACTCATCACGTAACGGCGCCAGCATGAACTCAATCCACATCAGCATACCATCACGCATTCTGACGGCCACATCATAACGGCTGACTTCTCCTTTGGTGCAACGCGCCACCGCCTGGCGCAATTGTTCCTGCACTTCTGCGGAATAAGACCACCAGTAGCAATCCCAGAATTTTTTTCCCTCTACATCTGCAGGCTGAATGCCTGCCGCCTCGAGCGGCGCACGGTTCGCGTGTAACAGTGTGCCATCCAGTTCAAGTACGCCAACAAATGCAAATAAATTATCCAGCACCCGGAGTAAGCGCTCCTCGCTTTCCTGACGCAGAGTCGCTTCAAAATCATCGACACTGGCATCCTGGATCACACCAAGAATGAGCCTGGTTTTGCCTTGTTCATCAAGCAGTGGGTAATAGGATGCCAGTCTGTGCACGAGTACGCCATCAAAACGCGGATGACGTCCTTTGATGCGCTGATGTATTAGCGGACATGCATACTCAGCGACGAACTGCAGCTTGGGTTCGATAGCATCAGCAACATGGGGAAGATATTCGCGTAAAGTCTTTCCCAACTGAGCATCCAGCGGCAAACGGTTCAGTTCTGCGTGGCGCTGATTGATAAACAGTAAGCGGAAATCACAATCCAGCACCACAATCCCCAGTGGTACGTGCTCAGCCAGTAACTCAAACACTTGCTGAACCTGATCATCAGAAAGTAAGTGGGAAGTCATTGTGGTCAGATCGTCATTTTCTTCAGATCACTATATGTGACATGGCAAAAATTTCAATCAGAAATCTGCCGCCTTTCCAATTACTGTTGTAACAATAAAAAAGGGAGCACTATGTGCCCCCTCACTAAACTGCCATATTGCCAGTACAGGTAGATCGCTTAAAGATTTTCCTTCAAAAATTTCCATTTTGCTTTCTGCAGCGACCAGATTTCCCAGGCACCGCGCGGTCCGTGCCCCATACCGGGATACAGTTGCAAACTGTACTCTTTGTCATTTTTAATCAGCGCGTCGATCAGCATCACCATATTTTGCGGATGGACGTTGTCATCCATGGTGCCGTGCATAATCATGATTTTTCCGCTCAGTGCAGAGGCTGCCTTAATCACGCTGCTGCGTTCATACCCTTCTTTATTTTCCGAAGGCAGACCCATATAGCGTTCGGTATAAATGCTGTCATACAGATGCCAGTCAGTCACCGGAGCGCCGACAAAGCCGATTTTCCATGCTTTGCTGTGGGTCATCGCGTAGGATGTAAAATAGCCGCCATAACTCCAGCCGTTCAGAGCGATTCTGTCCATATCTGCCCACCCTTTCGTACGCAGCCACTCCAGGCCATCAAGCTGGTCCTGCAGCTCGGTACTACCAAGATTACGGTGGATACCCCAGGCACTGGACGCACCCTTATTACTGGCGCTGCGGTTATCCAGCACCCAGACAATGTACCCCTGCTGCGCAAGGAAATGCGGGTACAAATCATTGCTCCAGCGATCGTTCACTTGTGGAGCCATCGGTCCGGCGTACAAATGCTGATACACAGGATATTTACGCTTAGGATCAAAATCTGGCGGCAGGTATAACAGACTTTCCAGCAGGAAGCCGTCACGGGCTTTAACCTGCTGCTGGCTGACTTTTGCCAGCTTCAGCGACTGAACAGCCTCTGGTACCGGCGTTTCATCCGTCAGTTTCAACAACTGCCCTTGCGCATTGAAAACGCCTTGCTTAGGTGGATGCTGCAGACTACTCCAGCTATCAATGTAGTGACTAAAGTCGCTGCTCCAGCGAATCTGGTGCGATCCTTTTTCCTGCGTCAGACGACGCATAGCACCATCGTTCAAAGACACTGAAAATAAATCATTACCAATCGGGTTTCTCTCATTGGCAGTGAAATAAATCTCACCGGCCTTTTCATTTACTCCGTGCAGTTCGCGCACGTCCCAGTCACCTTTTGTCACCGATCCGATCAGTTGATAATCAGAACGATAGCGATAGATATGTCTGTGACCTGTCCGGTCGGATTCCCAAAGGAAACCACCATCTTTCAGGAAAACAGGGAAAGGCAGACGCTCAGTCCAGGCTGGAGACGTTTCCCGGACCATGACTTTGCTTTTCTTCAGATCTGCGTCGTACATACGCAAATCAAGCCAGGTTTGCACGCGATTCTGCCAGGATGACAATAATTTGCCGTCCGGCGTCCAGCCCACCTGCACGATCAGCGTTTCCTGATCAGGATACGGATTTTCTGTCCAGCTCAGCTTTCCGTTTTTATCCAGAATACCCAGTCTGACCACCGGATTCGGATCACCGGCTTTAGGATAGCGTGTGCGTTCAGTGCGCACTGGTTGCGCATGCTCACCCGCCAGCGTATACACCGGCACTTTGCTTTCATCAAAATTCAGGAATGCCAGTTTACTGGAGTCCGGTGCCCACCAGAATGCGCGCAGCTTACCGCGACCATAGACCTCCTCCATATAAACCCAGTCCAGGCGTCCGTTAAAGTTGGTCTCGCTGCCATCATGGGTAAGACGGGTTTCCTTAGCAGTTGCAATATCCGTCAGATAAATATCATTGCCTTTCAAATAGGCAACCGATTTCGCATCCGGAGAAAGAATCGCTTCATCTTCAGCCTGATCCGGTGTGTGGGTCAGCTCACGGGAAATGCCGGCTTTCAGATCCAGTAACCAAAGATCATTTTTATATGTAAATAAATACGCATCAACACCCGGACGAATCTCAGCGCCCAGCTTATCGGCAATCGCGCTGACTTGCTTCTCCTCGATACCTGCCTTGCGCAGTATAGCCGTCACCGGATTTTCTTTTCCGAGCGCCGTCTTTTGCCAGCTTTGCAAATCCACCACCGATTGCTGGAGCGCACCATCCTTCATAGCGGATTCAATCAGACGATTCTGCGCATCCCAGCTCAGGCGCGATAATGGCTTGAGCTTGGTATCAATTTTCTGCTCTGGGTGATACAGCATTTCGAGGGTCAGACGACCATCGTCCGCTGCTCCGGCAAATAAAGGCATGGTAATCAGCATGCCGGCTGCACAATGTTTTAATAAGGAATTCATGTCTCTCTTTCCGTATTTTTCTGATCGTTGGAAGTGTGAGCGCATTCTGTAAATTCTGCGCTTCGGCAGTTCAGACACAGATGCTTAGAATTTGGTTCCTGTGGCAACAGCAGACTTTGTGTCCCGTTCGAAACAATCCAGGAGATGCGTGAATAGAACGCGAAAAAGAAAAAACCCGTTGTTATTGCTAACAACGGGTTTTTATTGGTGCCGGCTGCCGGAATCGAACTGGCCACCTGATGATTACAAGTCAACTGCTCTACCAAATGAGCTAAGCCGGCGTAAACTTTACAGCGTTTTCTGAATTTCAGTATCGCTGAAGACCCACATTATAGCTACTTCACGATCTTAAGGGAAGGCCTTTCCGGTTTTTTTTGTGAAATTTCTTCTGCGGCAGATTTATCTTCAGCCTCAGCGCCTTGCTCCGGAACCAGACCGAGGACAGCTGGCGGCTCAACAGCATCAGATACAGCAGTATCCGTCTGCTCAGCATTTTCGTTCAGACTAACCTCAAACGCCATACCCTGACCATTTTCACTAGCGTAAATCGCAATGACATTTCCGACCGGAATGCAGATGTCACGTGAAATACCACCGAAACGTGCCTTAAAACTGACCTGATCATTATCCATCTTCAGGCTGCTGGTCGCCCCGAAACTGATGTTCAGGACAATTTCCCCATTCCGCACAAATTCCATCGGTACTCTGACACCAGCAGTGACTTTCACTGCCAGATACGGCGTGTATCCGTTATCAGTACACCATTCATAAATCGCCCGCATGAAATAGGGCTTGGTAGAAGTTTCCTGCATGTTATCGGCCTAAAAAATTCCAGTTCAAGGGTGCAGCATAGCTGTACCGCACAAAAACAACAAGGCTGACCGGTTCAGGGGTCAGCCTTGTACGATACGCTCAGAACAAATCAGCGACGCATGACTTTCTCAGATGGTGTCAGTGCCTCAATGTAAGCCGGACGCGAGAAAATACGCTCTGCGTACTTCATGATCGGCGCAGCGGTTTTGGACAATTCGATACCGTAATGATCCAGACGCCACAGCAAAGGTGCTACGGCAACGTCCAGCATAGAAAACTCGTCGCCCAGCATATATTTATTTTTCACAAACAATGGTGCGAGCTGAGTCAGCCGGTCACGAATTTCCAGACGCGCTTTCTCTTGTGCCTTCACAGCGTTCGGGCCTTTATCGTTTTCCAGCGTATGTACGTGGATAAACAATTCTTTTTCGAAATTGAACAGCATCAGACGCGCACGTGCACGCTGCAGCGGATCCGCAGGCATCAGTTGCGGATGCGGAAAACGCTCATCAATGTATTCATTGATGATATTCGATTCGTACAAAACCAGATCACGCTCAACCAGAATCGGCACCTGACCATACGGATTCATGGTCGAGATATCTTCCGGTTTATTAAACAGATCCACATCACGGATTTCGAAATCCATGCCTTTTTCAAACAATACCAGTCGGCAGCGCTGGGAGAATGGGCAGGTTGTACCCGAGTAGAGAACCATCATCGTAGCAGTTCCTTCAAAAACGATCAGGGCGAGACACGAAAGCGCCTCACCCTTGGTGATAAATCACCCGCTTACTACGTATAAAAAGCGGGCTGACGATAGCAGACGCCGGAACCGACGGACTCAGATTCCGGCAATTATTGCACTTATTTGACCTCTTTCCAGTAAGAGGCATTCAAACGCCAGGCAAGTGTCGCTAAAACCGCCATAAAAATCAAGACCACAACACCTAAACGTTTGCGGGTATTTTGCGCTGGCTCACCCATCCATTGCAAATATGACACTAAATCACCAACTGCTTTGTCATATTCTTCAGCATTCAGCTTACCCGGAGAAACCGTTTCGAAGCGATCAAACTGATGCAATACCTTGGATGTGTCATGCGGATCTTTGACTTCCTTAAATTTCGCTTCACGCACACCTTGCAATTCCCATAATACGTGAGGCATACCTACGTTCGGGAAAACCAGATTATTCCAACCAGTCGGACGGGAATCATCTTTGTAGTAAGTGCGCAGATACGTGTAAAGCCAGTCTGCTCCAGAACCTGCATCAGAAGCTTTGGAACGTGCAATCACCGACAAATCCGGAGGAACAGCGCCAAACCAGGCTTTTGCGTCTTTCGCAGACATGGTGTTCTTCATCAGGTCACCGACTTTTTCACCAGTGAACAACAAATTGGTTTTGATCTGATCTTCTGTCAGGCCGATCTCGCGCAACCGGTTATAGCGCATCGCTTGAGCGGAATGGCAATTAAGGCAGTAGTTTACGAAAAGCTTTGCACCATTTTGCAATGCTGCCAGATCCGTTGAACGATCAGGCGCTTTATCCAATGGATGGGTGCCGCCGCTCGCCATTGCAATTGCCGGTACAATCGCCGCAACTGCCAGTATTTTCTTCAGTAATTTCATACAATTATTCCTCGCTCGTTCAGACTCAGTGCGGTGTAAAAGTCACGCGTTTTGGTACGGGCTTAAATGTACCGGCTGTACTCCACCATGGCATCAAGAGGAAGAAGCCGTAATAAATCACTGCACACACCTGAGAAATACGCTCACCAGTGGGAGACGGTGCTTGCACACCGAGGTAACCCAAAATCACGAATGCAATTGCGAAAACGATGTACACCAGTTTGTGCCAGCTCGGACGATAGCGAATTGACTTGGCAGGAGAGTGATCAAGCCATGGCAGGAAAGCCAGAATAACGACTGAACCACCGAACAATACAACACCCCAGAATTTTGCATCAAGCGCACCAGGCATCATGCCGGCAATAGCCACCAGTGCAATACCAGCTATCGCTGTCTTAATTGTTTTTGCAAGACTAGACTTCACAAAGATAAATGCAACATACGCGGCGAGTCCACCCTGAACAACAAACAGGAATTCCGATGTTGTGGCACGCAAAATCGAGTAGAAAGGCGTGAAGTACCAGGTTGGCGCAATGTGCGGTGGCGTTTTCAGAGAGTCAGCTGGAATGAAGTTGTTGTACTCAAGGAAGAACCCCCCCATTTCCGGAGCAAAGAAAACCACAGCACTGAACAGCGTTAAGAATACTGTTGCGCCGAAAATGTCTTTTGTCGAGTAGTACGGGTGCGAAGGAATACCATCGACAGGGTGGCCGTCTTCGCCGATGTTATCTTTAATTTCAACACCGTCCGGATTATTAGAACCAACTTCGTGCAACGCAATCAAGTGAGCAGCGACCAACCCGAGTAAAACCAGTGGAATTGCAATCACATGGAAAGAGAAGAAGCGGTTCAACGTTGCATCAGACACAACGTAATCACCACGGATCCATAAAGACAGGTCAGGGCCGATAAACGGAATTGCGCCAAACAGATTAACAATAACCTGTGCACCCCAGTAAGACATCTGACCCCAAGGCAGCAGGTAACCGAAGAACGCCTCCGCCATCAGGCACAGGAAAATCGCAAAGCCAAACAACCAGATCAGTTCACGTGGCTTGCGGTATGAACCGTACATCAGTGCACGAGCCATATGCAGATACACAACGATGAAGAATGCAGAAGCACCTGTGGAATGCATGTAGCGGACTAACCAGCCCCACGGCACATCGCGCATGATGGTTGTTTCGACGGAAAAGAATGCAAGGCTCGCATCTGGCTTGTAGTGCATCACTAGGAAAATGCCTGTCACGATTTGTATCATCAGCACCAGCATTGCCAGCGAGCCGAAGATATACCAGAAATTGAAATTCTTCGGTGCGTAGTATTTACCCCACTGATCATTCCACAATTGTGTCAGTGGAAAGCGGGAATCTACCCAGTTCAGTGCTTTCGCGGCTGCGGATGCATCGTCCGGAAGTTTTTTCTCAACAAATGCCATGATTACGCCTCGCCTTTTTCATCTTTACCGATCAGGATTTTGGTGTCAGACAGGAACATATGTCTTGGCACATCCAGATTTTGCGGAGCCGGTTTGTTTTTAAAAACACGACCAGCCAGGTCAAATGTCGAGCCATGGCAAGGACACAAAAATCCACCTTGCCAATCATCAGGCAAAGAAGGCTGAGCACCAGCCTGGAATTTAGAACTCGGAGAGCAGCCGAGATGAGAGCAGATACCGACTGTGATCAGAATTTCTGGGTGTTCTTTACGGGAACGTGATTGTTTTTCACAATATTCTGGCAAATCCATTGTGTATGGTTTTGCGGACAAGGGGTCAGCAACTTTGTCATCTGTTTTAGGCAGACTTGCCATCATCTCCGGAGTCCTTTTCAGAATCCAGACTGGTTTACCACGCCACTCCACCGTTGTCATTTCGCCGGACTTCAGTGTGGAAATATCCACCTCCACCGGAGCACCCGCCGCTTTTGCGCGCTCTGATGGCTGGAATGTACTCACAAATGCCCCTGCCGTTGCCAAACCCGCTACGCCACCTGCTGCGCAAGTGGCGACGAGCAATCCACGACGGCCAGAATCGACCTGTTTCTCGTCACTCATACCAACCCCAATCTGTAATATCAAACCCGATAAAGCCTAAGCTAACTTCAAGTAACGCTGGATTATAAAGTACCGAAATATGCTTTCAAAGCAAAAGATCTGCAAAAAATGAAGTTAAGCGATTTTCAGATCTTTTTCACGTTTTTTTGATATTTTTCGAAGCAAAGCAATGATTTTTGTGGTTATTCAGAAACCCGGAAACGTTCTTTGACAAAGATCAGAACACCGCTTTAAAAATCTACTATTAGAATACTGTAGTCAAAAAATATACTGACATAAAACCAATCAAACAGGGAGCTTTTTATTATGAGTATGTTGCAGGAATTCAAAACTTTCGTCAGCAAAGGGAACGTAATTGATCTTGCGGTCGGTGTAATTATCGGTGCCGCATTTAATAAAATTGTAGAGTCTCTGGTCGGTGACATAGTTATGCCATTGCTAACCCGCATTTTAGGTGGCGGATTAGATTTCAGTAACTACTACATTCCACTGAACGGGCAAAGCACAACACTGGCCTTGACCGAGGCAAAAAAACTGGGAGGCGTCATTGCATACGGTAACTTTGTTACCATCAGTCTTAATTTTCTGATTATGGCTTTTGTCATTTTCCAAATGGTTCGCCTTTTCAATAAAATGAAAAAAGAAGAACCGCAAGCAGAGCCTGCACCGGCAGTCACGCCGGAAGATATTGTTTTGCTTCGTGAAATTCGTGACTCATTGAAGAAATAACGAAAAAAGGCTGCTGACGCTTCACATCAGCAGCCTTTTTGTATTGCAGGTCATCAAACCGGATTATCAACATCTATAAACTCACACTCCAGTCCAAATTTTTCCTGCAAAAGATTACCCAGCGCCATAACACCGTATCGCTCGGTTGCATGATGACCTGCTGCTATATAGGTTACGCCTGACTCCCTAGCGATATGAACAATCGGTTCAGAAATTTCACCACTGATATAAGTATCAACCCCAGCCTGAATAGCTTGCTCCAGATAATTGTGTGCTGCCCCGGTACACCACGCGACTTTACCCGGTGACCTTGTAAGGTCACCAATTACCAAGGGCTCTCGGTGTAATTTTTCCCGCAGGAGTTTTACAACCGCCCCCGTATCCGGAATTTTTTCGGGGTCCCAGCTACCCGTCCATCCAAGATTTTCATCACCGAAATTTCCGTCTGGCTTCAAGCCAAGTAATTTCCCGAGTTGGGAGTTATTTCCGATTTCCGGATGTGCATCCAAAGGTAAATGGTAAGCAAATAAGTTTATCTGATGCTGAATCAGTGCGGAAATACGCTTATACTTTTGCCCAGTGATACGCATGTCTTCACCACGCCAGAAATATCCATGATGCACAAGAACTGTATCTGCTTTTCGCGCAATGGCGGCATCAATCAACGCCTGGCAGGCAGTTACTCCCGTTATTACACGGCGAATGACCGGTTTCCCTTCCACCTGCAGTCCATTTGGGCAATAATCGCGAAATCGGCTTACCTGCAGCTCGTTATCAAGAAAGCGGATGAGCTCATTGCGGTGAATTTCTTTTTCTTTCATATATTCTGATGAAACGACTTTGGTTATTGTTTGCACAAACAGTTACTGTTGCCCTTGCACTCTGGTTTATTGTAGCGACACTCAAACCTGAATGGCTGCATCATAGCGGAAATAGCTTCCCATCCATCCAACAGGGTTTGAACGGGATTCGCAGCGCCCCCTCGAGTAATTCACCAGGCACAGCCTCCTACCGGGACGCAGCAGGTAAAGCCATGCCCTCTGTCGTAAACATATACACATCCAAAGAGGTGAAGCGGCAACATAATCCGTGGATGAACGATCCTTTTCTTAAGCGCTTCTTCGGAGAACAACCTCAGCGTGAAGAGCGACAGTCCAGTTTGGGATCTGGCGTGATTGTCAGTACCTCCGGATATATTCTGACAAACAATCACGTCGTTGAATCAGCAGATGAAATCGAAGTCGCCCTTACCGACGGACGCAAAGCTAGTGCAAAAATCATAGGAACCGATCCGGAAACAGACCTTGCCGTCATTAAAATTGACCTGGGAAATTTGCCAGTAGCGACACTCGGGAATTCAGATCAGGCACAGGTTGGAGATGTTGTCCTAGCCATTGGAAATCCCTACGGTGTTGGTCAGACGGTAACGATGGGAATTGTTTCCGCGGTGGGCCGAACGAATCTGGGAGACAACGGGTTTCAGAGTTTTATTCAGACAGACGCAGCAGTTAATCCCGGCAACTCTGGTGGTGCTCTGATTGATGTTAACGGCAACTTGCTCGGTATCAATACTGCCATTTACTCGCAAAATGGCGGCTCAGTTGGAATTGGATTCGCTATACCGATTGCCAGTGCACGCCAGGTAATGGAGTCCATCATCAGCCAGGGTCAGGTCGTGCGTGGATGGATAGGTGTCGAATTACAGGAAATCACTCCAGAGCTTGCGGACAGTCTGGGTTTGAAAATGGCTTCAGGTGCGATTATCGCTGGCGTTGTGCGCGATGGTCCTGCCTTCCGCGCGGGCATCAAACCTATCGACATTCTGATCGATGTAGAGGGGAAACCCGTTCGCAGTACAAATGATATGCTGAATCTGGTTTCGCAATTAAAGCCTGGCAGCAACGCTAAGATTAAGATTCTGCGCAACAACAACGAAATACTGTTGCATGTCGTAATCGGCAAGCGCCCACAATTTAAAAAAGATGACTAAACATGCACTTGCCTGACCTGCGAGCCTTTCTATCGGAACTCAGCGAAAATAATCAGCGTGCCTGGATGGCAATGAATAAGCCGAGGTATGACATTTTACGTAAAGAGTTTCTCGAACTTACGTCAGCACTGATTGACTGGTTAAAGCATATTGACCCGGCTATCGCAAATACAAACCCGGCAAAAGCGATATTCAGGATTAACCGCGACATTCGATTTAGTCACGATAAATCCCCCTATAAAACTACTTTTTCTGCCTCTGTTGTACCGGACGGGCGGAAAAAACCATCGGAAGGTGGCGGACCAGCTTATTATTTTCAGTTTAATGCACAAGGAATTTTGCTCTTTGCCGTTGGAGAATATATGCCACCAACACACCGCCTTAAGCAAATACGGGATCAGTTGATATCTGATGGAGATGGTTTTCTGATGGCAATCAATAAAGCAGAGTTTCGCTCACATTTTCCTGAAATGCTTTCTGAAGGACAATTAGTGAAAGTGCCGAGAACTTATCCAGCAGATCACAGCATGGGCGAATGGCTAAAGTACAAAAATTTTATTGCTGTTAATGAAATACAATATGTGGGCATGACTGCACCTGAAGTGGTTGACCGACTTCTGACTGCGTTCCGATGTGCACAACCGTTAATTCAATGGCTTAGGAGCTCACACCAACGCACATGCAAGTTCACTTAGGAACAATCGCTCCCGCTAGACTATACAGATTCTTCTGACTCAGGTACTTTTGTTACCCGGGCAAACATCGGTGCAACCAACAATCCGAGTTCATATAATACCCACATCGGTAAAGCCAGCGAAAACTGACTTACGACGTCCGGCGGAGTAACGACTGCAGCGACAACAAATGCACCAACAATCACGTACGGGCGGATTGCCTTGAGTTTATCCAGAGGAACAATTCCCATTCGCACCAGGACTACAACAACGACTGGTACCTCAAACGTCACACCGAACGCGAGACACATAGACATGATGAAATCCAGATAGTTTTCGATATCAGGAGCAACATGAATTGACTGCGGAGCAAACTCATTGATGAAATGAAAAACCCGTCCAAAAACCAGGAAATAGCAAAAAGCGACGCCCGCAACGAAAAGAAGTGTCGATGAGATCACCAACGGGGCAATCAAACGTTTCTCATGCGCGTAAAGGCCGGGAGCAATAAATGCCCAGACCTGATACAGCACCCAGGGCAGAGCAATAACAAAGGCTGCCAGCAAAGTCACCTTCATCGGAACAAGGAACGGGGAAATAACACCCGTTGCAATCATTTGCGAACCGGCGGGCAATGACTCCAGCATAGGCTGCGCTAGAAAATCATAAATTGTTGCGGGCCCCGGCCAAACCATCAGAATCAGGCAAACCAGTCCAAGCCCGTATACAGCTTTTACAATTCGATCCCGCAGTTCAATCAAATGGGAAATGAAGCTCTCTTCAGCTGCCCCGCCGTTACTATCATTCATGAATTATTCTCAGAAAAAGCTGACAGGACGCCGTCCGTTCGCGCGAAATTTTGCCATCCTTGCGGAGCCTGAGATTACGTGCTGCCGGGTTTGCTGACGGTTTTTATACCATTGCGGTAACGCTGATGTGCGTGTCAGTTTTTTACGGCGAAACGTTTCCCGCTTGCGAATAAAGGACGTCTGGTCTGCAACGAATTCCGTGGACGGCGCAGGCGTATTGACAGATGGCGCATCCGAGAATACGGATCCCACATCATTCGACACATCCTGCCAACCCTGATTGATTGACTGATTTACATTCTGTGCAGCTTGCTGGACCTCATCCTGCATCTTACGCAAAGACTCAAGCTCAATTTCTCTGCTGACTTCCGCTTTGACATCATTGATGTAACGCTGTGCTCTGCCGAACAGAGTTCCAGCCATACGAGCAACCTTCGGCAGTTTCTCAGGCCCAATCACTACCAGTGCAACTACACCGATGAGTGCAAGCTTACTAATACCGAGATCAATCATTTCTTATCCCGGTCAAAAAGCGAACAATCACGATCAGCTTTTCTCTTTGTTTTCAACAGTCTGATTTTGCACCTGTTGCGGAGCAGAACTATCAGCTCCGTTCACACCATCTTTAAAACCTTTAACTGCCTTACCAAGATCAGATCCGACATTAGCCAGTTTTTTAGTGCCAAATACCAAGACCACAACAACCAGCACGATAAGCCAGTGCCAGATACTAAAAGAACCCATTTCAAACTCCCGGGGAATCAGATTCCCCTAATAATTTCAGTTAATCAACGCCAGGGTTTTGGGCCACCAATGACGTGCATATGCAGATGATACACTTCCTGTCCACCATCCGGACCGGTATTAACCAACGTTTTGTACCCACCCGTCAATTTTCCATCAGGTTGCAAGACGGGCGCACATCCTGCTTTCTCCGCCAGCCTCGATGCAAGTGCAAGCATTCTGCCCAGAAGTTCGCCATGCTCTGCACCAACTGCGGATAAAGTATCAAAATGCTTACGCGGAATGATCAGCATATGAACAGGTGCGGCGGGATGAATATCATTAAAAGCGATGAGGTCTTCATCTTCATGTACGATAGTTGCCGGAATTTGTCCCGCTGCAATTTTGCAAAAAATACAGTTATCCAATTTATTTCCAGATTCAGTAGTGGAATTTATCAGTTATCGCTACGTGATGCTTTTTCGACCAGACCTGATAGCCCCTCACGCCGAGCCAGTTCATCCAGTACCTGCTGTGGACGAACATTATAGTTCGCCAACATGACAAGCGAATGAAACCACAAATCGGCACACTCGTAAATCAGATCAGCGGCGTCACCACTAACGCGCGCATCTTTTGCGGCAAGTACAACCTCCGTTGCCTCTTCACCAACTTTCTTTAAAATGGCATCATCACCCTTTGCAAACAGCTTTGCAACATAGGAAGTTGCAGGGTCACCACCATTCTGAGGTTTACGGGATTCAATCAAATCGCTAAGGCGCTCAAGAATTATTTGGTCGTCTGTCATTTATAAATTGCCTCAGGGTCTTTCAAAACAGGCTCAACTGCTACCCAATCAGCATCCTGAACTTTGCCTTCGAGTTTTTGAAAAAAACAGGAATGACGGCCTGTATGGCAGGCAACTGAACCAGCTTGCGTAACTTTGATGAGGATAACGTCCTCGTCACAGTCCAGACGGATTTCGTGAACTTTCTGAATATGACCTGACTCCTCACCTTTATGCCACAATTTCTTACGTGACCGGCTCCAGTAGACGGCCTCACCACAATCTACTGTTTTCGTGAGCGCTTCGCGGTTCATCCATGCAAACATCAGAATATCGTTGGTTCCAAGTTCCTGAGCAATAACAGGCACTAAACCATTCTCATCCCAGCGTACTTTGTTAAGCCATTTCGCAGCACTCATATTAACCTCACAGGAATCCCCTGATCGGCCATAAATTGCTTGGCCTCGCCGACAGTATGCTGTCCATAATGAAAAATGCTGGCTGCCAGAACTGCATCAGCACCACCCTTGCGAATACCATCCGCAAGATCCTGCAAGCCACCGACACCACCGGATGCGATCACCGGAATTGGAACAGCATCGGACACGGCACGCGTCAAAGCCAGATCAAATCCGGATCGCGTACCATCTTTATCCATGCTAGTCAGCAAAATCTCCCCGGCACCGAGCTCAGCCATGTGTTGCGCCCATTCAACGGCATCCAGACCAGTCGCGTTGCGACCACCATGAGTGTAAACCTCCCATTTACCGGGCTTAACCTGTTTAGCATCAATAGCAACAACAATGCATTGTGAACCGTATTTATGTGCCGCATCAGCAACTAAACGCGGATTCGTCACTGCGGATGTGTTCATTCCGACTTTGTCAGCACCAGCGTTCAACAGACGACGCACATCTTCAACAGCGCGCACTCCACCGCCAACGGTGAGTGGGATAAAAACCTGTGAAGCAACAGCCTCGATGATTGGCAAGATCAGGTCACGTCCGTCAGAAGAAGCGGTAATATCCAGAAAGGTAATCTCATCAGCACCTTGCTGGTCATAGCGACGAGCAATTTCTACCGGGTCGCCAGCATCACGTAACTCCTGAAAATTGACTCCTTTGACAACACGTCCTGCAGTCACATCCAGGCAGGGAATAATCCGTTTTGCAAGCGTCATCAGTCAATCGCTTCCATATCATCGAACTCACCACTGAGTTCATCAGCACGATTTTGTGCTTCCTGCAGATTCAGGGTACCTTCATATATGGATCGTCCACAGATGACACCCTCAATACCATCATCCTGCACCTCACACAATGCTTCTACATCTTTGATTGTATGCACGCCACCGGATGCGATCACTGGAATATTCACAGCCTGCGCCAGTTTTACAGTTGCTTCGATATTCACACCACCCATCATGCCATCACGGCCAATGTCTGTATAAATAATCGACTCAACACCGTAATCTTCAAATTTACGTGCCAGATCAATGACTTCATGACCGGATAATTTACTCCAGCCATCGGTCGCAACCTTACCGTCTTTGGCATCAATACCAACAATAATCTGGCCCGGAAATGCGCTGCAAGCATCAGCGAGGAAACCCGGGTTTTTCACTGCAGCAGTACCAATGATGATGTATGAAATTCCATCATCGAGGTAACGCTCTATAGTGTCGAGGTCGCGGATGCCGCCGCCTAACTGCACTGGAATTTCATCAGTGCCCGTTTCTTCAGCGAACTCGCGCACCGCCTGCAAAATCGCTTTTACAGCACTTTCATTTTTTGGCTTTCCGGCAAATGCACCATTCAGATCGACAAGATGTAATCTGCGAGCCCCCTGACGCAACCAGTGGCGCGCCATGTCGGCCGGGTCTTCGGAAAATACGGTAGCTTGTTCCATATCGCCTTGTTTCAGGCGGACGCAGTGACCATCTTTCAGGTCGATAGCAGGGATGAGCAGCATAATGTAAAAGAGACGTCAGAGAATCTGAAAAAAAATCAGGTTGTGAGCTTAAAAAAGAAGCCGTCAGGGCTTCCAGTGTACAAAATTCTTATACAGTTGCAACCCGGCAGACGCACTCTTCTCCGGATGAAACTGTGTTGCGAACAAATTGTCCCGAGCGACAGCGCAAGTAAATGTTACGCCAAATTCTGTGACAGCACTCGTGTCAGCAGAATCATCCGGACATGCATAAAAACTATGCACAAAATAAAAATATGCATCCTGCTCAATGCCAGTCCACATCGCATGCTTCTGCGTCTGGCGCACCCGGTTCCAACCCATTTGCGGAACCTTGTAGCGGGAACCGTCAGGTTGCTTCAATCCGTCAAGTGCGAACCGCACCACACGCCCAGGCAATAATCCAAGTCCGGGTGTATTGCCTTCTTCACTGACATCGAACAACATTTGCTCGCCGACACAAACGCCAAACATCGGCTTACTACGGCTGGCCTCCAGTACTGCCTCCTGCACGCCGGACTCCTGCAAACTACGCATGCAATCGGGCATTGCACCTTGCCCGGGCAAAACAATGCGTTCAGCCGCACGTATCTGCTCAGGGTCCCCGGAAATCAGCACTTCAGCCTCTGGTGCAACGGCTCTCAGCGCCTGCGCTACAGAGCGCAGGTTTCCCATGCCATAGTCAACTACAACGATTTTTTGCATGATCACTTATCCTGTTACAGACAACCTTTAGTCGAAGGAATCACGCCGGCAGAGCGTGGGTCCAGCTCAGTTGCCATACGCAATGCACGTCCAAACGCCTTAAACACTGTTTCTGCCTGATGATGTGAATTATCGCCACGCAAATTATCAATGTGCAGAGTGACCTGAGCGTGATTAACAAATCCCTGAAAAAACTCGCGGAACAAGTCAACATCAAAGCTTCCGATTGCAGCTCTGGTGAATGGGATGTGATAGCTGAGTCCCGGACGACCGGAAAAATCAATCACGACCCTGGATAAAGCCTCATCCAGAGGCACATACGCGTGACCATAACGGCGAATACCTTTTTTGTCGCCCACTGCCTGAGCAAATGCTTGTCCCAGCGTGATACCAACATCCTCCACCGTATGATGATCATCAATGTGAGTATCGCCCTTCGCTTCGATTTCAAGGTCAATCAAACCATGACGTGCGATCTGATCCAGCATATGATCCAGAAACGGAACACCTGTATTCAGCTTTTGCTGGCCTGTACCATCGAGATTAATTGCAACGCGGATTTGCGTTTCACTGGTATTGCGGGTGACCGCCGCAATGCGGTTTTCTGAAGTAGTCATGATCAAATAGATGCTGCAAACGCAGCCAGAAAACGGGTATTGTCTTCATGAGAGCTGACTGTAATACGCAAGCAGTTCTCAAGCAGTGAGTGCATTTTACCCACATTTTTTACAAGGATCCGGTGCTGTAATAATTTACTGAAAACCTGTTCAGCGTCAGCAACACGAATCAGCAGAAAATTGGCAGCAGACGGATAAACCTGAACACCGGGAATTTGCGCAAGCGCAGTGGCGAGAAGACTTCGTTGTTTCCGTAACTCAGCCGCTTGCTGTTCCAGAACATCGGAATGCTGAAGAACAAAGCATGCTGCTGCCTCGGTCAGTACATTGATATTGTACGGAGGGCGCACTTTCTCAAATTCAGCCATCAATTCAGGTGAACCTGTCATGTATCCAAGACGAATCCCTGCCAGTCCCAGCTTGGAAACTGTGCGCATGACCACCAGCTGAGGATATTGCGATACCCGCTCCATCCAGGTTTTCTGCGCAAATGGCTGATAGGCTTCGTCTACGACAACAATACTTGTCGTGCAGGCTGAAATAATGTCATGCATGACGTTGTCATCAAACAAAGCACCAGTCGGGTTATTCGGGTACGCAAGATAAACAATCGCTGGCTGATGTACACGAATTGCTTCAATCATTGCAGCAGCGTCCAGCTGGAACTCACTGGTCAGCGGAACGCCGACGAATTCCATTCCTGCCAGCTTGGCAGACATCGCATACATAACAAACCCCGGTACAGGTGCCAGGATTTTAGCGCCGGGCTTTGCACAAGCCACGGCAAGCATAGAAATCAGCTCGTCAGAACCGTTACCCAGTACAACAGGCCAGTCATCAGGTACTTTAAACTGCGCTCTGATATGCTGCTTGAGCTCTGTATAAGCCGGAGCAGGATAACGATTCATCGTAACCGCTGCCAGATGCTCTGACAACGCATGCTGCAATTCAGCCGGAAGAGAAAATGGATTTTCCATTGCATCCAGCTTCAGAAAGCCTTCAGCATCCGGGACATGATAGGCCGATAAGGCCCGTACTTCAGGACGGATCACAGCCGTCACAGGTGAGGAACTCACAATACACTCCGGGTATCGTTAACAGGGACAGGCTGATTACCGCGCTTCCTGTAGTCATGCCTGTATCGCTTCGCACAGCGTCACTTCCGGCAATGCGGCCAGGCGCTGCTCTATCATGGCGCAATAATCCGGATTCAGTTCAAATCCGGCAAAATCACGTCCACAGCGGCGGGCAGCAACTGCGGTAGTGCCGCTGCCCATAAATGGATCAAGAACGACACCGCCTGGTGGGCAGGACGCTTTGATCATACGTTCAATAATTTCCAATGGCTTTTGTGTCGGGTGATCTTCACGTTCAGCATGTTCACGATGCAAACGTGAAATACTCCATACATCTTTTGGATTAAATCCCAGCTCCAGCCATTTCGCACCCTCGAATATTTTTCTGGTTCTGGCTTTTTTTGTTGCCTCATCATACGGAATACGAATTGCATCCAGATCGAAGTAATAGTCTTTTGCATTGACAAAAAAACCTATCGTATCGTGCACTGATGAGTAACGCCGCACAGAGCCGCCCATTGACGGCACCCGCCGATCCCAGATAATTTCATTCACCATTTGCATGCGCTTTTTCAGCATGACAAAAATCTCCGGCGAATATCTCCAGGTCAGAAAAATATACAGACTGCCATTTCGCTTCAGCTTAGGCAGCACAAGATCAATCCACGCTGTCATCCATTCCAGATAGGCATCAGCCTCCAGCTTATCGGAATCATTGCCGTAATCCTTGCCCAACCCATAAGGAGGGTCGGCAAGGATCAGGTCGATGCTGGCATCAGGAATGTTCTGCATTCCGGTCAGTGCATCTTCACAATAAATCCGGTTACGCCAGGATGGCATCATGCTTCTCCGCCATCCTTCAGGCGCATTTCAGCACTGCGTGCATGCGCCTGCAAACCTTCACCATAAGCAAGTTCTGCGGCGACTTTACCCAGCTTCTGTGCACCCTGCTCTGATACGTAAATTACGGATGAGCGCTTCTGGAAATCGTAAACACCGAGCGGTGACGAAAAACGTGCCGTACGAGATGTAGGCAAAACGTGATTCGGACCAGCGCAATAATCGCCGAGCGACTCAGAGGTGAAACGTCCAAGGAACATGGCACCGGCATGACGGATTTTATCTGCCCAGACATCAGGGTTCTCCGCAGAAATTTCCAGATGCTCCGGCGCAATCCGGTTCGCAATCTCACATGCTTCATCCATGTCACGTACCTTAATCAGGGCACCACGGTTTGCAAGCGATGTCCGAATCACGTCCTGCCTTGGCATCTGCGGTAAAAGACGCGCGATACTCTGCAAAACAGCGTCCAGATACTCATTGTCAGGGCAAAGCAGAATGGACTGTGCCAGCTCGTCATGCTCCGCCTGAGAAAATAAATCCATTGCGACCCAGTCCGGTGGCGTCGTACCGTCACAAATCACAAGAATTTCGGATGGCCCTGCGATCATATCAATACCAACAGTGCCAAAAACGCGGCGCTTTGCTGCCGCTACATAGGCATTACCTGGGCCGACGATCTTGTCGACTTGCGGAATGGTATCAGTCCCGTAGGCAAGAGCACCTACTGCCTGCGCACCACCAATCGTAAATACGCGATCCACTCCGGCAATCGCTGCTGCAGCCAGCACCAGCGGATTTTTAACCCCGTCAGGTGTCGGCACCACCATAATAATTTCTTTGACGCCGGCGACCTTTGCCGGAATCGCATTCATCAGGACGGAAGAAGGATATGCTGCCTTTCCTCCCGGCACATAAATACCAACACGATCCAGCGGAGTCACCTTCTGACCGAGACGTGTTCCATCTGCTTCAGTGTACATAAAGCCATCTGAGCCACACTCTGCTTTCTGGCGCTCATGATACGCACGCACTCTTGCTGCAGCACTTTCCAGTGCAGCCCTGCGCTCAGGAGCCAGACTGTCGAGTGCAGCCTGCATTTCAGACTGAGCCAGTTCCAGACTTGCTACGCTGTCAGCCTGCATACGATCAAAGCGATTCGTAGCCTCCAGTACGGCCGCGTCACCCTGCGTTCTCACACTGGCCAGAATTTGTGCTGCAGCGCGCTCAATCGCTTCGTCTTCCGTCGCTTCAAATGCGAGTAAAGCATGCAGGCGCTGCAGAAAATCCGGTTCGCCAGAATTCAGTCGTGTAATCAGTGAAGCCATGGTTTACTTTCTTGCTTAAACGATCAGGCCGAACGGCGCGCTGCCTGTTCAAAGGCCTGTAATATAGGTTGCAGTCGTTCACGTTTCAGTTTCAACGCAGCCTGATTCACGATCAGACGCGACGAAATATCCATGATGTGTTCGACCTCGACCAGATTGTTAGCACGTAAAGTACTGCCTGTACTGACCAGATCGACGATTGCATCCGAAAGACCGACTAAGGGTGCCAGCTCCATAGAGCCATACAGCTTGATCAAATCAACGTGCACGCCTTTTTTTGCAAAATGCTCACGGGCCGTCTTGGTATATTTGGTTGCTACACGCAAACGTGCGCCCTGGCGTACCGCCTTGTCGTAATCAAAACCAGCTGACACTGCAACAGAAACACGGCACTGTGCGATATTCAGATCGATAGGCTGATACAAACCCTCGCCGCCATGTTCATGCAACACGTCTTTTCCAGCCACGCCGAAATCAGCAGCACCATGTTGCACATAGGTCGGAACATCGGATGCACGCACGATGATCACACGTACCGCCGGGTCATTCGTCGCCAGAATCAGTTTGCGGGATTTTTCCGGATCTTCAGTCACACGAATACCTGCAGCCTCAAGTAAAGGCAGCGTTTCTTCGAAAATACGTCCTTTAGATAAAGCGAGTGTCAGTTGCTGACTCATGACTTCACCCGTTCAATCTGAGCGCCGACACCTTTCAGTTTGACTTCCATACGGTCATAACCACGATCCAGATGGTAAATACGATCCACCAGTGTTTGCCCTTCGGCAGCAAGACCGGCGATCACCAGCGATGCCGAAGCACGCAAATCAGTTGCCATCACCGGAGCACCAACCAGACGCTCCATACCAGTCACAATCGCAGTGTGCCCATCAATATCAATGTTTGCACCGAGGCGGTTCAGCTCCTGAACGTGCATAAACCGGTTTTCAAAAATGGTTTCTGTTACACGGCTGCTGCCCTGCGCAACGCAGTTCATTGCCATAAACTGCGCTTGCATATCCGTCGGGAAGCCCGGATATTCCGTTGTACGGAAACTCACAGCTTTCGACCTTCCGCTCATTTGCGCACGAATCCAGTCTGGTCCCGTCGTCAGAATAACGCCCGCCTCGCGCAATTTATCCAGAGCAACATCCAGAATATCGCTGCGTGTTCGGGTCAGTGTCACATCACCGCCAGCAGCTGCAACCGCGCACAGGAAAGTTGCCGTCTCAATACGATCCGCAATAACACTGTGGCTGGCACCGTGTAACTGATCCACACCCTGAATAATCAGTCGGTCTGTACCGATACCTTCAATTTTTGCACCCATTGCAACCAGTAAATGAGCCAGATCGGTAACTTCCGGCTCACGTGCCGCATTTTCGAGCACGGTCTCACCTTCCGCCAGCGTTGCCGCCATCAGTAAGTTCTCAGTACCGGTCACCGTGATCATGTCGGTTACGATACGTGCACCACGCAATTTCTTCGCTTTCGCGTGAATGTATCCCGCCTCAATCGTAATTTCAGCGCCCATCGCCTGAAGGCCCTTAATGTGCTGATCAACCGGACGGGATCCGATCGCGCAACCTCCCGGCAACGACACTTTCGCCTCGCCAAAGCGTGCCAGTAATGGTCCGAGAACCAGAATAGACGCACGCATGGTTTTAACGAGATCGTAAGGCGCTTCAAGTTTATTGATGCCGGTTCCGTTGAGCACAGTCACGCCATTTTCCTGCGTAACCTGCAAACCCATCTGGCGCAATAATTTCAGCATTGTGCTGACGTCTTGCAGGGACGGAACATTGCTCAGAACAACATCGCCGGCAGTCAGTAACCCTGCACAGAGAATTGGTAAAGCGGCATTTTTTGCACCTGCGATTTCAATTGCGCCATTCAGGCGCTGACCGCCTGTAATCAGTAGCTTATCCATTATGCCTGGTACTCGTCAGGTGTCAGAGTTTTCATCGATAAAGCATGAATTTCTTCACGCATACGTTCACCCAGCACGGCATAAACCATTTGATGGCGCTGAATCAGACGCTTGCCGGCAAACGCGGCACAAACGATCACAGCCTGAAAATGCTGACCATCGCCCTCAACTTGCAGATGTGTGCAGTCGAGACCTGCTGCGATGTACTGATGAATTTGTTCTGGGGTTGGTAACACAATAAATCTCCGGCAAAAATCAGTGGCGTAATTTATAGCCACTGCGCAGCATTTGCAGCGACAACACTGCAAGCGCAATCAGAAACAGACTGACAATCAGCATACTGTGCAGCGGATCAACGTCAGAGACGCCGAAAAAGCCATAACGGAAGCCGTCAATCATGTAAAAAAACGGGTTAAATCGGGACAATCCCTGCCAGAAAGGCGGCAGTGAATGAATGGAATAAAATACGCCGGACAGGAATGTCAGAGGCATAATCAGGAAATTCTGAAATGCTGCCAGCTGATCGAATTTCTCGGCCCAGATTCCCGCAACAAGCCCCATCGTACCGAGGATAGCAGCACCGAGCAAGGCAAAAACGACAATCCACAGCGGTGCAACAAAATGCAGATTAGCAAACCATGCGGTAACAACAAATACTCCCAGACCGACTGTCAGGCCACGCAGCATCGCCGCCAGCACATAAGCACCGAATAATTCCCAGTGCGACAATGGCGGTAACAATACGAATACCAGATTACCGGTAATTTTGGACTGAATCAGCGAAGAGGAAGAATTTGCAAACGCGTTCTGCAACACACTCATCATGACCAGACCAGGAACCAGGAAGGCTGTATACCGTACACCCGGATAAACCTGCACATGCTCTTCGAGTACGTGACCAAAAATCAGCAAGTACAGCAAAGCTGTCATTACAGGTGCAGTAATCGTCTGCGTTGCCACCTTCCAGAAGCGCAGCACTTCTTTGTAGAGCAGCGTTTTAAATCCTGTCATATTGTTCATTTGTGTCCCTCCATCATTTGCAGGAACACATCTTCCAGATCAGCCTGCAGTAACTGCATATCTTCGATTTTTCCGCCAGCTTCGCGAATTGCCGCTAACATGGTTTCGACCTGATTGAAGTCTGTCACACGCAATACATGCTGACGCGGATCGGCCACGGTCTCGTGACTGACGACATTCGGTAACAAAGACGCCGGCAAACGGGTTTCCCCCGTCGCAGCAAGCGTCACTCGCAACTGAGACCCTGAAATCCGGTTGATCAGATCTGAGGTTTTATCCAGCGCCAGCAATTTACCCAGCTTCATCATGGCAATCCGGCTGCACAACGCCTGAGCCTCTTCCAGATAGTGAGTAGTCAGAATAATCGTGTGACCTTCACGATTCAAACGTGAAATGAACTTCCACAAGGTTTGGCGCAACTCCACATCGACACCGGCTGTTGGCTCATCCAGCACAATGACGGGCGGTTTGTGCACCAGTGCCTGCGCCACCAGTACGCGGCGCTTCATACCACCGGATAATGCACGCATATTGGTATCTGCTTTATTCGTCAGATCCAGATTCGCCATAATTTCATCGATCCAGTCGTCATTGCGACGAATACCAAAATAACCTGACTGCATGCGCAGGGTTTCACGCACGGTAAAGAACGGATCAAAAACCAGCTCTTGCGGCACAACCCCAAGATGACCACGTGCATCACGGTACTGACTGACCACATCGTAGCCTTGAATTTTTACTGTTCCGGAGTCTGCACGACTCAGACCGGCCAGAATGGAAATCAGTGTCGTTTTACCCGCACCATTCGGACCGAGCAATCCGAAAAACTCACCTTCTTCCACAGTGAAAGAAACGCCGCCCAACGCTTGCAGGGACCCATAGCGTTTGTGTACATCCGTAATTTGTAGAGCTGCCATTTGGCGTGCTTTGCTTTCGTAAAGAGAGAAACCGAAACATCTGTCCGGAAGACAGAAAACTACCGATTATAGGGGATTTTCAGCAGAGAAGCCGAAGGCTCCCGGCGTATGCGGGAGCGTCAGACCGTGAGCGTCAATGTCGCTCAGGAACAGGTGCGGAAGAAGTGAAATGTGTACTGAGGCCATACAAGGCCATCAGACTTTGCAAAGTGGAAGGCACTGCCTGAAAAGCGAGTGATACACCCAGTTTACCGGCTTCACGTTGCCATGCAACCATTGCCGCGACAGCAGCAGAGTCCGCTTTTTCTGTTGCAGAAAAATCGAACACATTTTCGCCGCTGCGCATTGCCTGCAAACCCGCTTCCAGCGCGGACATCAGGTTTGCCTGTGACAATTCATTGCCGACAACGTACACACATCCTCCTTATTTGCCGCCTTTAGCAGAAGCAGCGGCCAGCTTCTTGTTTTTATCCGACAACGTCTTAATCAGACCATCAATACCGGATTTAGAAATTTCAGCAGAAAAACTGCCTTTGTAAGTTTCAACCAGCCATGCGCCAAGCACGTTGATATCGTAAATCTTCCAGCCTGTTGCAGATTTTTGCAGACGATAATTCAACTGGATCGGTTCACCACGGGATTGTACCACTGAAGTCTTCACTTCAACGTCAGTATCATCCGCAGCGGCACGGAATGGTTTAAATTCGACCCGCTGGTCTTTGATTTGCGACATCGCGCCGGAATACGTAAAGATCAGCAGAGTACGGAATTCATTAGTCAGTTGTTTTTGCTGTTCCGGTGTCGCTTCGCGCCAGCTTTTGCCAGCAGCCAGCGATGTCATACGCTGAAAATCAATGAACGGCAGAATCTTGCCTTCAACCATGTCATAGATTTTTTTCTGATTACCGGACTGAATATCCTTATCGTTTTTTGCAGTATCCAGAATTTCCTGACTCAGGCGTTTGATCAGTTGGTCAGGTGCTTCATCTGCTGCATGTGCAGGGCTCATTACCGCAAAAGCAGAAATGACCAGTGCAACCATTGTGTTCCAGAATTTTTTCATCATATTCCCTTCCGTCGCCGGAACCCCGGAAAGTCCGGGCTCCGTTTGTTTAAATCTTATTCGTCTTCCTGTTTGCGAATATCATTCGCACGTTTTTGCAGATACGCGTCACGGATAAACACATATTTATCCAGCGCGGCTTCCTCCAGCAAAGTACCTGCATCCAGCACCGATGCCCGCTTATCCACCAGCTTCAGTACCGTTCCGGAATTCCGCACATAAACAGGCTCTTTGTAACTCCACAGATCGGCCTTCATATCCACCGGCAAAGCAGCTGTATCGCGCAATGTGGATGATCCCAGCATCGGCAACACGAGATACGGTCCGGAAGGCATACCCCACACACCCAGCGTCTGACCGAAATCTTCCTTATGCTTTTGCAATCCGGCTGGTGAAGCAATGTCAATAACGCCACCGAGACCAAAAGTTGAGTTGACTGCGACACGCATTACATCTGACATGCCATCGCCGACTTTACCTTGCAGGATGTTATTCACCGCACTCCAGACATCACCGATGTTACCGAAAAAATTACTGACAGCCGTCTGAAAAAAGCCCGGTGTCGTATCACGGTACACACGGGCTACCGGCTGCAATACGTTCTGGTCAACTGTGTCGTTGAAGTTAAACATCAGACGGTTAAAACCTTCCAGCGGATCACGCGGGTTTTTACCGATATTGGTTTTTGTGCTGATCGCATCAATCGTCTGATCTGTTTTTGCACGGATTTTTTCGGCATTCACAGTGCTGCAGGCACTGAGTACAACACCACAGAACAGAATCAGGATGGTTCGCACCCAGCGTACGGACATCGGGGACATCATTTTTTCTCCTCGCCATTACTGTCAGCTGCTTTGCTGAACAGGAACTGGCTGATCAGATTTTCCAGAACAACTGCAGACTGCGTCATTTTGATGCGGTCTCCGGATGCCAGATTAGCCGTATCACCGCCTGGTTCCAGACCGATGTACTGCTCACCGAGTAAACCTGCTGTCAGGATTTTGGCAGAACTGTCTTTCGGGAACTGGTAGCGGGACTGCAACTCCAGCGTCACGTTTGCCTGGAAAGTTTTATCATCAAAGGTAATCGATTTAACGCGGCCAACTACCACACCGGCACTTTTCACCGCAGCACGTGGTTTAAGACCGCCAATGTTGTCGAAACGTGTAGTGACTTCATAGGTCTGGTCCAGCGACAAAGAACTCATGTTGCCGGCTTTCAATGCGAGAAACAGCAGAGCAGCAGCGCCCAGCAGCACAAACAAGCCGACCCAGAAGTCAAAATTTTTCTTTTGCATACTTCATCCTTCCCGATTGCTGCTTTATATCAAAACCCGATTGCAGCGATATTTCATTGTGTAACTACCGTTTTTTACTGGAACATCCAGGCCGTCAGCAGGAAATCCAGCCACAAGACCAGCAGCGATGACTGCACGACAGTGCGCGTGGTGGCACGCGAGACGCCTTCCGGTGTCGGTTGTGCTTCGTACCCCTGAAACAGCGCTACAAAAGTCACGGCAAAACCGAACACAATGCTCTTAATGACGCCATTACCGATGTCCTGCATCACGTCCACACCTGCCTGCATTTGCGACCAGAAAGCACCTGCATCAACGCCGATCAGTTTTACACCGACCACATAGCCGCCGATGACGCCCATCGCATTGAAAATTGCTGTGAGTACCGGCATGGCAATAATGCCAGCCAGAAAACGCGGCGCCAGCACACGCTGGATTGGGTCAACAGCCATCATTTCCATGGCAGTTAATTGCTCGCCGGCTTTCATCAGACCGATTTCCGCAGTCAGTGACGTTCCGGCACGGCCTGCAAACAGTAATGCCGTCACGACAGGCCCGAGTTCGCGTGTCAGCGACAATGCCACCAGCAAACCCAGCGCTTCTTCCGAACCATAGCGATTCAGCGTGTAATAGCCCTGATAGCCGAGCACGAAGCCGACAAACAGGCCGGAGATCGCAATAATCACCAGCGAGTAATTACCGATGAAATGAATCTGATCCGTAATCAGGCGCGGGCGACGCCATAAGCCGGGCGCGACACCCAGAATATTCATAAATGCCCGGCCAGCGTAACCAAGGCCAGAGACGGTTCCACGAACCGCAGTACCGAGCGCGGTAATCATGCTGGCTCCTTCAGACCCAGATCCTGCGCCAGACTGCTGCCAGGATAATGGAAAGGTACCGGACCATCCGGTTCGGCGTGGACAAACTGACGTACGTACGGATCATCAGAAGCCATCATTTGTTCCGGTGTGCCATGCGCAACGATTTTGCCCTGCGACAAAAAATATACGTAGTCAGCGATGGCAAAAGATTCGTGCACATCATGCGACACCAGCACCGAAGTGGAGCCAAGCGCATCATTCAGCTGACGAATCAGATTCGCCGTCACACCCATGGAAATCGGGTCCAGACCGGCAAACGGTTCATCGTACATAATCAGTTGCGGGTCCAGTGCAACCGCACGAGCCAGCGCGACACGGCGCGCCATACCACCGGAAATTTCGGATGGCATCAGGTGCGCTGCATTACGCAGGCCAACCGCGTGCAGTTTAAGTAAGACCAGATCACGGATCACAGATTCGGAAAAATCGGTGTGTTCACGCATAGGGAATGCGACGTTATCGAACACACTGAGGTCGGTGAACAGCGCACCGTGCTGAAACAGCATCCCCATTTTACGGCGCAGACTGAACAGTCCGGCTTTATTCAGGTCGTTTACAGACTGCCCATCTACCTTCACCGAACCGCTGCGGGCGCGGATCTGGCCACCGATGAGGCGCAGTATCGTCGTTTTACCCGAGCCGGAGCCTCCCATCACGGCAATCACTTTGCCACGGGGAAAATCCATTTGCAGGCCGGAGAGAATGGAACGCTCTGCGTAACCGAACTCTACATCCCGGATTTCAACTAAGTTAGACACGGAAGTTTGTTGTCACTGATAAAAGCTGCATTGTAATCCAGAACAGAATTTCCCGTTGCCGCGGCTTCGGCTTGCCAGAAAATCACAAATGCAGAAAATTTCAAAAATGCGGCACGAAACAGAACTTCATTCCACCCAAATAAAAAAGACGAAATTTCATTCCAAAAATTACTTAAAAGAAAATGCAAAATAAATGAACTCTGAGTCAGTTATTTTGCATAACTTCGCTTTTTCCGGCACTTTTTCGCCGATAGTCGCACCAGACGAGACCATCGGGAGCAAAATATTCACCCTCTTGCAGCATGTATTTTTTGTACCGTTTTCGTCACACCCGCAGTCCGGAAAGGCAGCAAATACGCGGACGTCGCTGTTTTTTTTGACAGATTTCCGCATTTTCCTGCGATCAGCCATCTTTTTTCGTGCTGACCGGCCTTCTGACCAAAGCGAACTGAAAAAATTCCGGTGACTATTGCTGTCAGCATCCGTCTAAATGCAAAAAAGTAAAACGCAGAACACAGGCTTGAAGACAAGCAACGCTCAGCCACATACTCACTGTCTAGCAGACTAGCTGCTGCCACAGATTGTGCAAGTTTCGTCCGGGCACCTGTCCGGAGAGCCAGCAAATTCGCGGACGTCCGTGTTTTTTGTGACGGATTTCCGCATTTGAGGCACAAAATGCCGGTTTTCCGGCCGTCCGGCCGTCAAGGAGGCCGGACAAACAAAAAGGGTGTCCGCGGACACCCTTTTCAGACCGAAGCAAATACCCGCCCTCAGAATCAGCGTGGCAGCACGCTGTCACCCATCAGGAAGGCATCGACTTCGCGTGCGCACTGACGACCTTCGCGGATTGCCCACACCACCAGCGACTGGCCGCGGCGCATATCGCCGGCAGCAAATACTTTGTCTGCATTGGTTTTGTAGCAGCCTGCACCGTCCGTGGTCGCACGGGCATTACCGCGCGCATCACGGTCAACGCCGAAGGCATCCAGCACCGATTGCACCGGCGATACAAAGCCCATCGCCAGCAATACCAGATCCGCTTTGACTTCGAATTCGGAATCCGGCACTTCCTGCATACGGCCGTCCTTCCATTCAACGCGGCAGGCGATCAGTTTTTCCACTTTGCCTTTGCTGCCTTCCAGACGTTTGGTGGCAACCGACCAGTCGCGCTCGCAGCCTTCTTCATGCGATGAAGAAGTACGCAGCTTGGTTGGCCAGTAAGGCCAGACCAGTGGTTTATTTTCCTGTTCCGGCGGCTGCGGCAGTAACTCAAACTGCGTGACGGCTTTCGCGCCGTGACGATTGGAAGTACCGACGCAATCCGAACCGGTATCGCCACCACCAATCACCACCACATGCTTACCGGCAGCGGAAATCTGGTCTTTGACTTTATCACCGGCATTCACTTTGTTTTGCTGCGGCAGGAATTCCATCGCAAAATGCACGCCTTTCAGCTCGCGGCCAGGCACCGGCAAATCACGCGGTGTCTCTGCGCCACCGGCAATGATGACGGCATCAAATTCTTTCTGGAGGGTTTCCGGCGAAACGGTTTCTTTCGCCCAGTTGGTAATACCGGCCGGAAAATCTTTACCGACCAGCACACCGGTACGGAATACCACGCCTTCACCTTCCATTTGTTTAACGCGCTGATCAATCAGGTTTTTATCCAGTTTGAAATCCGGAATACCGTAACGCAGCAAACCACCGGCGCGGTCGTTTTTTTCAAACACGGTCACGGCGTGACCGGCACGTGCCAGCTGCTGCGCGGCTGCCAGACCCGCAGGGCCGGAACCAACTACTGCCACTTTTTTACCGGTGGAAACTGCCGCCGGTTGCGGCGTCACCCAACCGTTTTCCCAGCCTTTGTCGATGATGTAATGCTCAATCGATTTGATACCGACGGCATCTTTGATAATGCCCAGCGTACAGGCAGATTCGCAGGGTGCCGGACAGATACGTCCGGTAAATTCCGGAAAGTTATTGGTGGAATGCAGCGTATCCAGCGCTTCACGCAGCTTGCCGTTGTACACCAGATCATTCCAGTCCGGAATGATGTTATTCACCGGACAGCCGTTATTACAAAACGGAATACCGCAATCCATGCAGCGTGCTGCCTGTGTTTTCGCTTGTGCATCATCCAGATGCATCACAAATTCTTTATAGTGCTTCTTACGGCTCTGCGGCGCTTCACTGGCTTCCTGCAGACGCTGGTATTCCATAAATCCTGTTGCTTTTCCCATGATCTTCCTCGGTCTGAATTCGGTTCTGCACTGAACAGGCGGCGCGGGCCGCCTGTTCTGCTTAGACTGCTTCGGCTTCGGTTGCCGCTTCGCTGGCAACCTGTGCTGCCACGGCCATTTCAGCCAGGGCGCGGCGGTATTCGTTCGGGAATACCTTCACGAAGCGGGCACGGCTGCGCGCCCAGTCGTCCAGCAGATTGCGTGCACGGGTACTGCCGGTGTGCTTGAAGTGACGTTCGATCAGGCGACGCAGTATCGCTTCATCCGTTTCACGCTCACCGTTGCGTGCTTCGCTGTGCCAGTAGGCTTTATCGAGGCTGGCCAGTTGCACATCGCCTGCCACCACCGGTTCCAGTGTCACCATTGCAGTGTTGCAGCGAGCCGCGAATTCACCGTCAGGATCATAGACATATGCGATACCACCGGACATCCCTGCAGCAAAGTTACGGCCGGTTGCACCCAGCACAATCACCGTGCCGCCGGTCATGTATTCGCAACCATGATCGCCGGTACCTTCCACCACAGCAGTCGCACCGGAGTTACGCACAGCAAAACGTTCACCCGCCACACCGTTGATAAATGCTTCACCGGAAATCGCACCGTACAGCACAGTATTGCCGGCGATAATGTTATCCACCGCCCAACCACGGAATTCCGTGTTCGGACGAATGATGATGCGGCCACCGGACAATCCTTTACCGACGTAGTCATTGCCCTCGCCAACCAGATCCAGCGTCACGCCTTTCGCGAGGAAAGCACCGGCGGACTGACCGGCAGTACCCTGCAACTGAATGTGGATGGTGTCGTCTTCCAGACCATCATGTCCCCACTTACGCGCCACCAGACCGGACAGCATCGTGCCGACTGTGCGGTTCAGATTTTTCACCGGCGAGATAAACGAGACTTTTTCACCGTTTTCAAATGCCATGCTGGCTTGCGCAATCAGCTTATGATCCAGTGCTTTGTCCAGACCGTGATCCTGAGATTCGACATGACGGATCGCAGTATCTGCACGCAGTTCCGGCATGTAGAAGATACGGCCGAAATCCAGTCCCTTCGCTTTCCAGTGCGTAATCGCGCGGGATTTATCCAGCAAATCAACCCGACCGATCAGTTCGTCATACGTACGTACACCGAGCTGCGCCATGATCTGACGTAATTCTTCCGCAACGAAGAAGAAGTAATTCACCACGTATTCCGGTTTGCCGGAGAATTTTTTACGCAACTCAGGATCTTGTGTCGCCACACCGACCGGGCAAGTATTCAGATGGCATTTACGCATCATGATGCAACCTTCAACCACCAGCGGCGCAGTCGCAAAACCGATTTCATCCGCACCCAGAATTGCCGCAATCGCGACGTCACGGCCAGTTTTCATCTGACCGTCAGCCTGCACACGGACACGGCTGCGCAAACCATTCAGTACCAGTGTTTGCTGGGTTTCTGCCAGACCGATTTCCCACGGTGTACCGGCGTGTTTAATCGATGACAACGGAGATGCACCGGTACCGCCATCGTGACCAGCGATCACGATGTGGTCTGCTTTCGCTTTCGATACACCGGCTGCAATCGTACCAACACCTACTTCTGACACCAGCTTCACAGAAATCGATGCCTGCGGATTCACGTTTTTCAGATCATGGATCAATTGCGCCAGATCTTCGATCGAGTAAATGTCGTGGTGTGGTGGCGGAGAAATCAGACCAACACCCGGCACCGAGAAACGCAGCTTAGCGATATATTCGGAAACTTTGTGTCCCGGTAACTGACCACCTTCACCCGGTTTTGCACCCTGCGCCATTTTGATCTGAATCTGATCGGCAGAACTCAGGTATTCCGCTGTCACACCGAAACGACCGGATGCCACCTGTTTGATACGGGAACGCAGCGAATCACCTTCCTGCAAGGGAATATCAGCTTCCACCTGCGCTTTACCAATCACACTGGCGAGCGTCGCACCGTTTTTGATCGGGATGCCTTTCAGCTCATTCTGATAACGTGCCGGATCTTCACCGCCTTCACCGGTATTCGATTTACCACCAATACGGTTCATCGCGACCGCCAGCGTTGCATGCGCCTCGGTACTGATAGAGCCGAGCGACATCGCACCGGTAGCGAAACGCTTCACGATTTCTTTGGCAGGCTCCACCTGTTCCAGCGGAATGGCGCGGGCCGGATCAATTTTGAATTCAAACAAGCCACGCAATGTCAGATGGCGTTTGGACTGATCATTGATGATCTGCGCGTATTCTTTGTAAGTGTTATAGCTTTCGGAGCGGGTCGCATGCTGCAGTTTGGCAATTGCATCCGGTGTCCACATATGGTCTTCACCACGGACACGGAAAGCGTATTCACCACCGGCATCCAGCGAGTTCGCCAGCACAGGATCATTGCCGTAAGCGAGTTTGTGTAAGCGCAGTGCTTCGTCTGCGACTTCAAACAAACCGATACCTTCGACATTCGATGCCGTACCACGGAAGTATTTATCCACCAGCGAGCGGTTCAGGCCGACTGCTTCAAAAATCTGCGCACCACAGTAAGACATGTATGTCGAAATACCCATTTTCGACATCACCTTCATCAGGCCTTTACCGATTGCTTTGGTGTAGTTATAAATCACTTTTTGCGGATCAGGATTGCCCGGCAATTCGGCTGCCATAGCAGTCAGTGTTTCCATCACCAGATACGGATGCACCGCTTCCGCACCGTAACCTGCGAGTAATGCGAAGTGGTGGGTTTCACGTGCAGAGCCGGTTTCCACGACCAGACCGGTAGTAGTACGCAGACCACGGCTGACCAGATGCTGATGCACCGTGGAAGTTGCCAGCAGCGCCGGAATCGCGACGTGGTCTTTATCGGTATTGCGATCAGTGATGATCATGATGTTATGGCCGGATTTCACCGCATCCACAACTTCTGCGCAGATCGATGCCAGACGTGCTTCAATACCTTCCTTACCCCACGCCACCGGATAGCAGATATCCAGTTCATAGGATTTGAATTTGCCGCCGGTATTCGCGCTGATATTGCGCAGACGAGCGATATCCGTGAAGTCGAGCACAGGCTGTGCCACTTCCAGACGCATAGGCGGATTGATGTTATTTGTATCCAGCAGATTCGGTTTCGGGCCAATGAACGACACCAGCGACATCACCATCGCTTCGCGAATCGGATCAATCGGCGGATTGGTCACCTGCGCAAACAATTGCTTGAAGTAGTTATACAAAGGCTTCAGCTTGTTCGACATGACTGCCAGCGAAGCATCATTCCCCATCGAACCGATGGCCTCTTCACCGCTGGTTGCCATCGGCGCCAGCACAAATTTCATATCTTCCTGGGTGTAGCCGAACGCTTGCTGACGATCCAGCAGGCTGGCCTGCTCCGGCAAAGCAGCTGCTTCCGCCTTCAGCGCATCCAGCTTGATGCGGACAGACTGAATCCATTGTTTATAAGGCTTGGCGTTGGCGTAAGTGTCTTTGATTTCTTTATCGTCAATAATGCGTCCGGCTTCCAGATCAATCAGGAACATTTTGCCCGGCTGCAAACGCCATTTCTTAATAATTTTTGATTCAGGAATTGGCAGAACACCGGCTTCTGACGCCATCACAACCAGATCATCATCGGTGATGATGTAACGGGCCGGACGCAGACCGTTACGGTCCAGCGTGCCGCCGATCTGACGGCCATCGGTAAATGCCATCGCTGCAGGACCATCCCACGGTTCCATCATCGCTGCATGGTATTCGTAGAAAGCACGGCGGTTTTCATCCATCTGGCTGTGATTTTCCCAGGCTTCCGGAATCATCATCATCATTGCCTGTGCAATCGGATAGCCGGACATCACCAGCAATTCCAGTGCATTATCAAAGCTTGCTGTATCGGACTGGCCTTCGAAAATCAGCGGATACAGTTTTTGCAGATCGTCGCCGAGCACGGCGGATTTCATCACGCCTTCGCGGGCTCGCATCCAGTTGAAGTTACCCTTCACGGTATTGATTTCACCGTTGTGCGCAATCATGCGGTAAGGGTGAGCCAGCGGCCATTCAGGGAAAGTATTGGTGGAGAAGCGCTGATGCACCAGCGCCAGCGCCGAGATACAGCGCGGATCCTGCAAGTCTTTGTAGTAGACGCCGACCTGATCTGCCAGCAGCAAGCCTTTGTAGACCACGGTACGTGCTGACATCGACGGTACAAAGTATTCTTTGCCGTGCAGCAGTTTCAGCGCTTCAATCGCATGTACCGCAGATTTACGGATCACATACAGCTTACGTTCCAGCGCATCGGTAACCATGATGTCCGGGCCGCGGCCAATGAAAATCTGGCGGATCACCGGTTCTTTGGTGCGTACAGTCGGCGACATCGGCATGTCGCGGTCGACCGGCACATCACGCCAGCCCAGCACAACCTGACCTTCGGCGCGGACAGCGCGTTCGATTTCCTGTTCACAAGCCAGACGGGAAGCGATTTCTTTCGGCAGGAAAATCATCCCGACGCCGTATTCACCCGGTGGCGGCAGAGTCACGCCCTGCTTTGCCATTTCTTCGCGGTAAAACTGATCCGGCACCTGAATCAGGATACCGGCACCGTCACCCATCAGCGGGTCAGCACCGACCGCGCCGCGATGGTCGATGTTTTTCAGGATTTGCAAACCCTGTTCGATGATAGCGTGGCTTTTCTTGCCTTTGATGTGGGCAACAAAGCCCACGCCACAGGCGTCATGTTCATTGCTGGGATGGTACAGACCTTGCGCTTGCATAACGTTCTCCAGATACCGGGGATTGAGCATTGGAATCCAGCATAGTGCAGTGCAAAACAAAGCGCAAACGAAATAAAACAGGGTCAGAGTGAATAAAAACGGTCAATTATTTTGATTTATTTTTATTAGGGTCAGAGTAAATTTAAATGTATTACGGAAGCGAAAACCGGCGTCACCACCATCATAAAATTTGAAATAAATCATTTAAATTCAAATACTTATCGAATTTTTTCAGCGCTGCACATATCTTAGCACGGCAGTTTCCGGCCGTCAGAATCCGGCAGCAACCCAAGCTTATTCTGCCGATGCCTGAGCTTCTCTGTTAAACGCATAACAACTACGCAGAAAAAACCCGTTGCGCTGCCAAAAACAATCCGTGTGTTTGTTGCAGCGCGCATGCAACGCCGCCATGCTGATAATGTTACCGGAGGAAGGGAATCAGGCCGTACCGGAAGCAGGTAAGGCTGGTTTGCGGGGTCGTCCGCGCCGCGCAGGTGCAACCCGGCGTAAGGTTTGCTGACCAAGTGCAGCCATAAAAGCTTCGCTGCCCAGCGCCCAGGATTTGTGCGTCGCGTCCGACAAACGTTGCATCATCTCGCGTGACAGCGATTCTTCCATTTTCTGGCGGTAGTTCGCTTCGCGCTGAAACGGTGTGTTACCGAGCGCCCAGTAAAGCCGGTGATCAGAAACCAGCGGATCAGTCTGTTGCCCGGAATGATGCAGATAGCTGGACCACGGATAAGTTTCAGCGCTGTGTGCCAGCCCAGCCCGGACCGGATGTGATTCGATGTAGATCGCACAAGGAACGAAGTAAGTTTCCGCCTCCAGCACTGTGGCGCGGAAACGCCCCTGCCACAGGCTGCCACTGCGCTGATAACGACGGTTGAAATAAGGCACGTAACAGCGCCCTATCCACTGCATCAGCTTACTGACGCTGTCATCCCCGGCTGGCGTCAGTAGTAAATGGAAATGATCCGGCAACAAAACATAAGCATGAATTTCCACACCGAACTGGCGCGCACCTTCGCGCAGCCAGACCGCAAACTGCCGGTAGTCATCATCGTCACGAAACAAGATCATGCCACTGTGCACACGCTGCACCACATGATGCAACGCACCGGGAACCATTAAGCGCGGAAGTCTTGCCATCGTTTTATCTGAATGTCTGTCACCGGGTGGTGGCGGTAAATTTCAACGGCTTTATTGTATGCGATCACGCAGGAAAACAGCGCAACGCACCCGGCAATTACCGTTTCTCCGGTCTGTTTCGTCAGCTAATTACCGACTTCCTGATCAGGCACAAAAGCTTTCATCAATCGACCTTAGGGAAACGACTATAATTTTGCCCGTCGGAAATATGCTGATTTTTTCAGCAATTTCATTAAAAATTCACTATTCCTCATTCAGATTTCCTATTTATGAACACATTACTGTCTCATTTTTCCGTTGGAAAACGGTTGAGCATAGGCTTTGCACTGATTCTGACTTTATCTGCCCTGGCTGCGCTGGTGTGCTTGATTCAGTTGAACAATGTTGCCAGTGCCACCAATCAGTTAATGCAACAGCCGCTGACCACAGAACGTCTGGTCAGTGACTGGTACCGCTACATTCACAGTGGCATCAAACGTACTGCGGCGATTGCAAAGAGTGCCGATCCGTCGCTGGCAAAATTCTTTGAGGCCGATCAGGCCGAATCCAGCAAGGCTTCTGCTGAACTCCTGAAGCAAATTACCGAATTACTGGAATCAGAGCAGGAAAAAGCCTTATTGAAAGAAATCAATACGCTGCGTGATGAGTATCTGGCGTCCCGCAACAAAATTGTCGAACTGAAAAAAGCAGATCAGGCTGATGAAGCGAATCAGTTGCTGGAACAAAAGTTCATGCCGGTATCGACTGCGTATCTGAAAAAAATCGAAGAGCTGGTGAAACTGCAACGCGCACAGATCGATGAAACTGCAAAAAAAATTCAGACTGATTACGAAAGCAGCCGCATCCTGCTGATTGTCCTGATTCTGGTATCCGGCATTCTGGCGGTGATCAGTGCTGTGTTGCTGACACGTTCCATCGTGCGTCCGCTGCAGGAAGCAAGCCTGATGGCGGCGGAACTGGCGCAGGGTGATCTGACACACACCATTCAGACAAATCGTCAGGATGAAATCGGTGATCTGATCCGTTCCATCAATGGCATCGGACAAGGTTTAAGCCGCGTGATTGGCGATGTGCGAACCGGCACCCATGCAATTCATACGGCGGCGGATGAAATCGCTTCCGGTAACGCGGATTTGTCTGCCCGTACAGAATCGCAAGCCAGCTCCCTGCAGGAGACGGCATCCTCAATGGAAGAACTGACTTCCACCGTACGCCAGAATGCAGACAATGCGCGTCAGGCCAATCAACTGGTCGTCTCAGCTTCGGAAGTTGCGCAACGTGGTGGCGATGTGGTGTTTCAGGTCATTGAAACCATGGGATCTATCCGCGAAAGCTCGGGCAAAATCGTGGATATTATTTCCGTCATCGACGGCATTGCATTCCAGACCAATATTCTGGCGCTGAATGCTGCGGTGGAAGCTGCGCGTGCAGGGGAACAAGGACGCGGATTTGCTGTAGTAGCATCTGAGGTGCGCAGTCTGGCACAGCGCAGTGCGGCGGCGGCGAAAGAGATTAAAACGCTGATTGATGACTCAACCGGCAAAGTCGAACACGGTGCACGACTGGTCGACGATGCAGGCAATACGATGCAGGATATCGTCGCCAGCGTCCGCCGTGTGGCCGATATCATGAGTGAAATCACCTGCGCCAGCCAGGAACAGAGTGCAGGGATTGAGCAAGTGAATCTGGCTGTCACGCAAATGGATGAAATGACACAGCAAAATGCTGCGCTGGTGGAAGAAGCGGCAGCGGCGGCAGAAAGCATGCGTGATCAGGCAGAAAAGCTGACTCAGCTGGTTGGACAGTTCCGCATCGGACAAGCACAGGCACCGTCATTCCATGCTGCGCGCACAGATTCCGGCCCGCGTCAGGCGCAACCACAACGATTGCGTTAATACCGGAACCAAAGGCAAATCTGCATGCGCAGGTTTGCCACAATGCCCGATAAGAAACGGATAGCTGAGCAAAGCAAGCTAAGCTGGACTCGACTGGACTGGGCTAAGCCATCTGATCGGGATATCAAAGCAACAAACAAAAAAGCCACGGTTGTGGGAAACCGTGGCTTTTTATTTGCCTGATGCGCAGCGCTGGCTGCGAAATTGACAGTTACTGTATCAACAGCCAGTGCATCAAACCGCAAGCAGTAGTGCAGATGTACTGCTGATCAGACTTTGTCTGCGGTCGCCGGATCAACCGGCGTACGCGTACAGATCAGCTTAGTGCGCTGCTGCCAGTTCTGTACTGGCTTTCACACGGGCGCGGATGGCGCTCAGTGCTTTGCTGGCATCCTGCATTGCTGTCACTTCCGGCAAGCCGCTCATCAGTTCGGAAATACGTGTTTTCAGTGCTTTTGCCTGTGTTGCCAGTTTGAAATGCGCTGCACGCTGTGTTTGCACGATGCCCCAGCGGACTACCGGTGCTTTGCCGGATGCATCCAGCAGTGCGCGGTCACGCATCCATTTTTCAAATTCACGGGTACCGAGTTCGGTTTCGATCCAGATCAGGTGATCAGAAGTCAGCTTTTTGTTTTCCGCTGCACGAACCAGAATTTCGTAAATCATGTCAGACTCCTCAGGTTGCGGCCTGTTTTTCCCACTTGAAAACATGGCCTGTTACAACCCGTAACGAGGAGCCCCGGAAGCCGGTTGACACGAAACGATACAAAACACAAAAAATTTGTCATTTTTCTGCACGGGACAGAAAACTGACCTCAGTTCAGGCGGGATGACTCCAGAATTGCACTCAGCTTACCGAATCGGGCACTGACTTCATCAAAGCGTTTTTGCTTTTCCTGCGGACTCAGCTTGGTGTCATTCATATTGGTGCGCAGAATACTGAACAAGGTCAGATCGGCAATCGGCTTCAGCTGAGCGTCATTCGAGCGCTGAAATCCGGACAGATTCAGGATTTTTTTCAGCGTGTCTTTCTGCGCTGCTGCATTTTTGCCTTTACCGTAGTTCGTAAAGAAATCTTCCAGCTTGTTTTTTGTACCCTGCGGTAAGTCTTTACGATACAACAACGGATCATTCGGGATTTGCGGAGAAGTCCAGATCACGCGGATACGGTTGAAGTCTGCCGGCGCTTCTTTTTTCAGCATATCCAGACTCTCGGTATTGTAAGTGGCTACATCGACCGTCTTGCTTAACACCGCTTTCAGGTTACTGGCGTGATCACCCTGAATCACTTTTTTGAACAGCTTTGCCGGTTCGACTTTGTTCTTGGAGAACAAATAGTATTCCGGCACCAGATAACCCGAAGTCGAGCCACTATCACCATACGCAAACTGGTACACACCAGGCTCTTTGAACATCTGGTCGGTGGATTTCAGTGCTGAACCGGTCTGCGTAATCAGTACCGACTGATAACCTTTGGAACCATCCGCTTTCACCATGCGTGCAAACACGGTCGCTTTTCCGGATTCCACCGCATCCAGCGCGACTTTATTGCTGAGCCAGGCCATTTGTATGGTGTTGGCTTTCAGGCCATCGACGATCTCTGCATAGTTAGGCGAAATCACGACCTGTACTTCCTGTCCGGTCGCCTTGCTCAGATCATCAATCAGCGGCTGCCAGCGTTTGCGCACATCTTCTTTTTCGGTGACAGCAATCAGTCCTACCGTTAATTTATCAGCAGCCACAGCCTGCTGCGCCAGTAACTGACCTGCCACCATCATCGCGAACAATACTTTTTTCATCATTTCTCCTGAATTGGGAAGGAACGAGCCCGGATAAGCAAGCGACGGCCATGATGCAAGTCTGGCGGCCATCACAACAGGATATGCCCGTTTCCTCAAGAAACGGTATTTTCTCATCACATGAATTTCCAACCGGAAATTTTTTGTAACTTTTCCGCTGATACCAATAAAAAACGGGAACCAGAGTTCCCGTTTTTCAGCCTGCCTGTTGTCCGACACGAATCAGTTCAGACGCGCGCTTTCCAGAATGGCGCTCAGTTTGCCGAAGCGCGCACTGAGTTCATCGAAGCGTTTTTGCTTTTGCTCCGGTGTCAGCTGCGTATCATTCAGGTTCTGGCGCAGCAGACTGAACAGCGTCAGATCAGCGATCGGCTTTAACTGCGCGTCATTCGAGCGTGCGAAGCCGGACAGATTCTGAATCGCACGCAGGGTTTCTTTCTGGCTGGCATTCGCCCGTTTGCCGTAATTCGCAAAAAAGTCTTCCAGCTTATTTTTCAGTGCCGGCGACAAATCTTTCCGGTACAGCAAAGGATCATTCGGAATCAGCGGCGATGTCCAGATCACGCGCAGTTTTTTGAAATCAGCCGGTGCTTCGGTTTTCAGCAAATCCAACCCTTCGCTGTTATACGTAGCGACATCCACCTCAGAATGCAGTACGGCTTTCAGATTATCTTTATGGCTGCCGCTGCGCACCTGACGGAACAGTCTGGCCGGTTCGACTTTGTTTTTTGAAAACAGATAATACGTCGGCACCAGATGGCCGGATGTGGAATTCGGTTCGCCGTCAGCAAAACGGAAAACACCCGGCTGGGCGAATAACTGATCCGTGTTCTGCAACTGACCAGACGCCTGCGTGATCAGCACCGAGTTATAACCCTTGCTGCCATCCAGACGGATCATTTTGGCAAACACGCTGGCTTTACCGCTCTCAACGGCTTCCAGCGCGACTTTATTACTGAGCCAGGCCACCTGAACGGTGTTATTTTTGAGGCCGTTCACCACATCATCATAGCGACCGGAAACCACGACCTGTACATCCACGCCTGTCGCTTTACTTAAATCATCGAGCAAAGGTTGCCAGCGACGGCGGGTATCTTCCGCATCGGTCGGGGCAATCAGGCCAAATACCAGTTTCTCTGCTGCAGGTGCAGCAACAGACCACGCCTGCAACAACAGGCAACTTACTAACATTACGATTTTCTTCATTATTTCCGCCGGTTCAGCTACGGTCTTCCCAGGCATCCCGATGGCGGATAGCTGTCGATTTGCCTGAAATTTCCAAAAAAACGGGAGAATACTGCACATCCCGCACTGCAACAGTGACATTTCGATGACATAAAAGTTCACCAGACCACTGCAGACCAGTCAGAAAAAATAAGATTTCCGGCACGGACAATACGCCGTCAGTTCAGCAGCACCCTTGCTGCCGCCAGCATGAAAGCAAAGCCAGGCCGCAGCATTGCCTGCACTACCCGTCCAACCCGCAAGGAAGAACATCTTCAGGCTGACAATCATGCAGATATCGTCATCTGTGTTTTCCGGAGGCCCGGACTTTCTGCCGACGACCGCCGTATCGCTGTGCTGAACTCCGCATTTGGGGCATTCTCAGGTGTTTTCAGGCAGTTCCGGGCGACAGCGGCGAAGTCCCGCCTTCAGCCTGCAATGGGACGCTTGCCGGTGGGCGAATCAAGGAATGAATGGCCAAATAAAAAAGCACCGGAACTTTACAGTTGCGGTGCTTCTGCGATTGCTCCGGCCAGAGAGCCGGATGCTGTACCGTGATCAGAACGGGATGTCGTCGTCCATATCGGAGAAGTTCGGAGCCGGACGCTGTGCCGGTGCCTGACGTGCCGGCGCAGACTGTTGCTGCGGACGGGATGCCATGGCTGGTGGCGGTGCACCGTAGCCGTCATCCATTCCCATACCGCCGCCCATGCCGCCGCTCTGACGCGAACCCAGCATTTGCATGCTGTCAGCACGGATATCGGTTGCGTATTTTTCCACGCCGTCTTTATCCATGTATTTACGGGTACGCAGCGAACCTTCTACGTACACTTGCGAACCTTTCTTCAGGTACTGACCGGCGATTTCTGCCAGTTTGCCGAAGAAAGTGATGCGGTGCCATTCAGTCTGCTCTTTCTTTTCACCGGAAACTTTGTCTTTCCAGGTGTCGGTGGTTGCTACCGTAATGCTGGTCATGGCATCACCACTTGGCATATAACGGGTTTCCGGATCGCGGCCCAGATTGCCGACGATGATGACTTTATTCACAGATGCCATGTATTTCTCCTGTCTGTCTTGCTTACTTACTCTGTTTTGATTTCCGGCTTATGCCTGCGCAGCCGCTTTGCTGCGACGGGCGATCTCCGGCATGCTGGCAGCGATTATAAGCCAGATGAGTGTCAGTCCGGCACATAAAGCGAACACAGCCTGACTGTTGACGTATTGCGTCAGCAGACCGCCGGATGCTGCACCGGCTGCGATACCGAGCGCCTGCATGGTGTTGTACACACCGAGCGCCGCGCCTTTGGCTGCCGGTGGCGCAAGGCGCGACACCAGTGAAGGCTGGCTGGCTTCCAGTGTGTTAAACGCGATAAAAAATACAAACAGGAAGGTGATCAGCAGCAACCCATGTTGCATACCGAGCCAGAATCCGATTTGCGACACCAGCAGCAAGGCAATCGCGCCCAGAAACACCGGTTTCATCTTGCCGTATTTTTCACCGACAAAAATCGCAGGCAGCATCGCCACAAACGACACCAGCATGACCGGCAGATAAATTTTCCAGTGACTCGCCACCGGAATATCCGCCACGTGTACCAGTGCAGCAGGCAGAACAACGAACATCGCCATTTGGGCGAAATGCAGGACGAACACGCCGGCATTCAGGCGCATCAGTTCCGGCAGCATCAGTACGGTACGGAACGGAACGCGCTCACTTTTGACCGCTTCCACGTCCGGCACGATCCACTTCACCAGCGCCATTGCACCGATACCAAGTACCGCTGTCAGACCAAACATCGCCGCCATGCCCATGCCCTGATACATGACCGGCGATAACACCATCGCCAGTGCAAACGTCAGGCCGATAGAGCCGCCTATCATCGCCATCGCTTTGGTGCGGTGCTGCTCACGGGTGGAATCTGCCACCAGGGCGGTAATTGCTGCCGAAATCGCGCCCAGCCCCTGAATACCGCGACCGATCATGATCCACAGCAGGCTGTGTGCAAACGCGCAGATCAGCGCACCGGCAACGAACAAGGCGAGACCAATCAGTATCACCGGTTTGCGACCGAAGCGATCGGATGCCATACCGAACGGAATCTGAAAAAATGCCTGCACCAGACTGAACATGCCGAGCGCCAGTCCGACCATCACCGCATTGTCGCCGCCCTCCAGTCCGCGTGCATACAGGGCAAATACCGGCGACAGCATGAACAAGCCCAGCATGCGCAATGCAAATACCGAGGCCAGCGCCGAGCTGGCACGTACTTCCTGACGCGTCATGCCGGCCGCTGCGGCGACCGGATCAGGCGTATCTTTCAGGTTAGTTGCAAAACTCATAATGCTTATCCTGATCTGTACGCCTGTGCATGCGATTTGCAGCGCCGGAGTACAGCTGTAACGAAAACCCGTTATAGTAGCAGGTTGCTTGTCTGTGCAAAAAATTTCCGTGAGCCACTATGACTAAACGCATTAAAGCCGCCGCCAGCGCTGCGCCTGCCGAACTCGAATTCACCGCCGATGACTTGCCGCTGATGCAAAAACGCGAGCTGATCCGGGTACGTGGTGCCAGAACCCATAACCTGAAAAATATCAGTCTGGATATCCCGCGCAATAAGCTGGTGGTGATTACCGGCCTGTCCGGCTCGGGTAAATCCTCACTCGCGTTTGATACGCTGTATGCGGAAGGCCAGCGCCGTTACGTGGAATCGCTGTCCGCCTATGCGCGTCAGTTCCTGCAACTGATGGAAAAGCCGGATGTGGATCTGATCGAAGGTTTGTCTCCGGCGATTTCGATTGAACAGAAAGCCACATCGCACAACCCGCGCTCTACCGTCGGCACGGTCACGGAAATCCATGATTACCTGCGCTTGCTGTACGCCCGCGTTGGCACACCTTACTGCCCTGACCATCCGGAAAATCCGCTGGCAGCACAATCGGTCTCGCAAATGGTGGACACCGTGCTGGCCATGCCGGAAGAAACCAAGCTGATGATTCTGGCGCCGGTGGTCGCGAACCGCAAAGGTGAACATCTGGATTTGTTTGAGCAAATGCAGGCACAGGGTTTTGTACGCTTCCGCATTCAGAGCGGCACACATGAGGCACGCATCTATGAAGCCGATGATTTGCCGAAACTGAAGAAAACCGAAAAACACACGATTGATGTGGTGATTGACCGCGTCAAAGTCCGTGCGGATATTAAACAGCGTTTGGCTGAATCGTTTGAAACCTGCCTGCGTATCGCGGATGGCCGCTCGATCGTCCTGAATATGGACAGTGGCCACGAGCAATTATTCTCGAACAAATTTGCCTGCCCGGTCTGCGGCTATGCACTGCAGGAACTGGAACCGCGCCTGTTCTCGTTTAACAACCCGATGGGCGCTTGTCAGGAATGTGACGGCCTCGGGCATATCGAATTCTTCGATCCGAAACGGATTGTTGCCTTCCCTAATCTTTCACTGGCCAGCGGCGCAATCAAGGGCTGGGACCGTCGGAATCAGTTTTACTTCCAGATGCTGACGGCGATTGCCGCTTTCTATGAATTTGATCTGGATACGCCGTTTGAAGAATTACCGGAACAGGCAAAACAAGTGATTCTGTACGGTTCCGGCCGTCAGCAGATTCCGTTCACCTATCTGAATGAGCGCGGCAAAGCGGTCGTTAAAGAACACAGCTTTGAAGGTGTCGTAAATAATCTGCAGCGCCGCTACCGCGAAACCGATTCGATGGCTGTACGTGAAGAGCTGGCGAAGTTCATCAATGAAAAACAATGTCCGTCCTGCCACGGCGCACGTCTGCGTACCGAAGCGCGCTATGTGCGCGTCGGCAATGGTGCACAGGAAAAAGCTATTTACGAAGTCAGCGGTATGCCACTGCGCGACACTCTGCGTTTTTTCCGCGAGCTGACTTTGCAAGGCAGTAAAGCAGAGATCGCAGACCGCATCATTAAAGAAATCACGTCGCGCCTGACTTTCCTGAACAATGTCGGTCTGGATTATCTGTCACTGGAACGCAGCGCCGACACACTGTCCGGCGGCGAAGCCCAGCGTATCCGTCTGGCATCGCAGATCGGTTCCGGCCTGACCGGCGTCATGTATGTGCTGGATGAACCATCGATTGGTTTGCATCAGCGCGATAACGACCGATTGATTGATACGCTCAAGCATTTGCGCGACATCGGCAACAGCGTGCTGGTCGTGGAGCATGATGAAGATGCAATCCGCGCCGCCGACTTTATCGTTGACATGGGGATCGGTGCCGGTGTGCACGGCGGTAATGTGATTACCCACGGCGATCTGGACGCGATCACCGGCAATAAAGAATCGCTGACAGCACGTTATCTGACCGGCGAACTGGAAATTTCCGTTCCGGCACAACGCACCGTCAACAATCCTGAAAAACAACTGACGATACAGGGCGCAACTGGCAACAACCTGAAAAAAGTCGATATGGCTTTACCGGTTGGTTTGCTGACTTGCGTGACCGGTGTTTCCGGTTCCGGCAAATCCACACTGGTCAACGATACGCTGTTCCATGTTGCGGCCCGTCATTTATACGGTTCGCAGACTGAACCTGCACCGTTTGAACATGTCAGCGGTCTGGAACATTTCGATAAAGTGATTTCTGTCGATCAGGCACCAATAGGCCGTACGCCGCGCTCAAATCCGGCGACCTATACCGGTTTATTCACACCGATCCGCGACTTATTTTCCGAAGTACCAACCGCCAAAGAACGCGGTTACAGCGCAGGCCGCTTCTCGTTTAACGTGAAAGGCGGCCGCTGCGAATCATGTCAGGGCGACGGCGTGATCAAAGTCGAAATGCACTTCCTGCCGGATGTGTATGTGCCTTGCGACGTCTGCCACGGCAAACGCTATAACCGCGAAACGCTGGAAGTACAGTACAAAGGAAAAAACATCCACGAAGTACTGGAAATGACCGTGGAAGATGCGCACGAATTTTTCAGTGCGGTGCCGGTGATCCGCCGCAAACTGCAAACGCTGCTGGATGTCGGCCTCGGTTATATCCGCCTCGGACAAAGCGCTACCACGCTTTCGGGCGGTGAAGCACAGCGTGTCAAACTGGCGCTGGAACTCTCAAAACGCGATACCGGTCGCACGCTGTATATTCTGGATGAACCGACTACAGGTCTTCATTTCCACGATATCGCGTTACTGCTGCAAGTGATTCACCGTCTGCGCGATCACGGCAATACGCTGGTCGTGATTGAACATAATCTGGATGTGATCAAAACCGCCGACTGGCTGATTGATCTGGGGCCGGAAGGCGGTGCCGGTGGTGGCCGTATTGTGGCAACCGGTACACCGGAACAAGTCGCTGTGAATCCTGAAAGCGTGACCGGTAAATACCTGCAGCCATTGTTATCAAAATCCGGCAAGTCCGCCGCTTAAGTTTTTTTTCAGAAGTTATGTCTATACGTCTTATCGTGGGGCTGGGCAATCCCGGCCCTGAATATGAACAAACCCGCCACAATGCCGGTTTCTGGCTGGTGGATCAGTATCCGGTCAACCTCGCACCGGATAAGAACTTTAAAGCGCTGGTCGGCAAAACCCGCATTGCCGGTCAGGATGTGTGGCTGATGGAGCCGCAAACATTTATGAACCGCTCCGGCCAGTCAGTCGGTGCGATTTGCCGCTTCTACAAAATCACACCGGATCAGGTACTGGTGGTGCATGATGAACTGGATATGCTGCCCGGTGTCGCCAAACTGAAAAAAGGTGGTTCATCCGGTGGTCATAACGGTCTCAAAGATATTACTGCAGCGCTGGGAACACAGGATTACTGGCGCCTGCGTATCGGCATCGGCCATCCGCGCAGTCTGAATCTGAATCAGAATGTCGCGGATTTTGTACTGCACCGCCCGCGCCGCGAAGAACAAAGTCTGATCGAAGAATCGATTGCTGACAGCCTGCAGGCAATCCCGCTGATGGTGGAAGGCAAAACGGCTGAAGCCATGATGCAGTTACATTCACCGAAAAAAACCTGACGAGGTTTTCCCTGCCATGACCACATCATCCATCCGCATTTTTGCCGGCAGTCTGGCAAAGCAACGCATCGCTGAATACGGATTACAGGCTGCGGATGTGGCCGTCATTCCGGCAGCTGCAGGCGGCCCGAAAGGACTGATACTGCAAAAGCTGGATCAATGGTTATTTGGCAGCTGGTTACCGCAGGCACCGCGTGAGCGCACGCTGATCGGTGCTTCGATAGGTTCATGGCGCATGGCGGCTGCCGCCTGTGCTGATCCTGTCGCCGGTTTTCAGCGACTCGGCGATTTGTACTGCGGTCAGACCTATCCTGAGAATCCGGATACCGATTGTGTGACCCGCGAAATCAGTGGCATGCTGGATCAGCTGATCGGTGGTTATGAGCAGGAAATTCTGCGCAATCCGTCTTACCATCTGCATATTCTGACCAATCGCGGCCTGCGGCATTTGCAGTTCACAAACAGCCTGAACGCAGAAAAAACCGCATTTGCCCGTGCCGCACTGGCCAATCTGCGCGGACGCGACCATCTGGCGGCGCATCTGGAGCGCGTGGTATTCAGCGATCAGCGCGATACGCTGACGTGGCTGCAGACTGCATTTGATGCGTTCAGCACAGTGTTCACACCTTTACAGTCGGGCAATCTGCGGCAAGCCTTGCTGGCATCGGGAACTCTGCCGCTGATTATGAATAAAGTATCCGGCATTCCGGCTGCGCCGCAGGGCCAATACTGGGATGGCGGCATCATTGATTACCATCTGGCCTTCCCTTATCACCGGCTCGGGCAGGATCAGCTGGTGCTGTATCCGCATTTTGCACCTTACCTCGTTCCGGGCTGGCTGGACAAAGCCTTACCATGGCGGCGCACGCATCGCGCACCGTTCCGCGACTGGATGCAGAATGTGATTCTGATTGCGCCATCGAATGATTTTTTACGCACCCTGCCACGCGGCAAACTGCCGGACCGCAAAGACTTCAGTTATCACGGCCTGAACCACCAGCGTCGTATTCAGGACTGGAAAATTGCGATGTCTGAGGCAGAGCGCCTGCGTGATGATCTGATCCGGTTTATTGAGAAACCGGATCCGGCACAGATACACGCTCTGTAAATATCACAGGCGATGCAAAGCATCGTCCAGTGCATGCAAGAACTGATCTGCATGGCTGCGCTGAAATACCACCGGCGGTTTGATTTTCAGCACATTGTCCAGCGGGCCATCGGTAGACAGCAAAATCTGCTTTGCCTTCAGCATTTCCACGATACGTTTTGCTTCGGCAGTGGCGGCAGCTTTGCTTTCAGGGTCACGTACCAGCTCTGCTCCCAGAAATAAGCCCCGACCACGCACATCACCGATCAGGCTGTGTTGCTGCGCCAGCTGACGTAAGCCCTGCTGCAGATAAGCACCGGTTTCCAGCGCATTCTGCTGCAGTTTTTCTTCCTGTACGACTTCCAGCACTGCCATCGCAATCGCGCATGAAACCGGATTACCGGAAAAGGTATTGAAGTATTCCATGCCGGTCACAAAAGCGGATGCAATTTCCGGTGTGGTGACTACCGCGCCAACCGGATGCCCATTACCAATCGGCTTACCCATGGTCACGATATCCGGCACCACACCATGCGACTGGAAAGACCAGAAGTATTCACCATCGCGACCAAAACCAATCTGCACTTCATCGGCCAGACATACACCACCGGCCGCCCTGACGCGGGCATAGGCTTGCTGCAGATAACCGGGCGGCAAGACAGTCTGGCCACCGCAACCGAGCATAGCTTCTGCATAAAATACCGCAGGTTTCTGACCACGCGCATGAATAAGGCTGATTGCGCTGTCGATATGCGCTGCATGACTTTCTGCATAAGCAGCATCCTGCGCATTCGCATCGCGATAGCTGTCCGGCATCGGTACAAACTGCACATGCTCCGGTTTACCGCGACCGCCACGCCCGTTGAACTTATACGGACTCAGATCAATCATGCTCGGCGAATTACCATGGTAAGCATGATCGAGTACGATCACATCCTGCGCGTTGGTATACGCACGGGCAATGCGCAAAGCCAGATCATTCGCTTCCGTGCCGGAGTTGGTCATGAAAACGACAGACAATGACTGCGGCAGCGTTTCTGTGAGGCGCAGCGCATATTCCACCAGATTGTCATGCAGGTAGCGGGTATTGGTATTCAGCATCGCCATTTGCGCTGCACCGGCGGCAACCACCTTAGGATGGCAGTGTCCGACATGGCAGACATTATTGACCATATCCAGATACGGTTTGCCGTGCTGATCAAACAGATAGGCGCCTTCGCCGCGCACGATTTTCAGCGGCTCCTGATAAGACAGGCTCAGGGTTGGATTCAGATGACGGCGGCGCAGGGCAATCAGTTCTTCCGGGCTGCGCTGCAGTACGGGACGATTCAGCATAATTCAGATTCTTTGAGTTTTAAACGTAACTGACGCAGCGCCAGATTGCGCGGCATCTGATCTAACTGCATTAATAAACGGCGCACCGCAGGCTGAGAAATCAGAATATACGGATTCTCCGGATCGGCACGATGGGCGCGCTCCGCCATCAGTACGCTCTGGCACAGGCGCGCGCAAATCATAGGAAACAAAGATTCCCATTCTGCATCACTCAGTGCCAGTTCTGCATCAAACGCAGCGGCGATATTCGCCGCCGACTGCAAAGGATCTGTCGCAGCATAAGTCATCGCATAACAGGCAGCGATTGCCACTTCTGCGATGCGGTAGCTGTAACACATATCACCGAAATCAATCAGCGCCACCACCCTGCCCTGACGCACAATCAGGTTGTAATCATTCGCATCATTATGCAGCACCGCCTGCGGCAAAGTGCGCTGCCAGTGTAATTGCTGACGCACAAAATACTGCACATGGCGGCTGACAATTTCTCTGAGTGCAGTGTCCTGCAACAACACAATGTCATCCGCCAGCTGCACCAGTTGCTGCAAATTCCATGCGTGAATGCGCTGCGCCTGCGGATGAGAAAAATCCTGGAGCTTTGCATGCATCTGTCCCAGCAGACTACCAAGATTGTGTTCCAGACTGGCACGCGACACGGCTAGCTCTTTTTCCGGCGCTTCAGCATAAACCTTGCCCGGCACAAAACTCAGCAAACGCAGCCAGCCTTTGCCATATTCCGGTGGCAGGGGCAACAGATCACGTCCGTCCTTTGCTTTCATCACGACCGGAAACATGGGGCTGCCATCGGCATTGCACATAGACACCAGATGTTGCATCGTCGCATTTTCCAGCGCCAGATCTTGCGGATTCCAGTCGGGGCCGGCAACCTTCAGCACATATTCGCCACTTGCGCAGCGCACACGAAAATTACAATCGGCATACGAAGGCAGCGCAGAAATCTCTCCCTGCAACTGCCAGTATTCCTGCAACAGTTGTGCAGCCTGTGCTGCATGAATGATGCTCATAGGTCACTCAGACTTCAAACTTAATCCCCTGCGCCAGCGGCAGGGAATGGCTGTAGTTGAAGGTGTTGGTGGTGCGGCGCATATACGCTTTCCAGCTGTCAGAACCGGATTCGCGACCACCGCCGGTTTCTTTCTCACCACCAAAGGCGCCGCCGATTTCTGCACCGGACGGGCCGATGTTGACGTTCGCAATGCCGC
>NZ_JAGSPN010000065.1 GCF_018139685.1 Cognatundibacterium luofuense
CAGATCAAGGAACTTCAGGAAGCATATGGCGAGGCCATGCTAGAACTGCGTGCCAGAAAAAAGCTGGCGTCCCTGCTGGGCGAGGAAGAGAAGTGATCGAAACGATCCACCAGGGACTGGAAGAAGAAGGCTTCAAGGTTTCGATCAGCAAATTGTGCCAGTGGTTTGATATGCCGCGCCGGACGGTGTACTACAAGTCCGTGAAGGCAGCCCCCAAGGTCCAGGCGCGCTTTGCCGAGCCAATCAAGGCGATGATCAACGAGGAGCCGTCGTTCGGCTATCGCACTGTCGCAGCCCTGCTTGGCTTCAATAAGAACACCGTTCAGCGCATTTTTCAGCTGCGTGGCTGGCAAGTGAAGAAGCGGCCCGTTGGCTTTCGTCCGCGTGTTCAAGCCTTGCCTTCGGTGGCGAAAGCACCAAACGAACGCTGGGCGACCGACATGTGCCGAGTATGGGCCGGTCGTGACGGTTGGGCGGTGCTGGCCTTGGTGATCGATTACCATACCCGAGAATTACTGGGCTGGCATCTGTCCCGCTCGGGCAAGGCTAAAACGGCCGAGGCGGCCCTGGAGCAGGCGCTCATTGCCCGCTATGGCACCTTGGGCAGGGTTGAGGCACCGTTCTTG
>NZ_JAGSPN010000066.1 GCF_018139685.1 Cognatundibacterium luofuense
GTCCACCCGTTTGTCGATCTGGACTGTACCGGTAAAAATATAGGGCGCGATCAGGGTGATGTCGGCCGCACCTGAACGCATAATACGCGCCACCGAAACCGGATCGGACTCCACAATCAGTCGTCCCGCTTTTTGCATATCCTGCAACAATTGCTGATAGGCATCGCCATAATCATAGCCACGCACCACCGCCAGTTTCAACTGCTTTTGTTCCAGTAATTCCTGCAAACTGGTGATGGGTGGGCGATTCGGATTAATAGAAATCAGCGTGGCTCTGGTATACACCAAAGGAACAAAAATGCCGAATTCATCGCGGCGACTGGTACGGATAGCAGGAATCAATAAATCAGCCTGACCATTTTCGAATAAGAGTTCCATACGCGCTCTGGGTACGATGCGCATCTCGAACTGGCAACCATCTTTGGCTGCCATACTGTCCAAAATTTCAGGGTAAATGCCGTCGATCACGCTTCCACTGCCGATCACACTTAAACCGGCCTGTGCCAGCGGCACCTGAATTTTCCGGCTACACGCCGCATAGGCGACACTATCCCAGCAAGCGGAAAGCAAGATCAGGGGGAGCATGAAAAATATGCGCCGTTTCAGCATGATGCAGACTCCATTC
>NZ_JAGSPN010000067.1 GCF_018139685.1 Cognatundibacterium luofuense
GTCCATACTGACACTCTGGGTCGCTTAAGCTTGTCTGATCCCGAAAATGTGTATGTCGCAGACAATTCAACAGCGTCTTTTCAGATTACTGATGCGTCTGTGGCTAAGAAACTCAAGTCAGCTGCGCGCTTGTTTTCCCGAACTGAGCCTATAGACGGATACATCAGTATTTATCTGTTCCCATTCACGATGCTGACGTCTACCTGTGGCCTGTCGTATTCGCTGCAGAATTTTTTCCCCTCTGTGCAAGAACAAAAAACCCATTTTTACAGCCGCTTATTGAAAACTTCGTTAAGAGCAGGTGTGCCAGCCGTCAGCATGGATCATTTTTTCCTATCCACTGCTGAGGTCAACCGTCAGGTTTTCCGTGAAGATCATCACATTTGCAGCCGTATCCCCATACAGGGCTATGACTGGAATGATGTCAGCCGTTTATCTGTGGATGAAGAAAAAATTATTCATTTCAGAAAAAGCCTGCAGCGTGTCGCCAGTGCCGGAGAATGTTAGATTCCCCGGTGTGTCAGCTGTCCAGTCGTGGCGTCGCTTGAAACGGATAGCTGGACTTGAGTGACTGGACCTTGCCTTTGCGCAGACGCACAGCGGCTGTGATACCCGGCAGTT
>NZ_JAGSPN010000017.1 GCF_018139685.1 Cognatundibacterium luofuense
CTCATAGCGCACGCTGGACAGCGTTGGACGCGTTGTGAATAGCACCGCTATTCACTGCCTTGTCCGCCTTGCCAGCCCGCGCTATGAGACAAACGCATCTCGCGGGTATTGATGAAATGAGTTCTAACTTTTTTCATTCTTCGTTAATTTTATTAATTTAATTATTTATATTTTATTCTCCCCATGTCTGCTGCAATACCTTGCGGAACAGTGCAGATAACTGGGGTTCAACCGGTGTACGGGTGAAACGCGGCGGCACGATGGCATCTAAACGCGCCAGTTCTTCCGCAATAAACTGATGAATTACCGGCACTTGCGGACCAAGTTCACTTTCGTTGGCGCGCTTTTTCTTTTCCAGCAGACCCGCAATCGCTGATGTCAGTTCCGGCTGATCGCTGATCAGTGTCATCAGCTTATCGAATTCAATCGGCGCGGGGGTTTGATAACGTTCCAGCCAGCGTGTCGCCAGCAATGGGCGCAATACGTAAAAGTATTTTTTGTAACGCACCAGTTCTGATTGCAGCTCAGAACGGAAATTGGTTTTGGCCGTACTGCGGTAGTGATACATACCGTTTTCAACCGAATACACCGTTGGCATTAAATTCAGGGCTTCCTGATGAAAACACCCGCTTTGCTCATACTGCACCGGTGACAGCATCCATTCCACAAATGCCGGGTTCGATTTCCAGAACAAACGCAGCGCTTTGCGAATATCCCAGCCGTTGATATCCATCTCATCGACAATCGGATATTCAATCACATCGCGTTTCTCTTCCAGTCCGACCGATAAATACCATTCCGGACGATGGACATAAATAAAGCGTGCATCGTAATCGCTGTCGGGAGATGCAAAGCCCCAGGCGCGGCTGCCGGATTCCACTGCCAGCAAAATCTTCACGTCGTGCTCTTGCTCTGCGGCACGCAAGCGACGCGTGATTTCTTCTCTGGCCTGCTGGCCGATGATGTCCTGCATGTATTTCTCCTTGATAAAACCCGGACAGGAAACATTGAATTTTCTGCCATATCGTGACAGCATACCTTGCATGGATGGAAACGTCTGCAAAAAGTCCGGTGCAGGTTCATAATCTGCATGAAGCCGGACGCAACATTCGCCGGATTGCCCTGTTGTCATCACCCTCTGAACACGGAAGGAAAACCATGATTGATGTTTATTCCTGGCCCACACCAAACGGCCACAAAGTGCATATCATGCTGGAAGAATGTGGCTTGCCATACCGGGTGTTTCCGGTGGATATCGGTGCGGGCGATCAGTTCAAGCCGGAATTTCTGGCGATTTCTCCTAACAATAAAATTCCGGCGATTGTGGATTCTGACGGGCCGGACAATAAACCGATCTCTTTGTTTGAATCCGGTGCGATTCTGGTCTATCTGGCGGGTAAAAGCGGGCAGTTTCTCGGTGATACCGACCGTGAAAAATATCAGACCCTGCAATGGCTGATGTTTCAGATGGGTGGCTTTGGCCCGATGCTGGGACAAGCGCACCACTTCCGCATTTATGCACCGGAAAAAATCCAGTACGCCTACGACCGTTACACCAATGAAGCACGCCGCTTGTACGGTGTGATCGATACCCAGTTGTCGCGCACGCCGTATCTGGCCGGTGAGCAATACACGATTGCCGACATGGCCGTGTTCCCGTGGGCACGCTCTGCGGCAAATCAGGGCATCAACTGGGAAGAATTCCCGCACGCAAAACGCTGGTTTGATGAAATCGCTGCCCGCCCTGCTGTGCAACGCGCGGTGCAGGTGCTGGCCGATTACCGCAAGCCTTTAACCACGGATACCGCGCGTGATGCGCTGTTCGGCAATAGCCAGTATCAGTGCAAGACAGCGTAAATAATTGCTGCGCTGATCCCGGCGCAGCAAGGTTTCCGCACACAAGAAAAGAGATGAATATGCGCCGCCCAATCAAACATTCCAGACAAAAACTGGCCGCTGAAAGTCAGCGCCTCGTCAACCTGGCCGTGGCTGTTGCGCAATCTTCCAGCCGTTATGAAGATCAGTTCTGGCAACAGCAGCTGGATGAACAAGTGATCCGCAGCCTGCATCTGCACCATCAGGATATTCTGGATGGTGCGACCGAGCACTTGCTGCAAAAATCCCCGAATGGCTACGAAGTGCTGGCGGAAACCATGGAAACCGTCAGCACTTCGCTGCAGTTTGAACACGAAGGCAAACCGTGGCGCAGCTTAATAATCGCTGCGCCGGTACTGGCCTGGACCCGCTTTGAAATTGCCTCCGGCCCGCTGAACGCCGATATGCAACAGCAATTCGCGCACTGCTTCAGCAAAATCCTGCTGGCACCGGATGCGCGTTTACGGCTGCTGCCGCATTTATTTTCGATTGAACAATTACCGCGCCAGCACTGCGAAACCTTTGCGCTGCTGGAGCAGCAAACCGCCGTGCTGATGCAAGGCAAAACCAGCCAGTCTGCTCCGGAAAATCCGCCAACCGTGCCGTTTCTGGCCGACGTGCGCTTCCTGATGGCAGTGGTGGCTGTACCGGAAGGCGCGCCTGTATTCCGCTGGCAATTAAGCGCAGCGCCATTCGATATCGAAAAAGCGAAAGATGCAGCGCTGAAAGACTGGACGGAAAGTACAGAAGTATTGCTGAACCATCTGATTCCCGGCTGCAATACCGAACCATTGCTGCCGGAATCGTATTTCAGCGCCTGCCGCGAAGCGGATCTGCGTATCCGTCCGGTATCGTTGCAATCGGCGGTGTACTATCTTGGCGAAACCTTTGAACTGCATCCGGATTCAATCCGCGCCGTGATTGCCGGTTTCCGCCATCCAGATACGCCGGATAACGGCGATGATATTGACGAATACCGGATTGGTTTTGCTGCTGCCGATAAACCGGAAATTTTGTACGGTGTGGTCTGGCCTTTGTATCAGCCGGACGACAAAAACACAGCGGTGCAATTCGATGACGCTGGCCGTTTAACCGGCGAAATTTCCGCTTTACTGCGTGAATGCGGTATCGTCGACGTCATCTGGCATAACGAAATTTTTGATGCTGAGTTTTGTGACGATTGCGGCACCCCGATGTTCGCTGATCCTGACGGAGAGCTGGTACATCCGGAAGCACCCGAAGATACACCAGCGCCGGGAACTGCCCATTTTCACTGACGAGATTTTTCTGTTTTGCAGCGGCAGCATAGCCGCACCGATCACATAAGGAGACTTGCATGTCATCACATTCCTCTGAAAAGCAGCCACAAAGTCTGACACGCCGCCACTGGCTGGCTGGCACCGGTCTGGCATTGTCTGCAGCCGGTTTAAGCGGATTTTCCAAAACCGCGATGGCACAGGCCGCAGCAACCGCCGCAGCACCAAAACCGCTGCCGCCATTTGCGAACTGGAAAACAGCGGATGCGATGATCGTGCATTCCTCCAGCACCATCGAACTGAAGCGCAGTGCCTTTGGCAGCAGTGTAATTACACCGTCTGAAAAACTGTTCATCCGCAACAATCTGCCAACACCGGATGCCGCCATCGTGGCAGATCGCGACGCCTGGGTTTTACAGGTGGAAGGCGTCAAAAAACCAGCCAGCTTCAGCCTGAAACAATTGCGTGCCATGGGAGTGGAATCTGTAACCACGGTGTTGCAATGCTCCGGCAACGGGCGCGGATTTTTCCCAAGCAAGCCAAGCGGCACCCCGTGGCAAGTCGGCGCTGCCGGTTGCGTGGTCTGGAGCGGTGTTCCTGTCAAAGCCCTGATTGAAGCCTGCGGTGGCGTGGCCGATGGCATGGCGTTTATGACCGGTACCGGCGGCGAAAAACTGCCGGAAGGCGTGGATCCGAAATCGCTGATCGTTGAACGCTCAATGCCGCTGAAAGCCTTTGAAGATGCGATTCTGGCGTGGGAGCTGAATGGTTCTCCTCTGCCGCTGGCCCACGGCGGCCCGCTGCGCCTGATCGTACCGGGTTACACCGGCGTCAATAACATCAAATACATCAAGCGTCTGGCATTTACCTCCACGCAAACCGAAGCCAAAATTCAAAAGCATGGCTACCGCATTACCGCTGCCGGTCAGGAAAGCAGCCCGAATGATCCATCCGTCTGGGAAATGCCGGTGAAATCCTGGATTACCGCACCGCTGGCAGACAACGGCGAACTGAGTGCAGGTCAAACCGTGATTCAGGGCGTGGCATTCGGCGGCGTACATGCGGTCAAGCTGGTGGAAGTTTCTGCTGATGGCGGCAAAAGCTGGCATAAAGCCCGTTTCTTTGGCCCGGATATGGGCAAATACGCATGGCGTCAGTTCAGCGTTACCCTGCCTTTATCCGCAGGCGCACACAAGCTGGTCAGCCGCGCTACCGATACCGCGGGCAATGTGCAACCGGAACAGCGTCTGGAAAACGCGCATGGCTACAACAATAACAGCTGGGCAGACCATGCCGTCAGCGTGACGGTGGCAGCATGATGCGACATACAATGAACCAAGCATCTGCTGCATTTGCAATGATGCTGGCACTCTGTACCGGCTCTGCGTTCGCACAGACAGCGACATCTGCGGCGGCAAATGCTGCCCCGCCCACCGCTGCAGAACTGGCTGCAGGCAAAAAAATCTTCACCACCAAAGCAGCACCCGCCTGCGCGCTGTGCCACACGCTGAAAGATGCAGACAGCAGCGGCGATATCGGCCCGGTGCTGGATGAGTTAAAACCAGATGCAGCACGCGTCGAAAAAGCAGTACGCGGCGGCATCGGCGTGATGCCTTCGTTTAAAGGCTTGCTCAGCGAGGATGAGATCCGGACGGTAGCGAAATACGTGTCTGCGGTAGCCGGAAAATAATTCTTCATTCCAAGCCCGGAAACAAAAAGCGATGCCGCTGAAACCGGTATCGCTTTTTATTTTCCGGCTGACGCTTCAAAGAGCGTGCTATCCGGCTCTGCTTGTTCGGAATGACGCCAGCAGAAAGTTACTGACGCACATAATCACCAATCAGTTTGATATCTAAATCATCCTGATCAATCAGGCGTTTTGCCAGCGCATCCATCGCTTGCTGATCTGCCGGATACGGATAGTCTGTAATGCCGGTTACACCGTACTTCGTCAGCATGTGCAGATTCGGGAAATAAACCAATGGAGAATCCGGACTGAAGGACATACTACTAACCTGCTTTATATGTGCTTTTATAAAGGCTTGAAAACGCTTTTCTTCTGTAAAGACTTTTTCCTCACTACTATCTTTGAGCTTAGCACGATATACGGTCGGCACGGACCGGGTCAGTTTTCCCGAAATGCGTAAGAGTTCATCATCGAATCCAACAGCATCAAAAAAAGCCCGGCCTCTTTCATTCAGCTGCACAAACTGCTGAAACACTTCATTTTTGCTCGCCTTCATTTTTCGGAATTCATCCGTTCGGGTATTCATTGCACCACCATGAATACCCAGCATCGCTTCCGGTAACAATTTTTTCTCTGAGGCTGCGATAAATAAAAAATTCGCACAAGCTGAGATGCAATAGTCTTTTACTTCCATAACGATTTTATGCTTCTGCATCACTTCGGCAATATTCAGCGCATCTTCCATGCTGCCCCCTTGCGAAGTGATGACGATACGGTTGGTACCTTCATTAATGGCCGCAATCAGGGCCTCAGAAGAAGCCGTGTCGATTAATCCTTTAAAAACGATTGTTTGCCCTTCCTTGCTCAAACTAAATGTCGGTTCATCCGCCCGTGCTGTCACAGTTAAGCAAAGACTTGCTGCCAGCAGAGAAAGGCCGGCGATTTTCTTCAGAATTTTCATGTATGACTGTTGATTTCAGGTTGCTGGTAGTTATGGGAAATAATCGGAAAAAGCCGTATTCCCACGCTGGCGCGAATATTCGTTTTTATTGCAAATTTACAAAAAGAAGAGAATAATATGTTTACTGTGCAACTTTGTCAAAATTACACTGCAATTACTGCACAGCTGAAATTTCTGTGAAAGGAAAATCATGTCAGGCATTCAATTGATTCTGGCAGTGATCACGCTGCTGTGCGCAGTCGCATTTCACTTTGCAGGCACAAAGCCGTTGCTGAATGTAGTCGATTATTCGGCACTGAAAGATCCTGCTGCATTTAACCGGTATGTAGGCAAACTGATGCTGATACCAGCAGCCGTTGCGGCACTGAGTGCTCTGATCAGCTACAGCTATCCTGCATTGGCGGTTCCGCTGTTATTTCTATTTCCGGTCAGTGTGCTGGCGCTGGTGGTCTGGATTGCTTCAGGTAGTAAGCGTTTTGCTGGAAATGTCTGAATGTCTAAATATAATAATTAAGAATCCACAATAAAAAAACCGTTCAGTGCACACTGAACGGTTTTTTGTTTCCGGTACATTGCAGAGCCGAAATGCTCTGCGATGAATGTAATCTTACATTCGATCAATCACATCGTTGCCGCACGCTTATTTCGCTTCGACCGGCATTTTATTTTCGCGCCAGTCCGGCATGCCTTCGCGGTACCAGTAGATTTTCTGGATGCCGGCCTGCTTTGCAACAATCACAGCCTTATAGGACTTCCAGCATTCCGGTCCGTTGCAATAAAAGATGACGGCTTTGTCTTTCGGTAAGCGGCTGATTGCTGAATAGTCATCCAGCTTTGCATCAAAATCGCGGTCTTTCAGGCTTTTTTCGATGTAAGGTGCGTGGATTGCACCGGGGATGTGTTCCTGATCAAACTCTTTCTGAGAACGGGTATCCACCGGCGTCATGCCGGAGGCGATCAGTTTTTGCACCATTGGCGTATCAACGGTCGTCACGCCCGGAATGGTTGGCGGGGTCAGAATACCCAGTGTCGCGATATAGCGGTACAGACTTTCATCCGCCAGCGTACCCTGCTGCATTTTTCCGAGTCCGGCATTTTCCGCATCTGCTGAAACTGCCCAGCGCAGGATTTTCTTTTTCTCGGCGTCGCCCATGCTTTTTTTCACCATGATCGCCAGACCGGCAGGAACCGGTTGCGTTACCTTGATGATCTTGGCGAGTTTAGGATTCGCCTTCATCCATGCTTCGGCTTCTTCCTTACCCGCGACGGTAACATCTGCCAGATTCGCACTCAGCGCCAGCAAACCGGCGCCGCTGGTTTTGCCGTAAATCACGGTTTTAAACGATTTCAGCGTTAAGCCGGATTCCTCAATCATGGCTTTCGCCAGATAAGCACGAACGGAATCTTGTTGCGTCAGGTAAAGGCGGGTTCCGCTCATTTGTTGTGGCGCACCAATATCAGCCCGCGCAACCAGCACAAATTCGGCATTTTGTTTCTGACGGGCGAGTAACTGATAGTGATGGCTGATGGCCGACGCAGCGACGTGTGCAGGGCCGACGACCATATCATTCTCTTGTGTGCGGGTGGCGCGCATTGCATCGGTCAGATCTGCCGTCTGACGCAGAGAAACCTGGGTACCGAGTGCGCTGCTGATACCCGGCGTCGGAGAAACCAGCGTCGCCAGATTTTTACTCTGCATATCCGCCGGATCAACACCGATTAACACCTTAAAATCCGCATATGCAGACACAGAGAAACACGCAGACGCCAGCAATGTGACGAAACCGATTTTTTTCATGGGAACACCTATTCTGCTCAAACCTGAATCACTACCTGGTTGCCAAGCATGCACGTGCATGCCGCAAAGGCGCCATTCTGGCCGAGAATGAATATGAATATCAACTGAAACACCACGGTTTCCCGACCTGATCTATACAGTGAGCATCATACTTCGTGCAGAAATTTGCACACCGCATTTGTCCGACAATCGGTAAGACAACAGAATGTCCGGTCGTTATGCGGGGTGTGGCAAATCTTGTCCGACAGAAATGCTGCGCCGCCATATAAACAGTGTTAACACCGAATTTTTACTGTTTTATGTAAGCTCGTATCAGATTTGCATATTTACCACAGCCTGCCGCACAAGTACGACGGCTTACCACTGACTGAATGGCTTACGAATAAGGCTCGCGTTCGCATAACGGCGGTCTTCCGTCACTTCTTCACCCAGCCAGTCCGGATGGACGAAACTCTGCTCTTCTGATTCCAGTTCGATTTCCGCCACTACTAATCCGGCATTTTCGCCGAGAAACTCATCCACTTCCCACAGCACACCGTCGCGCGCGATACGGTGGCGGTATTTTTCAATCAGCGGCTTTTCGCATACCTGATCCAGCAATTCTGCTGCATCCTGTAACGGCACCGGATATTCCCACTCGCCGCAGCTTGCGCCGCTTGCCATGCCTTTAATCGTGATGCAGCCATGGTCGCCATCGATACGCACACGCACGATACGGCCCGGCTCGGCGCTGATATAACCTTGTCTCAGCAAGGAAGACTGCCCTTCACTGCGCCATGCATCCGACGTCACCAGAAACTTACGCTCGATTTCTTTTCCCATTTTTTCCTCATAAAAAAAGCGCCTGCCGCAGCAGACGCTTATCAGATTCCGTATCCGGAAAGCGCTTATTCAGCCGCTTTCAGTGAAGCCAGAATCGGCTGCAGCATGGCTTCGCCCAGTTTAGCGCTGCGTGCGCCATCCCAGCCGACAAATTCATCCGGCAGATTCGCATTATCCTTGAACGGCAATTCCAGCGTCAGCGATACGCATTTGAAGGTATGACCGATGTATTTGGATGCCAGTTTCAGCATATCTGCATTGTACTTAGATGCTTCGTAACCGTATTTGGTCTGGAAATCCGGACTGGAAGCACAGAAAGCATCGACAAAAACCTGTTGCTCACGCGCTTGTTTCTCAGTGAAACCTTCGATCATTTCACTGCCTGCCACGAAAATGTAAGGCAGCGCTTCATCGCCGTGAATATCCAGGAACATATCGCAACCGGTTTCGTGAATTTTGTTTTTCACGTAATACACTTCCGGCGATGTTTCCAGCGATGGCGTCATCCATTCGCGGTTCAGGTTGGCACCGGCCGCATTGGTACGCAGATTGCCGCGCACAGAACCATCCGGATTCATGTTCGGCACCACATACACTACTGCACGCTGCAGAATTTCACGCGCAAACGGATTTGCAGGGTCCAGCAACGCATTCAGCGTGCCTTCCACCAGCCATTCCGCCATGCTTTCACCCGGATGCTGACGTGCGATGATCCAGATTTTTTTCGGCGCTTCAGGGTCCCCCACCACCACCATATTCAAATCGCGACCATCCACGGTGCTGCCCAGATCTTCCACACGTGCCAGCGGCGAATGTTCTGCACCGCCCAGCAAAGACAGATGACGCTCCCAGCTGTATGGCTCAAAGTAAGCGTAATAAACACTGTCACGTTCCGGTGTATGGCGCACGGTCATCACCTTGCCATCAAACTCAGTATCCACGCGGAACCAGGTTTCACGGTCATAACTGGCCACTGCGCGGTAATCTTCCCAGCCTTTAGCGTAAGTCGCCTCACCGGCGTTCAGGAATTGCATGACCACTTCCTGATCACGCGCACCCTGCAAACGGAAATGGAACCACTGGCAAAAATCCGCGTTCGAATCTTTGCGCAGATTCAGCTGAATATCGCCCGCCTGCTCTGCCTTTACCACCTCGATGGCACCCGCATCAAAATTCTGACTGATTTTGATTGTCATGATGTTGTCTCACTCTCTGTATTCCTCGGCAGGACACCACGTCCGCCGCTTTGTGGCGCGTATTGTTGCAGTTTTTTGCGCACAATTGATGAACTTTTCAGCGAAGTGTGGAAATTTTTTTCCACTTTTTGAATCACACACCCCGGTTTATGTCATTTCCCGGTGCGCCCACCGGCAGCAAGTAGAAATTCAGTATCCTTTCGTCTATAATCAGAGGTTCGAGTCGGGGCGTAGCGCAGCCTGGTAGCGTACCTGCATGGGGTGCAGGGGGTCGGAAGTTCGAATCTTCTCGCCCCGACCATCAAATTAAAAAAGCCAATCTTCGGATTGGCTTTTTTGTTTTTCCGCCTCCATTTCCTAAATTTTTTCAGCAGCTTTACTACGGCTTTGCAATTACAATATTTGCACTATTTTTCGATTTCGATGGGTGACAAATGCCGGATGTAAGTATATTGAATAACCTAGGGGAGCTTTCGAAACCTATGACCCTGCTCATAAAAAACATTTCGAAAGCAATAGGCGGAATTTTCGAACCTGTTCAAATGCAGCGAATTGCAAAAGCTGAGGTGGCAGTAGCAATGATTCGAGCCGAAGGAAAGATCGCATTAAGTGAAATCGAAGAAAGGGCTATTGAAAGATTACTTAGACAAGAAGCACGTAAGCAGGAAATTATCGAAAAAATTGTTTCTGAAGCACTCAAAGATCTCCCTGATCACTCCAATCCTGCGGAAATCGAAGAAGACTGGCTGGCCTATTTTTTCAAAAATTGTGACACTGTCTCAGATAATGAGATGCAGTCTCTTTGGGCAAAAATGTTGGTTGGAGAAGCTACAAGTCCAGGGACATTTTCAAAGAGAACAATTGATTTTGTTCGCTCGGTCGAAAAAGAAGATGCTCATCTATTTACCAATCTCTGCCGATTTGTATGGCATTTAGGGGAGCCGTTGCCATTAATATTTGATGTCCGCGAGCAGATATATTCTGATCGAGGCATAAATTTCAATTCGCTTAAGCATCTAGAAACGATAGGCCTAATTTCTTTCGAGCTTAACGGTTTGTACAATGAATGCCCTGACCAATTCACGACAGCATCCTATTGGAACAAAAAAATAAAAATTGAATTTTTGGGTGAAAAAGACAACAAACTGCAAATTGGTCAAGTACTGTTTAGCAAAATTGGGAGGGAATTATTCCCGATTTGCGGTGCGTCGCCAGACCTTGAATTTTATGACTACGTTTTACAATATTGGAAAAACGCCGCAATTAATCCAAATTTCTTCGCTGACAACACTCACCTAAAAGAAGTCAACGAAATTTAAACAACCTGCATTTAAACGTAAGCAAACCATAAGCCTGTCTCCCTATAATCATCAGCGGAGACCAATATCTGATAAAAATTATGTTACCTGCTTATCTGAGTCATGCGGATTGTCTGAAGCATGAGATGGGGGCGCAGCATCCTGAGAGTCCTGAGCGGCTGGGTGCGGTCAGTGATCAGTTGCTGATGCGTGGTTTGCTGGACTATATGCATGCGTTTGATCCGCCGCTGGCGACGCAGGATCAGCTGGCGCGGGCGCACAGTGCGGACTATCTGCAGCAGTTTGCCGATACCGGTGCGAATGTGCCGGAGGATGGCTATGTGCAGATTGATCCTGACACCCGCATCAATGCTTATTCCTATCGCGCTGCCCTGCGCGCTGCCGGTGCGGCAGTGATGGCGGCGGATCTGGTGGCGACCGGTAAGGCGCCGGTGGCGTTTTGCAATATCCGCCCGCCCGGCCACCATGCAGAACGGGCTGCGGCCGGTGGGTTCTGCTTCTTCAATAATGTGGCGGTGGCGATACTGCATGCGCTGGATACCTACGGGCTGGAGCGCGTGGCGCTGGTGGACTTTGATGTACATCACGGCAACGGCAGTGAGGATATTCTGGCCGGCGATCAGCGCGTGTTAATGTGTTCCAGTTTTGAAAGCGGCATCTATCCATTTTGCGGTGACGTGCCCAAGGCAGCGAATATGGTGAACACCGGCCTGCCTTCGCGCTCTGGCGGTAAGGCTTTCCGCGAAGCGGTCAGCCAGCACTGGATTCCGGCGCTGGATGCATTCCGTCCGCAATTGCTGTTTATTTCTGCCGGATTTGACGGTCATCGCGAAGATGACATGGGCAATCTGGGTTTAACCGAAGCCGATTTTGAATGGGTAACGCGGGAACTGGTCGGCGTGGCGAACCGTCATGCAAAAGGCCGGATTGTTTCCTGCCTGGAAGGCGGCTATGAATTGTCGCCGCTGGGACGCAGCGCCGCTGCCCACGTGAAGGTGCTGATCGGCGCGGACTGAGTTTCTGCGCCTTATGGAGCTTTTGAATCACGCTGAAACACACGAAAAAACCCAACAACGCAATACCGCACCGACCGCAGACTGCATACACAACACCGCTGAAGTCTTCACTGAGAACACTGAACATTATGGACAAACACTATCTCTCCAATCTGTTTTCACCGCGTTCGCTGGTGGTTTTTGCGGGCAATCCTGCGCAGCCGGACAGTCTGAATGATCTGGCGACCCAGTTACTGAAAGATCTGGAAAGCGGCGGCTTTCAGGGCCCGGTCAGCTTTTTAGACAGCAGCATGACCGGCACGCTGGGCGATCTGGCGGCGTCGAAAGCCGATCTGGCGCTGATTGCCTTGCCGAATGAAGAAATTGCGAATGCGCTGGAAGTGGCCGGACGCATACAGTGTAAGGCGGCGGTGGTGTTGTCTCAGGGTGTGGATGCTGCGCTGGCAGCGCGTTTATATGCGATTGCCGCGCAGCATCAGATTCATTTACTGGGGCCGGACAGTATGGGTTTCCAGCGTCCGAAAGCCTTACTGAATGCCAGTGTGATGGGCAAACTGGCGCGCCCCGGCCATATCGCCGTGGTGTCGCAATCCGGTGCGCTGGCAAGTTCCGTGCTGGACTGGGCAGAAAAAAGCGGCATCGGTTTTTCTTCGCTGATTACGCTGGGCAGCAATACCGCAGTCGATATCGCGCAGGTACTGGATTTTCTGGCGGAAGACCGCGATACGCGCAGCATTGTCGTGTATCTGGAAAGCATACGCCATGCACGGCGCTTCATGAGCTCATTACGCGCGGCGGCGAATGCCAAGCCGGTCATCGTACTGAAATCCGGCCGCGAAGAAGACGGCTCCCGGGCCGCCCTCACCCATTCCGGCAATATTGCAGGCAGCGATGCGATCTTTGACGCCGCCTTGCAGCGCGCCGGTGCGGTGCGCGTCGGTTCGATGGTGCAAATGTTTGCGGCGATTAAATGTCTGTCCTCACCGTATCTGCCGATGGGTCGCCGTCTGGCGATTATTTCCAATGGCGGCGGGCCTGCTGTGCTGGCGGCGGATGCGGTCAACGAATTGCGTTTATCGCTGGCAAGTCTGTCAGCGGCATCGGCGGCAACCTTAAAACCGCAATTGTCGCCACTCGCCAAGATTGATTCCATCCTAGATCTGGGACTGGATGCGAATGCAGAACATTACCGCGCCGCGATCAAAGCCTGCGCACAGTGCAGCGAGATCGACGGCATACTGGTGATGCTGGCACCAACGCCGGGCGCAGACAGTTCCGCCGTAGCGCAGGCGCTGGCAGAAGAACAGGCACTGGCCAGCAAAACCATCATCAGTTGCTGGATGGGCGACGACCGCGTAATTGAAGCGCGCCGCATTCTGTACAAAGCCAATGTACCGAGCTTCCGCACACCGGAAGCCGCGGTCGATGCCTTCCACCACATTTCCCTGTTCCATCAGAACCAGCAATTGCTGCGCCAGGTGCCCTCTTCCTTATCGCAACTGGCGGAACCGGATATCGAAGGCGCAAGGATCTTGATAGAAAGCGTGCTTGCAGAGCGCCGCAAAGTGCTGACCGAAATGGAATCAAAAGCGCTGCTGTCGGCATTCCATATTCCGGTCACCAAAACCATACTCGCCCGCAGCAATAACGAAGCGATGCTGGTCGCCAATCAGCTTGGTTATCCGGTCGCATTAAAAATCGACTCAGCGGAAATCTCGCATAAATCTGACGTACAAGGCGTGGCGCTGAATGTCAGTAACGCAGCAGCGGTGCGCGAAACCTGGCAAACCATGATGGCGCGTGTCAGCAAACTGCGTCCGGATGCACGCATCAACGGTGTCACGATACAAAACATGGCAGGCAAAACCGAAGGCCGCGAATTGTTTATCGGCGTCACCAGCGATGAATTATTCGGCCCCGTGATTTCATTTGGCATTGGCGGCATCATGATAGAACTGATCGCTGACCGCAGTCTGGAACTGCCACCGCTGAACCAGTTCTTAGCCCACCGCCTGATTCAGCGCGTGCGCTCTTCGCACATACTCGATGCATGGCGCGGTTATGCGCCGGTACACCGCGAATCCATCGAACAAATTCTGCTGCGCGTATCGGAAATGGTATGCGCGCTGCCGCAACTGAAAGAAATGGATATCAATCCGGTCATCGTGGATTCCGAAGGCGCGATTGTGGTGGATGCGCGCATTGTGGTGGAAAACGTCGCGCTGAAACCCGGCAATTACGAACATCTGGCGATTTCGCCCTACCCCGCCGGCAGCGAAATGGAATACCCGCTGCGCGACGGTTCGCACTATCTGGTGCGTCCCTTGCATCCGCATGATGCCGACATGCTGCAAGCGCTGGTACGCGGCTTGTCGGAAGAAAGCCGTTATTTCCGCTTTGTATCGTCGATTAAAGAATTGTCTGACCGCATGCTGGCCAAATTCACACTGATCGACTACGACCGCGAAATGGCGCTGGTGGCGGTCTACCGAGAACGCAAACCGGATCAGGAAGGCGGCTTCACCGAAACCGAAAAAATCATCGGCGTCTCGCGCTACGTCACCAACCCGGACAAAACCACCTGCGAATTCTCCCTGCTGATCGCCGACGAATTCAGCGGACAAGGCCTCGGCTCCCGCATGATGCGCTCCATCATCGACGTCGCCAGCCAGCGCGGCCTGCAAAAAATCGAAGGCCTGGTCCTCGCCAAAAACAGCGGCATGCTGAAACTGATGCGCAGCCTCGAATTCCAGATCATGAAGTACGAAGAAGACGAGGACTTCAAACTCTGCGTAAAACCGCTGTAACCCTGCGCTCCGTTTAAGGATCGCAGTTCCCCCAAACACCCCGCCGCCGCTGGCACCAACAAAAAAGTGCGTCCCCCTGATTTCAGGTGACGCGCTTTTTTATGAACGCTCAAAAATCACTCTTATACACGCTTATTATGCAGAACTCCGCATTTGAGGGTAAAACAGCACTTTGGAAGGCAAATTCACAATCTCCGAAATACCGGATATCAGCCCCAGCGAACTCCCACGTCAGACTGGCTCAAACACCGGTAAATGATTGCGATGAAACTGCTCGATTCCATACTGGCGCAAAGTCTCCAGCCAGCGTTCTGCAACAGTGCGACCAACCTTCAGTTCCAGCGCCGCTTCGCGTAGCAGCAAGAACTCCGTACGCAACGTGGTCGGCATAATCCCGGGATCGTCAGTATTTACCAGTACACGAACCGGCCCTCGGCGCAGCCCGTAAAGATTGGCGTCAGCGCCGGTGTCGAGTTTCGATTCATCCGGTGGATGCCAGCGGAAAATCGGATGCTCAGCGTGTGATTTCAGCCGCGCTATATAGACATTGGATGTAGGGTTCGCCTCAATAATCAGCCCTAACTTGTCATATTCGGTAAGTAACCAGTCTTGCAGTGCATGCATGAATTCCAGCTCGGCGGGTGTATCAACATCTTCCAGTATGTCTTTGTTGCCCCCAAGTCCTGCACTGGCACGCGCTTTTGAATGGAATCCACCATGCGCTGCTGCCTCATCACCCATACGCACAATGACCATCGGCGCCTCTTTCAGCGTCGCGAGCCAGCTATGGCGTGCAAGATACAGCTTGCTTGCCAGGGTGCGTTGCTCTCTTAATTCCTGATTGTCCGGTAAGGCGCAGAGCTCACGTGAATCAACCGGCCACGCTCCATTCAGAGACTGGAAGCGATAATGACAATTACGCCGCAGCCACCAAGCCTGATACAGATCATCCGGCCTTGCATGGCACAGGGGCGAAGTTTCGAACCCTGCAGTCAAATTAGAATCTGGCTGCTGATTCGTAGCAGCACCTGCCATCAAATCGTTTGCCTGCCACCATTGCGACAAACGCCAGAAACGCACAATGCGGCGCTCTAACGAGGGCAAAACCTGCTGCGCCAGCGGCAAAACGCCACTCAGTACTCCGGCGTGATGCCATAACCAAACGAGATTATCCAGATGCTCATCCAGCGGCAGCACCATCTCTCCCTGCCTCGCTGCCCATTGCTTCGGCACGATACCAAGTGCCAGAGCATGGCCCAGCCGGTCGCCCTCGCGCATTTCACAAAAACGCACGGTCTCGTCAATATGGCGCATACCCGACGCAGGATGCGCGTAATCCTCACCGGCATGGATGCTCAGATGAAAACCCGTACTGGCGCGCTCGCCATCTGGTCGGGATTTGAAGCCGCAGCGCAGCCATCGCAGTACCGGCGCAAACCATTCGATTTTCAGTGCATTTTCATCGCCCGCCACATCCAGCCCGCGAAACCATCTGGCAGGCTGAAAATGAAAGTTCGGGTTCAGTTTTCCGCCCAGAAATTCAGATGCATTCCAGCCAGACCGACTTTGCAGGTTACACATCAGTTTTTCAGCGTCTTTCCACAGCTGATTGCTATCAGCCTTGGGACGTCGGTTTTGCTTATGACGTTGTGAACGGGAGAAATGGCCACAAAACTGCCATCGTTCCAGATTCTGCAAGTAACTCAACGCTTTACCGTCGGGCTTGATTTCATGCTCGCCAAAAATGTACGGTGGTTTTGGTTGGCTCAATTCCGCTGTTTTTGTCATTCCCTTGGTAAATGAGCGCGTAAATTTTCCGGAAAATGCATCTGGCCCAGATTTAATCTCTGCTACATCAGCGTTGGAAGACCAGAGACGCCGAAAATTATCATGCTGTTTTGGCTTACGATGCATTGCCGAGCCAAAATACCGCTCCGCAAAACGGGTCAGTCCTTGTCCATCCATGATCAAACTGCGACGCAGCTGATTGACTGTCTGCCAGAAGCACAAGATCGCTGCGCGTTGCAGCGGATGTGTGTCCGCGTCGCTGTAGCAAGCACACAGATAGATATACAGCCACAGCCAGCGATTCGCGTCACCACGGCTCATCGCCTGAGCGAACTCGCCAAGCAACCAATCGGCACTGCCAGTTTTTGCGGCAGACAGGCTGCTGGCCAGCAAATCCCAGTCCGGCTGACGACAGGGGTCGTGTGTAGTAAGCGTAAAGCGCGCAAGATGTTGCGGCCAACCCGCCGAATGCGATGACCAGACACTTTGCGTACCATGTGAGATACAGTGCTGCTCCCGTGGTTCTAACAGCAGCACCAGCAATTGCCGCGCACGTTGCAATAAAATCTGCAGATCATCGTGCTGTTCGCGCTGCCACAAACTCGCCTTTTCATTAAGAGATAAGGCACGATTCGACAGAAGAAACTCATCAAGAATTGCACTATCCGCAGTAACACCCCAGAAATGTACATGCCCCTCGGCAAATGGCAATGACGGGTTGCCCGGCGGTGCGAAAAACGCAGTCTGCGCCGACACAATGCGGCGAATGTCATTGACGTTAGGACATGAAATTTCCGCTAACCAGCTTGCAAAGTGCCAGCCAGCTAACAGCGTCGGATCCAACCCTGCCGCCAGACGCACATATGCGCGGACTTCCCCTTCGCGGTAGCACAGCAAGTCACCATTACGTTGCATGAGCCGTTGCTGCAGCTCGTCCAGCCACGGCAGTACCGGTGTTAGCAGCAGGTCACCATCAAGCATACGCCCCATCAACTGACGAACGTCTGTCAACCGGTGTTCACGCGGATAGCGCGCCTCGATAACCTCTACCAGCAGATGGTAAAAATTCTCCTGCAGCTGATGCCAGCGAGCAGACTCAAGCTCATTTGTTGGTTTGAGCAATGCTTCCCAAAGCCATGCCGCCAATGTCTCGTCGCCGAAAAAACACTCGGCGGCACATTCAGTCAAAGTACGCTGTAGCATTAGAAATGTTCAGGAAGTTTTGTGTTTAATGCCTTCAGCAAAACCGTGCGTTCCGTAGCTTTTGGGTATATTTGTTCCATTTCACTGTTCAGTGCGCGACATTCATCGACTGTCCAGTTCAGAATTGCCATTCGTATGCTGGCCTCAGTGAGTCTTTTTTGTGTATCTAATTGCAGTTTCCCACACAACCAAGCTTTCGCTACGGAGGCCTGCCCTACAGTCGCATCTGCAGTTTCCTGCGTTTGTGGCGATGGGGGTGGTGCAAATGCATCACCACAAACATAATAAGAAATCTCTTCGATCCAGTAGCGCAACGGGTGATAAGCCAATACGTATGTTAAGGACCTCGTCGCAGCACCATATTGTTTTCGATGCTGGGCTGTGACAACATCAGGAAATACTAGTTGATGACTACGAGGTGCCAAATGACCTACGTTCATTCTGAAATGATCGTTGTTTTCGAAATTTTGTATCTTACGTAAGCTCACGCCTGTAACAAGTTCAGGTAAGCCGAACAAGCGCCCTTTCTCGAAATGACCAAACGCAGACCAAGTCGCATAAAATACCAACCCAGCTTTATTCAAAGCAACATCTAAATTACTCAGCCCATTCCGATACTCTTTGTTATCCGATATCGCGGAATAAACTTTTTCAAAAACCTTATAAATCAGCCAAGGAGAAATATCTAACTGAGCAATGGCATGTTCTTTGCGCCAATCTGCAATTCCCTTCAACAAATCGACCAACGCCAAATCGAGCGGATCCACAGTATTTTCATTATTGCTGTCATCGGTTGATTCCTCCCCGTCATCATTTTCTTGTTGCTCCGAAACCGCAATCTCCTGCACTTGTGACTTTGCTGAGAAAAATGGAGCCGAATGCAGAATCCGCTGCAAGTCGCTCAACTCCACGTCGCCAAGCAGACTCGCGATAATTAACTCAAAAATACGACCAATATTCAGCACTACTGTACGTTGGGCAGGCTTATAGAAGTAATGTTCGGCCAGCAAATTTAATAATAATCCTGCCTTCCGACAACGCTGCTCATCATTTGCAACGTCAGGTGATAGTTTACCAAGCTCACTCATCCAGGTTTGGGGGTTTGTTTTACGGCTCGCCGAAAGCTGTTTTTGCAAATTTTTATCAATATTGCAACCAACTTCTACCAGTGGGTATGGAAGAATTGTTTTCAGCCCCTCTAATCCTCGAAACCATACTTTGGGAAGTCTATTTCTCAATGCATCCCCCCAATCTGATAAATCATATCTTTTATCAAAAAGTTGGTAGTTTGCCTGATCATGCAGGCGTGGCTGGAACAGCGGCGTATCAAATACACTGCCATTACGCTGACCAGAAAGCGTATCCGACCATCGATGCCAATGCAATCGTGCTTGTAAAACCAGATGTGCGGGGCCACCGGTAGGTTCAGAACTAAAATGTTTATCCAGATTGAATATCCATGCCTGACGGTCAACACTGCTCCAGTTCTCTTTTACATCAGCTGAAACAGATTGCTTCGCAAAGTCATAAAATTTTACATAGGCCGGACCATATGCACGTTTTTCATCCACATGCCGTTTTTGATATTCCCTCTCAAACTCTTCAATCGCTTTTTCCGGCACATCCGGCATTTGCCATGCTCGCTTAACCTGCAGGGGGGTATCAGCCTCTCTGATGCCCTTGGGTAGCGCTGGAATCAACTGACGGCACTGATTTAATAATTGTGTCAGCGCGCGCATTGATGGAATCGGCAACGATAAATGGCTATCGCCCAGCCCATTGACCGGCCCTGCCAAAAAAATCTCCAGCCAGGCAATAAAATTAGGCAATGGCATCGCTTCATTGCCCTCTCTACTAAGTCTGATTTCCGAATTTTCACAGTACTTGCTAACATCTGGCATGGTTAAGCGGCGCGGGAAAGGCAATATTTTTCTCTGATATTCCACCGCCAACTCGACAGCTCGCTCGTACGCATCTTCTGACAAATGTTTGGAATCTTTCGTCAAGCGCCCATGAAAATCGCGCCAGGTAATTTCATCGTAAAGTGAACGGTCACCGCAAATGATAGGTAAAACATAGGGCGTTGCCAGATAACGCCGTACGATTTCGAGATTTTCAAAGGCGCGGTTTAACGAAGTGTCGACATCGTCAATTGGCAGAATCAGCAATTGTTTGCCCAGCAACCCCAGCACTTCTCGGAAAAAATCCTGTACGCAGTCCGCCAATTGCTTATTGCTGTACATCGCACGAACTTTGTCCATGCCATGGCGCTCTTGCTGAGTCTCGACCGATTCCAGCGAATGGGCGAGCTTTTCCAGGGTCTGATTCAGGTGACGGGCTTTGTTAGGGTCTTTTCTTTGCGCTTCTTTCACTTCATTGTCGTGCAGTACAGCAGCAACAATGATATGTAAAAATAATGACTCGCCGTTTTCTAACAAGGTAGGATCAACTGGATCAAGAATGTGGACTTTGTTCAGAATATCTTTGTGCTTGTCCTGATTCAGATAACTTTTCAGGTTGACCAGTACAGCAGTCTTACCGGTGCCACGCGCACCGTCAATTGAGATGGCATTATGTTCGCGTAACTGGTTCAGCGATTTGCCTTTCGCTGCCTCGGCTTTCTCCAGTGCCTCTTTGATCATTTGCGCTAGCGGCTCATACACTTCATCACGTGGCAACAACGTGTTAGCGTCAGGTAAAACAGCACTTTCAACAGCATCAATGGGAATGTATCGCTTGTTCTGGGTCATGATCGGCGCCTGACGAATGGTCAGAAAGTTTATTAATGGAAATGGTAATAATCATATCATGGCATATGTGCATGGCATTTTTTATACCAATGAGTACATTAAGAAACGCATAGAACAGCGCCGGTTCTGTTGCTTTTATTTCTGACGTACAGCTTCGCCGACACGAACCCGCCATCTTTCAAAGTCATAAAGAAACAGCGTCCATCAGGATATTTGCCGCAACGGTGGCAAATCAATTTCATGAATCCCAAAAAATCAGGCTAAGTATGCAGAATTCCGCATTTGCCTTTCGCAGATAGCCAGACTTTCTGCCGACGACCGCCGGATGGCTGTGCTGAACACCGCATTTGGGGCTGAAAATCCTTTCCGGCGGTGTTTTATCGATGTGTTTCCGGCATGAAAACAACACTGGCACCTCGAGCACGACAGGCAAACGAGACGGCATGCATTATTTACCCGACAATGTTGCAAGTAAGACTAAATGTAACTTGCTATCGGAATTTCTGACGCCGGGCACAGACCGCCCGACGATTTGTTGTACGTTTTGTGTGCCGGAAAATCCGGGCAGGATGCGAAGTCATTATTCGCAAATATATTTCACACGGAGAGAAAATGGGGATTCACTGCCCGCAATGCGATAGCGCGAATGTTCAGGCACTGCACTTAATTCTGGATGCAGGAACAACGCACCATAGCGGAAACTGGTCTGGATATGTTGCCGGAGCTGATGCCAATGGCGGCACAGGTGGATTTCTGAGTGGAAGTGTTGAGACCACATCAAAAACAGGGCTGGCAAGAGAAGTCGAAAACTTCATTTATAAAGGATGTCCGGAAAATTCTAATAATCTTCATGGCCTCATCTGGACTGGCATATTGGCTGCGGTAACCTGGGGATCTATCTCCATGTTGATGGAGTTTTTACACCCTAAACAAAAATGCGATTACACCGGAAGATGTATTACGGAAGATTTTCCATTCTTTGCTTTAATGCTCGGAGAATTACCATTTTTTCTGATTGCAATTTACTTATTGCAAAAATTGAAGAAATGGGTTGCGGTAAGAAATAATTACAACAAAGAATATCCAAAATGGCTTGAGGCAGCAAACTACAAATATTTAAATTATTTTCTTTGTAAAAAATGTGGTTCATTTTTCGACAAAAATGACGCGGAAGATTTTAATTCTTCGGAAAACTGAACTCGTGCCAGCCGAATAAAGCCGTTCTTCATTAACAATCACAGTTATTTAACTTTATCAGCACCTCAACAACAGGAGCATTCACATAGTGAAAAACAAATTAATCGCACTGGCTTCCGCGTCTTGTCTTTTTCTGCTTGCCGGTTGCGGCAGCGAGCCATCGGAAAGCAATATGAAGGAAGCGATTCAGAAGTCGCCAATGAAGATTGCATTTTCTGACAAGGATCTGGCCAGCATCCGTAAAATCTCTTGCAAAAATGACGGGGACAAAGCGTACAACTGCGATATGGAGGTTTCGGGCATGGCGATTCCGGTGCGCTTCGTCAAAGGTAGCGACGGCTGGCTCGCGATGAAGAAAGAGTAATTTCTGTCGAAAGCAGGCACGCCCCGGCGACGGGGCTTACAACATCAGACTCCTTCGCGGAGTCTTTTTGTTTTAGGGATATCAAAGCACCTGGCATAAACAAAGGGCTTTAAAGAAACAAAACAACGTGCGGCGCAAACAATGTGCCCTGCGGACTGCCCGACTATTTTGGAGTGAGACATTGTTGGACATTGTTGGTAATTTCGTGGATGCAATGCAGAAAAGGCTCGGACCTGCTGAAACGTTCCGCTATGTTTGCGGTTTTATGACTGCTTATCTTGATCTGTTTTGCTTGCCGGTGGTCGCAAGAGAGTCCTTAGAGCTCGCTAAGCGCTTTCAGCGTTCTGAGGCTTCGACGGCGCAGCTCGAACACGCTCGTATTCAATGCTGGGAATTTCTGGATAGCAAGTCCGCAAGTGCAGATTTTTCCGAATCAGAAACTTGTGCGATACGAGCAGCGATATGTTTCCTCTATGCCGAGTCACCGTCCGAGGATATCTCTGAGTTGCTTGCTTGGTTCTTAACCCTGGTGGAGAAAATGAATGTGGATAAGGCCGTGGTGGATGCTGCGTGCTTCCTAAAGACTTATTTCCCCGACGAGCGGGGTAATCATCCCGAAAATTAACAATCCCAAAAAGCAGAACTGTCTCCTGCGATCAACGCAGAAGATCCCTGATGAAAACATCACATTCAGCGACCGCAAGATAATAGCTCGTCTGCAAGCGCTTGAACCGGAAAATGCTCGGCTGAAAAAATGTACGCCGGAGAGCGGCTCAAAGCGGACTTTCTTGTTGATTGCGTGGTGCGGTGAGCGGACGGCCTAAGTCGTCAAAGCCGTATCGATGTGCTTCGCTATCAAATTCACACCTCACCGTTAATCCAGTCAAACCAAGTGACTCCACTTTTTTGACAAAATTTTCAGTAAAGTACCAACCGCGTCGACCCGGCAGGCAGAAAATATCGACATGCTCCAATCGCTCTGTGTGAAATGCCAAGGGCGACATGATTCCTTTTTGTCTTCCAAATGATTTGAATGGCGGCGTCATCTCACGTCCTTCAAAAACCGGGCGTGATCTTTCGTAATCCAGCGCATCCACTTCTTTCAGGACATTCAGCACCCAGAACTCTGCCTCATCGCAGATCAACGGCAAAAGTTCACCGTATCCGGAAAGATAGTCGCGAAGACTTTCTGCGGCATGTTTTGACATGATGAGAGAACCAAGCATGTGACTGGGAAAATCAGCCGGATTTAACTTCTTTTTCCTTCTTTTATTGAAGTGATGTTGCCAATCGATTTCCACTGCAACTGGATTCCAGTTTTCTGAAAGAGGTACCCTATCGTTAAACCAAAGTATCGGAGAAGAAGGGTCAGGATCTTTCGTTTTTTGATACAACATAAAATAGTCATCACTCGCTGATAGTTTATAAATTTTCATATTTCCGCTCATTTCATAACGCAAGGCTTCGCACCAGTAATTCGCTCGTACCGAAAGTTCGTTAACAATCCTGCGGCCTCAGATGCATTGTTTGCTGACAGTATATTGTCATTCACATATCCGGGATAAGGCTTTGTTTGAGTGGATTTATTACGTAAGCCTGCGCTTCGCGCCGTTCTGGTAACGCGACATCTGACGACATCACTTATGCCAGTTTCCGCATTTGCTATTTACGGAGGGGCAGACTTTCTGCCGACGACCGCCGGATGGCTGTGCTGAAGTCCGCATTTGGGCTTCAAAATGGCGTTTCAGCGGCTTTTTGGGGGTGTGGCTGAAACTTGCCTGAGCTCTATCCGCTGCCTGCAAAAAACAAAGCCGGTGCGCTTCCACGGCACCGGCTTTGTTTTGTTTAATTCAGAAAGCGGGAATCCGTATTCAGGCGCTGGCGGAGAACAGGCTGCCGACGGATAAGCTGCCCTGCACTTGTGTGGCGACCAGTTTCAGGAAGGATTGCAGATCGCCTTGCTGCGGGTTGCCGCCGCTGGCTTTGATCAGGGTGTTAAACGAAGATTGCAGGTTGCTCAGCAAAGGGTTGGCCTGATCGCCGCTGTCTTGCTCAAGCTGTGAAATCAGCTTTTGTATGCCTTGCTGCAGCGGATAGGTAGGGCTGCTGGTATTCAGTTGGGCGGGCTTGGCATAGACGTTTGCGCCGCTGGTTTTGCCGGACGGCATGCCCTGCACTTCCGGCATGGCGGCGTATAACTGGCTTAAGAACTGGTTACCGCTGCTCTGGCTGTCGTCAGAATCGGAAAACAGACTGCTGATACTGCTGCCCGCGCTGAACTGCTGCAGGGATTGCATCAGGGCGGCTGCCATCACGGATTTGTCCTGCAAGCCATTGGTGCTGCTGGCAGGTGTGCTGGCGGACGATGCGGATGTACCTGCAGCGCTGCTGCCGGTCTGCGCCGATTTGACGGTGGGTGCGAGGTTACCGAGTAAGGAACTCAGGGAATCGCTGCCAACTCCGGAAATAGCCATGTTTGCTCCTGGTCTGCGCCCGGTCTGCGATGCTGCAAACAGGGACTGATACTGGCGTTTACGGCAAATTCTGGCGGCGACACAGGGCTGGCCGGAAAAATTTATCCCTTGCCCTGACGTCCGCGCTGGTAGGCCTGAATCAGCGCTTCGTAAAAAGCTTCGCCATTCATTTCGTAGCCATCCTGCGTGAAATGGATCAGGTCTTGTCCCGCCAGCGGTGGCGTGGCGCTGGCATAGCGCTGAATTGCACAAGTACCACCCATCGCAGCCATCCAGTCCCAGAACAGGATTTTTTCTTCGACCGCCACTTGCCGCTGTATTGTTTTGACATGGTTCAGGCCGCTGGGCTGACGGAAGCGGCAGCCGACGTAATCACCGGGGCCGGTACGGCGTGCGGAGTCCGGCGCACCGATCAGCAGAATAGCGGCAGATGGCGCTTTCTGGCGCAGCAGACGAATCGAATTTTTGAGATCCTGATAATAGGCATCCCAGTCCGGCTTAGGATCGAAGGCTTCGTTGGTACCGTAGGCCAGCACGATTAAATCAGGCTGACGCCAGCGCAACTGATCGCTGACGGCTTCCTGCTGCCAGCGCAAGGTCACGCGCTGCATCGCGCCGACGATGCCGAGCGCATCGACCGTGACTCCGGGATTCAGTGCATCAATCGCAATGCCGCCCAGTTCTGCGGGGTTGTCCTGCGCTTTCAGAAAAAAGCTGTTCAGTTCATTGCCGTTGCCAAGCACGTAAGACATTTGCCAGTCGGAACTGATCGGCGGTGACAGCTCGCGGACCTCGCCGTTTGGCAGCGTCAGTTTCCACGGCGATACCGGCAGATCATTGACTTTGCGCGACCAGACCGACACTTTGTACATGCCGTTCAGCGGGAATTTCGGGACCAGTTCGGCTTGTGCGCCGGGCGCCGGTAAGTTACCGATGCCGCCAACCGGCAGGTTTTCCGGATTGGCGCGGCTGATACGCATATTCCAGTCGCCACTCATTTTCATCAGAAACTGGGCGGAACGCTGGTTTTTGACGTAACCGGGGGTAATCCAGCCGGGGCCGCTGTTGCCAAAGCGTTGTTGCAGGCGGCTGCGGTAAGCCTGGGTGAAATAATCACCGGCAGTATGTGAATCGCCAAGCTGCAGTATGCGCACCACTTCCCTGCTTTCATGCCGTTCCAGCGCCGCCAGTTGCCGCCATAAACGCGGCGCATTCGGATCGCCGTAATCGACGACATTCGCCGCCAGCGCGGGGCTGGCCGCGAATACACTGCCGCAGAACAGCAGCGGCAGGGTTTGTTTCAACATACTACGCATATCAGGACTGGGGTTGCGGCGTCGGCAACACCAGCTGCTTCAGCACTAATTGAGTCAGAATTTTGTGACCGTCGCGGGTGAAATGAACACCGTCTTCACTGCGCACCACCACACTGGTGCCATCTTCTTTGGTGATGTACCGCTGGTAAACATCGGCATTATCGCTTAAAGCTTCGCGGGTGGATACAAAGCGGGAAATACCGTCCGTCATCGCTGATGCATACAACTGATTCAGCAAGCGGACGCCATTGTTCACTTTTTCTTTACCCATATTCGGCGCACCGAGCCAGATCACGCGTACATGCTGCGAATGGGCAAACTGCAGAATACTGGCGACACGCTGCGCATAAATGCTGCGCCAGCGCTCGGAACCGAAGCGTTCGTATTTCCCTGCCAGCACCATGTCCCAGGTATCGTTTGCACCCATCATGACGACCAGCACACTGATTTTTTCTTTCGGAATCAGTTCGCGGATTTTTTCCGGCCAGTCAAAGTAAGTCGGATAGGTTAAGCCGGTACTTTGTTTGCTGGCATCAATCGCTTTGACATGGGCTTTTTGCAGGGCTTTGGCCAGATGCGGCGCAACGCCCTGCATCATGGAATCACCGACCAGCAGCACGCGGTCGTTTTCGTTCAGGACCAGTCTGCCATCCGGCCCCAGCTTCACAAAATGACGGACTTCGTTGCTTTCTGAGGATGCAGGCTGGCTGGCACTGCTGTCTGCCGCCGGAGTGCTCACTACGCCGGACGCAGCGACGACTTCAGGCGCACTGACTTTTTGCCCTTTATCACCCGCCGCTGCCTTGTTCGTGCGTGCCGGTTTAGGGGCGTGAATCGCATCAGAATGCAGTTTGAGCTGAGAAGACGTTACCACAGCCACCGGTTCCAGCGCTGTTTTTTCTCCGGCAAGCACTTCTTCTTTACCCAGCATCAGCACATTCACTGCAGTGACCATGCGGTCGCGGGTTTCAGCCTGCCATTCTGCAGGTACGGTCAGCATGACTTCCAGCGTATGACTGAGCTTCGCACCGCTGGCCCACCAGCTTTGCGCGTTCAGTGCACTCAGGCCGGAATCCTGATGGCGGGTTTGCTGCCAGTAATCGTGAAACGCATCGGCACGACACCAGAACACCAGCCCCACCGTTGCCGCCAGTACGGCCAGCGTCCCGGGTAATCCGCTATAGGATGTTTCTTCTTCAGAGCGTTCGCCAAAATACATGTTGTTCACCAGCACAGACAATCTTGTTGTTAAGTTCAGCGCAAAATCAGTAAGAGTAATACAAAAATGCCGGTACGCCGGAAGGTCCGAGCAAATGCAGCACCAGCACCACAGCCGCCAGCAACAAAGGCTTGATCAGTAAAGGCGTTGCCGCCAGTCCGCGTACCACCAGCTCCTGCGTGCGGCGTGCATACACCGAAATCACAAAAAACACGCCCAGCGCTACCAGTGCAGCCAGTACATTCAGCGTGACGGGGCCATCAATACGCACCAGTCCGGCCAGATAGTGATTCGCATCCTGAAAACTGTCAGCACGGAAATACACCCATGCCAGACACACTGCATGGAAACTCAGCACAGCGCTGATCCAGCCGGAAGGCGTACGGCGCGTGATTTTTTCCAGCGTATTTTGAGCCACCATTCCGAGACCATGCATGCCGCCCCAGATCAGGTATTTCAGGCTGGCACCGTGCCACAACCCACTGATCAGCATCGCAGCAAAAATATTGCATTGCGAACGCAACCAGCCGTGACGGTTACCGCCGAGCGGGATATAAACGAAGTCACGGATCCAGCTGGACAGGGAAATATGCCAGCGCCGCCAGAAATCACGCAGATTGCGTGCCAGATACGGCTGGTCAAAGTTTTGTGGTAACTGGTAACCGAGTAACAGCGCCAGCGCGATTACCAGATCGGAATAACCGCTGAAATCCAGAAAAATCTGAATCGCAAACGCATACATGCCGACCAGCAATTCTATGCCCTGATAGCTGTCCGGATTCGCGAATAAAGGATTGACCCAGTTTTCTGCAACCCAGGTCGCAATCCAGACTTTCTTCACCAGCGCAGATAACAGCAGATACACAGCCAGATCCGGTGCGAGGATGGTTTTCTGCGCCGTATCGCGAATCTGGGTCAGCAAATTATCGGCACGGCAAATCGGCCCGGCGAATAAGGTCGGAAAGAATGCCAGATACAAAGCACTTTCTTCTGCGCGTGCCGGTTCGCACTGCCCTTTGGCCACGGATACCAGATAAGCGATCGCCTGAAAGGTGTAAAACGAAATCCCAACCGGCAACAAAATATCCAGCGCAGGGAAAGCCCAGTGCAGCCCTGCACCGGCAGCCATTTGCTGTATGCCTTCGCGGAAAAAATCGTAGTATTTAAAGACTGCCAGGTTCGCCACGGCAAGTATCACACCGGTGCCGCAAATGCCGCGCCGCCATGCGGGTCGCCATGTGCTCAGGGCCATCAAGCCGGTCAGTGTCGAAGAAAAAACCGCCAGAATCGCGGCGAAGCGCCAGTCTATGGACGCATAAATGGCGTAACTGGCCGTCAGGAGGCTCAGCTTTTGTGCGCGGGGCCATCGTACCAGCCCCCAGTAAAGGATCAGAAAACCCAGAAATACCAGCGCAAACTCAGGGGACAAATAACTCATACTTCTAATCGGAACGAGGATGGCGCTGAAGAAAACTGCAGCAACAAAACAGACTGCGAGGCTGCCGGAACATCAGCAGCGAATACGCAGCAAAGTTTGCGAATTTACATGAATTACACAGTTTATTGCAATGTTTTTCAGGCAAATTCAATAGCCTTGTTGCAGATCGACGGTTTCCGGCATCACGCCCGACGCCAGCCAGCGCCGCAGATTTTCTGCGACAATCTGCGCGGCAGTGTCACGGCTGGTGGGTGCAGAGATATGCGGCAGCACTGTTACTGAGGGATGGGACCAGTGCCAGCTTTGCGGTGGTAAAGGTTCCTGCGAAAAGACATCCAGTACTGCATGACGCAAATGTCCGCTGTCAATCACCGTGCGTAAATCAGCATCATTCACAATATCACCGCGGGCAAAATTGATCAGCGCCGCACCGGCAGGTAATTTTTTCAGCAGCGCTGCATTCACCAGTCCGCGTGTCTGCGGCGTCAACGGCAATAGAAGCACCAGAATATCCGTTTGCGTCACCAGTTCCTGTAAACCCTGCTCGCCGGAAAAACAGGAAATGCCTTCAGGGCCATTGCCGCTGCGGCTCCATCCGGCAACCTGAAATCCGGTTTGTTGCAGCAATTTCATGGCCGCGCCGCCAAGTGCACCCGCACCAAGTACACCTATTCTGCGGGCGCGGGCAGGAATATAGTCCAGTGGCTGCCAGCGACGTTCCGTTTGTAATTGCCGGTAGGCCGGCATATCGCGATGCAAATACATGGACCACGCGAGTACCGCTTCCGCCATGGTGCGCGCCAGTTCCGGATCTTTCAACCGCACCACTGGTAATTGCCAGTCCTGCAAATGACTGAGCAAGCGTTCCACACCGGCCCACACGCTGTGCACCCATTTCAGATTCGGCAACAGCCGCAGGGTTTGCGGGTCCGGATTAGCAACGACTGCGACCTGCACCAGCGCACGTTGTTCCGTACTCAGAAATTCCACCGGCACCACGGTGCACTCCGGCAAGACCTGCTGCAGCACCTCCACCCATTGCGTAGTGAAACGATATCCGGGGGCGGCAATGAATGGGATAATGGTAGACATGCTGTGAAATATCCGGTTGGCAAATGACTGAAAAACGCGCAAAAGGATAGCACAGCGGCCTCATATCACACTCGCACTGCTGAAGCACCGATGAAAAACAAATCTGCCCTACCCGACGCCGACTGGCATGCCGCTTTCGACGGTTCATGCTCCCCCAATCCCGGGCGCTGCCGGATCGCGGGTGTGTTGCGCCATCTGCCGACGGGAGAATCTTTCCAGTGGGCCAGAAATGCTGGCGAAGGCGACAGCAGCGATGCGGAGTATCAGGCATTAATCGCCTTGCTGCGCGAAATGGAACGGCATTATCAGGCAGGACAAAGTGTCCGCATTCAGGGTGACAGCCAGGTAGTGATTCAGGATGTGCTTGGTACGGCCAGCCGGCCGGCTGCTGTGCTTGCGGCGTATCGGGAAGAAGCTCAGGCAATTCTGAGCCGTTTTCCTCACTGGCAGTTACGCTGGGTTCCGCGTCATCGCAATCAGGAAGCTGATCAGTTACTGCGTCAGCCTGCCTGAACTTGCTTAATGCTTAAGCAAGTTCTTCAGATGTACGCAAGTTTTTGATTCTTCAGCAAAATTTCACATTGAGCAAACGCAAGCTTTTGTACTTTCCGGTACAATCGCGCCTATGAATGCTCAACCAAAAAATCTCTTTTCTTATCCTAAGCACCGCTACGAAGTAGGCGGTGACTATGCCGCCCCTTTTCTGCCAATGTCGCGCGCAGAAATGGATGCGCTCGGCTGGGATAGCTGTGACGTCATCCTGATCACCGGTGACGCGTATATCGATCACCCTAGTTTCGGCATGGCTCTGATTGGCCGCCTGCTGGAACACCACGGCTTCCGCGTCGGCATCATCAGCCAGCCGGACTGGCAAAATGCGGATGCATTCCGTGCGCTTGGCAAACCCAATCTGTATTTCGGCATCACCGCCGGCAATATGGATTCCATGGTCAACAAGTACACTGCAGACCGCAAAATCCGTTCCGAAGATGCCTACACGCCGAACGGCGAACGCGGCAAGCGTCCGGACCGCGCAGTTACGGTGTATGCGCAACGTGCGCGTGAAGCCTTTCCTGATACCAATATTGTGGTCGGCAGTATTGAAGCCAGTCTGCGCCGTATTGCGCATTACGATTACTGGTCTGACAAAGTCCGCCGCTCCGTACTACAAGATTCTAAAGCCGACATTTTATTGTTCGGCAATGCTGAACGTGCGCTGATTGAAATGACGCACCGTATCGCTGCAGGCGAGCCGATTAAATCGATCCGCGATATTCGCGGTACGGCATTTATGGTGCCGAAGGGCTGGTTGCCGGATGAAGAATGGACTGAAATTGACTCAGTTCGCATCGACAAACCGGGCCGCATTGATCCGCCAACCAATCCGTATGCGATGGTGCCGGAAAATGACGCAAAGTGCAGCACGGGCAAAGATGGCGCGAGTGAAAACACGGCAGCAGAAACCAAACCTGATGTCGTACAGGCGCAGGCCATGCGTATCATGAGCCGCGAAGAACGTCAGCAAATGATTAAAAACCGTTTGCACAAAACCGTGATCCGCATGCCATCGTTTGATGAAGTCTCGGCCGATCCTGTAATGTACGCCCATGCTTCACGTGTTTTCCATCTGGAAGCCAATCCCGGCAATGCGAAAGCACTTGTGCAGAGTCACGGCAACCGCGACGTCTGGCTGAATCCGCCTCCACTGCCATTGGGCATGGATGAAATGGATGGCGTGTACGACCGCACATATGCCCGCGCACCGCATCCGAGCTATGGCGACGCCCGCATTCCGGCATGGGAAATGATCCGTTTCTCGATCAATATCATGCGCGGCTGTTTTGGCGGCTGTACTTTCTGCTCGATTACTGAGCACGAAGGCCGCATTATTCAGAGCCGCTCCGAACGCTCTATCCTGCGCGAAATCGAAGAAATCCGCGATAAGGTTAAAGGCTTTACCGGCATTATTTCCGATCTCGGCGGCCCGACGGCCAACATGTACCGTATCGCATGTAAAGACAAGAAAATCGAAGAATCCTGCCGTAAGCTGTCTTGCGTGTATCCGGGCATTTGCTCAAATTTGAACACGGACCACAGCAAGCTGATTCAGATTTACCGTAAAGCCCGCGCTATTCCCGGCATCAAGAAAATTCTGGTTTCATCGGGACTGCGTTACGATCTGGCAGTGGAATCGCCGGAATACGTCAAAGAACTGGTGACACACCACGTTGGCGGCTTGCTGAAAATTGCGCCGGAACATACCGAGCAAAACACGCTGTCCAAAATGATGAAACCGGGCATCGGCAGCTACGACAAGTTCAAAGCGATGTTCGAGAAGTATTCGCGTGAAGCCGGTAAAGAACAGTATCTGATCCCTTACTTCATCGCGGCCCATCCGGGTTGTACCGATGAAGACATGGTCAATCTGGCACTGTGGCTGAAGAAAAACAACTTCAAGCTGGATCAGGTACAAACCTTTATGCCAACGCCAATGGCACTGGCAAGCACGATGTACCACACGCGTAAAAATCCGCTGAAGAAAGTCACGCAAGATTCTGAAGTGGTGGAAACTGCACGTGCTGGCAAAACCCGTAAATTCCACAAGGCTCTGCTGCGCTACCATGCGCCGGAAAACTGGGAAATTGTGCGGGATGGTCTGGTCTATATGGGACGCCGCGATCTGATCGGCACCGGCCCGAATCACCTGATTCCGCCACGTCCGCCTGCAGTGCGTGTCGCCATCCAGGAAATCGGCAAGGAAAATGGCCGCCGCGTCGCTGCACCGAAACTGAATACTTTTGGCAAAAACTCTGTTCAGTCGGTTGCACGTAAATCCGGCACAGCGAAACCCGGCGCACCTTTACGCGCAGGTGCAAAACCCGGAAGCACTGTTCGTCAGGGAGCTGGCGGATTTAAACCGCCAGCACCACGCAAAGGTCGCTGATTGAAAAGCTGCATATCCTGATGGAATGCAGCTTTTTTTTCGTACCTCCCCTGCCCTTCACAAGGCTTGCATATACAATGGATTTCAGATGAAGCCTTTCAACTGCATCACCCTGCGAAGGAGGAAGTATGAAGCACATGAAAACCGTTCTGATCCTTGAACACACGGAAGAAGTTTTTGATAAACTGACCTGCGACGTTTGCGGCACCGAATCGCGCTGGGACGAAAACTGGAGTGAAAAAGAGCACGAGAAAGTCATCACCACCATCGCAATGGAGGAAGAGGAATCTCTGCCAAGCGGCGGAAGTTCCCGTCTGGTGCAATACCATATCTGCCCGGATTGCTTCAAAAATCACCTCAGCCGCTGGTTTGAATCGCACCGCGGTGGCAAAGCAACCGAAACCACCTCTGTCTGGTAAGCTTTTTTCAGTACATTCCCGCATTGTGCAGAAATTCCCCGGCGAGCTCAGGTTATAATGCAAGGTTTTAATTGCATTGGAAATTACAGGATTATGGAAGCCGAACGTCTGAATAGTCTGTCCAACCTGCTCGCCGACCTGACCGCGCGCGAAGCTGATTTACGGAGGTATCTTTGACTTCGATATCAAGTCAGAGAAACTCGAACAAGTTAACGCAGAATTAGAAGATCCGAATGTCTGGAACGACCCGAAACGGGCGCAGGATCTCGGTAAAGAAAAAAAATCGCTGGAAGCCATCGTCAACACCCTGACTGAAGCCAACAACGGTCTGACCGATGCGTCAGATCTGTTTGAAATGGCAAAGGAAGAAAACGACGAAGACACACTGGCATCCATTGAATCCGATGTGGAACGCATCCGCGGCCTGATCGAAGGCATGGAATTCCGCCGGATGTTCAATAACCCGATGGATCCGAACAATTGCTTTATCGATATTCAGGCCGGCGCTGGCGGTACAGAGGCACAGGACTGGGCATCGATGCTGCTGCGTCAGTATCTGCGCTATTGCGAACGCAAAGGCTTCAAAGTCGACATTCTGGAACAGTCGGACGGCGACGTTGCCGGTATTAAAACCGCAACGCTGAAAGTTGAAGGCGAATACGCTTACGGCTTCCTGCGTACCGAAACCGGTGTACACCGTCTGGTGCGCAAATCACCGTTTGACTCGAATAACGGTCGTCACACTTCCTTCTCCAGTTTGTTTGTCTACCCTGAAGTAGACGAATCATTTGAGATCGAAATCAATCCGGCGGATGTTCGCACCGACACTTACCGCGCATCCGGTGCCGGTGGTCAGCACATCAATAAAACAGACTCTGCTGTGCGTTTAACTCACGCACCGACCGGTATCGTCGTGCAATGTCAGAACGACCGCAGTCAGCATCGCAACCGTGCAGAAGCATGGGAAATGCTGAAAGCAAAATTGTTCGAACTGGAATTGCGCAAACGGATGGCGGAAAAACAAAATCTGGAAGATTCCAAAACCGACGTCGGTTGGGGTCATCAGATTCGTTCCTACGTGCTGGATCAGTCACGCATTAAAGATCTGCGTACCGGCCATGAAACCGGCAATACCAAAGCAGTACTCGACGGCGAAATCGATGATTTCATCGCTGCGTCGCTGAAACAAGGTGTCTGATCTGCACCTGCATACATCATGCGATCCTGACGCAGGCGTGTGTCTGCGTCAGAAATTCAACAGCAAGGGCCAGAGGGCCCGGTCTTACTGAGAGAAACTTATGTCAGAAATCAACCAAGCAACTGTCAGCAGCGAAGTGCATGCCGACGACAATGCCATTATTGCAGAACGCCGTGCCAAGCTGGACGCGATCCGCAAGAAAGGCATCGCGTTTCCAAATGATTTCCGTCCTCAGCACAAGGCTTCTGACCTGCAGGCACAGTACGCGGAGCAAAGCCGCGAAGAACTGGAAAGTCTGAATGTGGAAGTTGTTGTCGCGGGCCGCATGATGCTCAAGCGTGAAGCAGGTAAGAAAGCTGCATTTGCGACTTTGCAGGATGCATCCGGTCTCAAAGCAGATGGCCGCATTCAGATTTATGTGACACAGGATAAAACCGGCGAAGAAGCGATGGAAGCTTTCCGTCACTACGACCTCGGCGACATTCTGGGCATCCGTGGTGTACTGTTCAAAACCAAAACTGACGAACTGACGATTAAAGTTACCGAACTGCGTTTGCTGACCAAGTCTCTGCGCCCTCTGCCGGACAAGTTCCATGGCCTGTCGAATCAGGAAATGAAATACCGTCAGCGTTACGTTGATCTGATCACCAGTGAAGAAACCCGTCGCACATTCAAAGCACGCACAGCAGCGATGACTTCGATCCGTAACTTCATGGCCAGCCATGACTTTATGGAAGTTGAAACACCAATGCTGCACGCAATCCCGGGTGGTGCAGCAGCAAAACCATTCATCACCCATCACAATGCGCTGGACATGGAAATGTTCCTGCGTATTGCACCAGAGCTGTATCTGAAGCGTCTGGTCGTTGGCGGCTTTGAGCGCGTGTTTGAGGTTAACCGTAACTTCCGTAACGAAGGCGTTTCTCCACGCCACAATCCGGAATTCACCATGATGGAATTCTATGCAGCCTATGTTGACTACAAATGGCTGATGGACTTCACTGAACAAGTGATTCGTAAAGCAGCAGAAGACGCACACGGCACCGCCGTTCTGACCTATCAGGGCAAAGAGCTGGATCTGAGCAAACCGTTTGAACGTCTGACCATCGTTGGTGCAATCAATAAATACGCGCCGGGTTATACCGATGAACAGCTGCACGATGTCGCGTTCCTGAAAGCAGAACTGGCGAAATTCGGCGTCAAACCGCTGGCTACCGCTGGCCTCGGCGCGCTGCAACTGGCACTGTTTGAAGAAACCGCAGAGTCCCAACTGTGGAATCCGACTTACATCATCGACTATCCGGTTGAAGTTTCGCCGCTGGCACGTGCATCCGACACGGTTGCAGGCATCACTGAACGTTTTGAACTGTTCATGACAGGTCGCGAAATTGCGAACGGCTTCTCTGAATTGAATGATTCTGAAGATCAGGCTGCCCGCTTTATGGCGCAGGTTGCTGCGAAAGAAGCCGGTGACGATGAAGCAATGTATTACGATGCCGACTATATCCGCGCACTCGAATATGGTCTGCCACCAACCGGTGGTTGCGGTATCGGCATCGACCGCCTGATGATGCTGATTACAGATTCTCCGAACATCCGTGACGTGATTCTGTTCCCGCACCTGCGTCGCGAAGACTGATGTAATCTGAACTTCTGCACAAAAAAGACGAAGGGACTGTATGATTGCAGTCCCTTTTCTTTTTTGCATGCCTTTATGTCTGCTGCCTCCCTGCACCCGCTAAAGCGCCTGTTGCGCTACGCCAATAACTACCGGCGCGATTTTCAACTGGCGACACTGTATTCCATTCTCAATAAATTTTTTGATGTATTGCCTGAAGTACTGATCGGCGTAGCGGTTGATATCGTCGTCAATGGTGAAAAGAGCTTTCTGGCACGTGAAATTCTCGGTCAGTTCGGCATCACCCAGACCTGGCATCAACTGATTTTGCTGGGCGCACTGAATGCTCTGATCTGGATGGGCGAATCCTGGTTTGAATATTTGCTTTGCCTGCGCTGGCGCAAACTGGCGCAGAACTTGCAACACGATCTACGCCTGGATGCATATGACCACGTGCAAAAGCTGGATATGGCGTATTTTGAAAATCAGCGCACCGGCAACCTGATGTCTGTGATGAACGAAGATATCAACCAGATGGAGCGCTTTCTGAACGGCGGCGCAAACCAGATTATTCAGGTGGTTTGTTCATCGTTAATGGTTGGAACCGTGTTCTTCGTTCTGCAACCTAAACTTGCTGTGATTGCCCTGCTACCTGTCCCTGCAATTTTGTTTGGTGCTTTCTGGTTCCAGAAAAAACTTGCTCCGCGTTATGCAAAAGTACGCGAAGCGGCCGGTGATGTCAGCGCACGCCTGAATAATAATTTACTAGGCCTCGCCACGATTAAAGCTTTCGCAACCGAAGAGTTCGAAAAGCAGCACATCGAGCAAGCCAGTAAGGCATACAAAGAAGCAAATGCTGCAGCTATTGCAGTCAGCTCAGCAATTACACCCGTGATCCGGATGGCAATTCTGGCAGGGTTCACCGCCACACTGGTGTACGGTGGCTGGCTGACGCTTCATGATGAGCTTGCAGTCGGCGCATATTCCGTACTTGTCTATCTGACCCAGCGTCTGTTATGGCCAATGACTGGCCTTGCGGAAGTGGCTGACATGTATCAGCGGTCGATGTCCGCGATTGAACGTGCGATGAACCTGATCGATACAAAAATCCAGATCAGCTACGCAGGAAATACTCTTTCTGCGAATGACGTCAAAGGCGAAATTGCCTTTGAAAACGTCAACTTTAGCTACGGTGATCAAAGCACCCTGAAAGATATCAGTCTGACGATTCCGGCAGGAAAGACCGTTGCATTTGTTGGCTCGACCGGCTCCGGAAAATCTACGCTGGTAAAACTTTTATTGCGCTTCTACACACCGCGATCCGGACATATTTTGCTGGATGGTCAGAAAAGTGATCAGATCAATCTTCAGGATTTACGCCGGGTCATCGGGTACGTGGCACAGGACAGTTTCCTGACGGATGGCACTATTGCAGAAAATATTGCATACGGCATGAGCAATGCCAGTGATGAAGCGATTTACGATGCAGCACGCGCGGCAGAAGCGCTTGAGTTTATCGAAAAATTACCGCTTGGATTCGCTACCAAAATCGGTGAGCGCGGACAGAAATTGTCTGGCGGCCAGCGCCAGCGCCTCGCTCTTGCGCGTGCGATTCTGAAGAATCCGCCAGTTCTGATTCTTGATGAAGCAACCAGTGCTGTCGATAACGAAACCGAAGCTGCAATTCAGCGTAGTCTGGATGTCATCAGCCGCAACCGAACCACTATTATTATTGCGCATCGATTATCGACAATTCGCAACGCGGATCTGATTTGTGTATTAGAAAACGGTAAAATCACTGAGTCCGGAACCCACCAGACATTGCTGCAAAATCAGGGGATGTATGCAGCGCTGTGGAAATTGCAAACGGGTGAACGTACTCACTAATCAGATAAAAAAGACTATCCATTCCATGAAACGCATTTTATTTTCCGGTATCGCTGGTGCAGTCGTCACTCTGGCCGCCACCCAGATATTTAATATTCTTGAACACCGTAACAATATCGCCGCACCAAGCAGTGCTGCGGGTCACCCCCAACTCAAACCACTGGATGTCAATCCTGCCTGGGTGATTGATGGCAAGCCCAACTTCCGTGCCACAGAGTTTTTTAAATCCAGCGACGGGAAAACCAGCTCCGGCATCTTTGAATGCGATGCCAGCTCTTTTGAGTGGCACTATTCACACGACGAAGCGATCTACATTCTCGAAGGCGGCGTTGAACTGGAGTATCTTGGAAAGAAATTCAACCTTCAGGCCGGTGACAGTGCGTTCTTCCGTGCAGGAACTGTCGCACGCTGGAAAGTACCGCAACATGTCCGGAAAACATGGACGCTGTATGACGCAGGCAAATTAGCGCGCAAATTTGCACCTGTCTGAGTTTTCGCTTTGCCCGAAAGCGAGAAAAGGCTGCACTCTGTGCAGCCTTTTTATTTTAAGTTGAACTCAGCTACCCGCTTTTTTGCTGAGACTTAATGCACTGAGGAAGGCATTTTCGACTTTACCTCCCCCATCGAGTCCAGCTCTGAACCAGTCACCACAGACACCAATCCCATATTCATCTGAATACAGGTAATCCGCATCCAGTGGATTTTCGGCCTGCGCATATGCCCAACGATGAACAACGGCGTGCATAGGTTGAATATGACTACCGGTTTCTTCGTGAAACGCCTTCAGCATTTTTTCAAGAACACGCTCTGGCTCATCACGCAAATGCTCCTCGCTCCATGCAGGGCCTGCCTGTGCAACCCAACGCTCGCCAGGGCGATGTCCAGGCTTAGAATTATCTCTTGCGATCCAGTTCAGGCGATGACTATTCACAAAAGCAGCGTCATACGGCAAATTCAGCTCAAAAGAAAATCCCAGCATCATAGTCCAGCAAGGTGACATGTGTACGCCACTCGCCTGCGCTGCCAGTTCCGGGACTACAGACAATAAGGGCGCTGCTTGTTCTGCCGGTACAGCGAGAATCACACGATCGAAAGGCCCTGCTGTTGCTTCTATCTCCACGGTCGGACAACGAAAACGCAGTAACCACTGGCCATCCAACCGCTCGCATGCGGTAATCGTGTGTTCAGTGCGAACGTCGAGTCCGTGCTGCAATTGTTTACCAAGCGAATTCATACCAGGCACAGCAACAAAACGGGCCGTTTTCTTTTTCTCAGCAGTCACCTGCCCGTGCTCCAGGGCAACGACACGCGCATCCCATTCTGTAACCCATCCGTGCTTTATCCAGTCAGACACTTCCTTCCTGAATCTGTCTGTCCGGGCAGTAAAATACTGGGCACCATGATCGAACCCGCCCAGCTCAGTCTGGCGAGTACTCATACGGCCACTGACTCCCATCGCTTTTTCATAGACGGTGACGTGATGTCCTGCATGTTGCAAATGTCGCGCAGCCGTCAAACCTGCAAGCCCGCTACCGATCACAGCAATATTCAGCATGAATTACTCCTGTTCCAACAATAAAATTCACCAACAAAAAAGCCCGCTCTGTTAAGCGGGCCATCGTCAAACATTACAGCGTTATTCTTCACCTTCCTGCGCAGGCCAGTCACGAATATACGCCTTCAGCATTTTATTTTCAAAGCTCTGGGCTTCCAGAACAGCCTTCGCCACATCATAAAACGAAATCACGCCCAGTAAAGTTCTTGCATCCATAACCGGCAAGTAGCGGGAATGCTTCTCCAGCATCATCCGGCGTACTTCGTTCACTTCAGTTTCCGGTGTCACAGTAATTGGATGATCATCCATAAACTTACGAACAGTGCCGGCCTCAGTGAGTGTTCCCTTATTTCCATGAATGCCGCGAATCACTTCACGGAAAGTCAGAATACCTGCTAACTCGCCGTACTCCATCACCACGAGAGAACCAATATCTTTTTCTTCCATTACGCTGACTGCATCCATAATTGGCGTGTCTGGCGTTACGGTGTACAGGATGTTTCCTTTCACCTGCAGAATTTCAGATACCTTCATTTTTTCCTCCGGGCGGGTCTGTTTTATAAACTGCATATCAATGTATCTTATGCGCTGCAAAAAATCCAGCCTGTACACAATGGATATAAATCAAGAAACCTTGTACACGAAGCACTTTTTGAGAGTGCACCATGAGACTGGCGCAATCTCACAAACAACAGAACAACGCCCCGTAAATTTTCAGGCTACTCATAAAAAGGCATAATTCGTGGGCATTTTCATTCCAGCTTCGTGGAAAGACGAAAATCCGGAATACCTGTGCGCTGCAACAATGAGGTTTTCTTCTAACAACTAATTCGATACAACAAAATGAAACACTGCATACAAGGAAAGCAGGCATATATCGGTAACGGCGGAAAACCATGGTTGCCAGACCAGCCATGGATCTTGCTTTTACATGGCGCACAGAATGATCACAGCGTATGGGAAATGCAGGCGAAAACGATGGCACAAACAGGATGGAATGTCGTTTCTCCGGACTTACCTTGCCATGGGCAATCTGAAGGACAGCCACTGGTTACTATAAACGCGATGGCAGATTGGGTCGCGTCATTAATCACTGAATTAGGGATCATCAACCCAGTGATTGCCGGACACAGCATGGGCTCACTGATTGCAGCAGAATTAGCCACAAAATCTCAGATCGGGTGCAAGCAATTGATCTTGCTGGGGACTTCGTTACCAATGCCGGTATCTGATCAACTCCTTGTAATGACTAAGGAAAACCCTGCGGAGGCGATGCGCCTGATCTGCAAATGGTCGCACAATCCTGGCAAGACACTTTGCGGCCCACACTCTGCTATGGATATTGCCAGTGCGAGCCAGCGACTGATGGAACGCATCCATCAGGAAAACTCAGCGTTGACGCTTTTTTCTGATATGAATGCCTGCAATACATATCAGCCAGATCTCAAAGCACTCCAAGACATTCTCATTCCTGTTCACGTGATAGCTGGTGAAGCCGATAAAATGACCCCTTTGGCGGCAGCCCGTAAAGCTGCCGAGTGCTTCCCTAATGGTCGGCTTCATAGCATTCCCTCTGCCGGGCACTCACTGATGACTGAATCAAGTAAAGAAATAACTGACTTAATGTTTTCTATTCTGAATCGCAGTTTATGAATTACCAGAGCCTTGCTTTATTTACGCTGACAGAAGCAGCACTTTCACTCTCACCAGGTCCAGCGGTGATGATGGTTATCACCTGCGCTCTGACACAGGGTTGGCGCCGGTCAGTCTATGCGACATTGGGAATTCTGAGCGGTAACGCGATTTATTTTGCGCTTTCTGCCAGTGGTATCAGCGGCGTAATACTGTCAGCTCCCGGATTGTTCGTTACGATCAAATATCTCGGTGCACTGTATCTTGTCTACCTTGGCGTATCTGCCCTGACAGGTCGCCCGTCACCATTGACTATCAGCCAATTGAAGAGAACATCTCAGTCTCCCATCAGTATTTACCTTCAGGCATTGATGTTACAACTGACGAATCCGAAAACATTGCTAATGTTTATCGCAATTCTGCCCCAGTTCGTCGACGTATCACAACCTGTCGGTTACCAGATTTTACTGCTGGCAATTTGTTCGATTATTCCGGAATGGTTTATTTTGCTCGGCTACGGTATCGCGGCAAGCCGTACTCGACATTTGATTGCTGAGGAAAAATACGCCTTAATCACAGAGCGCGTCGCCGGACTTCTGGTCTTATTTGCCGCACTGATGGTTGTGATCAATTAAAGGCATGAAAAAATCAGGCACACGGACGTATAGCAAAGAGGGATTAGCTGAACACCAGTGCCTGATTACAAAATCTATTTAAATCGTTCGCGTTGCGAGGCTATTCAGATAATCGGCGCGAAAACGTCTCAGAATAAAATCTTTGAAGTTATTCTCTTTCAACCTGACCCAGGCTTCAGTTCGCTTCATTTTGGAAACAGCTTTCGCTTCCTCCAGCATAGACGAGCTTAAATGCGTTGCAGCCTTTGTCATACGTTCATACCCGTACAAATCCATCCATTCGCCGCAGATCGATTCAATCGCGTCAATTTCATCCAGTCTCAGCTGACTCAAAAACTTGTCTTTGTTTGCCATAATCGGTGCAAAACAATTACTTTCCCACAATGCAGACATACGGGAAATTTGCTGCGCCTCGGCAGAATGGGAAACATCCAGCATCTGGGGAAGAAATGCGATGCCAAAAAAAGTACAGATTCTGCGCAGAACAGTTTCCTGATCAGCCAGAAAATCTTCGTAACGGATGGTCAGCACACGATCTGGCCATTTTTCGACGACATTTTTTGCTAAGGCATGCGCCTCGCACCAGGTCAGCGCATTCAAACGAGAATCATAATCATGGATGATTGCTTTGTTCATTGAAGCAACCTGTGCTCTCGGATCACGAACAACATTCAGGAATAACATGTCAGGAAATAATGCCATCAGTTCATCGGCATACCGCACGCTATCCAGAGATTTATCCATGACAACTCTTGCCTGATGCTGTTCACCGGCACGCAGCAACAATTCCCACAAAATACGATGCACTGAGCGCGGTTCGTCTCTTAATACCTCAAATAATTCTGCCGGATCAAAAACAATATCTTTCCACTTCACCATACTGACAGACTGCAGTCCAATAACATCCACCAGCAGACGGAAATAGTTTTCGTCGTTCGCCAAATCACCATACTGCGGTAACAAGGGCATGAAATCGATAATATGCAATGGATATGGCGAATAAAATTCAGGACTGTTATTCAATCGCAAACGCAGCGCATGACTTCCGCAGCGACGTAACGGGATCATCAATACAGGTCTTGGACGTGAATCACTTTTTTCTTGTATTGCCATGGCACATCTCCTTTTCTTCACTGCGCACATGAGTCAGCCAGACAAATTCGTCAGCCGGAAAAATACTGAAAAAACTGCCGTACAAAATGGTCTAGTTCTGAGGTAGGTAATACATTAATTCCGCCAGCCCCACGACGACCACCACCGGTCTCAAACCGCTCACAGAAAATATTCGCGGGTAGCTGATCTGGCTTTGCCGATCGTATGCTGACAACAAACGCGGAATTCGCTTTCGGAACGATGACAGCACATGATTTCAAAGGATGGTCCGCCGTAAGCTGGTTGGCGAATTCTCCGGAAATTCGTCGCGCCCAAGACTGATCCGGCAAAACATACAGAATGGCATCCTTGCCGGTTTCCGCAGGGTTCAGAGAATTAAGATACAAACGGTCGCTGTGATACCCTCTTTGCAGGGTTCTGAAGGCGCTTGCCTCGTCAATCATGTGAAAAGGATCTTTATACTGACTCACCTCTGCATACAACAACGCCGGATGAAAATGCAGATCTGCCAGCGACTCACCATAAGCGTTGTAATTCAACAGCTTTCCTAATTCACAAAGCTGCCCGGACTGATGCTCTGTTAACTCAATTTTTTCAGCCCATTTACGCGCAACATCGTTCAGATTATCGCCATAGGCAGCGACAATTGCCCATTCCGGGTAACGCCCTTCCAGTGCATTATTTACGAGAATGCTGCTGCAAACTTTAGGGTGTTCGTCCCAGTGCAATGACAAACGCGGATGTTCAAACCTGTTACTGGCACTATGGTGATCAAAATACGTAATCGCTGCCCCTGCATCCAGTAAGCGACGTATCGATGGAACATTCTGATCAAAACTGATATCGAACACAGTAATGTTATCTCCCGACGCCGCATTAAGATTTTTTAACAGACTAATATCGCGTTTGGCACCAGTGACCAACTCTGCATCCGCAGGGAATGCCATACGCCACATGTGAACAGCACAGATTCCATCGGCATCGCCATTAAAAACATCAATATCTCTGCCGCTCGCGGTAAGTGACATTACTTATCCTTAAAAGAGTCGCCCGTAAAACTATGTTCAGACAAATAATCAAACAGTACCTGCACTGAACCGCCCACAGTTTGCCTGTCACTCTTGAGAACAATTTCCGGTTGCAGCGGAATATCATAGGGCGCGCTCACACCGGTGAAGTTTGGAATTTCTCCTTTACGGGCACGCTGATACAAGCCTTTCGGATCACGCAACTCACACACCGCACTGGCAGCATCAACATATACTTCGACAAAACGCGTATCGCCAATAATTGCCCTCGCCATTGCACGATCGCTGGCAGACGGAGAAATGAAGGCCGTAATAACGATCATGCCAGCCTCGTTAAACAAATGCGCCACTTCAGCTGCACGACGTAAATTTTCACGCCGGTCTTGCTCTGTAAAACCCAGATCACTGCATAAATGATGGCGGAGATTATCGCCGTCCAGCACAACACAGGCATGTCCGGCCTGCAGCAGTTTTTTTTCTAAAGCATACGCAATTGTTGATTTACCGGCGGCACTCAACCCTGTCATCCAAAAGCAAACGGGTTGCTGATGAAAAAGAGCATGCCTCTCATGTGCGATGACACTGGTGGGATGCCAGACTACCTGCTGCTGAACAGGGGCTGGCTGATGTAAAAAACGTCCGAAGCTTTCCTGACGATCAGCAATTTCGTTCAGTAAATTTCTCATCGCCGTAGCGGGAGCAAGCGAATTCATTTCAACCTCCGCATTCAAACAACTAGAATTAACGCCGGATTTGTTTAACTGCATTGCTGCGTTTCGGAGCGATGTGTGAAACAGCTCGCTTCGGCAAAGCAACTACTTCAGCAGGTGCGACTTCCGGAACTGATGGCTTGTGCTCCTGAACCACAAACGCTGACACAACATCGTTCAGTAAATCAGCCTGATCTTGCAAAGACCGCGCTGCTGCAGCAGCTTCCTCTACCAGAGCGGCATTTTGCTGCGTCGTGTCGTCGAGCTGCACAATTGCCTCGTTAATTTGTTCGATACCGGAACGTTGTTCCTGAGTAGCAGTCATGATTTCACTCATGATTCCGGTGACTTTCTGAATGCTGCTGACAACTTCAGTCATGGTAGTGCCGGCCTGATCTGCCAGCTCGGTACCCGTCACAACTTTACTGACAGAGTCTTCAATCAGTTTTTTTATTTCACGTGCAGCCTCGGCAGACCGCTGAGCGAGGCTTCGCACTTCGCTGGCGACCACAGCAAAGCCCCGCCCTTGCTCACCAGCCCTTGCTGCTTCAACTGCAGCATTCAGCGCCAGAATGTTTGTCTGAAACGCGATACCGTCAATCACGCTGATGATTTCCACGATTTTTCGGGACGAATCATTAATCGCTCCCATGGTCTGCACAACTTCATCCACGACCGTTCCGCCACGTATTGCGACATCAGCAGCAGATTGCGCAAGCTGATTTGCCTGACGGGCATTTTCCGCATTTTGCTGAACTGTGGATGTCAGTTGCTCCATTGATGATGCGGTTTCTTCCAGTGCACCGGCCTGTTGTTCGGAACGCTCTGACAAATCCATGTTCCCTGATGCAATCTGACGTGAAGCTGCTGCAATCGTTTCGGTACCGGTACGCACTCTGCCGACGATGTCACCCAAACCGTTCCGCATGTCACGCATTGCATGCATCAGGCTATGCTGATGCTTCTCGTCCACACGAATATCCATACTAAGGTCACCACCGGCAATACGTTCTGCAATTTTGACCGCGTAAGAAGGCTCTCCGCCGAGCTGATTCAGCAAACTTTTCACAATTAGCCATGACGCAGCGATTCCCGTCAGCAGCGCCAGCCCGCCGAGCGTCAGCAGCAAGGATTTCGCCGACTGATATCCCTGCTCAGCCGCTTCAACTGCCTGCAGATTTTGCTTTTCTTCAGTCTGAATGAACTGAGAAATCAAATCCCACCATTTTTTCTGAACCGGGCGATAGTCATAGCGCAAGTGCTTATAAGCTTCTTCTTTTTTCTTTTGCATCGCGAGATCCAGTCCCTTTGCGATGAAAGATTCACTGAGTTTTGCCTGTTCGCTGATCGCTTTCAGCATCACAAGTTCGGCGTCCGTCGATTCCGGATCTTTTTTTACCAGTGCATCCAGTTTTTCCTGAGCCTGCAGATATTTTTTGTTCTGTGCGGCAATGCGCTCCACTTCAATTTGTATCTCTTTTTCTTCTTCCAGCAAAATCAGGTTACGCAAGGCAAGTGCGCGTTCCGTAACGGTGAGATACATGGTTTGCGCAAGGCGAATTTCCTCATCATTAAATTTAACAATGTGTTCGGCACGGTCATGAATACGCTGCATATTGGCGATACCAAGGCCCAGTATCAGCATCAGAAAACATAAAACCATTCCGAAACCTGCAATCAGACGGGTCGATACTTTTGTATTTTCAATTTTCACATTCGTCTCCCTTAACTCACAGCTGTTTTTAAATTAACCACTTGTTGCTATGATTCTGATTCGCATGCTAATGCACGCTATATTTAATACTTATTGATAGTTTTAAAAGCATTTTTTATACCATCAACGCACCCTCATCAAATACTCTGCAATGATCAGTTGCTGAATCTGTGAAGTCCGACAATGACAAACCATTGCGAACGTCTAGTTCAACATAGTGTGAAATTTTGTAAAATCCAGCGATATCCCGAATTTGTCTGAATTCAACTAACAACATATGTTTTTGAGCATAAAAAAAGCCGCTAAAAGCGGCTTTTTCTCAAAATACTTTAGATTTTTATCGGAAACCATGTCAAATTTTACGTTGACATGTCAATTTCTGAAATTTGATCAGAGCAGATTTCTTTGCATGGCGATGTGCGGAATACCAGCCTCTTCGAAAATTTCACCAACCCGCACGAATCCCTCTTTCTGGTAGAACGCTTCGGCTGATTGTTGCGCATTAAGCATCACAATACCGTCGCCTCTGTTTTTTGCCTGCGCCATCAGCTTGCGCAAAATCTCGGCACCAACGCCATTACCTCTGACAGATGCAAGTACAGCCATCCGGCCAACATGACCGTCAGGTAATAAGCGCCCGGTTCCGACCGGTTCCCCTGTCGTGCTGTAGGCAACTGCATGCAGGCAATTGACATCGTTGGCATCCCATTCCAGTTCTGCAGGAATACCCTGCTCTTCAACAAAAACCGCTTTACGCACAAACTGTGCATCTTGTTGCAGACTACCCCAGTCACCCAGTCTGACAGTAAATTCACTCGTTGCCATACGCCAATTCCTTAAAAACGTACCAGTTGTTTGCCAAAATTACGTCCCTTCAGCAGCCCTATCAATGCTTCCGGTGCACTCTCCAGCCCCTGGGAAACCGACTCGCGAAATTGTAATTGCTGATCTCTGACCAATACCTCCAGTTCAGACAATCCCTGCGGCCAGCATTCCGGATGCTCAGTCACAATGAAACCCTGCACCATTAAGCGCATGGTCAGCAAGGCACGTGAATTGAGGATTGGAATATCTTCGCCGTTGTAGCCGGAAATCATGCCACACAATGCAATCCGTCCAAACGGATTCATACGTGCAAGACTCGCATCAAATATTTCTCCGCCGACGTTTTCAAACACTGCATCGATTCCGTCAGGCGTTGCACTTGCGAAAGCATTCTTCCAGTCCGCCTGCTTGTAATCAATACAGGCATCAAATCCAAGTGCTTGCTGCACGTATGCACATTTTTCCGGTCCGCCGGCAATGCCGACAACACGGCAACCAAGCCGTTTTGCAAGCTGCCCTGCCGTTCCGCCAACAGCGCCGCTGGCAGATGAAATGACAACTGTTTTTCCGGCAACCGGTTTCAGTATCTGATTGATGCCATACCAGGCGGTCATCCCCGGCATTCCGAGAATACCGAGGTAAGCAGACGCCGGGATATCGGCACTAATGCGGCGTAAGCCCTGGCCGTCAGAAATCCCTAGCTCACTCCAGCCAAACATGCCAGCCACACGGTCGCCAATTTTCCATTGCGGATTTTCGCTGGCGATCACTTCACCAACCGTGCCGCCTATCATCGTTTCATTCAGTGGCTGCGGATTTGCATAGCTCTTGCGCCCACTCATGCGTCCCCGCATATAGGGATCCAGTGACAAATAATGGTTCTTAACCAGAATCTGCCCAGGCACCAGCTCGGGGACAGGTAAGGTTTCCAGTCGGAAGCATTCGCTGGCTATCTCCCCTTTCGGGCGCTGAGCCAGCACGATGCGTCGGTAAGTATTCATCATGTTCAGGAACAATCATTAAGTCGGTTATTATTCGTTCAGCGGCACATACGGCGCAACTGCGCTGCTGAATTGGCGATTTTCAGATATTTGAAGGTACCGCTGGCTTTTGCAATTAAACGCTCCCCGTCACGGATTTCAGCTTCGCAAAAACACATCGTGGTTGATTGAAAAACCACACTGGCAAATGCCTCAATGTTTGCGTCTGCAACTCCACCGGGCTGCAGGAAAGTTGTTTTCATCTCCACGGTAACAACACCCCGCTCGTCACCAACAAGGCTGCGCGCTGCGTTCGCCATGGACACGTCCAGCAGCGTCATCAGCACACCACCATGGGTAATCCCCCAGCTATTCATATGAGACGCAGTCAGTGGCAACAAAGTTCGCGCCTGTCCAGCAGGGCAAGTTCCGAACTGTACGCCAAGCGTATGCAGATACGGATGCGCTTCTGCTGTTACGGGTGTGTAGATACCATCAAAGGCGGTCGTGCCATCCGGTTGAGAATGGCTATTGTCTTGCGAAATCAAGCTGTGCTCCGGGTATGAAAAGCAAAACGCGCATCATACCCGAACCTGCATGCACCGCAGAACAACCGTGACTTTCAAAAAGACAGATCCGAAAATCCGATGACTGATTTATCAGCCTGCATCATCTGATTCAGTGTCAGCTCTGCAACGGGTAATTCCCAGAGATAAAAATAATCGAGTGCGGCCAGTTTTCCGGCACAAAAGTGAGCATCTGTACGCGCAGCGATCTGATCACAACACAAGGCCAGATCCAGCCAGATCCAGGCAACCACGATATGTCCGAACGCTTCCATATAGGGCGAAGCCTGCGCCATTGCACGTTGCTGCTGATCGTCGCTTAACAGCTGGCGCGTCACTCTGGCCAGCAAATGCATTGCCCGGGCGAGATGTTTTCCATGCACAGCCAACACATCATGCTGACCGGCTTTCAGTAAGGTTTTATGCATGGTTTCCCCAAGCAGTTCCAACGCCGTTCCGTCTTCCAGACGCAATTTCTTGCTCAGTAATTCCAGCGCCTGCACACCATGCGTCCCTTGCTGTATCGCATTCAGGCGACTATCCCGGAATAATTGTTCGGCCGGACACTGGCGTGTATAACCGATCCCGCCGAAAATCTGAATCGCCAGATGATTTGCCTGTAAACCCCACTGCGCTGACCAGCACTTTGCCACGGGTGTCAGCAACTCACGTAACAGCGTGGCATGGCGACGCAAATCTGCATCCGGTGCAGCAGACTCTTCATCACTGAGCCTTGCGCAATACAGACTCAAAGCCAGTGCACCCTCGCTGTAGCACTTCTGGCGTAACAACATGCGGCGAACGTCTTCATGCTGAATAATCGGAATTTGCGGCGAGGTCGCAGATTTATCCGCCCATGCCCTTCCCTGACGCCGCTCCTTCGCATACCGGAGTGATAGCTGATAACCTGCGCTGGCAATAGAAGCAGCAAACAGCCCCGTGCCGGCACGTGCCTCGTTCATCAGTTGCAGTAAGGGGGCCAGTCCACGATGTAACGGGCCAATCAGCCAGCCCGTGGCACCTGCTTTACCGCCCGGCCGGTGTACGCCTTCACCAAAACTCAGACTGCAATTGACCAGTCCGCGATACCCCATCGTTCTGTTAATGCCGGTTACGGCGATGTCATTCTGTGTGACCGTTTCACCATTACCGTGCCTTATCAGCGCGGGAACCAAAAACAGCGACAGGCCACGCACGCCGGGAATCAGATTACCGTGATCATCCGGCACGCGTGCCAGCACCAGATGGACAATATTGTCAGCCATCGTATGCGCACCGCCCGCCACCCACATTTTGTGGCCGTACAAGCGGTAAGCATTGGGACCATCTGGTACTGCTCGGGTTTCAATGTCTCCCAGACTGGAGCCAGCCTGTTGCTCTGCCAGGCACATAGTGCCGAACATCCGCCCGGCAAACATTGGTTTTGCGTACTGACTGATCTGCGCCGGTGTACCCCAGTGTTGAATCGTCCGTGCACAGGCCAGCGAAATTTGCGGATAGGCGGCGACAGCCGGATTGGCCGCAGCAAATAAGGCAAAGCAGGCGCGCTCCACCAATACTGGCAAGCCCTGCCCCCCATCGTTTGTCGATTGTGTCAAACCGAAAAACCCCTGATCGCGCATCGCATGCAGCGCATTGCGGATTTCCGGCGGCATGCTGACGATGCCATGCTCAAGAACCGGCTCATGTTCATCCGACAACCGCTGACACGGCCCCAGCTTCTCTGCAGCCAGCGCGGCAGCACGATCGAGCAATGCAGCAAGGCTTGCTCTGTGATGCATTTGCTTTGCGCTGTGATGCAAATACTGATCCGCCTTCAGCCAGTCAAAAAGCAAAAAATCCAGCGTTTTCCGGTTGATGAGCGACGTTGGCATGTTGTTCTCCCGCTGGACGATGACAAATGACTGACAATCATGCATCCAATGTAGTGCTTTTCCAACAAGCATGCCAGCTTCCGGATCAAGGAATTATCTGCCCTTGTCCGGTTTTACGTTTTTTTGAATATTTCTTTGTTTAAAAAGCGATTTTCAGTCATTTTTTACCGGGTAAAAATACATTTTCCCTCAGCATTTCCCTGCTGTAAGTTTCTGTAAGTTTCAAGCAAGACTCTAGTAAGGTTTGTCTCCCACACTGAAAGTAAGCAACTGAGTCAGGTGTTGCAGTTTGCCTGACGCGGCGGCCCTACACATTTAATTACACAACAGGAGACAAGCATGGCGACAGCACAAAAAGCAGCGTCAAGCGGCATGACAGCAGAAGAGCGCAAAGTAATTTTTGCGTCCTCTCTGGGTACAGTATTTGAGTGGTATGACTTTTATCTGTACGGTTCCCTCGCCGCGATTATCGCTAAACAATTCTTTGCCGGTACTGATCCGAATACCGGTTTCATTTTTGCGCTGCTGGCGTTTGCAGCAGGCTTTATCGTCCGTCCGTTCGGCGCGCTGGTGTTCGGTCGCCTCGGCGACATGATCGGTCGTAAATACACCTTCCTGGTCACGATTCTGATCATGGGTGGCGCAACGTTCGGCGTTGGCTTACTGCCGAATTTCACGACCTGGGGCATCGCAGCACCGATCATTCTGGTGACACTGCGCGTTCTGCAAGGTCTGGCACTGGGCGGTGAATACGGTGGTGCAGCGACCTACGTGGCAGAACATGCACCGAACGGCAAACGCGGTGCTTACACTGCATGGATCCAGACGACTGCAACCATCGGCCTGTTCCTGTCCCTGATGGTGATTCTGGGTACGCGTACCGCCATTGGTGAAGAAGAGTTCAACAACTGGGGCTGGCGCGTTCCTTTCCTGGTATCGGTTTTCCTGCTGGCGATTTCTGTCTGGATTCGTTTGTCTATGAATGAATCCCCTGCTTTCGCCAAAATGAAAGCAGAAGGCAAAACGTCCAAAGCACCGCTGACAGAATCTTTCGGTCAGTGGAAAAACCTGAAAATCGTGATTCTGGCACTGGTTGGCCTGACTGCTGGTCAGGCTGTGGTCTGGTACACCGGTCAGTTCTACGCGCTGTTCTTCCTGCAGCAAACACTGAAAGTCGATGGTGCAACGGCGAATATGCTGATCGCTGCGTCACTGGTCATCGGTACACCGTTCTTCATCGTGTTCGGTTCGCTGTCTGACAAAATCGGCCGTAAGCCTATCATCATGGCAGGCTGCCTGATTGCTGCTGTGACTTACTTCCCGATCTTCAATGCGCTGACCCACTATGCAAACCCTGCACTGGAAAACGCACTGAAAAACTCCCCGGTTGTGGTGACAGCTGATCCGGCAAACTGCCAGTTCCAGTTCAACCCGACTGGTACGAAGAAGTTCACTTCCTCCTGCGATATTGCAAAAGGCGTGCTGACTTCCTCTTCCGTGAACTACTCCAACGTTGAAGCACCTGCAGGTTCTGTTGCAACCATCAAAATCGGTAACGAAACTTACACATCTTTTGATGCGAAACTGACACCTGACGGCCGTAACTTCGATGCTGACAGTAAAGCGAAAGAAGCAGAATTCAAGAAAACCATTGCTGCTGCGATTAAAGCTGCTGGCTACCCAGCGAAAGCCGATCCTGCGCAAATCAACAAACCAATGGTTCTGGTTCTGCTGGTGATTCTGGTGCTGTACGTCACCATGGTGTACGGCCCGATTGCAGCGATGCTGGTAGAAATGTTCCCAACCCGTATCCGCTACACATCGATGTCTCTGCCTTACCACATCGGTAACGGCTGGTTCGGTGGCTTGCTGCCAACCACAGCCTTCGCGCTGGTGGCCTTCAAAGGTGATATTTACTACGGCCTGTGGTATCCGATCATCATCGCTCTGGCAACCTTCGTGATTGGTGTGCTGTTTGTCCGCGAAACCAAAGACAACGACATCTACTCGCAAGACTAACCCTGACCTGACTTGCCAGTGCCTGGTGAAGGTCACCGGCAGTCAGACAACAAAAAGCCCCGCCAAATTGCGGGGCTTTTTGTTTTTCAAGGATTTAGCTGTTTGCAGGTTTGCAGGCTTACATAAATCGCGACATTCATCACAACTTTGCCGGTAAAACGATCTGTCTCCCTTACGTTGCCGGACAAACTACGCAGCTGAGACAACACTCCGGATTGCCCGCAGAAGCCCGAAACTGGCCAAAACAGGCTCAAATGCGGTGTTCAGCACAGCGATCCGGCGGTCGTCGGCAGAAAGTCCGGCTCTCCGAAAATACCGGATGCGGATACCTGCACAATCCCCGCGCACATCATCAGCGCGAAACGCTTGCCAGATGCGGCAGACGGTAATGCATGGTCAGGCTGACTTCCGCACCCTGCACCAGCAATTGCGCCTGACTGCCCACCACCAGCGTTGCACGGTCCGGAATATGCCCGAACGGCAAACCGGTCACGATAGGCACCGTCACCAGCGTACGAATGTAAGCCAGCATCGCAGCAAAATCATAGCCCTGATCATGTTCCGCCAGTTTGTAGCCAGAGAAATCCCCCAGCACAATCGCCTTCTGACGGTTCAACACGCCTGCGTAATGCAGTTGCAGCAGCATGCGCTCCACACGGTAAGGATGCTCACCAATATCTTCGAGAAACAGAATTCCGTTCTGCTCCTCATGCCAGTAAGACGTACCCAGCGTATGTACCAGCATCGCCAGATTCCCGCCCCACAAACGGCCCTCTTCTGCCACCAGCATTCCGGCATCAACGGCTTCGGCCTGACGGAATTGCAAACGATGCGTGTCATGCTCCAGCACATCCACAAACTGCTGCAAGGTCCAGTGATGCAAAGGACCACGCAAAGCGTCGTCGCACAGCATCGGTCCTGCCAGCGAAGGCACGCCACGGCGCAGCAATTGCTGATGACATAATGTGAAATCGCTGTAACCAACACAGGTTTTACCGGCGGCAGCGAAGCGATCCCAGTCAATCAAAGGCATCAGCCGCGATAAACCGTAGCCACCGCGCAAAGCGAGCAAAATACCGGCATCCGCATCGTTTGCGGCTTGCATCATGGACGCAGCACGCGCAGCATCCGTGCCGGCAAAGCGTTGATATTTTGCGTCCGCATCGTAAAACGAACGTAGCGCAAAACCCATCTCGCGCAGACATGCCAAGCCCTGATCAGGATTCTGACGCGGCATCGGTGCACTACTGGGAATAACCACCGCAAGAGTTTGCGGAGAAGACAAACGAGGTAAATCAGACATGGCAGCACCGGTAAAAAGACCAGTGCAGGAGCTTAACTCAGAGCGCCCCGTTGCCGCAATGACAGGTGCAGGAAGCAGCAGCTTCTGCCCTTTTTTGTTTATTCAGACGCCGCCTCTCCGCGAAAAAACTGCGCAGCAAACCCACGCATTCTTCCGCCATCACATCGCGTGTGACCTGCGTATGATGATTCAGCTTGTCCTGTTCGAATAAATTCGTCACCGAACCCGCTACGCCGGTTTTATGATCGCTGGCCCCGAAAATCACACGACGAATCCGCGCATGCATCATCGCGCCCGCGCACATCGCGCAAGGCTCCAGCGTCACATACAAATCGCAATCCGGTACGCGGTAATTTTGCAGAGCCTGCCCGGCTGCGCGCAACGCCATCATTTCGGCATGGGCAGACGGGTCGTGCAGGCCTATCGGCTGGTTGTAGCCGGTGGCAATCAGCTTGCCATCTTGAACCAGCACCGCCCCCACAGGCACTTCGCCGATCGCTTCGGCTTTTCTGGCTTCCGCAATGGCCAGTTGCATCCACTCCGCATCCTGCGGCTGGGCTGGCACATCACGCAAATACGGCACGGCTTCCATCAGCCGTCGATCTCAGCCCAGCAGTTCGGGGTTTCGTACAGCGTGACTTTTTTCAGTTCCAGCACGCGGCCAAAGCGGTTGTGATACACCTCTTTCAGGATATCAAACGCAATCTTGGCCAGATTTTCCACCGTCGGCACACGGTCGATAATCACCGTTTTATGGCCGGGCAGTTTTTCCAGGAAATTACGCACCAGAAAATCTTTTTCATACACGATAAATGCATGGTCCCACAGATTCACCAGATGCTGATTTGCCAGCGATTTGATATCGCCGAAATCCATAATCATGCCGTTATCAGATTCACCGTCATGCTCCACCACCTCGCCAGTCAGCGTGATTTGCAGCGTGTAACGGTGCCCGTGCAGGTTTCTGCACTGGCTGCTATGGTCAGGAATACGATGACCCGCATCGAATTCCAGTTTACGGGTAATGGTTAACATGAAACTTCAGATATTCTTTTAAGGGATTTGTAACAGCTTATGCGTTTGCAGACTGAGTTTCCATTGCGGATGCTGCTTACAAAACTCAATCGCCAACCGGATATTATCCTTCTGATCCGGCCCGTCCATTGCCTGTACAAAATAATGTTCAAAATCAAGGCTGGCATATAAAGCCATATCCTGACCATCCTGCGGTATGACCACCTTGATCTCGTTACCGCGTCGCACCACCAGCTCGGAACCCATTTTCGGACTGACACAAATCCAGTCCACCCCCTCGGGTACCGGCAGCGTGCCGTTGGTTTCAATCGCAATCTCAAAACCCTGCTGATGCATCGCGTCAATCAGCACCGTATCCAGCTGCAGCAGCGGCTCACCACCGGTGAACACCACATATTTGCTTTGCGGATACGACGCAGGCCACAGGCTGTTAATCCGCACTGCCAGTTGCTCCGCCGTCGCAAACTTACCGCCGCCCTCGCCATTGGTACCGACAAAATCGGTATCGCAGAAACGGCAAATCGCCGTCGCCCTGTCCTGCTCGCGCCCGGTCCACAAATTACAGCCGGAAAACCGGCAAAACACCGCCGGACGCCCGGCATGATTGCCCTCGCCCTGCAGCGTATAAAACATTTCTTTGACGCTGTAAGTCACGCCTGATTCCCACTCTATGGACTATGGCCGCTTTCAAAGCACGCACACCAACCGGCGCACCGTTGCCTGAAATGCCACGATATTAATTCGATTCAAAACGACAACGCCGACATACAAATCGGCGTAACCGCATATGATACCACAGGCAAGTACTCAGGCTAATTCCAAACTCGTTCATTGCCAAACATGCAATCCAACTCAGAAATCAAGGAATTCAAAAATAGAATGCCATAGAAAATACCAAAATCAGACTTAATGCATCACACCATTCAGCTCAACGCACCTAGAACAAAGCAGCCAAGCTCTCCAGTGCCAAATTCACTTACTATAACCAACTTGGTTAGAACTCTGCGGTTTGCAAATATCCTTAAGGGCCTTTATTGCCAAAATTAGTACCCGTGATTATATCGATTTACCACAGTAGAACTTAACGCTTATAACTTAGATCCATCTCTCAAATGATCGCGGTTAGGGGCCGGGAACACCAAATTTGTTGTCGTCGGATCAAAGCAGCCACTTTCCGCCGTTCCCGGAAATGCTTCAATAAATCGTTTTCGCATATCAATATCACCTAGGAAAACAGTCATCCAGACACTAAAAAAACCATGCGCAAGTGCTAATTGCACAACGCAATCTCTTAAGGCATTATTGTTAGGTTCACGGACTATCTGATCCTTAAACATTGATGCTATCCCCCAAACCTCCATTCGCTGAGAAACCCGATCCAGAGCAATTTGCTTATCGTTTGCATCAGTGAGTTCTGATATTTTTTTATCCAATCCAACCAAAGCAAGCAAATCACTCGCACGATCTTGGTCTACAGGAAGCGTTAATGTGGATGAAAGCGCAATTTTACCGTCCTCCGAATATACAAATGCCGCAGACGTATTATCCCTATCTGGCAAAAAGAGGTTTGCAAGCACGACGGGTTTATCTTTTTTGGTTGCATTACAGTTAACACAAGCTAACAAAAAGTTACTCCAAGTACCTATGAGTGCCTTAGATGCAGCCAATCCCTTCGGCTGAATGTGCTCCACAGCTAAATTAGTGTTCACGCGCCTTTCACAATAGCTGCAATATGAGCCAAGCCGAGAAACCAATTCTGGTTTGGCATCCACGTAATTACTAAAATCTGATCTTTGAGGCGACACTCCACGTCTAACTGGCCGCATCTCTTACTCCCCCAACTTTGAAACACGCTGCATTTCCAAGAATGCTTGATAAGCAGGATTGTTCGCATAAGGGGCGATTGCCTCAGCTAATTTATGCCGAAACTCTTCTTGTGCTTCTCTGGGCGACCTTGCGGCCTCTTCTAATATTTCCAAATAATCTTTGGCCGCCTGTTTCATAGCTTCGTATCTTTGACTTACATCGGTGTTACCAGCACCCATAACCCCACGTGCAATGTCTTGTATTGGCATCTGCCCTAAATTTGCTGGTGGCTGCCCATCAAGTACAATCAGCTCCTCCCCAGTACGTAGCGACTGAATAAGAAATGGCGAGTGTGTCGTACAGATAAACTGCATTAATGGGAATGTGCGTCGAAGATCCTCAATAATTCGCCTCTGCCATTTGGGATGTAAATGTAGATCAAGCTCATCTATAAGAACTACACCAGGGGTCATTTGTAATGCTTGCTCTGCCAACTGAGGATTAAGCATAGCAGCTTTAATTGCCAGATCAGATGCAATCGCAACCACATTACGATAACCATCACTTAACTCAGAAAACGTATGCCATTCGCCACTTTCATATTTTAAAACCAAAGTTCTCAACTTGATGCTATAGCGTGCGTATTCAATTTCGGGCAACATCGTTTCAATCGCTCGGTACACCAACCTCAACGCTAGTGAATTAACTTCCTCATCTATTTCATTTCGACGCTCAACCCCCATCCACCGAATCAAATCATCTGGATTGCAGCGTTTATCCACACTCATGCGGTATCCATAAAATGGCTCGGATAACTTTTTTGATTCATGCAAGAGTTTTTCCAACTCATCAGCGTCATCGGCAAGTTCTGCCGGCAGCTTCCCCTTATGTTTACTTAGCGCCTTACCTGTGGTGTCGCGAACGGACTCCCATAATCGCCCGGCACCAAAATACCTAATTACCGGTAGTACATATGGCTTTTGATTTAGGACACCAACAGCCATAGATTCTGCAATTTTCTTTAGATCATTTGCTCCACGTCTGGTCGTTTTCCCACCTGCAGCCTCAACTGAACGCTCCCATTGAACAATTTTTTCAGATGAAGACGATTTTTCAGATAGTCCACCTGATTCGTACGTGCGCCCATCCTCTATATCCAGTCTACCAGCCAACTCAAATTGAATTATTCCACGAGCCGTAATACGGACTGGATATTGTGGCAATTCCCGGTACCGTCTCTCAACAAATTCGATAACGTTTCTTACATCGCGTTCCAAAATGTTTCTTGAATCGTGCCCGCGAAACCCCAATAACCATGAACCAACTGCCACAGCTGCCGCTTCTAAAAACGAAGTTTTACCAGCGCCATTCTCACCAACAATTAAATTAAATTGAGGATGAAGAGTAAAATCGCTGTCCGCATAACCACGGAAATTTTTCAAACAAAGTTTTTCAAGGCGCATAAATTACTCTCTTTAAACTCATATTGCAAATACTACGACAGCAATAAAAGAATAAATTAAATTAATAGAAAACTCACCGTATTTAAACAAAAAAAAATCACCAAATATACTTATAGACAAGAATTATTCCATTTTCGTATAGTTTTATTACTCAACTAACTCTATCAACAACTATAACGGTACCACTTTACCCATCATTCGATAAATAGATAAGCAAATTTCACAAAAAATCAGCAGTACATGTTCTCGAAAAATACAGTCAAAAAATTGACAAAAAAATATATCAACATTTAATTTCAATTAAAAGTTCTCTTTCAGAACGTGAAAAAACCCGCATAACTGCGGGCTTTTCAATCTGTAAAAATTTAGTGCAAGCTGATTATTCCCACTCAATCGTTGCCGGTGGTTTGCCGGAGATATCGTACACAACACGGTTGATGCCTCGTACTTCATTGATGATGCGGTTCGAAACGCGGCCCAGCAGGTCGTATGGCAGGTGTGCCCAGTGTGCGGTCATGAAGTCTTGTGTCTGTACCGCACGCAGTGCAACGACGTAGTCGTAAGTGCGGCCGTCGCCCATCACACCAACGGATTTCACTGGCAGGAATACGGCAAATGCCTGACTGGTCGCGTCGTACCAGGTGATTTGTTTTTCCGCTTGCGGATCGACTACGGTGTTGCGCAGTTCTTCGATGAAGATTGCGTCTGCACGGCGCAGCAGTTCTGCGTATTCGTGTTTAACTTCGCCGAGAATACGCACACCCAGACCCGGACCCGGGAAAGGATGACGGTAAACCATGCTGTGTGGCAGACCGAGTGCCACGCCCAGTTTGCGCACTTCGTCTTTGAACAGTTCGCGCAGTGGTTCCAGCAGTTTCAGGTTCAGTGTTTCCGGCAGACCGCCGACGTTGTGGTGGCTCTTGATAGTGTGCGCGCCTTTTTTGCCTTTGCCCGCACTTTCAATCACGTCAGGGTAAATCGTGCCCTGCGCCAGCCATTTTGCGTTGCTCAGTTTGCCGGCTTCCACCTGGAATACTTCGACAAATTCACGGCCGATGATTTTGCGTTTTGCTTCCGGATCAGTCACGCCTGCCAGATGGCCCATGAACTGTGCGGTTGCATCGACGTGGATGACTTTGACGCCCAGATTTTTGGCAAACATGTCCATGACCATTTTGCCTTCATTCAGGCGCAGCAGGCCGTGGTCAACGAATACACAGGTCAGCTGGTCGCCAATGGCGCGGTGAATCAGCGCAGCAGCAACACTGCTGTCCACACCACCGGACAAGCCCAGAATCACTTCATCGGAGCCGACTTGCGCGCGAATCGCAGCAACCGCTTCTTCGATGTAGTCAGGCATATTCCAGTCAGATTTGCAGCCGCAGATTTCGTGTACGAAACGGCTCAGCATTGCTTCGCCCTGCAGTGTGTGCGTTACTTCAGGATGGAACTGCACAGCGTAAAAACGACGGGATTCGTCGGCCATGCCGGCGATCGGGCAGTTTGGTGTGGATGCCATCAGCTTGAAGCCTTCCGGCATTTGGTTCACTTTGTCGCCGTGGCTCATCCAGACTTTCAGCATGCCGTGGCCTTCGTCGGTGACGAAGTCATTGATGCCGTTCAGCAGTGCGGTGTGGCCATGTGCGCGCACTTCGGCGTAACCGAATTCACGTACCAGACCGTTTTCCACCACGCCACCCAGTTGTGCCGCCATGGTTTGCATACCGTAGCAAATGCCCAGTACCGGCACACCGGCTTCAAAAACTGCCATTGGTGCGCGCGGTGTATCGCCTTCCGTCACACTGCTAGGGCCGCCGGACAAAATAATGCCGGATGCGCCGTAGGTGCGGATGAATTCGTCACTGACATCATAAGGGTGTACTTCAGAAAATACGCCTGCATCGCGTACACGGCGGGCGATCAGCTGAGTGACTTGTGATCCGAAATCAAGAATGAGGATTTTTGAATGCATAATTCAGATATTTATGTGGGTTGCCCCGGCTCGGCCTGAACAACACTGTTATTTCCTGCTCTCTTTGCAGACAGCAGCGCTCTTTCAGCGAGGCCGACCAGCGCCTCCGGGTCTGCATCCGGAAATGCATCTGTCGAAACAGTGCCGGTACAGACAGTTAATTTTGTGGGGACCTGATTCACAGGTTCAGGGTGCATCATCACAGCCAGACGAATACGTTCAGCAACCGCAAATGACACCAGATGCGAGGCACCGGGCAATACGATCAGAAACTGATCTTCGCCAAAACGACCAAGCGCATCAAACGGACGTATGCATGACCGGATACGGCTCACCATCCGGATAAGTATCTGATCTGCACCAGATACGCCATGATCGCGCCGCAGCAGTTCGATCTGATCCGGAAATACGAACATCAGCGAAAGCGGTTTTTCTGCTTTCCGGCAACGCTCAAGTTCCAGTCCTAACGAACGGATAATCGCGCCTTTATTCCATGTACCCAGTAAAGGATCAATCATGGCTTCGCGTTTCAGATAACGGTTTTGCTTCAGCAACTCGTGTTGCTGCTGGCAAAGCGTGGTCAGCGCCAGCTCATGCTGAATCAGTACTGCCATATCCGCCAGAAGCAGATGCGTTGTGGAATCAAGTTTTCTGGGTTGGTAATCGATCAGCCGGATACATGCAACCAGCTTCCCGTGCATGTCGTGCACAGGATATGAGGCGTAGAAACGAATAAATGGCGCACCTGCCACGTAAGGCAATTGCGCCATTTCAGTATCTTGCGTCAGATCTTCGATCAGAACGACATCATCTGTCAGCGGAAAGTAATCACTGAACACCGCTTCCATTTCAGAAATCGGATGCTCGTGACTACCGCCGCGGCCGGCAAGGCGGCCAAATGTGATGAAGCAGTTTGCGACCGAAAACAGTTGCAGGCCCAGTCGTTCAAAGCGCGCAATTCTGGCTTCCGGTTTTTCGGCAGAAAGCCGCTCAATTGCGGTATTCGCCGGCGCTCCGGAAGTCAGCTGAAAACTGCTAACGCCTGATGACATGCACGCCCCCCGTTTTCGTGTCAGCCAGGTTTATTCAGCCCGGTAATTTGGCGCTTCTTTGGTGATCTGCACATCATGAACGTGCGACTCACGCATACCGGCAGAAGTGATTTCTACGAATTCTGCTTTGTTGTGCATATCGTCAATCGATCCGCAGCCACAGTAACCCATAGAGGAACGAACACCACCAACCAGTTGATACAGAATCGCCAGCACGCTGCCTTTGTACGGCACACGGCCTTCAATGCCTTCCGGTACCAGTTTGTCCTGGTTATTACCGGATTCCTGGAAGTAGCGGTCAGCAGAACCTGCGGACATCGCGCCCAGACTGCCCATGCCGCGATACGATTTGTAGCTGCGACCCTGATACAGAATGACTTCGCCCGGTGCTTCTTCAGTACCTGCGAACATACTGCCCATCATGACGGTGGATGCACCGGCAGCCAGTGCTTTTGCCACGTCACCGGAGAAACGAACGCCGCCGTCGGCGATACAAGGAACGCCAGTGCCTTTCAGCGCCGTTGCTACGTTAGCGATTGCAGAAATTTGCGGAACACCAACACCGGCAACAATACGTGTTGTACAGATCGAACCAGGACCGATACCGACTTTCACCGCATCCGCGCCATGCTCAACCAGCGCCAGCGCTGCAGCAGCGGTGGCAATATTGCCGCCGATGACGTCGATGTGCGGGTAGTTATCTTTTACCCAGCGCACGCGATCCAGAACACCTTTCGAGTGACCGTGTGCTGTATCAACAACAATCACGTCCACACCGGCTTTGACCAGCAAATCGATACGGGCTTCATTATCAGGGCCAACGCCGACCGCTGCACCAACACGCAGCTGACCGCGTGCATCTTTGGAGGCAAACGGATGCTCAGTTGATTTCTGAATATCTTTAACCGTGATCAGACCATGCAGTTCGAAGTCGTCGTTGATGACCAGTACGCGTTCGAGGCGGTGTTTGTTCATCAGGCGCTTGGCTTCCGCCAGATCAGCACCTTCTTTGACGAACACCAGTTTGTCACGCGGTGTCATTTTCGCGCGTACTTCCGCTTCCAGATCCTCTTCGAAACGCAAGTCACGGTTGGTGATAATACCAACCACATACTTACCTTCAACTACCGGAAAGCCGCTGATGCCATGCTGATGCGACAGAGAAAGTACGTCCCTGATACGCATATCCGGCGGTACAGTGATCGGATCACGTAACACGCCGGATTCAAAACGTTTCACTTTGGAAACTTCGCGGGCTTGTTCAGCTGCAGTCAGATTTTTGTGGACGATACCAATACCACCTTCCTGAGCCATCGCAATTGCCAATCGCGCTTCCGTGACTGTATCCATTGCAGCGGACACAAGCGGGATGTTCAGACTGATATTGCGCGACAGTTTGGTCGCAAGGGAGGTATCTTTAGGGAGAATGTTCGAATAGGCTGGTACGAGTAGCACGTCATCGAACGTGAGTGCTTTTTGAAGTAAACGCATAGTCTTTCCTATAGGCGCAAAAGCGAATTATACAGAAAACTTGCGAGTGCGTCGCGTACCGTGTAAAACTCTCGTTATTGATTATGACACTTTCACACATCGAACTATGAAAAGCCGCACGCTGATCGCATTACTGTCCCTGATTTGTGTTCAGGGACTCGCTATGGCCCAGTATATCTGGGTTGACGAAAAAGGAAACAAACAATACTCCGATACAGCGCCGCCTGCGTCTGTACCAAAGAGCCGCATTATCAAAGCACCGGGCACATCTTCCGGCACGGTAACGGCACCCGCAGCAACATCTCCTGCTGTACCTTCCGCACCGGCAAAACCGCAAACCACCGCCAGCAAAAACGAGGATTACAACAAACGCCGTACCGAACAAGCTGAGGCTGCACAAAAGAATGCTGCGGAACATCAGGCCAGTCAGGATAAAAAACAGGATTGCGAACGTGCGCGCAGCTATCAACGCAGCCTGGAATCCGGCGAACGTGTTGCGAATGTGGATAGCAAAGGCGAACGCTTTTTCCTGGACGACAATCAGCGCTCAAAAGAATTAGATCAGGTAAAAAAAGCTCTGGCCAATTGTCAGTAAAGTCGGCGCGCAAACTTGCTAGCAATCTGAAATTTGCAAATTAAAATCTGATCATGAAAAACAAAACGGGCCAGGTGAACTGGCCCGTTTTGTCTACATCTATTTACTTAGCAACATAGCGACTGATTACATCGTCCCGCGCTTCCGATTTTGCTTTACCGCCCTGCGACGGCGCGCTTCCATCGGATCCGCTGTCAGCGGACGGTAAATTTCAATACGGTCACCATCTTTCAGCACGGTATCCGGCGTTTTCTTTTTTCCGAAAATACCAACCGGCATTGCCCCTATGTCCTTGATATTCGCTTTTTCTGCAATACCGCTTTGTTGCAATGCTGCGGCCAGATCACTGCCTGATGCCAGCGTCAGTGGAATACGAAACACTTGCTCCGGTAATGCATAACAAACTTCAACCTGAATCAATTCAGCCATAGACCTTCTCCGCGCGCTGGCAAAAACTATCAACAAAACTGTTCGTAATTTTGCTGAATACCGGCCCGATAATATGCTCCAGTAACTTGCTGGAAAACTCGTAATGCAAATCAAACTCGATCTTGCATGCATCGGCTCGCAGCGGAGTAAACTTCCAGCTACCGGTTAAATGACGGAAAGGTCCTTCCACCAATTGCATTTGCATTGCATGCGGCGGCTGGTTCTGATTTCGCGTCGTAAAACTCTGACGAATACCGTGATAATTAATCGATAAGGTTGCAACCAGTGCCGCATCTGTGCGCTCCTGTACTGAAACACCGCCACACCAGGGCAGAAATTCAGGGTACGCTTCTACCTTATCCACCAGAGCAAACATTTGCTCGGCGCTGTAAGCAACAAAAACTGTCTTATGTACTACCGCCATTGAATAAAACCATTTGGTAAAATGTCAGGTTCGCATTTTACCCGAGTCGCCGGATTGACGACATCTCGTCAGCACAAAGACCGTGACGCATTAGCAAAGAAAAAATACGCATGACTATCGCAGACAATAAAAAGGCCTTCCACGATTACTTTGTTGAAGAACAGTTTGAAGCCGGCATGGTGCTGGAAGGCTGGGAAGTGAAAGCAATCCGCGCTGGCAAAGTGCAGTTAAAAGAAGCCTATGTGATTGTAAAGGCCGGTGAGATTTTTCTGTTCGGGGCGCATATCGGTGCGTTACCGACCGCCTCTACCCACATCCGCCCGGATTCGGTCCGTACCCGCAAGCTGCTGTTGCGCGCTGAAGAAATCTCCAAACTGATTGGTAAGGTCGAACGCGCCGGTTACACCATGGTGCCGATCAATCTGCACTACAGCAAAGGCCGCATCAAATGTCAGATTGGTCTTGCCAAAGGTAAAAAGCAACATGACAAGCGAGATACTGAACGTGAACGCGACTGGCAGCGTGAACAACAAAAAATTATGAAGCAGCATCGCCGCTGATTTTCCTGCCGGCGCGGCTTTTCTGCCGCGCCCTGCTCCCCTTTCTGCCGCAAACAGCAAGCTTTCGGCATGACCTCTGATCTGGCTCTGTCAGCCGCCCGAAATACGTGAGAGAATCAACCGGCACCGTTGCAGTTTTTTGCAACTGTGTGCAAAAAAGCATCAGATTCGACGAAATTCCGCGACAAACGCGGGGATTTTGATCACAGTAAAGTATGTAACTCTTTGTAAGCCCCCGTCCTAAACGGTTTCCAATATGAAACGTTCTCAGTACCATTACGGCCTATGAATACTGTAAACACGATTGAACAAAGTGCTGGCCAACCGGGCACTCCGCCAAAAGCGAAAATCCTGGTTGTTGATGATGATTTACGGCTGCGCGAACTGCTGCGCCGCTATCTGACAGAGCAAGGCTTTTATGTCGTCGGCGCAGAGAATGCACAGGTCATGAACAAGCTGTGGATGCGCGAACGTTATGACATGCTGGTACTGGATCTGATGTTACCGGGCGAAGACGGGCTGGCGATTTGCCGCCGCCTGCGCGGTGGCGGTGATCAGACACCGATCATCATGCTGACCGCCAAAGGCGAAGAAGTAGACCGGATTATTGGTCTGGAAATGGGTGCGGATGACTATCTGCCTAAACCATTCAATCCGCGCGAACTGGTGGCACGTATTAATGCTGTCTTACGCCGTAAAGCACCGGACGAATTACCCGGCGCACCATCCGATGGCCCGCAGACTTTCAGTTTCGGTGATTTCACGCTGGATCTGGGCACACGTACACTGCGCAAGGGAACACAAACCATTTCCTTAACCACTGGCGAATTCTCGGTACTGAAAGTGTTTGCACGCCATGCACGTCAGCCGATGTCGCGTGAAAAACTGATGGAACTGGCGCGCGGTCGCGAATACGAAGTGTTTGACCGCAGTCTGGACGTGCAGATTTCACGCTTACGCAAACTGATTGAACCAGACCCATCCAACCCGCTGTACATCCAGACAGTCTGGGGCCTGGGCTATGTGTTTATTCCTGACGGACAGAAAAACTGAATACCGGTAAACCTTTGATTGCCTCCTACCTTAACAGTATGGAGTGGCTGAAAAGCGGATTATTCTGGCGTACCTTCTTCATGCTTGCCGCCCTTGTGATGGCAAGCATGTTGCTTTGGTTCGCCAGTTTTCGCAGCCTGGAACGCACACCGCGTGCGCAGCAACTCAGCTCGCAGATCGTGTCGATTGTCACCGTCAGTCGCGCAGCGCTCGCCCACTCGACACCCGAAAATCGCGATGCTTTTCTGGCCACGATGGCGCGCAATGAAGGCGTACGTATCACAACGCTGCATCGCGAAGATGTCACCGCAGCGCTGGATAAGAATGCATTCAATACCGAACTGGGCTCATCCCTGACCCAAACGCTCGGTGCCGACACCCGCTTTGCACGTCAGGTCAACGGAGAAACCGGTTTCTGGATCAGCTTCCGTATCAATGATCAGCCTTACTGGTTGCGTCTGGATACCGAGCGTATTGAGCCACCGATTACTGTTCCCGTGATCAGCTGGGCTGCTGCGACGCTGCTGCTGACCCTGCTTGGCGCCGTGATCATTTCGAAACTGATTAACGATCCGCTGGCACAACTGAGTCAGGCGGCATACCAGATCGCGCAGGGCAAACGTCCGCAACCATTGCCGGAACGCGGCCCCAAAGAAATCCGCGAAACCAACACCAGTTTTAATTCGATGGTGGAAGATCTGGCACGGATTGAAACCGACCGCACGATTATTCTGGCAGGTATTTCGCATGATTTACGCACGCCACTGGCGCGTATGCAGCTGGAAGTGGAAATGGCGGATCTCGATCCGCAGGCGCGCGCTGGTATGCAATCGGATCTGGTGCAGATGGATGCCATCATTAATCAGTTCCTCGATTACGCAAAACCGCTGGATAACCATGATTTTGAGCCGGTGGAAATCAGTGAATTGTTATTGCAAGTGATTAAGGATTACGCATCCCGCATTTCTAACCTGCAAATCCGTACAGACATCACACCCGGCCTGATCATTCATGGCAACGAAACAGAATTGCACCGGCTGTTTTCGAATCTGATTGAAAACGCCTGCCGCTACGGTAAAAATCCGGATCGTCAGACTGTGCTGATGGAAGTTCAGTGCAGCATCAAGAAAAACGGCAAGAAGCAAGGCGTGCTGATCAGTTTCCGCGATTATGGTGATGGTGCGCCGGACGACGATATCAACCGTTTGCTGCGCCCTTTCACCCGTGCCGATGCATCACGCAGTCAGGCCAATGGTTCCGGCCTGGGTCTGGCAATTGTGGACCGCATCATCAAACGTCATCGCGGACGTCTGCGGATTTACAACCATGAACATCGTGGCTTTGTCGCTGTGATGATCATTCCGGAATACCGTTCACGCTGATCGTTCACTGGTAATTCAACTTCTTCCGTCAGTATCATTTCTCTCCATGCTTAAGCCTGACCGACAGCAATTGTCCGTCAGGCTTTTTTAATGTTTTTTTGCCTGAAAACCCCTCAAATGCGGACTTCTGCATAGCGATCTGGCGGTCGTCGGCAGAAAGTCCGGGCCTCCGGAAATCACAAATGACGATATTTGCATACTCTACTCGCCATTAAATCGCAGCTACAGCATACGCACGGTTTCTCACATCGAAAGAGAAACGGAGTTGAATATGAATTTATCCAAAAAAAAGAGCGGCATACGCCGCTCTGACTCAGTGAAACAAAAAAACTCAGCGTGCCGGCGCACTCAGTGACTGCGACATTTTCAGCGATGGCATCGCCTGTGCCGGTGCATTCACAACCTGTACCTTTGCCACAGCCGGTGCTGCCACTGCTTGTGCCGGACCGGCAACATGCAACAGACCAACACCCAGCACGCCCGCAGTCAGCACTGCACCTGCCACCAGCGCCGGACGCCAGCTGCGTTTTGCATCATTGGCGGCCATCACTGGCATATCAAACTGAACCGGTGCCTGTTGCAGCAACGCCTGAACCTGATCAGACCAGCCATTTGCACGGTTAGCTTCATACTGCAGCTTGCGCAGTAAATCGCGGGTCAGGGATTCCGCCTGTTGCTCTGCGATGCGGCGTGTTTTTTCCAGCGCGGCTTGTTGCACTGCCTGCGCTGCCAGCAAACTGTCTGCTTCGATGCCGGCTTTTTCAGCCAGTGCCTGCATCTGCAGGGCACGCACGGTGATTACTTCAGCTTGCGTTTGCAACCATTCCTGCATGGCGATTTCTGCCTGATTCAGTTCGGCTGCATGCTGATGCGCAGCCTGCAATGCGGTTTTTGCAGCTTGCTGTTCTTCGCGGCGTTGCAAAATCAGATCCGCCAGCGCAGCGTGTTCTTCATCCATAGCAGCAGTACGCGCTTCTGTTTCAGCGATCGCAGCCTGATCCTGTTTCAGTGCCGCCAGTTTTTCCTGTTCACGGGCAATGACAGCAATACTTTCCGCCATCAGGCGCTGTTCTTCAGCAATGCGTTGTGCAATCAGTGCTTCGGCAGCCGCAGCAGCGTCTGCACGTGCTTTCGCTGCTGCTGCCAGAGCCTGCTCCTGCTGAGCCAGACTATCTTCTGCCAGCTTCGCCTGCGCCTCTGTCTGCAGACGCGCTTCGCTTTCGCGTGCCAGATTCTGCTCGTGCTGCAAACGCATTTCTGTGCTGTCCAGCAAGGCATGTTCCGCTGCCAGACGGGCTTCCGCAGCAGCGACTGTCATCGCGTGTTTGCGCTGAATTTCCTGCTCTGCTTCACGTTGCTGGTTTGCCAGTGCCAGCGCACGGCGCGCTTGCTCTGCATTGTCTGCCTGCAATGCGAGTACGCGGCTGGCTTCCTGTGCAGCCGCTTCTGCCAGTTCTGCTGCTTCCTGTTCCTGTTTCGCTGCCATCTGCAACAAACGTGCAGACTCAGCCTGCGCTGTCGCTTTTTCCTGTGCTGCACGTTGCTGCTGCTCTACTGCAGCTGCAGCTTCGCGCGCTGCTGTCAGCAAGCGTTGTTCCGCCTGTTTTGCCAGCGCTGCAGCCGCTACTGCCTGTTGTTCAGACTGCAAGCGTTCAGCCAGATATTGCGCAGCGGCCTGTTCAGCCTGAAGACGCTCTTGTTCCAGCTTCAGCAGCTCTGCTGTTTTTTCCTGATTTTGTACCGCGGTCTGATGCGCTTTTGCCTGCAATTCAGCGTGTTGTTTCGCTTGTTCCAGCATGGCGTTTTCCGCCGCCAGACGCGCCTCAGTCATTTCCAGCGCATGCTGCTCAGCGACGGCACGTTCTGCCTGTGCTGCAGCCAGTGCAGCTTCCTGCTCAAGGCAAGCACGGATTGCCTGCAAAGCCTGTTGTTCGCTTTGCTGACGGGCACTCAGTTCTTTTGCCAGTTCTTGTTCGGTGGCAGCGCGCGCCTGTTCAATGGCAGTGTTTTCCTGCAGTAGGCGGATTTTTTCCTGCGTTGCCTCTGCGCGTTGCTGTTGTGCCTGCGCTTCTGCCTGCACTGCGAGGATTTCAGCATCTGCAGCTGCGTTAGCCTGCTCCAGCACCAGACGCTGTGCCTGTTCTGCGCTGGCTTTCTGACGTGCCAGTGCTGCGTGTCGATAAGCAGCATCCGCACGACGCTCCGCTTCGGTCTTTGCAGCCTGCTCCGCCGCCAGCCGTTCAGATGTCGCACGTGTTACAGTTTCTTCAGAAGCAACACGCTGGCGGGTTGCTGCCTGCAGTTGCTCTGCCAAAGCGAGTTTTTCTTGTGTGACGCGCACCAGTAAGGCTTCCTGATCAGCGATCGCCGCCAGCTCCTGATGCAGACTGCGTTCCGCTTGTGCACGGGCTGCCTCAGCAACGCGAACACGTTCAGCCGCTTCGGCATTCGCGGCTGCAAAGGCTTCGGCCTGTTCTGCTTCTGCACGGGTAGATTCTGCTGCAGAAAGGGCTTGCTGCATGGCAGTCTGCGCCTGTTCTGTCAGCTGTAATGCTGCTGTTTCGGCGGCGACTTTTGCTTCTTCTGTTTCGGCCAGCAATGCGACCTTCGCCAGTTTTTCTTCAACCAGTTCCAGTGCTTTTTTCTGAGTCGCAACAAACACCCTTGCCTGCTCACGCAGACGCTGTTCGGATGCCAGTTTGCTGTCTGCCAGTTGTGCTGCCAGTTGCTCCGCTTGCGCACGTTCCTGCGCCATAGCTGCCAGTTCTGCTTCGCGTTCAGCACGCGCAGCCGCTGCTGCACTGGCAATCTGCTCTGCTTCTGCACGTAAGCGCTGCGCTTCGCGTTCTTCCAGTTCAGCTTGCAAACGCGCTTGTTGCGCAGCCAGCTGTGCCTGTAATTGCTGTTCGTTTTCCTGTTGTGTACGCAGTGCTTCGCGCTCTAGTACCGCCAGCTGTTGCGCAGCTTGTTTACGGCGCTGCAACAGCTCCAGCGCTTCCTGTTCGGCTTGTTGAATCAGTTCCTGCTCAGCGCGCAGGCATTGTTCTTCCTGAACGCGCAAATCCAGTAACTCACGGGCTTGCTGTTCTGCCGCCAGAGATGCCTGACGCGCTTCCAGACTGGCTTGTTCCAGCGCCAGACGAGCTTGCAATTCAGCCTGTATAGCATGTTCAGCCTGCAGGTTTTGCTGAGTTGCGATCAGGGTACGGGCTTCTGTATCGGCCTTTTGTGCCAGCACCTGATTCAGCACCTCCGCCTCCTGCGCACGGGCCTGTGCCAGTTGCAGATAGTCTTGCTGCAGACGGGCATGCTCCTCCAGCTTGCTGACCCGAGCCTGTTCAGCATCAATCAGCGCACGACGGGCAATACGTGCTTCTTCCTGAATATGCTGACGGCGTGCCAGTAAAGCAGCCTGTGCTTTTTCCTGCTCCGCTTTTTCCAGCAATGCAGCAGCCAGCGCCTGCTCATGTTCCAGCTTTTCCTGCATCGCCTGTGCTGCCAGCGTCTCTGCCTGCAAACGGGATTGCTCGGCCAGATTCGCTTGTTCCAGTTGCACAGCCTGCAATGCAGCCACTGCTGTTGCCTGTTCAGCCAGTTGCTTTTGCTGCGCCTGATGTAATAAAGCATCTTCACGTGCGGCTGCTTCCAGTTCAGCAGCCAGACGTACCTGCTCTGCTGCATCTTGCTGCGCACGTGCCTGCTCCAGTGCCTGCAGTTCTGCATTGCGAGCCGCCAGTTGGGCTTCTGCAGCCGCAGCCGCAGCCTCCGCTTTTTCGCGTGCTGCCAGTACGGTATCCTGAGCCGCTTCTGCCTTCAGTTTTTCAGTGTCGACAGCTTCCTGCAGTAAATCCAGTGCCTGCTGTTCTTCACGTGCGGTCTGCAATTCTGCTGCCAGCAAGGCTTCGCGGGTTTGTTGCTGTTCCGCTGCCATTGCCGCACGTTGCGCGCTGACTTCAGCGAGCTGCTGCGCTTGTTCCGCCTCTTGTCTGGCTGCTGCCAGTGCTGCTTCCTGCGCAAGACGGGCAGCGTGTTCAGCAGCTTCTTTTTCCGCCAGCAAACGCGCTTGCTCAAGTTCCGCTTGCGCTTTGCATTCGAGTTCAGTCGCAATCCGTTGTTCTGCTGCCAGCTTCTCAGCCAGCGCGGCGGCGGCTTTTTGTTCTGCCAGCAAACGACGCTCTTCAGCTGCTGCCAGCCCTTTTGCGATATGCAGTTTGTCTTCAGCGGCTTGTTTTGCCTGACCTGTCAGTTGCGCTGTCAGTACCGCAACTTGCAAGGCTTCCTGCTCAGCATTGGCTTGTTCGCAAGCGATTTCCAGCGCCGATTGCTCAACCTGTGCACGCTCCTGTGCGATACGCACAGCGCGCTGCTCTTCATCCATACGTGCAGCGGCGTTTGCCGTTGCTGCAGCTTCCGCCAGACGGCGTGCCTCGGCTTCGGCCAGCGCTTGTTGTTCTGCCTGCAGGCGTGCTTTGATCTGATGATCTGCCATCGCTGCAGATTCAATCTGCAGCATGGCAGCTTCCTGTAATGCTTTTTCGGTGCGGATACGCTCTTCCGTCATCAGACGGATTTTCTCTTCCGCATCACGACGTGCACGTGCTGCTTCAGCGGCTTGCGCTTCGGCCTGAGCACGTTTCTCTGCGGCGTCTTTTAATTCCAGTTCCGCCTGAACCCGCATCTGGATGGCTTCCAGTGCGCGCTGTTCAGATTCACTGCGCGCCTGAGAAATGGCCAGATGTTCCTGCTCCAGAATTTGCACCATTTTACGGCGCTCTTCAGTCAGCGGACTGTCTTCCGATTGAGATTGAGGTGCCTGTGCTTGCAGCGTAAAACGGGATAACGCGGCGTTCGCAGCAACAGAGGCATCCTCTTCTTCAGGCAACGACAATTGCACTACCGGTGCCGGCATCGGGGTCGCCGGAGGCAGTGGTGTAGCGTGTTGCCATTGTTTATCGGCGCGCTCACGGGCTTCCTGACTGAGCTTCTGGCGTAGCGCTTCTTCCTGTTGCTGCTTGACTTGCTGACGCTTCGCTTCCGCAGCTGCCAGCATTGCCGGGTTCGGGGTGACCTCTGACATAGCTGGTGTCGCTGCCGCCGGTTGTGATGTGGCTTTCTGATCAGCCACAGCCTGCGCCGCGCGCGCTTCAACGCGGGCAATCGCTTCACGGATCCCTTTCACATCAATCCGTGAATTGGATTCCAGCAAACCTGAAGAATGCATGAATACACTGCTGTCATCGAATTCCTCATCAAAGGAACCGCGTGTCATGCGATGTAAAAGTGTCTGATCCTTGTCCATACTCAACCCCGTTTTGAGTGCCAATGTCGTGCAACAGAAGAAATGCTTCTCTCGTATGCTGTCATTATCCGGATTCGCAACTGTTTCAAAGACCGGAATACAGGCCGGTTTCCCCCTCTTTTTCAGCGCTGAGTGTTTGTTTTTAGTTTGACTACACCGTAAAACGGCATAGGGGCGTACAATAGCGCCTGCAAAAAATTTAGCTGGAGAATATGTTGAACGATTTAGTGACTGAAATTAAGCACCCGCTGGTGCAGCATAAGCTGACGCTGATGCGCAGCAAAGATACGCCAACCGACAATTTCCGCCGCCTGTTGCGCGAAATCAGCCAGATGTTCGCGTATGAAGTCACCCGCGACCTGCCGATCGAATTCACCCGTATCGAAACACCGATTCAGGAAATCGATGCGCCGGTCATCAGTGGCAAAAAACTGTGCGTGATCTCCGTCCTGCGCGCCGGCAACGGCATTCTCGACGGCATGCTGGATCTGCTGCCAAATGCCCGCGTTGGTCACATCGGCTTGTATCGTGATCCGGAAACACTGGAGCCGGTAGAGTATTACTACAAAGTGCCGGAAGACATTTCTGACCGTCTGGTGATTGTTGTTGATCCTATGCTGGCAACCGGCAATTCCGCTGCTGCTGCCATCGAACGCCTGAAACGCGGCGGCGCAAAAACGATTAAATTCGTTTGCTTACTGGCCGCACCGGAAGGCATCGAAGTGATGCGCAAGGCACATCCTGATGTACCGATCATTACCGCCTCGATCGATCAGCGCCTGAACGAACACGGCTACATTGTTCCTGGCCTCGGTGACGCGGGCGACCGTATCTTCGGCACAAAATAAGCAAGCCACACTCGCTACTCTGATTAGCAGTGTCTGAACGCTGCTCTCAGAAATAACAAACCCCGCAGTCAGAAATGCTGCGGGGTTTTGTTTTACTGAATGATTCAACAATAACGGTTCTGAACAGCACCATCGTGCCTTTTCGGTATTACATCCGGAAATCACGCATCAAATGCGGTTCCGGTATCAGCACCGACAATTTCAACCGCACCAGCATATTCAGGTCGCTCGGAGATTTCCATTATTAACAAACTGCGAGGTTCATCGTTGGCCGTTAATGCCGCGTACTTTGCAAACCAGCATACTTCCTCAAGTGTTTCGTCACTGTGACTGGTCGTCAATATGGGCGTTGATTTTGATTCAAAAACATTACAAATCACCTCATCTGCAGAATCCTCCCACTCTTCCGCAAATGCCCCCCAGCACATCAAATAGTGCAAATGATCATTTACCAATTTTCGACAAAATTCATACCGCGACTGATCTGATGCCGGCGTCAGAGCAATCACCAAAACATGGGTATAACGGTTCTGACTCATTAACCTCTGGTCGTTCAACGATCCTGGATGCGTATAAAGATATGCTGTATTCATCTATTTCCTTTTATTCACGCAGTCGTGAAAAATTATGCAATATAGGGTAGCTGAAAAACTAGCGATCTTGGCTATGTTTGAACTGCACATTCAATCTGACACAAACCGCTTTTATCCTTAACAGCAGGTCTAGACAGTGAGCTTTTATACTGTGTCATTTCACAAGCGAATCGCATTACTGACGCAGCTCGGGTGTACTGAGTCAGTCAGCAAAACAATGGCAAAGTCTGTACGGCGAAACCGCCGTTGGCGTCCATTTGTTCGTAAGCACCCGGTGAAGTCATCTTGAAGTTAAGTGCGTAAGCGCAGATGATCGTGTCCACTTAATAAGTGGACACTTATACATGATGGACGATGAAATCAATACGCCAAGACGGCGTCGGCGGCACAGTGCCGAATTCAAGGCTCAGGTCATTCAAGCCTGCAAACAACCGGGCATTTCCATTGCTGCCACGGTTTTGCGTTACCAGCTGAACGCCAATCAGGTCCGTATCTGGATGAAGGCGCATGAGCAATTGGCGATACCGTCGACGCCAATTGCACCGATTACCAAAACTCCCGAATTCATTCCCATTCCGTTGCCTGCGCCAACCGCAGTCACTGCGACACCTGACATCGTGATTGACATCAGACGAGGAGCAGCTCATGTGACCGTGCGCTTGCCGCAAGCTGCGGCCGCAGAGTGCGCCGGCTGGCTGCAGAACTGGCTAAGATGATCCGGATAGATTCCATCTGGCTGGCAACAGAACCGATTGATATGTGCATCGGTATGGATACTGCACTGGCAAGGGTAGTTCAGGTATTCGGTGCAGCGCGGCCGCATCATGCCTACCTGTTTACCAACAAGCGTTCGACGCGTATCAAAGTCCTGATCTATGACGGGTTCGGTATCTGGCTGGCGAGCCGGCGTCTGAACAAGGGAAGCTTTACCTGGACTGACAGTGGTCATTTGTCGGTCGCGCTCAACACCGGCCAGCTACAGGCGCTGGTGACCGGCCTGCCTTGGCAGGCACTCACGCACGATCACCAGATTACCGTGGTGTGAGTTCCCCGAAGATGTAAACCTATGTAAACGTCCTTGCTGAAGCAGGCTTTTGTCTGGCACATTGCCAGACATGGATTTAACTGTCGACATCACTGAGCTCAACCCGGACCAGATCCGCGAATTGGCCATCCGGCTGCAGGCCGAGGGCCGGTTCCGGCAAACGGTGATTGATAAGTTGACTCACGAACTGGCCCTC
>NZ_JAGSPN010000068.1 GCF_018139685.1 Cognatundibacterium luofuense
CGCCGTTTACCAATGAAAAGCATGTGTTCTGTAATCTGGGTGACGGAACTTACTATCACTCCGGCTTGCTGGCGATCCGTGCTGCCGTGTCGGGCGACGTTAACATCACTTATAAAATTCTGTTCAATGATGCCGTCGCCATGACTGGTGGCCAGGAATTCGATGGTCCGCTCGATCCGGGCATGATCTCACGTCAAATCGCAGCCGAAGGCGTGAATCCGATTATCGTCGTCACCGATGAACCGGAAAAATATCCGGCCGGTTATCCGTGGGCAGCCGGTGTGACGGTGCGCCATCGTTCAGAACTCGATGCGGTACAGCGCGAACTGCGCGAATGCAAGGGCGTGTCGGCCATGATTTACGACCAGACTTGCGCTTCCGAAAAACGCCGTCGCCGCAAAAAAATCGATAAAAATGGTAAACCTGGTTTTCCTGACCCGGCCAAACGTGCTGTCGTCAACGAAGCTGTATGCGAAGGCTGCGGTGATTGTTCAGTACAATCTAACTGCTTGTCAGTCGAGCCTTTGGAAACCGAATTCGGCCGTAAGCGCCAGATCAACCAGTCTTCCTGCAACAAGGATTTTTCTTGCGTGAATGGCTTCTG
>NZ_JAGSPN010000069.1 GCF_018139685.1 Cognatundibacterium luofuense
CCCGTCGTGGTATGGTTCAGGGTATGGATGAAATCCCAGGCGGCGGTGGAAAGATCATCAAAGCTGAAGTGCCGCTGTCCGAAATGTTTGGTTACTCGACTTCCCTGCGTTCCGCAACGCAAGGTCGTGCAACTTACACAATGGAATTCAAGCACTACTCTGAAGCGCCTAAGAATGTGATCGACGCAATCGTCACAGCTAAAGCGAAGTAATTCTGTACTAAAAAACCTGTCCCATGCCGGGACAGGTGCATTGTAAATAAATCGTTCTTTTTGAAGGAAGAATAAAATGGCAAAAGGTAAGTTCGAACGCACCAAGCCGCACGTGAACGTCGGTACAATTGGTCACGTTGATCACGGTAAAACTACACTGACAGCAGCGATCGCGACAGTTCTGTCCGCAAAATTCGGCGGCGAAGCGAAGAAATACGACGAAATCGACGCAGCACCAGAAGAAAAAGCACGTGGTATTACAATTAACACAGCACACGTAGAATACGAAACAGCAAGCCGTCACTACGCACACGTTGACTGCCCAGGCCATGCTGACTATGTTAAAAACATGATCACTGGTGCAGCGCAGATGGACGGCGCGATCCTGGTT
>NZ_JAGSPN010000070.1 GCF_018139685.1 Cognatundibacterium luofuense
GAAATTATTAGGCGTATTGAGTATGCAATCTTTGCCACGTCGGTTGACGCTGGATTTTCGCGATGTGTTTTCTGAGGGCTTTGCTTTTGATGGCATTAACGGCCATGCTGTGATCGAAAAAGGGCTGGCGCATACCGAGAATCTGAAAATGCGCGGTTTGAATGCGACCGTGCTGATGGCAGGTAAGGCAGACATAGTGAATGAGACCCAGGATTTGCATGTGGTGGTGATTCCGGTCGTGAACGCCGGCGCTGCTTCCGTTGTGTATGGTCTGGCAGTCAATCCTGTGATCGGGTTGGGGACTTTTTTGGCACAGCTATTTTTACGTGAGCCTTTAGCCAAGGCGTTTACTTTTGAATATGGCCTGACTGGTTCCTGGACTGAACCCGTCGTCAAAAAACTGGAGGGCGGCCTGAGTCACAGTGCTTCCTCCGCTGAAACCAGTAAAACAGGGAGAGGTGAATGATGAAGGTGGCGGCGATACAGATGATTTCGTCTGCGGACTTGAATGACAACCTGGCGACAGCGGAGCGCCTGATACGACAGGCCGCTGCAGAAGGCGCGCAGCTATTATTGTTGCCTGAATACTGGCCCCTGATGGG
>NZ_JAGSPN010000071.1 GCF_018139685.1 Cognatundibacterium luofuense
GCCAAGCTCAAAAAAGGCGGCTCGTCCGGTGGCCATAACGGGCTCAAAGACATCACCGCTGCGCTCGGCACTCAGGACTACTGGCGGCTGCGTATCGGCATCGGTCATCCGCGCACGCTGAATCTGAATCAGGGCGTAGCCGATTTTGTACTGCACCGTCCGCGCAAAGAAGAGCAGCCACTGATCGATGAAGCCCTTGCGAAAAGTATGGATGTATTGCCGCTGATGGTCACTGGCGAATTCGCGGAGGCGATGACGCGTTTGCATACCAGCGCAAAGTAGCTACCAACTAAGCACCAGCGGAGTCCTCATGTCCTCTTCTATCCAGATTTTTGCCGGACAAACTGCTTATCGCCACATCCAGCAACATGGCCTGCAAGCAGCGGATATTGCGGTCGTTCCGGCAGCCGCCGGCGGCCCCAAAGGCCTGATTTTGCAAGCCATGGATCAATGGCTGTTTGGTGATTGGCTGGCCGCTACACCGCGTGAACGCAGCCTGATCGGCGCATCGATAGGCTCCTGGCGTATGGCTGCTGCGGCCTGCGCTGATCCGGCTGCTGCATTTACGCGGCTAGCGGATTTGTATTGCGAACA